>NZ_JAVKNB010000014.1:0-152035 GCF_031537875.1 Flavobacterium sp. | reverse complement strand
AGTTTTTTTAAGAAATATTTTTCTCGTTTTACTCCACTTCTACTTACTCAATATCTCTAAGAACTTGTCCCCTTTTAGGGAGGGCAAAGATAATTACTTTTTTATCTCTAGCAAATCTTTTTATAAAAATTTCTTCCTATTTTATTTCAACTCGCTTTTCAATATTTAAGTAAGAACGTCGCCTCTAATGCGGGTGCAAAAGTACAACCTAAATCCACTTTTACAAGCTTTTTTAAACTTTATTTTTTTCCTCTTTCTTAACTCGCTGATTTAAAGTTTTGTAAATAACAAAGTTTTTTTTGAATTGGATAGACGCAAAGACTATTTGGCGGAATTCACCGCAGATTCGCAGGTTTTTAAACCATATAAGTCATAGAAGTTTTTGAAATGTTATTGAACTTGGAATGTTGAACAACGAATGTTGAATTTTGAACTTTGAAATTGTTATTGAAATTAATTTTTTACCATATAAGGAATATAAGGGAATATAAGATTTTGGAAATTTGAAATTCTTATTGAATTTTGAACTTTGAATTTTGAACTTTGAATTTTGAACTTTGAATTTTGAAATTGTTATTGTTATTGTTATTGTTATTGAAGGTAAACCCGCATTAGGGATAGTAGCGAAAAGCCCACAGCGATGTGGAGCAAAGCGCAACTAAGCGAGGACTTATAGCGGATAGCCCGACCTGTACTTGCGAGGCTACGAAGCAAACAGGTAACGCCATAATAATTTAAAATTATCATTTATAGTATTGAAAATCAATTATTTATTTCTTATATTTATATTATTGTTTTAATTAGAGACTCCTACTCTCTTTGTTTGAATTCCCCAAACCGAAAATTTTCAATTAATAAGCATCCTATATATAGTGTGTTTTTAATGGTTGTTTTTAAATTTTTAAATCATAAAAAAAATGGGGAATTACAAGTACATTTTGTTCTTTAATGAAATACAAATGGATTCTATTAATGAAGTTGGAGGAAAAAATGCCTCGCTTGGCGAGATGTACAACCAACTTAGTCCTATTGGAATTCAAATTCCGAATGGGTTTGCAGTTACTGCCGAAGGATATCGTTTGTTCCGTAAAGAAAATCAGTTAGAAAAAGCATTGGAGGATTTACTCCACTCATTAGACACAACTGACTACTCTAACCTATCGGATGTAGGCACTGCCGCAAGGAAATTAATTCTCTCCGCGGTCATCCCGAAGGCAATTGTACTAGAAATTTATGATGCCTATCAATCTTTGAGTAAGGAATGTAAGATTGATCTAGCAAGTGTAGCTGTTCGGAGTAGCGCGACATCAGAAGACTTGCCTACAGCTAGTTTTGCTGGACAAATGCAATCTTTTTTACATGTTTCTGGAGAAGGACAATTACTAGATGCTGTTCATCACTGTTTTGTTTCCTTATTTACTGATCGAGCTATCAAATACCGTTTCGATATGGGGTTTGAACAACTTGATATTGCAATTTCTGTGGGTGTTCAACAAATGGTACGAAGTGACAAATCGGCTTCGGGAGTGGCTTTTACTATTGATCCTGATTCTGGTTTTGAAAACACTATTATCATCAATGGGATTTGGGGTTTGGGTGAAAATATTGTTCAAGGTACTGTTACGCCAGACGAATGGATGGTATTCAAACCCACATTAGAAAATAAAAAATGGCATCCTATTATCAAAAAACATTGTGGAAAGAAAGAGTTTACCATGATTTATAATGAGGAACAAAAAAACACCTCGGCTACCAATACAATTATTAATATCGAAACCGACATAAAAAATCAGGAACGTTTTTCGTTAAGCGATGCTGAAGTTATTCAGCTAGCACAATGGTGCTACTCTATAGAAAAACATTACAAAAAAGCAATGGATATTGAGTGGGCAAAAGACGGCATGAATAATCAACTCTATATTGTACAAGCACGACCCGAAACAATCCATACTAAAACGAATCCAAGAATCAGAAAGACGTACACTCTACTTGAAAAAGGAACGGTTTTATCTGAAGGAATTGCTCTGGGTGACCAAATTGCTTCAGGCAAAGCTCGTATTTTGAAAAGTGCCCAGGAAGGACATTTAGTACAAGAGGGAGAAATTATTGTAACTGATGTAACCAATCCTGATTGGGATCCTATCATGAAAAAGGCGGCAGCAATTGTAACTAATAAAGGAGGACGCACAAGTCACGCCGCAATTGTAGCAAGAGAATTAGGCACCGTAGCCGTTGTAGGATGCGGTGATGCAACAACCAATATAAAAAACGGTCAAGAAATTACGGTATCCTGTGCAGAAGGAAATGAAGGCGTTATCTATAATGGGCTACTCCAATGGAAAATTACGGAGCATGATTTTAGCCAACTACAATTACCTAAAACCTCGCCAATGCTCATTTTGGCCGATCCAGAAAAGGCTTTTGAATGGAGTTACTACCCGAATCAAGGCGTGGGATTAATGCGTATGGAATTTGTTATTTCAAACACTATAAAAATACATCCGCTGGCGCTATGTGAACCTGAAAAAATTACCGATCAGGATACCATTAATCAAATCGCTCAATTAACCAAAGGATATGTCGACCCTAAAGATTATTTCATAGAAAAACTAGCCGAAGCAGTCGCTACCGTAGCCTGCGCCTTCTATCCGAAAGATGTGATTGTACGAATGAGTGATTTTAAAAGTAATGAATATGCTAACCTTATTGGTGGTAAGTATTTCGAACCAGATGAAGAAAATCCGATGATTGGATTTCGTGGAGCTTCAAGATATTACAGCAATTTTTACAGAAAAGGTTTTGCTTTAGAAAGCAAAGCCATGAAAAAAGTTCGTGATGAAATGGGTCTCACTAATGTCAAATTAATGATTCCGTTTTGCCGAACCGTCGAAGAAGGAGAAAATGTACTTAATGAGATGTCTAAAAATGGATTAGTCCAAGGAATTAATGGGTTACAAGTATATGTCATGATAGAAATTCCAAGTAATGTCTTATTGGCTGATGAATTTGCTAAACTCTTTGACGGATTTTCAATTGGCTCCAATGATTTAACCCAACTTACTTTAGGTTTAGATCGTGACTCTTCGCTAGTGAGTTATTTATTTGACGAAGAAAACCCAGCGATTCAATCGTTAATTAAAGAAACCATTCGGGTAGCTAAACGATTTGAAATAAAAGTAGGTTTATGCGGTCAGGCTCCTAGTGACCTACCCCATTTTGCTCAGTTTTTGGTTGCAGAAGGTATTGACAGCATATCATTTACCCCAGACGCTTTGATCAAAGGCATTGAAAATATTTTGGAAGCAGAAAAAAAAGTAAAGAAAATCAAATACAAAACAATTTAATACTATGGAAACACTATTCAAAAATAAAGTAGCACTTATTACAGGAGGAACTTCTGGAATTGGTAAAGCAACAGCTATTGCTTTTGCAAAAAGAGGAGCAAAAGTAGTTGTTGTAGATAAAACCGAAAATTCAGAAGCGCTTTCTGCTATCAAAAAAATAGCCGACAAAATGCTGTTTATTCAGTGCGATGTATCTAATTCTACGGAAGTAAAATTAATGGTAGAAAAAACAATAGCCGCATTTGGGCGATTGGATTATGCTTTCAATAATGCGGGAATCGAAGGTCGAGTAGCTATTACTGCCGATTGTTCTGAAGAAAATTGGGACAACACCTTGACTATTAATTTAAAAGGGATTTGGCTTTGCATGAAATACGAAATTCCTGAAATGTTAAAACACCATAAAGGAGTGATTATCAATTGTGCTTCTGTCGCTGGATTAGTTGGGTTTTATGGCTCTCCCGCATACGTTGCTTCTAAACATGGCGTGATTGGATTGACAAAAACAGCCGCATTAGAATATGCTCAAAAAGGCATTAGGGTCAATGCTGTTTGTCCTGGAATTATTGACACTCCAATGATCGAACGAGTAACCAAAAAAGAAAAAGAGGCCGAAAAACAATTTGCTAAAATGGAACCTGTAGGGCGATTTGGCTCTCCCGAAGAAGTCGCCAATGTGGTAGTTTGGATGTGTTCCGATGAAGCATCGTTTGTAACAGGACATCCTATGGTGGTTGATGGTGGTTTTGTAGCTCAATAAAATTGTGTAATTTTAATACACTAACCGCGAATTCCAATAATGATATGCTTGAATCAAAAAGAAATACTACCCCTCTCCAATCTGTCCAACTTGTACATAGTGGAGAGGATTATTTTTCTAGATTGGAACGAATTATTAATGAAACGGAAACGGAAATCCACATCCAAACTTATATTTTTGAGAATGATGAAACAGGCAAACGCATCTTATTTGCTCTAAAAAAAGCCCTTCAGCGCAACGTAAAAATATACTTATTATTGGATGGATTTGGCTCACTTTCGTTTCCAAATGAAATTACTACCCAACTACAACAAGCGGGAGGAAATATCCGTTTATTTTCTCCTTTATTCTCTGCAAGTTCTTTTTACATCGGAAGAAGATTGCATAAAAAAGTGGTCGTGGCTGATGGGAAAGTAGCGCTTATTGGAGGAATTAATATTACCAATCGATATTCAGGAAGTACATACAAAAAAGCCTGGCTGGATTTTGCAATTGAAATCAACAGCCCAATTGCGAAAGAGATTCAATCTCATTGTAAAGCAAATTATTTTAAAAAGAAAAGTGGCTTACGCAAAAAAATACGCGCTATTACTGAACTTGAGGATAATGTTACTATTCAAATTTTGCAGAATGACTGGCTCAATAGAAAAAATGAAATCTCAAAAGCCTATATTCAATCCATTAGTAATGCTCAAAAAACAATTACCATTGTAGGAAGTTATTTTCTTCCTGGTCGAAAATTGACAAAAGCATTATTAAAAGCTTCCAAAAATAATGTGCAAATTCAATTAATTCTTTCTGGTGTTTCTGATTTACCCATGACACGTAGAGCTTCCTGTTATTTATATTCCAAATTATTGAGACACAACATTGAATTGTTTGAATGGGATCAATCCGTCTTGCACGGAAAAGCAATGATCGTTGACGTGGCTTGGTCTACTATAGGGTCGTTTAACCTCAACAATTTGAGTTCTTATGCTAGTATCGAAATGAATGTGGGTATTCAATCTGTTGATTTTGCACAACTCTTCAACAATGAGCTTCAAGCTATTCTTTTACAATGCCAAAAAATAACCAAGGATTCATTTCAAACCAAAAATACTATTGATTCAAGAATAACCAATGCCTTGGCTTACTTCATCACAAGAGGTATCGAAATTATTGTGACCTATCTTCCTTACACAAGATTCAACCACTCCTGAAGTTTCTGTTTTTTCGACAAACGACCGAAAAATCGGACACAAAACACCTTAACTTACTGAAAATCAATAATTAATAATTGTATATTTGAGAAGTCATTTCTTACTAAAATTAATTCGTTGATCATGAATAGTATTTCTAAAATAATAGAGCTAATCAATGTTTTTTTGGTGGAGATTGGCGAACTCTCTTTTTTCGGATGGCGTTTTTTAAAAGAAAGTATCAAACGTCCTTTTGAACTAAAGGAATGTATTAGGCAATGCTATTATATGGGGAATAGATCTTTGCTACTTGTTGCGGTGACAGGATTTATTATTGGATTAGTTTTTACTCTTCAATCTAGACCGACACTGCAGGAATTTGGTGCTGTATCTTGGATGCCCTCCATGGTAAGTATTTCTATTATTAGAGAAATTGGCCCTATCATCACGGCTTTAATTTGTGCGGGAAGAATTGGGTCGGGAATTGGTGCTGAACTAGGTTCCATGCGAGTAACTGAACAAATTGATGCAATGGAAGTTTCGGGAACCAATCCATTTAAATATTTAGTTGTTACTCGAATTTTGGCCACCACATTTATGCTGCCTATTCTAGTCATTTTTGGTGATGCCATTGCGATTTATGGGTCGTATTTAGTTGAAAATATAAAAGGTCATGTTTCATTTTTACTGTATTACAACCAGGTTTTTGATTCGCTAGAGTTTGGCGATTTAGTTCCGGCAACTATAAAAACATTTTTTTTTGGATTTGCTATCGGATTAGTGGGGTGTTTCAAAGGGTATTACTGTAAAAAAGGAACCGCTGGGGTAGGTCTTGCAGCTAATTCGGCAGTCGTATTTACATCGATGTTATTATTTATAATTGATTTTATTGCAGTTTTTGTTACTGATATTTTTTATGATTTATAAAACATGATAGCTCACGACCCCATAATTGAAATTAAAAACTTAAAGAAAAGCTACGGCTCTAATTGTGTGTTGAATGGTTTTAATATGATTTTAAGTGAAGGTGAAAACTTAGTTATTATGGGGAAATCAGGTTCTGGAAAATCAGTGATGATAAAATGTTTAATTGGTTTAGAAGAACCCGATAGTGGCTCTATTAAAATAATGGGACAAGATGTAGGTCAATTGAATCAGGAAAAACTGGACGAACTAAGAACAGAAGTGGGTTTTCTTTTCCAAGGAAGTGCTTTATATGATTCGATGACCGTTAGAGAAAATCTAGAATTCCCATTAAGGCGGCATACTAAAAAATTTGGTTTCATTAAAGACACCACTCCATTAGTAATGGAAGCCTTAAACAATGTAGGATTAGGTCATACCCTTGATTTAATGCCTGAAGAACTTTCTGGAGGAATGAAACGACGAATTGCACTAGCAAGAACATTAATTCTTCAACCAAAAATCATTCTTTATGACGAGCCTACAACTGGATTAGATCCTATTACGGCAAAAGAAATTTTAATACTAATGAAGTCCATTCAAGAAAAATACAATACCTCATCCATCATCATTACACATGATGTGGATTGTGCAAGAGTGATTTCAAACAGAATGATTTTATTAGTTGATGGGATAAATTATGCAGAAGGAACCTTTGATGAATTATCAGAGTCCAAGGACAGTAAAATTCAAGCGTTTTTTAAATAAAAACAAAAATGGAAAAAACAACGGGACAAAAAATACAATTGGGACTATTTGTCATTATAGGTCTATTACTTTTTGTATTGGCAGTTTATTTCATTGGCGACAAGCAAAAAATGTTTGGAAAAACAAATCATTTAATTTCTGTTTTCAATAATGTAAACGGATTACAATTAGGTAACAATGTTCGTTACTCAGGTGTAAATGTAGGTACTGTTCGTTCCATTGAAATGATTAGCGACACTATTATAAAAGTAGATATGATTATTGACAAAAGTATATTTAGCTACATCAATAAAAATGCGGTTGCAATTATTGGTTCTGACGGATTAGTTGGCAATCGAATAATTAATATCCTGCCTGGCAAAGGTAGTTCTCTTCCCGTTAGGGCTGGAGACGAAATAAAATCTATCAATAAAGTTAGTACAGACGAGATGTTAAATACACTGGATATAACGAATAAAAATGTAGCATTAATATCTACTAATTTGCTGAAAACAACCCAACAAATTAACGATGGAAAAGGAACTATTGGCGTATTAATTAAGGATTCAATAGTGGCTAATGAGGTAAAAGCAATTGTGTCTAATTTAAAAATTACTAGCAAAGGGACTGCGCAATTAATCCATAAAGTAAACCAAGTTGTAAATGAATTGGATCAAAAAAACAGTTTGATTGGGGTTTTAAAAGATACTTTGACGGCGCGTAAAATAAAAAACATACTCTTCAATATAGAGGAATCAAGTGCTAAGATCAATGCCATTTCTCAAAATCTAGACAAAACTATTTTGAATATTAAAGATGGAAAAGGCGCTATTAATTACCTGTCTAACAACCCCAAATTAGTCCGAAAAATAGATTCAACAATGACAAATTTAAATACCGCTAGCTTTCTTTTAAATGAAGATTTAAAAGCCGTACAACATAATTTTCTATTTAGAGGGTATTTTAAAAAACAAGAAAAAGAACGATTAAAAGCGCTGAAAATAAAACAAAAAGAATCTCCAGAAACTGATAAAAAATACTAATCACATCATGGTAACAATAGAAAAATTAGGCATCCTATTAAGTCCTACCGAATTTAATTTTGAAAATAGCGGTGTTTTCAATGCGGGAATTTATCAAGAAGGCAGTATCCTTCATATTTTATACCGGGCGGTAGAACACGGCAATTTTTCTACCATTGGATATGCCAAAACAGAGGGTCCGCTTAGCATTACCGAACGAAATGAACAACCGCTTATTCTTCGTGAATTCGATTATGAAAAACATGGTGTTGAAGATCCTAGAATTGTGAAAATTGAAGACACCTATTACATCACGTATACTGCTTATGATGGCGTTAATGCTATGGGAGCATTGGCAACTTCCAAAGATTTAGTACATTTTGAAAAACACGGCATCATCACGCCTCACGTTAACTATCAAGAATATGAAGATTATGTCAACTGTTGCGGTGGTAAAAAATTGAATCCTAAATACCATCAATATTATAATCTTTTTGCACAAATAGGACTCGTCGATGATGAAAATCGATTACTTAGAGATAAAGATATTGTGTTGTTTCCAAGAAAAGTCAACGGAAAGTTTGTATTACTTCATCGCATTTGGCCAGGAATTCAAATTGTACAATTTGAGAATTGGAGCGAACTTACCGAAGCATTTTGGGAGGACTATCTCAAAAATCTAATTCATCATATTGTGATAGATCCAAAAGACTATTTTGAAGTAGATTATATAGGTGCGGGTGGACCTCCAATTGAAACAGAGTACGGATGGCTACTTATTTATCATGGGGTTCAAGAAACCACAACTGGAAAAATTTACCACGCCAAAGCCGCTTTACTTCAATTGGATAAACCCGAAATTGAATTGGCAAGACTTCCCTACCCTCTCTTTTCTCCATCTAAACCGTGGGAAATAGAAGGCGTAGTCAATAATGTTGTTTTTCCTACTGGACATGCTTTGTTTGGAACTGATTTATACATCTATTATGGCGTTGCCGACAGGCATGTTGCAGTGGCAAAGTGCGACATCAATGAACTATTGACTGAATTAAGAAAACAATCCTAAATACCCGCTGATTATGAAATTTGATACTGGAATAAAAATGTTATTAGTAAGCTCCTATCCCTCTCGTGAATGTGGATTAGCCACTTTTTCAAATGATATTGTAAATGCTGTTGCTAATGTTTTTGGTGATACCCTACCCATTGAAGTTTGTGCGCTAGAAAACGAAGGACAGCAATTTGAATATAGCGATGAAGTAAAATATACTTTGTCCACCTCAAATATTGACGATTATAGACTTGTAGCCGAAAAAATAAACGAACGAAATGATATTGGCTTAGTTTGTATTCAACACGAATTTGGGTTATTTGGTGGCGAATTTGGAGATTATATTTTATCATTCATTCTTGCGTTGAATAAACCTATTGTTACGGTGTTTCATACCGTTTTACCCAACCCTGACCAAAAAAGACAAAAAGTGGTTCATGCCATTGCCGACCTATCGGACAGAATTGTGGTTTTGACCAAAAACTCTCAAAATATACTAACTTCCGATTATGAAGTAACTCCCTCTAAAATTTTAGTCATTCCGCACGGAAATCATACCGTCCTTTGGGAACAAAAAGAAAAACTTAAAACCGACTTCAATTTTTCTGATAAAATTGTAATGTCAACCTTTGGTTTGATTAGCGAAAATAAAGGAATCGAGACCGTGTTATATGCACTGCCTGAAATTGTAAGTTCGTATCCCGAGGTAGTTTATTTAGTGATTGGAAAAACACATCCCGAAATTCTTAGAAGAGAGGGCGAAAAATACCGTGATTTCCTTATTGACATTGTCAAAAGACAAAATCTTGAGAATAACGTAATTTTTGTAAATGAGTACTTAGAATTAAAAGAACTTCTCGATTACTTAACGTTATCTGACATTTATTTATTCTCTTCTAAAGACCCAAATCAGGCGGTGAGTGGTACATTTGCTTATGCCATGAGCTGTGGCTGCGCTGTCATTTCAACCCCTATTCCACATGCCAAAGAATCACTACACAACGAAAACGGAATTCTATTAAATGGTTTCGATCAATCAGACGAATTTCAAGAAGCCATATTCCGTTTGATAGAAAATACAGAAACCCGAGTAGGAATGGGTAAAAATGCGTTTGCTACTTCAAGTTCGACCTCTTGGAAAAACATTGCTATTCAATACCGACTGCTTTTTGACCAATTGACTAATCGAGAAGATGACTTAAAATTTAATTTTCCTCCAATAAAATTCGATCACATTAAAAATTTAACTACAGACCAAGGTATTCTACAATTTTCAAAATTTAGTCAACCTGATCCTGAGTCAGGATATACTCTTGATGACAATGCAAGGGCATTAATTAATATGGTGCTTTACAACAAAGTATATCCCGATGAAAATTGTTTGAAATTAGCCAATACCTATTTGAGTTTTATCGAAGGAATTCAAGAAAAAGACGGCTGGTTTAACAACTACAAAGATTTTAACGGTCAATTAACTCCTCAAAATGAAGAAGTAAATCTTGAAGATGCTAATGGCAGAGCGCTCTGGAGTTTAGGAACAGTGATTTCACATCGTGATACTTTACCCTTAGATATGATTTCGCGTGCGGTACAATGTTGGGACAAAGCCATCCAAAAAATTGATACTATCAGATCGCCTAGAGCCATCGCTTATGCTATAAAAGGACTTTATCATTATTATTTGACGTATAAAAATGAAGATGTCAAAATGGCTATCGAAAGATTAGCTGATGAATTGCTACGTCATTACGACATCCATTCAGAAGAAAATTGGTGTTGGTACGAAGATTATATGACCTATGCTAACAATGTGCTTCCTGAAGCTATGATGTACAGTTACTTAGTTACTGGAGAACTGAAATACAAAAAAATTGCCATAATCACTTTCGACTTCTTATTGTCCCACTATTTCATGAAAGGACAATTGAAAGTAATTTCTAACCGAGGATGGTTCAAAAAAGAAAATGAACGATTTTTTTATGGTGAACAGCCCATAGAAGTAGCTACTACAATTATAGCTTTGGATTTATTTTATGAAATTACCAAAAATAAAAAATACAAAGATCAACTCCAATTGGCTTTCGTATGGTTTTTAGGCAATAATCATCTGAAACAAATTATGTATAATCCTGAAAATGGCGCCTCTTATGATGGTTTAGAAGATACCCATGTGAACATTAACCAGGGTGCTGAATCTACGTTGTGCTTTTTCAAAGCGCGATTGATTATGGAAAAATACTCTGAATATAATTTAGCAAATAGTTATTCTAACCTGAAAGCAGAACTAAGCCGTTTTTAATACTTCAATAAGATAATCGATATCTTCTTTAGTATTGTAGTGACTAAAAGAAATACGTAAACTCGGTTTAGTTAATTCTTCAGCAGAAAGAATTTCAGCCAAAACATGTGACGGATTACTACTGCCTGATTGACAAGCACTACCGCGAGAAACAGCTATCCCTTTGATATCTAAATGAAACAATAGCATTCCTGCTTTGTCATCTGATAAAGGTAGGATTACGTTTATAATATTATAAAAGCCATTTTCGGTACCAATTACTTTTGAATTAGGAAATTCTTTAGTCAATTGAGAAATACAGTATTGTTTTAAATCAGCGATATAAACTCTTTCTTTATCAAGATTAGCATATGCCATTTCCAAGGCTTTTGCCATTCCGGCTACTTGATAGATTGATTCTGTTCCGCCTCGCATTCCTTTTTCTTGTTCTCCCCCCAAAAGCAAGGGTTGTAATCCTGAATTTTTACGAATAAAAGCAAACCCAATTCCTTTTGGACCATGAAACTTATGCGCACTAGCAGAAATAAAATCAATAGGCAATGCCTTTAAATCAATTTCAGTTTTTCCTACAGATTGTACTGTGTCCGAATGAAAAAGAGCATTGTGTTCTTTGCAAATAATCGCTATTCGTTCTAAATCCAGCACTACTCCTACTTCATTATTCACATGCATTAAACTCACCAAGGTTTTCACTTCTTGTGAAAGCAATTCAACTAAATGTGTAACATCAATACTTCCATCCGATTTTATGTTCACAAAATCTACCTGAATGTCAAATTCTTTTTGCAAAGCCAAAGCAGGATACAAAACCGCATGGTGTTCTACTTTAGTAGTAATGATGCGTTGAACCCCTAAATCTCTGACTGCTGAACGCAAAATCCAATTGTTAGCCTCAGTTCCTGAAGAGGTAAAAAAGATTTCAGAACCTACTACATTCAGTTGTTTCGCAATAGATTTTCGAGAAAGTTCCAAAACACTTTTGGCATTTCGGCCAAAGCTGTGCGTTGAGGAAGGATTTCCATAATCTTCAGTCATTAATCGAGTGATTTCTTGAATCACTTCTGGACGAATTGCAGTGGTAGAGGCGTTATCTAAATATACTTTCTTCATACGAGCAAATTTATAAAATATCTTCACAATTAGTCTAATCCTACTAATTAATTATCGTTTTTTTGACTATTTTTGACCCAAATATGCGAAAAATGAAAAGAGTATTATGTGGGCTAATTATAGCATTGCTATTCAACAGCTGTGACGACGGAAATTTAACTCAAGAAGTAATCAGTTTTGATACAGTAACCACTCAAAGTTGTAGTACTAACAATATCATCTATAAAATTAAAGGACAAGAAGCTTTACTGATTCAAATCCCTTCTAGTTCCTTTACTAACGAACCAACTCCTGTTGGAACCCCTACTGTTATTGACATCAACAGTACCAATCGTGTGGTTTATCGTTTTTATAACGGAACCATTTCAAGCAGTATGTTTTGCGAAACTATTCCGCCTTCAACACCTACCGTTACGGATGAATGGATAGCTACTGCTGGAAAAATCCAAATTACAACTACAGCTATTAAAACAACCAATGCCACTACAGGACGTACCTCTATCACAGGGTACAACCACAACATTGTATTCAAAAACATTACGTTTGCTAAACAAAACGGAACTCAAGTCTATGAGACATTTGCTTTTGGTGACTATAGTAGAACTATCACTCCTTTAGTTTTTGGGTTTGACGAAACTTTAGAACAATGTCCTACATCAAAACAAATCTACAATTACAATAGTGGAGAAGCTGTAACACTTGATAATATTGATACTAATTTGATTCAAAATCAAATCACACCATTAAACACTCCTAGAACAGCATTACTAGGCACTACAAATAATAAATTAGTGTATCGCTTATTTACAAACGGAGTGGTGACCCCTAATTATTTTTGTAATGCTACTATTCCGACTGTTCCAGCAATTAGCCAGGAATGGATTGCAGAAGCAGGAGTTGCAAATGTAAAAGGCATTATTGAAGTTACTACTACGAATGTACTTAATTCCTACACTCATCACATCGTTCTTAAGAAAGTAACTTTTGTTAAAGGAAACAATAATTTCACTCTTGGAGATAGCTATGTCTTAGGCGATTTAATCACGACCAATTAGATGCTTTTTCTGAACAAAAAACACATAAAAAAGCGGCTCTATTTTGCAATAAAATAAAGCCGCTTTTTTATACAAAATCAAATCCGAATGAATTGATTTTTACTTGCTATTTTGTTTAATATATACCTCGGTAGCTCCTAGTCCATATTTTTGATAATTGGCATCTTGAAACGAAATGTTATCATAACGCCCAAGCAAAAAATCCAACTCAGCTTTCAAAACTCCTTCTCCAACTCCATGGATAAAAACAATCTTTGGAATCCGATTTCGGATAGCAAAATCAAGATGTCTTTTTGCCGTTTCCGACTGCAATGTTAAGATATCATAATTTGACATTCCTCGTTTATTTGGAACTAATTTTTCAATGTGTAAATCAAATTCAGGAACGCCAATTTCACGTTTTTCTTTGCACTCTTTTACAAAACTTCTTGGTTTTGGGAGTTCTTTCTCTTTTTTTATTTCACCTGAATTAAAACTTCTGATAGAATCCATTAAGTTACTGGATTTGTTTGTTTTAATTAATTCATTGACAAAAAATGTCATCACAAATCCATCCGTAGTTTCAATGGTAATTTGCTCTCCTTTGACTGAAAGCACTACACCATTTACCGCTTCGTCCAAAACCGAAACCTCATCTCCTATGCTAAACATTCTCTTCTTCTTTATCTTGATTTTTACTTGGTGTTTTTGCACTCAATCGCATCATTCCATACATAAAAACTGCAATAGCTCCTACCGTAATATAAACATTACTATTCGCTTTTTGCTGCTCATAAAAAGCAATCAAAAAAGCGACAATCATCATCGGAATCATAATTTTTTTCATCATTCTAAATTTGGTTTTTCAAAAGTAAACAATTTAAAATAACATCAAATTTATTCTTAAAAAGGTTGGTTATTTTTTCGTAAAATTGTAAAAAGAAATCCACTTTGAATTTAGAAAAATACATGTTCCCATGCATTAGTAAAACACTCTTCGGAATAGAGTGTTTGGGCTGTGGTTTTCAACGTGCTTTTGTGTTAGTTTTCCAAGGCGATTTTGAAGGCGCTTTTAAGATGTATCCCGCCATTTATTCTTGTCTTCTTTTACTACTTTTTATTGGATTACATTTCTTAAATAGAAAACGAAACTATAAAAAAGCACTACTCATTATAGCAATCATCAATGGTGTTTTTATGATTGGCAGCTACTATTACAAACACTTTTTATAACCTTCAATTAACTTCCAAACTGCAAATAGAGCAAAGCACCTGCCGCAACTGTCATAATAATCAAAGCCGAAAATCCAAGAATATTAGATCTTGTACTATTGGTAAATTTACCCATAACCTTTTTATTATTACAAATATGAAGTATAATAGCTATAAGTACCGGCGCGGTCAATCCGTAAAGAATAGCTGTGTAAATTAACGCTTTGATTGGAGAAATTCCCACATAATTCAGCGACAACCCCAAAACTAATGAAACTGCAATAACAGCATAAAATGCCTTCGCCTCATGAAATTTCTTATCCAACCCTTGTTCCCAACCAAACGTTTCTGTAATAATATAAGACAATGAACCGCTTAAAACAGGAATAGCAAGCAAACCAGTACCAATTACTCCTATTGCAAAAAGCAAATACGCTAAGTTTCCTGCTAAAGGTTTTAACGCAATAGCCGCTTCTTCTACCGTGTCAATTTGATGGATTCCACCATTGTACAAAACCGTACCAGTAGTTAAAATAATAAAGTACATTACTAAGCCTGAAAACGTCATTCCAAAATCAACGTCCTGCTTCATGTCGCTAATGATTTTTTTATTGACTACTAAATGATTTTTATGCTTCATCTCCTCTACCTCCATTGTGGCTTGCCAAAAGAAAAGGTAGGGAGAAATTGTTGTCCCTAAAATACCTACTAATATCCCAACAAACTCTTTATTGAATTCCATACTAGGAATAAAAGTATTCTTTGCTATTAACCCCCAATCTTGGTCATACAAAAAAGGCACCACCAAATACACTAAAAGCACAATACAGAGGTATTTTAAAGCCGCGGCAATTTTCAAGTACGGTAAATAAATAATCAACACCAATAACAAAACGGTAAAAAACACGCTGAAAAAAGTCGCATCAATTGATGGGAACAATAAGTTACCCACAGCTCCCATTCCTGCAATATCAGCACCAATATTCATCACAATAGCCGGAAAACTAAACAACAACATCAAATACAAGACAGGTCTTGGATAATTTTTTTTCAATGCCCCCGTCAAGCCCAAAGAAGTCACCAATCCAATTTTGGCACACATTTGCTGAATAGCTGCCATCAAAGGAAACGCCAAAAGCCCCGTCCAAAGAGTAGCAAGTCCATAAGCCGCGCCTGCCTGAGAATAGGTAGCAATTCCTGACGGATCATCATCACTAGCTCCTGTTATTAATCCAGGCCCCAAAAGCTGCCAAAAACGCTTTAATTTATTAACCCCTTCTTTATTAGTCGTCATTTTCTTGAATCTTGATTAATTTAATGGCTAATTTACATATTTAAAATCATAATTAACATCCGACAAAATACTTTAAACTAATTCACAAAATAGAAACGAAATGCCAAAAAATTATTCGGCACTTTTCTAAAAAACACCTACTTTTACAGCTTATTAAATCGAATCAAATTTATAATCGTGACAAAAAATCAGATTATCCAAAATATCAATGCATTGAAAAGTGATTTTTCAATCAATTATAGCATTAAAACAAAAACAGAAGTCTTCACCGAAAAGCTATTCTACACCTTGTTTGACGGGAGTGCCTCATTGGATAAAAGCATCGATGAACTTGAGCTTCTTTTTAAAGAAATTTCAGCAATTGCTTGCAAAAAACCATCCCATTTATGCGATTCGATTTGGGAAAAATATTTAGAAAAACTGCCTTCTGTTCTTGAAAAATTAAATCAGGATGCAGCCTATATTTTAAAAAACGACCCTGCTTCAAATAGTATTGAAGAAGTGTATCTGGCTTACCCAGGATTTTATGCTATTGCTATTTACCGTTTGAGTCATGAATTGTATCTTTTAGACTTATTACTTTTTTCTCGTTTGATGAGTGAATATGCACATCGCATAACAGGAACTGATATTCACGCGGGAGCTACTATAGCGTCTCCTTTTTTCATTGATCATGCCACAGGTATTGTCATTGGCGAAACCACCGTTATTGAAAAGCATGTGAAAATATATCAAGGGGTAACCCTGGGCGCACTCAGCATCACCAAAGAGATGAAAAACTCTAAAAGACACCCTACGGTTGAAGAAGAAGTATGTATTTATGCAAACGCCACTATTTTAGGAGGCACTACCACTATAGGAAAAGGGAGTATTATTGGTGGAAACTCATGGGTAACTAAATCCATTCCTGCCAATTCTATAGTAACCAACACCACTACGACCGAAGTAAAAGTAAAAGAGAAAAAGTAATGGAACCTAAAAAATTAATTGAATTAATTGGCAACACCCCTTTAGTGGAAACTCGTAATTTAATTCAAAATCCCAATGTAAAACTATTAGTAAAGCTCGAAGGAAACAATCCAGGTGGAAGTGTAAAAGACCGAGCAGCTTATAATATGATTGCCTCAGCCGTAGCCCGCGGCGACATCAAAAAAGGCGATAAATTAATTGAAGCCACTAGTGGAAACACAGGAATTGCTCTCGCTATGATAGCGCAATTATTCGATATTGAAATCGAATTGGTTTTACCCGAAGACTCCACTAAAGAACGTACACAAACCATGTTGGCCTATGGTGCCAAAGTAACACAAACACCTGCTAGTACCGGAATTATTGGCTCTCGTGATTATGCTGACAAAAAAATTGCGGAAGGTGGTTATGTAATGCTCAACCAATTTGCCAATGAAGACAATTGGAAATCACATTACAAAACAACTGGCCCTGAAATTTGGAACGACACCAAAGGAACTGTGACACATTTTGTCTCGGCTATGGGAACTACAGGGACCATTATTGGTACTTCAACCTACTTAAAAGAACAAAATAAAAATATCCAAATCATTGGCGCTCAGCCAAGCGATGGCTCTCAAATTCCTGGAATTAGAAAATGGCCTCAAGAATACCTTCCGAAAATTTTTGACGCTTCAAAAGTAGATTTAGTAATGGAAGTTAGCGAACAAGAAGCACGAGAAATGACCCAACGACTAGCTAAAGAAGAAGGCATTTTTGCAGGAATGAGTAGCGGAGGATCTGTGGCAACTGCTGTAAAAATAGCCAATCAATTGGAATCAGGTGTTGTCGTAGCTATCATTTGTGATCGAGGAGATCGTTATTTATCTTCTGATTTATTTGACTAACAAATAGCACTCTTTTTACTACCTTTACCTATCTACATTTAGATTCGATTGGTATGAAAAAGCTCCTGAATTTCTATTTTTTATTCTTTTTACTATTAGGTATGTCCGAAAAAACAAATGCTCAAGACTGGGCTAACTTAGCCAAATATGAAATCCTAAACGCTTCCCTCCAACCGAAACAATCGGGAGAGAAAAGAATTGTTTTAATGGGTGATTCTATTACCGAGTTTTGGTTGGCAATTCACCCTGAATTCTTTGAAGGCAAATCCTATATAGCTAGAGGAATTAGTGGTCAAACTACTTCTCAAATGTTAATTCGTTTTAGACCTGATGTAATTAATTTACACCCAGATGTAGTCGTTATTCTAGCCGGAGTAAATGACGTTGCAGGAAACACGGGCCCTACGACTCCTGAAAAAATTCTAGGCAACATTATGTCTATGGTCGAATTAGCCAAAGTCAACAAAATAAAAGTGATTCTATGTGCTGTATTACCAGCCAATGATTTTTATTGGAGACCCAACAACAAAGCTGCTGAAACTATTATTCAATTGAATCAATTGATCCAATCGTATGCTAAACAACAGCATGTCCCGTATGTTGATTATCATACCGCTATGACCGACACAAAAAACGGGCTACCCAAAGAGTATTCTAACGATGGTGTACATCCCAACTTAAAAGGGTACCAAACAATGGAACCATTACTAGAAAAAGCGATTCAGCAAGTCTTAAAAAAATAATTTTCATTTATCAAACGCCATAAGAAAGGTAAGATTCGAACAAAATCTTGCCTTTTGTCGTTTAAAAAAGTCTTATGTAACAAAAGTTACTGTAGCCGACTTTGGATTGATTTAAATTTGTATAACGAAATTCAAATTTAGTTTTGGGTATTCGGCAAACAATTAAATTCATTCATCATGAAAACAGAAGAAATTAAAATCGCAAATCTTAAATGTGGTGGTTGTGCTACTACTATAAAAAAAGAACTTTTAGAATTGGATGGTGTTGACAAAGTAAAGGTTGACAACGACAATGATTCGGTAACGGTTACCTATAAAGACGACGTTAGAGATGCCATAATTCAAAAACTACATCACCTTGGTTATCCAGAAGCCACCGAAAAAAATGGATTGCTTTTAAAACTAAAAAGCTACTCTAGTTGTATGATTGGTAAAATCAATAATCTATAAAAACCTACCTATGCCCTTAGAAAACATTATCAAAGACAAAAAATGCACCATTGTAGATGTGCGTTCTCACGAGGAATTTATGGGGGGCCATGTAGTTGGCTCCATCAATATCCCATTACAAACTATTCCTGAACGAATAGAGGAACTAAAAAAATTAACTATGCCTTTAGTTCTATGCTGTGCCTCAGGAAACAGAAGCGGTCAAGCACAACATTTTATTTCTCAATACGGCTTAGATTGCTACAATGGTGGCTCTTGGTTAGACGTCAATTACTATCAATCTAAATAAATCAAATGATTACTACTCTAAAAAAGATTTTCGGTCTTGGACCTACTATAAATTATCTCGAATTAGTACAACAAGGCGCTATTATACTAGATGTTCGTTCAAAAGCTGAGTTTTCTGGCGGACATATTAAAGGGGCTGTCAATATTCCTGTGAATGTTTTGAACCAACAACTGGGACAACTTAAAGACAAAAACAAAACGATTATCACTTGTTGCGCTTCTGGTATGCGAAGTGCTTCAGCAAAAAGCATTTTACAATCTCACGGATATACTAGCGTTTATAATGGTGGTGGTTGGTCAAGCTTACAAAACAAATTATAATTTACCTTGACTATATTTTTATTAGCCTTCCCAATCGGAAGGCTTTTTTGTTTTATATTTTAAAATGGTATTTTGTTGATAGTTCTCGAAAAATCTTAATAAAACAAGACAAATATTCAACAAATCGTTTGTCCTTACACCAAATAAAAATTACATTTGCACCAGTTTAACTTTTACACATCAAATGAAGCCTAACACACAACAATTAAACGATTTAACTATCCAAGTTAGAAGAGATATTCTTCGAATGGTACACGCTGTCAATTCAGGTCACCCTGGAGGATCTTTAGGTTGTACAGAATTTTTAGTAGCCTTATACCAAAACATAATGGAGCGCAAAGAAGGTTTTGATATGAACGGAATTGGAGAAGATCTTTTCTTTCTTTCAAACGGACACATCTCACCTGTTTTCTATAGCGTTTTAGCTAGAAGCGGTTATTTTCCAGTAGCTGAATTAGCTACTTTCCGTTTAATCAACTGTAGATTACAAGGTCACCCAACTACTCACGATGGTTTACCTGGAATCCGTATGGCATCAGGTTCTCTTGGACAAGGACTATCGGTTGGTATTGGTGCGGCTCAAGCCAAAAAATTAAACAATGACAATCACCTTGTATATACTTTACATGGTGACGGAGAATTACAAGAAGGACAAAACTGGGAAGCGATCATGTATGCTTCTGCTAAAAAAGTAGATAACTTAATCGCAACTGTTGACCTTAATGGCAAACAAATTGATGGTACTACTGACGAAGTATTGTGTATGGGTAGTTTGAAAGCTAAATTTGAAGCTTTTGATTGGGATGTTCTTGAAATTAAAGAAGGGAACAACATCGAAGCGATTATTGCTGGAATGAACGAGGCTAAATCAAGAACTGGAAAAGGAAAACCAGTTTGTGTGTTATTACATACCGAAATGGGTAACGGAGTAGATTTTATGATGTACAGTCATGCTTGGCATGGTAAAGCACCTAACGATGCGCAATTGGAACAAGCTTTGGCTCAAAACACTTCAACTCTAGCAGACTACTAATACAACACAACAAATGAAAAAATATACAAATACAGGAAGCAAAGACACTCGTTCAGGTTTTGGAGCGGGAATGACTGAATTAGGTCAAAAAAATGAAAATGTAGTAGCACTTTGTGCTGACTTAATTGGTTCATTGAAATTTGACGAGTTTAAAAAAAATCACCCAGAACGTTTTTTCCAAATTGGAATTGCAGAAGCAAATATGATTGGAATTGCCGCAGGTTTAACTATTGGTGGTAAAATTCCTTTCACAGGAACTTTTGCTAGTTTCTCTACAGGACGTGTTTACGATCAAATTCGTCAATCTGTAGCCTATTCTGAGAAAAACGTAAAAATTTGTGCTTCACACGCGGGATTGACTCTTGGAGAAGACGGAGCTACTCACCAAATTTTGGAAGATATCGGATTGATGAAAATGTTACCTGGAATGACTGTAATCAATACTTGTGATTACAATCAAACTAAAGCAGCTACTATTGCATTGGCTGAACATCACGGTCCTGCTTATTTGCGTTTTGGACGTCCAGTAGTACCTAACTTTATGCCAGCTGACGAACCTTTTGTAATTGGGAAAGCCATTCTTTTAAACGAAGGTACTGATGTTACTATTGTAGCAACAGGTCACTTAGTTTGGGAAGCTTTGGTTGCTGCTGAAGCTTTAGAAGCTAAAGGAATTTCTGCTGAAGTGATCAACATCCATACGATTAAACCATTGGACGAAGAAGCGATTTTGAAATCATTGGCTAAAACAAAATGTATTGTTACTGCCGAAGAACATAACATCTTAGGAGGTTTAGGAGAAAGTGTCTCTAGAGTATTAGCCTTACACCACCCTGCTCCACAAGAATTTGTTGCAGTAAATGATAGCTTTGGAGAATCAGGAACTCCTGAGCAGTTAATGGAAAAATACAAGCTAAACAATCAAGCAATTGTTGCAGCGGCTGAAAAAGTGATTAAAAGAAAATAATCCTTTTATCTACCATAAAAAAAATCCCGATTTCAATGAAATCGGGATTTTTTATTTTTAGTCCTTTTATTAGTGACAGTTTTTATCTAAATACTTTTTAACTCTGGTAGTACTAGTCGTATTACCGCTACAGTCCGGAATATTAGCAAAAGGAATCATTACACCGTTAGCGTCTTTTATTTCTAATTTGGTAGTGTAATTATCTCCATCATCATCTACATCTAAATAATCTGGAATACCATCTGCATCAGTATCATCAGCATTAGTTGTTGGAGTTACTGGATAACTGATAGTATTTCTGAAATCATACACATAACCATCCCCATTTATATCTTCAAGATTCGAAGGAATCCCATCGCCATCATGATCTAATCGTTGTACTTCATACAATTTAAAACTAAACACTAATGGTGAATAGGCTGGAATACTAGCACTACCTGAAGCATAATAAGCCAAACCAGAAGGAATAAACATCACTCCTGCTCCAAAATTAGAATACGTAACCGTTCCGTCTGCATTTGATGTATAGGTTCCTTTTCTAAATTGTGGAAAAATCTCTGACCATCCTACTATAGTATTATTTAGATTGAAAAATGATTGTGGGTATTTTAACTCTTCGAATTTAGTAACTGCTAAATAAGCTGCCGCAGTTGTGGTAGCAGCAACTTCGGTTAAATAATCACCTCTATACGATGCCAAAACACCATCAACATTAGTTGGTTTTTCACCAGTACCTTCTCTCAAAACTAAGTAATACATTTTATAGGTAATCCCATGTAAATTAACATCTCTACTTAATAATTTAGGAAAAGAAGATCTATTCAAATACGACCAAACCGAAGCTTGTGTGCCTCCGGAAGGAATTTGGGTAAAAACAATATCTTGATCATCTGAAAAACCAGGATGATTGGTAACGGTAAAATAATAATTTTTAAGATATTCTTCAATCATACTATTATCAGCTGTATATTGTACAGAATAATCTCTAAGTGGCTCAACTGTAGCCGTATTATTTTTGGAACATGAAAATAAAGAAAGGGTTGTAACTAATACAATAAAATAATACTTAAATTTGTTCATTATGGCGAATTTTAAGTGCGCAAGATACAATATTGATTTATTTTTGTAAACTATTTAACTTCGATTTTAGAAAATTTATGCGAATAGACAAATATTTATGGTGTGTGAGGTATTACAAGACGAGAAACATGGTTACTGAGGCTTGTAAAAAAAATCATGTAACCGTAAATGGACAAATAGCCAAACCTTCTCGCGAGGTTTTTCCAACGGATAAAATTACGTTTAGAAAAGACCAAATCACCCAAATTATCACCGTGTTAGACATTCCAGAAAGTCGAGTTGGCGCTAAATTAGTAGACATCTATCGTCGAAACGATACGCCTGCCGAAGCCTATGCTCATTTAGAATTATTAAAACTATCTAAAGAGCATTACAGAAAAACTGGAACTGGAAGACCTACTAAAAAAGACAGAAGAGATATTGACGAATACGGCAATGAAATTCCAAACGATTTTGAAGAAGACCTTTTGTAAAAATTGAAACCTCAAGATTAAAACGAACAAAAAAAAGATTGTACCTTTCACAAAAAATATAGTATGAGCCAAAATACCATCTTAACCCATCAAGAAATTGAGCATAAAATCAAACGTATTGCTTATCAAATCTATGAAACTTTTGTTGATGAAGAAGAAATTGTAATTGCTGGAATTGCACACAATGGATTTATTTTTGCTCAAAAGATAGCCCAGGCTTTAGAAGAGATTGCTACACTAAAAATTGCTTTATGCGAAGTTAATGTGAACAAGCTACATCCTGAATCGGCTATTCAAACTTCATTATCTAAGGAAGATTATGCCAATAAAGGATTGATTTTAGTAGATGACGTGCTTAACTCTGGGACTACTTTGATTTATGCGGTGAGACATTTTTTGGATGTTCCGTTAACCAAATTCAAAACAGCTGTTTTAGTCGACCGAAATCATAAAAAATACCCCGTTAAAGCTGATTTTAAAGGCATTTCACTATCTACATCATTATTAGAGCACGTGAGTGTTGTTTTTGATGAAAACGGTCAGAATTCAGCTTATTTAAGCTAATATTGACACAATAGCCGCAACTGTTTCGTCTATCGTTTGATGGTCTACACTTACTTTATATTCTGCTTGATTATAATAATAACTTCGATCAAAAAGATGCTTTGCAATAAACTCTTTCAATTCATCTTCCGTTTTGTTAGCCACAATTGGGCGTTTGCTTTTATTGTGAGCCAATCTAGAAAAGAGCGTTTCTACAGAGGCTTTTAAATATACAGAGGTTATACCTTCTCCTTTTAGTAATTCATGATTGTTAGCATAACAAGCTGTACCACCACCCAAACCTATAATTTGATTTTCGGGAGCAGCTAACAATTCGACAAAAACATCGTGTTCTAATTTTCGGAAATAGACTTCGCCAAACGATTCAAAAATCTGACTGATAGTCATTTCAGCTTTGGTCTCGATACTTTTATCTAAATCTACAAAAGGAATTTGGATTAAACTGGAGAGTTTTTCGGCTATAGTTGATTTGCCACACCCCATATATCCTAATAATATAATTTTTTTCATTTGAATAAAACCTTACAAATTAAGGCGTTAAGGACTTTTGTTTAAAAAAGACAAATTTATAATAAAATAGCTTTGAAATATCAAAAATAAGGCCTTATATTTGCACCCGCATTCAAGAAATGATAATGACTCGATAGCTCAGTTGGTAGAGCACATCACTTTTAATGATGGGGTCCTGGGTTCGAGCCCCAGTCGGGTCACAAAATTATTAATACATTTCATTTCTTGAGTCATTGACTCGATAGCTCAGTTGGTAGAGCACATCACTTTTAATGATGGGGTCCTGGGTTCGAGCCCCAGTCGGGTCACAAAAGGTTGTTCGTTTTACGAATGACCTTTTCTTTTTTAAGGCCATGTGGAGAAACGGTAGACTCGCCATCTTGAGGGGGTGGTGCTCGCAAGGGCGTGAGGGTTCAAATCCCTCCATGGTCACGAATAAAAAGAAACGCTTAAAAAATAATCAAGCTTGCTTGAAATTATTTTTTAAGCGTTTCTTTTTTCAAAGCGGAGCTTTGAGGGAAGGACGAAGTCAATCCTTTTTCAGTTATATCTAAAAATGAATTATCTTTGAAAGAAATAACTTAGTTATTTTACAATTAAAAATAAAACATTATTTATACATGGGAACATTTGACCAAGCAATTATTAGAGAAATTGGCAGAAGCTATGGAGCAGCAATATCTAATTATTTATTAGGAGATAAACATGCTCGACCAATAAGATTAACTGGAAATACTTTAGGATCTTCTACTGGTGGTTATAAATATGAAAATGAATTAGATAGAATAATAAGCACTACTAAAATTAAAGGTAGTAATGGAAATGTTACTTCCGCACAAAATATATCAAATGCGTATTTTGATTTAGTTAATGAAGCCAAAACAGACAATAATGTTAGCCCGAATGAATTGCTTTACCTACTAAAAAAATACGTTGTCACAAGAAACTTCATGATAAAATTGTGGGAGGCAAATGATGAGATAAAATCTAAAAATACAGATGTAATAGTTTCTCGAATAAAAGGTATTGATGAATTTATAAGAGGTATGTATCCACTTACAATTGGCAAAGAACCTATTAAACCTTCATTTAATAAAAATGATATTTTTTGGACAATAGGCACAATCATTGGATTGTTCTTTTTTTTAGTACCTGGATTCTTTATGATTTATTATTGGAACAAAGCTAAAAAACAAAAACTATTAGTTTTCAACTACATACTGCTTTCTCAAGCATATTTAAAAGCATTATATGAATTTGTTGAGAAAGAAACTTATGAAACACCTCTTAATTTAGTCATAAATCACAATTAATTTTCGCATGAAACAAACTGAAAATCATTCTCAAGAGAATACTCTAAGTACACTAAATTTAGTAGTAATACTATTGTCAGTTTATGTATTGATTGTTCTTTGTATTGATACCTTTTTCCAATTATCTTATGAAGTAACTAGGGTTTTAAATTACATTGATAATGCAATATGTATATTTTTCCTTTTCGAATTTTGCGTTAGATTTTATCAAGCAGATAGTAAACTTAAGTTTATGAAATGGGGGTGGATCGATTTGATTTCAAGTATACCTAATTTTAGTTTTGCTAGAGCAGGAAGAGCACTTAGGTTAATAAGGTTACTAAGGATTTTAAGAGCATTCCGTTCTACAAAACACATCATTAACCATATTTATAAAAACAAAACTAAAGGAGCTTTAACAACAGTTTCATTAGTAGCTGTTTTGGTATTAATTTTTTCGACTATAGCAATTTTGCAGGTTGAAACTGCTCCAAATAGTAATATTAGAACAGCTGAAGATGCACTTTGGTGGTCTTACACTACCATAACAACAGTTGGGTATGGTGATAAATACCCTGTTACAACTGAAGGTAGAATTATTGCAGGAATATTGATGACTGTTGGTGTAGGTCTCTTTGGAATATTTACAGCATTTTTGGCGTCTTGGTTTGTAAAAGAAAAAGAATAAAATTTATATTACTTCTTCCCTACTTTTCTCAATTCAGCACTCCCAGGAATTCTCATTTTATCGGTTAATGCAGGTAAATCGTTTAAGTCAAAATCTCCCGTAATAGATAACAAAACCGTATCTTCATTTTTACCACCTTCAATAAACAACAATAGTTCTTTCAATTGTGTTTCAACACTGCCTTGTTTAGCCAAAATACGAACTTTTTTACCGCCTTCATTAGACACCATTAGCTCTTCTAAACCTGCTGGTTTAGCATACTTCTCAGCCGTTAAACGCATTTGAGTAGCTATACGCTCATTTTGAGTACGATACACCTTTAGATTATCTATTTTTTTGATCAAGTTCATATACTGCTGTGTTTCCTTATCGGAAGAATCCAACTTGACCTTGCTCATCAAATCAAACATTTTTTTATTGACAAGAACCGTATTGACTCCTTCGATACCCTCAAATTGATCAAAAACAGACTGTGCAAAGAAAGGACTTGTCACTAATAACAATAAAATGGTACTGATATATTTCTTCATTGTAGAATACTATTTTAATTTCGTTCGATAAATATATTGATTAATGTGCTATAGTTTTCAAAAATAATGCCATTAAATTGTATTCTCCATAAAACAAAAGTTTGTATTTTTACGTTTTAACCCAAATTCAACCCCAAATTATGAAATCAAAATTTTCACTTTCACTTGTTGTTCTCTTCGTTTTTTCTTTCTTTTTTGGTTGCCAAAAAGATCAAGACGACATTATTCAGCCTACTCCTACTAATCTTGAAGTCCAAAATTTTATTTGGAAAGGACTCAATCAATTCTATTTGTGGCAAACAGATGTGCCCAATTTAGCTGACAATCGTTTTGCGAGTCAATCCGCTTTAGATGCCTTTTTAGTCAATTATAAAGTACCTAAAGATTTATTCGATGCATTGCGAGTAAGCCCAACTATCGACCGATTCAGTTGGATGGTAGATGATTACACTGTTTTAGAACAACAATTACAAGGTACTACCAAAAATTCAGGAGTAGAATTTGGTTTGAGTTATTATAGCGGCTCATCCAATGAAATATTTGGTTATGTACGTTATATCATTCCAGGTTCTGATGCAGCAACCAAAGACATTAAACGTGGTGACGTATTTACTGCTGTCAATGGCACTCCTTTAACTGTAAGCAATTATCAAAGTTTGTTATTTGGGACTAATGACAGTTTCACTCTAAACATGGCTGATATTATCAATGGTACCATTACACCTAACAACAAGTCTGTTGCTTTGACAAAAACGGCTTTATCTGAAAATCCTATTTTGGTCAATAAAGTCATTATAGTTGGCACAAAGAAAATTGGTTATATGATGTACAATGGATTTTATTCTCCTTTTGATACCCAATTGAATGATGCATTTGGCTACTTGAAAGCACAAGGCATTACTGATTTTGTTCTCGATTTACGTTATAATGGTGGAGGTTCTGTTCAAACAGCGACTTATTTGGCCAGTATGATAACAGGGCAATTCACAGGAAGAGTGTTTGCTAAACAACAATGGAATACTAAGATTAACGCCTATTTTGAAGCCAATAATCCGAATGGAGTTCGCAACTTTTTTACAGATAAAATAGGCGCTACTCCTATCAACAGCTTGAATATGACAAAAATCTATATCCTAGCTACTGGAAGCACTGCTTCGGCAAGTGAATTGGTTATAAACGGACTAAAGCCCTACATTGATGTAGTTCAAATAGGTACGACTACCATTGGGAAAAATGTAGGATCAGTTACTCTATATGATTCTCCTGATTTTACTGCTTCAAACAGAAATCCAAATCATAAATATGCGATGCAACCTCTTACTTTTAAAGTTGTCAACTCGGCAGATTTTGGAGACTATTTCAACGGACTAACACCTACTTATCAACTTGGAGAAACAATCAGTACTTATGGAGTTTTAGGGGATGTGAACGAGCCTTTGCTTAAAGCTGCTATTGGAAAAATCACTGGAACTGGTAAAATGATCCAACCAAGTGCTGGCAAACAATTTGAGTTCTTTAAAGATTCTAAATCTATTGATGCTCTTCAAAATCAAATGTATTTGGAGAAAGCACCTAAAGGATTGCAACAAGCTTTCAATTAATCTTATATAAAATCAAAAGGCTTTCTAAATTAGAAAGCCTTTTTTATTGAAATAAATTTAGATTACAAATTAATAGTCAACCCTAATTTATAGTTACGTCCTAGGGCGCTATATCCTATATTCTCTACAAAATCAACATTGAAAATATTATTTACTGAACCAAAAATGGTCAACTTGTTTTTAATAATTTCATATCGAGTCAAGGTATTTACTAATTGATACGAACCCAATTTTACTTGTGTAGTTGCATACGTATTTCCGTCAAAAAAAGCGTCTTTTCTAGCATCTACGTATTGATAATTAACATTCCAAAAGAAGCTTTCAGATACTTTATAATCTACAGAAGAATTAATTTTATGTTTTGGTATCAATCGACTTAAGGCTTCATCTACTTGGGTATAAGTATAATTTAAATTCCATTTGATAGTATTGCTCAGAGTCCAACTCACTTGCGTTTCGATTCCTTTAGCTTTATTCAAACCATCAATATTGATATAATTGGAATCATAGGTTACTGGATTAAAATAAAACCCAATAAAATTAGTTTGTTCACGGTAAAAACCTACCACATTCCATTTTAATTTTTTATTGCACAACTGCGTTTCAAAACCTGCCTCGATGGTACTGTTTTTTTCTGGAGTCAGTTGGGCATTCCCATACTGAGAATACAGTTGATACAAGCTTGGCGTGACAAAAGCAGTACTATACGAACTGATTATTTTTAGTGGAAGTGATTTGAAATCAAAAGAAGGATTCAAATTATATACCAATTGATTGCCATAAGCGCTATGACTATTCCATCTTGCCCCTGCATTCAAATTGAATCCAAAACTAGACGAGTACACTCCCGTTATATAGGGATCAACCATGTTGAATTTAGTCCCTTCTTTAGCACTACTCCCGTAAGGGGTCACGCTATTGGCATCGTGAAATTGGTATTGCACTCCTGAAACCAAAAAGAAAGACGGACTGACTTCGTATTTATTAAATCCATCTACATTCACACTTCTTGATTCGTACTGAGAAAAACCAACCGAATTAGAATAGGTATCCAACTCATCATAGGAGCGAACTAGTTTGTTAAAACTAGAATTCAAAACGAATTCACCTTTTTCATATTTATATTTAGGAGAAAATCCTAGACGAAATTGTTTGGAACTTGTTTTGTTTAAATTGGTATCACTTGTTCCTGTGTTATCAAAACCACCATCGTAATCGTTTTTGATTTTGTCATAATTTCCAAAGAAATCTAATGTCAATTGATTTGTCGCTTTATAACCTATTTTAGCCAAGTAATTCAAGCGCGAAAAAGGATCTTCTTCATAATGAATAGTAGAATTAGGAGGCGCAATTTGAGAAATCCCTTTTGTTTCTGTGCTATTCAAAGCCGCAAAATAGGTTAGTTTATTGCTACTACCATTTATAGAAAAACCTTGATTAAAATCAGCCGATTTTTGATTTTGATTAGTTGCAGTAGCATTAGTCCCTAAGTTAAAATAACCATTTCCAACTAGAGCTTTTTTAGCTGCTTTTTTTAATCGAATGTTAATTACTCCCGTAGCAGCACCCGTTCCATACAAGGTACTCGCTGCTCCTTTCATAATCTCAATACTTTCTACTTGTTCTGCTGGCAGTAATCGTAAATCGTATTCCATACTAATTCCAGAAGCGTCGTTAACTGGAATTCCGTCAATCAAAATAAGTACTTGGCTGTTTTTACCACCACGAATGTAATAGCCTAAGTTTTTGCCGGCAGCACTTTGATTGCCATTGATTTCAACTCCCGCTACGGTGTTTAAAATAGCCGCAATACTTTGTCCAGGCTTATTCTTTAACTCCTCGGCGGTAATTTTTGTGATTACTTTTCCTGATTTTTCTTTTGGCAAAGCAAATTTAGAATCCGAAACCACTACTTCTTCTAGCTCCTGTATAGAAGCTACATTTTCTTTTTCTTGCGCGAAAGCACAAGCCGACACTAGCACAAATAATGCGCTAATACGAACGTTTTTTGTGTTCATTTTACATTAAACATTTTGCAACAGCAGTACTGTTGCCTTACTAATAATGGGGAGAAAAGCATAGAATTACCCATACCCAAACCTTTTTTCCCGAAAGTTTGATACTCAATGTAAAGGGCAGGTCTCCTGGCTTGCGTCTTGTTGTTTACCTTCTCATTCGTTACGAACAATGGTTTTGTAGATAACAACAAGCTTTGTAGCTTACAGTTGCGGGTACAGCTCAGGTATTGAACCTGATTCCCTTTTAATGCTATTTTGAAAAACAAAAAAGCAACCTCAATACGTGGACAAAGATACCACTAAGATTGGGGATAAAAAATAAAATTTGATTTTTAAAACACTTTACACCTACCTTTGCAATTCTTGTAATCAAAGCGATGAAATCATTTATTTCTAAATTTATTTTCCTTTTTGCTGCGCTGCTCATAAGTAGTTGCAAACAAAATAATGCGCGTTCATCAGCAACACAAAGTCCAGAAAAAAACGAAATTCAATATGCCAAAGGATTAGAATTGTACAAACGAAAAGGCTATTCCATTCTTAAAATTACTCACCCTTGGCCTGGCAGTACAACCTCATTTACCTATATTCTACAAGAAAAAAATGGAGTTATACCCGACAGTTTAAAGCAATACAATCGAATTTCAGTTCCAATTGAATCAGTCGTAGTTACCTCAACTACACACATTCCTGCATTAGAACTACTAGGAGTTGAAAACACCTTAGTAGGTTTTCCAAATACAGATTTTATTTCGTCACAAAAAACTAGAAAACGAATTGATGCTGGAAAAATTAAAGAGGTTGGCACTAACGAAACCCTAAACACTGAAATTCTGATTGATATGGCACCCGATGCTATTGTGAGTTTTGGTTTGAACAATAGCAATCCCACTTTAGATAATTTAGAAAAAAGTGGCTTAAAAGTGCTTCTGAATGGCGATTGGAATGAACAATCTCCTCTAGGCAAAGCAGAATGGATCAAATTTTTTGGTGCTTTGTATGGTTTGGATGCCAAAGCGAAAACAATTTTCTCCACAATAGAAAAAGAATACCAAACCACCTTGGCTTTAGCCAAAAAAGCAAATCAAAAACCCTCCGTTTTGAGTGGTGCCATGTACCAAGATCAATGGTTTGTCCCGCAAGGCGAAAGTTGGATGGCATTATTCCTGAAAGAAGCCCAATCTAATTACTTATGGGCCGATACTAAAGGAACAGGAAGTTTGTCTTTGCCTTTTGAAACGATTCTAGAAAAAGCACAAAAAGCCGAATTTTGGATTGCACCAGGCGATTTTTCTTCTTTACAAGAGATGAATAATAGTAATCCCCATTACGCCAAATTTAAGGCGTTTCAAAATAAAAAAGTATATTCGTATGCAATTCACAAAGGAGCAAAAGGAGGAATTCTATTTTTTGAATGGTCGTCTGCACGTCCTGATTGGGTACTCAAAGATTTAATTGCTATTTTTCACCCTGAATTGGTTCCCCAGTATACTCCTCATTTTTTTGAGAAATTAAATTAATTTGAATACAACTAACCGAAATACCCTACTTTTCATTTTCCTAAGTTTAGGACTAGTTTTTCTATTCCTAATCGATATTAGTTTAGGAGCTGTGGCTATTCCGTTAAAAGAGGTATGCAATAGTTTGATAGGCTCTACTGCAAGTAAAGCTTCATGGGAATATATTATTATGGATTATCGCTTACCCAAAGCGATTGTTGCAATTGTTGTTGGCATGGGATTAGCCATTAGCGGCCTTTTGATGCAGACATTATTTCGCAATCCGCTGGCAGGCCCTTATGTTCTTGGATTGAGTTCTGGAGCTAGTTTAGGGGTAGCATTAGTTATCTTGGGAGCAGCATTTTTACCTGATTTTGTTAGCAAACTTCTCTTATCTTCCTACGGAATCGTATTGGCTTCTAGCCTGGGAAGTTTTCTAGTTTTATTAGCTGTTTTAGCTGTAGCACAACGATTACGAGATACCATGGCAATTCTGATTGTAGGATTGATGTTTGGTAGTTTAACCAATGCATTGGTCGGTACTTTGACTTACTTTAGTACTGCTGAACAATTGCAAAAATTTACTTTTTGGTCGCTTGGTTCACTTGGTAATTTGTCATGGACTTCGATCGCTATTTTGTCTGTTTGTGTAGTAATTGGGCTACTCTTAAGTTTAGCCAGTATCAAACCTTTAAATACTTTACTTCTAGGAGAAAATTATGCCAAAAGTTTGGGTTTAAATTATACCAAAGCGCGTTTTATCATCATCTTATCCACTAGTATTTTAGCAGGAAGTATCACTGCTTTTGCTGGGCCAATTGCCTTTGTAGGCTTGGCTGTTCCTCATATTGCTAAATTAGTTTTTCAAACGAGTAACCACTTGATTTTATTTTGGAGTACTTTACTTTTTGGCGCTATGATTATGTTGATTTGTGATAGTATTTCACAATTACCAAATACGGCAATTATTATTCCTATTAACGCGATTACTTCTATTTTAGGTGCGCCAATAGTAATTTGGTTACTCATTCGTAAACGTAAAATGATGGGGTAATGGAAAAAACAATTATTTTACAAGCTACAAACATCAGCATTGGGTATTCTAATAAAAAGGAAACTACCGTTGTCGCATCAAAGGTAAATTTATCTTTAGAAAAAGGAAAACTGACTGCTTTGATTGGCGCTAATGGGATTGGTAAATCAACACTTTTACGAACCCTAATTGGAATTCAAAAACCTCTAATAGGAAAAGTATTCTTAGAAGAAAAAGACATTCATTCCATTGATAATTTGACTTTAGCACAACATTTAAGTGTGGTGTTAACCGACAAATTACCTCCGAGTAATCTAACCGTTTTTGAACTCATTGCATTGGGAAGACAACCCTATACGAATTGGATTGGGAAATTAACTGAGGAAGATATTGCTAAAGTAAACGAAGCTTTGGAACTGACACAAATTAGTCATTTAGCTCACAAAAGACACCATGAAATTAGTGATGGTCAACTACAAATTACACTTATTGCAAGAGCATTGGCACAAGACACTCCTTTAATTATTTTAGACGAGCCTACTACCCACTTGGATTTATTGCATAAAGTAACGCTCTTAAAACTCTTGAAAAAACTGACTCTAGAAACCGGAAAATGCATTCTATTCTCTACTCACGATATTGATATGGCAATTCAATTGAGCGATGAGATGATTATTATGACACCCGAATCAGTCGAACAAGACCAACCTTGTAATTTGATCATAAAAGGAAGTTTCAATACCTTATTTCAGGATGAACATATTCTTTTCGACGCCGAAAAAGGTAAATTCGTCATCAAAGGATAACAAAATTAGCGATTCAATCCAATTTGTCTTTTGGCTTCGCCAACAACAAAAGCAACTGAATTAGCAATATTAAAACTTCGAATTAAAGGCGACATCGGAATAGTTAGGTGATTCTCAAACAAAGCCAATACTTCAGGACTTAAACCCACACTCTCTTTTCCAAAAACCAACCAATCTCCCTCTTGAAATTCGGCTTCTAAATACGATTTTGAAGCGTGAGAACTCATTAAAAAAACACGGGAATGATCTGGGATTTGTCGGACCCATTCGGCAACATTTTGATATTCTGTAACATCCAAATGCACCCAATAATCCAAACCCGAACGTTTTAAATTTTTATCATTAATCACAAATCCAAAAGGATGAATTAAATGCAATCTACTTTCAGTTCCCACGCACAAACGGCCAATATTTCCTGTGTTATTGGGTATTTCAGGTTCTACCAATACGATGTTTAACATACTTTTATTTTTTTTCTATTTGAAAATCAGCCACTTCAATCACTTCGCCTGCTTGTAAATCGTTAAGATAGACATTGCCTACTCGAACTCGCACCAAGCGTAATGTTGGAAATCCAACATAAGCGGTCATTTTGCGTACCTGCCTGAATTTCCCCTCATTAATGGTTATGGAAAGCCAAGAAGTAGGTCCATGACGTTCATCTCGAATCTTCTTTCCTCTTGCACCAAAAGCAGGAACTTCATGTATCAAGAATGCCTTACAAGGTTTAGTGATGTATTTTTTTCCATTGAATCCTATTTCGACTCCTTTTTGCAATTGCTCTACTGCTTCTTGATGAATAATCCCATCTACTTGCACATAGTATTCTTTTTCTACTTTTTTACTGCGAACGAGTTCGCTCATCATGCCGTCAGTGGTCAACAATAACAAACCTTCCGAATCTTCGTCCAAACGTCCAATAGCCATCGTACCTTCAGGGAATGGATACAACTCCCCTAAAAGTCGTTTCTTTCGTTTTAATTCGTAAACAAACTGACTCAAATAGCCATAAGGTTTATGAATAATAAAATGATGATGAGACATGTCGTTTAGATTTGCCGCAAAAGTACATTATTATTGAAGAAAAAATAATTATTTTAAACTACCCAATTCATAGAATTCCTTACTTTTACTCACTTCAATAAATCAAATAAAAATATGGCAGCGGCTTTCCCTATTCTCATTACATTCCTACTAGCTCTAGTCCTTGGCATCTTCATTGGCAAGCTTATTTTCTCAGCCAAAATGCAAGCCGAAAAAATTAGTTTGGAAGAAAAAGTTTTGGCGGGTCAAGCCCAAATCCAAAATTTAATGGAATCGTTACAACAAGAAAGAAACGAAAAAGAAGTCATTCGAAATGAGAAAGACAGCCTAGCCATTCAATTATCCAAAAAAGAAGTTGATTTTGAAAATCTTTGGGAACGAAACAAAGAACAGAAACAAGAAGTAGAGCAGCTTCAAGAGAAATTTACTAAAGAATTTGAGAATTTGGCTAACAAAATATTGGACGAAAAATCCAATAAATTCACCGAACAGAATAAAGAAAATATGCAAAATATCTTGACGCCACTTCAAGATAAAATTCAATTATTCGAAAAGAAAGTTGAAGACACCCACAAAGAAAGTATTGATTACCACGCCGCTTTGCGTGAACAAATACTAGGTTTGCGAGATATGAATCTTCAAATGAGCAAAGAAACTATTAACTTGACCAAAGCCTTGAAAGGCGACAGCAAAATGCAAGGAAATTGGGGCGAATTGGTATTGGAACGCGTATTAGAAAAGTCAGGTCTAGAAAAAGGACGCGAGTACGAAGTGCAACAAGCGTTTACTACTGAAGATGGTAATCGTGTTTTTCCTGATGTCGTGATTAATTTGCCTGACGGCAAAAAAATGATTGTGGATTCAAAAGTATCGTTGACTGCTTACGAAAAATACATTAATGAGGAAGACGAAGAATTGAAATCCAATTATTTAAAAGAACATGTCAACTCCATCAAACGTCATGTAGAACAACTGGGTAACAAAAATTACCAAGACTTGTACCAAATTGAAAGTCCTGATTTTGTATTACTTTTTATTCCTATTGAACCTGCTTTTGCCATGGCTCTAAACGAAGACACTTCGTTGTACAACAAGGCCTTTGAGAAAAACATTGTGATTGTAACTCCCGCTACTTTATTGGCTACTTTACGAACTATTGATAGCATGTGGACCAATCAAAAGCAACAAGAAAATGCTTTGGAAATTGCTCGTCAAGCAGGTGCATTATATGATAAATTCGAAGGATTTGTTGCTGATTTAATTAAGATTGGTAAAAAAATAGATGAAAGTAAGGTAGAATACGCTGGTGCTATGAATAAATTGGTGGAAGGCAAAGGAAACCTGATTAGCAGCGTAGAACGTTTGAAAAAAATGGGAGCTAAAGCGAAAAAAGCACTTCCCGACACTATACTAAATCGAGCCGACAAAGACGAAAATCAATTAGAATCGTAAGCCATGAATAACACTTTTAAAACTGTAGCCTCTTCCTATATTAGCATTTCAGAATTAATGCTACCTTCTCACACCAACTTTAGTGGTAAAATTCACGGAGGCTATATACTGTCTTTATTGGATCAAATTGCTTTTGCTTGTGCTTCAAAATTCTCAGGGAATTACTGTGTCACCGCCTCCGTAGATACGGTCAATTTTTTAAAACCAATTGAAGTGGGCGAACTAGTTACGATGAAAGCAAGTGTTAATTATGTTGGTAAAAGTTCCATGATTATTGGCATCAGAGTTGAAGCCGAAAACATTCAGACAGGAGTCATTAAGCATTGTAACTCTTCTTATTTCACAATGGTTTCTAAGGATAAAGAAGGTAAAAGTATGCCCGTTCCGGGGTTGATTTTGTCAAATCTGAAAGAAATTCGTCGTTTTTGCAATTGCCTGAAACAAATTGCCTTGAAAAAAGAAAGAGATTTACACGAAGAAATTTTTGATTACAGTTCGATTGAAACCATTGAAAGTCTTAAGAAATACAATGTTTCGATAGAATTAAATTAGCCACACACTACTACTTTGTAATTAAAATTCGTAACTTTAGGATAATTAATTTCCTTTAGCTTATGAAAAGAATTACTTCTATACTGCTATTACTCATTAGCTGCTTTTCGTTTGCCCAAGATAAATGGACAACCCAATCAGGGAATATCAATTTTGAAGCCTCAGTTCCTTTTTTTGAAGAGGTCAAAGCTCAAAACTATGCAGTTAAATGTGTCTTAAATTCAGAGTACAAAATCATTGTATGTGCTTTAAAAATAAAAGATTTCCATTTTAAATTAGATTTAATGGAAACTCATTTTAACGAAATCTATTTAGAAAGCGACAAACATCCAAGAGCAACTTTTAAAGGAACTATTCCAAATCTAGACGTTACTAAAATCACTTCAGAAGGAATCATTTTACCAATAAATGGGAAAATAAAAATTCACGGTGTAACCCAACCCTTAAGTATCAAAGGAAAATTTAAAAAAACTGAAAATGCCATTCAGCTTACAGCTGATTTTGAGTTGGATACTGACGATTTTAAAATAGAAATTCCAAGTATGATTTTACCTAAGGTTTCCAAAAAAGTAAAAACACATATTGATTTTATCCTAGAATAGACTAGTCAAATAAACAATTGCGTAGCGCCTTTTCTAAATCAATAAATTGAAATTGAAATCCTGTTTTCTCAATTTTATCAGAAGCTACACGTCTTCCTTGTAAAACCAATTGAGACATTTCTCCTAATACCAATTGCAAAATGAAAACCGGAACATTGGGTAACCCCATTTTATACCCAATGACTTTAGCTAATATTTTAGAAAAAATAGTACTATTCGTTCCATCATTAATAGCTGCATTATAAGGCCCTTGCATCTCTTGATTTACAATGGCTTGAAGATATATTCGACACAAATCGTCTATGTGGATCCAAGGCATGTATTGTTTTCCTGACCCAATAGCACTCCCAAGTCGCAATCGGAACAAGGGCAGTAATTGTTTTAAAACACCATCACCTTTACCCAACACTAATCCTGTTCTGATTTGTACTGTTCGAATCCCTAAATCGTGAATTGATGCAGTAGCTCCCTCCCATTTTTGACAAACCGTTCCTAAAAAATCAGAAGCCGCCGGAGTGGCTTCTGTACAAATTACCTCATCGGTAATGGCTCCATAAATTCCAACTCCAGAGGCCGAAATAAAAGCATCTAATTTTTTATTCGTTTTTAGCAAAGTGGTATATAATAACTGAGTCGATTTTTCACGGCTATCCAAAATTGCCTGCTTACGAGCCGTTGTCCAACGTTTTGCGCCAATATTTTCACCCGCTAAATGAATCACATAATCTGCATTCAATATCGCCGCTTCATCTATCGTTCCTGCATCAACATCCCATTGAAAGTACGAAATACAATCTGTATTTGCTTTATTCGAACGACTTAAAATCGATACCGAATATCCACTTACTAAAAGCAATTGAGTTAACTTTTTACCAATAAATCCAGTCCCTCCCGTCAATAGTACATTTTTTTTCATTTTATAAATAGTTACTTGTTTTGATTTTATTACAAATATAAACAAATATTTTGTTTAACTTTTTTATTATTTTATTAAACATTTTATATCTTTATGCTCTAATTTGAAAACAACTAGACAATGGCAACTAAAAAATCAACCCTGACGAAAGACAAAATAGTTTCAATGTTCATGCAAGACACCCTTGAAAACAATGAAAAACCGAAATCAGTATACCACTTTGCAAAAGCAAATGGAATTACTGAAGCCGAATTCTATACCCTTTTTGGAGGTCTTGAAGGAGTTGAAAAAGAAATTTTTAATCAATTTCTAGAAAAAACAAAAGAGTTATTGAATAAAGACAAAGACTACGAATACTATGATATGAAGAGTAAAATGTTAAGCTTTTATTTTACTTTTTTCGAATTACTAGCAGCCAATCGTAGTTATGTTGTGTTGAGTTTGAAAGGAGACAAAAACCCATTACAAGGTTTAATGCAATTATCTAGTTTGCGAAATGGCTTTAAAGATTTTGTTAGTGAAATAATTTCTGATGAATACCGATTAAAACAAGAGAAATTCCAACAAATCCAAGAAAAAGCAATTCAAGAATCAGCTTGGTTTCAATTGATAATGACCTTGAAATTTTGGTTGGATGACACTTCTGCCTCATTTGAAAAAACAGATCTTTTTATCGAAAAATCAGTTAAAGCCTCTTTTGAATTAATGAATACTGCTCCATTGGAAAGCCTAATGGATTTTGGAAAATTCCTATTCAAAGAAAAAATACAACACAACTAAATGAAAACCATCGACTATATTCCTACTTCAAAAATTGAACGCGCTAGCAAACTAGTGCAAACAGGTGCCAAAGTAGGAGTCAATTATTTAAAATACTATGGCGAAAAAGTGGTCAATCCAACCCTGAATCGCGACAAATTAAACGAAGACAATGCTGAAGACATTTATGATGGGCTTAAAAGTTTAAAAGGAAGCGCTTTAAAAGTGGCGCAAATGCTAAGTATGGACAAAAGTTTTCTACCACAAGCCTACGTGGAGAAATTCTCATTATCTCAATTTTCAGTCCCACCACTTTCAGCTCCTTTGGTTTTGAAAACATTCAAATCTAATTTGGGCAAAACCCCTTATGAAATTTTTGATGAATTCAATCCTAATTCGGTTAATGCAGCTAGTATTGGACAAGTCCATTTGGCAGTCAAAAACAATAAAAAGTTAGCCGTAAAAATTCAATATCCTGGCGTAGCCAATAGTATTTCGTCTGACTTGGCTTTGGTTAAACCCATTGCCATTCGAATGTTCAACTTACAAGGCAAAGACTCCGATAAATATTTCAAAGAGGTTGAAGACAAGTTAATTGAAGAAACGAACTATTTATTAGAATTAAAACAAAGTCAGGAAGTAGTAGCCGCTTGTTCAAAAATAGAAAATTTAGTTTTCCCTAAGTATTATCCTGAGTATTCTTCTGAGAAAATCATTACGATGGATTGGATGACAGGCTTACACTTATCTGAATTTACCAAAGAAAACAACAATGCTGAAATTGGCAACCAATTAGGTCAGGCGCTATGGGATTTTTATATGTACCAAATTCATGTGTTGCGCAAAGTACATGCCGACCCACATCCAGGGAATTTCTTGGTAAACGAAAAAAATCAATTGGTCGCTTTAGACTTTGGATGTATGAAAGCTATTCCGAATGACTTTTACATTCCCTATTTTGAATTGGTCAAAAAAGAAATTATTGACAACAAAGCATTGTTTAGCGATAAATTATTCGAATTAGAAATCTTACGAACCGATGATACTGCTGAAGAAGTCGCTTATTTCACGGAAATGTTCTATGATTTATTAACGTTGTTTACACAACCTTTTCAATCGGAAACTTTTGATTTTTCAGATGAAGGTTTTTTTCAGAACATCGCTCAATTAGGCGAACGTTTTGCCAATGACACCAACTTACGAAAAATGAATGGCAATAGAGGTTCCAAACATTTTATTTATATGAACAGAACCTTCTTTGGTTTATACAATTTATTATTTGACTTAAAAGCCAATATTGTGGTACATCAGTTTCAAAAATACCAATAATGAGAAAAGAACTAACCGACATAGAAAAAGATCGCGTCATAGAAATGGCTTGGGAAGACCGAACCACATTTGATGCTATTTTATTGCAATTTGGGTTAAAAGAACAAGAAGTGATAGACCTAATGCGTGCCGAAATGAAGCCGTCAAGTTTCAGAATGTGGCGTGCAAGAGTACAAGGTAGAAAAACCAAACACGAAAAATTGAGAGATTTTAGAGAAGGACGTTTTAAATGCAGTCGCCAAAGACAAATCAACAACAATAAAATAGCGAAACGCTAAATCCTATAAAAATGAAAAAAATACTCATCATTGGTGGAAGCAAAGGAATTGGCAATGCCATTTTGTTACAGCAATTAGACAAAAACATCGTTTACACCATTAGCCGTACTGCACCTGAAATCTCACATCCAAACCTAACTCATTTCTCGTTAGACGTGTTGCAAGACACACTTCCTGAAATCGAGAGCTTGGATAGTTTAATTTATTGCCCAGGTTCGATTACGTTAAAGCCTATTGGAAGTTTGAGTATTGACGATTTTAGAAATGATTTTGAAATCAACGTCATTGGAGCTGTAAAAGCCATCCAAAAATACTTGCCTGCTTTGAAAAAAGGCAACCAACCTTCCATCCTATTATTTAGTACGATTGCTGCAAAATTAGGGATGCCATTTCATGCCAGTATTGCTACTGCCAAAGCCGGAGTAGAAGGTTTAGTGAAATCCCTTGGTGCTGAATTAGCGTCCAGCATTCGCATTAACGCTATTGCGCCAACTATTACTGAAACTACTTTAGCTTCGGGAATTTTAAGAAACGATCGAATGAAAGAAAATATGGTAGAACGCCATCCCATGAAAGGCTACTTACAACCACAAGAAGTGGCTGAAATGGCTGACTTCTTAATTTCTGAAAAAGCAAAATCCATCTCAGGGCAAATATTCGAGATGGATTATGGTATTGTCAGCTTTAAAATTTAATAAAAACACCTCAAAAAAACTCAATGAAAAACTACGAAAAGATAGAGCAATACAATACCGAAGTCACTGAAATATTGTCTTCAAATTACAAAACCATTATTGAAAATTTAGGCGAAGATGTGAACCGTGAAGGGCTTGAAAAAACACCAGAAAGAGTCGCTAAAGCCATGCAATATTTAACACACGGTTACGAAATCAATCCGTTGGAAATATTAACATCAGCTTTATTTACCGAAGACCACCAGCAAATGATTGTGGTAAAAGATATTGAAGTGTATTCTATGTGCGAACACCATATGTTACCTTTTTTCGGGAAAACACACGTGGCGTATATTCCCAATGGAAAAATTGTAGGATTAAGTAAAATCCCTCGTATTGTAGATGCTTTTGCTCGTAGAATGCAAGTGCAAGAACGATTGACAGACCAAATCAAAGATTGTATTCAAGAGGCGCTAGAACCGCTAGGTGTAGCTGTTGTCATTGAAGCACAACACATGTGCATGCAAATGCGTGGGATTCAAAAGCAAAACTCTGTGACAACTACTTCTTCGTTTACAGGGGCTTTTGAAAAAGACAAAACACGTAAAGAATTTATCAGTTTAATTTCGAATAAATTAAGCTAAGAAAATAATTGTTTTTAGGTTAGGGTTAAATTGTAAACTCCCGATACGCTTTATTAAGTTATCGGGAGTTTTTATTATAGAGTTATTTTAGAATTCCAGCTTTATAAGTAGCAATCGCTCGGTCTCTAGCCATGGCGTGTTCTACCATCGGTTGGCCGTAACCCAAATCAAATTCTTTAATCCATTGACGAATGTAAATTCCTTTTTCGTCAAATTTTTTCAGTTGAATATCTGGATTGAATACTCTAAAGTAAGGTGCTGCATCACAACCCGTTCCTGCTGCCCATTGCCAATTCCCGACGTTCGCCGCCATTTCATAATCCAATAACTTTTCAGCAAAATAAGCTTCGCCCCACTGCCATTCGATTAACAAATGTTTGCAGAGAAAACTAGCCACCACCATACGCACTCGGTTGTGCATATAGCCCGTTTCATTCAGCTGACGCATTCCTGCATCTACCATTGGGTAACCTGTTTTTCCTTCGCACCAACGTTGAAAATCGGCTTCGTCATTTCGCCATTGGATTCCATCATACGCAGACTTGAAATTCTTATTTTTCACTTTTGGAAAATGAAAAAGGATTTGCATAAAGAATTCTCTCCAAATCAATTCGCTCAAGAATACAGGATTTTTACGCACCGCCCAATTCACTAATTTCCGAATACTAACCGTGCCAAAACGCAAATGAGGAGACAGATATGAAGTGCTATCTAAAGCCGGAAAATCACGCGTTTCGTGATAATTTGCAATCAATTTTAAATTATGCGGTTTAACTTTAATTGGACTTGCTATAAAACCAATTTGTTCCAAAGAAAGAAAGTCAAACTCACTTTTAAAAAAATTAGAAAAATAGGGTGACGCATCCAATTCTTGAACGGGTGCTATCGATTGGTACTTTTCCAACCATTTATTTTTAAACGGAGTATAAACAGTATAAGGTAAGCCATCGGCTTTAACAATCTCAGCTTCTTCAAAAATAACTTGGTCTTTGGTAGCCAAAACTTTAATTGCTTTGGATTGTAATATCTCTGCAACGGCCGCATCGCGTTGGATGGCAGAAGGCTCGTAATCTTTATTCCAAATGACTTCTCGAATAGTATATTCTTCGAGTAAATTAGTCCAAACTTCTTGAGGTTTTCCCTTTTTGATTAAAAGCGAACTTCCTGATTCTTTCAGTTGGGTGTTTATTTTAGAAAGTGATTCGTGAATAAAACCTACTCTCGGATCGTTATTAGGTAATCGTTCCAAAATAGTTTCGTCAAAAATAAAAAGTGGGATTACAGGATATTGGGATTGCAAAGATTGATACAACCCTACATTATCTTCTAATCGTAAATCACGTCGAAACCAGAAAAAAGCAACCTCTTGTTTAGCCATTATTTGTTATTAAATAATTCGTCCACCTTCACTTTTCTGTAATCGAAAATAGCTTTCAATTTATTTTTAACCACCAAGGTATTCATTATTCGACCAATAAACCCCAAAGGCAATGCATAATGCACTAAATCAGTCATTAAAACACCATTTTCAGTAGCCTCAAAAAAGTGTTTGTGATGCCATAAAGCATAAGGTCCAAAACGCTGCTCGTCTATGAAATAACTATTGTCTTTCACAAAAGTAATTTCAGTTACCCACGGTAATTTGATTCCCAAAAGAGGTGATACTTTATATTGAATAATCTGACCCGCATACATGTTTTTCTCATCAAAATCTGTGATTTCGAATCCCATAGACTCTGGGGTAATCTTTTGTAAATTTCTAGGACTAGAAAAGAAAGTCCAACATTCTTCTAAACTAGCATTAACATGCTGCTCTGTTTTTTTAGTATAAACTTTCATCTTAAATTTTATAGTATTTGAATGGAACAAACAACATCCCAAAACATTCTCCATGTTCTTTTCCTAGGTGTTTGTGGTGTACTTTGTGTGCTTTACGCAAACCAATTAAATACTTGTTATTGGTATTTTTAAACCATTTGAAACGTTGGTGGATCAAGACATCGTGAATCATGAAATAACACATGCCGTAAAACATGATTCCTAAACCAATAAAGAATTTATAGTTCAACCCTCCTTCTACACCATAATAAAAAAGCACGATACTTGGGATGGCAAAAATGACAAAGAAAACATCGTTTCTTTCGAAAATAGCAGCATATTTAGGTTGGTGATGATCTTCGTGAAAATACCACATAAAGCCATGCATCACAAATTTATGTGTACACCAAGTCACACATTCCATCAATAAAAAAGTCCCTAAGAAAATCAGAAAAAACTGGATTTCATTCATTGTTGTAACGATTAAATTTTAAACTAATTTTAATTTATAAGTAACAAAAGACTGGGCTAATAATCCCGCTTTGGTATAATTAGAAACACGAATTCGTGCCGTACCAATTTTATGGCTTGGGGTTTTCTCCAATTTATTTAATAGTTTTTTATAATACACATAAGCCGTGTACACACCAAATTTAGCCTCCATTGGTAATTTAGTAATGCCTTGAAAAGCAATTTTAAAATCGTCTTCGATTTCGCTAATAATCGCTTGTTTTGCTTTTTCATCAAATGAATTCAAATCTACTCCAGGGAAATACGTTCGGTTTAAAACCAAATTATCGTCTTTCAAATCGCGTAAGAAATTCACTTTTTGAAATGCCGATCCCAAACGCATCGCTTCGTCTTTCAACAAATTGTATTTCTCAGTATCGCCATCCACAAAGACTTTCAAACACATCAATCCCACCACATCAGCTGAACCATAGATGTATTCTTCGTATTCTTCTTTGCTATGGTATTCGGTTTTGACCAAATCCAATTTCATACTTTTCAGAAAAGCCTGGATCAAATCGTCTGAAATATTATAGCGTTTTACCGTAATTTGAAATGAATTCAAAATAGGATTCAAACTAATTCCCGAATTGAATGCTTTATAGTATTCAGTTTCAAAATCATTAATTAAGGTTTCTTTTTCATATCCGTGAAAAGAATCCACAATTTCATCCGCAAAACGAACAAAACCATATACGCTATAAATAGCTTCTCGTATGCTTGGCGAAAGCATATAGACTGCTAATGAAAATGAAGTGCTGTAATTTTTAGTCACCAGCTTACTGCATTTAAAGGATACGTCGTCAAATAACTGCTTCATGTTAGGCTTTTGAAAATTGTTTATTAATTAATTCGGCTACTAATTTTCCCGAAATTAAGGCGGGAGGCACACCCGGTCCAGGAACCGTCAACTGACCTGTAAAAAACAAATTAGCGACTTTTTTACTTTTTAATTTGGGTCTTAAAAAAGCCGTTTGCAATAACGTATTGGCCATTCCGTAAGCATTCCCTTTATAGGAATTATAGTCTTGTACAAAATCATTTTTGCAAAATGATTGTCTAAAGATAATGTTTTTTCGAACCTCTTGTTGCGTCAACGTTTCCAATCGGTCCATAATTTTATGAAAATATTCTTCGCGTAAGGCTTCTGTGTCTTCAATTCCAGGTGCTAGTGGAATCAAAAAACAAGCAGATTCCATTCCTTCAGGAGCCGTAGACGGATCTGTTATCGATGGAAAACTAGCATAAAACAAAGGCTCAGCTGGCCATCTTGGAGTGTCATAAATATCTTTAGCATGCTGATTAAAATCAGTATCAAAAAACAAAGCGTGGTGCGAAATATTTTCTATTTTTTTATTGAACCCCACATAAAACAACAATGAAGAGGGCGCAAATACGCGACTATCCCAATATTTTTCAGAATACGCACGGTGTTGTTCTTCTAGTAACGTTTCAGTATGATGGTAATCTGCACCACTCAACACCACATCCGCATAGATTGCTGTACCATTAACAACTATTCCTTTAGCCGATTTGTTTTCAACAATGATTTTTTCAATCGCTGCATTGGTTACAAATTGAACCCCTAATTCAGCTGCCAAACTTTCCATTCCTTTAACTACATCAAACATTCCTGTCTTTGGATGCCAAGTTCCTAAACCAAAGTCGGCATAATTCATAAAGCTATAAAAAGAAGGCGTGTCTGAAGGTTTCGCACCTAAAAACAAAACTGGAAATTCTAAGATTTGAACTAGCTTTTCATTCTTGAATTTCTTGCGAACATCGCGACTGATGTTACTAAAAAATTGTCCTACTTTTTTAGCTGTTTCTAAAGTAATTAGTTCCAAAGGAGAAACTCCTGGACGATATACTAAGTCTTTTATAGCAATATCGTAATTGCTTCGAGCTTCAGCCATAAATTGTTCCAAAATAGCCCCACTACCCTTTTCTACCGACTCAAAAGTGGCAATAATTTCGGGTAAATTATCGGCAATGGAAATGAATTCATTGATTCCAAAATACACGCGATAGGCTGGAGACAATTTAATCAACTCATAATAATCGGTAGTTTTTTTACCAAAATCAGCAAAAAATCGTTCAAAAACGTCAGGCATCCAATACCAACTTGGTCCCATGTCAAAAGTAAAACCATCACTTTTTAGCTGACGTGCGCGACCACCAATAGTGACATTTTTTTCGTAAACAGTAACTTGATGACCGCTTTGAGCCAAATAACTTGCTGCTGCTAAAGACGAAAATCCAGAACCTATAATTGCTATTGTTTTGGGTTGATTCATTAATTTATTATTTGTAATTATTATTTAAATAGCTTCTACTAAAGACTCTATCGAATTGAAAACCGACATACTATCAGAAAGAATGTTAGTATCAATATGTTCTATCATTCGCCCTATATACCATAATTGGGTAGTCTCGTCTTCTAACTCTTGTTTCATTTGATTGACATAATCATTAACTGATTCTTTATCAGGCTGAACGGTAAGGTACGAAACAAAAACTATGGAGTCGAAATGTTTCTTTAAATCTTTTAAATTGTCAATTGGCATGCTTTCCCCTAAATAAATGGTCTTGTAGCCTTTTGATAAAATTTCATAATTCAAATACATCAAGCCTAATTCGTGAATTTCATTCATAGGCAATGACAACACAAAAACTTTATCTGTCTTGGTAGGTTTTAAGATCTGCAATTGTTCCGTTTGAATAAGTAATTTTTGTTTGATCAAAAAAGTAATGAAATGTTCGTGTGCGGGCGAAATTGTGTCTGTTTGCCATAACATTCCCAATTCTTGCATCAAGGGAATGAATACCTCATGAAAAATTTCTTGAAACGATTTTTCAGCCATTAACCAGTTGTAAGTTCTAAAAAACAACTCCTGATCAAAATGCATCATCGCCATTTTGAATTCGCTTAATGCATGACTTTTAGCTGTTTTATTAGTTACAATCTCACGAACTAAATTAGGTATATTATCTGGTGGATAAGTTGCAATTTTAGAAATTTTATACCCGTAATCATGAAGTAAAGTAATGTTGAGCAGCTTTTGCAAACTTGCTAAATCATACAGCCTAATATTGGTATCCGTACGCATGGGTTCCAAGATATTGTACCTTTTTTCCCAAATACGAATCGTATGCGCTTTAATTCCTGATAAATTTTCGAGGTCTTTGATACTGAATACGTTTTTAACGTTGTTCATTCTTTTTTAATTTTTATTAAACAAATGTAAAATAAAAAATGATAAGAAGCTAATTCATTTTAAATCCATCTACTTATTTTTATTAAGATACTGAAAATTAACATTTTATATATTCAATTAAATAAATATAAGCCCTAAATTTATATTCCCCTTTCAACCTACAAGTTTATTTCAAAAATTACTTGTATGTACTACGAAAAACTAAAAAACAGAACTGAAGCAGGGCAACTACTAGCAAAAAAATTACTGCAATACCAAAATAGTGATTCAGTAGTACTTGCTATTCCTAGAGGAGGAGTCCCTGTTGGTTATGAAATTGCAAAAGAATTACATCTCCCTTTAGATATCATCTTTTCAAAAAAAATTGGACACCCTAATAATAAAGAATTTGCTATTGGAGCAGTTGCCCTCGACTCAGTAATAGTCGATGAAAATACAGGAGTTTCTGCGGATTACATCCAAAAAGAAGTATTAAGTATACAACAAAATATACGAAAAAAATATAAATTATATAAGGGTAATAAGGAACTATTAGATTTAAAAAATAAAAATGTAATACTAGTGGATGATGGAATTGCTACAGGAAATACCTTATTAGTTTGTTTGGATATTGTACGGAAAAAAAATCCTGCAAAAATTATTATAGCAATACCTGTATTGCCTTTTGACACACTATCTGTTTTCAAAAAAAATACTGATGAATTAATCTATTTAATAGCGGCTCATCATTTTAGTGGAATTAGTAGCTTTTATAACCAATTCGAACCAGTTGAAGATGAAGAAGCTATTCAAATGTTAAACTATAAGCAACCTCACAAATAATCATTTTTTAAAATTATTAAAATTGAAACATTATGAAAAAATTAGATTTGAATATTCCTGTCGATTCGGTCATTTTAAAAGGTGATTTAATTATCCCTGAGAAAGCCATTGGAGTTGTTGTTTTTGCTCACGGAAGTGGAAGTAGCCGTTTCAGCTCTAGAAACCGAATGGTTGCTGAACTCCTACAGAAAGAGAATGTAGGCACTTTCCTATTTGATTTACTTACCGAAGAAGAAGATCGTATTTATGAAAATCGGTTTAATATTGATTTATTAACTACTCGATTAATCAATGTGACAGAATGGTTTCTTGAAAACAAAGAAATTAAAAAATATCCAATTGCTTATTTTGGTGCAAGTACAGGAGCTGCTTCAGCATTAAAAGCAGCCGCATTTTTTGAAAATACCATTAAAGCCGTAGTATCTCGTGGTGGACGACCTGATTTAGCCGTACAAGAATTACCCATGGTAACTGCTCCAACATTGCTTATTGTAGGTGGACTTGATGTTCCCGTAATCAATATGAATAAATTAGCATTAGAAAAATTAGAGTGCGTAAAAGAAATGCAAATCGTATATGGAGCTACACATCTATTTGAAGAATCAGGAAAACTATTAGAGGTTGCCAATTTAGCAATCAATTGGTATAAGAAATACTTAGTAAAACCAAAAACAATTAAAAAAATAAAAAGCCTCTAAAAAGAGGCTTTTACATATCTAGATTCAAATACGTAATTATTTACTCAAATACATTTTTCTTCGAGAATACAATTCATAGAATTGATCGTCTTTCAAGTCGTCAATAAACAAGATACTTTCACCCGTTGATTTCATCTCTGGCCCTAATGCTTTATTCACATTTTGGAATTTGCTAAAAGAGAAAACAGGTTGTTTAATTGCATATCCTTTCAACTGTGGATTGTAGTTAAAATCAGTTACTTTATTAGCTCCTAACATCACTTTAGTAGCATAATTTACATACGGTTCCCCATACGCTTTTGCAATAAAAGGGACGGTTCTAGACGCTCTTGGATTGGCTTCAATGATGTAAACAATATCATTTTTGATAGCAAACTGAATATTGATTAAACCTACGGTTTTCAAAGCAACTGCTATTTTATGCGTGTGATCTTTAATTTGTTGCATTACAAATTCACCCAAGTTAAACGGTGGCAAAGTGGCATTACTATCTCCCGAGTGAACACCACAAGGTTCGATATGTTCCATAATTCCGATGATATATACATTACCATCAGCATCACAAATCGCATCAGCCTCAGCCTCAATAGCGCCGTCTAAATAGTGGTCTAACAACAATTTATTCCCTGGGATTGACTTCAATAAATTGATTACGTGTTCTTCTAATTCTTGTTTGTTGATGACAATTTTCATTCCCTGACCTCCTAACACATACGAAGGACGAATCAATAATGGGAAGTCTAATGTATCTGCTAATGCAGACGCTTCATCAGCAGTTTCAGCAATACCAAATTTAGGGAACGGGATATTTAAGTCCGTTAATAAATCAGAGAAGCGCCCTCTATCTTCAGCTAAATCCAAAGCATCAAAGCTAGTTCCTAAGATTTTTACTCCGTATTTAGATAATTTCTCCGCTAATTTCAAAGCCGTTTGACCACCTAATTGCACGATAACACCTTCTGGTTTCTCATGTTGGATGATATCATAAATATGTTCCCAAAAAACAGGTTCGAAATACAATTTATCAGCTGTATCAAAATCAGTCGAAACCGTTTCTGGATTACAGTTAATCATAATCGTTTCATAGCCACATTCTTTAGCAGCAAGCACCCCGTGAACACAAGAATAATCAAACTCAATTCCTTGTCCAATTCTATTTGGGCCTGACCCTAAAACAATGATTTTCTTTTTATCCGTCACAATACTTTCGTTGTGAACATAACGCTCTCCGTTTGGCTTTTCAATTTCAGCCTCAAAAGTAGAATAGTAATACGGCGTTTGTGCTTTAAATTCAGCCGCACAAGTATCTACTAATTTGAACACACGGTTGATTTTCATATCCATACGTAATGTATGCACTTGACTTTCCAAAGCCCCCATCATGTGCGCAATTTGTCTATCAGAAAATCCTTTTTGTTTGGCTTCCAATAGCAATTCTCTTGGTAAAGAATCTACTTTATACGATGCAATTTCTTTTTCTAAAGTAAATAACTCTTCGTATTGTTTCAAGAACCACATATCGATTTTAGTGATTTCGTGAATACGACTCAACGGAATTCCCATCGCAATCGCATCATAGATTACAAAAACACGATCCCAACTTGCATAAGTCAGTTTCTCGATAATTTGTTCGTAGTTGGTATATCCTTTTCCGTCAGCACCTAAACCATTTCTTTTGATTTCCAAAGACTGAGTAGCTTTATGTAAGGCTTCTTGGAACGAACGTCCAATTCCCATTACCTCACCTACTGATTTCATTTGAAGTCCTAATGTTTTATCAGCACCTTCAAATTTATCGAAGTTCCAACGTGGTATTTTTACAATCACATAATCCAAAGTCGGTTCAAATAAAGCCGAAGTTGATTTTGTAATTTGATTTTGCAATTCATCTAAGTTGTAACCCAAAGCTAATTTTGAAGCAATTTTAGCAATTGGATAACCTGTAGCTTTAGAAGCCAATGCCGATGAACGTGACACACGTGGGTTGATTTCAATCGCAACAATATCTTCTTTTTCGTCTGGCGAAACCGCAAATTGTACGTTACATCCTCCAGCAAAATTTCCGATGCTACGCATCATCAATATCGCCATATCACGCATTTTTTGGAATGTCGTATCCGAAAGCGTCATGGCTGGCGCTACCGTGATAGAATCTCCAGTGTGGATTCCCATTGGATCCATATTTTCGATAGAACAGATAATAACTACATTGTCGTTTTTATCTCTCAATAATTCTAATTCATATTCTTTCCAACCTAGCAAAGCCTTGTCAATCAACACTTCGTGAATTGGAGACATTTCTAAACCGTAAGTCAGTTTTTCGTCAAATTCTTCTTTGCTGTGTACAAAAGCTGCTCCCGTTCCTCCTAAAGTAAATGAAGGACGAATTACTAATGGGAAACCAAATTCTTGTGCAATTTCTTTTCCTTGTAAGAATGAAGTAGCTGTTTTTGCTGGTGCAGCAGGAACTCCAATTTTTTCAAGCAATTGTTTGAACTGCTCTCTATCTTCAGTAATATTAATGGCGTTCACATCAACCCCAATTAATTTTACTCCAAAATCTTCCCAAATTCCTTTTTCTTCAGCTTCCAAGCATAAATTCAAAGCGGTTTGTCCACCCATTGTTGGCAACACCGCATCAATTTGCGGATGTGCTTTCAAAATTTCAATAATTGACTTGGTCGTCAATGGTTTCAAATAAACATGATCGGCCATTGAAGGGTCAGTCATAATTGTAGCAGGATTCGAGTTGATTAATATCACTTCGATTCCTTCTTCACGAATCGAACGTGCTGATTGCGAACCAGCATAATCAAATTCGCATGCTTGACCAATTACAATAGGACCTGAACCTATTATCAAAACGGATTTAATGGATGTGTCTTTTGGCATTGTAGTATAATTTGTGTGTATGTTGTTTTTTATTATTGTCAGGTTGAAGTAGAAAAAAATACTTTAACCTGAGTATTTTAGAACTAATCTAACTATAATTAGTTTAATTTTTCAAAAAAAAGCCGTTACTAAAAAATAGTAACGGCTTAATATTGATTATAGAATAACCATTATTTTTTGTGTCTAGGTTCGCTAGAAACAGTCAATTTATGTCTTCCTTTAGCTCTTCTTCTTGCAAGAACTTTTCTTCCATTAGCAGAAGCCATTCTGTCCATAAATCCGTGTTTATTTCTTCTTTTTCTTTTCGATGGTTGAAACGTTCTTTTGCTCATTGGTTTGTATCTTTAAAATCTTTATTTATATGTCTTCTAGTTTTTGAATAACCGTTATTCGAAAACCGAGTGCAAATATACAAAGACTTTTTTTTCTAGCAAGTAGTTTTATAAAAATATTTTTAATTCCTTTTACTATCTTTGCAATCATAAATTTAAACCTATTATGTTTCACAAAAATATCAAACTTATCCTTGCCGGACTTATTGTCGCTACAGGCATTTGGCAAATTACTGATGGTTACACTGGAAATGGAATCTTCCTTATATTAGTGAGTGCTCTTCCCGTTTTTTTATATTTCAAAAACGAATTCATCTTACTCGCTTTCTTAAAGTTAAGAAAACAAGATTTTGAAGGTGCTAAAAAATGGTTAGACAAAATCAAAAACCCAGAAGGTGCCTTAGTTCAAAAACAACAAGGGTATTTCAATTACCTTCATGGAATTATGCTTTCGCAAACCAATATCAATCAATCTGAGAAATATTTCAAAAAAGCGATCGAGTTGGGATTGTCTATGGATATGGATTTGGCTGTGGCCAAATTAAACCTAGCGGGCATTGCTATGTCTAGAAGAAGAAAATTAGAAGCTACCTCTTTATTGAATGAAGCAAAAAAACTAGACAAACAAAACATGCTGAAAGATCAAATCAGTATGATGAAAGAACAAATGAAGAAAATATAACACAAAAAAAAGAGGCGATGAATATCGCCTCTTTTTTTTTTAATATCCTTCCAAAGGAATTTCCAGTTGGTATTTTTTATTCGTTGGATTGACAATCTTAGTTGTTCGCAACCACGGATTGTGAATTTTTAAAATTTTGTAGTTAATCCCTTGTTGAATTGCTAAAGTGGCCAAATCAGTTACAGAACTATCTATCGCAATTTTTTTTGTAGCTACAATTTTATATTGCTCCTCTTCAGTAATTGGAAAACCATATTGTTCTGGATGTTCCATAATTTGTTTCAAAGCTAAAATTCGGAATACATAACGTGATGTTTCATCATTGAGTAGCAAATCATAATAATTAGCTACTTTTTGAATATCCAATTGCTTTTTGATTCCTGTCCCACCAGCATTATAAGACGCTGCGACTAATGTCCAATTTCCAAATTTCTCTTTGGCTTTCAAAAAATAAGCACAGGCTGCCTCAGTCGCTTTTTCTAAATGATAACGCTCATCTATATTTTCATTTACTTCAAGTCCGATTTCCTTAGCCGTATCAGGCATAAATTGCCAAATTCCTTTGGCTCCAGCCGGAGAAACTACATTCACTAAACCACTTTCTATCACCGCTACATATTTAAAATCGTCTGGAATTCCGTTTTTCTTTAATATCGGTTCAATGACAGCAAAAGCACGATGCGCTCTTTTTAAAATCAAAAGTGTTGACGCATTCAAGTGCTCGTTCACTAATAACTCTCTATCCAAACGTTCTTGGACATCGGCAATTTGCAACGGTACTGCTTCTCCTGCAAAATCAATCTTGGCAGGAAAATAATTCGGATTAAAACGAGCAATCCAGTTTGCAGGTAATTCTAATTTGGAAGCAAAAATAAACAGACCACTAATTAGCACTACCCCAATCAAAAGGCTCCATTTACGAAAGCTGTTGGTTACTTTTTTCATTTATTCAATTTTTATTTTATACTATATCCTGAAAAAGTTCCGGCTATAATAGCGGGTAAATTCTCATTCAACCATTTATATTTACTTAAAATCATTATGTGCGTTCCTCCTTTTACCACAATACAATCCGATATATACTGTATTGGAAATACCTCATCGGCATCGCCGTGAATATGAACTACACTTGTATCTACTTGGGTTCTATCCCATAATACAATGCGTTCAATCGCCCAATCTAAATACTTTACATCTCGAACCGAAAGGTATCTCTCGTACAATTTCAATCGCTGTGCTATGGATTTACCAAAAGAAAAAGCGCTCAATTTTTCCATATTCGAAAAAATCGAAGTTGGAATTAATTTGTAGGCTTTGGTCGTCTTAGCAATTTTCATTCGGCGAGGAAATTCCAAATTTGATTTCACACTCGAAATAATAATCACTTTTTGTGGATTTAAAAATGCTGCCATCTCTTGCACTAAGATCCCGCCAAAAGAAACACCAATCAAAACAGGATTTGGAGCCGTTATTTTTTGAGCCATCCTTCGAGCATAATCCGTTAAAGATTCCTCTCCAATTGGTAATTCCCAATCCAAAAGCTGCACTTCAAAAAGATCTTGAGGTAAAGTAATGCGCTCAAAGATTAACGAACTAGCCGCTAATCCAGGCATGAAATAAACTGAAGTCTTTGTATTATCCATTATTTAGAACCCTATTACTTTAGGGTAAAAATAAGGATAATTTATATACGTAGCCTTTAAAATAAGAGGCAAAGGAGTTTAATCAGTGCTCTTGTGATGTGATTTCTTCCTTTTGTCGAAATGACAAATTATACTTCAACCTAATGACATTGAGCTTACCTTAAAAACTACTTCTCGATTTCTCTCAGATTTTCCATTTTTTTGTGTGCCAAGAAACCAGCAATATCTTCAAAGTGTTCCACTACTCTTTTGTTTCCAAATTCAAAAACCTTAGTAGCTAATCCATCTAAGAAATCACGGTCGTGCGATACTAAAATTAAGGTGCCATCAAAATCTTTCAAAGCGTCTTTGATAATATCTTTGGTTTTCATATCCAAGTGATTAGAAGGCTCATCTAGAATCAACAAATTAACAGGCTCCAACAATAATTTTATCATTGCCAAACGCGTTTTTTCTCCTCCTGAAAGCACTTTTACTTTCTTAGTTACATCATCGCCGTGAAACATAAAAGCTCCTAAAATATCTTTAATCTTAGTTCGTACATCGCCAACAGCAATATCGTCAATCGTTTCAAAAATAGACGCATTCCCATCCAATAATGCCGCCTGATTTTGTGCAAAATAGCCTATTTGAGCATTGTGACCAATTTCGACACTACCGCTATCAATACCAATCTCCTTCATGATAGCTTTAATCATAGTCGATTTTCCTTCCCCATTTTTACCAACGAAGGCTACTTTTTGTCCGCGCTCAATAACCAAATTAGCATCTTTAAAAACCACATGATCACCGTACGATTTTGATAATTCTTTGACAATAACCGGATACTGTCCTGAACGAGCCGCTGGCGGAAACTTCAATTTCAATGCCGAAGTGTCGACTTCGTCCACCTGAACAATTTCTAATTTTTCCAACATCTTCACACGAGATTGGACCGCGTCAGTTTTAGAAAAAGTTCCTTTAAAACGATCGATGAACGCTCTGTTATCGGCAATCATTTTTTGTTGCTCATCGTAGGCTTTTTGTTGGTGCATACGACGGTCTTTTCGCAATTCTAAATAATGAGAATATTTGGCTTTATAATCATAAATACGTCCCATAGTTACTTCAATAGTACGATTGGTAATGTTATCTACAAAAGCCCTATCGTGCGAAATTACCACTACTGCTTTGGCTTGATTCACTAAGAAATCTTCTAACCATTGAATACTTTCAATATCCATGTGATTCGTTGGCTCATCGAGCAAAATCAAATCGGGTTTTTGTAAAAGGATTTTAGCCAACTCAATACGCATTCTCCAACCTCCAGAAAACTCCGAAGTTTGACGCGTAAAATCCTCACGGACAAATCCCAAACCAATTAAAATTTTCTCTACTTCGGCCTCATAATTCACCTCTTCAATAGCATAGTATTTCTCACTCAAATCCGAAACACGTTCAATCAACTTCATGTACTCATCACTTTCATAATCGGTACGGACGGTTAATTGCTCATTCACTTCATCAATTTCGGCTTTCATTTTGAAAATTTCACCAAACGCCTTAGACGTTTCTTCCATTACAGTAGCGCCATCAGTAGTCAATAAATGTTGAGGCAAATAAGCCACCACCGCTTCTTTTGGAGCCGAAATAGAACCTGTAGAAGGTTTGCTATGTCCAGCAATTATTTTTAAAAGCGTCGATTTTCCCGCTCCATTTTTACCCATAAGGGCAATTTTGTCATTTTCATTAATAGCAAAAGAAACTTCACTAAAAAGTGTAGTCCCGCCAAATTGTACAGAAATATCGTTTACTGTAATCATGTGTAGTGGATTTGATTTTTTGGACTCATCGGTAATTCGACCCGCCCTTTTTTGAAGGCGCAAATATAATTCAAATCCCTCGTTGTTTAAAGCCTATTGGATACAATTTTATTTTTCATTTGCCGCTAACCGGACTACCAAAACCACGTAAAAACAAACTAAATATCAATAAAACAATAGAAACAGACATTTAAAACAACCCAAATATTCAAAATCTACATTTTAAAAATAGTCTGATTTTCAAATAGTTAAATAAATAAAAATACTGGAAAATATTGTTTCGTGCATTATTTTAAGAAGCGCAAGCACTAATTCAGAAATTTACAAAAGATAAACCAACCTATTGACAAGGTTTATAAATACCACAATCAAAACCCCACCGATTATGATTTCAAAAGACACCGCCGCTTTAATACGCATAGCAACCAATGGCATCGTTTTAAATCCCAAATCAAAAAAGAAAGAACAAATTCCATTTACTGATGTGGCTAAAATTCACATTAGTATTCACCAACGTCAATTTGTACTCAAAAGCTTTCTCATTGGGTACTTTATTTTTACCCTTATTTGTTTACGCTACCTTAATCTAGAATTATCTGTTTTTTCAATTCTTATCTTCAGTATCAATTTTATTGTAATTAACTCGCTTGACTTTAAAAGCTACCGATTGCAAATGTATTGAAGAATAATGTGATTATCGAAAAACGCATTCCTAAAAAATTGAAATACGAATTCATTACCGTTATTAATGAGGTGAGAAATCAATTACAAATGAATTCAACTGCAACTTTGTAATATGTAAATAAAATAGTACTTTAGAAAAAATTTTCGAAACAACCCCACAAATGAATCGACTATTCTGTATTTTTTCACTATTTCTTTTACATACCTCTATTTGTCAAGCACAATTTGACCAATATAAAGGAGATTATTTCCTTTTTCAAGACGCAAAAACAAGAAAAACCATCGTTATTGAGCACGATTCATTGTATCAAATAGACTCTCAAGATCGTTTATATCGACTTAAACACACAAACTATCCCGAAATCATCTCTCGCTATAATACCTTTAAGATTAAAGGAAAAAATTATTTTGCACACAATGGTTGCGGACCTGTTTTAGAATGGCGAAATGACTCTTTAGTTCGAATTGATAATTCCTTTTTACATCAAAATCAATATGGTGCCGCGTCGTTTGTTTACAAAAATGAATTTTATTACTTCGGAGGGTATGGATTATTCACTTTCAAAAATTTGTTAACCAAATATATTTTCAAATCAAGAGAATGGATGGCGGTTCAAACCTTTGGAGACGAACTCCCATCATTACGCCGCGATGCCAACCGAATTCTAATTGGAGATTATCTTTATATTTTTGGAGGACTTGTTGAAAATCCAGATAATTTCTATTATGGAGAAGGGCTATCAGATTCTAACGTTTGGAAATTAGACCTCAAAAAGATGAAATGGAATAAAGAAGGGGTTTTTGATTCTAAATACAATTCGTTAGATGGGTATTTTAATTTTCAAAATGGTAAAAAAACGTATCTACTTAGTAGAGGTGCCAACAACAAACTATTAGAAATAGATATTGAAGCAAACACCATTAAAAAATATATTTTACCTTCATTGATTAATGTTAAATCTTTCTATTTTGATGAAAAATCGAATGATTTGGTAGTACTCCACTTACTTAGCACCACTAATCAAATCAAGGTGATTCACATACCTCTGAATACAATTACAAAAACACCAATTAGTTCGGAAGCATTTATTATCAATCCATTAAAAAAGCTATATACATTCCTGTTTATTGGATGTAGTCTACTTTTAGTTAGTTTTGTGTTTTTAAAAACCAAAGTAAAAACAGTAATAAGTGACTATAATAGTTTGATTTTTGATACTACAAAAAATCAATTGCGTTATAAAAGAAAAAATATTGGCTCTATTGATGACAATGAACTAAAAATCATTTCTTTTTTAGTGGACAATCAAACTAAGTTTATTGCCTTAAACACATTAAATGAACTTTTTGAACAGGATGAATTAAGCGAAAACTACACAAGCACTATCAAACGTAGAGAAAATACACTGAACAATCTAATTACAAAATTAAGCCTAATCACCGGATATAAAGAAAATGAAATTCTTGACTATCGTAAAAATCCTGACGACAAAAGAGTAAAAGAGATTAAACTGAAAGAGAATATTATTAGAATAAAATAAGCACAATAAAACTCGCATCAATTGATGCGAGTTTTTTTTATTTATAAAAAGCGGTTATTCTTTTCTCCATTTCTTGGTTTCTTCAAAAACGTGTTCTAAAATAGCTTGTTCTTTTTCGTCAAACTCTACATTGCGGCGACTCATCACTAATTTAGCAGTAGCAAAGGCTTTGCTAGTGGTATAAGTCGTAAATCCTCCTGCACCTCCCCAAGAAAAACTCGGGACAAAATTGCGCGGAAAACCACTTCCAAAAATATTAGCGCTTACTCCCACTACCGTTCCAGTATTGAACATCGTATTAATCCCACATTTGCTATGATCACCCATCATTAGCCCACAAAACTGCAAACCCGTTTTAGCAAAACCTTCCGTTTCATAGCTCCATAATTTCACTTCTTCGTAATTGTTTTTTAGGTTTGAATTGTTGCTGTCTGCGCCAATATTACACCATTCTCCCAAAACCGAATTCCCTAAAAATCCGTCATGTCCTTTGTTAGAATAAGCAAATAAAACGGAGTTATTTACTTCGCCACCAATTTTAGAATACGGCCCAACAGTAGTAGCACCATAGACTTTAGATGCCAGTTTTACTCCCGCACCTTCGCACAAAGCAAATGGCCCACGAATTACAGAACCTTCCATGATTTCGGCATCTTTACCAATATAAATAGGCCCAGTTGACGCATTCAAAGTGACAAATTCTAACTTTGCTCCTTCTTCAATAAAAATATTTTCGGGAGCAATTACATTCACCGACTTAGGAATAGGTTGCGATTTTCTATCTTGAGTTACTAATTCAAAGTCGGCGCGAAGTGCCGTATCGTTTTTAGCAAAAATATCCCAGGTATTTTGAACCGTCAAACAATCCTCCGAATAATCGATTATTTCATACGTATCAAAGTCAACTTGCTCTTGTTCATCATTGGTAAAAAAAGCGATTACCTCATCTCCTTTGAAAATGGCTTGATTGGATTTTAAACCTTGAATCATTTCAACCAAACTAGCATTAGGTAAAAAAGAGGCATTAATCATTACATTTTGCTCCATCTCCACCATAGGGAATTTTTCAGAAAGGTATTCTTCTGTCAAAGTCGTTGTTGTGGAACCTAAATAAACTTCCCATTTTTGACGAATCGTCAGAATTCCTATTAAAATATCCGCCACCGGGCGAGTAAAAGTAAAAGGTAAAAGGGCAGTTCGAGCGGGACCGTCAAAAAGGATATAATTCATTTTGAGTAATTACAAAGTTATAAAGGCTCAAAGTTACAAAGATTTCTAAGCAGATAAAAATAAAAAAAGCCTCGCAAATTGCGAGGCTTGATATAGTAAGAAACAAATTAAAATTATTTAACGTGTTTCGCGTATTTAGTTTTGAATTTATCGATACGTCCTGCAGTATCAATTAATTTAGATTTACCTGTGTAAAAAGGGTGAGACGTTCTAGAAATCTCCATTTTAACAACTGGATATTCTACACCATCAACAGTGATAGTTTCTTTAGTTTCTGCAGTAGATTTAGTAATAAAAACATCATCATTTGACATGTCTTTAAAAGCAACTAATCTGTAATTTTCTGGGTGTACACCTTTTTTCATCTTAAATCTTTTTTATTAGTTTCAATTATAATCGTGCTTTGAAGCTTTTCTTCTAACAGAAAAGGTATAAACCGATTATAACTTTTTGTTTTTACATTATTATTTTGAGTTTGCAAATTTACACTTATTTTTTAATAAACAAATCTTTGTCTTACTTTTTTTATCCTGCGCTAAAACTCGATTTTTAGGCGCAAATAAATTGGGAATTGCTATATTTGTAGATTAATTTTAAATCTTCTATATCATGATAAACGAAATTATAAAAAGAAATGGAATAACATTCGGTGTAGTAACAGGTATACTTTCTGCTTTAATAACTGCAACAATCTACGCGGTAGATTTAAATCTATTTGTTTCTTGGTGGGTTGGAATTGTAAGCATTCTAATTTATCTTGTATTAGGAATAGTCTTACTGTCAAAAACTAAAAAAGAATTGAAGGGAATATTTGTATTCAAAGATGCTTTTACAACTTACTTTATTTGTGCCGTAATTGCCATCTTAATCGGAACTGCATTCAATATTTTGTTATTTAACGTTATTGATCCTTCAGCTCAAGACACATTAAAAGAGATTACGATTAAAAATGCAGTAGCTATGATGCAAAAATTCAATTCTCCAGCAGCTGCCATCAATGAAATGATTGCAAAAATGAAAGAAAACAATCCATATTCTGTACTTCAATTACTAAAAGGATCCGTTTTCAGTATTGTATTCAGTTCAATAATTGGATTAATAATGGCCGCATTTTTTAAAAGTAAGTCACAAGAATAATAGTAAATGAATCTATCCATACTTATACCACTTCTTAACGAAGAGGAATCGCTGAACGAATTGTACGCTTGGATTATCAAAGTGATGCAAACTCATAATTATACGTACGAAATTATCTTCCTAGACGATGGTAGTACGGATAGCTCTTGGCATTGCATCGAAAAATTCGCACACGAAAATCCTCATGTAAAAGGAATTCGTTTCATGAAAAACTTTGGTAAGTCACAAGCCTTACATGCTGGCTTTGCTAAAGCCCAAGGCGATGTAATTATCACTATGGATGCTGATTTACAAGATAGCCCTGAAGAAATTCCTGGATTGTATGATATGATTACCAATGGTAATTTTGATTTGGTTTCGGGTTGGAAAAAGAAACGCTACGACTCGGTCATGGCTAAAAACCTACCATCCAAATTGTTCAACTGGGCAGCTAGAAAAACATCTGGGGTTTATTTGAATGACTTTAACTGCGGACTAAAAGCCTACAAAAACGTAGTGGTGAAAAATGTTGAAGTTTCGGGAGAAATGCACCGCTACATTCCTGTTTTAGCAAAAAATGCTGGCTTCAATAAAATTGGCGAAAAAGTAGTCCAACACCAAGCTAGAAAATACGGGGAATCTAAATTTGGGATGAGCCGCTTCATCAATGGGTTCTTGGATTTAATTACGATTTGGTTTTTATCTCGTTATGGAAAACGCCCGATGCACTTTTTTGGAGCCGCAGGCGTCTTGATGTTCATTATTGGGTTTGTCTCTACAGGATTAATTATCGGTATTAAATTATACCGATTGTATGCTGGTTTTCACCCTATGTTAGTAACTGAAAATCCGTTGTTCTATATTGCATTGACCACTATGATTATTGGTACACAATTATTCTTAGCAGGTTTTTTAGGTGAAATTATTTTACGAACCAAAAGCAATGAAGGACGGTATAAAGTCGCAAGTGAACTCAATTTTTTATAAGATTACAACATGCCCAAATCCCAAATCATTACCCAAAAAATTATCGAAATTAGAGGTCACAAAGTACTACTCGATTTTGATTTAGCCGAATTGTACGAAACGGAAACAAGAATATTGAAACAAGCGGTACGCAGGAATATCAATAGGTTTCCTGAAGATTTCATGTTTGAATTGACCGAAGAAGAGTGGACAACTTTAAGATCACAAATTGTGACCTTAAAAACTGGAAGAGGGCAGCATTCAAAATATTTACCCTTCGCTTTTACAGAACAAGGCGTAGCAATGCTTTCAAGTGTATTGAATAACGAAAGAGCTATTGAAATTAACATTGCCATCATGCGAAGTTTTGTTTCACTTCGGAAATTTGCGCTGACGTATGAGGAACTAACTAAAAGAGTAACGGAAATTGAGCAACAATTTCCTGATATTTATAAAGCACTGAATCATTTGATGGATTCTAAACAACAACATCAAATGCAACAAGAACGAAAAAAGATTGGTTATACCAAATAATAAACGATATGGAAATCAAACAAACTATTTTAGACAAAGTAAACGAATGGCTTTCGCCAAATTTTGACTCTGAAACACAAAATACAATTAAAGAAATGATGACTTCAGCTCCGAAAGAGTTAGAAGAAAGTTTTTATAAGAATTTAGAATTTGGAACTGGTGGAATGCGTGGTGTTATGGGTGTAGGTACTAACCGCATCAACAAATATACTCTAGGAAAGAACACCCAAGGTTTATCCAACTATTTGAAAAAAGTATTTCCTAACGAAAAATTACGCGTAGCTATTGCTTACGATTGTCGACACAATAGCGATACTTTAGCCAAAGTTGTTGCTGATGTGTTTTCTGCCAATGGAATTCAGGTATTCTTATTTTCAGAATTACGAACTACTCCTGAATTATCATTTACTGTAAAACACTTGAAATGTCACGCAGGAATTGTATTAACTGCTTCTCATAATCCACCTGAATACAACGGGTACAAAGTGTATTGGCAAGACGGAGGGCAATTAGTTCCACCGCAAGATGGCGAAATTATTCAGTTGATAGAAGCATTGAATTATGACGAAATCAAATTTGAAGCCAATGCTGATTTAATTCAATATATAGATGAGGAAGTGGATGCAGCCTTTCATCAATCAACTATTGAGAATGCTAGTTTTAAAACTACGCCTGCAGCTGCAAAAGAAAATCTAAAAATTGTGTACACATCGCTACACGGTACTTCGATCAAATCGATTCCAACCGTTTTGGCGCAAGCGGGATACACTCAAGTAAACATAGTTAAAGAACAAGCAGAACCTAATGGAAATTTTCCAACGGTAAAATCTCCTAATCCTGAAGAGCCTGAAGCGTTGACTATGGCAATGAAATTAGCAGAAGCTACGCAAGCCGATATTGTTATTGGTACCGACCCTGATTCAGATCGTTTGGGTGTAGCCGTGAGAAATACTGAAGGTAAAATGACTTTATTGAATGGTAATCAAACGATGATTATCATGACCGCATTTCTATTAGAACAATGGAAACGTGCCGATAAAATTACTGGAACTGAATTCGTAGGTTCAACAATTGTATCGACTCCAATGATGTTCGAATTGGCATCAGCATACGGAATAGAATGTAAAATTGGATTGACTGGTTTCAAATGGATTGCCAAAATGATTAAAGATTTTCCGAACCAAAAATTCATTGGTGGTGGAGAAGAAAGTTTTGGTTTCATGGTAGGCGATGCCGTACGTGATAAAGATGCTGTTGGAGCTTCGCTTTTAGTTTGCGAAATTGCCGCTTTGGCGAAAGCCTCAGGAAGCACCTTATACCAAGAGTTATTGAATTTGTATGTTGATTTTGGTTGCTACAAAGAACATCTGATTTCGTTAACTAAAAAAGGTATTGACGGATTAGCAGAAATCAATCAAATGATGATTGACCTTCGTGAAAACCCAGTGGACGAAATCAATGGGCAACGTGTGGTATGTATTGATGATTATGAAAATTCGACTTCATTGAATCGAATTACTAATGAAATCGAGCCTATTACTATTCCGAAATCGAATGTATTAATTTACTATTTAGAAGATGGTTCCAAAATTTGCGCGCGTCCAAGTGGAACGGAGCCAAAAATAAAATTCTATTTTAGTGTCAACACCACTTTGGACAAAGTGGAGAATTTCAAAACTGTTGAAGCTGAATTAGATCAGAAAATTAAAAACATAATCGCAGCAATGCATTTGAACTAAATGGATCAAAATCTAACCAAACTTATCCCCTACACCAAACCCTATAAATCACACATCATTTGGAATGTGATTTATAACATTTTGTATGCTTTATTCAGCACGCTTTCCATGATAACGATGTTTCCATTATTGGAAGTACTATTTAAAAAAAGTACCACTGTTATTAAAGCGCCTACTTATACCGGGATTCAAGATATAGGCCAGTATGGTAAGGATTGGTTGTTTTTTACCATATCCGATTTGAACCAAAAACAAGGGCCGCAATTTGCTTTATTGTTAGCTGTCATTTTGGTCATTGTAACTTTTTTATTGAAAAATTTATTCAATTATTTGGCTTCCTACCACATCACACACTTAAAAAACGGTGTGTTGCGTGACTTAAGACAAAAGATGTATTACAAGATCATTGACTTGCCCATCTCCTACTATTCTGAAAAAAGAAAAGGAGATATTATGGCACGAATGCTTGGCGATGTTAACGAAGTTCAAAACTCTTTCTTTTCAATTTTAGAATTAATTGTAAAAGAACCTTTGACGATTGTGTTTACCATCATTGCCATGCTCAACATTAGTGTGAATCTGACGCTATTTGTGTTTGTATTTATTCCCGTTTCTGGATTTATTATCTCAAAAATTGGAAAAAGCTTAAAATCTAAATCAACTCGTGCGCAACAAGAAAGTGGTTATTTCATTTCGTTAGTAGAAGAAAGTTTGGGCGGACTCAAAGTGGTTAAAAGTTATAATGCCGAAAATCAATTTAAAAAACGATTCAACGATTCAATTGATAGACTATTAAAATTAAGCAATAGTATTGGAAACAAGAACAATTTAGCTTCTCCTATGAGTGAATTCATGGGAATTGTTACCATTGCCACTTTATTATGGTACGGAGGTAACTTGGTGTTGGTTGACAAAACATTGGAAGGCTCGTTATTTTTGGTTTATATGTTATTGTCTTACAACATTCTAACCCCTGCAAAAAACATCTCTAAAGCCTCTTATGCTGTAAAAAATGGATTAGCAGCTGCCGAACGTGTTTTTGAAGTACTCGAAATTGAGAATACCATTACCAATCACGATGAGGCGGTGATCAAAGAGCATTTTGAATCGAAAATTGAAATTTCGAATATCAACTTCAAATACGAAGACGAAAATGTCTTGAAAGATTTTTCGTTAGAAGTAGTCAAAGGACAAACCGTTGCATTAGTAGGACAATCTGGTAGTGGAAAAAGTACGATTGCTAATTTATTAACTCGTTTTTATGATGTTAACGAGGGGACTATTAAAATTGACGGAATTGACATTAAAAAATTCAATTTACATTCACTCCGTGGATTAATCGGTTTAGTGACTCAAGATAGTATTTTGTTCAACGACACTATTAAAGCAAACATTGCTTTAGGAAAAGAAGATGCTACCGATGAAGAAATTGTTGAGGCGCTAAAAATTGCCAATGCGTATGAATTTGTAAAAGAGTTACCCAATGGTATTCATACCAATATTGGTGACAGTGGTAATAAATTATCTGGGGGACAAAAACAACGCCTTTCAATTGCGCGTGCTGTTTTGAAAAACCCACCGATTATGATTTTGGACGAAGCTACTTCAGCATTGGATACTGAAAGTGAAAAATTTGTGCAAGTTGCCTTAGAAAATATGATGCAAAACCGAACTTCGATTGTAATTGCACACCGTCTTTCTACCATTCAAAAAGCAAATAAAATTATAGTCATGCAAAAGGGAAGAATTGTAGAGCAAGGAACCCACGAAGAACTAATTGCATTGAACGGAACATATAATAAACTTGTAAGTATGCAGTCGCTAGAATAATTATGTATCTTAATAATCCAAATATCAAACTCCCTGAAGATCCAGACACTATTGTTTGGAAGTATTTGGATTTGTCTAAATTTTTGGATTTACTGCTATCTCGCAAATTATTCATGTCGCGATCGGATAAGTTTGAAGATCAATACGAAGGTACTTTTAGCGAACCTACCTACGAAGAGATTAAAAAGTTAGCGATTAATAATCCTGACTTTCTTGATTACTACAAAACCCATCGCGAAAAAGTAGCTATCAGCAGTTGGCACATCAACGAATACGAATCGTTTGCTATGTGGCAAATTTTCACCCAAAACAGTGAAGGATTGGCTATCCAATCCACCATTGGACGACTGCAAAAAGCGTTGGAACCCGAAAAAAACTTAAAGCAATACATCGGACAAGTGAATTATATCGATTACAAGAAAGAATACATTCCGTTTGACGATATGTTTTTCCCATTCTTGTTCAAACGAAAAAGCTTTCAATACGAACGCGAAGTCCGTATTATATCCGACACTTCAGAAACTAAAATCCACATTAATGATGGTATTAAAATCAATGTAGATATCAGCCAATTAATTGATAAAATCTACATTCACCCCAAATCAGAAAACTGGTATAAAAACTTAGTTATCGAATTGGTATCCAAATTAGGTTTTGATATTGAAATTGAAAAATCAGATTTAGAAAGCGATATTCTGATTTAGCTTACAATTTAGCCGTCAATTTGATATTGAACACGCGCGTAGTCATATAATTCGGGATAGCATATTGATTTTTAGAATATAAATCGCGAACCCAAGTATTCGTAATTGCATTTTGATTGTTAAAAAGATTAAAAATTTCAAAACCTACAGCCAATTCTTTACAATTTCCTAACCAATTTTTCTTGAAAGAGTCTGTTTTGTTATCAATCAAAATTTTAGAAAAACCAACATCGGCACGGCGATAATCACGTAGTCTGTTTTGGTATAAATACGGATCAGCATACGATGGCGAACCACCAGGCAATCCTGTATTATACACTAAATTCAAATAGACTTTCATACTCGGAATATTGGGCATATAATCTTGGAACAATAAGCCAAACTTCAATAGTTGGTCTGTAGGTCGAGCAATAAAACCTTTATCACTGGTATTTTCTTCAGTCTTTAAATACCCAAAACTAAACCACGATTCGGTTCCAGGTACAAATTCGCCATTCAATCGAAGGTCAAATCCCTGCGCATAGGCTTTCGCCAAATTATTGGCTACATACCGAATTCGGACATTGTCAATCGTATACGTATTTACATCCGACATGGATTTGTAATAGAGTTCTGAAACCAATTTGAATGGTCGATTCCACATTTTAAAATTATAATCATTCCCAAGAACCAAATGAATCGATTGTTGCGCTTTGACATTCGGTTGCACATCTCCATCTGCAGCTCGCAATTCTCTGTAAAAAGGAGGTTGGTAATATATCCCTCCTGACAATCGAAACACCATATCTTTTTTCCAATCGGGCTGAATGGAAATTTGAGCGCGCGGACTCCAAACTAATTGTGATTTTCCTAGTTCATTAGCACCTGAAACTTCCCAATTATGGAAACGCAACCCTGCGTTATACCAAACCTTATAGGCTCCAATTGTTCCTTTAGAGTTCCATTGGGCAAAGCCCGAAAATCTATTAATGGTAGTATAATTAGTCGCTCTAACATTTTGATACGGAACAAGTGGACCGGTATAAACCAAATTAGGTTCGTCTTTTTGAGGTAAAACAATAGGCGGAGGGATAGAAAAACCGGCTGAATCAATTACCTCCCACTCCACTACTCGATCACGTATTGATTCGCGAGTATATTTTACACCCCAATCCAATTGGCTTTTCTTCCAATCGTGAAAACCTTTCAATTCGATGTTGGCAATTAAAGCATCTAAATTATTTCGGGCGTGATTTAATTGCGAACCAATCCCGCGAGAATAATTTACTTTACCATAGGTTTCAGAAGCTACATTAGCATCTACTTCACCCAAACGATATTGTGCCAAAACATCAAAATATTCTTGTTCGGTAGTATGATAAACCGAACCAATGAATTTTAAATTAAAATTTTCGGTTGGCTTAAAGGTTGTTTTTATAGCCCCAAAATAAGTATCGTACTGGTCTTTTTCTTGTCCGTCATAATACACTAATAAAGCCATGGGCTGATCTAAAGTTCCAAAATTAGTTTGACGCGTCAAGGGTTGGAATTGGTACTTATTTTTTGATATGTTTCCTAAAAAACTCCATTGCCATTTGGCGGAAGCCTGATAATTGACATTCGTTTGAATATCGGCAAAGCTAGGAGTGTAATTCGTTTGCGTTTCTTGGCTTTTTACCAAAAGACTATTATTCCGATAACGCACCCCTGTAATGGCAGACCATTTTTTGTTTTTAGAAACCGCATCAATCGAGGCGCTTCCACCTAAAAAACTAGCTTCGAAATTAGCTCCAAAAGCAGTTGGTTTACGATACGTAATATCCAAAACCGAAGATAATTTATCTCCATATTTAGCTTGGAATCCTCCTACTGAAAAATCGATATTTTGAACCAAATCCGTATTGGTAAAACTCAAGCCTTCTTGCTGACCTGAACGAATTAAAAAGGGACGATAGACTTCAATTTCATTGACATACACCAAATTCTCATCATAATTCCCCCCACGAACAGCGTATTGAGTACTTAATTCATTATTCGAATTGACTCCAGCGAAGGTTTTTAAAATAGTTTCGACACCAGCATTTGCCCCAGGTATTTTTCGCAAGACTTCAGGAGAAATAGTTGTAATACCTTGAATTCGTTTGGTATTATTAGCTGTTACAATTACTTCTCCCATTTGCTCCATTCGATTATTCAGTACTGGATTGAATTCGAAAACTTCATTCGGTTGCAAAAACAATACAATTACCGAAGTCTTCAAAGCAATATGGGTAAAAACAATAGTTGCTTTTTTGTTGGCAGGAATTGTTAGTTCGTAAAACCCATTCGAATTGGATTGAGTTCGAGCTGTCCCTGAAGTAATAGAAACATTGTCTACGGCTTGTTTATTTTCGTCCAAAACGACTCCTCTTAACTTGGCATTTTGAGCCAAAGTCGAAAATCCAATTCCGAAAAACAGAAGAATAGAGAGAAATGTTGGAATACTTTTCAAGCGCTTTTTTTTTATTTTTTTAGACTTCGAAAAAATCGAGTTTCAAAGGTAGTAGAATTCCCTACATTATCAATTACAATTACCTTCAACTCGTTAGCTCCTTCTAATAACTGCTCATCATTGAATATATGCGTAATTTTATTGGTCTTATTATCGTACTCAAACAAAACCCATTTACCATTTAAATACCCATTATAGGATTTAATTCCTGAACTGACATCCGAAATTTGAAACTGAACAAGATCATCACTCACCCATTTCCCTTCGATAGGTTTTAGAATACTAACTTTAGGGGCAATCGTATCGCTCACTAATTTATATTTTCCTAAAGTCTTTACTTTAACACTAAAAACACTGTCTTTTTTATAAGTAGAATTATAACTTATTTGGTCTCCATCTAACCTTCCAATAAACATTTTTTCACGCTGTTCTTTTGAAAATTGACTATCGATTATTGAAATCGTAAAATTAGTATGAGCTGGAACGGTATCGTCGTGTAAGTACAACACCTTATTTTTTACATCAAAATTTAACGCAAAGTCATCGTAAAAGGTTCCTGATGGAAAAAACACAGCGACATTTTCTTTTTCAAAAATGTTGTCCTTATTGGCCTTAATAAAATACTTAGAAACAATGGGTTCTGCTGGAACAACTATTGGAGTGGAGTCATATTGAACAGGCACAGACACAATTGATGTATTTCCAAAAAAATCAGCCACTTCTATACGATACAATGCATCCAAATTAAGCATTGGAGTGATTTGTCCTTTTGCTTCATCTGTTTTGATAAAAGGCAAACCATACTTGTTTTTCATGAATAGTTTCTGAACTCTCTGTTGGGTTTTCTTATATCTCGAATAATCAATTAAAGCATTTACATAACGCATGTCGTCAAAAGAATAAGTGTCAAATTGGTAACCAAAACTAGGTTGGCCATTCAAAAATGAAGTAACGCTATACACTCCATTTTTATTGAACGAAACATCATCGTAATCATCTGCAATAATTCCGAAACCAATCGCACCATTCGCTACTACTTTATCCGCCAAAAAAGTACCGTCTTTTTGTAACGAATAATTTAACAAAATAGGTCGTTGCGATTTATTTACCGTCGTTTTTGTAGTCAAAGGATATACATACAAGCCTGAAAGCGAAGGTTTTTTAGTATCCTTAAATCCTGAATCAAAACCAAAAAGCATTGGATTAATGATGTATTCCGTTTTTGAATCACGAATCTCAAAATGCAAATGAGGTCCTTCTGAAGCTCCTGTATTTCCTGAAATAGCAATCCACTCTCCTTTTTTTATAGGAATTTCTCCTGGTTTTAAATACATTTCAATTTCAAAAGCCTGTTCTTTATAATGTGATTCAATAATAAAATCTTGAATAGCACCTACTGCTTTTTGCAAATGAGCATACACTGAAGTATAGCCATTGGGATGGGTAATATAAATGGTTTTTCCGTTACCAAAAGTGGAGATTTTAATTCTAGACACATAACCCTCTGCCGCTGCATATACTTTTAAACCTTCCTTTTGTTGGGTCTTAAAATCAAATCCAGCATGAAAATGATTGGGACGTAATTCGCCAAAATTTCCAGACAATTGCATTGGTATATCCAAAGGCGGACTAAAATAGTCTTTCGGAAAATTATTTTGAGCCAATAGTGTACTACAAAAAAGAATACAAAAAAGAAGGAATCGCATAGAATTACATTTTTGCTAAGGTAAAAAAACAAAATCAGAAATAAAATTGGAATTGAAACGAAAAAAAACTTAACCCTTTGTTTAGTAATAATTTACTAAATTTTAAATAAAAAAGCAAATAAAATATTGTATTAATAAAAAGGAATACTAACTTTGTAAGATTAAGTAATGAATTGGAATACTAATGAGTGTAATTGCGGAAATAATTGATACTCTTGAAAATAAGATTGAAAAACTTTTCACTAGAATGGCTAGTTTAGAGAAAATCAATCAGGATTTAAAGACCGAATTAACCAATACTACAACAATCATACACAATCAGTCTCGTGAGATTGATGCTTTGAAAAAAGAGTATGAGGCTCTAAAAATAGCCAACTCATTGCTTGGCAGTGAAGAAAATAAAAGAGATACTAAGCTTAAAATAAATTCATTAATTCGCGAGATTGATTACTGCATAGCTCAGCTATCAGATTAAAAAGATATGGACGAAAAGCTTAAAATAAAAATATCAATTGCAGACCGAGTTTATCCTTTAACGGTAGATCCGGCACAAGAAGAAGGACTAAGAAGTGCTTCTAAAAAAATTGATACCATGATTAAGCAATTTGAAGAAAATTATGCTGTTCGTGACAAGCAAGATGTATTAGCCATGTGTGCTTTACAATTCGCTTCTCAGGTAGAACAAAAACAAATCGATAACGCAATTGATGGAGTAGAAACCATCGAAAGATTAAATAAAATCAATTCGGTATTAGACGAATATCTCAATAAATAATACGTTCTTAACATAGACTAAGATACTGCCTACATTAGTTCAATTTGGTAAACTCAACACTAACAATTTAGAATGAGCGAATCGTCACTACTATAGCACGCCTCACTTCGGTAAGGAAGCTTGAACAGTGAGTTAGCTCAAAACTTGTCTTTTCGAGTTTATACAAGCACCTAATGTAGGCTTTTTTTATATATAAATTTTTAATTAACATGGACAACATAGTAACAATTATCATTACTGGAATTATAGGTGTTGCAGCTGGTTTTACAATCGCTAAAATCATTGAAAAAAGCAACATTTCGAATCTCATCAAAAACGCAAAAAAAGAAGCCGCTTCTATTTTAAAAGACGCTAATTTTGAAGCCGAAAACATCAAAAAAGATAAAATTCTTCAAGCGAAAGAAAAATTTATCGAATTAAAATCAGAGCACGAACAAGTGATTTTGGCTCGTGATAAAAAAGTCGCTGAAGTAGAAAAAAGAGTTCGAGATAAAGAATCTCAAATCTCTAACGAATTGGCTAAAGCCAAAAAAATAAACGACGATTACGAGGCTAAAACAGTTGAATATACTTCAAAACTTGATATTCTAGAAAAGAAACAAGCCGAAGTAGAAAAAATGCATAAAAGCCAATTGCAACAATTAGAAGTTATTTCTGGATTGTCTGCTGAAGAAGCTAAAGACCAATTAATTGAGGGATTGAAAGCGGAAGCTAAAACTCAAGCAATGTCTCAGATTCAAGATACGATTGAGGAGGCAAAATTGACTGCACAACAAGAAGCAAAGAAAATCATCATCAATACTATTCAGAGAGTAGGTACAGAAGAAGCGGTAGAGAATTGCGTTTCTGTATTCAACATTGAATCGGATGATGTAAAAGGTAGAATCATTGGTCGTGAAGGAAGAAATATCCGTGCTTTAGAAGCCGCAACCGGAGTTGAAATCATTGTTGATGATACACCAGAGGCAATTATCCTTTCTTGTTTTGACCCTGTTCGAAGAGAAATTGCGCGTTTATCATTGCACAAATTAGTTACTGATGGACGTATTCACCCAGCGCGTATTGAAGAGGTAGTTGCTAAAACTGCTAAACAAATTGATGACGAAATCATTGAAGTTGGTAAGCGTACCGTAATTGATTTAGGAATCCACGGATTGCACCCCGAATTGATTAAAGTAGTAGGTAGAATGAAATACCGTTCGTCTTACGGACAAAACTTATTGCAACACTCGCGCGAAGTTTCTAAGCTTTGTGGAATCATGGCAGCTGAGTTAGGATTGAATGTAAAATTAGCGAAGAGAGCTGGTTTATTACACGATATTGGTAAAGTTCCAGATACTGAAAGTGATTTACCACACGCTTTATTAGGTATGCAATGGGCTGAGAAATACGGCGAGAAAGAAGAAGTTTGTAATGCTATTGGAGCGCACCACGACGAGATTGAGATGAAATCATTGTTATCTCCAATTATCCAAGTGTGTGATGCTATTTCAGGAGCTAGACCAGGAGCTAGAAGACAAGTATTGGATTCTTATATACAACGTTTGAAAGACTTAGAAGAAGTAGCTTACGGATTTGGCGGAGTGAAAAGTGCTTATGCCATCCAAGCGGGTAGAGAATTACGTGTGATTGTAGAAAGTGAGAAAGTTTCTGATGATAAAGCATCTAACTTATCATTCGAAATTTCACAAAAAATTCAAACTGAAATGACCTATCCAGGTCAGGTTAAAGTAACTGTAATTCGAGAAACTAGAGCAGTAAATATTGCTAAATAAAGTACCTTGATTTCAAAATAGGAAGTCCAAATTTCAATATTGAAATTTGGACTTTTTTATTTAATCCTTACGCGGATGAAAGGTATTCATGACTTCAGTAAGAAATTTTCTATCCAAATGAACGTAGATTTCAGTAGTTGTAATCGATTCATGTCCTAACATCAACTGAATTGACCGCAAGTCGGCGCCATTTTCCAATAAATGTGTTGCAAACGAATGACGTAACGTATGCGGACTAATAGTCTTATTCCAATTGATTTTGGAAGCCAAATCTTTGATGATAGTGAAAATCATAGCACGAGTCAACTGACCTCCTCTTCTATTCAAAAACAAAGTGTCTTCAAATCCTTTTTTTACAGATATGTGACTTCTGATATTCTCTTTGTATAACTGGATGTATTTTTGTGTTAGATTGCCAATAGGAACAAAACGCTGTTTATTTCCCTTACCTGTAATTTTTACAAATCCTTCCTCAAAAAACAAATCTGATATTTTCAAATTTACCAATTCAGACACACGAAGTCCACAACCATATAAGGTTTCTAGCATTGCCCGATTTCGTTCTCCTTCATTAGAAGACAAATCAATAGCGTTGATTAAAGCATCTATTTCTTCCACAGAAAGCGTATCGGGTAATTTACGACCCGCCTTGGGGGTTTCAATTAATTCTAGTGGATTGTCAGAGCGATAATCCTCGAAAACTAAATAATTAAAAAAACTTTTTAAACCTGAAATGATTCGAGCTTGGGAACGAGGATTCACTTGCTTTGAGACACTATAAATGAATTGCTGAATGGTTTCTTCAGTAATTGAAACGGGGGAAACTTGAATTTGATTTTGATCTAAAAAAAGACACAATCGATCCACATCAAAAGAATAATTTTCGATGGTGTTCTTTGACAATCCTCTTTCGATCTTCAAATACGATTGGTAATTTTTAATATATGTTGTCCAATTCACTAAACAAAGAAACGGAAATTTTGGACATAAAAAAACCACATCAATTGATGTGGTTTTCAATTATATTGGGGGATCGTTTTAGAAATGTAGTGCAAAGCCTAAATTCAACTGAAAAGTATCTGACGAGGCGTAATTTTGATTCAAGCTTACATTATATCGGATGCCCGGCTCAATACTCACATTTTCTCCTAAAAACCAAGCATATCCCGCTTGAATTCCAAAATACGATGGGTTTTCAGAAGCATCTTTTATTGAAGCACCTGAATAGTCTAATTGAACCGGAAATTGACTTGCGATGTAATATTTTACTCCTATTTTATAGGAAAAAACATTAGTATCTACTATATCATTTTTCATACCTCCGTAACCTAATCCAAATTTCACAGCCAAATCATCAATAACAAAATAACCTGCTTCTGCACCTATATTATATATTGAATTCCCATTTTCTGTAGCATAACTAAAGTTGGTGTTGGAACCAACTGGGGTTCCAAAATTAGTATTGGCTTCAATTAACCATTTTCCTTCTGCCGTTTGACTTCCATCACTCATAGTTTTTGAATCTTGAGCATTACAAAAAACAGATGTTACGATTGTTGTCAGTGTTAGAATAATTTTTTTCATGATGTTGCTATTTAAAATTTATACGCACAAAATTACTTACAGAACACAAAATCACCATAACAAACTCGTTAACAGTTATATAAAACCGACAAACTACAGAAATCACCCTCTATTTTATCTACAAATTATTCTTACATTTGCAATTAGAATTATATTTCATATAATAAATATCCCAAACTGATGTTTTACAACTAAACCCAACACTAAAACAAAAATCATGAAAAAAAATCGTATCACAATCTGCCTTATTCTTCTTGCTTCGATAGCTACTCAAGCACAAATAGTAAAATTCGGAATTAAAGGAGGTTTTAATTATGCTAATCAAACGGGTACCGATATTACTGTAAATAGCACCACCTACAAATCAGAGGCCATTACGAATTATCATTTTGGTCTTGTTGCTGAATTTCCGCTTGGAAATACTTTAGCAATACAACCTGAATTATTATACTCTACTGTAGGAGCCAATTACAAACAATCTGGTATGATGCTATATTATGCAGGTACTTCAAGTATAATAACTGACTTTAATAACAAACTAGGATATATTACAATACCAGTATTAGCAAAAATCAATTTAAGCAAAACTTTTAGTTTAGATTTAGGACCCCAAGCTTCCTTCTTATTAAGCAATAAAAATGATGTTTCTATTAACGATACCAAATCATTTGATTTTGGAGCTGCGGCTGGTTTAGGCATAAAAATTACAAAAGGAATCTTTTTGCAAGGACGTTATGTAGTTGGACTTAGTGAAGTTTCAACCAATGCAAAAACAAAAAATTCAGTACTACAAGTATCTGCAGGTTTCTTCTTCTAAAAAGAAATCAACTATTTTATAACAACCGTTCTTTTATTGGAACGGTTTTTTTATTTTTACAAAAATATAGTATTATGAAAATTTGCATCATCAACGGCCCCAACTTAAATCTTTTAGGAAGACGTGAACCTGAGGTATATGGAAGTCAAACTTTTGAAGATTATTTCAAAATTTTAAAGGCTAAATTTCCAACAATTACATTCGAGTATTTTCAAAGTAATATCGAAGGAGAGTTGATTGGGAAAATTCAGGAAGTTGGTTTTTCTTATAATGGGATCATTTTAAATGCAGGAGCATACACACACACTTCTATTGGTATTGGAGATGCTATCAAAGCAATAACTAGCCCCGTTATAGAAGTACATATTTCTAACACCTTTGGGAGAGAAGAATTCCGCCATCAATCCTATATTTCAGGGAATGCAAAAGGAGTAATATTAGGATTTGGTCTTAAAAGTTATGATTTGGCGATACAATCGTTTATATAATTAAAAAACGTCCTTTTTACTTAAATTTTAAACTGTATCCAATCTATAATCCAACAATATTTGCAAAACAGATGCGTTAGATTCTAATAAATATAAATTAAACCCATGAAAAAATGCTACGCCCCCTTGCTTTTTTTAATCTCCTTTATGAGCTTTTCTCAAATCAAAGGAACTATTTCTGATGAAAAAGGAAACTCAATTCCTTATGCAATAGTTTTTGAAGAGAACACCTACAATAGCACCACAGCTAATGAGAAAGGGGTTTACGAACTAAATGTAAAAAAAACAGATAACCATACTCTCATTTTTAAATCATTAGGCTATAAGACTAAGAAAGAAAAAATAACTACTACTGAATTCCCATACACGCTAAATGCAGTTTTAGCTGAAGAAAATCTCGCCTTAAATGAAGTAGTTATTAATACAAAAGTAAATCCCGCATTAGCTATTATTAAAAAAGCCATTGCTTCAAAAAAAGAAAACGCAGAAAAAACCAATCGATTTACTGCTGATTTTTATTCCAGAGGGATCTTTAAAATAAAAAACTTACCCAAAAAAATTATGGGAATGAAGGTAGATATGGAAGATAAAATGTTATCCTATCTAGATTCCACCGGTAGCGGAATTATCTATCTATCCGAAACAGTTTCAAAAATTTCATTTGAAAAACCAGATCATTTTAAAGAAAAAATAATCGCTTCAAAAATAGCAGGAGATAATAAAGGGTATAGCTACAACACCGCATTGTCAAGCAACTACAGTTTTTATAATAATGTGGTTAAAATTGGAACAAATCTAATTTCTCCAATTGCTAACAATGCTTTTAATTATTACAAATACCAATTAGAAGGGTCTTTTTTTGACGAAAATAATCATCAGATTAACAAAATTAAAGTCACTCCAAAACGCGATAAAGACCCCGTATTTGAGGGCTATATTTATATTGTTGACGATAGTTGGGCCATCTATGCTATTGATTTAACAATCAAAGGGTATCGAATGAATAATGAATTCACCGAATTTTTTCAACTAAAACAAAATTTTGATTATAATTCAATTAACAAAATATGGGCTAAAAGTAACCAATCCATAACTTTAGTAGCAGGTGCTTTTGGAATACAATTTACTGCAAACTTTAATCACGTATTTTCTAATTATAATTTTCTTGATTCATTTGATAAAAACACATTCACAAATGAAATTTTAAGTATTGAAACTACTGCTAATAAAAAAGAAAATCAATTTTGGAATACTATTCGTCCAATTCCTTTAACAACTGAAGAAGTTTTAGATTACTCTAAAAAAGATTCGATTGAAACAGTTAGAGAATCCAAAAAATACTTGGATTCAATTGATGAAAAAAAAAACAAATTTCATTTAATGAATGTTATTAATGGCTACACCTATAAAAACTCATACCAAAAATATTCGTTCCACTATAATGGCCTAGTTGATTTAAGCTCACTCAATTTTAATACGGTGCAAGGCATAAGTTTGTCTTCGGGCTTTTCTTTTTCTAATTGGAATGATGATCTTGGCAAAAAAACCAATATCAAAACTACATTTAATTATGGGTTTTCAGATGAACGTTTACGAGTAAGTGCTGAATACAAACACCAATTTAACAATCAAAATTACGCTAAATTAGCTATTTTTGGAGGAACAAAAGTCAGCCAATTTAATGCAAACGAACCGATTAAGGGCTTTATTAATGACATTAGCGCCACCTTTTTCAAAGACAATTATATGAAATTGTATAATAAGGAGTTCTTTGGTGTTCAATACAGTCAAAACATTGCCAATGGGGTAAATTTAGAAGGAAAAGTAGACTATTCACAAAGAAAGCCTTTGTTCAACACCTCTAATTATACATTCCTTAAAAATGACAAATCATACACCTCAAACAATCCGCAAGCACCTGATGATTATATAAACCCAGGATTCGAAACTCACCATTTAACTACATTTAATTTGAACGCCACAATAAATTTTGGTAACAAATTCATTACAAGACCTGACGGAAAATACAATATAAAAAACAAGAAATATCCTTCGCTTTTTTTAAATTATGAAAAAGGATTTGCGGCCAATGAAAAAAAATACGAATTTGACAAAGTAGAGGCTAAAATTTCTTATAATATGCTGTTGAAAAACAAAGGTGAGTTGGCTGTAAATTTCAATGTAGGAAAATTTTTCAATGCCGAAAACATTGCTTTTATTGATTACAAACACTTTAATGGAAATCAAACCCATATTGAATTAAGCGAAAAATATTTAGATGCTTTTCTATTGATGCCTTATTATTCCAATAGTACCAATACTAGTTATTTTCAATTGCATTCAGAATACAACGATAATGGATTTATAATGAATAAGATTCCATTACTAAATAAATTAAAATCCCAATTAGTAATGGGTTACCATGCTTTAGGAGTTCCAAATAAAAAACCATACAATGAATTCAATATAGGCTTAGACCGTCTTGGCTTTGGAAAATTTAAGATATTCCGAATTGATTACGTTCGTACTTATGAAAATGGTATAAAAACTAATGGGCTTGTATTTGGACTGAAATTATAAATGCTTAAAACCAATAAAGGCGTTGAAAATTTCAACGCCTTTATTGGTTTATAGAGAATCATCCGGTTCAATATGAATCAAAACATGACCCAATTCAGGAATTTCAGCTCTCAAAGTGTCCTTGAGTTTATGAGCCAAATCATGTCCCTCTTTTACTGAAATAGTGGCTTTCACCCTAGCATGTAAATCAACATGGTATTTCATACCCGATTTGCGAATAAAACACTTCTCCGTATCGATAATTCCTTCTACTTTCTTTGCAACTAGCCTAATTGTATCGATCAAATCATCATACAAATGTTCATCCATAATTTCGCCCAAAGCAGGTCTGAAAATGAGAAAACTATTGTACAAAATAAACCCTGAAGCAAACAAAGCAGCCCAGTCATCTGCAGCCTCATATCCTTTTCCTAAAAATAGCGCAATCGAAATCCCAACAAAAGCAGCTACTGAAGTAATTGCATCACTCCTGTGGTGCCATGCATCTGCCTTTAAAGACGAACTATTCGTTTCTTTACTCCTTTTCATAACCACTTGAAAGGAATATTCTTTCCAAATAATAATAGCTCCCAAAACATATAAAGTCCACGATTTAGGCAAATCATGTGGAGTGCTAATATTTAGAATACTTTCATACGCAATAATGGTAGCCGAAGTAATCAAAAAACCAACTACTAAGAACGTAATCAAAGGTTCGGCTCTGCCATGTCCATAGGGATGATTCTCATCCGCCGGTTTGTTAGAATATTTAATCCCAAACAAAACCAGAAAAGAGGCAAAAATATCAGTAGTAGATTCTATCGCATCTGCTATAAGTGCATAAGAATTTCCAAAAAAACCTGCTAACGCTTTAATAAGAGCTAGTGCGGCATTTCCAATAATACTAAAATATGTGGCTTTAATAGCCGCTGCTACTTTTGGCATTGTATAAGTTTTATAAAAAAATCGTTTAGAGATTTTAAATGATAAAAAACTCTAAACGATATTTACTATTTGATTTATTTTGATTTATGCTCGAACAATATTAGCACCGATAGCTCTTAAACGCTCATCAATGCGCTCATAACCCCTGTCAATTTGATCGATATTTTGAATTGTACTTGTTCCTTTTGCCGAAAGCGCTGCAATCAACAAAGAGATACCTGCACGAATATCTGGAGATGACATCGTAGTAGCTTTTAATTGTGATTTAAAATCATGTCCAATAACCACTGCTCTATGTGGATCACACAACATAATTTTAGCCCCCATATCAATCAATTTGTCCACAAAGAACAAACGGCTTTCAAACATTTTTTGATGAATTAAAACATCTCCTTTGGCTTGCGTAGCTACTACTAATACAATACTCAATAAATCGGGTGTAAAACCTGGCCAAGGTGCATCAGCAATAGTTAATATCGAACCATCAATATCCGTTTTAACTTCATATCCATCTACATGAGATGGGATATAAATATCATCACCCTGTCTTTCTAACGTGATTCCTAATTTTCTAAACACATTGGGAATAACACCTAAATTATCCCAACTTACATCTTTAATTGTAATTTCTGATTTGGTCATCGCTGCCAAACCAATCCAACTTCCTATCTCAATCATGTCAGGAAGAATTCTATGCTCACAACCACCTAAACTTTCTACACCTTCAATAGTTAGTAAGTTAGAACCAACTCCTGTGATTTTGGCTCCCATGGAGTTCAACATTTTACACAATTGTTGTAAATATGGTTCGCATGCCGCATTATAAATAGTCGTGATTCCTTTAGCCAAAACAGCTGCCATAACAATATTAGCTGTTCCAGTTACCGAAGCTTCATCTAATAACATATGTGCCCCTTGTAAACCTTCGGCTGGAGTTTCTACTCCGTAAAAATGGTCTTCTTTGTTGTATCTAAATTTAGCACCTAAATTAATAAATCCTTCAAAGTGAGTATCTAATCTTCTACGTCCAATTTTATCTCCACCTGGTTTTGGAATATATCCTTTACCAAAACGAGCCAAAAGTGGTCCAACAATCATAATAGAACCTCGAAGTGCTCCACCTTCTTTTTTGAAAGCTTCTGTTTCAAGGTAATTTACATTCACCTCATCTGCTTGAAAAGTATACGAATTAGGTCCGTTTTTTTGAATCTTAACCCCTAAATTACCTAATAAAGTAATCAGTTTATTAATATCAATAATGTCTGGCACATTGTTAATTGTCACTTTTTCTGGGGTCAATAAAATAGCACAAAGTATTTGTAATGCCTCGTTTTTTGCTCCTTGTGGTGTGATTTCTCCTTTTAGACGAATGCCACCTTCGATTTTGAAAATTCCCATTTATTTTTGTTTATTTTTTTGAAACGTTTTTGGTTTTCCCTGTTTATTGTTTTTATTACCTTGAATCTTAGGCTGACCTGCCGGCGAAATTTTATTAGACACTCGTTTATTGGTTCGCAATAAATCAGTGGTATTTAATAACTCCTCGGTACTTTGTAATAAATTTAATTTCCCATCTGACAATTCGTAAAGATGCTCAAAAATAACATCATCTTTTACAGTGTCTTTATTCCAACTCAAGTAGGATTTTTTCATATGATTGGCAATTACTTTTACCAATGCATTTTTCATTTCTCCTTCTTCCCATTTGTTCGCTACATCAATCATGTATTTGATGTTGTTACCGTAATATCGGTATTTGGGAAAATTTTGTGGGTATTGTAAAACATCTGGTTTTAATTGCAATACTTCACGAGAAGGAATAGGATATGGAGAAACCACATCCAATTTAAAATCAGACATAATGAACAACTGATCCCATAATTTATGTTGAAAGTCAGGCACATCGCGCAAGTGCGGATTCAACGTACCCATTACCTGAATAATGTATTTAGCCGCTTTGTTTCGCTCCTCAGCATCTTCAATTACTGTAGCCTGATCAATTAATTTTTGCAAATGGCGTCCATACTCTGGAATAATCAAATGCGATCGCTCGGCATTGTATTCCAGGTGATGCACTACATCATTCGCATTTTCTTTAGTGTATTTTGAATTCATATTTTATAAGGAAACGATACCTTCTACTACCGAAACTTCGATGTATTTATCAATTATTTCTTGAGCGTCTTTCATTTGAACATCTACTGATACACTAGTAAATTTACCAGTTTTAGATTTAGTAGTTTTAATCACTGCACCCATACAATCAAAAGCATTTTCTACACGCTCTACATTATCAGCAACCGAAGGAACGATAAATTTGAATAAATATAGAGCAGGCCAAGTGTTACTCATATCCAACTCTACTTTTAATCTTTCGTAAAATTCAGCTGTTTTGTTTTCTTTCTCTTGATCCATTAGTAAGCTTAAAATAAAGGCAAATATAAGGTATTGATTTTAGATTTTAGAATTTCAAGTTATTTTTTGAAACGAATGACAATTATAGGTTGGATTAATTTTTAAAATCCCAATTACTTTAGGTAAATTTGCGACTTATTTACAAAAAGTGCAAAAAGAAATTGTAGTTATTATCGGAGGACCTGGCACAGGAAAAACAACTATTATTGACGGATTAGTTAGTAATGGTTATTGCTGTTATCCTGAGATTTCTAGACATGTAACTGCCGAAGCACAACAACAAGGCATCGAACAATTATTCTTAGAGAACCCGCTTCTTTTTAGCGAACTATTGTTAGAAGGAAGAAAGAAACAATTTCACGATGCGCATCAAGAACCACATAATGTTGTTTTTATAGATCGAGGAATTCCTGATGTTTTAGCCTATATGCACTATATTGGCGACAGCTACCCTGCTTTTTTTGATGCAGCTTGTAGAGAACATATTTACTCTAAAATTTTCATTTTACCGCCTTGGGAAGACATCTATATTAGTGACCAAGAACGGTATGAAAATTTTGAACAAGCTAAATTAATTCACAATCATTTAGTCGAAACCTATCAAAAATACGGGTACGAACTTATCGAAGTTCCTAAAGATACCGTAGATAAAAGAATTCTTTTTATCTTAGATAAAATTTCAAACTAATTTAATGCAATACAAATGGAATTTCCCTTTGTATTGAACAACCCAACGTAGCGCACTGAAATCGATGCAAACAGCACTAGCTATTCTTCAGAAATATTGGAAACACGATCAGTTTCGATCGCTACAAAACGAAATCATTGATTCAGTTGTTAGCGGCAAGGATACTTTGGCTATTTTGCCAACAGGCGGTGGAAAATCGATTTGTTTTCAGGTACCCGCCATGATGAAAGAAGGGATTTGTTTGGTCATTTCTCCTTTGGTCGCTTTAATGAAAGACCAAGTGGCTAACTTACAAGCACGAGATATCAAAGCGATTGCCTTGACTGGCGGAATTCGTTCTGAAGAAATGATTGATTTGTTAGACAATTGCCAGTTTGGGAATTATAAATTTCTTTATTTGTCGCCAGAGCGCTTACAATCAGATTGGATTTTAGACCGAATCAAGAATCTCCCAATCCATCTTATCGCCATTGATGAAGCACATTGTGTTTCGCAATGGGGACACGATTTTAGACCTGCCTATTTAAAAATTTCCGATTTAAAAAAGCACTTCCAAAAAGTGCCTTTTTTAACCTTAACTGCTACAGCTACCCCAAGAGTTAAAGAAGATATTATCACCGAAACAGGATTGCAAAATCCGCAACTATTTCAAAAATCATTTGCAAGAGACAACATTGCATATATGGTAATTGAAGCTGAAGATAAACTATACAAAATAGAGCAAATCCTCAAAAAGAATCCGCAACCTTCTATTATCTACGTTCGCAACAGACGTTCCTGCATTGACATTGCTAACCAACTGCAATCTTTAGGATTCAAAGCTACCTTTTATCACGGTGGGCTTTCGCCAAAAGAAAAAGACAAAAATATGGCGCTGTGGATGCAAGAAGAAGCTCAAGTGATGGTCGCTACTAATGCATTTGGAATGGGAATTGACAAAGCTAACGTCAAAACGGTAATTCATATTCAGCTACCTGATAATATCGAAAATTATTACCAAGAATCAGGTCGTGCGGGTCGTAATGGAGAAAAAGCATTTGCTGTCTTATTGACTAGTCCTTCAGACACACTTCAAGCCGAAAATCAGTTTCTATTGAATTTACCCGACAAGCCTTTTTTAAATTCGGTGTACATTAAATTGTGTAACTATTTCCAAATTGCCTACGGCGAGGGTATCAACGAACAATTCTCATTCAACCTGAATCATTTTTGTTTGAAATACAATTTTCCTACTTTAAAAACATATAATGCTATTCAGTTTTTAGACCGACAAGGCATCATTAGTTTGTCACAAGAATTTTCAGAGAAAATCAGCATGCAATTTTTGATTCCTTCGAAAGAAGTTATTCGCTACATTAGTTTAAATCCAAATGACGAGGAAATTATTCTCACTATTTTAAGAGCGTATCCAGGTATTTATGATATGCAAACTGCTTTTAACTTGGACTTTATTGCAAAGAAATCAAATCACAAGGTAAATGAAGTACAAGCTGTTTTACACAAATTAAAAGAAAAAGACATTATTGATTACCACGCAAAAAATAATGATGCCTCTTTAATCTTTAACGAAATTCGCGAAGACGAACGTACCATTAATCGAGTAGCAAAATATTTAGAAAGACAAAATCAACTTAAAAAAGAGCAATTACAGTCGGTACTACATTATAGTAATGACAAACAAAACTGTAAGAATCGATTGATTCTAGCTTACTTTGGCGAAAAAACAAAAGAAGATTGCGGAATTTGTTCCTATTGCATTACCAAAAAGAAAGTACCGAGTAACACTCAGTCGCTTTCGGATGCAATTCTTCAATTATTGGAAACCGAAGAATTAAATTCGAGAGAAATTCAAGAACGAACGCAATCTGATTCCGCTACTGTTATCGAACTGCTTCAAGATTTATTACAACAAGAACGTATCGCCATCAAAGCGAATAACAAATATACAATTCAACACTAATGGAAAAATTACGAATCGTCTTTATGGGAACTCCTGAATTTGCCGTTGGCATTTTAGACACGATTTTACAACACAATTACGAAGTTGTCGGAGTAATTACCGCAGCAGACAAACCCGCGGGACGTGGTCAAAAAATAAAATATTCAGCCGTAAAAGAATACGCTTTGACACACGAGCTTCCTTTGTTGCAGCCTATAAACCTAAAAGACGAGAGTTTTTTAGAAGAGTTAAAAGCCCTAAATGCTAACCTACAAATTGTAGTTGCTTTTAGAATGTTACCTAAAGTAGTGTGGGAAATGCCGTCATTGGGTACCTTCAACCTTCATGCTTCGCTCCTACCTAACTATCGTGGAGCAGCACCTATCAACTGGGCAATTATCAATGGCGAAGCCAAAACAGGGGTTACTACCTTTTTTATCGATGATAAAATTGATACCGGAGCTATGATATTGAATGTCGAAACAGCTATTAGCAAAAGTGAATCAGCTGGACAATTGCATGACCGATTAATGCAACTCGGTAGCGAAACCGTAATTCAAACTTTAGCATTACTTGAAAAAGGAAATGTCACGACAAACATTCAACAAGATACGGCAGACATTAAAACAGCATACAAACTCAATAAAGAAAACTGCAAAATAGACTGGACAAAATCAGTATCAGAAATTCATAACCTAATAAGAGGTTTAAGCCCTTATCCTGCAGCTTGGTGTTTCTTTAGCGACAAAGGAGAAGAATGGAACATTAAAATATACGAGGCAAATATTCTTAATGAATCGCATTCTTTGGCTATTGGTCAATTGGTTTGTACCAAAAAAGAAATGAAGATTGCGGTTCAAGATGGTTTCATACAGGTTCTAAGTTTACAATTTCCTGGAAAAAAGAAGATGACTACTGCCGAATTATTAAATGGAATCCAGTTTACTGAAAATGCAAAAGCCTATTAACACTCGGAAAAGTGAGTATTTATTACGTTTTCGGCTGAAAAAAGCATTGCTTTATGAACAAAAATCTTAAGTTATTAACAAAATAGCCCTAAAATGTATTTTTCCCTTGCACAGAAAGGATTTCCTGCTAAATTTGTTTAACAATTTTTTTTTAACCAACAATTAATAACTAATTATTATGAACAAATCAGAATTAATCGACGCTATCGCTGCTGACGCAGGAATTACTAAAGCAGCTGCTAAATTAGCTTTAGAATCATTTTTAGGAAATGTAGGTGGTACTTTGAAAAAAGGTGGAAGAGTATCTTTAGTAGGTTTCGGATCTTGGTCAGTATCTAAAAGAGCTGCAAGAGATGGTAGAAATCCACAAACAGGAAAAACTATCAAAATCGCTGCTAAAAATGTAGTAAAATTCAAAGCTGGTGCTGAATTAGAAGGAGCTGTAAACTAATTAAAGTTTTCCTGATATAACAAAAACCTTCCTTTTGGAAGGTTTTTTTATGCCTTTTATCGATATATTTTCACCACATACGATTTTTATTGTTAATTTTAATAAAAATTGAAGCCATGATTTCAGCAAAATTAAAAAAAGGACAACTTCTTATAGCCGATCCTTATATAATTGGCGACGCCTCATTTGATAGGTCTGTAATTTTATTGACCGTCCACAATCAAGAAGGCTCTGTAGGATTCATCATCAACAAACCACTCAAGTATTCAATAAACGATTTAATTCCCGACATTAAAGCTTCATTCAAAGTCTATAACGGTGGTCCTGTTGAACAAGATAATTTATATTTCATTCACAATGTACCAGAACTAATTCCTAATAGTGTCGAGATATCTAATGGGATTTTTTGGGGCGGCTGCTTTGATTCGGTAAAAGAATTAATCAACGAAAGAAAAATTACCAAAAATAATATTCGCTTTTTTCTAGGGTATACCGGTTGGGATGAAGATCAATTGGAATCAGAAATGGAACAAAACTCTTGGATTGTGACACCCAATAGCTATGAAAATAAAATCATCGGTAAATCGACAATCCATTTTTGGAAAGAAAAAATAATTGAATTAGGAGGCGATTATCTCATTTGGTCTAATGCTCCCGAAAACCCCTATATGAATTAGTTTTGAATTGATTCGTTCAACTTTTGCACCAACAAATTAGCCATTGTCGTAGCAAATTCTTTTTTTCTGTACTTGGTAATTGACTGAATTCCTTTGATCACATTGGTAAAAAATAACTCGTCTGCTTTTTGAAGGTCAAAAGGCGATATTACTTCTTCGACCACCTCAAGTCCCTCTACTTTTTTTGCCAACGCCAATACTTGCTTTCTCATAATTCCATTAATACAGCCTTCAGCAACTGGTGGAGTAATCAATTTATTCCCTTGGAGCATAAACAAATTTCCTTGTAATACCTCAACCACATTTTTACTATCATTCAGTAAAATACAATTGTCAAATCCATTTTCATCAGCATAAATACTGGCGGTAACATGAATCACTTTATTGGTAGTTTTTAAAGTCGAAATTAATTGTTTACTGATATAAAAATCTTTGTACAAATCGACTTCACAAGTTTTTTCTTCCCATACATAGGCTTGATTATCTAACGAACTAGTATGAATTAAAAAAGAAATCGTATTGGTAGTAGGCAAATAATACCCTCCATCATTACGATAAATGGTAATTCTAGCACGAGCAGCATCTTCCAATCCATTTGACTTGACTACAGAGAGTAGTTGCTCCTCAAAATATTCCATAGTAAAATTCATTGGAATTTCCATTCTAAGAATTCGCATAGAAGCCATCAATCTAAAATAGTGATCCTCTAAAAATAGTACTTTACCTTGTACAATTTTTAAGGTTTCAAAAACCGCATCACCATATAAAAAGGCACGATTTTGTGTTAATATATTTTCTGCTGTGCTACTGTCTCTGTTAAAATTAATCATAAAAAAGCCCTGAATTTTGTTCAGGGCAAATATAGTCTATAAAATATATTTTTTATACAGAACCGATAAGATGTTTCAAATCTGAAATTTGATTTTCCCACAACTGTTTAGCTTCGTCTAACTCGTCTTTTGGAGCAAAATCAATTACCAGTAAAGAAACGTCTTTAGTAATCTCATCTTCCAAAATATGCAATTCAAAAAAGTACTCTGTATCTTTCCCGTTATCGTCAACCCATTTAAACTTTACTTTCTCACCTGATTTCTTAGAAGCTAATCTTGCTTTTTCTTGTGAATCATTCCAAATGAACGTAAAGAACTCACCGCGAGAGTTTACGTTATCCGCAAACCACTCCGATAAACCCGAAGGAGTTGAAATGTATTGATACAATAATTGAGGGGAAGAAGTGATGGGGAACTCTATCTCGTAACGTACTTTTGGATCCATGAATGCTATTTAATTTTTTGTGAAATATATAGAATATAAACTCAAAAAAAAAGTGTTTTCAAAAATATTTTTTTTCTCATTTTATGCTTGCAAACATTATTATTATTTCTATATTTGCACCCGCATTGAGAGATGCATGACCTATACAAATGGCGAGGTAGCTCAGTTGGTTAGAGCGCAGGATTCATAACCCTGAGGTCACGGGTTCAACTCCCGTCTTCGCTACAAAATGTAAAACCCCTAATACGAATGTGTTAGGGGTTTTTTAATAGATTTTTATTGTAACACCCATAAAAACATATTAATGAAACCTATCTATTTTTTATCGCTTATATTCTTACTATTAGGTACAACAAGTTCAATGGCACAAAAGACAATATCACTTTTTAATCAAAATGATTTAAAAGGATGGTATGCCTTTGAGCCAGAAACAGGAAAACACAAAGAAGGATTAGACCTATTTGCAGTAGATAACAAAATGATTCGTTGTTATGGAAAGAAAGCAGGGTATTTAATGTCAAAAAAGTCATTCCGAGATTTCAAATTGACAGTCGATTTCAAATGGAATACCGACACTACATTTGTCAAGAAAAACAACAGCCGAAACAGTGGAGTCATGTACCTTGTACCTAAAGATACCCCTGATGAATTATGGCCAAAGGGTATTCAATTTCAAATTAAAGAAGGTGGAGCAACTGGAGATTTTGTGCTGCTTCAAGAAGTTACATTAACTATTAATGGAATTCAAACCCAACCTGGAAAAAGTGTCGTAGCCAAGCGTTTCCAAGAAGCCGAAAATCCAATCAACGAGTGGAATACACTAGTAATCACTTCTAACAACGGGACAATTACTCAAGAATTAAATGGGAAACTAGTTAACGAAGGCATTAATTCGTCTGTAACTAAGGGTCGCGTTTTATTGCAATACGAAGGCTTTCCTATTGACTTTCGAAAAGTAGAAATTGTCAAATTGAAGTAGGCTTAATTCAATCCCCGAATACCTAAAACAATAACTATTTTAAAAAATATATTTTTATATTTTTAAATATCGTAATATTACAATATACAAATATTACTCATGGGAATTACAAAAACAGAAAGTTTTACAACACAACAAAATGAATTAGCCATTCTTGCTAAGGCCATTGGTCATCCTGCACGAATTGCTATAATTGAATACTTATTAAAAACCGACTCATGCATTTGCGGGGATATTGTAAACGAATTGCCCTTAGCACAGCCCACCGTTTCACAACATTTAAAAGAATTAAAAAATGCTGGTTTAATCAAAGGAAATATAGAGGGAACTTCGATATGTTATTGTATTAACGAAGAAGGTTTTAACAAATTGAAAGGCTTTTTTGAACCTATTAATACGTACCTTACTAGTAAAGAATGTTGTTAACTAAAAAATAGAAAATCATGACACTATCAGCAATTAAATCCGAATTGAAAAAAATAAGTAGCATTGCATTCCAGTTGCCAAATGGCGAATTAGTTGCTCCTCACTTTCACGTGACTGAAGTGGGCAAAATTACCAAGCATTTTATCGATTGTGGTGGTACAATCAGAAATGAAGAAGTGGTGAATTTCCAATTATGGGAAGCGCAAGATTACGACCACCGTTTGCATCCCGAAAAACTATTGGATATTATCGAATTGTCGGAACAAAAATTAGGCATCACCGATTTAGAAATCGAAGTGGAATACCAAATGAAAGACAGTATTGGAAAATTTGGTTTGGAATTTGACGGCACACATTTTCAATTGACTTCCAAAATAACCAACTGTTTAGCTCCCGATCATTGTGGCATTTCAGAAAATAAAATACCCCCTGTTGGACAATGGAAAGCAAAAGCTAACACATGTTGCACACCTGATTCAGGCTGTTGTTAAATTAAAATGAATACAAAATGCATCAAAAACTGAACACAACTATCGAAAGCATTTCGAAAACTACAATTTCTGAAGAACGAAAAGAAGTTTTGAAACCACTAGTAGATTACATTCAAAATAAGGTCAATGCAAACGAAGAAATTCGATTGAACTTTATTTGTACTCACAATTCACGTCGCAGCCATTTATCCCAAATTTGGGCGCAAACGATGGCATTTCATTTCAATATCAAGAATGTATTTTGCTATTCGGGTGGTACCGAGGCTACCGCTATGTTCCCTAAAGTGGCCGAAACATTAACTAATCAAGGATTTCAAATCCAACAATTAAGTAATACGTCTAATCCCGTATATACCGTAAAATTCGATACAAACGAAGCTGCTATCCTCTGTTTTTCCAAAACATTTGACGATGCTTTCAATCCCAATAGTGAGTTTGCAGCTATTATGACCTGTTCGTCAGCCGATGCGGGTTGTCCGTTCATTGCGGGAGCTGAGAAACGCTTCCCTATTCGCTACGATGATCCAAAAGCATTTGATGGAACAGAATTAATGGACGCAAAATACGCTGAACGAAGCTTGGAAATCGCTTCGGAAATGTATTATGTTTTTTCGAAAATAAATAACTAATAATTACACCACACACCAATTTCAATACTGAATGTATCTTAATTTCTTAATGGTTCAACAATGAAAAAAAAACTAGGATTTTTAGACCGATTTTTAACACTATGGATAGTTCTCGCCATGCTAGTTGGTGTATCTATTGGCTATTCTATTCCCAATACTGCTGATTTTATCAATTCGTTTTCATCAGGAACAACCAATATTCCGTTAGCTATTGGATTGATTTTAATGATGTATCCGCCTTTGACAAAAATTGATTTTTCGCAAGTGCCAAAAATGTTTGAAAAACCTAAATTGCTCACCGCTTCCTTTTTCATTACTTGGATTGTAGGGCCTTTTTTGATGTTTTCTTTGGCTATCTTATTCTTACAGGACTTTCCAGAATACATGACGGGCTTAATCATTATTGGATTAGCGCCTTGTATTGCGATGGTGATTGTATGGAACGAACTCGCTGAAGGCAACCGAGAACTCACCGCAGGATTAATAGGCATCAACAGTTTGATACAGGTTTTCTTCTTTAGTTTGTACGCTTATTTTTATCTTGAAATTATGTTACCGCTATTTGGTATCAAAGGTTTAGCATTGAACATTACTATTGCCGAGATTGCTCAAACGGTTGGCATCTATTTAGGTATTCCGTTTGCATTAGCTGTGTCAAGTCGTTATGCTATCAAAAAATTCATTGGAGACAAATGGTTCAATCAAAAATTTATTCCGTTTGTTTCACCTATTACACTAATTGCTTTATTGTTTACCATAGTGGTGATGTTCAGTTTGAAAGGCGAAATGATTGTTAATTTACCCCTAGATGTACTCCGCATTGCTTTACCCCTGGTTATTTTCTTTGCCATTATGTTTACCTTAATGTTTTTTGTAAGCAAAAAAATCGGCGCTAATTATCGCGATGCGGTAGCCTTATCCTTTACCGCCTCTGGGAATAATTTCGAATTAGCTATCGCTGTTTCCATTGGTGTTTTTGGTATCAATAGCGGACAAGCTTTTGCAGGAGTGATTGGCCCATTAGTAGAAGTCCCTGCTTTGATTACTTTAGTAAATGTGGCGTTTTGGTGGAGAAAGAAGTATTATAATCAATAAATCATTTAAGCAAACATTAACTTTATTTTAAAAATCAATCTTGAAAATTATTTTATATTTGTGTGAGATTGAAAAATTAAAAATCAAACCGATAAAAAATAAAATTATGAAAAAGGTAGTTGCAATTGTAGCCTTGGCTTTGTTTACTGTAAGCATGAATGCGCAAGAAACAAAACAAGAGAAAAAAGAAATGAGCGTAACCATGAAGCATGACAAAAAAATGAGTGCTGATGAAGTAGCTAAATGTAAAGCCAAATGCAAAGCAGAAGGCAAAAAATGTGATGCTAAAATGGAAAAAGCATCTGGTAAAAAATGTTGTGCTAAAGCATAATTCATCTTACATTTTACAATAACAAAAGCCTCTTTTAGAGGCTTTTGTTATTTAACACGCACACTCCATTCAAAATCCATTTCAGAAACTTGAACACCTTGTTCATTCATCCCTATGGACTTCATCCAAAAGGTTTGTCCTTCTCCTGTAGCAATAGTTTTTTGAATTGCTTCTTCAATTAAATGTCCGTCATTACAGGTAAACGTGATGCGACCAGTAGCTTTTTTAGTAAAATTACCTTTATTATTAGCCACCAGCATCGATATCTTCTTTCCACTTTTTTGAATATGATACATGACTAAAGCTCCTGTACTCAATTCAGCTCCCATGGCTTGAACAGCAAAATACATCGACTGAAATGGATTTTGATTAATCCAACGGTGCTTTACCGAAACTACACATTGATTAGCATCAATAGTTTTTACCCTAACCCCACAAATAAATGCAGAGGGTAATTTGAATAGTAAAAATTGATTTAGTTTTGAAGCAGTAATAATCATAATGGCTAATTTTTAGTAAAAATAGCAAATTGAATTCAATAAGTTAGTTTCAAGAAAAAATATAGTTAAAATAATGATAGTCAATATTTTAAATTTATTACCTATATTTTAAAATGTTAATATTATGTTAATATTTACTACTATGTAAAACAAGATACTGTCTTTTAGATATATATTTGCATAAGAAATTACTATATACTTTTACTATGCTAACAAATTCAGAAAAAAAATGGGCCGCTTTTACACATCTAAGTGCTTTAAGTCAGTATTGTTTGCCTTTAGGAAATTTTGTGATTCCAATTATTATTTGGAGTTCCAAAAAAAATGAATCTGCTTTTGTGGATTACAATGGAAAACAATGTATCAATTTTCAACTGAGTATCTTATTGTACTCATTGATTTTGGGAGCTATCATCGTACCAGTTTTCATAATTACTTTTCTGAAACAAATTCCTTTGTATGAATTAACACAACACCATCATTTTACTAGTAACGAATTCAATTTTGGAGAAAATATTGGATTAATTAGCACAGGCTGCATAGCTCTTTTTATGCTTGCTGTAATAAAAATTACCGAATTTTTCTTGATTATTCAAGCTTCGGTCAAAACGGCTAACGGAGAACAATACAAGTATCCTTTAACTATAAAATTCTTAAAATAACGAAATCCCCTAGCCCCGATTATAATGAAAATCCTTTTTATGGAGCGGAGCAAAATAAAAAGATTGCAATGGAAAGCGGGATTAGCTTCAAATAAAAAATTAAAAAAATTATGAATATAGAAAACACAAAAGCCCAGATGCGTAAAGGTGTTCTCGAGTTTTGCATTCTCTCGGTTTTGAAAGAGAAATATGCGTACACTTCAGAGATTTTAGACACTTTAAAAAATGCTAAATTATTGGTCGTAGAGGGAACGATTTACCCGCTTTTGACTCGCTTGAAAAACGATGGCTTATTAGACTATCGCTGGGAAGAATCGACTTCTGGACCTCCAAGAAAATACTATGGTTTGACCGATGAGGGACAAACTTTCTTAAACGAATTGAATGGCACTTGGACCGAATTATCGAATGCTGTAAACTTAATCACCAATCAAAACGAATAGTCATGAATAAAACTGTAACCATAAATTTAGGCGGAATTGTATTCCATATTGACGAAGATGCGTACCAAAAATTATCGCGCTATTTTGATGCGATCAAACGTTCTTTGAATAATTCATCTGGACAAGACGAAATTATTAAAGACATTGAAATGCGTATTTCGGAATTGCTTAGCGAAAAATTAATTTCAGACAAACATGTAATTGGTTTAAAAGAAATCGACGAAGTAATTGCTGTAATGGGCCAACCTGAAGATTATATTATTGAAGACGATTCGAAAGGAGAACCTGCATATCAAGCGTACAAAAAATCAAAAAAATTGTACCGCGATAAGGACAAAGGAATGATCGGTGGTGTTGCTGCGGGATTAAGCCACTATTTTGGAATTGACGTTGTTTGGATCCGTGTAGTTTCTTTATTATTGTTCTTTGGTTTTGGAACTGGAGCATTAGCGTACATCATTTTGTGGATTGCTATTCCGGAAGCGGTAACTACTTCAGAAAAACTAGAAATGACTGGCGAACCAGTAACAATTTCAAGTATTGAGAAAAAAGTTCGTGAAGAATTTGATTCTGTTTCAGAGAAAATCAAAAACGTAGATTACGATAAATACGGTAACCAAATTAAAACGGGTGCAGAGAAATTTGGTAATTCGTTAAGCGAAATTATCTTAAATATCTTTAAGGTTTTTGCGAAATTTTTAGGCGTAATTCTCATCATCACAGGACTTACTGTATTGTTCTTTTTATTTGTTGGAATTTTCACTTTAGGCACAGGTGTGTTTGTAGAATTTCCTTGGCAAGAATTTGTGAATGCAGGTAATTTTACTGATTATCCTATTTGGGCTTTCGGTTTACTCATGTTTTTTGCAGTAGGAATTCCATTCTTTTTCTTGACTTTGTTAGGCTTTAGACTATTATCCCCAAGCATGAAATCCATTGGAAGTATCGCTAAATACACCCTGCTAGCTTTATGGATTATTGCTATTGCAATTCTAATTTCAATTGGAATTCAACAAGCAACTGAAGTCGCTTACGAGGGTAAATCAGTACAAAAGGAAACGTTGAATCTTAAACCAACCGACACGCTTCATATTAAGTTTAGATTCAATGATTACTACACCAAAGACATTGACGATAATGACAATTTCAGATTAGTGCAAGATGCAGCAAATAACCAACTGATCTATTCGAACAATATTCGTTTTGAAATTGTAAAAACAGACGAAAAAGCGCCTTACATTCAAATCGAAAGAAAAGCGAGAGGAAGGTCGTTTCAAGAAGCTAAAAAACGAGCGGAAAAAATTCAATTTGGTTATAAATTAGAAGGAAATCAATTGATTTTAGACAATTATTTATTGACTAACTTAGCGGATAAATTCCGTGATCAAGAAATTGCCATCTACTTGTATCTACCAGAAGGGACATTATTTAAAACGGATGATTCTGTAACCCATTATGACGAATCGGATAATGAATTTTTTAATCTTCATTTCAGTTCTGATGATTACATTTACAAAGTAAATAGTACACAAGTAAAGTGTTTGAATTGTCCTGAAAATGAAAACGAATACGACGATGTTGAAACTGGGATTACAGAAGACGTTTCTGGAAATGACACAATTGTTACCACAACTGTCAAGGTAAATGGAGAAGTCGTTACTGTAAATCAATCTGGTAAAAAAGGATTAACCGTAAATAAAGAAGGTGTAATTGTAAAAAAATAAAGTCATGATTAAAATTATCACTTGGATTACCAAAATTATTGTCATAGTACTCACAGCGTTATTCTTTAGCGGCTGTCATTTGGATTACAAAAGCATCAAAGGGAGTGGTGTTATCACTACTGAAAATAGAGCTGTAACAGGAAGTTTTACAGGTATAGATGTAAGTAGCGCCATTGAATTAACCCTCGAACAAGCTGATAAAACAGAAATAGTTGTAGAGGCCGATGATAATCTTCAAAATACTATTGTGACCGAAGTAAAAGACGGGAAATTGATTATCGCAAATAAATCGTATACCAACATCCATAATGGTACTAGAAAGGTGTTGGTGAAAATGCCAATTGTTGATAATTTAGAAGCGTCTAGCGCCTCGACCATCACTAGTCGATCTCTGCTAAAAGGAAGCCAAATCTATATTAAAACTTCGAGCGCTGCCAATATCAATTTGAATAGTATTGAAATGGATAATGTGATTTGCAATTCAAGTAGTGCTGGCGGAATTAAACTAAAAGGATTGGCCCTAAAATTAGAAACTAAAGCCTCAAGTGGAAGTAGTATTAAATGTTTTCGTTTGCTAGCCAATGAAGTAATTGCTGACGCTTCCAGCGGAGCCAATATTCAAGTGCATCCCGTTCTTAGTTTGAAAGCCGAAGCTTCAAGTGGTGCATCAATTAATTATGATGCAGCTCCAAAGACGATCAATCAAAAATCAAGTTCAGGCGGAAGTATTCAGCAAGACTAAAATCGTTCTGTTTAAAAATAAGAAAAATCATTCATCACAAGTGAATGATTTTTTTATATTTGTATAAAACCTACTTGCCATGAAACCAAAAATCTACCTTTCGATTATTACACTTATTTTTTCTACTTCAATACTATTGGCTCAAAAAGCGGAAAAAATAAAAGGTTCTAAAGTAGTTACAACTTCTCAAAAAGAGATTAAATCGTTCAATGCCCTCGAAATTGGAGACAATTTGGAAATCAATTTAGAAAAAGGAGACAAAAACGAAATCAAAATTGAAGCGGATGATAATTTACACGACATCATCAACTTAGAAGTACAAGATGAGATTTTAATGATCTCTACTTCCAAAGAAGCACAAGGTTTCAAAAAACTTTCAGTAAAAATTACGTACACCAATGATTTAAATTTGGTAACTACTAAAGATGAATCAGTCGTCAATGCAATTCAGGAGATAATTCTGGACAACATTACTTTTAAAACTTTTGATAAATCGAAACTGTTCTTGAATGTCAATTCAAAAAATTTCATTCTACAATCCAATGATAAATCTAAGATAGAACTCAATCTAAAAGGGGAAAATAGCTTTATTGAGCTAAGCAAAAATGCAACACTGAAAGCATTAATAAACAGTGTGGATTTAAAATGTGATTTGTACCAAAAAGCCAATGCGGTTATAGAAGGAGATGCAACTAATGCTAATTTAAGATTAGACAATTCAGCTGAATTAAACGCGCGAAATTTCAATATCAAAAATGGCAATTTAGCCATCGAGGGCAATGCTAATTGCAGCATATTAGCCGAAAACAGTATTGCAATTAGTGCTACAGACAGAGCCGAAATTGCGCTGTTTGGAACACCTAAAATAGAGATTAACAAATTAGAAGGAGAAGCCAAACTACTTAAAAAGCTTTCTTCTAAAAAATAAAAAAAGTCCCAATATTGGGACTTTTTTTTATACGCTGTAAATGATATTAATGACCTTTGGCAGCCAAATAACGTTCTGCATCCAATGCAGCCATACAACCTGTTCCTGCAGCCGTAATTGCTTGACGGTACACATGATCAGCAGCATCTCCTGCTACAAAAACTCCTGCTACATTCGTTTTTGAAGTTCCTGGAGTATTCACAATATAACCTGTTTCGTCCAAAGTGATATAATCTTTAAAAATTGCCGTATTCGGTTGGTGACCAATCGCTACAAAGAAACCAGTTGCTGGAATTTCAAAAATTTCATCTGTCGATTTATTTTTTGCTTTCACTCCTGTCACCACTTGTTCGTCACCCAATACCTCTACCGTATCGTGATTCATTAAAATCGTAATATTTTCTGTAGCACGAACACGTTCTTCCATAATTTTAGAAGCTCTAAATTTCTCACTACGCACTAGCATTGTTACTTTTTTACACAATTTAGATAAGTAATGCGCTTCTTCACAAGCTGAATCCCCAGCTCCAACAATCACTACCTCTTGATTTCTGTAGAAAAATCCATCACACACTGCACAAGCCGAAACACCTCCACCCATTTTTAAATAATGTTGTTCTGAAGGCAATCCTAAATATTTAGCCGAAGCACCTGTAGAAATAATTACGGTATCACAATGCAATTCGATACTATCATTAATCCAAACTTTATGAACTGGTCCTGAAAAATCTACTTTAGTAGCCCATCCATCACGAATATCAGCACCAAAACGTTGTGCTTGTGCCTGCAATTGTATCATCATCTCTGGCCCAGTTACTCCATCAACATACCCTGGGAAATTTTCTACTTCATTGGTAGTGGTCAATTGTCCCCCAGGTTGCATTCCTTGATATAAAACAGGGTTCATATTGGCTCTAGCCGCATAAATAGCCGCAGTATAACCTGCTGGTCCAGAACCTATGATAAGGCATTTAATTTTTTCGATTGTATCTGACATAGTAGTACTTATTTGTATTTTTTTGATGTTACAAAGGTAGTTTTTAAATAAAAATAGCAAACGAAAAAACATCATTTTTAGTTATTTAAAAATAATCGTTGCCTATTTTTACTTTTGACTTGCTAAAATAAAAATTAATTCTATCTTTGCACTCGCGTTACGGGGTGTAGCGTAGCCCGGTTATCGCGCCTGCTTTGGGAGCAGGAGGCCGCAGGTTCGAATCCTGCCACCCCGACAAAAATCCTTTTTGCTTTGCAAAAGGGATTTTTTATTTTAAATCCATTCCTTTTCCCTCTTTTCAAAAATTGAAAAACGAATCTAAAACCCACTTTTAAAAGCTGTCAAATACCAACAAATCAAGCCGTAACAAATGTTAACAAAATAGATTTTCAGAAACGAGAATTAATTGTATTTTTACCATTCAAAATTTAAAAAAATAAATGGGTAAAATCATTGCTATTGCCAATCAAAAAGGAGGAGTTGGAAAAACTACAACATCAGTAAATCTGGCGGCTTCCTTAGGAGTTTTAGAAAAAAAAGTACTACTTATTGACGCTGACCCCCAAGCGAATGCAACTTCGGGATTGGGAATCGATGTGGAATCAGTTGAAATTGGTACCTACCAGATTTTAGAACATAGCCATTCCCCAAAGGAAGCGATCATCAGTTGTTCGGCTCCGAATGTCGATGTAATCCCTGCCCATATTGACTTAGTTGCCATCGAAATCGAATTGGTAGACAAAGAAAATAGAGAATATATGCTGAAACAAGCATTGCAAAGTGTAAAAGAGGATTATGACTTTATCATTATCGACTGCGCTCCTTCGTTAGGATTATTGACTTTAAATGCCCTAACGGCTGCTGACTCGGTAATCATCCCAATCCAATGTGAATATTTTGCATTGGAAGGTTTAGGAAAATTATTGAATACCATTAAAAGTATTCAAAAAATACACAATCCAGAATTGGACATAGAAGGATTATTATTGACCATGTTTGATTCTCGTTTGCGTTTATCAAACCAAGTGGTAGAAGAAGTGCAGAAACATTTTAACGATATGGTATTTGAGACCATTATCCAACGAAATATCAAATTAAGCGAAGCGCCTAGTTTTGGCGAAAGCATTATAAATTATGACGCTACAAGTAAAGGGGCTACCAACTACTTGCATTTAGCTCAAGAAGTAATTCAAAAAAATAGCAACTAATTGTATGGCAAAAGCAATAAAAAAACAAGCCCTAGGAAGAGGACTATCAGCCTTGTTGAAAGATCCAGAAAACGACATTAAATCAGTACATGATAAAAATGCCGACAAGGTGGTTGGGAATATCATTGAGCTAGAAATTGATGCCATTGAAATCAACCCGTTTCAACCTCGTAGCAATTTCAACGAAGAATCGCTAAAAGAATTAGCAACTTCTATCAAGGAATTAGGAGTGATTCAACCCATTACTGTTCGTAAATTAGACTTCAATAAATACCAATTAATTTCAGGGGAACGTCGTTTACGTGCCTCTACTTTGGTGGGTTTAAAAACCGTTCCTGCTTACATCCGTATTGCAAACGACAATGAATCTTTAGTAATGGCCTTGGTAGAAAATATCCAACGTCATGACTTAGATCCAATTGAGATTGCACTATCCTACCAACGATTGATGGACGAAATCGAATTGACCCAAGAACAAATGAGTGAGCGAGTTGGTAAAAAACGTTCTACTATTGCCAACTACTTACGTCTATTGAAATTAGACCCAATTATCCAAACTGGAATTCGCGATGGTTTCATTAGTATGGGACACGGTCGTGCCATCATCAACATTGAAGACTTAGATGTTCAAACGGATATATACCAAAAAATTGTAAGTCAAAATCTATCTGTTCGTAATACTGAAGCCTTGGTTAAAAACTACCAAGAGAGCTTGAAACCTAAAGCAGCTACTAAAGCTAAATCGGCTTCATTTGAAGTAGCTCCAAGCGAAAAAAATAAATTTGCAGACTATTTTGGTGCAAAAGTAGATATCAAAGTTGCTGGAAATGGTAAAGGAAAAATTACGATTCCATTCCACTCTGAAGAAGACTTCAACCGAATTATCAAACTAATCAAAGGATAGTGCAAAAAGTTGTTTTCATAGCTATTTTCTTTTTATTTTTGGGAAACACTTTCGTTTTTGCACAAGGGAAGCCTATCGCAACCCGAACAGCAAAAGATAGCTTGAAATCCAATAATATAGACCCTTTAACTCCTGCAAAAGCAGCTTTTTATTCGGCTGTCTTACCTGGTTTAGGCCAGGCTTACAATAAAAAATACTGGAAAATTCCTTTGGTATATGGCGCTATTGGTACTAGTCTTTATTTTTACATCAGTAGTAACACAAAATACCACGAATACCGAGATGCATACAAACGCAGACTGGAAGGCTACAGCGATGATAAATTCAGCTATTTAGACACCAACCGATTGATTACCGCTCAAAAATTCTACCAACGCAACCGCGATTTATCAGCGCTTTTTGTGGTTGGTTTTTATGCTTTAAACATTATCGATGCCAATGTAGATGCCGCTTTAATACAATTTAATGTCAACGAAAATTTGTCGGTAAGACCGAATGTATATCCCGATGTTGTAACATTTAAGACCAACGTTGGACTAACACTTAATTATAATTTTTAGAACGAATTGATTAGCTTCTAAATATACTTTTAAAAATACAGAAAAAATGAAAATTGCACTTTTAGGATACGGAAAAATGGGTAAAGTGATTGAACGAATTGCCCTTGAAAGAGGTCACGAAATTGTATTGAAAAAAGACGAGTTCAATTCGTATGATGGACTTTCCAATGCGGATGTAGCCATTGATTTCAGTGTTCCATCTGCTGCTGTAGATAATATTGCTAGTTGTTTTCACGCTAATATACCTGTAGTTTCTGGAACAACAGGTTGGTTAGATCATTATGACGAAATGATTGCCCTTTGTGACGAAAAAAAGGGAGGCTTTATTTCTAGTTCTAATTTTAGTTTAGGAGTTAATTTGTTTTTTGAATTGAACGATTATTTAGCCAAAATAATGGCTCCGTACAACTCCTATTCAGTGGATATGGAAGAAATTCATCATACACAAAAATTAGACGCTCCAAGTGGAACGGCTATTTCATTAGCCAAAGGGGTCATTGAAAACAGCAAATACACCAATTGGACTTTAAATAAGCCAACCGAAAATGAAATTCACATTGAAGCCTTACGAATTGCAGATGTTCCAGGCACACATACGGTAACTTACAATTCGGAAGTGGATAGCATCGAAATCAAGCATACCGCTCACAATCGCGAGGGATTTGCTTTAGGTGCTGTAATTGCTGCCGAATGGTTAGCTGGTAAACAAGGGATTTTTACAATGAAAGACGTATTAAATTTTAAATAATTTTTTAAAGTTGTACTAGACTTTAAAATTTAAATGACACGATTATGACACTATCACAATGGTTTATTTTTTTCTTATTGGTACAAGTGGTCCACTTCATAGGGACTTGGAAATTGTACATAAGTGCAGGTAGAAAAAGTTGGGAAGCTGCAATTCCTGTTTATAATGCAATTGTACTATTGAAAATAATTGACCGACCAACTTGGTGGACTATCTTACTTTTTATACCGATCATTAACTTGATCATGTTCCCTGTGATTTGGGTAGAAACCTTACGCAGTTTTGGTAAGAACTCAACATTAGATAAAGTAGTAGGAATAGCCACTTTCGGTTTGTATATAGCCTATATCAATTATACTCAAAAATTAAACTATACCGCTGACAGAAGTTCAGAACCGGTGAACAAAACAGCCGATACTATTAGTTCTTTACTATTTGCTATCATTGTAGCTACGTTTGTACACACCTATTTTATTCAGCCATTTACAATTCCAACTTCTTCCTTAGAGAAATCATTATTGGTGGGCGACTTTCTATTTGTTAGCAAAGTGAACTATGGCGCAAGAACGCCTATGACTACCGTGGCACTTCCTATGGTACATGACACCATTCCTTTGACTAAAAAGAAATCCTACCTTAATTGGCCTGAATTGCCTTATTTCAGATTTCCAGGATTCCAATCCATTGAACGAAATGATATTGTGGTATTCAACTGGCCTGTAGATACGGTATACAAATTTAGAGACAACTCAGGATTGAGAGTGAACAAACCTATCGATAAGAAATCCAACTATGTAAAACGTTGTGTAGGTATTCCTGGAGACCAATTAGAAATCAAAGATGGCGTTGTTTTTGTCAATGGTAAAGAATTGATTTTGCCTGAAAGAGCCAAACCTCAGTTTTCTTATAAAGTAGCATTAGATGGTAAAACACCTATTGATTTTGAATCTCTTTTGAAAGACATGGACATCACTGATGGTGCTGGCTTTATGGATGCCGAAAAAAGAGATACTTTATTCATAGCGGCTTTAACCGCTGCTAATGCCGAAAGACTAAAACAAATCCCAGGAATTACAGGAGTTCAAAAAATCATTTCGAAAGAAGTGGAACCAGGTATTTTCCCGCATATCAACAAATGGAATCGTGACAATTTTGGCCCTATTTACATTCCACAAAAAGGAAAAACAGTAGCCTTGAATTTAGAGACGTTACCTTTTTACAGGACCATCATCACTGATTATGAAAATAATGATTTAAAAGTAACCGGTGCTGAAATTAGAATTAACGGAAAAGTTGCTACCACCTATACTTTCCAACAAGATTATTATTGGATGATGGGAGACAATCGACATAATTCAGAAGACAGCCGTTACTGGGGTTATGTTCCTGAAAATCACATCGTAGGAAAACCTATTTTCATCTGGATGAGCTTAGATTCAAATGCTAAAGGATTGAAAAAAATTCGTTGGGATCGTTTGTTCACTACAGTTAGCGGTGAAGGTCAACCACAATCGTATTTCAAATTTTTCTTATTGGCTTTAGTCGCTTATTTCATTGGAGAATACCTTTGGAAGAAAAAGAAATCTATGTAATTATAAGATGTTTGTTTGTTGATTTGGTAATTTGGTAATTTGAAAAAGATGTATACTTATTCATTTGAAAAACTCGAAGTTTGGAACGAATCAAAAGAATTTACTAAATCAATATATACAATAACCACAACATTTCCTGATCAAGAAAAGTTTGGATTAGTTTCTCAACTTAGAAGAGCTTCTGTTTCAATTTGTTCTAATATAGCGGAAGGTTCTGCTAGAAACACTTATAAAGACAAAGCACATTTTACTACAATGGCTTTTAGCTCTGCTATTGAAGTAATAAATCAACTTATCTTATCATTTGAGATGGATTTTATTTCGGAAGAAGTATATTCAAAACTAAGATTGGAATTAGAAAGTATTACTAATAAGTTGAATGGACTACGAAATTACCAAACCAATCAAATCAACAAATAACCAAATTAACGAATAACCGAATGAACATTCTTATTCATCCCACCTACTTCCCCTCTATCAGTCATTTTGCAGCGATTGTTCAAGCTGAAAAAATCGTGTTTGAAATGGAAGATAATTTCCAAAAACAAACCAACAGAAACCGTACGTATATTTACAGCCCTAACGGAATTCAGTTATTGAATATCCCTGTAAAACACTCTAAAACTGCACATCAAAAAACAAAAGATATTCAGATTGAAAATGATTTTGATTGGCAAAAGCAACACTTTAAATCCTTAGAAGCAGCCTATAGAAGTTCACCTTTTTTCGAATATTTTGAAGACGATTTACTCCCAATATTTGAAAAAAAACACCAATTTTTAATGGACTTAAATCTAGAAGTATTTGATTTAATTACCAGATGCCTTCGAATGAAAATAGAGTACTCAACTACTACCGAATATTTTCACGAGATTAACTCAAACGAAATTACTGATTTTCGCTTTTTAGCTAATGGGAAAAAAGATGCTTCGCAATTTGAAAGTTACACTCAGGTATTTGACGATAAATTTGGGTTTATCAATAATTTAAGCGTGTTGGATTTAGTATTTAATGAAGGGAAGTTCGCTTTGGATTATTTACAATCGCAACAATTAGTGTTGAAATAATTACTCAAAAGAAAGCTGAGTCATGATTGGGTAATGATCTGAATTTTCAAAATCAGAAAAGCTTTCAAACTTTTTGACTTTCATTTTTTCATCGGCAAAAATATAGTCAATACGGGCCGGGTAATAGCGAAATTTATACGTTGCACCAAACCCTTTTCCTGCTTCTTCAAAGCTATCGCGTAGTTTTCCTTTGATATTTCTATACACATACGAAAAAGCACTGTTATTCATGTCTCCACAGATAATTAACGGATACTCACAGTCTTTTTTATGTTCCTTAAACAACTCTGCTTGTTGCTGTTGTTGCTTAAAGGCTTTACTAATCCGATTAAATAGCTTTTGCGACTTACTTTGATTAATCACGTTGATATCATCATTGATTTCGGTCACATCAGGCGATATTTTAATGGATTGTAAATGCATATTGTACACCCGAATAATCTCTTTACCCTTTTTAATATCAGCAAAAATTACGTTGTTATTCGAATTTGGAAAAACAATATTGCCCTCGTTGATAATAGGAAATTTCGAAAAAATAGCTTGCCCCGTTTTGATTTGGTCACCCGCCATTAAAATGTATTTGTGTGGATACACTTTCAAATCAATATCAGCTGAAGTAGAATATTCCTGAATACAAAGAATATCAGGGTTTTTATCATTGATAAAATTCACAATTTGAGAAGGAACATCGTCTCTATCTATCCATTTGAAAACATTGAACAAGCGAACATTATAACTCATCACCGTAAAATTCTTTTCACTCTCAGGAAATTCTTTAGCAGAAAACTTATAGAATTTATTGATAAATGTAATCCCCATCAACAGTACCAAACCGGATAAAATCATTCGTTTTTTAAATTGGAATCCCCAGTAGAAAAAAAACAAGGCATTGAACACGAAAAACAAAGGCATGAACAAAGTTAAAACCGACAATAAAGGAAAAGCCTTAGGAGCTAAAAAGGGCAACAAATACGCGCTGAAAGTCACTACAGTTAAAACTATATTCAATAGAAACATCCCTTTATTGAACCACGAAAGATTTTTCATCTTCTTGTTTATCTACAACTATTTACCTGCTTTGAACAGAAATTCTTTTTCTTCTTGAGTCAAACAATCGTAACCCGATTGACTAATTTTATCCAAAATCTCGTCAATTTGCTGCTGGGTTTTATCCTTTACAACAATTCTTGAACTTGACTTTGGTGTCGATTTGGTATAGTTTTTATGTACTTTTCTAAAAGGGGCGCGTTTCGATTTTTTAAATGGATTTGTTAGAATTTGGCTCAAATCAATTCCATTTTGGAGCAATTTAATAAAAATAAATCCAAAAAACGCTCCTGAAAGATGTGCGATATGTCCGCCTGTGTTTTCAATTTTAAATTGCATAAAATCCAAAACCAAAATTACAGCCGTAATATGCCATAATTTGACGTTTCCAAAAAATAGCAATCGAACATTCATCAGCGGACGATAAGTGGTTGTAGCTACCAAAATAGCCATAATAGCTGCCGAAGCTCCTACCATTGACGAACTCAAATGTAAAAAATAATACCCTGTTACAAAAGCTATCCCAGAAAACAAGGCGCTCAACAGATACAGTCCTAAGAATTGTTTGGAATTAAAAAAAGTGAGGAAAAGCATACTAGAAAAATGCAGCACCATCATATTAAAAAACAAGTGCCCAAATCCATGATGAAAAAATGCGTAGGTAATCAGCGTCCAAGGTTGTGTAATCAATACATTGGGATCAGAAGACAACGCAATCCAATTGGGAAAATTAAACACTCCGAATTGAAATTGATAAAAAAACAGTACTGAAACTAGAAAACACAACACATTCCAGAAGATTAGCCTAAAGGCAATTCCTCCCAATTGATATTGCATTTTTAAATCGTTTAGTATACTACTCATTTATAATTCCACTTATAGGTTGTCAAACTAATTCCAACGATTTGAATTGAACTGATTTTTCTTCCAATACCACATAATAATAAATCCAAACAAAGCACCGCCGACATGAGCGAAATGAGCAATTCCGCCACCTCCAAAAATAGATTTTCCTGAAATTCCTAAATACAAATCGACCAATACTAAGCCCGGTACAAAATATTTAGCTTTAATAGGAATAGGCACAAACATCAAAGCCAATTCAGCATTGGGAAACATAAATGCAAAAGCCACTATAATTCCGTAGATCGCTCCTGAGGCACCAACGGCCGTGCCGATATAAGCACTAGTGAAATTCTGAAATTGAGATACAGTTAATAATTCTTGCCAACGGGTATCGATTTTTCCTTCGTTAAGCAATTGTAGGATTTCGGATTTAGAAAAACCATTAGACAATAAGGTATTCAAACCTTCTTGAAAATGATAATAATTCACACCCGTATGTACCAGAGCCGAACCTAATCCGCAAGAAATATAAAAAAACAAAAACTTTTTACTCCCCCAAAATAGCTCTAGAGCAGAACCAAACGAATACAAGGCAAACATATTGAAAAAAATATGCATGAATCCACCGTGCATGAACATATAAGTAATGGGTTGCCAAGCTTTAAAATCTGGGTTTTCAGGAAAAAATAATGCGAGATATTGATACGCAGGTCCTGAAACTAATAGCGTACCTATAAAAAATAAAATATTAATAATAATTAACTGCTTAACAGTCTCGGTTACATTTCTCATAGGGCAAATTTTTTATCTAAGTCTTCCACACGCATCGTGATAAAAGTGGGTTTTTGAAAAGGCGAAACATTAGGTTCCTTACAAGCAAACAATCCGTTGACCAGATTTTCTTGCTCTTTTTCGGTCAAATAACTTCCCGTTTTAACGGCTAAACTTTTCGCCATCGATTTGGCTATAGTATCATTTTGACTAAAACTGCTTTCAGGAATACCATCTTGCAAGTCACTCAACAATTGTTCCAAAACTAAGGAAACTTCACTTTCCGTAATATTCACTGGAATACCTGAAATAACGACATGGTCTTTTTGAGTTTCCTCAAAAACAAAACCCGTATTCATCAACGACAACTGTAGTTCAGCAATCAACTCCATTTCGTTTTTAGAAAAGTATAAGTTTAAAGGAAATAATAATTGCTGACTTGAAGCTTGATGCACCGTCATGTTCACTAAGAATTGTTCGTACAAAACACGTTGATGCGCGCGTTGCTGATCGACAATGACCATTCCTGATTTAATAGGCGAAACAATGTATTTTTTATGAATTTGATAGGTTCTATGAACCGTTGGCTCAGCGTCTTCCAAATCAAACAAAGAAGATGTGACCTCTTCGTTTTCAAAAGTAAAATTACTCGCCGCAGAAAAGGTTTCGGTTTCTTGTTTTAATCCCACGTACAATCCTTCCCAACTCGAAGCGATTTCAGTTTTTTTATAACTTGAACCTGATCCAGAATACGATTTTGCAGGTTGGACTTCGGCAAACGGATTGAAATTAGCATCGACTTGAACAGTAGGCATTGCCCCTTCCATATCTTTATAATGATAGGGCGTATCCAAATTAGCATCGCGATCAAAATCCAATACAGGCGCCACATTAAATTGGCCTAAACTGTGTTTGATAGCCGCTCTCAAAATCGCATACAAGGCCTGTTCATCGTCAAACTTAATCTCAGTCTTAGTAGGATGGATATTGATATCAATAGTATGTGGTGGCACTGACAAAAACAAGAAATAACTAGGCTGCGCACCATCTTTTAGAATTCCGTCATAAGCCGCCATAACCGCATGATGCAAATACCCGCTTTTTATGTATCGGTCGTTCACAAAAAAGAACTGTTCACCTCTATTCTTTTTAGCAAATTCGGGTTTACTCACAAATCCCTGGATTTCGACAATCTCGGTTTCTTCTTGAACTGGAACTAATTTCTCATTGGTTTTACCCGAAAAAATAGCCACAATTCGCTGTCTGAAATTAGACTGAGGCAAATTGAACATTTCACTTCCATTATGATAAAACGTAAAATGAATATTGGGATGTGCCAATGCCACTCGTTGGAACTCATCAATAACATGGCGGTACTCGACAATATCCGATTTAAGGAAATTGCGTCGTGCAGGAATATTGTAAAACAGATTTTTAACGGCAAACGAAGTCCCTTTAGGCAAAACAGCTACTTCTTGAGAAACAAATTTACTCCCTTCGATAATCAGATGGGTTCCTAATTCTTCTTGGTCTTGCTTGGTTCTCATTTCAACATGTGCAATCGCCGCAATGGAAGCCAAAGCTTCTCCACGAAATCCTTTGGTATGCAAAGAAAATAAATCTTCCGCTTGGCGAATTTTAGACGTAGCATGACGTTCAAAACACAAACGCGCATCGGTTACACTCATACCCACACCGTTATCAATCACTTGAATCAACGATTTCCCAGCATCTTTAATTATCAATTTAATATCCGTTGCCTTTGCATCTACTGCATTCTCTAATAATTCTTTCACTACCGAAGCCGGTCGCTGCACCACTTCACCAGCGGCAATTTGATTGGCAACATGATCAGGAAGTAATTGAATAATACTCGACATTAAAAAAGGGTTTAAAGGTTGGGGTTTAATTACGCTAAAACCATAAAGGACAAATTTAGGGAATTTATACTTGGTTTTGAAACATCCGTAATTACAAAAAACAGAAAAGAGTGACTTAAAAGTCTTGTTTTTGTCAAACTGAACTTGTTTCAGTTTCTTAAAATAATTGATTGACAATTTTATTTATAGATTCCGAAATGAATTCGGAATGACAAAACTCGTGCTTTTAGACACCCTCGTTCAGGTATATTAATTTTACTATTCTTCTATTTGCAATGGATTGTTTTCAATTTGAAGTGCTCCACTACCCAATAAATGCTGATTGTCAATTTGATGCGATAACGAAGCTTGTTGACGAATAAAGGCCATTTTGATAGCTGCAATCGCTGCTTCAGTCCCTTTGTTACCGTGAATTCCGCCGCTTCTATCAATAGACTGTTGCATCGTATTATCTGTCAATACACAAAAAATAACAGGAATATCGGTTTGTACATTTAAATCCTTGATTCCTTGTGTTACTCCTTCGCAAACAAAATCAAAATGTTTGGTTTGTCCTTGAATCACACAACCAATTACGATTACTGCATCTACATTTTGGGTTTGTAGCATTTTCTTGGCACCATATACTAATTCGAAACTACCTGGTACATTCCAACGGATAATTTGTTGTGCTGGCACCTGATTCTCAATTAATGCAGTAAAAGCACCATTATAAAGTCCTTCGGTAATCGTTTCATTCCATTCTGCAACCACAATTCCAAAACGAAAGTTTCTTGCATCAGGAACACTATTTTTATCGTATTCTGATAAGTTTTTATTTTCAGTAGCCATAATTCAAATGAATTTAAAGGTTTTATGTTAAAGATAAAAATAAAGGTTAGAAATTACAAGTAACTAGACAAAATCTAATTGCTTTATAATTGCTAACCTAAATTATAAATTAGTGGATAACTACTGAGCCAATCCAATCAACACATCTACTGAAGCAGCTTCAGGAGTTGTGTCATAATTATCTTTAATATCTGTAAAATATTTCAAAGCTTCTTCTTTATTACCCAAAGCCAAAGCTGTTTTACCTGCTTTCAATAAGAAACGAGGCGTTGTAAAATCATTTTTACTAGCTTCTGCAGCTTTAGCGTAATTGTCTAAAGCTTCTTTTAATTGGTTCTTTTGAGCATAAGCATCTCCAATAGCCCCTTTTGCTAAAGCGCCCAAAATCATGTCTTTTGATTCAAATTTACTTAAGAAATCAATTGCTTCAGCATATTTACCTGTATTCAAGTAAGCAATACCTGCATAATAGTTAGCTAAATTACCCGCATCAGTTCCAGCATATTCGTCAGCAATTTTAATGAAACCAAATTTACCTTCAGAACCATTCAATGACAATTTATACAAAGAGTCGCTTGCTACACCGTCTGTTGCTTTTTGGAAATTTTGTTGTGCCACAAACATTTCATTAGCCGCTTCTTCTTCTTTTGGAGTAGCGATGAATTTTTCAAATGCCAAATACCCTACAGTAACCAAAGCTATTGCTGCAACAAAACCAATAATTACTTTTTGATTTTTAGCAACAAAATCTTCTGTTTTTGAAGCAGTTTCATCTAATTTTGAGAAAACACCAGCCGTTGTACTGTCTTTTTCATCAATCTGAACGTCTTCAACAACTTCTTTTACTTCTTTTTCTTTCGGGGTTTTATATCCTCTTTTATTATAAGTGGCCATTTCAATTTAATTTAGTGAGTGGCAAAAATAAAATTTTTATTCAAATCTAAAAGGCATTTTGTGGATATTTTTCAATAATTTGCGGGCAGTTTGAAAAAGCGCTCTAATAAAGCCCCATTCTTCATTCCAGCAAGACAAAAAATGTATTTAAAAAAGATTTCATTATTCAATTACAAGAACTTTTCCGAAGCTAATTTCGAGTTTGACACCAAAATCAATTGTTTTGTTGGAAAAAACGGAATCGGAAAAACGAATGTACTCGATGCGATTTATCATGTATCGTACGGAAAGAGCTATTTTAATCCGCTTGCTGTCCAAAACATCAAACACGGCGAAGAGTTTTTTGTTATTGATGCCGAATTGGAAAAAGAAAACAGAGCTGAACAAATTGTTTGCAGTTTAAAAAAAGGACAGAAGAAAATCCTAAAACGCAACGGAAAAGTCTACGATAAATTCTCCGACCACATTGGTTTTGTTCCTTTAGTGATTATTTCGCCAGCCGACAGGGATTTAATTATCGAAGGTAGCGAAACCCGTCGCAAGTTCATGGACAGTGTCATCTCACAATTGGACGCAATTTACCTTCAACAATTAATTCAGCATCAAAAAATAATTAGTCAGCGTAATGCTTTGCTGAAATATTTTGCTTTAAATCATGTCTTTGACAACGATACTTTATCCATCTATAATAAGCAGCTGAATGAGTTTGCTCAGTCGATTTTTGAAAAAAGAAAGTCATTTATTGGGGAATTCATTCCTATTTTCAACAAACACCACCAAGCAATAACTGATTCGCAAGAAACGGTTCAACTCGTGTATGAAAGTCATTTATTCGAAAATGATTTACTAACGCTTTTACAAGAAAATCTTTCTAAAGATAAAGCTTTACAATATACTAGCGTTGGAGTTCACAAAGACGATTTATCATTTGAAATTGACTCCCATCCCATTAAGAAATTTGGTTCACAAGGCCAGCAAAAATCATTTCTTATTGCCTTAAAATTAGCTCAATTTGAATTCCTAAAAAAACAAAGCGGCGTCAAACCTATTTTACTTTTTGATGACATCTTCGACAAATTAGACGAAAGTCGCGTGGCTAAAATTGTAGAAATGGTGAATAGCGATACTTTTGGACAACTCTTTATTTCCGACACTCATCCGGAACGAACAGAAACCATAGTGAAATCGACCCATCAGAGTTATAAAATATTTAATTTATAACTTTTATTTAGGATTTTATTAAAAGAATCCGACCAATAAAATCCGTACATTAGCGTATACTTAATTAATGACTACGATATGAAATTAAAAATTATACTACTAGCAATAGTCACTTTGGCAATAACTTCTTGCAAAGGACAGCCTTCAAAAAATATCCAAACAATTGACGCTGTTGCTTTTTCAAAGGCAATACAAGCTACTCCCACCCCACAAGTAGTTGATGTTAGAACGCCTGAAGAATTTGCTTCAGGACATTTAATCCAAGCTCAAAATGTAAATTGGATGAATCCTGATTTTGTAGCCAATAGTGTAAAATACGATAAATCAAAGCCGATTTTTGTGTACTGTAAAAGTGGTGGAAGAAGCCACAAAGCAGCCGAAAAATTAGCTGAATTAGGTTTTACCAATGTAATTGAAATGGAAGGTGGAATCCTAAAATGGGAAGCCGCTGGGCTATCTAAACCTTCCGAAAAGTGGATTGGAATCACTCAGAAAGAATATGCCGATTTGTTGAATTCGGATAAAAAAGTACTCATTGATTTTTATGCCGAATGGTGTGCGCCTTGCAAAAAAATGACGCCTTATCTTTTAAAAATGCAAAAAGAAATGGGAGACAAAATCGTTATTATTCGTCTAGATGCTGATAAAAACAAAAGCCTACTTTCAGAAATGAAAATTAGCGAATTGCCTACGCTATTATTGTACGACAACAAACAATTAAAATGGCAACATTCTGGTTACATTAGCGAACCTGATTTAAAAAAACAATTCTAAAAACACCTCAATGCTTTCCAAAGACAGCCTACAATTTTTAGACGATTTAAAAGCCAACAACAATAGAGATTGGTTTTTAGAGAATAAAAAACGATACGAAATATTCAAAAAGGACTACCAACAATTAGTAGGTCAATTCCTTGATATGATGAAACCTTTAGATCCTTCACTCGAAATGTTGGAAGTAAAAAATTGCACGTTTAGAATCAACCGTGACATTCGTTTTTCAAAAGACAAAACACCCTACAAATCCTATGCAGGAGTTTGGCTTTCTTCGGGTGCCAAAGGTAAAAATCGTTCAGGATATTACGTTCATATTGAAAGAGACAAAAGTTTTATTGCCGGTGGGTTTTATTGCCCCGAAGCAGACGATTTAAAAAAAGTTCGTAAAGAAATAGCCTTTTTCTATGATGATTTAGAAGCCATTCTACAGGAGGAAAATTTCAAAAAAGAGTTTGGCGATTTTGATCGTAACGTATCGAGTATTCTAAAAAATCCACCTAGAGGTTACGAAAAAGACCATCCTGCCATTGAGTTTTTAAAATTAAAAAGTTTTGAAGCCAGTCAGAAATTTGATATTTCAGAAGTTCTAAAAGAAGATTTTGTCGCCAAAATGACAAAAAAATTAATCGCTTTAAAACCTTTGAACGATTTTATCAATCGCGCGGTAACTACCGAAGACTTTTAATTCTTACTTTTGAACTTTCAAAAAAGCACTTTGTTTTATGACCATACAATCTAATTTTTCTCTAAAAAACTACAATACTTTTGGCATTGAAGCCAAAGCAAAACAATTTACAGCGGTGCATTCATTAGCTGATTTAAAAACCGTTTTGACTGAAAATACAACAGAGAAAAAATTTATTTTAGGAGGTGGAAGCAATATGCTTTTGACCAAAGACATTGACGCCTTAGTGATTCATATTGACTTGAAAGGTAAAAAAATCATCGAAGAAAATGATGATTTTGTTTGGGTCGAGAGTCAGGCTGGCGAAAACTGGCATGAATTTGTGCTTTGGACGATTGATCAAAATTTTGGCGGATTAGAAAATATGTCGCTCATTCCTGGCAACGTGGGAACTACTCCTGTGCAGAATATTGGGGCTTATGGTGCCGAAATCAAAGACCATTTTATTTCTTGTCAAGCCATATCAATTGCGAATCAAGAAATGAAAACTTTTACGAATGCCGAATGTCATTTTGGTTACCGAGAAAGTATTTTCAAAAATGAGGTCAAAGACCAGTACATCATTACTTCTGTTGTTTTCAAATTAACCAAACGCAACCACAATATCAATACTTCGTATGGCGATATTTTGGGCGAATTGGAGAAACACAACATTCAAAACCCTAGTCTGAAAGACGTGAGTAATGCCGTCATTGCGATTCGTCAAAGTAAATTACCCGACCCTAAAGAATTAGGCAATAGCGGTAGTTTTTTCAAAAATCCAATTATTTCGAAAACTGAATTCGAAAAAATTCATCCACAATTTCCTGACATGAAATTCTTTGAAGTTTCAGCAACCGAAGTAAAAGTCCCTGCGGGTTGGCTTATAGAACAAGCCGGTTTCAAAGGCAAACGTTTTGGCGATGCCGGAGTACATAAAAATCAGGCTTTAGTTTTAGTTAATTATGGAAATGCTACTGGACAAGAAATTTTGGCGGTATCAAAAAATATTCAAGACACAGTATATAATACTTTTGGCATTCATATTGAAGCGGAAGTGAATGTAATTTAAATCATCAATAAAAGTACGTTGATGAAAATTTTTCGTCAGTTCGAGTGATTTTCTTCTGAAACATCGGGAAGAAAATTGTATCGAGAACAAGGAAAATTTCACTTTAAATGGTTCTCGATACATTTTTTGTTCCGTTCTACTACACAAAAAACACTCGAACTGACGGGTTTCATATACTTTCATCAAAAGAAAACAACTATTCAAATTTCAAATCAAAAAAGAAAAATAAGCGGTAAAAATTCCTATTGTTTCATTTCAATTTTGTTTTTGTATTCATACCTTTGCACACGATTTTAAAAGACAATTTCCCCATGCTTATTATTCTATACATTTTTATTGTTTTAGCAGCTATTCAATTGGCGTATTATTTAGGTGTTTTTGGAAAATTTGCTTTTGCCAAAGCACAGAAAATCACCCCGAAACGAATTCCGATTTCAGTAATTGTATGTGCTAAAAATGAAGAAGAAAATGTAGCCAATTACATTCCACTTTTAGCCGAACAAAATTATCCTGATTTTGAAATCGTTTTGATTGACGATGCTTCAGGAGATAATACATTAGAAATTTTCGAACAATTTGAAAAGCAATATCCCAATGTCCGCTTGGTCAAAGTAGAAAACAACGAAGCTTTTTGGGGCAATAAAAAATACGCTTTAACCCTAGGTATAAAAGCGGCTAAAAAAGAATATTTACTTTTTACAGATGCGGATTGCTATCCTACTTCTAAAGATTGGATTACGGCTATGAGTTCGCAATTTACCATGCAAAAAACGATTGTTTTAGGTTATGGTAAATATGAAAAAGTAGCCAATTCGTTTCTAAACAAAATCATCCGTTTTGAGAATGTATTAAATACCATTCAGTATTTTTCTTGGGCAAAAATGGGATATCCTTATATGGGAGTGGGTCGTAATATGGCCTACAAAAAAGAAGAGTTTTTCAATGTCAATGGTTTTATTGATCACATGCAAATTCGCACAGGTGACGATGAATTATTCATTAACCAAGCAGCAAATGGCAAAAACACAACCATTGCTTACACTCCTGAAAGTTTTTCTTATTCGAAACCAAAGACTACTTTTTCCGCCTTTTTCAACCAAAAAAGAAGACAAATCGCAACGGCTAATCACTTCAAGTCATTAGACCAATTACGATTAGGTGTTTTTTATGGTTCTCAACTGTTATTTCTATTGGTCGCAGTCTTCTTATTGGCATTCCAATTTGAATGGATAATTGTATTAAGTATCTTTTTGGCACGATATAGTATCGCTTGGACTATAGTCGGATTTTCAGCAGGAAAATTAAAAGAAAACGACATTAAATTGTGGTTCCCTGTTGTTGAAATTGTGCTTATCTTTACACAAGTGAATGCGTATTTTACCAATTTATTCTCAAAACCAACCCATTGGAAATAATCAAACAAATAGAAAAAGCAAAACAAGGCGATCAAACTGCCTTTACTTTTCTATTGGATTATTATTGGAACGAAGTATTTGCCTTTATGCTAATTCGTACCGAAAACGAAACAGATGCGGAAGACATTACTATCGAAACGTTCTCCAAGGCTTTTGACAAAATCAGCACTTACAACAACGAATTTCAGTTCAATACGTGGCTAATTGCTATTGCCAAAAATGGACATATTGATTTGTTACGCAAAAGAAAATCGAGTCTGTTTGTAGAAATTACGGAAGACGACGATCAAAAAGCGCATAATGTAGCCGACACTACTCCCTCTGTAGAAGACAAATTAATCACAGAGCAAAACCTTTCGCAATTATTGAAATTCATCAAAGAATTGAAACCGCATTATCAAGAAGTGATTCAGATGCGCTATTTTCAAGAGATGAGTTACCAAGAAATCGCTACTAAAATTGACGAACCGCTGAGCAACGTAAAAATTAAGATTTTGAGAGCTAAAAAATTATTAGCCGAAATCATTCAAAAAGGAACGTAATTCATCTGCTATTTTTTAACTTTTGTTAATCCAAATTAACCTCAACCAACTCAACAACATTCCTTATATTTGTAACCGAAAAATTGATTGTATGGAAACTGTTTTAGATACTAAATTACCCACTTCTAAACCGAAATGGCTTCGTGTAAAATTACCTATTGGTCAAAAATACACCGAACTAAGAGGATTAGTTGACAAATATAGCTTGAACACGATTTGCACTTCAGGAAGTTGTCCTAATATGGGCGAATGCTGGGGTGAAGGGACTGCAACCTTTATGATTTTAGGGAATGTTTGTACCCGTTCTTGTGGTTTTTGTGGGGTAAAAACGGGTCGTCCAGAAACAGTCGATTGGGATGAACCAGAAAAAGTAGCCCGTTCAATTAAAATCATGAACATCAAACACGCGGTTATCACTAGCGTTGATAGAGACGATTTAAAAGATGGCGGTTCAATTATTTGGATTGAAACGGTGAAAGCCATTCGAAGAATGAATCCGAATACGACTTTAGAAACCTTAATTCCGGATTTCCAAGGCATCGAACGAAATCTAGATCGTATTGTAGAGGCCAATCCTGAGGTGGTTTCGCACAATATTGAAACCGTACGCCGATTAACTCGTGAAGTACGTATTCAAGCTAAATACGATCGTAGTATGGAAGTATTGCGTTACTTGAAAGAAAAAGGAATCAACAGAACCAAATCAGGTATTATGCTTGGCTTAGGCGAAGAAGAGGAAGAAGTTTTGCAAACACTTCGTGATCTTCGCGCTGCTAATGTCGATGTGGTAACTATCGGTCAATACTTGCAACCTAGTAAAAAACACCTACCTGTAAAAGAATACATTACGCCTGAACAATTCGAGAAATACGAAAAATACGGATTAGAATTAGGTTTCCGTCATGTAGAAAGTGGCGCTTTAGTACGCTCTTCTTACAAGGCACAAAAACACATTCTTTAAACGATATACTTTTACTTTGAAAATACGAATCGCTATCAATGGTTTTGGGAGAATTGGTCGAAATCTTTTTCGATTACTGCTAAACCATCCTCAAATCGAAGTGGTGGCCATCAATGACATTGCTGATACCCAAACCATGGCGCATTTGGTGAAATACGACAGTATTCACGGGGTATTACCTTTGGAAGTAACTTCTGATGCAAAAGGTATTATTGTAGATGGCAAACACATATCATTCTTCCACGAAAAAAGCATTGCCAATTTGGATTGGGAAAGTCTAGATATTGACTACGTTATTGAATCGACTGGTAAATACAAGACGTTTGACGAACTCAATGCACATATTTTGGCAGGAGCCAAAAAAGTAATTCTATCCGCACCTTCCGAAGTAGATAGCATTAAAACCATCGTTTTGGGTGTTAACGAAAATATTCTTGACGGAAGTGAAAATATCATTTCTAATGCAAGTTGCACTACCAATAATGCCGCGCCAATGATTCAAATTATTGATCAGTTGTGCGGTATTGAACAGGCTTATATTACTACTATTCACTCGTTTACAACCGACCAAAGTTTACACGACCAACCTCATAAAGATTTAAGACGTGCGCGTGGCGCCAGTCAATCTATAGTTCCTACAACTACCGGTGCGGCCAAAGCATTGACTAAAATTTTTACACATTTAGAAAATAAAATGGGAGGTTGCGGAATTCGTGTTCCTGTTCCTGACGGTTCTCTTACCGATATTACTTTCAATGTACAACGAGCGGTAACGATTGACGAAATCAATGCAGCTTTCCAGTTAGCATCACAAACTACTTTAAAAGGAATTTTGGCGTATACCGAAGATCCTATTGTATCCGTGGATGTGATTGGAAACACTCACTCTTGTGTTTTTGACGCACAACTGACTTCTGTAATTGATAAAATGGTAAAAGTCGTAGGTTGGTATGATAACGAAATTGGTTATTCTTCCCGTTTGATTGATTTGGTTTTGTATACAAACCAACTTAAGTCTTAATTAATATTCAGGAGCAAACTGATTTTCTAACAACTTTTCTTTAAATTCAGATTTAAACGTATACGCAAAGGTTAGCATAATAGCACGCGTATCTGCTTTGGAAGTACGATTATTAGTAAAATTTGCCGTGTTATTTACATACCCACTTTTCAAGGTATTGAATACATCTGTTACTACCAATCCCAATCTAGAATTGGATTTACCTACCTTTTGTTGAAACCCTAAATCCATACTATAAATAGCAATTCGATTCCCTTGAGCGGTAGCTAATTTCGAATTATAACTCCCTATCAATTGTAACTTCCCTCCTTGCCAAGGAACAAAATTATTGATCCATTTTCCGTACCAATTGAATGCCTTACTCACTACATCTTGAGCCAAGTTAGATCCATTAATATTTTGCTGAAAAGCAGTTAAACTAAAATTAGCATCATAAAAAGAGAGTGGTCTCCAACTAAAAATAGATTCTAAACCATAGGTAATTGTTTCTCCAAAGTTTTTAGGAGATACTAAAACGGCTCCGTTACTCTGTAATTCTGAATATTGTTTAATCGTATTTTGAGCATTTCTGTAAAAAGAGGTTGCTGAAAAAGAACAACCTGTCCAGTCTTTGTTATACCCTAACTCTACAATATGTACAATTTCAGGTTTTAAATACGGATTACCAGAATGTGGATTTAAAGCATCTGTAATATCCATAAAAGGATTTAACTGATCCAACTCTGGAAGATTAATTCTTTTGCTATAGCCTAACTTAATTGACTCTTCTGGGGTTACATTAAATTGAACCGAAGCCGAAGGGAATAATTTTAAATAATGATTACTAAAATCAGTATTCTGATTAACTGTTTTTCCATTATTTGAAATTTGCTCTGCACGCAAGCCTAAGTTGTATTTCCATTTAGGATTTTCACTATTTCCCGAAAACGAATTCAACATTCCGTAAACAGCATTGATTTGTTCATTGAATTGAAAGGTATTACTAGCAATAGCATTAACTACATAAGTCGTATTTATCTGATCAGCTGTTTGAAAATCGGAATTAAAAAATCGAAAAGTCCCTTTGTATCCAGTTTCTACACTAGTATTTTTAGTTATTGGAAAAGCATAATCGATTTTAGCATTCGAAATATTCTCATTCTCATAATTGTGTGTTCTTTGCCAAGAAGCAATCCCTAATGGCAAATAATTCACGTCATAATTATAAGTATCAATATCCGTATTTTCTCTATCTCTATTAAAAGATGATGTTACACTTGCGGTCAAAATTTTGCGTTCATCTGCAAATTTTCGTTCATAATTTAAGGCTAATTCAGCTACTTTAGAACGTTCTAGTTCCAACGAATGTCTTTTAGAATTAGAATAAAAAGAAAGAGAATTGGTATTTAATAAACTGTATAATGTCTCGTCATTGTCTTGACCTTCCATGTTGCCGATAGCTTCAAAAGAAAAACTATTATTTTCATTGGGAGAAAAATCAACATTGAATTTTAAATTTTGCAACTGCTCCAAACGCTTATCATCACGGCTTTGCGTCAATAAATATTCATTTGCTATAAAATAATTGGTACGGCTAGAATTGATTTTTTTGGTTCTCCCAGCAAAACGATTATCATATCCTAAGCCAAAATTCCATTTCCCAACCTTATGATTCAAGATAACCGAACTATTCACTCTTCCTTTATCACCAAAACCAGTTCCTAAAACGAAAGCCCCATTAGTTCCTTTTTGATTGTTTTTTTTGAGCTTAATGTTAATAATCCCACTTTCTGCATTGGCATCGTATTTAGCGGTGGGATTACTAATTACTTCAATGTTTTCGATGCTGCTGGCTGCAATTTGGTCAATATTAGTAATAGCTGAATTTTTTCCATTAATCAAAATCAAAGGCTTTTTACCTCTTAAAGTAATTGCTCCATCTGCATCTACAGAAATCGTAGGGATGTTTTTCAATAAGTCGGTTGCGGTACCCCCAATTTGTGCAATAGAGGTCGTTGCATTAAAAACAAATCCTCCCTGAACTTTTTCTATCGTCTTCTTTTTAGCCGTTACGACTACAGCATCTAAATGAGTTTCGTTACTTTTTAAAATGATTTTATCTAAAACAACAGGTATTCCAGAAAGTGTTAGTTTTTGAGAAGCCGTACGATATCCAAACAAACGGAATTGAATGATATACTCTCCTGAACTTCCATTTTCAATTGAAAAATCACCTTTTGCATCGGTAACCGCATACCCTACTATTTTAGTAGTGTCGCTCACTTTTTTCAAATTGACTTCAACAAATTCCAAAGCCTCATTTCCACTGAATACAGTTCCTTTTATTGAAACAACATTCTGAGCTGTAACAAACTGACTTATGAAGAATCCTACAATCAAGGTAGCCAGTTGGCGAGTTGTTTTTTGCATTGGATTTAAGTGGGTGTAGGTATATTATTTTTAAAATAGTGTTTAACAAAGTCTAAGATAGTAGCATCAAATTGGTCTGAATCGGCAATAAATGACGTTCGAATCGATAAATAATACAATTGCTCTTGCAAAATCGAATCTTTCAATCGAACGTAATCTTTTTCAGTAGTCACAATTCGTTTATTACCCGCCTTTTGTTTGATTTCCTGAATGTCGCTATCCGAAAAATGATGATGATCAGGATACGTCAAACAAAGAGAATTGTTGTTTTTTAAATGATTAAAAAATGAACCCGGTTTTGCAATTCCAGCCAAAAGAACACAATCTGATTGCTGAATTTCAGCAACGGGAATCGTTTCTTTTTTAGAACTGACTACACTATCATAGGCCACAAAAGTAAAATAAACGGCTTGAGTGGACTTGGAGAGTCGTCTTAATTTTTGCTTAATTTGAGCTTGTTCTAGTTCTGAAAGTGTTGTTGGGCATTTAGTTACCACAATCAAATCCGCTCTTCGAGCGCCACTTTTTGATTCTCTCAAATTGCCTGTTGGCAACAGAATGTCATCCGAAAACAAATCATCATAAGCGGTAAGCAAAACATAAAATCCCGCTTTGACTTTTCGATGTTGGTACGCATCATCCAATAAAATCACTTGAGGCGAATGCGTTTGTGCCAATAACTGTTCAATACCATTTTTCCTATCCGCATCTACTGCAACTTGAATGGATGGAAATTTTTGATAAAATTGGAAAGGTTCGTCTCCCAATATTTCAGCATTGGAAGTTTTATTAGCTAGAACAAATCCGGTAGATTTTCTTTTATAACCTCTGCTTAAAGTAGCTAGTGCATATTGATTGGAAAGTAACCGAATTAAATACTCTATTTGGGGTGTTTTTCCAGTGCCTCCCACGCTCAAATTACCAACAGCTATGATGGGTAAATCAAACGAATACGATTTTAAAATGCCTTTGTCAAACAAAAAATTACGAATACTCGTAATCAAGCCGTACAAAATGGCAAAAGGAAATAGTATTTTTCGGAAAAGATTCATGGTACGAAAGTAGAATATTTTATCTTTATATAAAAGTTGCGACCATTATTCGTTACTTTGTTCATTATAACAAAAGGAAATGAAAATAAAAGAAATATTCCCTATTCTCGAAGCAATGGCTCCTTTGGCCTATGCCGAAGACTTTGACAATGTAGGACTATTAGTAGGTAATCAAGAGAATGAAGCGACAGGGGTTTTAGTATGTCATGATGCCTTAGAAAGTGTTATTGATGAAGCTATTACTAAAAACTGCAATTTGGTAGTATGCTTCCACCCCATCTTATTTTCAGGTTTAAAGAAAATTACGGGCAAGAATTATGTAGAACGCGCCATTATTAAAGCCATCAAAAATGATATTGCTATCTATGCCGTTCATACCGCTTTAGACAATCATCCAGAAGGTGTCAACAAAATATTTTGTGATGCTTTGGGATTGAAAAACACCAAAATTCTCATTCCAAAAGAAAACTTCATCCGCAAATTAGTGACCTATACTATTCCAGAAAATGCCGAAGAAGTGCGCAACGCATTATTCAATGCCGGAGCAGGAAGCATTGGCAATTATGACAATTGTAGTTTCAATTCTAAAGGGATTGGGACCTATATGGGGAACGAACACAGTAATCCTGAAATTGGCGAACGATTTGAATTTGTTCAAGGAGACGAAATCAAAATCGAAGTGACTTTTGAAAAACACTTGGAAAGTAAAATCCTAAAGGCCTTGTTCCAAAGTCATACCTACGAAGAAGTCGCTTACGAAATTTACGATTTAAAGAACCAACACCAGAATATCGGCTTAGGAATGATTGGCGAATTAGAAAATCCCTTGAACGAAAAAGAATTCTTGGGAATGGTAAAAGAAAAAATGCAATCTGAAGGGATTCGTCATTCACAATTTACCCAAAAATCAATCCAAAAAGTAGCGGTTTTGGGAGGTGCTGGAAGTTTTGCTATCAAAAACGCAATTCAAGCAGGTGCCGATGCTTTTCTAACAGCAGATTTGAAATACCATCAGTTTTATGAAGCTGAAAATCAATTACTTTTGGCAGATATTGGGCATTTTGAAAGCGAACGCTATACAAAAAATTATATTGTTGACTTTCTTAGAAAAAAAATCCTTAATTTTGCCATCATTTTTTCAGAAGAAAATACAAATCCAGTTAAGTACTTATAAAATATGGCGACTAAAAAAGAATTAAGTGTCGAGGACAAGTTAAGAGCAATTTACGATTTACAATTAATTGACTCTAGAATTGACGAAATCAGAAACGTTAGAGGAGAACTTCCTTTAGAAGTAGAAGATTTAGAAGATGAAGTAGCTGGTTTAAGCACTCGTTCAGAAAAATTAAAAAGCGAGCTTGAAGTAATTGAAGATCTAATCAAAGTAAAGAAAAATGCTATTGACGATCACAAAGAAGCTATCAAAAAATACACTAAACAACAAGAGAGCGTTCGTAATAACAGAGAATACAACTCTTTGACTAAAGAAGTTGAATTTCAAGAATTAGAAATTCAATTGGCTGAAAAGCAAATCAAAGAAATGAAAGCTTCTATCGAACATAAAAAAGAGGTGATTGCTAATTCTAAAGAAAAATTAGAAGCAAAATCAGCACACTTGAAACACAAAAAATCAGAATTGGATGCTATTATGGCTGAAACTCAGAAAGAAGAAGAATTCTTATCTGAAAAATCAGCTGAGTACGAAGCACAAATCGAAGAGCGTTTGTTAACTGCTTACAAAAGAATCAGAAGCAGCGTTCGTAACGGATTAGCTGTTGTTTCTATCGAAAGAGGAGCCTCTGCAGGTTCTTTCTTTACTATTCCACCACAAACACAAGTGGAAATTGCTTCAAGAAAGAAAATTATCACAGATGAACACTCTGGAAGAATTTTGGTTGACAGTACATTAGCCGAAGAAGAAAGAGAAAAAATGGAAAAATTATTTTCTAAATTTTAAATACTTTAAGTCCCGATGCAAATCGGGACTTTTTTATTATGAAACGATTCCTTTTCTATATTACTACCAAATCTTACGGAGCCTACCTCAACCTATTGTGTTTTATAGCTCCTAAAAAAGCAACCCTAATTGCGTACTCCCTTTTTAGCCAACCCCGCAAAGGAAAGTTGGACGCCACAAATTTACCCCCATTTTTAGCCGAAGCCGAAAAAGAAACTTTTGAAAAAAACGGACAAAACTTCCAAACCTATATCTGGAAAGGCGATGAAAAAATTATTTTTCTAATTCACGGTTGGGAAAGCAATACGGCACGTTGGAAAAAATTAATTCCGCATCTTCTAGAAACAGGCCATACCATAATTGCTATTGACGCACCTGCTCACGGACTTTCGGAAGGGAAAGAATTCAATGTGTTCCAGTATGCTTCTTATATCGATATTGTGTCCAAAAAATACGCACCCAAGTATATCATTGGTCATTCGATTGGTGGAAAAACAAGTTTGTATTACCAAGCTACCTACCAAAATCCAAGTATTGAAAAAATGGTATTGTTAGGCGCTCCTGCCGACTTTAAAGTCATTTTTGAAAACTACATCAAATTATTGAGTTTGAATAGTCGCATGGTGCAGTTATTACACCAACATTATTGGGATTACTTCCAAATCAAAGTCGAACAATTTTCTGCACAACATTTTACTCCAAACATTACAGCCAAAGGTTTTATTATTCACGATGTAGAAGACAAAATTGTGTTGTACAAAGAAGGCGAAAAAATCACCAATCATTGGAAAGCCTCTGTTTTGGAAACCACCAAAGGATTAGGACACAGTTTGCAAAACAAAGACGTGTACAAAAAAATCGTAGACTTCCTTTCGGATTCAAATTAATACATCCCAAAATTCATTACTTTTGTGGCATGGAAGAAAATCTAAAACGCCTTAATAAATTCATTGGAGAAACCGGCTATTGCTCGCGCAGAGAAGCCGATAAACTCATCGAAGAAGGAAGAGTGACCATCAACGGCATTGTACCTGAAATGGGGACTAAAGTAGCTCCTGAAGACGAAGTGCGTATTGATGGCAAACTGATTATCGAAAAAAACGAAAAATCCATTTATTTGGCTTTCAATAAACCCGTTGGAATTGAATGTACGACTAATTTGGACGTTCGCGATAACATTGTCGATTACATCAACTATCCCAAACGTATTTTCCCTATTGGTCGATTAGACAAAGCCAGTGAAGGTTTGATTTTCATGACCAACGACGGTGATATTGTCAACAAAATATTGCGTGCCAGAAACAATCACGAAAAAGAATATACCGTAACGGTCAACCGACCAATTACCGATCGTTTTATAGAGCGTATGGGTAATGGCGTACCTATTTTAGAAACTGTAACCCGAAAATGCAAGGTAGAGCAAATTAGCAAATACAACTTCAAAATCATTTTAACGCAAGGCTTAAACCGTCAAATTCGTAGAATGTGTGAGTATTTAGGCTATGAAGTAACTGCCTTAAAACGCATCCGAATTATCAATATCTCGCTGGATGTTCCTGTGGGGCGCTACCGCGAATTGACCGAAGCTGAAATTAAAGAATTGAATCAGCTGATTGAACCATCTAGTAAAACGGAAGAGGCGAGTTTACCCAAATCAGAACCCACAAGACGAAAAATAGAATTTCCAAGAAGGAATGATTCGAAATTCAGAAGAAATTAATACCAAAAAAGGCTGTTCTCACGAACAGCCTTTTATATTTTATATCAATTACCTTTTATTTTCTAGCTCGTATCTGACGTGCCAAAAGTGTGTTTTGCAACAACATCGCAATGGTCATAGGCCCTACTCCACCAGGAACTGGTGTAATAAAAGAAGATTTCTTGCTTACTTCGTCAAAATCAACATCGCCTGTAATTACATAGCCTTTTGGATGCGAAGCATCTTCTACTCTCGTAATACCCACATCAATGACTACAACACCGTCTTTCACCATATCCGCTTTTAAATAATTAGGTACTCCCAAAGCAGTGATAATGATATCGGCATTCTTAGTATATTCTTCGATGTTTTTAGTTCTACTGTGTGTTAAGGTTACGGTTGAATCCCCTGGATACCCTTTGCGACTCATCAAAATACTCATTGGTCGACCCACAATATGACTTCTTCCAATAACCACAGTATGTTTTCCTGCAGTTTCCACTTTGTAACGCTCTAACAATTGCATGATTCCAAACGGAGTAGCTGGCAAAAACGTTTCCATTTCCAAAGCCATTTTACCAAAATTAGTCGGATGAAAACCATCCACATCTTTATCGGGGTGAATTGCCATTAATATCTTTTCTTCGTTGATGTGTTTTGGTAAAGGCAATTGAACAATAAATCCGTCCAAATTATCGTCTTCGTTCAAATCAGCGATTTTGGCTAACAATTCGTTTTCGGTAATTGTTTCTGGCAAAGACACCAAAGTCGATTCAAAACCAATTTGTTCGCAAGAACGCACTTTGCTGCCCACATAAGTCAAGCTCGCACCATTATTTCCAACCAAAACTGCTGCTAAATGAGGTACTTTTTCGCCATTGGCTTTCATTTTTTGAACCTCAGCTGCAATTTCTTGTTTGATATCTTCCGATGTCTTTTTTCCGTCTAGTAGTTGCATTATATATAGTTTAGTTGTTTAGGAGTTTATATGTTTAAACTAAAAAAAATAAACTCTGAATAGTGTGTTGTAATTTTAACCTTTTAATCTCTTAACATTTTAACCTCATAAACTTTTTTTATCTCATCCCCGGCATACCACCTGGCATTCCTTTCATTCCGCCCATCATCTTCATTAGGTTTTTACCTCCAGGACCTTGCATCATTTTCATCATTTTGCTCATTTGCTCAAACTGTTTCATCAATTGATTCACTTGTTCGATTTTGGTTCCTGAGCCTTTAGCAATTCTCGTTTTACGTTTCATATCAATCAAAGCAGGTTTGCTTCTTTCAATAGGTGTCATCGAGTGAATAATCGCTTCAATATGTTTGAAAGCGTCGTCTTCAATCTCCACATCTTTCATGGCTTTAGAAGCACCTGGTATCATTCCCACCAAGTCTTTCATATTACCCATTTTTTTCACTTGTTGAATCTGTGCCAAGAAATCATCAAAACCGAATTCGTTTTTCGCGATTTTCTTTTGTAGTTTTCTTGCTTCTTCTTCGTTGTATTGTTCTTGCGCTCTTTCTACCAAAGACACTACGTCTCCCATTCCAAGGATACGTTCTGCCATACGCACTGGATAGAACACATCAATTGCTTCCATTTTTTCACCTGTACCCACAAACTTAATTGGTTTGTTGACAACTGATTTAATAGAAAGCGCTGCTCCACCACGCGTATCTCCATCCAATTTGGTTAAGATTACCCCATCAAAGTTCAATCTATCGTTGAAAGTTTTAGCAGTATTCACAGCATCTTGACCCGTCATCGAATCGACTACAAATAATGTTTCTTGCGGCTGAATTGCTTTATGAACGCGTTCAATTTCGTTCATCATTTCCTCATCTACTGCTAGACGGCCTGCAGTATCGACAATCACTACATTAAAACCATTGGCTTTAGCGTGTTTGATGGCGTTTTGAGCAATTTCAACAGGATTTTTATTTTCTGGTTCTGAGTACACCTCAACACCTATGGAATCTCCTACCACATACAACTGCTGAATCGCCGCTGGACGGTAAATATCACAAGCCACCAATAGTGGTTTCTTTCCTTTTTTAGTTTGTAAGTAATTCGCTAATTTACCTGAGAAAGTCGTTTTACCCGACCCTTGTAAACCCGACATCAAGATGACTGTTGGCGCTCCCGAAAGATTGATTCCGGCCACATCGCCACCCATCAATTCGGTCAATTCATCTTTGACCAACTTCACTAACAATTGACCTGGTTGCAATGTCGTCAATACATCTTGACCCATCGCTTTGTCTTTTACTTTGGCAGTAAAATCTTTGGCAATTTTAAAGTTCACATCGGCATCCAATAACGCACGACGCACTTCTTTTAAAGTTTCTGCTACGTTAATCTCAGTGATTTTTCCGTGTCCTTTTAATACGTGAAAGGCTTTATCTAATTTATCGCTTAAATTACTAAACATAGTTTTTTATTTTATTGAAACGCAAAGATAAACTAATTCAATAATTAGGCAATTCAATACTTATATAATTGTAATGGGATTTTTAGACTATTTAGATTTTTAGACCATTCCATTTTGTGTCTAAGTAACGGGATGAAACTCTGAAATTATTTATAAAAAAAATGACAACCCATTCCAATTATTAAAATAAAACTCTTACATTTGAATTTCAATAGTACTATTGACGAGCTGTACTCCCCACAAAAAACAGCTCCCCTACACTAACGCATCTGTTGTTGTAGGTTTCAAAAAACAAGAGGTAAAAAAACAAATTGAGCACTAGAAAAGCTTTGACTTTGCTATGGTTTAGTTTGAAAAAGTGAATCATTTTGATTTGAGGACTAGCAAATACAACAAATTTTTAGTTGATTGGCGAAACTTTGTTTTTTATATATAAACCTTCTCAATGATATTTGAGTAATTAAAAATTAACTAAAAAAGAAAATTAATGAGAAAATTATTATTTGGAATTTCTATTTTCTTGCTCACAAGTTGTGGAGCAAGCATTCAGTCAAGTTTTACAGAGCAACTAAAACCTTTAACAATAGAAAATAAAGTTGCTTTTTTGGATTTAGAAAACAAACTTCCTGAAAATGCAAAAAAAATTGGAGAAGCAAGATTTGGAGATAGTGGGTTTTCTACAGATTGTGATTTCAACACAAATTTAATCAGTGCAAGAAAACTTGCAAGAGCTAATGGAGCGAATATCGTAAAAGTAATTAAAAAATCGACACCTGATTTATGGAGTTCTTGTTACAGAATCTCTGTTGAATTTTATTATTTTGAGGGTGATGTAACTAAATTATCTCAATATCAACTACAAATTAATTAACCCTTAATATTTTATTAAATGAGAAAAACAATTATCTCTAGTACATTAGCAATTGCTTTATTAACATCAAGTTGTGCAACAATTATTTCAGGTTCAAAGCAAAATGTAAAATTCGACAGTAATCCTTCAACTGCAACAATTTATATTGATGAAGTTGAAGTTGGTAAAACACCGTTTGAAATTAAACTTGCCAGAAAAAGTGAACACAGCGTAATGATCAAACTTGATGGTTACCAAACTTATGAAACAAAATTGACCAAAAAATTTAATGCTTGGTATATTGGAAACATTTTATTTGGTGGGCTAATTGGAGTAATTATTGATCCAATTACTGGGGCAATTTATAATTTAACACCAGACCAAATTAATGCACAAATGAATAAAGGAACTGCATTCAAAAACAACGGAAAAGATGTCTATGTGGCTGTTGCACTGAAAATTGACCCAAATTGGAAAAAAATTGGACAACTTGAAAAAATTTGATGACTAGTAAAATTGTTTGACAGCCTATTCCCTAAAGCTATCGTCTCGTACATGCCTATTATTTTTAGTAAACAAAAATAGTAAGCACTTTAAGTATAAATTGTCATTTCGACCATCGGGAGAAACGTTAAATCTAATAACTAGAGTAACTAATGAGATTCCTCCTTTTGTCGGAATGACAAAATACAAGTCATTCATGTTAAATTAATTACATTACGCACGCAGCAGCTTCCGGAGCTCCCCTACACTAACGCATCTGTTGCTGTAGGTTTCAATAAAACAAGAGGTAAAAAAAACAAATTGAGCACTAGAAAGGCTTTGGCTTTGCTGTGGGTTGGCTTGAAAAAGTAAATCATTTTGATTTAAGGACTAGCAAATACAACAAATTTAGTTGATTAGCGAAACTTTGTTTTGGATATTCAAGTTAACCTCCCAATCCATCCGATTCAAAATTGATGGCGTAAAATAATTTTAACCTTAACAATAAATAAAAATGAAAAAAGTATTAGTAGCAAACATTGTTTCAACTGTAAAAAATGACGGAACAAAAAGCTTTGAACACGAATTAACAGAATTAAATAAATATTTATCTGATGGATGGCAAATCGAAAAATATGACATAGTAACAAATGTTATTTCATACAGTTTTAGCGTTATTTATCAGTTGTATAAAGATTAATTTTTTTGTTCAAAAAAAGCAAGTAATTATAGCATAAAAAGATTGCTAATTCCACAAACATTCTGAATTTTTTTAGGTATTAAAAGCATAAATTTTTGGTTTAATTGTGTTTCTGAATAAATAGAATTGCATAAACTAAACCAAAAATTCACCAAATAAAAAACTGAATTGCTAAAATTAGATTTACAAATGTTATAAAGTAATTAAAAAATAAAAAATCTTAATTAAAAATATAAAATGGAAATTTCCCTTGGAGAATATAATCTAGTTCATTCTGGAATCATTATTCAAATCAAAGATATGCCTATAAAAATTAAAATAAAGGATGAAGTTGAGGGGGACTTTACTTTTATAATCAACTTTGTTACCGATACAACCGATAAAGCTTCAAATTCTAACTTTATTGCATTAGACAAATTTACAATACAAGTGGATTTGAAAAATTTCAATCATTTCCAAAATGGAGGAAATACTGAGTTAGTTGAATTAGGCACCTTAAGAACAAAACCATTATTTTTCAATTATAGAGTTTTTGACTTAAATAATGTTGGAATGACATTTATGTTCAATTTTTACACAAGAGAGGATTTTAAAAATGGCTAGTGATTCAAATAACAACTCAAAAAGTAACAGTAGATTTATAAGTCAAGTTTGCTCAAATACAAAATCTGACCTCATAGAAATAACCGAAGATAAATTAGAAAATATACTAATTAAATTTTTAAGCAACTATACCAATTTGACTATTTGGTTAACACCACTTGGTATTTTTTTATCATTATTATTAACATTTCTTACGGCTGCTGATTTCAAAGAGTTTTTAGGTATAACAAAAAATTATTGGTATGCTTTTTTTGTATTATCATTAATATTAAGTGCTTTTTTTACAATTTATTACTTATTTAAATCATTACTAAATTATAAAAAAACAAAACTTGAATTCTTGATTAATAAAATTAAAAACAACTAACCACCCCCGCTCTACGAAGTATAATTAAAAATATTAAGATGCTCTGAAAAGGTCTCCCTACCTCGAAAAAAAATATAAATTCCATTTAATAATCATTTTACCCGATATAAGTCAGGTAACTTCGAAGGACGGGTAAATTCATCTCTAAAATTTTAACTTTTATTCATTTAAGATTAATTACATAATTTATGATACTAATAGCTTCTTACATAATAATATTTTTAACACAAGTATTGAGTTTTACATTTATTCCAATCAGCCTAATTGGAGAAATATTAAAAAAGCTAAAAATACCTTTACAAATAGGAATTTTTATTGGCGGACTTTTTACTTGGTTTTTCATGAATATAATTTGGTTAAATGTTAATAATCATAATATTTCATTATTAGCATTTGTTATTTGTTGGTTTATAAAAATCTATAAAAGTCTCGAAAATAATAACATTGATACAAAAACAAATAACTTAATGTTGAAATCAGAAGCGAGTTGCATAGTCATAATTGCTTTGTATGTTTTCATTTTTAAAGAATTTAATTGGTACTAAGAAAACCGATGGCTAATTCCTTCTCTACCGCCCGAATCCTTTCGGGTGGTTATACAAACAAAAAAAACGACCTCTAAAGGTCGTTTTCATTTATAATAAAGTTACAACTTTACATTCTCTCTGGAACATTAATCCCTAACAAACTAAACGAAGAAGCAATCGTATCGGCTACTTTTTTAGAGAGTTGCACTCTGAATATTTTCTTTTCTTGGTTTTCTTCGCCCAAGATAGGTACCGCTTGGTAAAACGAATTGTATTCGCGTACCAACTCATAGGTATAATTCGCAATCAAAGCAGGACTATGATTCTGTGCCGCATTCTGAATCACTTCTGGATACAGTTCAATTTGTTTTAACAATTCTTTTTCTTTTTCGTGCAAGTCGGTAGTTTTGGCTGTAGCCGAAAAATCAAAAGTGGCTTTACGAATAATCGACTGAATACGCGCATAGGTATATTGAATAAACGGCCCTGTATTTCCAGCAAAATCAACCGATTCTTCTGGATTGAACAAGATGCGTTTTTTAGGATCTACTTTCAAAATGTAGTATTTCAAAGCACCCAAACCAATCGTGTTGTATAATTTGGTTTTCTCTTCTTCTGAATAGCCTTCTAATTTGCCTAATTCTTCCGAAATGTTTTGAGCCGTACTCGTCATTTCTTGCATTAAATCATCGGCATCGACTACGGTTCCTTCACGGCTTTTCATCTTGCCCGAAGGCAAATCCACCATTCCGTACGACAAATGGTACAAGCTCGAAGCCCAATCAAAACCTAGTTTTTGCAAAATCAAAAACAACACTTTGAAATGGTAATCTTGTTCGTTACCCACCGTGTATACCATTCCTCCCACATCGGGATGATCTTTCACACGTTGGATTGCCGTACCAATATCTTGTGTCATATACACCGCAGTTCCGTCGGAACGCAACACGATTTTTCGGTCCAAACCTTCGTCAGTCAAATCAATCCAAACCGAACCGTCTGGATCTTTTTCAAAAACGCCTTTTTCTAAACCAATTTGAACCACATCTTTTCCTAATAAATAGGTATTGCTTTCGTAATAAAAACTATCAAAGTTAACTCCCAAATTGCTGTAGGTAGTCGCAAAACCATCGTACACCCATTGGTTCATCATCGCCCAAAGGGATTTGACTTCTTCATCTCCTGCTTCCCATTTCAGCAACATTTCTTGTGCTTCTAGAATGATTGGCGCTTGCTTTTTGGCTTCTTCTTCGGTTTTACCAGCAGCCATCAATTGGTTGATTTCTTCTTTGTAGGCTTTATCAAAAGCTACATAGTAATTCCCAACTAATTTATCTCCTTTTAATCCTGTGGAAGCTGGCGTTTCGCCATTACCAAATTTTTTCCAAGCCAACATCGACTTGCAGATATGAATCCCACGGTCGTTGATAATTTGAGTTTTATAAACTTTCTTTCCTGAAGCTTTGATAATCTCAGCCACCGAATAGCCTAACAAATTGTTACGCACATGTCCTAAGTGCAAGGGCTTATTAGTGTTAGGCGAAGAATATTCGACCATCACTGCTTTGTCTGACGGATTAGGCGTTACAAAACCATATTTCGCATCGTCTTTGATTCCGTTGAAGAAATTCAAGTAATACGAATCGGAGATTACAATATTCAAAAATCCAGACACCACATTAAAACGGGCTACTTCTGGTACATTCCCTACTAAATAGTTTCCTATTTTATTTCCTAATTCCACTGGATTGCTTTTCACCAATTTTAATAAAGGAAAAATAACCATCGTAATATCGCCTTCAAACTCCTTGCGGGTTGCTTGAAATTCTACTTTATCAACGGACACTTCAAATAAACTTTGAATCGCTTTTGCTATAGATGGAGTAAGAATGTGTTGTAATGACATTGAATTTATTTTTTAAGAGTGCAAATATAAGGATTTCAGAAGGAATTAGAATAGCCTTTTTTTGAATCGGTTTTAGTTAGCAAAAAAGAGATTTTGTTTGTTTTTTTAGCCACGGATTCAACTGATTTTATTTGTATAAGTCAATATAATCTGTGAAATCTGTGGCAAATTTTAAACATTTTTTTACCACATAGATACATAGATTAAAAGTACTAAACAAAGAATTGGAGAGACGTTCCACTAGTCACATAGCTATGTGAAAAATAAAAGTATTTCTATATTTTCCTTACAACTAACAAACCTATGTTTCTATGTGGTTAAATTTAAAAAACCATTAAGAAATTAAGATTCATTTAGCGCTTAATGAACCTTAATTTCGTAATGGTTTACAATTTTAACAAAAATGGTTAATGAACAACAACTACCATTTAATAATCGCACTTGCCCAAGTAAAGCCACTTCCAAAAGCCGCTAAAACTACCGTATCGCCTGATTTGATTTTACCCAGCTCCCAAGCCTCAGTTAAAGCAATTGGTATAGAAGCTGCGGTAGTATTTCCGTATTTCATTACATTATTGTGTACTTGCTCGTCTTTCAATCCGAATTTCTTCTGAATGAATTGCGAAATTCTCAAATTCGCTTGGTGCGGAATCAACATATCAATATCAGTGACTTGTAAATTATTGGCTTCCAAACCTTCGTTGATTACCTCAGCAAAACGAACCACTGCATGTTTGAATACAAATTGTCCATTCATGTATGGGAAATAACTTTCATCGTCTGGGTAGTTGTCTTTCAAAATATCGGTTACCCATCGGCCGCCCATTCCGGGTGCTTTTACAATCAATTCTTCAGCATGTAAGCCTTCTGAATGTAGGTGAGTGGATAAAATCCCTTTGGTCAAATCTTCTTCACGACTTAAGACTGCCGCTCCTGCTCCATCACCAAAAATCACCGAAACACCACGTCCACGAGTGGTCATGTCCAATCCAGTAGATTGTACCTCGGAACCAATGACCAAAACATTTTTATACATTCCAGTTTTAATGTATTGATCGGCTACAGATAAGGCATAGACAAATCCCGAACATTGGTTTCTAACATCCAAAGCTCCTACTGTTCGCAAGCCTAGATCACGTTGCACTAAAACGCCTGGACCTGGAAAATAGTAATCCGGACTTAGAGTCGCAAATACTATAAAATCAATATCTTCTTTGGCTACACCCGAGCGCTCAATAGCAATTTCGGCTGCTTTGACTCCCATGGATGTCGTAGTATCTTGACCGGAAATAATATGACGACGTTCTTGAATCCCAGTTCTTTCTTGAATCCATTCATCATTCGTATCGATGATTTTAGACAAATCATCATTCGTAACTACATTGTCAGGAACATAAAATCCTAATCCTGTTATTTTTGAGTGGTACATACGTGTAAGTAGTGTATTAAATTTAGGGCTATCTATTCGATTTCAAAATCTAAAGTAGTAAATAAATCGGATTGTGGTACAATTATAACGTATTTATACAAGCTTGCAATCGGATTGCTTCTCCTGTAGCTATCGGAAAGGCATTTTCAAAAAATAACGATTGTCGTTCTGAACCAACCTCAATCAAATAATGGCTTCCTTTGAAATAGGAATGTTTTACAATCCCTTTTAGTGGTCCAGTAGCATCCAACTTAAGTTGATGTGGATAAACCAAATGCACTTTCCCGTCCAATTCTAATTCATTGACTTCGCCAAAAAGCGAGGCGATATATTGGGACGCAGGATGATGATATAAATTTTGAGGATTGTCGTTAGCAATGATTTTTCCGCTCTGCATGACAATGGTTTCGTCCGAAAAAGACAAGGCATCAGTGCTATCGTGAGTGGCTATAATACACGTAATTTTCTTTTCTTTTAAATACTGAAACACATTTCTGCGCAACGCATTTTTCCGAAAAGAATCAATTTGGCTAAAAGGTTCATCTAACAATAAAATCTCGGGTTCCAAAGCCAAGACTCTGGCTAAAGCCACACGTTGCTGTTGACCGCCACTCAAATATTTGGCTTTGACTTTGGCATAATCCGTCATTTCGACCATTTCCAATAACTCCTGAACGCGGGCTTTCTTTTTATCGCGATAGATATTCGACAAGTACTTGCCCACATTTTCTTCTACCGTAATATAAGGCATCAAATCAAAATCTTGTGCCAAATATTTAATATAGTCTTCGCCGGGAATTAAATTGAATTTAGGACCCAAAATAGCTTGTCCGTTATTGCTGATGCTACCCGAATCCAAATCGTACAAACCATAAATCAACTTTAGTAATGTACTTTTACCACAGCCGCTTTCGCCAATGACAGATATGTTTTGTCCTTGGTGTACAACACAGCTCAACTCCTTAATTACGGGTTGGTCGATATAGGTAAAGCTGATATTCTTGAGTTCGAGCATGCTTGGTTATAAAGGAACCAAATTTACAATGTTAATTGGAATACTTCAACAAAAAAAGCTGCCCCATAAGAGGACAGCTTAAAAATAAATTTTAGAACAACTATTAATTTCCGTTTTTCGCGTCTTGAACCATTTTTTCATTGGCAGTAATCGCAAACTCTACTCGGCGATTTTGACTTCTACCTTCTGCCGTTTCGTTAGTCGCAATTGGATCTGCCACACCGTATCCAAAGGTACTAAATCGGCCTGGGCTTAGCCCTTTGGAAACCAAATACCATTTGACCGTATCGGCTCTTTTCTGCGAAAGTGTCAAATTATATTCTGGTGTACCTGAGGTATCGGTATATCCAAAAATTTGGATATCGGTTTCAGGATATTTTTGTAAAATCGGAATGAGTTTATCTAAATTTTGTTGCGCTTGAAGTGTCAATGAAGACATATTAGTATTAAAACGAATCGCATTTTCATTGAGCACTAAACGAATTCCTTCTCCTACTCGTTGTACTTCGGTTCCAGGCAAAGCTTGATCAATCTCTCGAGCCTGTTTATCCATTTTATTTCCAATAAGTCCACCCGCTACACCACCAACAACTCCTCCTAAAACAGCTCCTAAAGCCCCTTTACCTCCTTTGCCCGCATTATTGCCTATAATACCTCCAATTACAGCTCCACTTACAGTACCTATTACGGCTCCTTTTTGTGTATTACTCGCATTTTTAACCGAGTCACAACTACTCGCTATACTTACTAAAATCAATACCACACTGCTACTTATACTAATTATTTCTCTCATCTTTTGTATTTTTTATTTTAAACTAACCTAAAGATAATCGAAGAAAACGCCCATAAAGATATAAAATCGACCAAATGCCAATTTGTCACTTCAAAGGAATTTGGTATCTTATTTGAAAATCATTTCAACATCAATTTAAACTTAAAATTTATACACTATGACAACTGGAAAAATTAATGTTTCGGTAGAGAACATCTTCCCATTAATCAAGAAATTTTTATACAGCGATCACGAAATTTTCTTGCGCGAATTGATTTCAAATGGAACTGACGCTACCTTAAAATTAAAACACTTAACAAGTATTGGCGAAGCCAAAGTAGAGTATGGTAATCCCATTATTGAAGTAAAAATTGACAAAGAAGGCAAAAAACTGCACATCATTGATCAAGGTTTAGGGATGACCGCTGACGAAGTAGAAAAATACATCAATCAAGTGGCTTTTTCTGGAGCAGAAGAATTCCTAGACAAATACAAAGATTCAGCTAAAGATTCTGGAATCATTGGACACTTTGGTCTTGGATTTTACTCGGCTTTTATGGTCGCTGAAAAAGTAGAAATCATCACTAAATCATTCAAAGACGAACCAGCAGCGCATTGGACTTGCGATGGTAGTCCCGAATTTACTTTGGAACCTGCTGACAAAACCGACAGAGGAACTGAAATTATCTTGCATATCGCAGAGGATTCTTTGGAGTTTTTAGAAGAATTCAAAATCAAAGAATTACTGAATCGTTACAATAAATTCATGCCTATTCCAATTAAATTTGGAACCAAAACAGAAGCACTTCCTTTGCCTGAAGGTGCTGCCGAAGACGCAAAACCTGAAACTATTGAAGTAGACAATATCATCAACAATCCGAATCCGGCTTGGACAAAACAGCCTACCGAATTATCTGAGGAAGACTACAAAAAGTTCTACCACGAATTGTACCCAATGCAGTTTGAAGAACCCTTATTCAACATTCATTTGAATGTAGATTATCCGTTCAACTTAACAGGGATTTTGTACTTCCCAAAATTAGGATCGGATTTACAAATCCAAAAAGACAAAATCCAATTGTACCAAAACCAAGTATTTGTTACGGATAATGTAGAAGGAATTGTACCTGAGTTCTTAACGATGTTGAAAGGAGTGATTGATTCTCCAGATATTCCGTTGAACGTGTCGCGTTCCGGTTTACAAGCAGATGCTGCGGTGAAGAAAATATCGAATTACATCACCCGTAAAGTAGCCGACAAACTAAAAGCATTATTCAATGACAACCGTGCTGATTTTCAACAAAAATGGAACGACATCAAAATTGTTTTGGAATACGGAATGTTGTCTGAAGATAAGTTCTATGAAAAAGCAGGCGCTTTTGTTTTGTACCCAACAGTAGACGACAAGTACTACACTTTGGACGAATTGAAAGAACAACTAAAAGAAAAGCAAACGGATAAAAACAACAAATTAGTATTACTTTACGCTAGCAATAAAGAGGCGCAACACTCGTACATCGAAATTGCAAAAGAAAAAGGATATGAAGTCTTGTTATTGGATTCACCAATTATTTCGCACCTCATCCAAAAAATTGAAGGAGACAATAGCGAAATTACTTTTGTTCGTGTGGATTCAGACCATATTGATAATTTAATCAAGAAAGAAGATACTACTATTTCTAAATTGTCAGACGAAGAACAAACGAGTTTGAAAACGGTAGTAGAAACGATTGTGCCAAAGCAAAACTATACCGTTCAATTGGAAGCCTTAGACAGTCAAGCAGCGCCTTTCATCATCACACAACCCGAGTTTATGCGACGCATGAAAGAAATGAGTCAAACCGGTGGCGGTATGTTTGGTATGGGTAACATGCCTGAAATGTACAACTTAGTGGTGAACACCAACTCTGATTTGGCAACGACCATTTTGAACACCGAAGACGAAACAGTTCAAGAAAGCTTGGTCAAACAAGCCCTAGACTTGGCTAAATTATCGCAAAACTTACTCAAAGGAGAAGCGTTAACCGCTTTTGTGAAACGTAGTTTTGACATCTTAAAATAATACGAACTTCGTATAAAATAAAAGCCTGTTAGTTGAACTAACAGGCTTTTTTATTTTAATTCCCAATAATTCCGGTTTCTTCTTTTTTATCCTTATTCAATAAAATTGGGGTTTCTTTAGCCAATCTATTCTTCGTTGGAATCTTGTAATTGATACTAAATCCAAATCGGCGTGAATCCATTTTGTTGCTCAACAACAGCGGCGTGTTGTACGAGTTGAACACAAATCGATTCGAATTGAAAATATCATCCGCATTGATGGAAACAGACAACTGGTCTTTCAAAAACTTTTTAGACAATGACAAATCCACGGTATTATTAAATGGTTTGTTCGCAATAAAATAATAGTAATTTCCTTTAGCAGTAATATAACTGAAGTTGGCAACAAACTTAATTTTACTTGGCAACACCATTTGTGACATCAGATTATACACCCAAAATCCTTTGGTCTCTATTGATGGTATTTGGTGCAACTGATAAGCTGCATACACAAAAATAAAATTCATCTCATCGGGATTCACATTCATCTTCATCGTTTCGGCCAATCCTTTGGTAAACAACATGTACGGAATAGGCATTCCAATATTGAAATTATGAATTTTCACTTCAGGTACATTCTCATTGGAATTGACTACCACATTCGAATTCAAATTCACTCTTTGGATCACTTGATTCTTAGCCGAACTCAAAGAATAACCTATAAATGCATAATCATACGCACTCAGTTTCACTTCGTAGTTATCATATATCGTAGGTTGCAAATTCGGGTTTCCAGCATAACCAATATTCGGGTTTTGATAATTGGTATTGTTCGGATTCAAGGCTGACGTACTTGGTAACGTAATCTTCTTATTGTAATTCACATTAAAAAACACCGACTTGTTAAAATTGTACTGCGCACTCGCATTTGGGAAGAAACGAAACTGTTTGAAAGGAGTCAAATCAGTCGTGTTGGTTTTTCCAGAAATGTCGTAATCTTCGGCTCTACCTCCCAAAATAAAACTCATACTTTTGAATTTGGTTTGCAGTTCAAAATACCCTGCGGTGGTTTTTCTTTGGTAATCCAAATTAGTTACCCCTCTGTTTTGCGTTTGGAAATCCAATTCTTCGTGCAAACTTCCAAAACTTATTTTCCCTTCATCAGAAAAGGCAATCGGTTGCGAATAATCAAACTTGAAGTTGTAGTATTTTTGATCCGAAGAGTTGTCTAGAACGGGAAGCACATACCCTAATGAATTCATTACAAAGTCACTCTGATTGCGATTGAAATTGAATTTAAAATCCAACTTTTTCGTCTTGTCTTCAAATCGTTTTTGATAAGTTGCTACCGCATCTTGACGCCATCCTTTTGTATTGGAATTGTCATTGGTAGCATACCCAGGACCATTCGACAAGGTAGTGCTTCCATTATTGTTATAATTCACATCATAGTTCAACAACAATCGATCTTTTTTCAAGTCAAATGTAACGGCTGATTTGATAAAATTAGTTCTATTGGTTCTATCAGCATCTGTATTGGAAAGCAAAGTTTGACTCGAATTTTCTTCTTTAATCAACGAAGTCCACATGGCGCTTTCTCTATAGTTTTGCCCCATGTTCAATTGCCAACCAAAGTATTTGTTTTTGGCATTCAATAAGACGCTATTATTCACTCTCCATCGCAAACGGTCATAATTAGTGACATTTGTACTATTGGTGTAGGTGGCGCTCAAAAAGTTCTTCGCGTTTTTATTGGTAATAATATTCAAAATAGCCCCTCCCGAAGTCGCAGGGAATTCGGCACCAGGTTGCGTAATCACTTCAATTCTTTCAATCGCATTCGCCGGCATTCCTTCCAAGAAACTATTCAATTCATTAGAAGAAATATTCAACGGTCGCCCGTCCATATACACATCCAATTGCTTTCCTTGGTACATCATACCCGCAATATCCGAAGCAATTAAACCCGGTAATTTTTTCAATCCTTCTAGAACAGAACCCGAACTCAAACTCGGTTGATTGGCAAAATCAAAAATAGTCCGATCTGCTCGTTGCTCCACCGCTTTCTTGGTTTTAATAATGGTCACTTCTTTTAATTCCTGTGCTTTTTTGGTAGTCTCTTGGGCAGAAAGCTGGGAAAAAGCACCAAAAAATAAGGCTTGTAATACAATTATTTTTTTCATTATATAAATTTCGTTTGTACGTTTAGTCTTTAAATGCATTCATTTGTTACAGTCCAACTCGAAGTTATTGGTAAAAAAAATTAAAAATGAATAAAGAATCACGAACTTTGGCCACTGAAATTACACTCAATTAAATATGACTTTAGAAATAGGAACACCCGCCCTGCTTTTTTCAGCAACTTCGTTAATTCTTTTGGCCTATACCAATCGATTTTTGACCATTGCAAGCATCATTCGTGGACTGAAAAAAGTGTACAAAGAAAAGGAGAACAGCATGATTTTGTTAGAGATTAAAAACCTCAACCTGCGCCTTACCTTAATTCGCTACATGCAAATGGCGGGTGTATTGTGCTTGTTCTTGTCTGTTTTTGCGATGCTGCTATTATTTTTCGAAGAGCAAGCCATCAGTCTGTATTTCTTCGGATTGAGTTTGTTGAGTTTATTAATTTCGCTTGGTTTGTCGTTTTGGGAAATTAGTATTTCAGTAAATGCCTTGCGTTTGCACTTGAGCGATTTATCAGAAATGGATAAAAAACAAATCAATTAAATGACAAATAATTCAAAACTAAAAGGCGTTTTCCTCATCGGACTTGGAGCAACCAGTTATGGCATGCTAGCAACTTTTGTAAAAATGGCCTATGCCGAAGGATTTACCACTCCCGAAGTTACAATTGCTCAATTTGTGTATGGAATTATGGGAATACTACTTATAAACGCCTTCCAAAAATCAAAAAAGAATAGTACAACTACAAACGCCTCATCCAAAACCATTTTTCAATTGATGCTTGCAGGAACATCTCTTGGGATGACCAGTGTTTTCTATTATTTGGCCGTAAAATACATTCCGGTTTCCATTGCTATTATTTTATTAATGCAAACCGTTTGGATGGGTGTTGTATTTGAAATGGCTCTTGAAAAAAAAATCCCTTCAGCCCAAAAAATCATATCCGTTGTAGTCGTTCTTATTGGAACCGCATTGGCTACTAATTTAATAGAAAGCCAAATCAATTTGGATTGGCGAGGTATTGTTTTAGGACTTCTATCAGCCACTTCATTCACAACAACTATGTTTACAGCTAACCGAGTAGGTATTGGTATTTCGTCAGCGCAACGTAGTTTGTTTATGCTGTTAGGTGGTGCTGTAATTGTTTTTGGATTTGCCATTGCAACCCAAACAGGGACTTTCCATTTCGGCATTTTTGCCAAATGGGGAATTGTACTAGCTCTTTTCGGTACGGTAATTCCGCCTTTATTATTCAATACTGGATTTCCGTTAACGGGAATCGGATTAGGCAGTATTGTCTCGGCTTTAGAACTTCCTGTTTCAGTACTCATGGCCTATTTTTTATTGAACGAAAGTGTCATCGGACTACAATGGTTAGGAATTGTGCTAATTATCCTCGCCATCATCATTATGAATATCAATTACAAGAAACCCTAATAATTGTGGAATCGCTATTCAATTTCGCCCCCGAACCTCTTGTACTCGATTTGCCAGATGCAGCAATTATCTATTACCCTCAGTTTTTTGATAAAGAACAAGCGGATAGTATCTATGCCGAATTACTCCAACAAATCGCTTGGCAACAAGATGATATCACTATATATGGCAAAACCCATCCGCAACCGCGATTGACGGCTTTGTACGGAAACGAAGGAAAACCGTATTCGTATTCCAATATCACGATGCACCCACATCCGTGGAATACCCTTTTGCAAAAAATCAAATACTACATTGAGGATACGACGGAATGCCAATTCACCACCGTTTTACTGAATCAATACCGAGACGGAAAAGACAGTAACGGTTGGCACGCCGATAACGAAAAAGAATTAGGCAACAATCCAAGTATTGCATCCGTAAGCTTTGGAGCCGAACGTGTTTTTCAGCTCAAGCACAACACCATCCCAGACCTCAAAAAGAATATTGTTTTGGAACACGGCAGTCTTTTACTAATGAAAGGAAGCACCCAACATTTTTGGAAACACCAAATTCCAAAAACAGCAAAACCTATTGGCACAAGAATTAATCTAACCTTTCGAACCATTAAATAATTGTTTATATTTGGATTCAAATCGATCCAATATGCAACCAATTATTGATTATTTCTCAACCATTCCATCTTCACACCGAAGCCTTATTTTAGTAAGCGGAATCACTATTTTTTGGCTAATAGAAAATGCCTTTCCCTTGTTTAACTTCAAGTACAGACGATGGCAACATGCCGGTATCAATATCTTTTTTACTTTAACTACGATTATTGTCAATTTCTGTTTGGCTTTCATTTTATTACAAACAGCAGATTGGGCTTTTACCAATCACTTTGGATTGTTACAATGGTTGCCTGAAATGCCAATAGTAGCGTACACCCTTATAGGTTTGCTTTTATTAGACTTAATAGGGGCTTATCTCGTGCATCTAATAGAACACAAAGTAAAATTGTTTTGGCGTTTCCATTTGATTCACCATACCGACACATGGATTGATACTACTTCAGCTAACCGTCACCACCCTGGCGAAAGTGTGATTCGGTTTGTATTCACTACTTTGGGAGTGGTAGTTGTGGGAAGTCCGATGTGGCTAGTATTCTTGTACCAAACCTTATCCGTTATAGCCACGCAATTCAATCATGCCAATATTGCCTTGCCCAAAAAAGTCGATTTGTTTTTGAGTTACTTTATTGTTTCTCCCGACATGCACAAAGTACACCACCATTATGTCATGCCGTATACGGATAGTAATTATGGTAATATTTTTTCTATTTGGGATCGATTATTCGGTACTTTTAAGGTACTGCCAAGAGAAGAAATTGTGTACGGAGTGGACACTCATATGCAGCCTGAAGAGCACAATAACCTAGGAAATTTATTAAAAATCCCTTTTCAGAAAAAAAAGTAAACTAAGGATAATGAAGTAATTATTTTTTTTATTAATATTGATAAATGATTTCAAATCAACAACTAATAACGAATAACTAACAACACTATTTGAATTATTTTCAGCTGATGAAAAAGAGTAGCCGTAAAGAATTAAATTGGGAAGAGACGGAAAAATTGATGACTTTGGCCCTAGAAGAAAGAAACCCTTTTGAAATTATTAAAAAAGAATTTGGCTTAGCCGAAAAAGAGGTTTTAGAAATTATGAAAAAGAAAATGCCCGCAGAAAAATTTGAAATGTGGAAAAAGAAAGCGGCAGCCAACAAACCAAAACCAAAACCAGTAAAAATCGATGATTTTGACGACGAATTGGATGGCAAATACTACATCAAAAATAAATTAGATTAAGTTACAGAACTCCTGAAAAACAGGAGTTTTTTTATTCCTTTATACACTACCCCATGAAAAAAGCCCTTGTTTTATTTGTCATTCTGTTCTCAACCCTTGCATTTTCTCAAGAAAAAATAGAATTTTCGAAAGCAGATATTGAAATTAATTCGCTTTTAAAAGGTACGTTGTATTCCCCATTAAAGCAAAGTAATAAAACGAACTTGGTGATTCTCATTGCTGGCTCCGGACCTACAGACCGAGACGGCAATCAAAAAGGGTTAACCAATAACTCATTGAAACTATTAGCCGAAGCATTAGCCAATAACGGTATTGCAGTGTACAGTTATGACAAACGAATTTTTGCTCAAATAGCTTCAGGAAAATTAGACGAGGCGAGTTTATCTTTCGATAATTTTATAGACGATGCTAAAGCGGTTATTCAATATTTCAAAAACCAAAAAAAGTACCACAGCATCACTATTGCTGGGCATAGCGAAGGAGCCTTGATTGGAATGGTGGCTGCTGATGGGAATGCTGATGGGTACATCTCAATTGCTGGAGCGGGTCGCCCAATCGACGAGGTTTTGGTGGAGCAAATTGGAAAACAAGCCCCTTTTCTAAAAGAGGAAGTACAAAAAAACCTAGAAACACTTAAAAGTGGCACCACCTTCGAATTAAAAAATCAGATGCTTGCTTCCTTATTTAGAGCGAGTGTGCAACCTTATATGATTTCGTGGATCAAATACAACCCGCAGTCTGAAATTAAGAAACTACACGTCCCAACCCTATTAATCAATGGCGACAAAGATATTCAAGTAAGTGTGAATGATGCGCAATTATTACAACAAGCGAAACCAGAGGCCCAACTAAAAATTATTTCCAATATGAATCATATTTTTAAGGAAATCAAAGGAGATGAGGCGGAGAACAAAGCTTCGTACACTAATCCCGATTTGCCTATCAGCAAAGAATTACCATTGATCATAACTACGTTCATCCAATCACTATAAATTGTAACATTTATCTAAAAAAGAATACTAATAACCCAATCTAAATAAATTCAAAATGAAAAAATCAATTATTGCACTTGCGCTTGTAGCTTTTCTTTGGAACAGCAATAACGCTATGGCACAAAACAAGTCCATTGCAAAACAAGACATTAAAGTGAGCATTGACTTAATTGACGTAAAAGACGACAAAGTCAAAGTAACCGTTCAAGCACCAAAAATAACTACTGAGAAAATTACCTACAGCATTCCTAAAATTGTACCTGGAACCTATTCTGAAGACAATTACGGAAAAAACATCGAAGGTTTTAAGGCATTTGATTCAAAAGGAAAAGAATTGACTGTAACGAAATCAGACGACAATACTTGGTCGATTTCGAATGCTAAAAATCTATCTAAAATCACCTATTTAGTCAACGATACTTTTGATACTGAAAAAGGAGGAAGTTTTGGAACCGATATTTTCTCACCTGCAGGAACTAATATCGATGCAGGAAACAACTTTATGCTGAATACACATGGTTTTGTAGGTTACTTTCAAGACAAAAAAGACCTTCCTTATCAAGTTACTATTACCCATCCTGAAACACTTTGGGGCGCTACTTCCATGAGTGATACTGACGCTAGTAAATCCAAAGACGTATTCAACACACCGCGCTATGCTGAATTAGTCGAAAACCCAATCATGTATGCTAAACCAGATTACACTACTTTTAATGTCAACGGAATGGACATTCAAATTGCAGTGTATTCGCCTTCAGGAAAAGTAACCGCTGAAAGCATTACCCCTGAAATGAAAAAAATGATGACGGCTCAAAAAACGTTTTTAGGAAATATCAATGCCACTAAAAAATACAGTGTTTTGCTGTACTTATCTTCAATGAAAGATAATGATGCCAAAGGTTTTGGAGCGCTAGAACACCCGACAGCTACTACCGTTGTATTACCTGAAATGATGCCGCTAGAAGAGTTACAAAAATCAATGAAAGATGTGGTTTCACACGAATTTTTTCATATTGTAACCCCTTTAACCATTCACTCTAACGAAATTCAATACTTTGATTACAATGCACCAAAAATGTCTCAACATTTATGGATGTATGAGGGAGTAACCGAATATTTTGCAAATTTATTCCAAATCAATCAAGGTCTAATTGACGAGGCAGAATTTTATACTCGTATGGCTGAAAAGATCGAACAAGCAAAAACTTTAGACGACACCATGCCATTCACCACTATGAGTGCTAACGTTTTAAAAAGTCCGTACAAAGAACAATACTTAAACGTGTACCAAAAAGGCGCTTTAATCGGAATGTGTATCGATATCATCATCCGTGAAAAAAGCAACGGCGAAAGAGGTATTTTGAACTTAATGCAACAATTATCAAAAGAATACGGAGTAACCAAGGCTTTCAACGACAACGAATTATTTGCTAAAATCACAGCACTAACGTATCCTGAAGTAGGTAACTTTTTAAGTACGTATGTTTCGGGTTCAACGCCGATTCCATACGATATATTCTTAGCTAAAGTAGGCGTAACTAAAGTAGCTGATAAAAAAGCGGGCAACGTATTCTTAAAAGGACAAGCGCCTTATATTACTGTAGATAAAGCTACCAAAGAAATTTTAGTGAGACCCAATACCGATTTAATCGACTTCTACAAAAACTTGGATTTGAGAGCTAACGATATTATCCTAGCTATTAATAACAAAGCCTATACACTAGACAACATCTATGACATGATTGGCGAAAGCGAAAACTGGAAAGAAAATGACGAGATTACCATCAAAATCAAAAGAGACGGTAAAGAACAAATCCTAACTGGAAAAGTGAGTTTGCCTTATGAAGAAACAGACGGTTTAAAAGCTACAGATGCCTCTAAAACCAATTTAAAAAACGCTTGGTTAAAAGGATAAAAACAAATTAATCAGTCAAAATCCCAATTTAGAAATAGATTGGGATTTTTTTTGCAATTCAATATCGCTTTCCAACAATTTTCGTTATTTTGCGACAAAATAAATCTACAATGAAAAAAATTAGTATTGCTTTCGTAACATTGACACTAGTGTTTGCTTGTTCCGAAAAAAAATTGGAAAACAATTTACACTTAACAGGAAATATCAAAGGATTGAAAAAAGGAACTTTGTATGTACAAAGAGTCACTAATAATAAACTAGTGGCATTAGACACGATAGCTATAGATGGCAGCTCTAATTTTGAAACCAATATCGAGTTAAAATCACCTGAAATGTTATACTTGTTTCTTGACAGAGGAGTAAGCAATTCGTTAGATAATAATTTATTATTCTTTGCTGAGCCTGGAAATGTAAACATCGATACCGACCTTGAGAACTACATCGCAGATGCAAAAGTAACAGGATCAAAAAATCAAGATTTGTATTACGAGTTTAAAAAGGTGGACAATCGCTTTCAAGACGAAGAACTTAGTTTGATTGAGAAAAAATTCAAAGCATTAAAAAGCAATAACGAAAAAGAAATTGCAAGCATCACTGCACAACAAGAATCCAATATCAAAAGAAAATACTTGTATGCTACTAATTTCATCATCAACAACAAAGAATATGAAGTAGCACCTTATCTTGCCTTATCTGAGATTTATGATATCAACATGAAATATTTAGATACGATTCAAAAATCGTTGACACCAAAAGTATCTAAATCACTTTATGGTAAAAAACTTACCGAGTATATTGCTTCCATTAAAAAGCAACAATAGTCAAAACGATTAAAAACAAGAAAACCGTCAATTGCAATTGACGGTTTTTTATGCTTTGTTATAAAATAAAAAAACCATAACAAATGTTATGGTTTTTTTGAGCCGGCGGAGGGACTCGAACCCACGACCTGCTGATTACAAATCAGCTGCTCTAGCCAACTGAGCTACGCTGGCAGCGTATTACGGGTGCAAATATAATTCTGAAATTCAATTTTCCAAAATAATTTGACACTTTTTTACGGTTTTTTTCGACTATAATTCGTTGATTTTAGCAATCAATTGATTAGCAGTTTGTTCCAATTCAACATTGATTTGTTTGAAGTGTGCTTTTTTGTTCTCAACGTTCTTAGCGTTTACTTTTGTAATCAAAACATCAAAAGCTGCAATAGCTTCGTCAATCAAAGCATTAGTTTCTGGTGTTGGAACTCCTGAAGTTGAAATTTCAAACAAATAAACTGCTTCAATAATATCTCCTAAAACGTAGTTGATGTCTTTCTTTAAATTCTTAACGTTTGCCATTTTATTTTTAATTTTAATTTGCGTGTGCAAAAGTACACATAATCTTTCTATTCACTACTACGAAATGTAAATTTCTAAAATTGAAGCTTTTCCGCTCAATTGAAAATCTGTTAATGCTGCTGGTACTAAAATCGTATCCCCTTTAGAATACGAATACTGTTTGCCATCCAAAATAAATTCAAACTCCCCATCTACACACATATACACGGTAAACGTCTCTGCTGTTTTTTGAACATTCATCTCACCCGCTAATGGAATAAAATGAGTCGTAAAATAAGGACAGTCCACTACTTCATTAGACTGGTTACTGTGTTTTTGATATTGCTTTTGAGTTTCAATGGTATGGTAATTAATGGCATCCAAAGCCAAATCAACATGAAGTTCGCGTAAATTCCCATCAGCATCCACTCGGTCAAAATCATACAATCGATACGTGATATCTGAAGTTTGCTGAATTTCGGCAATAACCATCCCCGCTCCTATAGCATGTACCGTTCCGGTTTCTATTAAGAAAACATCTCCTGGTTGTACTTTAATTTCATCCAGAGTGGCTAATAAAGTCTTTTTTTCTAAGTTTTCAAGATAAGTGGTTTGGTTCATCTCTTCTTTAAAACCAACAATCAACCGAGCATCTGCATCAGCTTGAACTACATACCACATCTCGGTTTTACCGAAAGAATGATGACGCGCTTTCGCCAAGGCATCATTAGGATGTACTTGAACCGACAAATCTTCCTTAGCATCTAAATATTTGAATAACAAAGGGAATTGGTTTCCAAATCGTTGGTAGACCGAAGTCCCTAAAATTTCATTAGGATATTCATTAATAACTTCTGTGATAAATCTTCCTGCTAAATCCCCATTGGCAATCGTACTAACAGCACCTTCGATAGTGGACAATTCCCAACTCTCTCCCGTTTTAGTAGAAGTTATAGGCTTATTAAAAAGCGTTTTTAATTTATCTCCTCCCCAAAGTCGCTCTTGGAAGATCGGAATAAATTGTAATGGATAGAGTGGTATTTTCATTTGTTAAAACCTAAATTGATCGTCACATTGATACTGCAACTATTTTTTTTACCGCCTCAAGGGCTTTTGGTATATGTTTACCTGCTAACATACTATTAAAAACCATTTGAACTACACCAGCTGCATCGACAACATAAGTCACTCTTCCTGGTACCATTCCGAGTAGCGCTGATGGAACGCCAAACAAAGTTCTTATTTTTTTATCTGCATCTGACAAAAGTATAAAAGGCAATTGGTATTGAGAAGTAAATTTTTGATGTGAGATCACACTGTCACTACTTACCCCAATAACCTCAGCACCCAAATCAAGGAAATCTTCATATTGATCTCTAAAACTACAGGCCTGAGCAGTACAACCTGGCGTATTGTCTTTGGGGTAGAAATAAATCACAAATGGCTTTTTACCCACCACAGCATCGCTATCAAACGAATTCCCTTTAGTATCTAAAGCACTAAAATGAGGAATTCTATCACCTACTTGTATTGCCATTATGCTCCTCTATACGTTACAAAATTACGCGGGGTCTCGTATAAAACTACTTCTAAATCCAATTCCGACTGGATTCGTTTTCTAATTTTATTCCAAATCACCACCACAATATTTTCAGCCGTAGGATTCAAATCTTGAAATTCAGGAACATCCAAATTTAAGTTTTTATGATCCATTTGGTTTTCCACCTCTTCTTTGATAATATCCGACAAGATTTTTACATCCATCACATAGCCGGTTTCAGGATCAATCGCTCCTGTAACACTGACTATCAATTCATAATTATGCCCATGAAAATTAGGATTGTTGCATTTCCCAAAAACAGCATCATTTTTTTCAAATGACCAATCTTTTCTATACAATCGGTGTGCTGCATTAAAATGTGCTTTTCGCGAAATAGTAACTCTCATCTGGGGTTTGGTGTTATAATGTATGTTCTTCTAAAAAATGATAAAACTCGTCAAAAATAATTTTAAACCAAATGGTATAAACTACTGGATTAGCTTGAATATCTTCTTTAACCGCTTCAATAGGCATCCATTTCCAAGCTTCTACTTCTTCCGGATTAATGCTTGGCTCCTCATTGTAATACCCAATCATCACATGATCCAATTCATGCTCAGTCAAACCATTGTCAAAAGGCGCTTTGTATATAAAATGAAACAACTCCTTCAACTCGGTTTGAAATCCCATTTCTTCAAACAAACGTCGGCTTCCCGCCTGAATATTAGTCTCACCTTCGCGTTGGTGACTACAGCAAGTGTTGGTCCACAACAACGGAGAATGGTATTTATGGTGTGCGCGCTGTTGCAACATGATTTCGTTTTTGCTATTCAACACAAAAACCGAAAAAGCACGATGCAAAACCGCCTTTTCATGCGCCTCCATCTTGGGCATTAAACCAATAGGCTCATCCCTTTCATTCACTAATATAACGTTCTCTTCTAACATACAATGGTATTAATCGTCAAAAATACAAAAAAGATAGAGTAAGAACGCCTATTTTTAATTTTAGACAAAGTTTAACTACTGTCTAACTAGTAAAATGGTATTTTTACACTGAAACTAGAGTTGCTAAAAACAGATACAAATGAAAAATTATTTTTTATTACTCATCCCCTTGCTTATTTTTAATGCCTGTGGCCAAACGACAAATCAAAATAAATCAAAAAATACATCCACTATGTCCAATACTATTTCAAAACCTGAAAATCCTTATTATTCCAACACCGACACCACAAAACTAAACGTCTCAGATGCCGAATGGAAAAAAGTGTTACCACCCGACTTGTATGCTGTAGCCCGTGAAGCCGATACTGAAAGAGCTTTTACAGGAACGATGTGGAATGACGAAACCAAAGGAACCTATTACTGTGCGGCTTGTGGCTACCAACTCTTCCAATCCAATCAAAAGTTCACTAGCAGTTGCGGATGGCCTAGTTTTTTTGAACAACAAAATAAAGAAAGTATCGCCTTTAAGTTAGACAAATCGTTTGGAATGATTCGAACCGAAGCACTTTGTGGCAGATGCAACAGTCATTTAGGCCATTTATTCAATGACGGACCAGAACCAACAGGAAAAAGATACTGTATGAATGCGATTTCGTTGGATTTTGTTCCGGAGATTAGCCCAAAAAATTCGGCCATTAATAGTGAAACCATTACACTTGGCGGAGGCTGTTATTGGTGTGTCGAAGCCGTGTACGAAAATTTGAAAGGAGTAACATCAGTCGTGTCAGGTTTTGCAGGCGGAACAACCAAAAACCCGAGTTACGAAGAAGTGTGCTCAGGAACTACAGGGCATGCCGAAGTAGTCCAAATCACTTATGACAAAACACAAACGAATTTAGATGAGATTTTTAAAGTCTTCTTTACCGTTCACGACCCAACCACACTCAACCGTCAAGGCGCTGATGTAGGAACACAGTACCGTTCGGTTATTTTCTATAAAAACGAACAAGAAAAAAAAGAAGCACAAAATGTTATTGATGCGCTAAAGAATGCCCACGTCTATGATAATCCTGTGGTAACCACTATTGAACCGCTAACTCAATTTTACAAAGCCGAAGACTACCATCAAGGGTATTACGAAAACAATAAAAACCAACCCTATTGCAAAATGGTGATCCAACCTAAAATTGAAAAATTCGAAAAGCTATTTAAAAGCCGATTAAAAAAAGAATAGTAGTATATTTACCTAACCCGTTGGGTGTAATTAGTTTTTGATGATAATTTTTCGTCAGTTCGAGTGATTTTCTCCCGACGCTTCGGGAAGAAAATTGTATCGAGAACAAGAAAAATTTCATTAAAAACGGTTCTCGATACATTTTTTGTTCCGTT
>NZ_JAVKNB010000013.1:0-6520 GCF_031537875.1 Flavobacterium sp. | reverse complement strand
AGCCCGCCTGCGTCCCGACGCTTCGGGAGTACTTACAGTTATGTGGGAGTCCCGATAGCTATCGGGAGTCGTCGCCTTTCTTTATGAAACTCCAACTTGAAAAAGTTGGAGTTTTTTTGTTTATAGGTACGACGTGTTCGCCCTAAAGGGCTCGGTTCGTCGCCTTTCTTTTTAAAAACCCTGTTTCTAACGAAACGGGGTTTTTTGTTTTATACCTGAAGCCCACTGGGCTTCCTCCTCTTAATCTCAAATCTAAGGGATTTAACTGATGAAAATCAATCTTGTTACTTTTGGTGTCATTCCGACGAAGGAGGAATCACATATCGAGAGCAACTAATGAGATTCCTCCTTCGTCGGAATGACAAAGAGTACTTTTATACACTTATGCCATCCCTACGGGATTTAACTTTGGTTTACCACTATTGAATCGCTTCGTAATAAGTTGACGCTATAGTGTTTTTTTGATTAACTCCTTTAGGAGTTATATTTTGGTAAAAACCCATAGATGATAAAGAGAAAAAGTCCCATAGGGACGATATTGTAGTTTTGAGTGTTATTTAATTTACTTAAGCCACAAGCAAGATGCTCGAGCTAACATGGGTTGAAAATCAACCTTGTTACTTTTGGTGTCATTCCGACGAAGGAGGAATCACATATCGAGAGCAACTAATGAGATTCCTCCTTCGTCGGAATGACAAAGAGTTTATGCCATCCCTATAGGAGATTTGACTCTGCTTTATCACTATTGAATCGCTTCGTAATAAGTTGACGCTATAGTATTTTTTTATTAACTCCGCTAGGAGTTACATTTTGGTAAAACAACTATAGATGAGAAAGAGAAGAAGTCCCGTAGGGACGATATTAAAGTTAGGATGTAAGTGAGTTGTGTTTAATTACCACGCGAAGGGATTCGCGCGGTAGCAGGTTGTATGAGTTTTATAGCCCCGATAGTAGCAAGCTACCTTGTAGCGCGGATAGCGGGACTACTCGTGTTTTGAAAACAGGATGGGTGCTCAAAAAAAATCCTCAATTTTCAAATTGGGGATGCTTTGTTAACCATGAACGGTTTCTTGCTTGCCGTAGTTGCCAATGATTGCCGATTCGTATTCAATCCATTCTTTCCAACGTTTATCGACATTGATGTTTTCTTGGTACTGTTTTGCAAAAGCTAAGAAGGTGGTGTAGTGTCCTGCCTCAGATATCATAAGGTCTCTATAGAATTGAGCCAATTGAGGATCTTGAATATTTTCTGAAAGTACTTTAAAACGTTCGCAACTTCTTGCTTCAATCATAGCAGCAAAAAGAAGTCTTTCTACCAAGGCGTCGTTTCTGCTACCATCTTTTTTGGCGAATTTAACCAAATCATTCACATAATTATCCTTTCTTTCTCTGCCTAATACCAACCCTTTTTCTTTAATTATATTGTGAACCATTTGGAAATGTTCCATTTCTTCTAAAGCAATTCGAGTCATCTCGGTAACGAGTTCTTCTTTTTCTGAATTGTTAACGATTATGTATATGGCGTTTGAAGCTGCTTTCTGTTCGCACCAGGCATGATCCGTTAAAATTTCTTCAATATTTGATTCGACTATGTTGACCCATCTTGGGTCGGTAGCTAATTTAAGTCCTAACATGAATTGTATATTTAGAGTTACAAAATTACTCTTTTTATGTTCTATTTTTAAGTTAAATGATTGAATTACCATTTAAATAACATTATTTTGTACTCTTCTAGAATGTAGCATATGAATGTAAATAACTCGCTTTTAATTATTGGTTTTGTTTGGCCTGAACCTAATTCTTCAGCTGCTGGTGGAAGAATGATGCAATTGATTTCTCTTTTTAAGGAGCAAGGTTATCAAATTACTTTTGCGAGTCCTGCTTTGGATAGTGATTTTATGGTTAATCTAGTTGATTTCGGAGTGAATAAGGTTACTATTGAATTAAACGATTCTAGTTTTGATGCTTTTATTCGACATTTGCAACCTGATATTGTATTGTTTGATCGCTTTATGATGGAAGAACAATTTGGTTGGCGTGTTGCAGAAAATTGCGCGAATGCAATTCGAATTTTAGACACTGAAGATTTACATTGTTTGCGTTTGGCTAGACAAAAAGCATTCAAAGAGAATCGGATATTTCAAGTTGTTGATCTATTAGAAGAAGCCGTGGCTAAAAGAGAAATAGCTAGTATTTTACGGTCTGATTTGTCTTTGATGGTGTCAGAATATGAAATGGAGTTACTGCAATCTATTTTCAGAATAGAGAAGTCATTATTGTTTTATTTACCTCTATTAGTTGATCAATTTGAGATCTCTCCCTTGTCGTTTCAGCAAAGGCAAAATTTTGGTTTTATAGGTAATTTTCTCCACGAACCTAATTGGAATGCGGTTCAATATTTGAAAGAAACGATTTGGCCATTAATTAGAATGCAACTTCCTAAAGCAGTTTTGGAAATCTATGGAGCTTATCCTTCTCAGAAGGTTTTTCAATTGCATAATGAAAAAGAAGGGTTTTTGATAAGAGGTAGAGCAGAGAATGCTAAAGAAGTTATTTCAAATACTCGAGTATTGTTGGCACCACTTCGTTTTGGCGCAGGAATTAAAGGTAAATTATTGGAAGCAATGCAATATGGAAACCCAACTATTACCTCTTCTATTGGTGCAGAATCTATGCATGGTACTCTAGATTGGAATGGAATTATCGAAGACGAGCCTCAACAATTTGCAGATGCCGCAGTGCAATTGTATCAAGAAGAGAGTTTGTGGTTGCAAAGCCAAGAAAATGGATTTACAATTGTTAAACAACGTTACTTAAAAGAATTATTTGTAGTTGAATTTGCAAAACAAGTATCATTTTTAAAACTTGATTTAAAAAACCATCGGCAGAATAATTTTCTAGGACAAATGCTTTCTCATCATACTATGCAGAGTACAAAGTATATGTCTCGTTGGATTGAAGAAAAGAATAAGATGAAATAAAAAATCCCGTCAAGTATAAACAAGACGGGATTTATGATTCAAAGAAAACGAGTAATTAAGCAAGCATAGTTACTGGGTTTTCAATGTATTGTTTTAATGTTTGTAAAAATTGTGCTCCAGTAGCGCCATCAATAGTACGGTGGTCGCACGCTAAAGACAACATCATAGTGTTACCTACTACAATTTGGCCGTTTTTAACCACTGGCTTCTCTACAATCGCTCCTACAGAAAGGATAGCAGAGTTAGGTTGGTTAATGATAGAGTTAAACTCAGTAATACCAAACATTCCAAGATTAGAAACTGTAAATGTACTTCCTTCCATTTCGTTAGGAAGTAATTTTTTGTTTTTAGCTCTACCTGCCAAATCTCTTACACTAGAACCAATTTGAGATAAACTCATAGCATCTGTAAATCGCAATACAGGAACTACTAATCCGTCTTCAACAGCTACTGCTACGCCAATATTTACGTGATGGTTGATGATGATTGCATCTTCTCTCCATTGCGAATTGATGATTGGGTGTTTTTTTAATGCCACAGCACATGCTTTAATCACCATATCATTAAATGAAACTTTGGTGTCAGGAACGCTGTTAATTACAGCTCTTGATTTCATTGCTTCATCCATTGTTACTTCAATAGATAAATTGTAGTGAGGTGCAGTGAATAGTGATTCAGCCAAACGTTTCGCAATGATTTTTCGCATTTGCGAATTTTTAATTTCTTCTGTGAAAACTTCGCCAGCAGGAACAAATACTTTTGGAGCTGCTGCTTTGGCAGTTTCTTGTGTTGGTGCAGAAGTAGTTGCCGCGTTACTTGCAGATGGAGTAAAGTTTTCGATGTCACTTTTAACGATACGACCATTTTCTCCTGTACCTTTTACTTGTGATAATTGGATTCCTTTATCAGAAGCAATTTTCTTAGCCAAAGGCGAAGCTAAAATGCGTTGTCCGTCAGCTGCCGCTTCTTGAACAATTGGAGCTGCTTTTTCTGTAGGTGCAGATTTAACTTCTTCAGTAGTTGCTGGAGTACTTGATCCGCCAGCTTTAAAATTGTCAGCTACTCCGCTAATATCGGTTCCAGCTGGTCCAATGATAGCTAAAAGACTATCCACTGGAGCAGTGCTTCCTTCTTGAATTCCGATATATAATAAAGTTCCAGCATTGAATGATTCGAACTCCATAGTTGCTTTATCTGTTTCGATTTCAGCAAGAATATCACCTTCTGCAACAGTATCTCCTACTTTTTTCAACCAAGTAGCTACTGTTCCTTCAGTCATTGTATCACTCAAACGAGGCATTGTTACTACAATTACTCCTTCTGGAAGAGCCGCCGCAGGTTGAGCCGCCGGAGCTTCTGATTTTGTTTCGGTTGCTGCAGCTGTTTCAACTACTGGAGCTGCTGCTGTAGCGCCACTAGCTAATAATGCTGAAATATCTTCCCCTTCATTACCTATAATTGCTAATAAAGAATCTACAGGAGCAGTTTCTCCTGCTTGAATCCCAATATGTAAAAGAGTTCCTTCGTTGAAGGATTCAAATTCCATTGTTGCTTTGTCTGTTTCGATTTCAGCTAAGATATCTCCTTCGCTTACTTTATCACCTACTTTTTTAAGCCAAGTAGCCACCGTTCCTTCTGTCATTGTATCGCTCAAACGAGGCATTGTTACTATTGTAGCCATAATTGATTATAATTTATGAGGTAAAAATGGATAGTTTTCTTGTTCGTATACTACGTCGTATAATTGTTGAATTTCTGGATAAGGAGATTCTTCTGCAAATTTTGCACATTCCTCAACTAAATCCTTCACTCTTTGGTCAATTGCTTCGATTTCTTCGTCAGTAGCATATTTTTGATCCTTGATTACATCTAAAACTTGTGTAATCGGGTCAATTTTTTTGTATTCTTCTATCTCTTCTTTTGAACGGTATAATTGTGCATCAGACATAGAGTGTCCTCTGTATCGGTACGTTTTCATTTCAAGGAAAGTAGGGCCATCTCCACGACGCGCTCTTTCAATTGCTTCGGTCATTGCTTCTGCTACTTTTACAGGATTCATTCCGTCAACAGGTCCGCAAGGCATTTCATATCCTAAACCTAATTTCCAAATGTCAGTATGATTGGCTGTTCTTTCTACAGAAGTTCCCATAGCATAACCGTTGTTCTCAACGATAAATACAACAGGTAGTTTCCACAACATAGCCATATTAAAAGCTTCGTGTAACGAACCTTGACGCGCTGCACCATCACCAAAATAGGTCATAGTAACTCCTCCAGTTTCAAAATATTTATCTGCAAAAGCTAATCCAGCTCCTACTGGAATTTGGCCACCCACAATCCCGTGACCGCCATAAAAACGATGTTCTTTAGAGAAAATGTGCATAGAGCCTCCCATTCCTTTTGAAGTACCGGTCACTTTTCCTAAAAGTTCAGCCATTACAAATCTAGGATCTACTCCCATTCCGATAGGCTGTACGTGGTTTCTGTAAGCGGTAATCATTTTGTCTTTAGTCAAATCCATAGCATGTATAGCACCTGCTAATACGGCTTCTTGACCATTGTATAAGTGGAGAAATCCTCTTACTTTTTGTTGGATGTATAATGCTGCAAGTTTGTCTTCAAACTTTCTCCAAAGTAGCATGTCTTCGTACCACTTTAAATAAACTTCTTTTGTAACTTCTTTCATTTGAATAATGTTGTGTTATCAATTGTACCTAATAACGCAAAATAGTTTCCTCACACAAATTTGCGAAGTGCAAAAATAAGACATTCCAACTTAGCACTAAAATTAATATGCTATTTTTTGAGTTTTTTTATAAGAACTTTTTGTCGAAAAGAAGTGGGAGTAAGTTTTTTAGTGAGTCTGATTTGTAAATAGCACCTATTTCACCCATAAAATAGATCTCAATTGGGGTGTTTTGCTTTATTTCGTATTCGGCAATAGATTGTCTACAAGAGCCACACGGGGGTATTGGTGCGCTAGTTGTTGAATTTTCAGATGCTGCTGAAATGGCCATTTTTAAAATTTTGGTTTCAGGATAAATTGCTCCGGCTTGGAAAATGGCAACTCTTTCTGCACAAAGTCCAGAAGGGAAAGCGGCATTCTCTTGGTTGGAACCTAGGATTATTTTTCCGTTATCTAATAAAAGTGCGGCGCCTACTTTAAAATTAGAGTAGGGAGCATAGGCTTTGTGGCGAATAGTAACCGCTTCTTGCATCAAATTTTGTATGTCACTTGGTAATTCTTGAATGGTGTCAAAAACACCAAAATCAGTAGTTATAGTAATTTTTTTCATTTGCTTATTTTGGAAAAAAAATCCAAATTTCAGTTTTGAAATTTGGATTAGAGATTGTTGATTTTATATTAATTTATTCCGTAATTATCACCAAAGTTAAACGTGAGTGAGAAACGGAGTGTGTTTTCTAACGGGTTTCTTATTTTTGAAGATGAAAATAAATACGAAACATCAATTTTTGCAGTTGTATATTTGAATCCAGCACCTAATGAAAAGTATTGTCTGGCTCCTTTAACGGGACTT
>NZ_JAVKNB010000012.1:0-18759 GCF_031537875.1 Flavobacterium sp. | reverse complement strand
ATGGTATCTAAGGCTAGTTGTGTTGTTTGGTCGGCCTTGTAAGCTGACCGGGTTTAGTAGTTAGACCAATGAAAAGCTTTCCAGAAATTCTGATTTTCAGAACTAAGGATAGCTTTTTTGATTTAAGACGGTACTAAAACGTTTTCGTAATTCTCTTCTCAGGAGAAAAAGGTGTACAACAAGGTGTGCATCCATTTTTAGAAAGGTGTGCATCCTAATCAATCTTTCAATAACACAAAATCCAAAATTTTATGAATTCACTAAAGATAAAGATACTTTTCTTAATTGCAAGAAGTAGGTTGAATCAAATGGGTAAATGCTCTATTAGATGTAGAATTACTCATAAACAAGAAAGGCATGAATTTGCTACAGGGTTATTTATTTATCCCCATCATTGGTACGGAAAGTTGCAACAAGCAAAACCACCTAATGAAGAAAATATATTTATTAATTCTGAACTAAGCCTGATTAAAACTAAAATTAATCAGGCTTTTTTGTACCTACAAATGAAGAATATTCCCTTTAATGTGAATGACATTTATTTACAATCTAAAGGAGAGACTATCAAAAAAGAATTTGGAATTATTGAAGTATATGACCTATACAATATTAGGATAAAACTAGTTGGTATTGAATTAAAATTAGTTACATATAAGAAATATGTTGAGTCAAGAAATCATTTATCAGATTTTGTTAAATGGAAATTTAAGACTAAAGATTACAAGTTTAAAGAGCTTAAAATGAACTTTATTGGCGAATATGAATATTATCTTAAAACTGAAAAAAACTTACAACAGAGCACGTTAAATAAAGCCATACAGAGATTCAGAAAGGTGATTCAGTACGCAATTAGTCAAGAGTATTTACACAAAGACCCTTTCGATGCTTATCGCCCATTTAAAGTGAAAAAAGAGGTGGTTTATTTAAGCGTTTTAGAATTATCAAAATTAGAAAAGCATCCTTTCTCTCAAATAAGATTAACTGCCATTCAAGACTTATTTATTTTCTGTTGCTATACTGGTTTAGCTTTTAATGAAATGTCTAATTTAGAGAAACAACATATTCAATTAGGTTTTGATGGCATTAATTGGATTCAAATGAAACGAGAAAAAACACAACGACAAGTTTCAATTCCTATCCTTCCAAAAGCTCAAGAGATAATTGATAAGTATGTAACAGAAGCCAATCGAATATTTCCTCCTATAAGCAATCAGAAGTTTAACTCTTACTTAAAAGAAATTGCTGATATTGTTGGGATAGAGAAACGACTTACACATCATATTGCTAGAAAAACATTTGCATCAACAGTCCTACTATATAATGATGTGCCTATGGAAATTGTTTCTGAATTATTAGGACATTCTAATATGTTAATTACTCAGGAAAGTTACGGAAAAGTGGTTCAGAAGAAAGTGAGTGAAGCTATAAAATCTCTTTCTGACAAATTAGATAATTAGTGTTAAATCCTTCTCGAAATGAGTTATTGTTAATCATAAGACTATTTAGAGGAGGACTTATTTATTTTGCTAAATCATTTTTACGGTTTTACCGTAACTAAGAAATTATTTGGCATTTTATATTTGTATTGTGGGATGTGATACGATTCTATTATTAACATTATAATTGGATAGTTGGAATAATTAACTGAAACATATCATTTTTTGTAAGACATATCATTGTAATTATTTTTTTATTACATTTGACTTACCCCACACCCATAAAAGTAGTAACTTTAACCTAAATCGATATGACCCAAATTTTAAAAAACACCTTTGTTTTATTGTTGGCATTAACGATTTTTTCATGTAGTAATGATGAAGAAATCGGAACAATTAAATCTGACCCAGTAATTAGTCAATTACAAAACAGCCTGCATTTAGATAAGTTTACAGACCAAAACATTTCTAAAAATTTAGAAGTAAATTGGAATGATGTAAAGAAAACAACGACTAATGGAATTGAAATCTATGAAGTGGGTGTTATAGAGAAAACCCCAACCACAATAGAATCAACCATATTTCAAGACAAGTTGAAGTATGAAATCATAGGTGTAAAAAATGGAAATGATATCAGCTCCTATTTCATTCAAGCTTATTCTAGTTTAAATCACGATTTGTTTCCCAGTACAATTAAGAGTTTGAATAACTTTACAGGAACATTCAAAGTTTTTGATTTGTCAGGGAAACCTACTGACCAACTTGTGGTGTATGATGGTAAGTCAATAAATCCTTCTAAAAATCCTGATTTAAACCTTTTAACTACCGCCATAAACTCATTCTATATTTCAAAGAACCTAACAAGCAAAGTGCCCGAATGTAATGCCTACATAGCTTATTATACAGAAATGTGGGAAGCTACCTATCGTGTTTGGAGAATGGCAGATTCAGGTAAGTTTATAACAATGACTTTTGTCGGTGAGAAATATTTAGGAACAAAAGTAACGTATATGGCCATTCCTTATGCCTGTGATTCCCCTGCAGACGCATTTCATATGCTAGAAAGACACTCTTTATACATCACTACTTTAGTTGCTGATAAGATAGATGCTTCAGGATTAACAGGAAAAGCTAAATGCTTAAACGATTTATTGAATGGAAATGCTTATCTTCAAAAACTTTTAATTAATTTTGAAGGGACATCAGAATTTAATATTAACATTGTATCTAAGGATAATGTTATTTCTTCCGGTAACGAAGTTAACGGGGTAACCTTTCCTCCAATAAACAATACAATATTAATACAAATTAGTACTTCTCGAACTGATTCAAATTCAACTTTAGATGCTGTTAGGACTATTTTACATGAATATATTCATGCAGATATATGGAGAAAATTATTAACAACAAATAAAGATGATGTAGCTGCTGCAGATTTTAAAAAATTATATGAACTCTATGGCTCACAGCATGGTGCAATGGCAGCACTTTATTTGAGCAGTATGAAAGAGGCTCTGAAAGATTTTCATAAGAATATGCTTCCCGATGATTATCAAGGTTATATAAATTACTACGGAGAAGAACCTAGCGATGCTTTTTATGAAGCATTAGCTTGGAGAGGTTTGGAATATGAAAATGTAAAAGATTGGACAAATCTACCTCAAACAGAGAAAGAAAGAATATCAAACCTAGGGAAAAGAGTCGAAAATTTCTCTAGAAACGCACCATGTAAATAAAACACTTTCTAATGAAAAAGCATATCAATTACGTTATAATTACCCTTTTTATAGTATTCCCTATTACTTTAATAGCGCAAAAAAAAGACAGTCTTTTCTTTGCTATTGATAAGTACTACACTATTTCCCCAACTATAGAGCACAATTTCTATAAAAATTTAACTTATCCTGAAGTTGTTAAAAATCAAAAGAATCAAATGGCTCACACAAAAACTAATGGGAATATTTTTTTTATAGGGAATGGTATTTTACTAAAAGGGTTGAAGCCAAAAAAAATACTTTCTCTCAAAGACTATATTGAGAATAGAAAATTTTACCATGATGGGAAATACAACAAAATTGTAGATCCTTGGAAACTCAAAGATTCTTTAACAGATAAATACGAAGTATTTTTTGTTAACGGAGAAGAATTTATTCAGCCTAGAATTTTGGAATACTATTCATACTATCCTTTGAAAGATGGTGATAGATCGATTACCAATCCAATAAAGGATACTTTATATTTTAATCTGGACAATAATTATATTACCCAATCAGAACATGATACAGATATCTATTATCTTGAAGATAGCGGAAAAAGTGGAGATGTTACTTTTTTATTTAGAAAAATGAAATTAGTAAAAAATATAAAATATGATAAACTTTTAGATGTCAAAAAATTTATACGTTCCTCTAGATTTTATAAATATGAATTAAAGGATTTTGATTTAATGAATTATTTAAACAATTATGTTATTTATTTAGTTGATAAAAAAGAAGAAGAAATAGAATATATAGAGGTTATTTCGAGTTCTGCAATAGAATAAAATACAATAATTAAGTTGATTACAAACTAAAGAGAAGTAACTTTTCTTATTATAAAGCTATATTTATAGTATTAGATGCTTGATTCAGCTTTGCTCTTAAAAAGGGTGTAATTGGGTTGGGTGTGGACGCAGCATTAAATCAAAACATGTTAAAATTTAGAACAGAATGCAATTTTTTTATTATGCAAATTGCCTAAATCTTTTGTAATATCCGCTATGGGATATTAATATAATCTGGGGATATTTCCCTCGCTACCGCACAAATCCTTTCGTGTGGTAGTTTGTTGAAAACCCGTAAAAAAAACAAAAAATGTCAAAAACAATCGATTTAGGAGTTGAAAAAGATCACATTGAATCTCTAACAAGAGCAAGTGGAATATCAGCTATTTCTGAATTAATTTGGAATTCATTAGATTCTGATTCGACAGTAATAAATATTGAATATCAAAAAAATACGCTTGGTGGTTTTGAAAATATTGAAATAAGCGATAATGGTCGTGGAATTGATTACAAAAAAGCTCAAGAAGTATTTGGTAGACTAGGTGGTTCAGAGAAGAAAGCTTGCTCAATAAGTCCAAATGGAAGACAATATCATGGAAAAGAAGGTAAAGGAAGATACAAAGCTCTTGCATTAGGAGATTTGGTGACTTTTACAAGTATTTATGAAAATTCAAATTCACTAAAAGAATTTTCTATTACATTTGATAGAAATCATTTAACACATTCAGAATTTAGTGATTTAAAGTCATTACCGAAAGGAAATACACAAACTGGTTTCAAAGTTTTAATACAAAATATTGACCAAGAAAATGCAAACCAAGCGCTTGACATTAAAACAAGAAAGGAGCTTGAACAAAAATTCACATCATATTATTTAAGTTATCCAGATTTTGCAATTTTCGTTAATGGAAACAAACTTGAATTTGAATCACTAATAAAAAACAAAGCGGAAACAGAATTTTTACTTGAAAAAGATAATCTTTCATATAAATTTCAAGTAAAATTAATTGAATGGAAATTTGATATTAAAAAAAAGACATACTTGTGCAATACAAAAGGAATTCCTTTTAGAGAATTAAATTTAGGAATTCGTTCAACAATCCCAATCTCAATATTCGTTCAATCAATTTATATAGAAAATTTACAACGAGAAAATAAAATGAATCTTGTTGAATATGATGAGCATCTGCAAGCTGCATTGACTGAAGTTAAAAAATTTGCTAAAGAATACATTAGAAAAAGATTACATTATTATTCAACAGAATTCATTGATAAACTAAAATCAAGAGGAATATATCCTTATAAAGAAAAAGCAGAAAATTTAATTGAAGAAAGTAAAAGACAAGTTTTTGATATTGTGGCTTTACAGGTAAATGAATATTTGCCTGATTTTGAAAGTCAGGATGAAAAAAGTCAAAAATTTACTTTATCACTAATAAAAGAAGCTTTAGAAAAAGACTCAAGCTCTCTTCAAAGAATACTAACAGAAGTAATTGAATTGCCTATAGAAAAAAGAGAAGAACTAGTCGAAATCTTACAAGAAACATCTTTGTCAAGTATCATTGATACAATGACTGAAATAAAAAATAGATTAAAGTTTATTAATGGTATTGAAGAACTTATTTACAATAAAGATGAAAATAAAAACGTATTAGAAAGAAAACATTTACACAAAATTCTAATAAATGAAACTTGGCTTTTTGGTGACGAGTTTACTTATGGCGTTGACGATGTAACATTAAAAAATGTATTAAAAGAGTATTTAAAATTTTTAGGTAGAGATAATTTTGAAGAAGTAATTGAAAGTCAACCTAATGATGATTTACAAATAATACCTGATATTTGCTTATGGAGACAATATCCTCAAGGACAACCTGGACATAAGACAAATCTTGTAATAGAACTTAAAAAACCAAAATTAGATGCTGGAGTTGAAGAATTGATGCAGATAAAATTATATGCGTCAAGAATTAGTCAAGATCGTCGCTTTCCTAAAGAAAAAACAAAATGGAAATTTCTTTTAATAACTAAAGATATTAAATCTGATATAGAGCCTGAATTAGAGCAAACAAATAGAGAATATGGTCACGTTGTTGCGACTGAATTCTATGATGTTTATGTATTGACTTGGGGACATATATTGAACCTTGCTAAAACTCGTTATGAATTCATCAAAGAAAAACTAAATTTAAACTTGATGGATAATGAAAAAAATCTTGACTATTTAAAAATAAAATATAAAGAATATTTACCAAACAAAACTGAATAAAAAGCCATCGCAGAACAGCGGTTTGGCAAGATTGCGAATTTAATGGAATTATCGTTTTTTATTGTATTTTCGTTTAGCCTAAAATACTCGTCTTTCTAAGTTGCAAACTGCGCGAGACTAGGAAACGTTGGTGGAAATGTCAAAAAAACTAACTTTAACCAAATATAAACTTAAAATTATTTATGAAATCATTTGTCGAAAATATAATAACATTTCTTGTTGCAATGACAGGACTTATAGGAGGAATTATTTGGGCTATTAATTCAAATTGGGATGGAGAACCAACTATTCTAATTGTAATATCATCATTAGAAATCCTAGGATTTATTATATTGAAAAACTTAAAGGAAGAAAATGTACTCATTCCAAACCACATACAACAACCAAGTCCTAGTATAAATAACACAAATACAGTAAACGTTATTGTGGGTAAAGAGAAAGAACCATCAAATTCAGATACTGAAGAAAAACAAAAAGCTTTAACAAGATTATTGTTTATAGATGATAATTACACGGAATTTAAAATAATTTCGATATTAAAAAAAGCAGGTTGGATAAATACAAAAGCTATTAAAGATGTAACTGACTTAGACGATTCTAAAGTTATTGAAGCTGATATTATTTTTGTTGATATAAATGGTGTTGGAACTACATTATTTAAAGACCAAGGCTTAGGATTAGCTTCTGCTTTAAAACAAAAATTCCCATCTAAAAAGATAGTTTTATATTCAGCAGAAACTACGGGTGATAGATTTCATAAAGCACTTAAAGAAGTTGATAGTTGTTTGCCAAAAAACGCAGAACCTTTTCAGTTCATTAATCTAATCGAAAGTTACAACCATAAATGAAACATTTTCAAGTATTAGATAAAGATGAAAAACCAGTTGCTGAAAATCTAACAACTGAATGTGTTAGTTGTTTCATTTCTTGCGAATCTAAAGGAAAACTCATGCCAGTTTGCCCTTTATATAATGATTCTAGAAGACAAGGCAAATTGATTACATCAAAATCCACAACTTTTTTATGTTGTGATAAAACTAAAACGACTAAACTATTTAAAGACAAACTCGAAGGTTTATCTTTAGCTTTTCCAGATTTAGTAATTCCTAAAATTGAAATTGAAAACGGAATAAAAAAAATGGAACAACAAAAAGTAAATAGATTGGTGCATAATTTAACTTCAATAAATGCATATAATATCCAAGAAATCTATGATTTAATACCTCAATCTGTTCTAGCATCAAATTGGAAAGAACAAATAAATTTCATTGAAAAAGAAGTTGTCAAAAATCCCAAAGCTACTGCGATGATGTTTTTGAGAATTGCAAAAAACAACATTCATATGAAATCCGAATTCTCTATTTATAGAAAATTAGATCGAGAAGATAAAACACCTTTAGAATTTCAGTCTTTTTCAATTAAAAATATCCTACTAAATGTTTTACATACTTTTTTTGCAGACTTTAGTGAAAAACATATCTATGTAGAGGTTGGTGAGTTTTTTTATAAATCAAAAGTAGACTACGAAACAATTCAAATCGCTTTTTATCATTTAATTGAAAATGCATTAAAATATAGTAAGCCAAATTCTAAAATTAATATTGATTTTGAAGATAGTACTCAAGAGTTTTTAATCAAATTCAAAATGATAAGTACTTATATTAAACCATCAGAAAGAGAATTAATTTTCACAGAAGGTTTTTCAGGAGAAATTGCAAAAAAAACAGGGAAAAGTGGTGATGGAATTGGGATGTGGCGTATTAAGCAAATGATGGAATTAAATAGTGGTGATTTTTATGCTGTTTTTGGTGATGAAATACAGAAGATAATGGGAATTAGTTTTTGTGCAAATACATTTATACTAAAATTTAATAAATAAAGGCACTACCCGCGAACATCACTACGACAGATTTGAGCAATTATCTTTTTAAAATTATTGTTCCATCAAAAATTTCATTTACTTCTTTGCCCAATTTAAAACTGTAAATCGTAATAACAAATCAAAGGTCATTCTCTTCTCATTTCTAAATGCCCACCTTACAGTAGTTTCTGAACATTTAGCCGTTCTGTGAAACTCAGATTTATCTCCATTGAAATTAAAAAAGAAAACATAGTTATCCACCTTTGTCAGAAAGCAAATAATTCAGAAATATCAATCTTTAACACTTTTGCAATTTCATAAATTGTAGTTACCGAGGTATTGATTACCCCTCTTTCAATTCTACTAATTTGTGAAACCTTTATACTTAGTTATGTAAATAATTAAATAATAATGTTTACCTGTCAATTTTCAAAATCAACTAAATCTACAAGAGGAACATTCAATGCTTGACTTATTCTGTATAAGTTGTAAAGAGTTGGATTTGTTCTTCCCGATTCAATTCTTGAAATATTTGTAGTATCAATATTTCCTTCAATTAACCCTACTAAATCCACTTGAGACAAACCTTTTTTAACTCGTATCTCTTGGATTTTTTTACCCACTACTTTCAATAATTCGGACTTTTCCATACTTGACATATTTGGCAAGTCAAGAAAATGTTTATATTTGTGGTTGTTAATGCCATATATGACAATATTTAAAACTTTAATTTAGTAATAAATCCTACCTGGTAACTAACAACTATAATTAAATTAACCTCTAATCCCAAATCATGAAAAAAGCAACTTATCTTTTTGTTGTACAAATTATTTAGAAAGTAATTGTACTAATTTTTCAGGAAACCATTAGATGGGGCTTCCTGCATTTACCTGCGTATATTTCTTAGAATTTATTTCAAGAGAAATTACATCTAAATTAATTTAATCATAAATCAATATTGTTGATAAACAAATGTTACATGTAGGGTAATCATAAATTTGAATTCTTCCATGTATTAATTATTCAATTTAAAAACATCATTAAAATGAAAAAACACATCCTGTTATTAATAACATTAGTCATTACAAATATTGCCAACTCGCAAGAAAAAATTGGAAACAAAGTATATTCTTACGGAGTTTTAAAAGGCTCTATTGTCGGGAAGACTTTAGTTTATTTTGGGATAAATGATCCCAAAAGTGAAATTAAAATAATGAAACGCTTTCAAGAATTAGGTATCAATTCAATCTCTTACAACAGTTTATTTATTCCAGGCACAAATTATACTGAGGCTGAAAAGAGTTCTGAATTGAATAGGAATGAGATAAGTACTATTATCGTGATACAACCAAATGGGACTTCCTACAGCACACAGTCTAATTATACTTCGTCATATAGTAGCATTTCAAACACGGTTAATACTTCTGGTAGTTCAGGAAATGTATTAGGGAGAATGGGACTTGTCTTTGAGATATATAATCGACTAGATAATTTCAACAAGCCAAGATCTGTAATTAATGCAAGTGCTGATAATATGTGGGGTGCGGCAGGGTCTCAATCAGGATTAACACTTAAAGTTGTAGATAAGGTTTTAGATGCAATAGAAGAGCAGAAAGCTTATGATGCCAAGGGATATTTTGCATCAATTGATAGTAATTATGAAAAAGCCTTAACTGCAAATCCTGAAAATACAGATGCGTTATTTAGAAGAGCGATGACTAAATCAGCTAATGGAGATAGAGAAGGCGCTATAAAAGATTATGATGAAATAATCCGTCTTGAAAAAACAGCTAAACCAACTATCTATAAAATGTCTACTATTTATAATAATAAATCGTATTGTTTAGTGGAATTAGGCAATTTAGAGCAAGCATTACCATTAGTAACCAAAGCTTTAGAATTAGATCAAACGGAATCCTATATATGGGACACTAGAGGAGAATTGAATTATAAGCTTGGTCAATATCAAAAATGTATTGATGACATGGACAACGCACTAATTATTCAAAAAAACAAAAACTCATATTTTTATAGAGGTCTTGCCAAGATAAAACTTGCTAATAAAACGGAAGGATGTGAAGACCTTAAGCTAAGTCAAGAATTAGGAAAAAAAGAAGCATTTCTTGAGTTAGGTAAATACTGTAAATAATAATTGATTATGAAGAAGATTTGTCTTGTAATAATATCTTTAATTTTATTACAATCTTGTAAAAACGAGAGCCTTGAAATTAAAAAACTAAGAGAAGAAAACGAAGTTCTGAGGAATAAAGTTAACCAAGAACCAGTTGCAAAGCCAAAATTTGTATGGACTGTAATAACGTATAAAATAGGAACAATTTCAATAGGTGCTTATGGGCGTCGGATGACCGATATTAGGAAGATGTCTTCATGGACTGATATTGAAGAAGTGTCCAATTTTGATTACACTGCAAAATTGAAAAGGGAAGATGAGTTTGAAGACAGAATACGCAAACAAAATTCAGATTTCCTTCATTCAATTGTAGCAAGAGAAACCTACATATTTGACACCTATCAAGAGGCGAGTGAATTTAAATCAGCAACTACTAAATAAAATAATTATGAAAAAAGCCTTAACTCTATTGACTTTATTAATGAGTTTCGTTACGTTAAGTTGCCAACAAAAATTAGATAAAAATGATTTAGAAAAAGAAAATTTGAAAGGGAATGTATTATCAGTTAGAGAGACAGATTATTATGTAACTGAAAAATTTGGAGAACCAGTAAAAGGCGCAAGAAAATGTGTTGATTTAGACATTTGCGAACTTTATACGAAGTATAATGAATTGGGAAATAAAACTGAATTTTCAGAATATAATAGTTATGGAATTAGCTTTATTTCCAAAATTAAATACAATGAAAAAAATCAAAAAATAGAACAAAATAGATATACCCCAGAAGAAGGTAAAAGAGTGATGCAATTCAAACTTAAGTACGATTCAAAAGGAAATTGTACTGAAATTAGAAGTGATTATGGTTATGTTGAGAAGAAAGTTTACGATGAGAATAATAACTTAATTAAAGAAACAATTACTCATAATTTATCTGAAACATTTCAATACACTTATAAATATAATGACAAGAATCAAAAGATAATTGAACTATACGAATCAGGAAAAACCCAGTACACATATTTTGAGGATGGTAATATTAAAGATGTTATCGTTTATAATAATGACGGAAGTATTCAAAGAAAAGGGAACTATACTTATCAATATGATGATCATCAAAATTGGATAGTCCAAATTGGATATGAAGACGGTGTTCCAATATTTTATCTTGAGAGAATAATTGAATACAAAAATTAAATTTCAAAGAGTTAATTAAAATTATAGAATAGCAGGAGCAACCTAACGGTTGCTTTTTTTATGCCTTAAAAATTCACCTAAAAAAAATTTTTTTTATAATTTTTTTTCAGAGTAAGCGTGATACAACCAAAGATCAAGCCCGGACTCTTCCAAAGTTTGGGGCGTGCCCCCGGCTTGATCCAGTGGGGAAGTTGATTCTTGAATCCATTCTGATCAAGCTTGAGGGACATTCATATTGTTTAATCTTATAAATCAAAAAAACTATGGTTACGATTGTAAATTTTAAAACTTTCACTAAGGATAATGGTGAGAATTTTTTCGGACTAGTTGTCCAAGGAGGAATTGAAGTGGTTAAAAGCCAACAAACAGGTAAAACGTATTTTACTGCAAAGACAGCAACAGTTCCAACCACATTTGATGAACAAACTTGTATGGGTTTAATTGGGACAAAACTCGATGGACATGTTCAAAAAGTAGAATGTGACCCCTATGATTATACTGTTAAAGAAACAGGAGAAATAGTCGAACTATACCACCGTTATGACTATGTCAGTGAGGAAGATTTTGTAGTTGATACGAATCTCGTTCAACCTCAATTAGCGGTACATTAATTTAATTAGAAAGGACTTCAGCAATGGAGTCCTTTTTTTATTTAAAAAAATTAGAGACCCTACAATAAAAATTAATAATCAATAACAAATAGTATGAAATTACAAAAAGCAGAAAGACATCAGGTCAAACTTAGGATAGGACTTTCAGGACCAAGTGGATTTGGGAAAACCTACAGTGCCTTATTACTGGCACCCGGAATTACAAACGATTGGAATAAAATTGCAATAATTGATACAGAGAATAAATCAGCAAGTTTGTATTCTCATTTAGGCGATTTTAATGTTTTGTCACTTGAAGAACCATATAGCCCTGAGCGTTATTTAAAAGCCATAAAACTATGTGAAGAATCAGAGGTAGAAATTATTATAATTGATTCCATTAGTCAAGAATGGCAGGGAAGAGGAGGTTGTTTAGAAATTCACGAACAATTAGGAGGGCGTTTCAATGACTGGGCAAAGGTTACCCCAAGGCATAACGCGTTTATAGTTGCTATAGTTCAATCTAAATGCCATATTATAACGACTACAAGAAGAAAAGTAGATTATAGCCTAGACCAAGACAGTAATGGAAAAACCAAAGTAATGAAATTGGGTATGAAAGAAATTACTAGAGAAGGCTTCGAGTACGAACTTACAGTGAACTTTGAATTACTCAACGATAAACATTTAGCATCTGCTTCGAAAGACCGTACAGGCTTGTTTATGGGTAAACCAGAATTTATTATCAACTCCAATACAGGAAAAAAACTCATCAATTGGTGCAATCAAGGAATATCAATTGATAAGATCAAGGAGCAAATCAATACTTGTGAATCGCTTGAAGCTTTGAAACAAATCTACAATCAGTACCCTAATTTGAGTAAGGAACTTTACCCAGTGGTAATGAGTAGAAAACAAGTTATAGATGCTGTTTCAAATCAACTCATTGATAGTCATTCAATAATTGAAAATAATAATCCAAATCTAATACCAGAAGAAAATGAATTTAGTACAACATAATACTACTACCGAGCATCAAATCATTGATGATAACGAAGTGATACAATTTCCAAGGAGAAACTTCATTGAAGCCAATACTTTAGAAGTTACACTAGACCACCTAAAAGAAGAGTGTACAATTCCTGTGTTTGCTAAAGATAACGAGTGTACCATAAGCCATTATGAGTTTATCAATAGCACAAAAGATGTAGTAGAAGATATTCTTAACTATAAAGGCGATTTAAAGCCTGATATTAGAACATCTCACGTAATCAAAGGCAGAATACCATCAGCAATCGGGAAGCCTGCAAAAGACCTCTTAGAGAGCGAGAAAACCATTTATTACGAGCGTATGGCTTTTGTCATTGAAATACCTGAAATAAGTGAGGTAATCAACGGAAATAAACTCAATTTAACTATAGGCGGTGTGCGAAGTTACAATCAAGAGAATTTGTTTAGCAAAAAGTCTATGGAGAAATTTAAAGTGTTTTTGGGCTTTCAGAATTCCGTCTGTACTAATCTATGTATTTCAACAGATGGGCTTAAAGAAGACCTCAGAGTTAGTTCAGTTTTAGAATTAAAATCTAAAATCTACGAATTGATTAACACGTACAAAAAGTAAGAACATTTAATTGCTATGGAACGAATGTTTAGGTATTCACTGACAGAGAATCAGTTTGCTCACCTTGTAGGCAAAATGAAGTTATTCCCTTATCTCTCAAAAGAAGAAAAACAAACTCTTTTTCCATTAGCCATGAATGATTCTCAACTCAATACAATTGTGAAGGATTATCATATTGATACTCATTTCTGTAAATCGGATAATAACACTATCAATTTTTGGAACATTTATAACTTATTTACAGAGGCAAACAAATCCACCTACATCGATAATAATTTGGAACGTAACGTAAATGCATACGCCTTCACCAATTACCTCATAAATTCAATTGAAAAAGGAGAATCTAATTTTTTCATCCTATAATATTATATAGCTTTTTTATTGATTAACGGTAACAAGCTTACCAACTAAAAAACAAAATTATAGTATATCAAGATGACAAAAAAAGAGATGGCAGAGCTGTTAAAGTACAGTTCTCCACGAGAAATTTACGTAATAACGTACAATAATATCCTAAAACGACTTTTTTGTCCTTTCCGAGTAAAAGTATTGCAAGATATTGGAGCGCTGAAGAGAGGACAGATCGTTTTAGTCAATGAGGTTAAAGTTACTTTAGAACTAAAAACCGTTTTTATGATAAACGGACAAGCCTACTATTATTATCATTTTGATATTATTGTGTAATAAGGCAAAGCAGTTATGTTGTATTTTGTATAGCCAAACTTTGGAGCTGGTTTCTGCTTCATCAAAAAACCCCTGAAAACGTCAATAGCTATTAATTTAAAGGTTACGAATTACGTCATTTAATGTGTTTACTACATTTGCAAATGTGTTTTTCGTAACTTTTTTAATAAATATTGAATATTTTAATAATAATAATGAAAATAATGCTTATAAAATTAGGAATTGTCAAATGTTTTTATTATATTTGTATTTATAAGGATTCGACTTACTCAAAAGTCAGGTGATTTACAAAATCAAATACTACCTTAAAGAAATCAAATACAACATTACGAATTACTGAGCTTTTTTAAATTAAGGAGAATGCTACTATGCGATTCATTTAAGCATTTGGAAATTAACAATTAAAGAAAAAAAAGACTAAACAAAAAAAAACAGTATTACCATTCTTAAATAATTGCATTTCAATTTTATTAATTAAATTAGAAATGACAATTAAAATTAAAGAACCTACCAATGACAATAGGCAAATTGTAACTATTGCAGACAAATCAACTTACTATTCATATCCACCTTATTTATCCTATCCAACTTCAGTATCTAACTCTTATTACTCTCCCATATATGTTACTGATAATGAAATAGCAAATTCTGTAGTTACAATATCAGTAAAATCAAGGCTTGAGGAAGTATTTAAGTCCGAAAACACAACAGAATTCTATGACACTTTTGCGCATTTTTTTAAGAATATTGATACAGTATTTATTCCAAAGAAAGCAAAACGACATATAGAACGTAATGTGCCTAAATCTTTATTAAAAAAGATTGATAAAGACATCAATACATCAATTGAATTATCCCTTATTATTCTTTCTAATCTCTCTTGGACTGTTTATGCAGATGAAAAATGGAAAAATCTGTCTTCAACTATAATGGATGAACAAACTCGAAAAGGGAATGATAATACTCGGATTTATACTAGTGTTCTTAATGTACTTAAATATAGTACCAATACCACACAAGGAATAATTCAGGTTAAAACGAATGCCTCTGGGGCTGAAACTTATCAACAGGGTGTAGCTTGTAAATCATATAGCCTTACACCAACCTATTTGGAAGCAGGTTTGACCCAATATGTAATTAAGAATAATAAACTACTAAAAAGGAGAGAGGAATTCTATAGAGAACTTTTGACCAAAGCGCATGAAAATATTATAGCTAACAATTTACTTAATTTATATAGAAGAATCGAGTTACCCAATTATGATAGACTTAAAGTAGAAGCTAAAAGGCTAGTTGATATTGGTTACACAAATAAAAAGGGTAAAAAACTCATATTCTTGAATAAATATCCAAAATTAAATAACAATGAGAATTTAAGTTATGTAGAACAACATATAAAACAGTTTGATTACTTAACTCAACTCGGATTGATGATTCCAATTATAGGAGATAATAAATCAGGAGGAAGGGTAGTAGATAGTTTTACACTAATGTCTAGTTGGATTAGAAGATTAGTTAAGATTGACGGAGAACCAATTGTTGAAGTCGATTTTAAAGCACTACATCCCAATATTGCTATGTCAATCTATGGAGGTTCTAAAAAATACATTACTCATCAACAGATTGCACAAGAGAGTAATTTAGAAGTAAGTGAAGTCAAAATCCAGCACCTATCCTACTTTAATAAAGAAGTAAGGGATATGAAACGTAGCCCTTTATACGAGTATTACAATAACACAGAAACGCTGATGAACCAAGCCATTATTCAAGAGAAACAAACTAGTTTAAAAAGACATAAGATTACCTCTATGCGTATGTTTGCTAAAGAAGTTGAGATAATGACGGAATGTATAAAACAACTTAATACAAAAGGTATTTATGTAGGCTATGTTTACGATGCCTTGTTTTGTAAAATAGGTGAGGCTGAAATTGTAAAAGCCATAATGGATAAAGTGGTTATAGAATGTGGTGTGTATACTACAGCTGAAATAAATTATTAATAATGAAAAGGAATATAATGGAGAACAGAGCTAAAACTTATATAATTTATAAAGCGCAAAATACAATTACAGGACAAATTTATGTTGGCGCGACATCACAGGGTATTGAACAACGAAGATTAGACCATATTTACAAATCAAATCAGGCATCGGCAACAGTATTTCAAGAGGCAATCGCTACTTTTGGGATAGATGCTTTTACTTGGAATCAGATTGATACAGCATCTAATCAAAATGAATTAGCAGAAAAAGAGATACAATACATTAAAGATTACGATAGTTTTCAATTTGGTTATAACTTAAACAAAGGGGGAGGAGGCTTTAGAAAGAAGGTTTTTCAGTATGAATTAGATACCGGTGCTTTAGTTGGCACTTATGATAATCTCGCTATTGCCTCAGAAGTGATTAATGCAACAAAAAAAAGTATTAGTAATGTTTGTTTAGGAATTGATAAAACCTGTAAAGGGTTCTATTGGAGTTATGCTTATATAGAGCAATATATTCCACAGATTGATTTAAGAAAAAAGAAGGTAATGCAGCTATCTTTAGAGGGAAATTTGCTAAATACATTTGATTCAGCATCACAGGCATCTAAAATAACAGGGGTTTCAAAGAGTTGCGTCACGAGATGTTGTAGAGGAGAAAGAACTCAAAGCAAAGGCTTTTTATGGAGATATATTTAATGTTATTTTATACTACAGAGATTTGCCTTTTTAGTTATATTTACTTTTAAACTAACACAAAAATGGATTTAATAATAAACCGTGTAAACGGGGGAAAAGGGCTTTGGGAAAAGACAGGAGTTTATCAAGATGCTATTGTTTTTTATTCTGAAGAACATAAAGGTTCTTGGCGACATGATTTTGATAAATTACCATTTAAAGGGTCTTTGAAAATAGAAGGAAAAACTATTTTTAATTATGTATTTCACGATACATTTTTTGAAATACAAGAAGTCTTAGGAAGTGGCAAATTATCAGAATGGCAGGAAGTAAAAATCTCAAGAATATTTTGTGATTAAATGTATTAGATACTATTTCTTAGGTTTAGGGATTTTACTTGCGATTTTAGCAATTGTAGATTTCCCTGTCTTATACCTAGTATCTTTTAATGCATCTTCAATTTTTCTGCACGAAAGCCCTGCTTCTCTGTACTCTGTTATTTTCTTTACTAATTCAGGATCACTTTCTTTAAAGATTGGCAATTTAGTATCCGTTTCACCCGTATTTTCAAAAATTAAACTATTATTCATATTCATAATATGACTACTGTTTTTATGTTTTGGGTCTAAAAAGTTCCCTTTTAAAACCCATAAATCTTTTCTAGATATATTATGTCTATTCGGACGTAATTCTAAAACAACCCTCATTTTTGCTTCAAAAGCTTGGCTCCCAATAATACTATCTTTATTGGGAGCAAATCGTAGCGTGTTTTTTCCTATATGATGCAGAAAAACGATTAAACAATCGTGTTTTTTAGCTAGTTTATCGTATTCATTTAAAAACTGTCTTACTTGTGTGTTAGCATTTAGCTCTTTACTAAAAACGTCTGTGAAAGCATCTATCACAATTAAATCAACAGGCTCTTTAATTAATTTTTTATTTAATACTTTTAGGAGGTTATCTGTTTCGAATATAAAGGAAAGATTCTCCAATGATTTTAATTCTATTTCTGGATTTTTATCTACTAAATAACGAACTTGTTTGCCGATAGAAACACTAATAGCATTTTTGTCATCTTCTGTACTGACGTATATTACTTTGTTATGAATACTATTAAGAGGAAATCCTAAAAAAGTTTTAAGATTCATAGCTATAGAGATACTCAATTGCCTTAAAAAAGTTGATTTTCCAGAGTCGGAGGCTCCAACGAGAGAAGCTAAACCTGTTTTTTGTAAAAAAGGTTCCAAAAGGGAAGGAATAACTTCGATATTTTTATTAAATAAATCAAATGCACTGATAAAAGTTGGATCAACAGAAGAACTCTTTAAGTTAATCTTTCGAGTTTGGGCAGTTAAGATTATTGGTGTCTCGTGGTTAATTACGACATCTTCAACGGTGTTGTCATTTAATAATTCTGTTAAATCATCTATATCAATCGCACCATCATGATATTCATTTGAATTAGTAATATTAGTCATCATAATAAATTTTGTCCAATTTATTAATTATATATATAGGACAGGACAAAAAAATAAATTTAATCACCAATACGGATAACAATTTGAAAACATAAAATTAAATATTGGTTTAACTATCTGTTAATTAGCTATATAGCATGATATAAATTAGTCCCGTCCAGACCGCTAAATTGGGAAAAGCACTTCGTAAAGAAGTGCTTTTTTGCCCAAAAATGGTATCTAAGGCTAGTTGTGTTGTTTGGTCGGCCTTGTAAGCTGACCGGGTTTAGTAGTTAGACCAATGAAAAGCT
>NZ_JAVKNB010000011.1:0-410371 GCF_031537875.1 Flavobacterium sp. | reverse complement strand
TGAATCTCCTCGCAAAAGTTTAGTTACTAATGAAGCTAAAAACGAATCTCCTGCCCCTACTGTGTCAGCTACTTTTATAAAATATCCACTGTTATAATAAAATTTGTCATTGTAAAACAAAACAGCCCCAAAAGCACCTTTAGTAACACAAATTTGTGTTGTACCCATTTGGGAAGCAATGAAACGGATATTCTGTTCAAATGAATTAAATGGTGAGTCTAACATTTGAGATAACTCAAGCAACTCTTCATCATTTAATTTGATAAAATCAGAAGCTTTCATTAAATCAACTAAATTTTCCCTAGTATAATAAGGCTGTCTTAAATTAACATCAAAAACTGAATAATTTGAATGATTAATAATAGTGAATAAGGAATTTCTGGATACTTCATCTCTACAAATTAAACTCCCAAATATAAAAACATCTGAATTTGATACTACAGATAAAAGTTGTTCATTATGTTCAATTTTATCCCAAGCTGAGGGGTATGCAATGTCGTATGATGCATTACCTTTTTCATTAATCATTACATGTACAACTCCCGTCTTATATTCTTGTGATTTTTGTATATATGATATATCTATTTCTTTGGATTGCAAATATTCAATTATTTCTTGTCCCTCTTCATCTAATCCAACTTTACTAATTATTTTTGATTGTACACCCAACGATTTCATTCTTAGCGCCACATTGAGTGGAGCACCTCCAATTTTTTTGTGGGTTGGGAATAAATCAAATAATACTTCTCCAAAACTAACTGCACTAAGTGCATATTTTTTTTCCATTTAATCTCAAATTAAAATTAAAGGGCAAGTAAAAAACTTGCCCAATAACTTACTACAAATAAATCCAACTTATTTTGTTCGCAAATAATTAATCGCGTTTTGATAGATTCCTTTAACATTTCCATCATAAGGGTTTGTTCTACCATCATTCATAGACCATTCCATACCGCCAATTCCAATAGCAATAATAGTCCCTGAATAAATTGTATTCGCCTTAAATTCAATTATACCAGGGCAACATTCATCTGTAACACCGCCCCATTCACCAATTACTCTACCTCCATATAATCTTTCAAATTCGGCAAACTGCCCTTTTTGATGTCCTGGACCTAATAATGGTCCAATATCCCATAGCGTATTATGATTTTCTTTAAAACCTCCATTTATAATACGTACAAATCCATTAGAATCAGTAGGAATAACGTTAGTAAAATTATATAGAGGATGATTTCTTTGGTCGTTTTGAAAATTCACTCCACCATCTATAGTCCATATATCAGGATTATCACCTCCAACACCATTATCTTTAATGGTTAACATACCGCTTTTATCTCTACCAATTAATTCAGCATAACTTGTGGCCATACCACCTAATAACATTTTACCCCCTTCTACAACATATTGAATTAAAACACTTTTTTTATCAATACTACCTTGCGGCAATGCAGAAGTTCCTGTTGTGTCATAGTAAAAGAAAACGACGTTTACTGATTTCAATTTATCTGTCGTTAAATCTGAAAAGGGAATATAGATAAACTTATTACCATAAACTGATTGAGCCCATAACGCAGCTGCTTTAACGTCATCGTCAACAATATCCTGAATTGTAGCGGCATCATTAACAAATGCTATCTGACTTGGTAAAACGCGTGCATTAATTATGTAATTTCTAGTTTTACCATTATAAGCTGCCTTCAAAACTAAAGGTTTGGACAAATCCACAGTAGTTCCTGATGCAGGACTTAGAATTACTCCTTCCGGGCTTTGCATAGTAAGCTTTACAGAAGAAAGATTGGTATCAGATGGAAGTACAAAATTAACTACTCCTGACAAATTATCAATTGTAGCTGAAGTTGTACCAATTTTAATTGATTCCACTATATTTAAGGACGATGGTAAACTATCATCGTAATTAAGCCTTTCTTCACAGGAATATATCAGAGTTGCTACTAAAAGCAACCCGATATATTTCATATTTAAAACAAATTTTATATTTTTCATATTTAGTTATATTAAATTAAGAATACTTAATTAATCATTATTCAAATTATATAAGTGGTCTAAAATATTTCTTGTAAAGACTTTTATATTGTTTTGATAATCATTGGTAGTACCATTTGAGTCCCACTCATATCCAACTATTGTATTCGCAATTGTAAATATATGACCTTTGAAATCTTTAGGGATATTAGCATCGATATCAGAACTATTAGTTAAATCAGTTCTATTAAACTCAACTGCACCATATCCAAAAGAATCTCCAATATGTCTCAGGGTTCCGTATTTAGTAGCTTGCATTACATGCTCAAATTTTGTTGCTGCATCTTGACCACAACATGATGGATTTATAATTCCATCAAAGTGTTGCCACCAGATTAATCTTACCTCTCTAGTTGGGCTATTTTGTAATGCTAAATATTCTCCATTTACAAATGTTAAACCATTAAAAATAGCATCGTTTCTTCTATTTCCAGAGTTGTTACCATCTCTCATTCCAAGACCCCAAATATCATCCGCTGGCTTCCCTGTATCAACACATCCTGAAGCACCAGAACATCCAAATTCAGAATATACATAATTTCCTGGTGCACGACCATCTCCAAAATTAGCAGGTACTCTACCTAATGAAAAAATAAATGGATTAGGATCCCCAGCGATCAACATATCTCCTCCAGCTTTTGCCCAAGATTTTAGAACTTCAGCCTGTGCTCCACCTGGACGTAATCCTGCTGGCAACATCGTTGCAACATTAGAATTAGTAGCACTAAATCCTTGATTTTCTGCTGGTGTTAAATAATACAACATAGCCACTTTTACATCAGCAATACTTTGAGCTGTAATGTTTGCAATTTTGATGTATTTGAAATTAGCTCCATATTGTGTTTGCATCCAAGTCGCAGCAGCTTTTGCATCATCATCAACTAATGAATTTACATCATTTTCTAACCCTAAAAAGGCATATTTTGTTGGTGCAATTGACTGAACTGTAACAGCATATGTTTTAGTAAGATTTTCTTTATTCTTAACAGTATAATTTACTGCTTGTGTGAAATTTTGAGTTGCACCTGAAGCTGGTGAAATAATTTGCCCATTTGGCGCCGAAATTACTGGAGTTAAAGCCGTTCTATTGGTTCCAGGAGGCAATACAACTAAAATCGAATTAGTAGCATTATCGATGATTCCAGAAACACCATTAATTTCGAATGAAGTAATCATTGGTGCTTCTATTTGAGTTACACTAACAGTATATTGTCTAGCAGTATATCCATTATTAGAAGTAATTGTATACACTTTAGGTGTTGTAAAATCTCTTGCAACCCCAGAAGAAATATCTACAGTTGTTCCTTTTGCAATAACAAATGATGGCGCTAAATTATTTAAATTACCATCTTGACTTCCTATTTCCACAGCAATTGTTCGAGATGTTTCATTTATTACTCCAAGTTTATCTGCGATTGCAAAAGAAAGTATTTTAGGGTCTCCATAAGCCGCAATACTAGCCGTGTATTTTCTATTGGCTCCATTAGTTGATTTTACTTCAAAAATTACTGGCCCTTTTGAAAAATCAATTGTAGATCCAGATGTAGGACTTACAGTTGCCGTTTCTGGCATACGGATTTCTGGTGTAACTTTTGTTAAATCAGTTCCAGAAGGTAACGTCATAGTGATAGTTCCTAAAGTATGATTAATCTCTGCATATTGATTACCAACCTTAAATGATTGGATTATGGATTCTGAATAATCAGGCACTCTATCGTTAAAAAAATCATCTTTAGCACAAGAAAAAATGGTAAAGGCAATGGCAATTAGTATTCCGAAGAATCTAAAAATGGATTGTTTATTGTTTGTTGTTTTCATTTTATTATGGTTTAGTTAATTAATATCCTGCTCTTTGTTTTAAAACACCAGCACTAGCATCTATTTCAATCTGTGGAATAGGTAAATACAATTCATGTGGTTGTAATAAAGCTGATGTTAAATAGGTTCGTCTTGTTTTTTCAGTTTGTAAATAATTATTTACATATTGCTCTGCAATTCCCCAACGAACAAGGTCATAAAAGGCATGCCCTTCATTTGCTAATTCTAAACGTCTTTCCATGCGTAGTGCCTTGATGGCATCTGATTGTGACAATGAAGTTGAATACATTCCAATCACATAATTAGCCGCATTTTGAGAATGATTATTGAAGTCCTTAACATACGGAGCATTTTTTGCTCTATTTCTAATTTGATTTATAATAGTTATACCACCAGAAACATTCCCACTTTCGATTGAAGCCTCAGCTTTCCATAATAATAAATCACTGTATTTAATAATAGGAAAATCTAAATTCCCTAAAGCCCATGGAAACCCTGTTGGATTTGAAGCTAATCCGCTTGATTTAGGAGATATAACATTTTTTTTGTTTAAAAAATAACCGTAGGTAGCCGGATCTCTACTCCAATCTAATTGTTGTGGTCTAATTGACCAGTCTTTCCAAGTTATCCCTGGTCTACCAACTACATGATCTAATCTAGGGTCAACCGCATCTGTTGAAGTAACATTGCTATTATTGTAGGTATCAAATAGCGGCAATCCATTTGCATCCACTTTGTAAGCGTTAACAAGGAATTGGGATGGTTTATCAAAATCATCTCCATTCAAATACGGATTGTTAGTATCGTCTCCAGGACTATCAGGAGCATTTAACAAATTTCCGAAATTTAAATTCCCATATTGAGACCCATCTTTGGTTGAAAATTGAATAGCAAAAATATTTTCTCTATCACCATATCCTGGAATTGAATACAATTTCTCTAAATCTGAAACCAATTGATATTTCCCTGAATTAATTACTTTATCAGCACTTTCTATGGCATTAGTCCATTTTTTTTGAAAAATTTGGGCTTTACATAAATAAGAGTAAGCTACCATTTTATTAACTCTTCCAAGTTCTGTTTGAGACTCAGGTAATTTTGCAACAGCATCATTTAAATCTGATTCAATTTTTGACCACATAAATGCAGTATCAAATGTGTTTGAAATTTTATTAATTTCAGCAATAGGTGTATTCTCATCATACCAAACAATTGAGCCGAAATTTTTTATAGCTTCAAAATAAAAATGAGCTCTTAAAACTTTTAATTCCCCAATTCTTACATTTTTAGCAGGAAATTCTTGTTCCGTTTTAGCCGTTACAACTCGTAAAGCAGTATCTACTCTTTTTATACCAAAATAGATAGCTCTCCATAAATTATATACATTTTCACTTGAGGCAAAAATATCATGAGTTTCTAATTGGAGCATTCCTCCTCCAGGATTATCACCTGTTCCTCCTCCTCCTTTGTAGGCGTCACCAGCTCTTAAATCTGAAGTAGCCCAATTAGATGGTGCATGATCAAATGGCCATAAATCTCTAAATTGTCCGGTGTTATATCTGAAGTCTAATGCACTATAAGCTGCAATAACTAACTGGTCTGGGTCAAGATTATCAGCCGATAAAACATTATATTCCTGTACTTCTAATTGACTATCATTTACACAGGATTGAAACTGTAGTCCTAATAATGCAACTAGTATTATTTTATATTTATTTTTCATTTTACTATTATTTTAGAAATTAGTGGAAATACCAAATGTGATGGATTTTGAATGAGGAATGCCATACCCTGCAATTCCTATTCCATTTGCGCTAAGACCAGATACTTCATAATCAAATCCTGTGAAAGAAGTTATTGAGAATAAGTTTTGACCTAATACATACATTCTCAATTTATTCAATCGTAATGATTTAGTCACTTTATCATTAAATGAATATCCTAATGAAATTGACTTTAATCTAATATAAGAGCCATCTTCAACATAATAACTTGAAGGTTGTAATTCATTATTAGTATTTAAAGTTGAAAGAGCTGGAATATTTGAATTAGCTCTACTTGGAGTCCATGCATCAAGAGTATTAGTTCCATGATTGAAAGCGAAATAATCAAAATCCATCAAATAGCGTTGGGTATTATAAATTTTATTTCCTTGTTTTCCATCAAAATACATTGAAAAATCAAAGTTTTTATACGAACCAAATAAATTTATACCATAGGTAAAATCAGGATGTGGATTCCCAATAACTGTTCTATCTAATTGATTAATTACCCCATCCCCATTGATATCTCTATATCTTAATTTTCCAATAGCCTTACCTGGTTGTTCTGCATGAACTGCTACTTCTTCAGGTGTTCTAAAAATACCGTCAGCAATTAAACCATAAAATGAAGCAATAGGTGATCCTTTTTGAGTAATTGCCACTCCATTATTTAATAAGAAGTTAGCATCTGAATCTAAACTCTCTACATTATTTTTATATTTCGAAAAATTTAAATCAACTCCATATTTAAAAGCTTTATCAGATTTGTTTTTGTAACTCAATACCGTTTCAAATCCTTTATTGCTTACAGAACCAGCATTAATTGTTGGAGGAGTAGATTCTCCAGTAACAGAAAGAGCAATTGGATTTAAAATTAAATCCTTAGTCGTTTTAACAAAATAATCTGTTTGAATAGTGATACGGTTTTTGAATAATCCTAAATCAAAACCAACATTATATTGCTCTGTTTTTTCCCATCTAATATCAGGATTAGCTTGTCTTGATTGTAATATACCACGTGTAGAACCTGTACCTGTACCTTTAATATCATAATCTGAAAATTCAACTACATTTCCAACACTATTATTTATAAAACTAGACATATACAGATAGTCTCCAATTAAGTCATTCCCATTGATACCCCATGAAGCTCTCAATTTTAAATTGGAAATGTACTTACTCTCTTTTAAGAAATTTTCTTTATTAGCATTCCATGCCAAAGATGCTGCTGGAAAGATCGCAAATTTATTGTTCGGTCCAAAACGAGAAGACCCATCTCTTCTTACACTTCCAGATAAAATATACTTATCATTAAAAATATATTTTAGTGACCCAAATTGAGAAATTTTATACGATTCAACTTTTCCTGTTAAAGTTTGAAATTGAGCATCTGGTTTAATAACATAGCCATTTGTTCCAGTAATATCAACTCCTCTAACTAAATCCGTCAATGAATTATCTTTTCTAGCAGAATTTTCTACACCAACTAAAATTGATATTGCGTGTCTATTAAAAGTTTTATCGTATTTTAAAGTATTAGTAAAAATCGTAGCTAAATAATCATTGTTAATAGCAGAAGTCGTGATATTTTGAAACACTGAAGGAACAGCTCCATTTACTGAAAAAGCTTCGGATGCAGTATTGAATTTATAAGTACCATAATCAAAATTTAAGGTAGTATTAAAATTTAAATTCTTTAACACCTCAAAATCAACATAAACATTACCTAAAATTCGATTATTTTTTTGAACGTTATTTCTATTGCTCCATAAATTAGCTAACGTATTTGGCTTGTCCTGTAAGCCTCCTCCAATAGGAGCAGCATAATCTCCCTTATTAGTATAAATCGGGATTAATGGATTTTGTAAAATTGAATTTTCAAATTCATTCGCTTTCACTTCATTGAATTTTGAATACAAAAAGTTTTCACCAATTGTAATTTTATCCTTCCATAATTTATATGATGCATTTAACCTTAAGTTGATTCGGTCATAATAAGTATATTTTTGTGTCCCATTATCTTTTGAATAACTTGCTTGTGAATACAAATTCAACTTTTCAGTTCCTTTTCTATATGAAAAATCAGTATTTGTAGAAATAGATTGTTGCGTAATTGCATCAACCCAATTGGTATTTGCAGATGAAACTAATTTATTGGCGTCCAAATATTGAGGAATAGTAAAACCAGTTCCATTATTAATCAAAATTGGATGAGTTGGAGTAGTTATTCCTGCTCCTAATTGAGATTGATATTCTACATCTGCCCATTGTTGAGCATTTAGTAAATTAATTTTATCACGAAGCATATTAGTAGTAACTTCTGATTTAAAACTAAATTCAGAAACTCCTTTTTTACCCTTTTTTGTAGTAACAACAATTACTCCATTTGCAGCTGAAGTACCATAAATTGCAGCTGAAGCACCATCTTTTAATACTTGAATAGATTCAATTTCTTCAGGATTTAAAGCAGAAGAATTCGTTGTTTGTACACCATCAATTACCCACAATGGAGATGAACCACTATTAACGGTTGTAAGTCCTCTAATGGTGATTTGAGAATCATTCCCACCAGGAGTTCCACCAGAATTAATTTGTAACCCCGCTACTCTACCTTGTAAAGCAGTTAATATGTTAGGGCTTGACTCCTGAGCGATATCAGCTACTTTAACAACAGTAATTGCTCCAGAAATATCTGATTTTTTCTCCTTACTATATCCAGTAACTACAATTTCATCTAAAGTGTTAGTAGCAGACTTTAATATAATTTTGTAATTAGGAGCTGCAGTTACTACTACTTTTCCATCTATATATCCTAAATAAGATATTATTAACACATTACCTGTTTTAGCACTGATATTGAAGTTCCCATCAAAATCAGTAACAGTTCCCTGTTTAGTCCCTTGAACAATTACACTAGCACCTGGTAACGGATTACCATCATCTGAGAAGACCTTTCCATTCAGCTTATTTTGCTGAGCATAAGATCCAAGTACTAAGAAAAACATCATAATAAAATAGATGTTTTTCTGATTTTTAAAATACTTAATTTTCATACATAATTTAGTTTTGGTTTGTAAATAGAATTATAAAATTATTTTTGTTTAGTAAGATTTTTGTTCATTTCTTCGAGTGATATCCCTTTAGTTTCTGGCATCATAAAAAGCACAAAAATCAATTGAAATACCATCATCAAAGCAAAAAAGGCAAACACATTCCCAACCCCATAATTGGAGAATAAAATAGGAATCATTGACGGGATTATAGCGGCTAGAACCCAATGTACTGAGCTGCCAAAAGACTGTCCAGAAGCTCTCAAATGATTAGGGAATATTTCAGATATAAAAACCCAAATTACAGCACCTTGTCCAATTGCATGTGAGGCAATAAAAACAAATAGAAAAATAGGAACAGCCAAACCAGTCCAATGAAAATAAAATGCACTAGCTACTAGTGAAAGTGAAATAATATAACCGATAGAACCAATTATCATTAATATCCTTCTTCCTAATTTATCAATCAAATACACTCCTAACATTGTAAATATCAAGTTGATAAAACCAATCCCGATACTGCTAAGTAAAGCGGTTTTTGAACCCAATCCTGCTTCTTCAAAAATTCTTGGAGCATAGTATAGAAAGGCATTGATTCCTGATAATTGATTGAAAAATGCTATCAAAAAAACTAATAGTAATGGGAACCTATATTTACTAATAAAAATGGTCTCTCTTAATGGAGTAGTATTGTTATTCTTTTCAAAATCAGAAATTAGAAGTTCTGTTTCATCATTTGTAGCATATAAATTTAAAACCTCTTTAGCTTCTGAAATTCGATTTCCAGACATTAACCAACGAGGGCTTTCTGGAATATATAAAACAAAAATTGAATACAGAACTGAAGGAAATAACTGAATCCCTAACATCCATCTCCAAGAATTTGCTCCAAAATCACTTAAGTAAAAATTAGATAAAAAAGCACACAGTATTCCTAAAACAATATTGAATTGGTAAAATCCAACTAAACGTCCTCGGTCTTTAGCTGGGGCTATTTCTGAAATATAAGAAGGGGCAGCAATTGTCGATGCTCCGATTCCTAATCCTCCAATAAATCTAAAAAAAGCAAACACCCACGGGTTATTTGCTAATGAAGAACCTAATGCTGACAGGGAGAATAATATTCCAATTATGAGCAAGGTCTTTTTCCTTCCTAATTTATTTGTAGGAATCCCACCAAACAAAGCCCCTATTACGGTTCCCCATAATGCCATTGCCATTACTACTGAACCATGGAAAAAATCACTTGAATGCCATAATTGCTGTAATGCTTTGTCAGCGCCAGATATTACTACAGTATCAAATCCAAATAGGAATCCTGCAAATGAAGCAATCAAAGACCATATTAAAATTTTTGTTTTCATAAGATAGTTTGAATTTTCATTTGAACCAAAACTATTCGAAATCGTTTTCTTGAAAATTCTATAATGTATCAATTACATTCAATTAGGTTACATTTATTACAAATCACTGATTATCAGAGAGTAAATAATAAATTACCCTGTTTTTTATTTAGAAAATTTCAAATATGTAACCTAATGTTCTAATATTGTATCTTGCTATGGAAATTGGTTTGGATTTATTTGAACAATTTCAACTTAAATTAGATACCAAAACCTTTTTGACATATATCCTTTAAATAAAAAGAAGTTACAATTCAAAAAAAAGGACTGCATTATGCAGTCCTTTATAAAATTTATTTTTATTTAAATTTGTGAAGGGAAAAATCTAATAATTCAAATATCGGATTCTCCGATTGTAGCTCAACTCTAGTTGTCTTGTTAGTATTAGGAAAAAACAAATTAGTAGCCACTTTCTTTCCGTTATCTAAAAATAATTCTATTGAATTCTTATCTACAATAATTCGAACATTTTTTCTCTTTTTAGAATTAGAACTAGTTTCATATAGAGTCTGAACTGTTTGGTATTCTTGTTTATTTAGTTCTTTATCTTTTCGAATTAAGGTCCAATTTTCGGAATTTGAATTATAACTCAATCTAATTGACACTTTATCATCATCTAAAATTTGAAATACTAAATCTCCATTGGATTTATTAGGAAAGAAAGAGAAACTTAAATCAAATGTTAAATCGAAGGAATTATGATTTTTAAAAATCATATTCACTTGGTCTATACTTATTTTTTTTGATTTTTTACTTAAATCCTTAACATAAGATTCCGATAAGTTTATCGGTTCTTGTCTTAATAAATAACCTGCATCATCTTTATCTAGATATAAATTTCTTGGAATAGTCATTGATCCTCTCCAGCCTAGTGAAGGAATGTCAGCAGCATATTGCCAATTATTCATCCAGCCTAACCATTTTCTGGATTGAGTAGTTTGATTAGGAATTCCTGCCCAAGTAACAGCTGCATAAAAATCCTTACCATAATCCAAAAATTGATACTCTAAACCTGATGAAGTTTCTGTTCCATCCAATACGTAATTTTTTCCATCGAAATCTCCTATAAAATAATGAATCCCTGATCCCCCAGAGATGTTTCCATTACCCAAATTGACTGTTAAAATCCATTTTGTTTTTCCTTTATACGATAAGGGAAATAAATCTGGACATTCCCAAACTCCTTCTGTAATTCCTTTCGAGCCAAACTCACTCATTTTAGTCCAGTCTTTTAAATTAGGTGAACTATAAAATAAAATTTTCTTTTCCATAGACATCGCGACAATCATAACCCAATTTTTATTATTTTCATCCCAAAATACTTTTGGATCTCGAAAGTCTTTACTATTTAAATTTAATACCGGATTATTTGAATATTTGGTAAACGTACGGGCATTATCATTACTATATGCTATACTTTGATGTTGCAACCCTGTAGCAGCATCATAACTGGTATAAATTGCTACAATTGGGGGACTCATCAAACTTCCAAAACCGCTTGTATTGTTATAATCAACAACTGCTGATCCAGAGAATATCATTGTTTTGTTTTCCTCTTCTAATGCAATAGGTAAATGCTCCCATTTTACTAAATCTTTACTTATTGCGTGCCCCCAACTCATATGTCCCCATACATTACCATATGGATTATACTGATAAAAAAGATGGTATTCTCCTTTATAATAAAACATCCCATTTGGATCATTCATCCAATTTTTTTGAGGTGTAAAATGTACTTTAGGTCGGTATTCTTCTATTGGTTTTGCATTTTGGGCATTCCCAAAAGTTAAAGAAAATCCAAATAGCACTAGTGCTTTAATTTTTAGTTTTAACATGTTTTAATTCACAATTATTTTAGCATCAAATAAGCTATTATTAATAAATCCTTTTATTATATATATTCCGTCATTCACTTTAAAACCATTATCTAAAAACCCATCCCAGTAAACTATTGGATTAGAAGGATCGATTGACGTTTCTAGTTTTTTAACTGGAAAACCATTTAAATCAAAAATATAAGCATAAATAGTACTTACTGATTTAGTGTGTTCAAATTGAAAATTAAAAAATGAATTAGATGGATTTGGAAAAACAATTGGATGAATTATATCTTCATTTTCAAAATTGTTTTTTGCAACTGAAGATACTCCACCTGAATTAATATTATAGATTTTTACTTCCGAAGCTGTTGCATTTCCTCCCTTTGCAAAAAGATCGATTCCATTTACTATCCCTGATGGGAATATTCTAGTAGCAAAGGCGAGTTCTTCATTTACAAAGACCTCTACCACTGATGCATCTACAAAAATGCGCCATTTAATATCCCCTACTGGGAGTTCATAGGAGGTGGATTGATTTGTTTTAGGCACATCACTTAGAACCGAGGATTTACTTCGATCAACAACAAAACTTTTATTTATTACATCATAATATATAAGTGTCTGCTCTGCAGTAGCTGTATTTTTATGCAAAACAAAACCTATTTTTGTCGCGGCCCCAGGATTAGTGGTTGCAACAATTTCATATTGTGAACCACTAGCTCCATTTAAGAGATTAGAACTTGATTCATTAAAACTCAAATTAGTAAAAGTTGCTGGTTGAGCGTTTCTTAACTGAAGAAGATTAGGATGAGGAACCTGCTTTATTTTAGAATTAGCAATCGTCCAAACTCTTGGCAAACTAAATACATTGGCCCAACCTTGACTTTTTTGCTTTGCAGAAGTTACATTGTCAGGGATAATTCCAATAGCTGTTAGATTCCCACTAGCATCCTTTCCAATAGAAGGAGATAATAACTGATTAATTAATTCCAAACTATTTGGAACCGGTGAATCTGGAATAAATTTAGTACCATTAAAATTACCAGTCCAATATAATGAATTTGCATTAGGAAGTTTATTTATTAGTAAAATAGATTTAGACCCAAAATTATAATAAATAGGCATTTCCCAAAAATCACCTGTTTGATCTACACTTGGATTACCTTCAAACATAGTACCTTGTAAATCCCATTTTGTAAAGTCTGAGGCAGCAGATTTATACAAAAATATCCCCCCTCTTGCAGTTCCATTGCGTAATCCAGTACCCACCATCATATACCAATTAGAATTGTGTTCAAAAACAAAAGGATCTCTAAAATCTGCGTGAGTAAACCCAGAAGTTGGTGCACTTGTAATCACAGGAATACCGTTTTTAGTCCATGTCTCAAAAGGCGAATCTGATTTTGCAAGTCCAATAGCGGCCCTTGCCTTATTAACTCCAGTATAAAATAAATAGGGTTTATCTTGTGAAACAATTACATGCCCTGACCAAATACCTACCTCGTCAAAACCAGGTTGAGGCCATAAAACTTGTTGCTTTTCTTCCCAATTAGTTAAATCGCTACTTACATAATGCCCCCAATTGATATGTTCTAAATAGGGTCCGTTTAAATTACGTTGACTAAATAAATGATATTTCCCTTGAAGATAAAATAATCCATGAGACTCATTAGTCCAGCCCGCAGAAGGCAATAAATGATATTTAGGTCTATGGTTGTCATTTTTGTAACGTTCAGCAATTGGTATGGACAAATTGGGCGTAGGAATAGTTGTAGCACTAAATTGTGTTTTAATTTCACTGGCTGTAAGTACATTATCCCAGACACTTACTTTATCTATTGCTCCTGTCAAACCATTGGTGTCAAATCCAGCAATGGTCTTAATTTTAGACTCTTTCCCAATAAAAACTGACGCCGAACTATCCCATATTAAATCTCCTCCAGAAACAGTCTTAGTTTGAACTAAATCTCCATTCAAATAGAGTTCTACTTTCCCATTTTTAGCCATCACATTCATTGCTAGATAACTCCATTTTTTAAGTAGAACTTGGGTATCAGATACGATTTGGGTAAGATTATTTCCAATCATACATTGACCAATAATTCTTCCGTATTGATCAATTCCTAATGCTATTCCAGAACCCGTAGAGGGATTCACATTTGAAAAAATCGAAGCTAAAGTATTTTCTGTTATTGGATCGGCATCTTTTCTTTGAACTGGAAATGCTGATGGAGCCACCCAGCCTGTAACCGAAACATTCGAAGTTGGATAGGTTACATTAATTTTACCCGTTGCCCATCCATAAAATCCATTGGTTCGCAAAGCACTCCCTTCTATACCTACAATCCATTCAGCAGAACCAGCAGGCCCATTAATTGAAAGATTGGAATTGGATTTAACTTCCTTTATAGTTTCTCCCGACAATTCATTAAAATTAAAAGAAATAATTTCTTTTGCTGAAACTGTTGGGGTAGGAACAGGAGATGGATCTGGAGGCGACGGTGACGGTGATGTTTTACTAGAGCTACAGCTATTAAGTAACATCACAGCGAAAACAATAAAACCTATAAATTTCTTCATACTATATTTATTTTTTATAAAAATAAGAAGAGTATAAATAAGAGAAATTAGGTATTGTTACATTGTGAAAATAAAATATTAAAAATTATAATAAACTGAATTACTGATATTTAAACCAGAAATTATATCTTGAATTTAACAAAAAAAAAGTAGTTTATAAAAATGTTACCTATTGGATTTACAGAGAATTTCGAAAATCCTTTGGTGAAACTAGATATTTATTTTTAAAGGAAGTTGAAAAATAATTAGGGGATGCAAATCCACAAGAGTAAGCAATTTCAGAAATATTCAAATCAGTTTCTTTAAGCATTTGAATTGCTTTTTCTAACCTGAAATTAACTATATAATCCCCAATTCCAATATTCAGTATAGCTTTTACCTTTCGATATAATTGCACTCTTGATATATGCAAACAAGAGGCTAATTCCTCGACAGAAAAATTTGAATTATCAATATTACTATTTAAAATATCATTTATTTTATTTAAGAAATCTTTTTCATTCTTACTCACCCCTACAATATCAGAAATAACGGTATTATTTTTAGCATAATACGTTCTCATTCTTTCTCTATTAAATAATAAATTTTTAATAGATTGTTGCAAAACTTTAAAATTAAAAGGCTTATTTAAAAATAAATCAGCTCCTGATTCTAAAGACTTAATATAATTTTCATGACCATCCATAGCTGTCAAAATAATGGTAGGTATATGCGATGTTAATTCATTTGATTTTATAGCGGTACAAATTTCAAAACCGTTCTTATCTGGTAAGTTTAAATCACACAACACTATATCTGGTATTGTTTCCAATACTTTATCTATAGCATTATACCCATTTGAGCTATACACTAAATAATCTAGCTGCATTTTTGACACAAGAAATTCAAGTAGTTCTGGATTATCTTCTATAATCAAAATGGATTGTTTTTCATCAGAATTCAAATCTGAAATTTGGGAATTAGAATCTGAATCAAAATATTCATACTCTAACTTATTTATAGTTGAAGTAGTTTCTGTAATTGGAAGTAAGGCTTGAGAGAACGGATTCTCCAAGGGGAGTGTTACTTTAAATTCAGTACCATTTTGAGAAAAAACTTCTATAGTACCATGATGTAACTCGACAAATTTTTTAGATAAATTCAAACCAATTCCTGAACCGTTTTTTGTGCTATTTGAACCTTGATAATATATTTCAAAAATTCTATTTTTTTCTTCCGATGGAATTCCAATTCCATTGTCTTTAAATAAAATTGAAACTGTATTTGAAGTTTGATTTTTTTGAATTTGAATTTCGATTTTCCCATTATCAGGAGTAAACTTGAACGCGTTTGACAATAAGTTATAATATACTTTATCCATCAAATTTTGATCAATAAACACCTGTAATTCTTCGTGATTTGAACTAATGCTATACTCAATTTTTTTCTTTTTTGCTTCTCTTTTAAACTCATCAAAAATATTAACTGAAAATTGATACAAATTAATTTTACTAGGTCTAATTGAGAAGTCCTTATTTTCAATTTTTCTAAAATCAAGTAGTTGATTAATTAAACGTAACAATCTCATCGAGTTGTTATGCATCAACATCAATTCTTTTTTTAAATGTTGATTCTTATTATTAAACTCATCATTTAGCGATTCAACTGCACTTAAAATAAGGGTTAAGGGTGTTTTGAATTCATGTGAAATTCCAGTAAAAAAATTAATTTTAGCTTCATTACTTATTTTTAATTTTTTAGCATATTTCTGTATTTCATTTTTTTGAATACTAATTTTATCATTATTGATTTGAAGCATTCTATTCTTATTCCGAATAGAAATCATATTGTAAACAGTAAAAAGCACTAAGAAAACAATGATAACTATAAAGAAAGTAAGTAACTTAATTAAGTTAAAAAGTGTGAAATATTCTTTTTCTTGTTCTTTAATTACATCTTGTTGCTTTTCTATATTAAGCATTTGTTGAGAAACTTTATCAAATTGGTTACTCATTATATCAGCGTTCAGAGAATCAATTAGTGTAGTCGCTAGCTTAATGTTTTTAGGGACGATTTCCTTCTTTACGATTTGCAATGCAATTTTTATAGCTTCACTCCCACCTGTTGGATATAAAACTGTAGCTGTTAACCTTCCTTCTTTAACTGCTTGAATTCCTCCAACTGGACCATTTAATCCATCAACACCAATAAATTTAATAGAACCTATTTTGTTTTTTTTCTTAGCAACATCCCAAACCTGTAATGCAATATTATCGTTAAACGCAAATACATAATCCAAACTTGGAACGCTATCTAAAATTCTGCTAAATGATTGATTTAAAGCATCCAGACTAACAGCAGTAATACTTGTTCTTTTAATATTAGGAAAATGATTCAAGACTTCTTTAAATCCAAGACTTCTTTCAACTCCTGGTGAAATGTTAGTGGTTGCTCTAATTTCAAGTACGTTAGTTGCTTTATTTGCTCTAGATGCAATATATTTTCCAGCAATTTTTCCAACTTCCACATTGTCTGAGCCAATGAATGTAGTGTAATTAGGTGTATTTACTTTTCTATCTAAAATTATGATTGGTATTCCTTTATTAAAAGCTTTATCTATAACTGTCTTAATAGAATCATTCCCTAAAGGAGCAATAATAATAACATCCATATGACTATCAATCATATTTTCAATATCACTTATTTGTTTTTTAGAGCTACTATTAGCGTTATGAATGAAAAGGTCTATTTCAGGATGTAGAGATGCTTCCACCCTCATTGAATTATCCATTGATTTTCTCCAACTATCATCTTCTGAAATACTTTGGGAGAAACCAATTTTAATCTTAGAACTAGTATCTGAATAATTTTCACAAGAAACTAATCCAATCATTAGGATGAAAACTATTAAAAAGGATTGTTCTTTTTTCATTATTCCTAAATTTCAAATTAATTTCAAATATATCGTTTTTTAACATCTCAATAAGATTAAATCAATTTCAATTTTGATACAATTATTTCAATTATGATACAATTTGCTTTCAAAATAAAGTTTCATAAAATTAACGAGACAAAAAATATCTCAATTAAAAAAGGAACTAGGTAACTATCTAAAATATAAAACAATTACAAATTCTTAAACAAAATAAGTATTGCTATTTGAAAATAAAATTACACCAATAAAATAATAAGTTTAGAGAAATTTCATCAACTTTTAGCATAAAAAAAAGCCTCAAGAATTATCTTGAGTTTTTTTGTGGACTCAAATAAAGACGAAAATTTATCTATTTCATCAGCCAAAAATTCGATAATTTGGTCTGAATTGGGTACTAAGACAAACCTCAAAAGCAATTTTGAGGTTTTTTTATGCTTTTTATTTCTTTACAAGAATTTTCTCAAAATTCACAATATAAAAAATCTTGCTTTTAACTAAAAATTAATAGTCGTTGTATTTTATTCTACGTAATAAACTTTAATTTTAACGATTATGAAAAAGAATAGTACAAAAGGTTTTTTCTTTAAGTCCTACGAAGCTCCGTTTGAGACTCCGTTTGAAAAACTGTTTAAAATTTTTAAAGAGTTAATCACTCATACGTCTGGAGATTTTGACGAAGCTATCGATTGGTTACGCCAATTGGATGTGGAATACAAATTGACCGACTCCAACTATACTATTGATGATTTTATCGAAGATTTAAAAAAGAAAGGCTACATCAAAGAAGAAGTCGATGGAAGCGGAAACTCGGGGACAAAAATAACCGCTAAAACAGAACGCGCCATACGTCAACAAGCACTGGATCAAATTTTTGGAAACCTGAAACAATCCAAAACCGGAAGTCACAATACTAAATCTTCTGGTAAAGGCGACGAACAAACCGGAGAATTTAGAGAATACCGCTTTGGTGATGGATTGGATAACATTTCGATAACCGAAAGTTTGCGTAATGCTCAAATCAACAATGGCTTAGAGGAATTCAAACTCACCGAGAACGATTTAATTGTGGAAGAGTCCAAATTCAAAGCGCAAATGAGCACAGTTTTAATGATTGACATCAGTCACAGTATGATTTTGTATGGTGAAGACCGAATTACTCCTGCAAAGAAAGTAGCCATGGCGTTAGCCGAATTAATCACCACTCGCTACCCAAAAGACACCATTGATATTCTTGTTTTTGGCAACGATGCCTGGTCGATCAAAATTAAAGATTTGCCGTATTTGCAAGTAGGGCCTTATCATACCAATACTGTTGCAGGGTTGCAATTAGCAATGGATATGCTGCGTAGAAAACGAAATACAAACAAACAAATTTTCATGATAACTGATGGAAAACCGAGTTGTGTTAGAGAGAAAAACGGCGACTACTACATGAACAGTAATGGCTTAGATCCTTACATCACTGAACAATGTTACAATCAAGCGGCACAGGCTCGAAAATTACACATTCCCATTACCACCTTTATGATTGCGAATGATCCGTACCTTCAACAATTTGTAAATCATTTTACCGAAGCCAATCAGGGAAAAGCATTTTACACTGGTTTAAAAGGTTTGGGAGAAATGATTTTTGAAGATTTCGAGACCAATCGAAAAAAGAAAATTAATTAGATAATTGAACTCAAAATATGACAATAGATAACATCAATACCTTAGGCGAATTAAAACAATCCAACTACTGTTCTAAAAATATAAAAGACGAATTACGAGACAACCTTCGCAACAAAATTAAAGCGGGAGAAGCTGCTTTTGAAGGTGTTCACGGATTCGAAAATACGGTTATTCCTGAATTGGAACGTGCTATTTTATCGAGACATAATATCAATTTGTTAGGACTTCGTGGTCAAGCTAAAACACGCATGGCACGCAAAATGATTGAATTACTAGACGAATACATTCCAGTAGTGGCGGGTTCCGAAATTAACGACGATCCTTTGAATCCTCTTTCTCGTTTTGCCAAAGATTTAATTACCGAAAAAGGAGATGCTACTCCGATACAATGGTTGCACCGTTCTGAACGATTTTTTGAAAAATTAGCTACTCCTGATGTTACCGTTGCAGATCTTATAGGTGATATTGATCCAATAAAAGCCGCGACATTAAAACTGTCTTATGCTGATGATCGTGTGATTCATTTTGGTATGATTCCAAGAGCCAATAGATGTATTTTTGTCATCAATGAGTTACCTGATTTACAAGCGCGAATTCAGGTAGCCTTGTTCAATATTTTACAAGAAGGTGATATTCAAATACGTGGATTCAAATTACGGTTAGCTTTAGATTTACAATTTATTTTTACCGCAAATCCTGAAGATTATACTAATAGAGGTAGTATTGTTACTCCCCTTAAAGATAGAATTGGCTCTCAAATCCTAACGCATTATCCAGAAACTGTTGCCATTGCACGCACAATTACCCAACAAGAAGCGAAGTTGCTAAACCAACAATCCGAGACGATTCACGTACCATCGTTAGCAAAAGATTTGTTAGAGCAAATTAGTTTTGAGGCGAGAGAAAGTGAATTCATTGACAGTAAAAGTGGTGTTAGTGCTCGATTAAGTATTACTGCTTATGAAGTTTTATTAAGTACGGCAGAACGCAGAGCGCTACAATCTGGAACCGAAACTACCACCGTTAGATTATCCGACTTTATGGGAATTATTCCAGCCATAACGGGTAAAGTCGAATTAGTCTACGAAGGGGAACAAGAAGGAGCTGCAGCTGTTGCACAACATTTAATTGGTGATGCTATACATACTTTCTTTCCGGCATTTTTTCCAAAAATCGAAAAATTAGAACGCGATGCAGAGTCGAGTCCTTATGCCCAAGTATTGGAATGGTTTTTTGCTGAAACAGGTTTCGAATTACTGGATGATGCATCTGACGAGGTATATAAACAAACCTTAGACTCCATTCTTCCATTAAATGATTTAATTGAAAAATACCAAGCTGGTTTTCCAATAGAAGACCGCTACTTTTTAAAGGAATTTATTTTATGGGGATTGGTTGAATACGATAAACTAAACAAAGACCGTTTCGATAAAGGCTACCAAATTAAAGACTTGTATAGTAACTATATCAATAAACTAAAAAGTTAAAACATCTTTTAAAAACTTTAATATTATTTCTTAATTAGTACTTTTAGCAAAACATCTCGTTCCAATTTGAAAAATAGTTATTCTTTCCAAATCTATTCTAGTGCCAACCAACTTCCTGAAAGCTGGGACAAATTAGCCATTGCTACCATTTTCTTATCGAAAGAATATCTTGTAATTCTCGAGAAATCGGCTCCAGAAAATATGAGCTGCCATTTCATTGGGATTTTTGAAAAGGAGATTTTAGTTGGAATTGCGGTTTCTCAATTTGTAGATTTAAACCAGCTAGAATCTTTTGGAGATCGTGACAAATGCATCAAGTCTTGGATTCGCAATAGTGTATTCAAAAATTTCTGTTCCCATATTTTATTGATTGGCAACAATACCCTGACGGGTCAGAACGCTTTTATAATTTCAGAAAATGCCAATACAACTGAAGTTCTAAAAACATTAAAAAAAGCCGTTTTAGGCCTTAAAGAAATTTTCAAAAATCAAGGCAAAAAAGTTCATATGTGTGGGTTAAAAGATTTTTGCGAAGAGGAATTAAGTCACTTTAAAATCCCTGAATTCGATCCCTATTTGCGATTTTCTACGCAACCTAATATGATTTTTAACGTTCGAGACAATTGGAAAAAAGAAGACGATTATGTAGCTGCCTTATCTAAAAAATACAGAGATCAATACAAACGAGCCAGAAAAAAAGCAACAGATCTAGTTAAAAAACAATTGTCTTTGGAAGAAATCAAAGACCAAGAAGAAGTGATTTATGATTTGTATTACCATGTAGCCAAAAGTGCTCCGTTCAATACTTTTTTCTTACCTAAAAACCACTTTGCTGTTTTTAAAGAGCAATTACAAGAGAATTTCTTGTTTTATGGCTATTTCGAAAATGAAAAATTAATTGGTTTCAATACCTTGATTAAAAACGGAACAGATTTAGACACCTACTTTTTAGGCTATGACGATAGCATTCAAAGAGAAAAAATGCTCTACTTGAATATGCTGTATGATATGATTGGATATGCCATCAAGGAGCAATTCAAAAGCATTATTTTTGCTCGAACTGCCCTAGAAATAAAAAGTTCTGTGGGAGCAAAACCACTCAAAATGTATGGTTTAATGTCTCACAACAACAAACTTATCAATAGACGTCTTGATTTCTTTTTCCGTTACTTAGAGCCTGAGACCATTTGGAAAGAGCGGCATCCTTTTCAAGATTAGTTTTCTAATTTAAATTATCAATCTCTTCCTGAACAATTTCCCAGTCCAAAAGCAATTGTTCCAAGTCGGCTTTCTTTTTGTTATAGGCCGTAAAAAAAGAAGCGTCTTCAATATGTTTGTCGTAATTAGACGCTAACATTTTATCATCGTGTTGAATGTCTTTTTCTAATTGTTGAATTTGACTTTCAATTTTGCTCAATTTATTTTGAAGCGTTTTTCCTTTTTTCTGGTCCTCGTAAGATCCCTTTTTATTTTCTTTAGGCGCTTCTTTTTTAGCGATGTCTTTTTTCTCCACTTCACGCATATTTTCTAGATTGCGCTGCTCTAAGAAGAAATTAATATCTCCTAAATATTCTTTTATTTTCTGATCTTTGAATTCGTACACAATATTAGACATGCCTTGCAAGAAATCCCTATCGTGAGAAACCAATAACAGCGTTCCTCCAAATTTTTGCAAAGCGGCTTTCAATACATTCTTCGATTTGATATCCAAGTGATTTGTTGGCTCATCCATCAGCAAGACATTGATAGGTTGCAATAATAATTTACACAACGCCAAACGGTTTCTCTCGCCTCCAGAAAGCACTTTTACCTTCTTTTCTACATCATCACCACGAAATAAGAAAGAACCCAGCATATCGCGTACTTTGGAACGATTCGTGTCCATGGCAGCATCTTCCATGGTTTGCAACAAGGTAATTTCACCATCCAAATACTCCGCTTGATTTTGTGCAAAATAACCCAACTGCACATTATGGCCTAATTTAATCGTGCCTTCGTATTCGAATTCGTTGACAATGGCTTTAATAAAAGTCGATTTTCCTTGTCCATTTTGACCTACAAAAGCAATTTTACTTCCGCGTTCCACTAATAAATTAATGTCTTTTAAAATGGTTTTATCCCCGTAGCTTTTGGTCACATTTTCAGCCTCCACTACTACTCTACCTGGTTCTTTTGAAACAGGAAAAGAAATATTCATGACTGAATTATCATCTTCGTCCACCTCAATACGTTCGACTTTATCTAATTTTTTGATTAACGATTGTGCCATCGAAGCTTTCGAAGCTTTTGCACGAAACTTCTCAATCAACTTTTCCGTTTCTTCAATTTTTTTAGCTTGATTTTTTTGAGTAGCCAATTGCTTTTCGCGAATTTCATGACGCAATTCTAAATATTGCGAATACGGTTTGTTGAAATCGTAGGCTTTTCCAAGTGAAATTTCGATAGTTCTATTGGTTACATTATCCAAGAACATTTTATCGTGCGAAACAATCACTACAACCCCAGGAAAATTGCGCAAAAATCCTTCTAACCAAATGATACTTTCTATATCCAAGTGATTCGTTGGCTCATCCAGTAGTAAAATATCATTGGATTGCAATAATAATTTAGCCAACTCAATACGCATTCTCCAACCTCCTGAGAAAGTCTCCGTTTGATTATTGAAAACCTCTCTTTTAAAACCCAATCCCAACAGAATTTTTTCGGTGTCGCCTACATAATTGTAGCCGCCTAACAATTCAAAACGGTGAGTATAATCAGATAAATCTTCGATAATTTGGGAGTATTCTTCACTTTCATAATCAGTTCGAGTGACCAATTGATGATTGATTTCTTCTAGCTTTTTTTCGACAATTTTAATCTCGGTAAACGCTTCATACGCTTCTTCCAAAACCGTTCTCCCTTGTTCAAAATCGATATCTTGACGAAGAAAACCCATTCGAATTTCTTTCTCTTGGGCGATACTTCCTGAATCTGGAGCAAAATCGCGCGCTAAGATTTTTAGCATGGTCGATTTTCCAGCACCATTTTTACCTACAAGACCTACTCGGTCTCCGGCACCAAGGCGAAAAGTAACTTCTTCAAATAAATAAGAACCTCCGAATGAAACGGATAAATTGTGTATATTAAGCATAGTTTGTGACTAATGTTACATTGGTACTTTTAAAAAAATGTACCTTTGTTAAAAATTTTTGCAAATGTTAAAAAAAGGATCCAAACTAAATAGTATTTTAACAGGAAGTTGTCCTAAATGTCAAAATGAAAGCATGTATGTGGATAAAAATCCGCTACATCTTGGAAAAGTCCTTAAAATGAATGAAAACTGCAGTCATTGTGGTTTGAAATATCAAATAGAACCTTCGTTCTTTTATGGAGCTATGTATGTGAGTTATGGTTTGAATGTAGCGGTAGGCATTGCTGCATTTATTATCTCACACGTATTTATAGGACTTAATTTAGTCCATTCTTTTATTGCTATCATTGGGACTCTTGTGGTTACATTCCCATTTGTCTTACGTTGGGCCAGAAATATCTACATCAATATGTTTATTTCGTATGACCAGAATGCTTCTAAGGAGTAATACCTTATTTCTTTTTATTGACAAATCGCTGAATATCAATTTCTTTATTCAAAGGAATTTGGTTTTCAATAGCATTATATAAGGCTTTTGCCATGGCTGGCCCGAGCATTACCCCTCGGGTTCCTAGGCCGTTCAAAACATGTATTCTATCATGGACTGCATGAGTACCTACTAAAGGTCTTCGATCTCGAACAGTTGGACGAACTCCTGCAAAATGAGAAACGATTTCAAAATCACACCTAATAATTTCTTGAATTCGTTCTACTAACTCGTTTTTTCCCTCGTCTGTAGGTAAATCGGTTTTGTCTTTCCAATTGTAAGTCGCTCCTACTTTAAACAAATCATTGCCTAAAGGCAAAATAAAGACGCTGGTGTTGACAATTACATCCAAATCTAAATCAGGTGCCTTAATAATAAACAACTCGCCTTTGGTCCCATCTAATGGCAATTGATTGAAATACGGATTAGCATGCAATCCAAAACCTTCTGCAAAAATGATATGTTGGGCTTGAATGTCTTTATAACGAACCGCATCTTCTTCAAAAATAATGGCAGTATAATCAAATGATTCTTGGCGAAACCAATTATTAGCCGTTAAATAATTTCGATACGATTCCAATAATGAAGCCGTATCTACATAACCAGTATGCAGTACCTCTCCATATCCAAAAGGCGCAGTAATTCCCTGGTATTCTTTACAATGCAATTGAGTAGATAGAAAAGGTGACAAAGCGGGTTTGTCAGAAGCGGCAAACCAATTATTTTGTTCTTCTATCGAAAAAAACTTTCTTACAATAGGCATTTTAAAATCAAACTGCTGACTGATTTTAGGCTTTAATTGCGCATAAAAGGCATTCATAGTAACTAGCTGAGATTGAGCTTCCCAAACTTCGCTAAAACGCTTTAAAATGACAGGATTATACAACCCACCAGCTATTTTAGAGGAGTTTTGCGAATCGTTATCAATAACTACAATACTTTTGTTATGCTGCAAGGCTTCTTCGGCAAAAGAAATACCTGCCAAACCACAACCCACAATTAAATAATCAATCATAACTCAATTTTGAATAGTACAAAGTAACTACATAAAAAGAAAAAACTCCTACCTTTCAGTAAGAGTTTTTTGCTATTTTAAGGAATCAAATGAATTAATAATTCCACATATCTTGTTCGAAACTACGAATCTTATCTTTCACTCGATCGGATTCTAACAACTGATTCTGTGCGTTATCCTTCATGTAATCTTTTATGTCTCTATCTCCGTACACGTTTTCCTCTTTGTAAATCACACTATTGAAACGGCGTGAATTTAAAATTTGATCAAAGGAAATTGGCATTGAAGAATTTTTCTCGTTAAATGCTTTAGCACTATATAAAGTCTCTCTAGCGTCTGGGAAAAATACCCAGAACAACTCAATAAAATCAGGGTCTTCACTATTCATAGTATAAACGTCTGGAGTTACTGGACAAATACCTAATAAACGGTATTTCAATTCGCTTTGACGTTTGTCAAAATACCACAATCCTTTGATTTTATATTGTGTAACATCTTGTGAAGTCAGGTCTTGTTGTACAATATACTCTGGAGAAATTTTTGAACCTGCATTCAATTGTTCTCTACCTGCATCTGTTGTGTCTATTCGAGACAAAGACGCTTTGATATCTTTAAATGATTTTTTAGTATTGAAATAACTATCCGTATACACTTCAGTGATTTTACCTTTTTTAATCCCTTTAATCAATACATCATACAAGGAACGTCTTTCTGGACCAACATTAGCGGTATCAATTGGAAAGTACAATGGAAAGTTAATTTTCTCTCCTAAATCGATAATTTCCCAAGTCGTTCTACTCATCAAGATATCTCTGTCATGAACATAGCCATAAGCTAGGGGTTTGTCATTATCAGAATTCAATTGAGCAGCTGATTTAATCCCAATTTGACTAGGCTTTTTTGCATTAAGCAAATTGGACTGTCCAAAAGAGGCTACACAACTGATTGAAAAAATTGCGATTAAAAAACTTCTAACGTTCATCATGTTTTGAATATATTGAGTAGTTTATATTTCTACTTATTATTGTATTTCATAAATTACTGGAGCCGTTCTTGGCAACATATAACTTCCAGCACCTACTAATTTTGTTTTGATTTCAGAAATAGTAACTTGATCACCTCTTCCTGCTTTAGCCAAAACCGCTTTACATTGAGCATTCAATTTATTTCCTGGAACTACTACAGTAGGCTGACCTGTTACTTTAAAGTTGAATCCAACTACATCTAGACCCACCTCGAAATCAAAGTCAACTAACTTAGCTCCAACAGTAGAAATCTCTAAACTAGTTTTAGGTCCTTTTACCACTCCCATTTCTCCTCTAATAGTTCCTACAGGGCCAGGAATACCTTTTATTCTAAAAGTCTTTTTATCTGAAACCTTAGATCCATCAGGTAAAGTTCCTGTAACATTAATTACAGCTTCATTACCAGCACCTGGGTTCATCACATATTTTCCTCCACCTACAGATTTTAAGCCTGGACCACTTGCTGAGACTTTATCTGCCGAAACTCCTGCAAATGAAATCGACATTGGGTTAGATACTCCTCTGTACACTACATTCATTTTATCTGCTGAAATCGTAGCTGAGTTAGGACGCGGTACTACCACATATTTACCTTCAAAAGCCAATGGAATCGTTTCTCCATCTTGAACGAATGTAAATTTACCATTGATTTTTTGTTCTCCAACACCACCTGCAGTCAATGAGATAATAGCTTGACCATTTTCTAATTTACCAGGACCTTGGAATGAAGTAGGTTTAGTATTCGCATCATATTTACCTAATACTACTTTACCTGTTACTTTTTCACCTTGGTAATAGGCATTTTTATCCAACACTACCAAAGCAGTAAAGTTTTTCATAGAAGAAGCTTCAACTGCCGCTTTTCCTAATAAAATACTGTAAATATCTGCTTCTGCTTTCTTTACATCATTTTGAAATGAAGTAATTTTAGTTAAAGAAGCAATAGCTGGAAATCCTTTGAAATGATAATCCAAGTATTTTTTAGTAACTCCTTCATGGTCTTTTACATCTGCTGTATTGAATTTTGATTCAATTTCAGCTATAACACCTTTTAATTTAGTATTATTCCCAACAGCGGCTTTCATATCAGCCACATATTTTGAAAATTGAGTTACTATTTCATCTCCTTTTTTAGAATATCCATCCCCCTCAAACCAACCTTCGTCAATTGCATGACCTTTGTCCATAGCTTCGTATGGTAATTTACCGGTTTCAGGATCTACTTCTACACCTTCAGTTGCATCTTTTTTCAAAGTCCCTAAAAATGTATAAAATTCTTTAGAAATGCTAGCTACTTTTTTAGCCTCAGCTGCTGCTTGAACAAAGTGTGCATCTTCACCGGCTTTCTTATCTAAAGCCTGCAACATACTAGCATTCATTGATTCTGCACTTGTATTTGCAGCATCAAATTTTTCATTCATTAATCCAAAAGCAGATAATACTTCTTTGGACATATTTAAAGCCAACATTGCGATGAAAACCAGATACATCAGGTTGACCATCTTCTGTCTAGGGGTTAATTTTCCTCCTGCCATTTTATTTTAAATAATTAGTTAGTAAAGTAATTTAGTTTAAAACTAATTATTATCCTTTGTTACTCATTGCAGAAAGCATTCCTCCATACACAGCGTTCAATGAAGCAATATTAGCCGTCATTGATTGCATTTGTTGTTTTAACATCGCTGCATTTTCAGCAATATCTTTGTTAGCTTCAGCATTTACAGATGCACTTTCCAATTGTAATTTATACAAACTATTCAACGACTCCATTTGAGCAGCTGCTTTAGTCAATTCTTCACTGTATTTTTTAGTTGATGCTAATGAATCAACAGTTGGAGCAATTCCTTTTGCTGCTGATTCGAAATTTTTAATACTATTTCCTAAGCTAGCCATTAACTCTCCGTCAATTTTAGCTTCTTTCAACATAGCATCTAATTTTTGAGAAAGTAATCCATCTGCATCAGCAACATCTTCTTTCTTTTTCACTTTTGGTTTTGCCTCACCACCAGCTAATTCTGGATAAACCAACGTCCAATCCAATTCATCATCTACTTTGTCAAATGCTGATAATGCGAAAATAAACGCCTCTGTTAAAAGCCCAATAATTAATAATTGACTTGCTCCAGTCCAGTGTTGGATTTTAAACAATGCCCCTACAATTACTACTGCCGCTCCCATACCGTAAGCGAAATTCATTACTTTTTTGTTGATTAATGCCATGCTATTTATTCTTTAAGTGATATTTATTAATTTATTATTTTTTTGCTTTTTTAGTTGAAATTTTCTGAGTTCCCATATAATCCTGAACTGTTCTAAAACCAATGTAACTTCTTGCAGAATCTGCATACTCATGGTCTCTAGTTGAAACTTGTAACATATAGGCTACATCTTTCCAAGAACCTCCACGAACTACTTTTCTTTTATTCTTGTAATCGATAATATTTGGACTCATCGTAGAAACATATTCATATGACCCTGGATCATAAGCCGTAGCAGTCCACTCGGCTACATTACCAGCCATATTGTATAAATTGTATCCATTTGGATCAAACGATTTTGCTTCTACAGTATACAATGCATTATCTGCAGCATAATCTCCTCTATTCGGTTTGAAGTTGGCTAAGAAACAACCTCTGTCATTTTTAGTATAAGGACCTCCCCAAGGATAGGTTGCTGATTGCAAACCACCTCTAGCAGCATATTCCCATTCTGCTTCTGATGGCAGTCTGAATTTATTGACTAAATCTCTTCCTTTTTTCTTCGATTTTATATATGAATTTTTATACAACGTTCTCCATTCGCAAAAAGCAACCGCCTGAGTTTGCTTTACCCCAACCACAGGATATTCCCCATAAGCTTTGTGCCAAAAATAATCATTGTGCATTGGCTCGTTATACGAGTATGAAAAATCTTTAATCCAAACTGTAGTGTCAGGATATACTTTAATTTGTTCCGTTCTGATAAAATCTTGTCTTTTTCCTCCTTTAGATTTAGCAGCAGCTTGAATATCCATCCATGAATAACGGAATTTCAATTTGTTTACATCTATGGTTCTCAAACCATTATAAGAGGCTTCTAAAGGCAAGTACATAGAATCCATTACCTCAGTATAATATTCGTCTGGGTATTGTTTTGTGTTCTTAATTAGCTTTACTTTTTTGTTTACTTTTCTACCTGCATATTGATTATCACCAGTTCCTACACTATAATAATTATCATACATGTATTTTTCGTAAGCGGTCATTTTTTCAGGATCGGTATCATTGAATGCAAAGTCACCAATACTTCCTGAATTTTTACCTTTTCCTTTTCCATCTCCTGCTTTTTGACCGTTATCATCGGCCAAAATCGCTAGACGCATACGCATTGTTGAATCTTTTACCCATTCTACAAACTGACGGTATTCGCTATTCGTTATCTCTGTTTCATCCATATAAAAAGAAGGAACAGTTACTGTTTTTGTAGGCGCATCTTCCACACCGGCCAAGTCTTGATCCGACTTACCCATAATGAACGAACCCCCCGGAACTAAAGACATTCCGAACGGTTTTTCAGGATGCCATTTGGCTCCTTTTACCCCAACCAATTCTCCCTTATCTCCAGATTTTCCGCAACTAATTAATAGTGTCAAAATTGCTGTAAATGCAATGAACTTCTTCATATAATTTTGAGTTATATTTTCTTTATTTTTCAATGTGTAAACCTATTTATTATTTTCTTAAAAAGCAATTTTTTTATTATGAAAGCTTTTCGCTACAAAAATAATGCTTTTTATATACTATTTTTTCGTTGTGCCTTCCACCATCTTTCTGGTAATTCTTGATCACATGCTGCTAAATATTCTTCATACGAACAGGGTAATAACGTGTTTCTTTTTAATTTATTATTACCATTCGTTACAAAAGGAATTTCTATCCACCAACGGTCTGTTTTATCACTCTTATAAAAAATTAGTTCTTCGTCTTCTGAAGGCACAATGTATTTTAAATAATTTTCTCTACTTCCAAAAGGATATTCATTAGAACGGTAATGAAACCCTTCTATAAAATACCAAATGATTTGGGCAATCAAAACAGATTCTTGCTTAGTATCGTTATGATTAAAAACCCCAAACGAAGTTACTTTATCACTAATCCCTGCATATCTAGCCAATGCACATATTTCTTTTCCATTAAACCCATTCGGAATAAACTCGGCAAAATTTCCAGAATCAGATGATTTTACCGAATTCATATCAATACTCACTAAATCGGCATCCCTAAAGACTGGTTCCGCAATAGCAATCGTATTAGAAACTTCTCCCAAGCGATAGGCATCAAAAAACAATTTTTCTACCAAATCGATTTCTTCTTGCGAATTGTAATAGGTTTGGTAACCAATATTGCAGTAGTTAAATAGATTATTCGGTTCTTCAATAACAATTTTAGTCAAATAAGACGAAGCTGAAATGACATCGCTTTCTTTACCAAAATCAAATCGACTGTCTATAGCTACTAAATTGACCATTTGTTCCAAATCGTCATAGCCTCTATAAAGTGCGTAGGTCAAATCTTGAGAACCCCCAATTACAACAGGAATAATTTTGTTTTTAATTAAATAAGAAGCTACTTTTTTCAAGGCAAAATAGGTGTCTTCTTTTGAGTTACCTGCCATTATATCTCCAAAATCAGCTATAGATGCATCCCAGTTCCCCGGGAACAAACCATACAATTCTTTACGAATAGCCAATAAATCAATTTCAGGATTGCCTTTTGTATTTCCTCTATTTTCTAACACCCCTATAATTCCTATAGTTACCTTGCTTACTTCTGGAAATTCTTCTGAAGTATGCAAAACCACCTTGCTCCCCAGTTGTTGAGAAGACAATACTTCAATATACTCTAGGATTTCAGTGTTTAAAGGTGATAGAAAATCAAATTCCATTTTTTATTTCTTTTTGGCGGTAGTTTTTTTAGCTGTACCCGCTTTCTTTGCAGGCGCCTTTTTAGCTGGTGCTTTTTTGGCAATCATTTCTTGAACAGCTTCCAATGTCAATTGACTTGCATCAACATCTTTACTTAGTTCAATTTTGATTTTACCTTTAGTAATTACTGAGCGTCCCCAACGGGCTTTCTCGACTACAATTCCTTCTTCTGCCCAGTTATGAATTACCTTATCAATATTTTTTTGCAATTTATCTTCAATCAATTCTTCTATATCTGCTTGAGATAAGTTATCAAAATTGTACTTCTTACTTACATTAATAAAAAGACCATCCCATTTGATAAACGCTCCAAAACGACCCACTCCTTTTTGCACACCTAAACCTTTATAAGTTGCAATTGGCGCATCAGCTTGTGCTTTTTCATCAATTAGTTCTTGAGCTCTTTCCATAGAAACATCTAAAGGATCTTCGCCTTTTGGCAAAGAAATAAAAGCCGATCCGTGACGTACATAAGGGCCGTAACGACCATTACTTACCTCTACTTCTTCTCCTTTGTACAAACCTAAATTTTTAGGTAATAAAAACAAATTCAAGGCATCTTCCAAAGTAATGTTTCCAATATTTTGATCGATTTTTAAACTGGCAAATTTCTTATCTTCATCTTCGGCGTCACCAATTTGAGCCATTGGACCAAATTTACCTAAACGAACTGAAACTGGTTTTCCTGAAACCGGATCTGTTCCAAGAATTCGTTCTCCACTTTCTCTATCTGCATTGGCTTCTACATCTTTCACATTCGGGTGAAACTTATCATAGAACTCTTGCATCATCTTAGCCCATTCAATATTTCCTTCGGCAATTTCGTCAAAATCTTGTTCTACTTTGGCAGTAAAATTATAATCCAAAATAGCATCAAAATTTTTCACTAAGAAGTCGGTAACAATAGTCCCAATATCGGTAGGAACTAACTTCCCTTTATCAGAACCTGTATTTTCTTTTAAAACTTTCTCACCCACTTTACCTGATTGCAAAGTCAACTGCGTATATTTTCTTTCTTGACCTTCTAAATTTCCTTTTTCAACATAATTTCTATTGATAATGGTAGAAATGGTTGGCGCATAAGTCGAAGGACGTCCAATTCCCAATTCCTCTAATTTTTTTACCAAAGAAGCTTCGGTGTATCTCGCGGCAGGTCTAGAATATCTTTCAGTAGCCGTGATGTAATTATTCTGTAAAGACTCATTTACTTTCAGCGCAGGCAACATCCCCTCTTGTTCTTCTTCGTCATCATCATTTCCTTCCAAATACACTTTCAAGAAACCTTCAAAAAGCAATACTTCTCCCGAAGCCGTAAAAACTTCACTATGGTTATTCGCTTCGATTTTAACGTTGGTACGTTCTAATTCAGCATCACTCATTTGCGAAGCCAAAGTTCGTTTCCAAATCAAATCGTACAAACGCGCTTGATCTCTGTCAATATTTACCGTATGGCGTGACATATCTGTAGGACGAATGGCTTCGTGCGCTTCTTGAGCACCTTTACTTTTATTAGCAAATGTTCGTGGTTTTGAAAACTCTTTCCCGTACGATTTGATAATTTCAGCCTGAGCCGCATCCATCGCTTCTTTAGACAAATTAACACTGTCCGTTCTCATATAAGTAATCAATCCCGCCTCATACAAACGTTGCGCTAATTGCATGGTAATCCCAACAGGCAAATACAATTTACGAGCTGCCTCTTGTTGTAAGGTAGAAGTTGTAAAAGGTCCAGTTGGTGATTTTTTAGTAGGTTTGGTTTCTAACTCTCCTACTTTATAAGTTGAGCCTACATTCTTATTTAAGAAATCTTCGGCTTCTTTTTTGGTATTGAAATTTTTAGGCAATTTCGCTTTTACGATTTTACCCGCTTCATTAGTAAATTCAGCTGTAACCGAGTAGCTAGCGACTGGCTTGAAATTTTGTATTTCGCGTTCGCGCTCTACAATCAAACGAACAGAAACCGATTGTACACGACCTGCTGAAAGTCCGCCTTTGACTTTTCTCCACAAAACAGGAGATAATTCATACCCTACCAATCGGTCTAAAACACGACGAGCTTGTTGGGCATTCACTAAATTGTAATCAATTTCACGAGGATTATCAATTGCTTTAAGAATAGCTGACTTCGTGATTTCATGAAAAACGATACGTTTTGTTTTCTTTTTATCTAATTTTAATTCTTCGGATAAGTGCCAAGAAATAGCTTCTCCCTCACGGTCCTCATCGGAAGCTAACCAAACCATTTCGGCATTTTTTGACAAAGTTTTCAGTTTGCTAACCAATGCTTTTTTATCGGCAGAAACTTCGTATTTAGGTTTGAAACCATTTTCAACATCTACTCCAATTTCTTTAGAAGGTAAGTCGGCAATATGCCCATAACTTGATTCAACTTGAAAGTCACTTCCTAAAAATTTTTCGATTGTCTTAGCCTTTGCAGGTGATTCCACTATAACTAAATTCTTTGCCATATCCCGTTTGTTTGTGTCCGCAAAAGTATGGGATTTTTTTAAATTTTAAGATTTTTAAATTTTAAAAGTAAATTTTATCGATGAAAAACGCTTTTAACCGATTCCAAATACTAATAATTTCAAAAAAAATAGTTAACCCGAAGTTAGGTCTTTTATAAACTGTATATTTAGAATAAATAGGTTTTGTCTTATTTTTTAAAAGCAACATAAAATACTGTTAAAAGTTCAACTGACATCTTGTCATATTTATTCAAATTGACGTATCTTTGTACTTTGAAAAAATGAAATGGAAAAAGTAATTGAAGAAAGCAAACAAGGTGAAAGTCTTGTTTTAGAACATAAAAAAGAAAACACAAAAAAACTCTTTATAGAGAGTTATGGCTGTGCTATGAATTTTTCGGATAGCGAGATTGTAGCTTCAATTCTATCTGAAAATGGTTTTAACACCACGCAAACCTTAGAAGAAGCCGATTTGGTTTTGGTTAATACTTGCTCTATTCGTGACAAAGCAGAACAAACTATTCGCAAACGTTTGGAGAAATACAATGCTGTAAAACGTATCAATCCTAAAATGAAAGTGGGTGTTTTAGGCTGTATGGCTGAACGTTTGAAAAGTCAATTTTTAGAGGAAGAAAAAATAGTAGACCTAGTTGTAGGCCCTGATGCTTATAAAGATTTACCTAATCTTCTTGCTGAAGTTGAAGAAGGACGTGATGCCATCAATGTGATACTGTCCAAAGAAGAAACCTACGGCGATATTGCTCCTGTTCGATTAATGAGCAACGGTATAACCGCATTAGTTTCTATCACTCGTGGTTGCGATAATATGTGTACGTTTTGCGTAGTGCCTTTCACACGAGGTCGTGAACGCAGTCGTGAACCTCAAAGCATAATGAAAGAAATTCAGGATTTGTGGAACAGCGGTTTTAAAGAAATTACCTTATTAGGGCAAAACGTGGATAGTTATTTATGGTATGGTGGCGGATTGAAAAAAGATTTTGAAAACGCTAGCAAAATGCAAAAAGCTACAGCCATTGGTTTTGACCAATTATTAGAATCTGTGGCAATTACTTTCCCTAAAATGCGCATTCGATTTTCGACATCTAATCCGCAAGATATGCACGAAGAAGTATTGCACGTAATTGCGAAATATCCAAATATCTGCAAACACATTCACTTACCCGTTCAATCAGGAAGTAATCGCATTTTAAAAGAAATGAACCGTTTGCACACGCGTGAAGAATATATGACCTTGATTGACAAAATCAGAACCATTATTCCTAACTGCTCTATTTCACAAGATATGATTGCCGGTTTTCCAACAGAAACAGAAGCCGACCATCAAGATACCTTAAGTTTAATGGACTATGTAAAATACAATTTTGGCTATATGTATTCGTATTCTGAACGCCCTGGCACTTTGGCTGGACGCAAAATGGAAGACGATGTTACCGAAGAAACAAAAGCAAGACGATTACAAGAAATTGTAGACTTACAACAAAAACACGCTTGGTTTCGTTCAGAGGAATTCATTGGGCAAACTGTAGAGGTTTTGGTTGAAAAAGTATCAAAAAAATCAAAAGATGAATTCTCCGGTAGAAATTCACAAAGTATAACCGTAGTTTTTCCAAAAGAAAACTACAAGATTGGTGATTTTGTTAATGTGAAGATTACGTCTTGTACTAGTGGAACTCTTAAAGGTGAAGCTGTTGGTCTAAGTGAAATGAATTGATTAAAAAGAAATAAAGAATAGTTTAAAATAAATCAGATCCCGAAACTTCGGGAAGCGGTTAATAAATCGAGATTGCTTCGTGCCTCGCAATGACATTATGGAAACAGTTCAATCAATAAAACAACGATTTGAAATTATTGGGAATGACCCTAAATTAAATCGTGCCATAGAAAAAGCAATTCAGGTGGCTCCTACCGATATTTCGGTATTAGTAATTGGGGAAAGTGGGGTTGGAAAAGAAAGTATTCCAAAGATAATTCATTCTCTTTCACATCGAAAACACGGAAAATACATTGCTGTAAACTGTGGAGCGATTCCCGAAGGCACTATTGACAGTGAACTTTTTGGTCACGAAAAAGGAGCCTTTACTGGAGCGACAAGTACTCGTGAAGGGTATTTTGAAGTAGCCAATGGCGGAACCATTTTCTTAGATGAAGTAGGTGAACTGCCTTTAACTACACAGGTTCGTTTGCTTCGAGTTTTAGAAAATGGTGAATTCATCAAAGTAGGTTCGTCTCAAGTACAAAAAACAAATGTTAGAATTGTGGCTGCGACCAATGTAAATCTATTCAATGCTATCGAAAAAGGAAAGTTCAGAGAAGATTTATATTATCGTTTAAGCACGGTAGACATTAGTTTACCACCACTTCGCGAACGCAAGGATGATATTCATTTATTGTTTCGAAAATTTGCAGCAGATTTTGCACACAAATACAAAATGCCTCCATTGAAATTAGATGAAAATGCCATTCACTTATTACAAAAATTTAGATGGAGTGGAAACATTCGTCAGCTGCGAAATGTAGCTGAACAACTTTCTGTACTAGAAACCAATCGTGATATTACAGCATTTACACTACAATCTTATTTACCTACAGAAGGAACTAATTTACCCTCTGTTATCAGTGATAAAAAGAATGATAGTGATTTCAATACCGAAAGAGAAATTCTATACAAAGTACTTTTTGATATGAAAAGTGATTTACACGATTTGAAAAAGCTCACTTTAGAATTAATGAAAAACGGTAGTTCCAAAGTACAAGAAACCAATCAAAATCTAATCAAAAAAATTTATGGTTCTCAAGAAAATGATACTGCTATTGATTTTGAAGAAACACCTAGAACTGCCATCATCACAACTCCAACTAATGAAGAAGAGTATGATGAACCTGAAGACAATTACCTTTTTGCTGAAACCATAGAAGCCGAAGAAGAAATTCTTAAATTAGAGCAAAAGGAAATTGAAATGATCAAACGATCCTTAGAAAAAAACAAAGGTAAACGAAAAGCAGCCGCAGACGAACTAGGAATTTCGGAACGCACATTGTACCGAAAAATAAAACAATTTGACCTATAATAATTTTGAATATCTTTGGATTTTTAAATTGAAAAATGAAAAATAAATTATACCTATATATATTATTAATTGCGTTAACACTTTCTAGCTGTTCTGTATATAATTTTACAGGAACAGGAAAGATTGATGCTAAAACATTTCAAGTCAACTTTTTCCAAAATAATGCCCAGTTAATTGAACCCGGAATCGACAGAACTTTCACTTTAAAATTGCAAGATTTAATTCAGAATCAAACCAATCTAAACCTAGTAAAAAACGGGGGTGATTTAACGTATGAAGGTGAAATTGTAGACTATAGAATCAGTCCAATGACAGCTACTGCTGACCAACAAGCAGCACAAAACCGATTAAAAATAAGAGTTAACGTTCGTTTTACAAATAAGAAAACAGAAAAGGACAATTTTGAAAAAGGATTTGAATTCTATTACGATTATCCTGCAACCACACAACTTAATGGAAGCACCTTGAACAAGGCTGTAGACGAAATTTTTGTAAGAATAACACAAGATGTGTTCAATGAATCGTTAGCTAAATGGTAGATTAAAATGATAATTCGGTGATTCGAATTAACCACAAACAAATAACCAAATCCCCAAATAAACAAATAAACTTAATGAACGTAACGGACTATACTTTTTTAATTAACAAACCCGATGCTATTAATGAAAAGCAAACGGAATCTTTAAGTCATGTTTTGGAAGAGTTTCCTTATTTCCAAAGCGCACGAGCATTGCGTTTAAAAGGTTTGTACAATCAAAATAGTTTCAAATACAATTACGCTTTAAAAGTTACGGCAGCTCATACAACTGACAGAACAGTACTCTTTGATTTTATCACCTCTGATACATTTACAGCAATTCAAAAAGGATATTACGACAAGAAAGTATTGGAACTGCTTGATATTAATGTAATTGATAGCGAAGTTATCGATTCACAAGAAAAACAAGAAATCAAAGACACACTCGAAGCCTCTATACTTACATCTATAAAAGAAGCTAACGCAGAGGAAACAACAGAAATCAAAATTGCCGCAGAAAAATTAGAAATAGGCAAGCCTTTGGATTTTAAAACTAATGAGCAGCATTCATTCCAAGAGTGGCTAAAATTATCCAGAATTCAACCCATCGTAAGAGAGAAAGAAAGCGTTACTGCATCGGTTACTTTGAATGAAACTCAAAAGAAAAAATTGGAGTTAATTGATAAATTTATAGAGACCAATCCAAAAATTCCAGCGGTAAAACAAGGAACATCAACTAGTAGTGCATTTGACCTCAACAAAGAAGACCATTCAATGTTGATGACAGAAACACTTGCAAAAGTATATTTAGAGCAAAAAAAATATCAAAAGGCAATTCAAGCTTATGAAATATTAATTTTGAAATATCCAGAAAAAATTAGTTTCTTTGCAGACCGCATTTCGGATATAAAGATTTTACAACAAAATAACAATAATTAACAATGAGCACATTTTCAATTTTTTTAGTTTTAATTACAATAGTTTGCTTTCTATTGGTAGTAGTAATCATGGTTCAAAACCCTAAAGGAGGCGGTTTATCTTCTTCAATTGGTGGATCTCAAATGTTAGGTGGAGTACAAAAAACTACTGACTTTTTAGATAAAAGTACTTGGACATTAGCAACTATTTTGATTGCACTTATTTTACTTTCAAGCTTGAGCTTTACTGGTTCTTTAAGTGATACTGATTCTAAAATCATAGAAAAAACGGAAGCTCCTGCTGCTACAACGCCAGCAACACCTGCTACTCCGGTTGCTCCAGCTACTAAATAAGTAGTATTCAATATACAAAAATGCCAGCCTGTCAAAGCTGGCATTTTTTTTAGGAAAAAATGTCAGTCAAAATAGGATGGCACAATTTCTGAAATAGTAGAACCATTCATTTAAAATAATTTAAAAACATAAAATCATGGGATTAAACATTAAACCACTTTCAGACCGCGTTCTTATTGAACCAGTTGCAGCAGAAACAAAAACTGCTTCAGGAATTTTTATTCCAGATACTGCTAAAGAAAAACCTCAAAAAGGAACTGTTGTTGCCGTGGGTAACGGAACAAAAGATCATGCAATGACTGTAAAAGTTGGAGATACTGTTCTTTACGGAAAATATGCTGGTACCGAATTAAAATTAGAAGGTAAAGATTATTTAATCATGCGTGAAGACGATATTTTGGCAATTATCTAATTAACAATTAAGTAGTAAGACTAAAATTTAAAAAAATAAATTAAAATGGCAAAAGATATAAAATTTGATATTGAAGCACGTGACGGTTTAAAACGTGGTGTTGATGCATTAGCTAATGCAGTAAAAGTAACTTTAGGACCTAAAGGACGTAATGTTATTATTGGAAAAGCTTTTGGTGGACCTAACGTAACTAAAGACGGTGTAACCGTTGCTAAAGAAATCGAATTACAAGACCCATTAGAAAATATGGGAGCGCAAATGGTTAAAGAAGTTGCTTCTAAAACTAATGATTTAGCTGGAGATGGTACTACAACTGCAACCGTTTTGGCACAAGCTATCGTAAAAGAAGGTTTGAAAAACGTTGCTGCTGGAGCTAATCCAATGGATTTAAAAAGAGGAATTGACAAAGCAGTTGAAGCTATTGTTGAAGACTTAACCAAACAAGCTAAAGTAGTAGGAAGTGATTCTGAAAAAATCAAACAAATTGCTTCTATTTCAGCTAACAACGACGAAGTTATTGGTGAATTAATCGCAAATGCTTTTGGGAAAGTAGGTAAAGAAGGTGTAATTACCGTTGAAGAAGCTAAAGGAACAGACACATTTGTTGATGTGGTAGAAGGAATGCAATTTGACAGAGGATATCTTTCTCCTTACTTTGTAACAAATCCTGAAAAAATGGAGGCTGAATTAGACAGTCCTTACATTTTATTGTACGACAAAAAAGTGTCTTCATTAAAAGAATTGTTACCTGTTTTAGAACCGGTAGCACAATCAGGAAAACCATTATTAATTATTGCTGAAGATGTTGATGGTGAAGCTTTATCCACTTTGGTAGTGAATAAATTACGTGGTGCCCTAAAAATCGCTGCGGTTAAAGCCCCTGGTTTTGGAGACAGAAGAAAAGCCATGTTAGAAGATATCGCTATCTTGACTGGTGGAACTGTAATCTCTGAAGAAAGAGGATATACTTTGGAGAACACAACTATCGATATGTTAGGTACTGCAAAAAGAGTTAACATTGACAAAGACAACACTACTATTGTAAGTGGTGCTGGTGATGCAGATACCATCAAAAACCGTGTCAACCAAATCAAAGGTCAAATGGAAACTACTACATCTGACTATGATAAAGAAAAATTGCAAGAGCGTTTGGCTAAATTAGCTGGAGGTGTTGCGGTATTGTATGTTGGTGCAGCTTCAGAAGTAGAAATGAAAGAGAAAAAAGACCGTGTGGACGATGCACTTCACGCAACTCGCGCAGCGGTAGAAGAAGGAATTGTTGCTGGTGGAGGTGTTGCCTTGTTGAGAGCAAAAGCGGTTTTAACTAAAATTAAAGCGGACAATGCTGACGAAGCAACAGGAATCCAAATCGTATCTCGTGCTGTAGAAGCACCTTTAAGAACTATCGTTGAAAATGCTGGTTTAGAAGGTTCTGTAGTAGTAGCAAAAGTAGCTGAAGGAAAAGGTGATTTTGGTTACAATGCTAAAACAGACGAATATGTAGATATGTTAAAAGCAGGTATCATTGACCCTAAAAAAGTAACTCGTGTAGCTTTAGAAAACGCAGCTTCAGTTGCTGGAATGATCTTAACTACAGAATGTGCTTTGATTGACATTAAAGAAGAATCGGCACCAAGTCCAATGGGAGGCGGTATGCCAGGAATGATGTAATTCCATATACGAAGTACTATATAAGAAGTACGAAGTACTATGAAATAAAAAATCCGAAGTTTTCACTTCGGATTTTTTTGTCTATTAATTTTCCTATTACAAAAAGAATAGCAATTTGTTTATTTTAAGATGATTACCGAAAATTCAATTTTAGAATTATGATATGATAGAATTATGTTCATGTGTGATGGCACAAACATTGATAGAACTAATATCAACTAATCTTAATTCAATATTTATGAAAATCTACATTACCATTATCGCCTCCTTTTGCGTAGGATTTTTTCAAAATCTACATTCACAACCAACCTTTTCTACAACATCTAAAAATGAGATTGTTGGTAAATATTTGCAAAATTATTTTTACCTGGACAGAGAAATAATTCATGTTCAGTTTAATAAACAACTATTTATAAACAATGAAGATATTACGTTTAAAGGTTATGTATTCAATAAAAACAAGAAAGCCCTAGAAGAAAATACTTTTAACATTCAATTAATCATTTACGACAATCAGAAGCAAATTATTGAAAAACAACTTATTTTATGTGAAAACGGAATTTTTACAGGAGGAATTCATCTTAACGATAAATTCAAGTCAGGAAAATACAATTTTCAGTTTTTTACGAACTGGATGAATAATTTCATTGAAAATGATTCATTTGTACAAACCATAGAAATCATAGATAGGGATAAACCTTTTTATCTCAAATCAAACGAAATAAATTGGAAGACAGCGCAAGTAACATTTTTTCCCGAATGTGGTAAAATTATAGATAACGTCTTTGCTACGGTTGTAGTCAAAATTGAAGATTGTAACCATAAAGGGATTGAACTTAATGATATTCATCTATTAGATTCTAAATCGACCATAATTTCAAGTTTTTCTACAAATGAAATGGGGAATGGATTATTTTACTTTCTCCCTAATAAAAACGAAAAATACACATTAAGCATTGATAGCAAAGAATTAAAACTAGTTGAGCCTTTGCCTCAAATTCAGGATAGCGGAATACTTATAACATACAATAATAATTTAAACAATGACAGAGTTGCTGTTGCAATAAAAACAAATAAAAAAGGGCTTGATATTTATCAGAATAAAAAATTGATTTTACTAGTTCAACAAGATGGAAATTGTATTCAAAATGAAATAAATTTTAATAAAGACAACACAGAAACTGAATTTATTTTCGATAAAAAATATTTATCTACAGGAGTAAATAGTATTCGACTAATCGATGAAAATTTAGATGAAATATCCGAAAGATTAATTTTTAATTACCCGAAAAATTTTAACATTACTAGTTTAAAGACGAAATTTACTACTAAGGATACCATTAAAATTAAAGCTGAAACGAATTTTAATAATGCTAATTTGAGCATAAGCATTCTTACTGAAAAAAATCAATGTATAAAAAATACCAATTCTATTTTAGGTACCTTCTACTTAAATACCTACTTGGAAAATCCAGTTATTAATAATTACAGTTACTTTGACCCAGCCAATTTGAATAGAAAGAAAGAAATGGAAATACTGATGTTAAGCCAATTGCATAGCAAGTATATTTGGAAAAACATCGTATCAAATCCTCCTCAAACTACTCATCTTGTAAAAAAAGGAGTAACGTTTAGTGGCAAAATAGACAAATCTATAAAACTCGGTTCTAAATTTAAAATTTCCCTCGTTTCATTAAAAGACAACATTTTAGATGAAACAGAAGTAGATCAGAACAACGAGTTTAAATTTGAAAATGTCATTGCTAAAGATTCAACTCTTTATCTATTTCAAATGGTTGACGATAAAAATTTAGTTATACCAACTAAAATTCAAGGTCAAATTTCAGACAATGAAATAGTATTAAATTATCCTTTACAGCCAATACAGAAGGATTGTCCGATTGAAAAAAATGAAATCAATCGTTTTTATTTTAATAAATCTAATAACAAAGAGGGTTCGGTAAATTTAAATAATGTAATAATCAAACAATATAAAAAAGAAAAATTTACTTATAGTCATGAAATGAGTCTCACAGCTACTGCTTATAAAATAAGTGATAAACAACACAATGGTTTTCTTGACTTCTTAAATACTCATGGTTATCTAACAGGAATTAATCTAATGGATAATACGGTATACATTAAAAGTTATCGATCTTTAAGAGATAATATTTATCCAAGTATATATATTGATAATTTCTTGATTTCAGATTTTAATGAGTTGTATAACCTAAATTTACATGATATTGATGAAATATACATTGATAAATCAGGAATGTCAGATAAAACTATAGGTAATAATGAAACAATTAAAATATTTTTAAAAAAAGAACGAACTATAAAAAATCACATTGATAATAAATACAGTCCTTTTACTGTTAGTAATGGATTATCAAATGATTTCAATTTCAACAATATAAAACACAGAGATCAAAAAGAATTTAATTTATTTGGATGTCTATTTTGGATGTCTAATCTAAATATACGTGAAGAAAAGAAATTTGAAATTCAATTCCCAGTAGTAGGCAATCAAAAAGAAATTCAGGTACTCATTGAAGGCATAGGTATTGATGGTCAATTAATTTCGGAAATGAGAATTATTCCTATTTCAAATCAGTAAAGTGAATAACATATACTATGCACAAAAAATCCGAAGTTTTCACTTCGGATTTTTTTATGAGTAATACTATATTACGAACGCTTTTTTAATAATTTTAATACGACTGGAAAAGTAGATATCAAAATTATTCCGATTACAATCTTTTCTATATGTTGCTTTAAATCAATGCCGTAATCTAAGAAAACGCCATATAAATAATGTCCTGAAAACACCAAAATAAAAGCCCATAAAAAAGAACTCAAGGTGTTAAAAAACATAAATTTCTTTTTATCCATAGAAACGATTCCAGCAACAATAGGCGCAAAAGTTCTAAAAATGGGTAAAAAACGGGCATAAATAATTGCTTTCCCTCCATACTTTTCAAAGAAGTCTTTGGACTGTAAAAGGTATTTTTTCTTGAACCAAAAAGTATCTTCTTTTTTAAACAAATAATACCCACTTTTAGCTCCAAACCAATACCCAACTGTATTTCCAATAATTCCTGAAAAAGCAACTAATAAAGCTAGTAATGTAACATTGACAAAATCATTTTCAATTACTACTATGTTTCCTACCAAATCGCCGCTGTATATTCCTGATAGAAAAAGCAAACTATCTCCAGGCAGAAAGAAGCCTGCAAAAAGTCCAGTTTCAGCAAAAATGATAAATAATACAATAAACAAACCAACTTGAACACCACCTAGGGATAAGGTAATGTAAAACTCTGGGTTCAACAATTGAGTCCAATCAAAATTATTCATGCGTTGGTATATAAGTTAGTATCTTGGGTGTGAAAGTAAGAATAATTTAGCTTAACCACAATTTAAACCTTGTTTTTAGAATTATATTAACGCCATAATCACTTTCTGTCATACAAACAACAATGATGTAAACTTTCATACACTTCATCTTTTGCTCGTACCTCATCAGTATCGTGTCCTACTTTAGCAATGGCTTTTTTTACATCCAAAAGGGTACATTTTTCTTCGTTTAAAATCACACTCAACTGATGTGTTTCAATATTCCAAACGGCTGATTTTACTCCTTCAACTGAAAAAGCGGCTTTCTGAATTCGTTTTTGACATTGTTCACAATTTCCATTTACTTCCGTTACGTATTTGGCATTTTTATTCTTTTTCACTTGTGCTTGAACAGAAAGTCCAACAAACACTAAAAGCACTAGTACAATTATTTTTTTCATGATTTCTATATTTAATTATTGATATTTAATTTGATTTTTGACATTGATTTTTGACATTGATTTTTGACATTGATATTGCATCCTATTTAATCTTAAATCGTAAACCCGCATAATACATCTGTCCAAAAATTGGCGCATAGACTATTGACGAATCAAAATTGGTTCCAAAAGGATTTTCAGTTCCTAAAATAGCTTTAGGCTGTGTATAATTTCCCATATTTTCTCCACCAACATACACTTCAAACATTGACGAAAACACTCGGGTGATTTGGGCATTAATCAACGAATACGCGGGAGAAAACTGAGGCAATCTTTCAGCATTGGGATTCGATTGCGTGTTCGGTAGTTGTTGCTCTCCAATCCAATTGTACGTAAAATCAAATTTCCAATGCTTTGGGTTAGCAAACGATGTCGTTTCGTATTCTAAATTCCCAAAGAATCGGTTTTTAGCTTGCAACGCTTTTTGGAAAGTTCCCGAAAGATAATCCGTTTGCACATCATACATTTTGTAAGCCGAACGCAATCGAAGATTTTTGGTCATTTCGTAATTGAATTCGATTTGAAAACTATTGGCAAACGAATTCCCTTTTAAATTATACAACAGCACTTGTTGCGGACTCTGCATCAAATCCACCACCACTTGATTTTGAAAATCAGTTCGATACCAATCAAGAGTAACATCGGCACTTTTTCCAAAAAGTAAAAATGATTGCGTGAAACTTGCTCCATAATTCCAAGCAATTTCAGGATTCAATCCATACGTTTTCCCATGGATATCCAAAATAGAAAAAGCTCTTGAACTCGCAAAAAGCGATTGGTTTTCGGCAAAAATATTAGCCGTTCGCTTGCCTCTTCCTGCCGAAAATCGGAAAACAGCTTTTGCCCAAGGATTGTATCTCAAATGCAAACGAGGCGTTACAAATGTTCCCAACCGATTATGATTATCGATTCTTCCACCCAGAATTAAGCTGAAATTATCGCTATTATCGTAAGTATATTCAAAAAAGGCTCCAAGAGAATTATCTGTTCTGCTCCAATCTTGGGTTGTAACCAACTCTTGATAATTATCCAACGTAAAGTTCAAACCAGTAGCAAACTTATGCATGGTATTATTGATAATCGAATTAAAAATTAGGTTTGAATAATAACTGTTTTGCTTGATATTGTATTGGCTTAGACCAAAATACGATTGCTGATTATGGGTTGTAAATGCATTTTGAAAACCAATGCTTTGGTAAGGCATATCTTTAAAAACATAGCCTAGTTTAGTTGAAACGTCCAAACGTTCCGTATTGATTTCAGAACCCCAAGCATTTGTTGACCCTCTGTCTGTGTTAGGATTGAAATTCATTTGACCCATTTGCTTTTTATCATTCATGTACCTGAAATTGATAAAACTCACCCAACCCTTATCGGCATCGTAATATTGATATCGATTCAAAATATTGATTTGTTTTGCCAAAGGATTATCCATAAAACCATCGCCATTTTTATCCATTTTCGCTGTTCGGGTATTCCCGTGCAAGAACAAACTACTACTCCATTTGTCCGATAGATGGGTATTAAAATGCGTATTCAATTCAAACCTTGAATCTGTTGAACCATAAGCATTCAAAAAAAACGGAATGTCGTTGATGGGTTTTATCAATTCGGTATTGATTTGCCCCGAAATACTTTCGTAACCGTTCACCACACTCCCCGCTCCTTTAGTGATTTGAATACTTTCTACCCAAGTTCCAGGCGTAAAAGACAAACCATATGCTTGAGAAGCACCTCTAACAGAAGGAATATTTTCTTCAGTAATTAGTAAATAGGGACTGGTCAAACCTAACATTTTAATTTGTTTGGTTCCTGTTAACGCGTCCGAGAAATTCACATCAATAGACGGATTGGTCTCAAAACTTTCTGCCAAATTACAACAGGCAGCTTTGAGCAATTCTTTACTGGTAACCAAGGTAGTATTCCCAGTAACTGTAAACGACTTTTGAAGTCCTTTACGCTTTTTGACAATTTTTACTTCTTCCAACTTTTGCTGTGCAAAAACAGGAGCGGCAATTAAAAAAAGTACAAAAAGCAAGATTGATTTTTGCATATAAAAAGATTTTAATGTTTGTAGAATAAACTTCAAGCCACAAAAAGACTCGACTTTTAAAAACATCAAAAATCAGGCGTAGAAAATATATTGGTGGTACAACTTAAAGAGCGGCGGCGCATTGGCATCACAATAATAAGTCGAAATTGATTGGTGTATAAAAGTAGCTTGTGCAGTAACTATCCCCTCTTTATTTTGAGGAACTAGACAAGCTATATAGGGCGTAAAAGAAAATGCCTTAAGAGTAGCATCATCTGATTTTTTCTGAAAATGAACCGTTTTGTTTTTGCAACAAGAGTCCTCCGTAATCGGTTTTTTAGTGCAACAACTTTTTTCGGAATTAATTTTATGTGCTAGAGTTTGAACAGATACAGAAGCCATTTTCCCTCCACAAAAATGCACATTAAACGCCAAACCGACATTGGAAACCAATATCAGCAACGCCAAAAATAATCCGATGCATTTTTTAAAATTCATACTGCAAATTTACATCATTATCAGACGCTCAGGATTAAAATCCTGTTAAAGTTCCATTTGTTGTCCCATTAAAGCAACCGAACAATCATACCCATATTTTTCTTGAATCTTAATTCGAAGTTCATCTGCTGGTTCATTCTCTCCGTGAACTATGATTATTTTTTTAGGTTTGTTTTCCAAATCCGAAAGCCAATTCAATAAATCATTTTGATCTCCGTGAGCTGACAGACCCTTGATTTCTAAAATGGTCGCCAAGACAGGATGGTATTTTCCGTGAATTTTGATTTCCTTAACACCTTCCAATAATTTTCTACCACGAGTCCCCTCGGCTTGATAGCCCACAATAATCACAGTAGTTTCTGGCATACTAATATAATATTCTAAATAGCTCAAAACTCGACCCCCTGTAACCATACCGCTAGCAGCAATAACTACTTTTGGTTGCTGGTCAAAAATCACCGAAGTACTTTCTTGATAATCAGAAACTAAAAGAAACATTTTGTTCATTGCCTCTAAATCCTCCAAAGATAATTTATGCCACTTTTTGTTATTAGAAAAAATATCCAAAGCGTTAATTCCCATTGGGGTATCAATAATATAAGGAATATTAGGAATCCTTTCTTCTTCCTTGAGTTGCCAAAGCAAATACATTAAAGTTTGTGCTCTTTCGACTGCAAAACTTGGAATGATTAAAGTTCCCCCTCTATCCACCGCATTATTTACATAGGTTTCTAATTCCAATTTAGCATCTGAAGTGGGATGAATCCTATTGCCATAAGTGCTTTCTAAGAAAATATAATCCGCTTTTTTAGGTTTAATTGGGGGAAACATTAAAATATCATCATCACGACCAATATCTCCAGAAAAAACCAAAGTCTGATTTTTGATTTGCAAAGCAATACTGCAGGCTCCTAAAATATGTCCCGCATTAGTAAATACCGCACTAATTTCGGCATCCAAAGGAACTTGTTCCTCAACGGCAGCAATTCTAAAAAGCGGAAAAACGGCTTTCGCTTGATCTACGGTATACAATGGTTCAGCCACTTCGTGTTTAGAAAACTTTTTTTCATTGGCTAAACGCGCCTCTTCTTCTTGGATTTTTGCCGAATCTAAAAGAATCAACTTTGTGATTTCTTTTGTGGGGCCGCTACAATAAATTTTTCCCTTAAACCCCTGAGCTACCAATCTAGGTAACCAGCCACAATGATCCAAATGACCATGTGTCAACAATACATAATCAATGCTCGAAGGCAAAATAGGTAATGGTTCCCAATTGAGCTCTCGCAAGGCTTTGAGACCTTGAAACAAACCACAATCTACTAGAATACGAATTCCATTACTCTCTATCAATGTTTTTGAACCCGTAACTGTTCCTGCTCCTCCTATAAATGTTACTTTCATCGTTTTACGTTTTTAAACTGAATTTTATATATACCTACATAATTCTGTTGCTTCTTTCAAAACATTTTTAATTCGGTTTGGACTAATGCCTATTTTTTCCAAACAATCCGAATTATTTATAATTTCTTTCACCAAAATCACATCCAAAATCAGCAATTTATCTTTCTCAGCAAGAGACAAAGTGGTCAAGCAAGTTACCGGATACAAGGCATTACTATCATTTTTCGTTTTCAAATTATTATTTTTGGGATAATCCCAGCTCAATAGATTCAAACCAGAACAATTGGCAAATGTCATAGCATCAAGAGTAAACCGATTATTGGTCACAATCCAACATTTAGTAATGTGTTCTCTGTCATCAAAAACAGGATGAGTTCTTTCTTTCAAATCGTTGAATCGCGATAGAATATACATAGGAACTTTTACATCTGACGCGGCATCTCTGCCCTGGTGAAATTTACATTCTACCATAGCAATTGAATTGTTTTTTTTCAACAGCACATCAATTTCGTGCGTAACACATTTACCTTGCAACGTAAGATTAGTTAAGGTTTCAAAATGTTCTGAAGCAAATAAACGTGCCACATATTTTTCGAAGAAGAAACCCGCAGGACCTAATAATCGTATAGATTCTCTTAGATTGTATCGTGCAGCGTGGGCGTTAGCCGTTTTCTTTAGCAAACCGAAAGCCAGTTTGTAAATTTGCTTGGTTGTCATTCCTTGAAAAAGCTCTTTTTTAATCTCTTTCAAAATAGACTCAACTACCTGATGCTCGGCACCCGATTTTAAAAGTGACGCTCGAAGTTTTTCAGGATCAAAATCGACTATATCGCCTGAATGTTTCACAATTTTCATAGCTACTTACTTTATATCTCCTTTAAAGGTACGAAATAAATAGCATATCTATTTATTTAATACTTTTGTATTAAAATCAAAGTCATGACATTTCAAGAATTACAACCGAAAGTTTCAGCAATCATTTCAGATAACCATGCTTCAAGAGATGAAAAGCTTCAAAGCATTTGTCAATTACTTAATGAAAATGTAGCTCATTACAATTGGGTTGGTTTTTATTTTGCCAATCACGAAGAAAGAACTCTACATTTAGGACCTTATGTTGGTGCCCCCACAGATCACACTATAATTCCATTTGGAAAAGGCATTTGCGGACAAGTAGCCGAATCCAATGCAAACTTTGTTGTGCCAGACGTAGCAGCTCAAGACAATTATATTGCATGTAGTTTCACTGTAAAATCCGAAATTGTGGTGCCTTTATTTGTTAACGGAATCAATATTGGACAAATTGATATTGACAGTCATGTATTAGACCCTTTTACTACCGAAGACGAACACTTTTTAGAGTTAGTAAATAGTGAAGTAGCCAAATTGTATTAACCCAAAAAAACACAGCCCCCATGAAAAAACAAATCGCCACCCTATTCTTATTTTTTATTTCATTTTTAGGACACAGTCAGTTTAGTTCAAACGATCAAGTATTCTATCTAGACTCTTTAAAGCAACTCACTACGTCTGAAAACTATAAATATATTCGTGTTGTAAAGGATTATTCATTAGTAAAAGAACTTTATGACGCTCTTATTTATTACAAATCAGGAAAAATAGAAATGAGGTCAACTGTAGTAAAAGACAATAATAACTTAAAATTTGAAGGTCCTCGTGTCTTTTATTTTGAAAACGGCAATAGAAGAAAAATAGTAAACTATTCCGACAATAAATTGATTGGCAAGCAATTTGAATGGTTTGAAAACGGAAATATCAAGTCGGAAACAGAAATTGTTATAGACAAAAAAAAGAAAACCGAAACAACTCGTATTTTACAATTTTGGGATGAAAATAATATCCAAAAAGTAATTAATGGCGAAGGTGAATTTGAAGAACGAGAAGATGAAAATAAAGCAATAATAAAAGGAAAAGTTAAAAATTACCTCAAAGAAGAGAGATGGGAGGGTTATTCACAAAAACTTAAAATAAGTTTTAATGATAATTATTTAAACGGAAAATTAATTTCAGGCGTGAGCAAAGATTCACTAGGTGTTGAGCACCACTATACCCAAATCTTAACAAAACCTATCCCCAAAAGAGGAATGGATAATTTTTACACTTATATTAGTAAACGCTTGCAAATTCCTTTCCCTGCCCAAGGTAAAATAGGCGGGAAAATATACTTAACTTTCAAAATAGCTGCAGATGGAAAAATTGAAAATGTAAAATCAATTTACAAAGATGAGTTTGGAATAAGTGACAACGCCATCCAATTAATATATAGTTACAAAGAATGGCTCCCAGGAAATTACAGAGGAGTTCCAATTAAAACTTCATTTTCTCTACCTATTACTTTAAAACCTATCCGCTAACTATTTATTTTGATCTAAAATCAATTTATTTTGAAAATTTTGTCTACTAACTCCAAATTACGCCCCATGAGAAAATAAATCATTACTTTATTTTTATTATTTATTTCATTTTTAGGGTATAGTCAAATTAGCCCTAATGATGATGCAGTTTATTTGGATTCTCTAGGTAATTTAGGGAATGAAAAGAATTTTAAACACATTCGAATTGTAAAAGATTTTACTAAAGAAAAAGAGTTCTACGACGTAGCATTCTACTACAGATCAGGAAAAATCGAAAGAAGAGGAATTACAACAAATAAATTTTTGATGAATTATGAAGGTTCTTGCGTATATTTTTTTGAAAATGGAAAAAAGAAAAAGACTGAAAATTATTCTGGAAATCAAATTTTAGGAAAACAATTTGAATGGTATGAAAACGGCAATATAAAACTGGAATCCGAGGTTATTATTGATGCAAAAACAAAAAAATCTATAACAAAAATCATTCATTATTGGAATTCAAATAATGAACAAAAAGTTATTAATGGCGAAGGTGAATATGAGGAAATAATTTTATTCCCAAAAGATTCAATAACTATCAAAGGCCAAATAAAAAATTATGTGAAAAATGGTATCTGGGATACCAAATACACAATCAACAAGCAAACTACAAAAGAGACTTATGAAAACGGAATATTCATCTCCGGAATAACAATCGATGAGAACGGAAAAAAATATCCATACAATACTCCAACCGAAAAACCACAGCCTAGAAACGGAATGGAAGATTTCTATAATTTTATTAGTACAAATTACAAAATACCAGACGTTGCAGGTTTAAGTGGAGTAATATATTTAACTTTTGTTATTGAAAAAGACGGAAAAATAACCGATATTAAAGTACTTAAAGACATCGGTTTCGGTACAGGAGTCGAAGCAATAAGAGTACTATCTAAATATGGATATTGGTTTCCAGGAAAACAGAGAGGTGTCCCAGTCCGAGTCATGTATTCTTTACCTATAACAATCTAAACAAATCGTAAACCATTTTAAACTAAAATCAATTTATTTTGAAACTTTCAATATTTTATATTACTTTTGCAGCCGTTATATAATAGCTATATAACATACATAAAAATCATTTAAAACAATATTGGAATGTATTTAACTAAAGAAATTAAAGAAGAAATCTTCGCTAAACACGGAGGAAAAGCAGAAAACACTGGATCTGCAGAAGGTCAAATCGCTTTATTCACACACAGAATTAGCCATTTAACTGAGCACTTGAAAAAAAATCGTCACGATTATAACACAGAGCGTTCACTAGTATTATTAGTAGGTAAAAGAAGAGCTTTGTTAGATTACTTGAAGAAAAAAGAAATCAACAGATATCGTGAGATTATCAAAGTATTGGGTATTAGAAAATAATCAATATAAAAAAGAGGTGCGAAAGTGCCTCTTTTTATTTTTACATAACAACAAAAAAAGTTTGGTTTTTCATTGGGATTTTTAACAACAACTACACACAACAACACAACTAATTCCAAAGTTCTAATCAATATTAAAAATTTATGATTCCACAATTATTTGTAGAAAGTATCGATTTAGGTGATGGCAGAAACATCACAATCGAGACAGGTCGTTTAGCCAAACAAGCTGATGGATCTGTAGTAGTAAGAATTGGAAAAACTGTAATTTTAGGTACAGTTGTTTCCGCAAGAAAAGCAAGCCCAGGTATTGACTTTTTACCATTAACGGTAGATTACCGTGAAAAATTTGCAGCAGCAGGTCGTTTCCCTGGAGGTTTCTTCAAAAGAGAAGCACGTCCAAGTGATAGCGAAGTATTGACAATGCGTTTAGTGGATCGTGTATTACGTCCTCTTTTCCCATCAGATTACCATGCTGAAGTACAAGTAATGATTCAGTTAATGTCTCATGACGAAGACGTAATGCCAGATGCTTTAGCAGGATTAGCTGCTTCAGCTGCATTAGCGTTGTCTGACATTCCTTTTGAAACCTTGATTTCTGAGGCTAGAGTTGGAAGAATTGATGGTAAATTCATCATCAACCCATCTCGCGCACAATTAGAATTATCAGATATTGATATGATGATTGGAGCTTCTGTAGATTCTATCGCAATGGTAGAAGGAGAAATGAAAGAAATTTCAGAAAAAGAAATGGTAGAAGCCATTAAATTTGCTCACGAACATATTAAAGTTCAAATTGCTGCTCAAGAAAGATTGGCGCAAGCATTTGGAAAAAAAGAAGTTCGTACTTACGAAACTGAAAAATCTGACGAAGCTATTTACGCTAAAGTAAAATCAGCGGCTTATGATAAAATTTATGCTATTGCTAGCAAAGGTTCAGCTAAACACGAACGTTCAGCTGCATTTGATGCTGTAAAAGAAGAAGTAAAAGCATTATTTACTGAAGAAGAATTAACTGAAAACGGAGATTTAGTTTCTAAATACTTTTACAAAGTCAATAAAGAAGCCGTTCGTAATGTTACTTTAGATTTAGGAACTCGTTTGGACGGTAGAAAAACTACTGAAATTCGTCCTATTTGGAGTGAAGTAAATTACTTACCATCGGTTCACGGATCAGCATTGTTTACACGTGGAGAAACTCAAGCCTTGGCAACAGCTACTTTAGGAACTTCTAGAGAAGCAAACCAAATTGATTCACCATCAGAACAAGGAGAAGAAAAATTCTATTTACACTATAATTTCCCGCCATTTTCTACAGGAGAAGCCCGTCCATTAAGAGGAACTTCAAGAAGAGAAGTAGGTCACGGAAACTTGGCACAACGTGCGTTGAAAAACATGATTCCTGCTGATTGTCCTTACACTATTCGTGTAGTTTCTGAAGTTTTAGAATCAAATGGTTCTTCTTCAATGGCAACCGTTTGTGCTGGAACATTATCGTTAATGGATGCAGGTATCCAAATGATTCGTCCAGTTTCTGGAATTGCCATGGGATTGATTACTGACGGAGAACGTTTTGCCGTTTTATCTGATATCTTAGGTGACGAAGATCATTTAGGAGATATGGATTTCAAGGTGACTGGAACTTCTGAAGGAATTACAGCTTGTCAAATGGACATCAAAATTGACGGATTGAAATACGAAATCATGGAACAAGCCTTGGCTCAAGCTCGTGATGGACGTTTACACATCTTAGGTAAAATTTTGGAAACGCTTGACAAACCTAATAATGACGTTAAAGTTCATGCGCCAAAAATCATCATGCGTACTATTCCTGGCAACTTCATTGGTGCTTTGATTGGACCTGGTGGAAAAGTAATTCAAGAATTGCAAAAAGCTACAGGAACTACTATCGTTATTAACGAAGTAGACGAACAAGGTGTAGTAGAAATCTTAGGAACTGATCCTGATGGAATTGCAGCGGTATTAGCTAAAATTGATTCGATCATTTTCAAACCAGAAGTGGGAGAAGCTTACGAAGTGAAAGTTATTAAAATGCTAGATTTTGGTGCGGTGGTAGAATATACTGCTGCTCCAGGAAACGAAGTTTTATTACACGTATCTGAATTGGCTTGGGAACGTACTGAAAATGTTTCTGATGTAGTGAATATGGGCGATGTATTCCAAGTGAAATACCTTGGTCTAGACCCTAAAACTAGAAAAGAAAAAGTATCAAGAAAAGCACTTTTACCAAGACCTCCACGTGAGGAGAAAAAAGAGTAATCCAATCTTAGTTTACTAAAGGTTTATTGATAGCAAAAATCCCGTTCCGAAATATTGGAACGGGATTTTTCGTTTTTATGAAAATAATTCAAAAGTTTTGTAACTTTTTATCTACTCGCTACGTATAACCTTTGTACACTTAAAAAATTGAGGAGACAAAGACATGAGACAACTTAAAATTACCAAGCAGGTTACCAATCGTGAAACCGCTTCATTAGACAAATACCTACAAGAAATTGGAAAAGTTGACCTTATTACTGCTGACGAAGAAGTAGAATTAGCTCAGAAGATCAAAGCCGGAGACCAACGTGCTTTGGAAAAATTGACAAAAGCCAATTTACGTTTTGTTGTTTCGGTGGCTAAACAATACCAAAATCAAGGATTAACACTTCCCGATTTGATTAATGAAGGAAATTTAGGTTTGATCAAAGCAGCACAACGTTTTGACGAAACTCGTGGTTTCAAATTCATTTCGTATGCTGTTTGGTGGATTCGTCAATCTATTTTGCAAGCTTTGGCGGAACAATCTCGTATCGTTCGTTTGCCTTTAAATAAAATTGGCTCTATCAATAAAATCAATAAAATGTATGCTTTATTGGAGCAATCTAATGAGCGTCCACCTTCTGCAGAGGAAATTGCAAAAGAATTGGACATGACCGTAAATGACGTGAAAGAGTCTATGAAAAACTCGGGTCGTCACTTATCTATGGATGCGCCTTTAGTTGAAGGAGAAGATTCTAACTTGTATGACGTTTTACGTTCAGGAGAGTCTCCAAATCCAGACCGCGAATTGATTCACGAATCATTGCGTACTGAAATCGAACGTTCATTAGAAACCTTGACACCAAGAGAAGCAGACGTAGTTCGTTTGTACTTTGGCTTAGGCGATCAACACCCAATGACTTTAGAAGAAATTGGAGAAACTTTTGATTTAACTCGTGAGCGTGTGCGTCAAATTAAAGAAAAAGCGATTCGCAGATTGAAACATACTTCAAGAAGTAAAATATTAAAAACATATTTAGGTTAATCCTACCAAAACTCCGGCTTTATTCCGGAGTTTTTTTTAACTAATTTCAAAATTCGTTTTTCGAAATTCATTGTTCAACATTGCTTAACTTTGAATAGTCAACATGGAATTTTGAATGTTGAACAAAAACAATACAATTACACATGAAAAATACTTTAATAGCCCCATCTGTTTTAGCAGCTGATTTTGCCAACTTACAACGCGACATTGAAATGATCAATGCTAGTGAAGCCGATTGGTTTCATATTGATATTATGGATGGTGTTTTTGTTCCGAATATTTCGTTTGGAATGCCTGTTTTAGAAGCAATTTCAAAACATGCTAAAAAAACCATTGACGTACATTTAATGATTGTAGATCCCGATCGTTACATCAAAACCTTTGCTGATTTAGGCGCCAATGTATTAACCGTTCACTACGAAGCGTGTACACACTTGCACAGAACGCTTCAAGCTATTAAAGCGGCAGGAATGAAAGCAGGAGTTGCATTGAACCCACACACGAATGTTACTTTATTAGAAGATGTAATTAACGATATTGATTTGGTTTGTATAATGAGTGTGAATCCAGGTTTTGGAGGACAATCGTTTATTGAAAATACGTATAATAAAGTGCGCCAACTAAAAGCGTTGATTACTAAAAAAGGAGCTGCCACTCAAATTGAAATTGACGGCGGTGTAACCAATAAAAATGCCAAACAGCTAGCCGAAGCTGGCGCTGATGTTCTGGTGGCAGGAAGCTTTGTTTTCAAAGCAGCAGACCCTATTGCTACCGTAGCTGATTTAAAAAAAATAACTACTTTATAAATTTCAAAAAGCAAGACAAAACCTCTAGTAATCTAGAGGTTTTTTTTATTTCAAAAACAATTAAATCGCTATAAAAACAGGCAATTCCACAAAGCCTTTTTTATGATTTTTTTTGCAGAATATTTATTTAACTTTGTTCATTCGGTATGTAATCATTTATTTGTAAATTGGATGATTACTATTTTGTGTTAAATGAAGAAAAAGCCCAACGTATTATTAATTTTAGAAGGAACTTACCCCTATAACGGAGGTGGTGTTTCTACTTGGGCGCACATCCTTTGCAATGAAATTAAAAATGCTAATTTCACCCTTTATTCCATCAATGCTTCCTACGAAGAAAAATCAAAATATACCTTAAGCGATAATGTAAAACGTGTAGTTCAAGTTCCGCAATGGGCGCCACTAGAACCTAAAGAACTTATTGATTACGGAAAAAAATATTACAAGCTCGTTTTTAAAAAAAATTATAATGACGAAGCTATTATTGACGAAGAATTCATTCCGCTTTTTACTTCATTTTTAAAAAATATTAAATCTCCAAACTCTGATACAGCCGAATTAGATACTATCATCTTTAAAATGTGGCAGTTTTTTCAGCAGCACGATTATAAAAAAACCATGCAGCGCCAGAAAGTTTGGCAAACTTTTTACGACATTTCTAAAGACGATTTAATCGAAGATAACGACACCGAAACCACTTTATTAGACATCACGGAAGGGCTACGTTGGATATACCGATTTTTAATACCTATCACGATTAAAGTTCCTAAATGCGAAATTTCGCATATTACATTAGCGGGGTTTCCTATTTTACCTGCCTTAGTTTTAAAATACAAATACGGCACTCCCATTATTGTTACTGAACATGGTGTTTTTATTAGAGAACGACTTTTAGCCATTAACTCGGCAGAGTACTCCTTTTTTCTAAAAAAATTATTGATTCAGTTTTCAGAAGCCATCACTAAATTGGTGTATTACAAAGCCGATTTAATTTTGTCTGTAAACAAATTCAATATGACTTGGGAAAAATTGTATGGAGCAGAAAGTTCTAAAATCAAGGTGATTTACAATGGTATTGACCACGAATTATTTTCTCCAAAACCCAAACCTGAGCATCTGAAAAATACGCCAACTGTGGTAGCGGCCGCCCGAGTTTTTCATTTGAAAGATATCATCACAATGATTCGTTCTTGCGAAGTCGTCCGAAGAAAAATTCCAAATGTAAAATACATTGTTTACGGCGATGACAATGCCGTACCTGAATATACTGAAGAATGTAACACACTAATCCAAGAATTAAATTTACAAGATAATTTCATTTTTGGAGGAATAACCAATAGCCCAAACCTCTTGTATTGTGAAGGTGACATTTCAATTCTAACGTCTATTTCAGAAGGGTTCCCTTATACCGTAATTGAATCGATGTCTTGCGGCGTACCTGTTGTAGCAACCGATGTTGGAGGAGTTGCAGAGGCTTTGGATGAAAGTTGCGGATTCATTTGTAAACCACGAGATTTTGAGGAAATAGGTAACCGAGTAATCGAACTATTGGAAAATGACGAATTACGAAAACAAAAAGGGGTCAATGCGAGACAAAAAGTAATTGACTATTTCACCATCGGAACATTTATTTCTGAATATGAAAAAGCCTACGAGAGCGTCTTGTAAATAAAGTACCATACGAAAAATTGAAGAAAAATTTGGAAATCCAAAAGCAACATATAGAGAACATCAAAGAATTAACCGCCAATATCAAAGATAAAATTGGCGTACCTGTTAATACAATGGTGGTAGCTACTGCCATTGAGTCAATGGGAATTCGAGATAAAGATACTCTTACCGATTTTGGACAAGCCTCAATTATTGTTTTAGCGGAACTTATTTTTAACGAATTACGAACCGCAGCTGAACATCGTGGAGCTAAAAATGCTAAAGAGAAAATGGTTGCTGAGCTCCACCAAAAAGAACTGGAGAATACCAATCATTTCCAAACCAACTTGATTCTTTTATTGAAGTCATTTGTATTAGGAATAACCAACTTATTCCCTGTTTTATTGCAATTTATGATGATTATCTTCTTCGGATATTCGCTCTGGACTTCTGTTGATTTTAATACTTTACAATCCACGGCAGTAGTGCTTGGAGTGATAGTAGGAATGATTATTTCTGGCGGATTTGTTCAGGTCATAGGACGTCAAGCCTCTTTTTATTGGAGTTATAGCGACTTTGAAATGACTAAAAAAACCATTAATTATATCCTTAAAAAAGGAACTTGGGCCATTTTAATTGGACTTTCGTTGCTGTTTATTCTGAATATGTTTTTGAGTTTTTATCCAAATAAAGTTTTAATAATCACTTTTGTTTATGCTTTCTTAATTGGATTGTTAATCTTGTATTTGGCTCCTCTTTACCCTATAAAACAACGTTGGTTCATTTCTGTCGCTGTTTTTATTGGAACTACAATTTCGATTGTTTTGGCTAAGAAAACCAATTTAATGATTTATTTCACCCATTGGATTGGGTTGATTACTGTAATTGGATTGTCGAAATTATTTCAGCATCTTTTTTTCAAACGAATCCTACACAAAACCGTAAAAATAGCTCAAAATAAAATTAATACTCCTGTGCTACTTTATCACAATTATAAGTATTTCTTTTACGGATTATTCATCTATCTATTTGTTTTTATTGATCGTATATTGGCTTGGTCATCTGAGTTGGATGGTCTCATGCCTTTTGTAATCTATTTCAAAAAAGACTACGAGCTAGGAATGGACATTGCTATTGTTTCCTTCTTATTTATGGGAGGTGTTTTAGAATATAGTGTAAAAGTATTTACGCATTTTCTAGACTTACAACAACGTTTAACAAAGTACAATGAAGTAAAACATTTCAATGGTTATTTCACAATGATGTATTGGAGAAACGTACTTATCCTTTTAGTGAGTAGTACAGTCCTCTTTATTATTACTTATTTTTTAATTACATCACCTTGGGGATATGAATCTAGATTTCATATAAAACTATTAGACTTGAGTTATACTGTGGCGAGTTTTGGCTGTATTGGCTACCTATTTTTAGCGTGGGGAATGATGAATTCTTTATACCTTTTCACTTTAGGAAGACCTACTGAACCACTAAAAGCCATCATTATAGCCACCGTTGTAAATATTATAACCGGCTTTGTGTTTAGTCGTTTTGTGGGTTATGAATATAGCGTCATCGGGATGGTAATGGGAAGTTTAGTATTTATGGTATTGACATTAAAAGAGAACGTTTCATTTTTTAAAAATTTGGATTACAACTATTATTCCGCATATTAATAAATGACCAACACTACCATTGATACTCAAAAACAGGAATCTGTATTTATTTGCTACGGCAAATTAAATCCCAATAGTGTAATGGGTTATCAATACGTTATAGTAGAAGCAGGCTTTTACAATTCCATTCAGGTTCAGGAATTTAAGGATAATAATGAAGCTGTGTTTGCTTATTTAAGTTTAGGAGAGGTCAATACTTATTCTAAAATATATGAACGTCTAAAAATGACCTTTGTCGGAAAAAATGACAATTGGGATAGTTTTTTACTAAATTTAGATCTCGAAAAAACTAAAACTGTTTTATCAGAGACCATCGACGAATTTATAAAATTAGGTTACAATGGCATTTTTTTTGATAATTTGGATAACTTTGGAATTCACGGCAAACAAACTGCTCAGAAAAATTCACTGATCGCATTTATAAAAAATATGAAATCAAAATATCCAAATCATTTATTTATCCAAAACGCTGGGTTGGAATTTATTGATTTGACCTACCCCTTAATTGACGCTGTTCTTGTTGAATCAGTTGCCAGTTGTTTTGATTTTGAGAACAAAACGTATCATTTGCGTTCAGAAGAAGACTTCGATTTCCGTTTGAATCAAATAAACACTATTCGAAATCAATATAAAACGCCTGTGTTAGTTGTCGAATATGCCAATTCACAAACCCGTTATGATAGTATTGCAGAACGATTACTTCCTACAGCAATCCCTTTTTTTGTAGGAGCTATTGATTTGCAAACCCAACCTAATTTTAACCTAATACCATCTTATGCTTTTTAGAACATCGATAGTATATGGTTTTATCAGACTTTGTTTATTAGTCTTTTTTATTTTTTTTATAAATAAAAAGGTATTCTCACGCTTTAAAACACAGAACTTAGTAGACTTTATTGTAACCAAATGGTTTAAATACGGCACCATTTTATTGGTATTGGTATTCATCATGATACAATTAGGCGTCTATAATTTTTTGAACCTTTTATTCTTATTATCATTATTACTATTGCTGGATTACATTGGAATAAAAAATATCCAGAGACCTAAAAAATACATTACACACAAATTAAACATTCATGCTTTAGAGGTTCTAAAAAACATTGAAAATAAAAAGTCCCTTGCATTTTGGCTGCGATTAGACAAAGATAATAGCCTAAGAAAAAAAGACATGCAATTCATTGCTATTATAGTAGGTTTAGTTACCCTTCAATTTTTCGTAAAATATTATATTTTCAACTTTGATATTTTTTCATTTTCAAAATTATGGTATGCTAATCTTGGGGACATTATACATCTGGATTCTCAAGTTTGGTTTTCTAATGAAAATACGACTTTAGGACAATCTGCTCTGATAGACATTTACAGTAAAACCGTAAACGTAAGCCCAGAAGTTGCTTTGCAGTCCATATCAATATTAGAAGACACTTTACTAGATATTACTATATTTTGGGTTATTTATCAATTGACTCCCTCCAAATTTGTAGCCCCTACAATAGCTGCATTATTCTTTACTTTGGCGCACACTATTGTGCCAATTAATATTGAGTTTATACTAAAAAACAACTCTGTATTCTCCGCATTGACATTAGCCATTCCATTAATGGTTTTCATGATAAATCCTAGCATTTTAAAACTTAAAAACCATAGCTTCCTCATTTTGAGTTCGCTCTGTTTTATCGCTATAGGATTGATTAATTTAGTTGTATTGTTCATCTGTATTCCTCTATTTTTAGCAATTACATTGGCATTGAATTGTCAAAAAGAAAACAAACAATACTGGATTAATCTAGCCGCTTATGCCATTGGAGTAGTTGTTATTCTTACTATATATGCATTAACATGCTATCGTTTAAGAACTGATTTTGCTTTCTTCATCCATTCTAATTTAATTAGCACACATACTTTTACGTACCTTCCTAACTTAAGTTTTCCTTATTCTACGTTAATTTCATTTTATCAAATTTTTTCAGGATTTGGCATTCTAGCAATGGTATTTTTATCCGTAAAAAAGAAAGAAAATTGGAAAGGACCTTTAGCATTTATGCTTTTCTTTAATGGACTAGTACTACTTTCTCACATCAACAATAGTTGGTTAGACACTGATTTGATTATCACTATGATTCCTGTTTTTTCACCAATAACCATTGGTATAAATGTTTCAATTTTAGTAAAAACAATCAATGCTAAATTGAACATTAACCCTAGTTTATCCAAAACTATTTATGGAATCGTAATTATTGTATTTGTAGTTTTCTTAATTCAAATTCAAAAAAAATCGATACAAAAATTAAAAGTTACTGACCGAACGCCAACGACTGTTTTAAATGCCTATGATCAAATTTCAAGATCGTATATTCCCTTTACTTATGCGGTGGTAAATGTGAATTCGGCAGAGCTTATCAGCACAAACAAACACTATTTTATTAACTACGACTATTTTATAGACAACTATATTTACCGAGATTCGGTATACATTGCCCACAAAAAAAACGAGCATTATTTTCAATCGCATCCAAAAATGGTATTGCCCAATTCTATTTTTGTATTTGTATACAATTTAGAAAAAGCCAAAACCAATCTTGATAATGAAACTAGCAACAAAACCAATCACAGTTACGTATTAGACATTGACGACCCTGAAAGTTTGTTTAGTGATGGTAGCCGAAAAGCGCCTCAACTCACCGCTATTATAGACACCTTAAAGAAAAAAGGAAGGACTGTAAAATTGTACTTTAATAGCGATGAAGTCAAAGTATATGAAATTGTCAATGTAGCCAAAAGGAGTAAAACAGAAGATTTGATTTATGAGAAATAACACTCCAAATATTCGCTTGCTAATAGGTAGCCTATTACTGCTACTAACGACTCTTTTTACTGCTTGTAATAAGAGTGATACCTTTTTGGGAGTTGATTGGGACGCAATTATTAAATCGGATAATGATTATACAGAAAGTAATTTTGACCCTTACGAACCCACCATAGCTGAACCTCCTTTAATTCAATTTATTGTAAACGAAAAAGATTCATTGAATGAAGCCTACAGTAAGCATATAGAAAAGGTAGCCGATTATACTAAAATTCCATTTGGAAAAATAAAACTAAAAGATTGGAATACACATCCAAGCATTGCTAAATCAACTCGTGTTTTGTGTTTGATGGAAACCAATGATATTAAAACGAATACCATTGACACCCTACTTCATTTTATTGCCAAAGGTGGAACCGTATTTGTCTCACAAGCTATTACCGATATTCGTTTTGGTTATTTAGCTGGTATAAAAACAACTGGCGATTTAGATACTGACATTACCTCTAAAGGAATTCATTTCACCTCTCCATTTTTACCCAATATGGATGGAAAAGATATTAAACCGAAATTTGGTCATTATAGTTTAAAAGAAAACAATTTTTCATCATCGATTAATGTTCTAGCAACGGCAAGCAATAACCCTAAATTACCCGTTGTAATTGAGAATAAAATTGGAAGAGGAAAAGTAATATATTTCAATTCAACCATGTACCTTGACAAAGAAGATCGAGGATTTCTTTTTTCTTATGTGTTGAGTGGATTAGAAGGTATTCCCTACCCGATTGCTAACACAAGTACGATTTTCTTAGACGACTTTCCATCTCCATTATTTGAGGCAAAACTAGAACCAATTGCTTCCGAAATGAATATCAACACGGCCGAATTTGAAACTAAAGTATGGTGGCCGGATATTAAATATTTGGCACACAAATACCACATTAGCCTAACTGCAATCCCTTGTTTTGATTATGAAAATACAACAAATCCTCCGTTTGATTTTACACAATGGGACTCTAGAAAAATCAAATCCAACAATACTATTGACGCCACAAGTAGTTGGCTGATGAAAGATTGTTTAGGAAACGGCAATGAACTTGGATTTCATGGTTACAATCACGTTTCATTAGAAGTCAAAGGTTGGGAAAAAGAGTATATTCCTATTGCGCTTAATGCTGTGGAAAAAAAATGGGAAATCAATGGGTTTGGCGACTTACCTCGCTCGTACGTTCCACCTTCCAATGTAATTGACAAAATGGGTGTGGGGCAATTAAGAAAAGGAATGCCTTCATTACAATTTATGTGTAGTCTTTACTCGGGTGAGAAATTTGAAGGAGGTGATCGCGAATTTGACTTTGAACCTTACGACCCTACCCTATTTGATTATCCTAGACTTACCGCAGGATTTTATATGGATGAGGATCGAAAATTCTCGCAACAATCTATGTATTTGTATACCGGTATTTGGACTCATTTTATACATCCTGACGACATTTATCAAATCAACTCTGTTTACAATAAAAGTAAAGGAAATTTCGATTTGAGAAATAAAAAGAATCTTGGATGGCGAACTACAAAAGGCAAAAAAGGAGGCATGTTCTATGAATTTGACAACTACCTCAATGAGATCACACATCTATTCCCTCAGATTCGTTTTTTAAATGCTAATACTGCCGGGAATATTGTCTATAACTGGAGAGCTTCGGCCTTCAAGCATACTGAAACGGCAACAAACTACACCGTAGAGAGAAGAAATCAAGACAATACTAACAATCAGTATTGGTTTTTATACGCTACAAAAGCAAATGTTTCGAGCGTTGACGAACAATTGAAAAAACAAAAAGCGATTGTTTCTAAAACTGTTTTTCAAAAAGGATATTTATACACTATTCTCACTCCAAAAGGGAAGATAAGTATTGAAAATTTAACCCAAAAAGAAGCGTTGTCAAAAGAAGCTTTAGAAAACGAGTACAAAAAAATCAAAGCCGCTTATTCTGACTATTTAATCGCTTTCAAAAAGAATTACGACTTTATCAATGGGTATTCTGATACTGATTCTGACGAGTTAGAAATGAATTTATTAAAAGAAAAAATGGTGGCTAATCCAACAATTGACTACGCTACCTGGAATACCTATGCTGATTATATGGCTTGGAAACGAAAACCAATTGAAGTTTGGAAATTACTAAAAGACAAATGTCAAAAATACCCTTCGCAAAGCAATATCAAATACTCTTTAGAATTAGACAAAACTATTGGCTACCCTAATTCGGTAACACAAGAATATTGGCTGTACAAACAAATAGAAATTGACCCTAAAAATAGCACTTTATTAAACGATTATATTGGCAATTTCAATTCAGAGGAAAATGCAAAAAAAATTACTAAAGCCTATCAAAAACTATTAAAAATAGACTTTAATGCCACCACGTATTACAACTATATCGAACATGTTTTGGCATTTGATTCTAAAGTAGCTTTAAAAGAATTAGCTAAAGTAGAACCTAATGAAAATCTGAAACCTTTGGCTGAATCCATCACCTGGTTATTTGCTGATAATAAAGAATTCAAAAAGGCATTAGCTTGGTCAAAATTGACCAATAAAATTGACTTTAGATCCAAATTATATTGGTTAGAGTCGTTAAAAGATTATGACACACTCGAAACTCAGTACCTTATTTATATTTCTAAAAATCCTACTGATTATGCAACACGAGCTGAAATGAGTCGTATTTATTTGGATTTAAACCGTGTTAAAGAAGCTTGGATGATTGCCAATTCATTACCGAATTGTCCAGAGAAAAAAGAAATACAAAAAACACTCAACAATGGACTTTTGGATTTCGATAGTAGCGTCCAAAAAGAAATACTCTCGCGCTACCCACAATTAGTATTTCCTGAGATAAAAGCAAAAATTCAAAACTAAAGATTACAAAAAAGGAAGGTTAAAACCTTCCTTCTTTGTTTTAATGCTGAATGACTACCTTTAAAAAAAGAGAATCATTTTCATTTTTTAGCTCAACTAAATAAGTCCCGTCTGGTAGATTCTTAGTTGCAAATACTTTTGTGTTAGCAGTCTCACTAATTTTGTCTACGGCTACTTTTTCTCCTACACTATTATAGAAAATAATTTCAAACGAAGCTATCGCTGGTGCTTCAATCGTCACGCTCTCATCTGCGGGGATAGGATCAACACTCGTAGTAGGTTTCATAACTTCAGGCTCACTTTTTGTAGTTTGTGGCGCACTGATTTCAATTGAATGCAGTAATTTATTATATCCTGTGCGTGATTCCCATATCCCTAAATTAGCAAATTGAATGGCATATTCGGGTCTGTCTTTCAATCGGCTATCATCATCCGCAATATGAAGCAACAGCTCATAAATTCCTGAAGTTATGGTTTCAGGAATCGCTAAATCATAAGTTAATAAATGCTCCGAATCTTTGTCCCAAAAACGTGGATCTGCATCCAATGCAATTGGATATTCCTTTTTATTCTCCTTATTGCGAAGTATAAGCTGCACTGATTTTTTATTGAAAGGAGTGGCAAACCCCGTATTGACTATTTTCAAAGTACAATGTAGCCGATCCGAAACTGCTAATCGATTAGGAAACTCTGCCGTTTTTAATTCAAAACGGTAGCCTAACCTATTCCCAATTTCGCCAAAACACTTATCATTTTTAAATTTTGACAAAACCCCTGCATTGTAATCCATATTCAAAAATGAATAATGAAAACGATTCATCTCGGTTAGTGCCGTAATACAATTGGATCGAATGGTATTAGGGTCGCAGGTTTCCCCTCCCATAGGAACATATTTTGTCTCTGCTTCCAAGTAAGGAAATTCGACACCCACATTACTAAACGTTCCGTTGTCTGTTTCATCAGAAAGAAAACAATCATTAAAATGCCCCGTTCTAGCAACTGCCGTTTCCTTATACGCCTCCTCCTTGCTAACTGGATTTAGTTGGTAGATTTTCTGCTTTAAAAAAGGAGTGCGAAATTGCACCATTCTAGTTTTTGGAACAGCCGCTAATAACGCCTCCATAATGTCCTTTCTATTCGCATAATCCACAGCGGTAGGTTTCATACCAAAATTAGTGGTGTAAAACCATTCTCCCCAAGTCCCTATAAACCCAGCTTGTACCAAGGCAATCACATCTGAATTAGCTTCAAATATTGGCTTGAGTTGTGCTATGTGTTGTAGCATTTGTTTTTTATTAGCGTCTCGTTGCCCTTCTGTGGTTCTAGAATAAGCAAATCGTACAATGCACTTCAATCCTGCTTTTCGAATGGTTACAAAATCCGCTTTGATGGCATTCAAATACGTTTTATCGATGGGAGTATTTAAAAACTTTTCAATATAAAATATTCGTAAGAGTAAGGTAGTATTGTTCTTTACTCGATACGAAATAAGTTCCTCTTCATCAAGCGGAATATACTTAGTAGCGGTAGTTTCTGTATGTTTATAAAACCCACGTTCTGGATTAGGGATAGTAGCAGTATTCACTTTGTAGTTCACTACCGTAGTGTTTTGAGCAAATGCAGTACTTACTATAAATAGGCACAAAATAAAACCTATTCTTTTCATTGAATTCATATCTAAATAATAATTTTCAAAGGTACTGATTTTGTGCGTCAAGAATAAATAGGGCTGCCAAAATAATTAATTCAATGTATCTCGATACAATAACTTATAAACGAGTAACTTCTCCAATTAAAATTCATTCCATTGCTACCCACACAAAAACCTACTGTAAAACAGTAGGTTTTTGTGAGCACTATAGACTTAAAATCAAATCAACTTATTGATTTCCTGAAGTTTATGGGTTCCCCGCTACCGCGCGAATCCCTTCGCGTGGTCATTAAGTTAAAATTACTAAAAACCGCTGCGCAAAGTCTCCTGACTTTGAGCTCAATCAAATATACTGAAAATTATTGCTTATTAATACCCACAAAAAAACCTACTGCAAAACAGTAGGTTTTTGTGACCGCGGAGGGGTTCGAACCCCCAACCCTCAGAGCCGAAATCTGATATTCTATCCAGTTGAACTACGCAGTCAGGTTTTACTTTTATTAATTACTACTATTCAAATCTGATATTCCCTGCCTGTCGGCAGACAGGTATCCAGTTGAACTACGCAGTCAGTTTATTTACAATTTTTGATATTCGATTTACGAAATCAAGATAATAATTTTTTTGTCAGCAAAAAGCGATTCAGTTGAATTAAAAAAATATTACTTTATCAATACTCTTTTTAAAAATTCTCTACCAATGCCTGTCTTTAAATATTTCTCTCGAAGAACAGCTTCTTCTCTTGTTTCAAATTCTTCGAAATATACTAATTTCCATGGAATATATCCTTTAGTAGATTTTGTCTTTCCAGAATTATGTTCTTGAACACGATTATCCAAATTAGATGTTTGACCTTTATAGAGTCTGCCATCTTTTTCACTTTCTAATACATAAACAAAATACTCCATCACTATTGAAATCTGATATTCCCTGCCTGTCGGCAGACAGGTATCCAGTTGAACTACGCAGTCAGGTTATTTACGATTTTTGATATACGATATTCGATGTACGATGTACGATTTACGATATTTGATATACGATGTACGATATTAGCTTCGCTCCGTTCGGCTTTGTCTCGGGTCGATATACGAAATCAATTTAATCCTAAGATAATAATTTTTTTACAATAGTCGAGATGGTTTTTCCATCAGCTTTTCCAGCTAATTCAGCCGAAGCTAATCCCATTACTTTGCCCATAGCAGCCATTCCTGACGCTCCATTATCGGCAATAATTGTAGCCACTACAGCTTCTACTTCCACTTCTGATAATTGAGCGGGTAAGAATTTTTCAATTACGGCAGCTTGTAACAATTCAGGTTCAGCTAAATCAGGACGTCCTTGTTCTGTATAGATATTAGCGCTGTCTTTACGTTGTTTTACCAAACGTTGCAACAATTTAATTTCTTCGTCTGCACTGATTTCTTCTTTGGCTCCACTTTCAGTTTGTGCTAAAAGCAAGGCTGATTTTACCGCTCTCAATGATTCTAAAGCAACTGTATCTTTGGCTCTCATGGCGTTTTTAATTTCGTCCATGATTTGTGTGGCTAAACTCATATTTTCTATTTTTTAGTGTTTTGATTTTTTGCCCCAGATGGTAGTGAAAAGCCTTTTTAGGAGAAAATGTATTTTTTTCTTGGAGTTAAAAAGCGACTTTAGGAGCTCTTTTACCTCTTTATAAAAAAGCATTTTCGAGAAAAAGCTTGCAACGACAGCTGGACTAAGGCACGCAAATTTAGAACAATTTACTCGAACTAACAAAAGATTGATTACTTGGACTACTAGACAAAAAAATAACCCGAAAATCAGTTGACTTTCGGGTTATATTGGTTTTTGGTTAGCGGGGTTCTTTAATCTACATTATCGTGTAGGTACGAGTTGTTAGAACGCAACTGCAAGTCATTGTTACTGTCTGTTCCCACAGATATTCTCGAATTGGTAGAATTTGATTGATTGGTAGAAAGTTCTACTCCTAATCTTTTATAGGCAGGTTCTTTCTCGTATTCATCAATTTTAGACACGTTATTGTGAAACTTATAATTGAACTCTTTCAACTTTCTTCTTCTTTCGTCAGCACGAGCGCGCAAAGTTTCTTCGATGGTCATTTCCATTGGAGAAATCGATTCGAACTCAGAAGCTGCAATAGTTGATTCGTCTATTTTTTTCATAGTGATGTTCAACTCTTCTGGAACTACTTCAGCCACTTTTTGCACTGGTTGAGTAGCCACAAATTCATTTTCTACTTCCATGTACTCTTCTAACGAGTGACGGATTACTCCGTTTTCAGCCACTTCAGTCATAGGTACAAACTGAACTGGATCAACTACTTTGATATCGTTGATTTCGTTAGAAGTCAATTCGAAAACCACTTTATTTTCTTCTACCGCTGGCTCTGATTTAAACAAAGGCAAATCGAAAGAGAAAGTAGCTTGTTCTTCTTTTTGAACGGCTTTTGGCTGCGCTGTTTCAATAGCGTGCGCCTCAGGCGTTGTGAAGGTAAAATCAATATCATTAATTGGTGAAACGATTTCGAAAGTCACATCTAAATTTTTGATGAATTCAGACATTACGATTAAATCATTTTCATTGGTAATTGGTTCGTAAGCAGCAACCACTGGCTCAGCCACAACAGCTGCAACAGGCTCTTCTTCTTCCAATAACTCAAAAACAATTCTTTCTTCAGTCGCCACTGGAGTTTCTGTATTCAAATCGAATGCAGGAACTGGAGTGTTCGATAAATTATGTGTGATTTTTTGCTCATCTTCTAAAGCGTGAATGATTTTTTTTGGCTCATTATTCACGATTTCATTTTGTTGCTCCAAGTCAAAACCTGTAGCAATAACTGTTACTGCGATGGCATCACCAAGAGTTTCGTCTTCACCAACTCCCATGATAATATTCGCATTGAAACCAGCTTCTGATTGGATGTGGTCATTGATTTCACCAATTTCATCCAAAGTGATTTCATTCGTTCCAGAAACGATAAGCAACAATACGTTTTTGGCACCTTTAATTTTGTTGTCATTTAATAAAGGAGAATCTAAAGCAGAAATAATAGCATCTTTCGCTCTTGTTTCACCTTCAGCTATTGCAGAACCCATAATAGCTGTTCCACTATTAGACAATACCGTTTTAGCATCACGTAAATCGATATTTTGTGTGTAGTGGTGTGTAATTACTTCAGCAATACCTCTTGAGGCAGTTGCCAATACTTCGTCAGCTTTTGAGAAACCCGCTTTGAAACCTAAGTTTCCGTACACTTCTCTCAATTTATTATTATTGATAACAATTAGCGAATCAACTTGTTTGCGCAATTTTTCAATACCAATTAAGGCTTGTTCTTGACGTACTTTACCTTCAAAAACAAATGGAAGCGTCACAATACCTACAGTAAGGATATCGCGTTCTTTAGCCAATTGAGCAATTACAGGCGCAGCACCAGTTCCAGTTCCACCTCCCATACCAGCAGTGATAAATACCATTTTAGTATTTTGATCTAACATTTTTTCAATGTCAGAAATACTTTCAATAGCTGATTGTTGTCCTACATCTGGATTTGCTCCAGCTCCCAATCCTTCTGTTAAGTTGACACCTAACTGAATTTTGTTAGGCACAGCACTATTTTGCAAGGCTTGTGAATCCGTATTACAAACAATAAAATCTACCCCTTTGATTCCTTGTTTAAACATGTGGTTGATGGCGTTGCTCCCGCCGCCTCCAACACCTATTACTTTGATTACATTTGATTGGTTCTTTGGTAAATCAAATGAAATACTTCCAAATTCTGAGTTGCTCATCATTTTATTTGGTTTTTGCTATTTGTTATTAATTTAATATTGTCAAAGGCTAGGCCTCTATTCTGCATTATCTAAGAAATCTTTGATTTTAGTAACGTACTTGTCAAAAAAAGATTCTCTGATTTGGGTTCCTGTAGATTTCCCTTTTGGTTCTTCTACAGTTGCTGGTTTTTCTGCAACCGCTTCGTCTTCGACTTGGATTTCAGTTTCAACCTCTGGGGCTTTGTAAACAGGCATACTTGGGGCTTCTGTCTGTTGATTTATTCTAACAGCACTCTGAGTTTGGTTTTCGATACTATTCATCACTAAACCAACAGCAGTTGCATATAAGGGACTTGATATTTCTTCGCTTGAATTGCCAGCCAAATGTTCGTTTGGATATCCGATTCTAGTATCCATACCCGTGATGTATTCTACCAATTGCTTAATGTGTTGCAATTGTGATCCTCCACCAGTAAGAACAATTCCTGCGATTAATTTTTTTCTAGGGTCTTCGTGTCCGTACGCTTTAATTTCAACAAAAACTTGTTCAATAATTTCGACTACACGAGCGTGAATTATTTTTGACAAATTCTTTAACGAAATCTCTTTCGGCTCTCTTCCTCTCAATCCAGGAATAGAAACAATTTCATTTTCTCTATTTTCTCCTGGCCAAGCTGACCCAAATTTCACTTTCAATAATTCGGCTTGCTTTTCAATAATCGAGCAACCTTCTTTAATGTCGTCTGTAATTACGTTTCCTCCAAAAGGAATTACAGCAGTATGACGAATAATGCCATCTTTAAAAATAGCCAAGTCAGTTGTTCCACCACCAATATCAATCAAGGCAACTCCCGCTTCTTTTTCTTCTTGACTCAAAACAGCATCTGACGAAGCCAATGGCTCTAAAGTCAAACCAGACAATTCAATCCCAGAATCGTGAATACAACGCCCCACGTTTCTGATGGATGAAGCCTGTCCCACTACTACGTGAAAACTAGACTCCAAACGTCCGCCATACATTCCAATTGGTTCTTTAATTTCGGCTTGCCCGTCAATTTTGAATTCTTGAGGCAAAACGTGAATAATTTCTTCCCCAGGAAGCATCGCTAATTTATTTACTTGATCAATCAACTGCTGAATGTCATTCCCTCCAATCACTTCGTCGGGATTGCTTCTGCTGATGTAATCAGTATGTTGAATACTACGAATATGCTGACCCGCAATACCTACTACGCAATCTTTTATTTTATAACCTGAGTTATTTTCAGCTTCTTGTACAGCGTGTTGGATCGACTGAATTGTTTGTGTGATATTATTCACAACACCTCTAGCCACACCTAAACTTTTGGATTTTCCAACACCCAAAATTTCTAGTTTCCCGTACTCATTTTTCTTTCCTATCATCGCGACAATTTTAGTTGTCCCAATGTCTAGTCCTACTGCAATATTCTCTTTTTCCATTACCTCTTATTTTGTGCAAACTACTTGTTCCGTAAAACGGAGATCAATTTTTTTATATTTATACAACGAACTGTCTACAATTGCTTTTTGAAAAAACGCTTTATAATTTCTAATTTTTCGATCCACATTGATGGTTCCACCAAAATCAATTTGAAAATCAAAATTCCTATTCAACATTTTTAAGCTACCATTGGGCATAATTTGAATGGCAATGATGTTTTTTTTCAAAAACGCATCGTCATAAATTTTTCGAAATAATTCAGCTAAGGCGTCACTATTTTTTTTGTTTATCACTCCCAAAACTAGGGGGACTCTCGCGGTAAAATTCGCCGAAAGAGGCATTGTACTTCCCTTGTAATCAATATAAAAAGAACGCTTCCCGTCAAAAACTCTTGCTATTGGAGTTTTTTGTTTTACAACTGCTTTTAGCACTCCGTCGATAGTTACAAAAACATCTGATTTTTCAACCATTTGGTTCGCATCTATGACTTTTTCTAATTTATTCAAATCTAATTTATCTTTTCGGATAGCTGAAGCGTCTTTCTTATTTTCTATTAACAATTTATTAACCGTTTCTTGTTTAAGAAATGGCTCATTTTCTCCAACAAAAACCACCATTGATTTTGTCAATTTTCGGTTTCCATTTCGGTTTGAAGTGAACGAAAACAGGAAAATGACCAAGCCCAACATGAGCAGCAATCGAATCGTTATCCAATTAAATCGTTTCATATAATGCGTTTTTTATTGATGGTACCATTTCTCCTAAATCTCCTGCGCCAATTGTCACAATAATTGGAGCATCACTTGCTACAATTGTTGGAATCAAATCGTCTTTGGAAACTAGTTTTTTATTATCGTTTGTCATTTTATTCATCAACCATTGTGAAGTTATTCCTTCCATAGGCAATTCACGAGCCGGATAAATATCTAACAAAAGTACTTCGTCAAACTGAGACAAACTTTTGGCAAAATCATCTGCAAAATCCTTCGTTCTACTAAACAAATGCGGTTGAAAAATAGCCAATACCTTTTGGTTAGGATACAACTCACGAACTGCCTGATGCACCGCATTAATTTCGGTTGGATGATGGGCGTAATCATCGATGTACACCAAATTAGGCGTTTTAATTTGGTAGGAGAAGCGTCTTCTAATTCCTTTAAAAGAAGCTAAGGCATTTGCAATAGCTTCAGACGAAGTTCCAAAAGTTTTGGCCATTGCCAAAGCCATCAATGCATTCATCAAATTGTGTCTGCCTGGCAATCCAAAAGCTATGTCACGTATTGTTTCTGTTGGGGTTTGCACGTCAAAAACATAACTCCCGTTTCCAACTCTAACATTAAAAGCTTTATAGACCGCTTCCTCATTCACAGCACAAGTCACCCCTTCAATTGGCAATTCATTCGTAATAAACAATTGACTTTTATCTTCTACTTTGTTAGCAAACTCTACAAACGAAGCTTCTATTTCTTCACTCGTACCATAAATATCCAAATGGTCAGCATCCATCGAAGTCACACACGCAATGTTGGGATGCAAGTGCAAAAACGAACGGTCAAATTCATCAGCTTCAACTACCGTAACTGTTTTTCCAGTGCCAATTAAATTAGAATTGTAATTTTCAACAATTCCGCCCACAAAAGCAGTGACATCAGCGCCACTTTCAAATAAAATATGACCTAAAATACTCGAAGTAGTTGTTTTACCATGCGTTCCAGCAACTGCAAAACAGAAGGTATCTTTAGTAATGATTCCTAAAACTTCGGCTCTTTTTTTCACCACATAATCACGCTCTAAAAAGTAATTCCATTGCGAATGAGATACAGGAACGGCTGGGGTGATAATAACCAAGGTGTTCTCTACATAATACTCTTTCGGAATTAAATCGATTCGGTCTTCAAAATGAATATCGATACCGCTTGCAATTAATTCATCGGTTAGCATTGAAGGCGTTTTGTCGTAACCCGAAACATTTTTTCCGATGGTTTTAAAATAACGCGCCAAAGCACTCATTCCGATTCCTCCGATTCCTATAAAAAAGACGTTATGTATTTGATTTAAGTTCATTTTAAATATCAATTTCAAAATTCAATTTCAAAACTCAACTTTTATCATTGATTTTTGAAATTGACATTGTTATTTTATTAGTTTTAGTATCTCTTCTACAATGGCTTTAGTTGCATTAGGCAAAGCCAATTTTTTAATATTTTGACTCAATTCTAGTCGCTTGCTTTCATTGGCAATCAAATCTGAAAGAGTCGATTCAAAAGTGGCATCCAACTCGCTTTCACGAATTAAAATAGCCCCTTTTTTATCGGCAACCGATTGAGCGTTTTTTGTTTGATGGTCTTCAGCCACATTCGGAGACGGAATAAAAACAACCGGTTTCCCTACGATACATAATTCAGAAACCGAAGAAGCTCCAGCTCTTGAAATTACTATGTCTGCCGCTGCATACACTAAATCCATTCGTTCTATAAACGCCATTACTTGAACATTAACCGAATTGTATTTTTGGTATTCTTCAAAATACAATTTCCCACATTGCCAAAGCAATTGTACATTTTGCGAAGCAAAAAACTCCAATTCTTTTTCAATCAATTGGTTCACACGACGCGCACCTAAACTTCCTCCTAAAATCAAAATTGTTTTTTTGTTCGGGTCTAGGTTAAAATGAGTAATGCCTTCGGCTCTTTTACTTTCCACATCTATCAAATCTTGACGCACCGGATTGCCTGTCAAAACCATTTTTTCTTTTGGAAAAAAGCGTTCTAAATTTTCATAAGCCACACAAATTGCATTGGCTTTCTTACTCAATAATTTATTGGTTATTCCAGGAAAAGAATTTTGTTCTTGAATCACTGTCGGTATTCCAGCACTATTGGCCATTTGCAACAAAGGTCCACTTGCAAAACCTCCTGTTCCAATTACTACATCTGGTTGGAATCGTTTTATAATTTGTCTTGATTTTAGCAAACTACTCAATAGTTTTACTGGAAACAACGCATTGTCAAAAGTCAATCGTCTTTGTAAACCAGCAATCCAAAGTCCTCGTATTGGGTAACCCGCTTGAGGCACTTTTTGCATTTCCATTTTATCCTGAGCACCAACAAAAAGAAATTCGGCAGTCGGGAAACGAGATTTCAATTCATTAGCGATAGCAATTGCTGGATAAATATGACCTCCTGTTCCTCCTCCGCTTAATATGAATTTGTATGTTCTCATGGTAAAATTTGCTATTTATTTATGACTGCATCCATTGGGTTTTTTGAACTGTCTTGAATGGAGTAATTGTCTGTTTCAGTATGTTGATCTTCTTCTAATTGTTTATCTATTAATTTTTGAAGTGCTTCTTCTCTTTGGGCAGCTTCTTTCATTTCTTGCTCGATTTCTTCTTCTTTCTTAGTCACATTAATAATGATCCCAAGTGCAAAACAAGTCATCCAAATCGAACTCCCTCCACTACTAATCAAGGGTAAAGTTTGTCCCGTTACAGGCAATAATTCTACTGCTACTGCCATATTAATCAAGGCCTGAAAAATCATTGGAAAACCCAAACTAATGACGACTAGTTTCCCAAAGAGAGTAGTCGCTTTATGGGCAGCAATCACAAACCGAAAGAGTAACAAAAGGTACAATCCAAGTACTAGCAATCCTCCTATTAATCCATATTCTTCAATAATAATGGCAAAAATAAAATCGGAAGATGATTGAGGCAAAAAGTGTCTTTGTACACTCTTACCAGGTCCTAAGCCATATAAATTCCCAGAGGCAATTGCAATTTTAGCTTTCTCAATTTGGTAGTCATCTTCACCAGGCTTATCAGATCTAAAATTCTCAATACGACTAGACCAAGTTCCAACTCTATTAAAGAATTTGGAATCTGGAAAAGTTTTTGCGATAAAGAAGAATAACAATAATCCTGCAATAGCCATTCCAATGATGAATCCGATGTATTTTAATGGGTATTTACCAATGAATGCTACCATAACTACCATTGCAAACATCAAAGCTGTAGTAGAAAAGTTAGCGGGTAATATCAACGCAAGCGTAATAAATACAGGTACCCAAAGCTCTATAATAGACAACTTAAATGTGATGGGAGTTTCTCTTGTTTTCGACAAATAACGCGCTACATAGATGTACAATATAATAGCCGCAATTGATGACGTTTGAAATGAAATTCCGATAAATGGCACTTGCAACCAACGACTGGCATTGGCTCCTCCAATATGTGTCCCTTTGAAAAGCGTAAGTGCTAAAAGCCCCCAAACAAAAGGCAATCCTATTCTCGAAATGACTCTGAAATAATGAAATGGCACTTTGTGAACAAAATAAATAATCATAAAACCCATTCCTAAATGAGCTAAATGTTTTACTAAATACCCTAAAGTGTTTCCGTCTCCATCTCGACCAAAAGCTAAATTAGTACTGGCGCTAAAAACAGGCATAAAGGAAAACAAAGCCAATAAAGCCAAGAATGACCAAATTACCTTATCTCCTTTTAAATTGCTTAATAGCTGTTTCATTTTCATATCGCCTAAAGTCTAATAGTTAGCTAATGCTTTTATAAATTATATACAGCTTGTTTGAATTGTCTTCCTCTGTCTTCGTAGTTTTCGAATAAATCGAAACTAGCACAAGCAGGAGATAATAAAACTGTATCGCCTTTTTCTGTCATGCGTTGTGCCATTCGAACTGCGTCAATCATATTATCTACTTCAACCATCACATCAACCACGTTTCCAAAAGCATCAATAATTTTTTTATTGTCTACACCCAAACAGATAATTCCTTTCACTTTTTCGTGAACCAAAGACATCAATTCGTTGTAATCATTCCCTTTATCCACTCCCCCAACAATCCAAACCGTTGGTGTAGTCATACTGTCCAAAGCAAAGAAAGAAGCATTCACGTTAGTCGCTTTAGAATCGTTGATGTATTGTACGTTTTGGATTTTTAATACTTTTTCCAAACGGTGTTCAACACCTTGAAAATTAGACAAACTTTCTCTGATGGTTGCATTTCTAATTTGCATTAATTTAGCCACAGATGTTGCTGCCATTGCATTCTTCATGTTGTGTTTTCCTTCTAATGCAATTGATTCTGTTTCCATTGAAAATTCTTCGTGATTCATCATCTTTACTTCCATTTTATTATCTTTTATAAAGGCCCCTTCCGTGAAAACTTGGTTCAATGAAAAAGGAATTAATTTTGCTTTTGTTGTATTCTTTGTTAACCAATTGGCTATAGCTTCGTCTTCGGCATCATAAATCAAATAGTCCTCTTCGGTTTGATTCATTGTGATTCTAAACTTCGAATCGATGTAATTTTCGTACTTATAATCGTAACGATCCAAATGATCTGGACTAATATTTGTTATGATGGCAATGTGGGGTTTGTACTCTATAATACCGTCCAATTGAAAACTACTCAACTCCAATACATACGAATCAAAATCATTATCCGCCACCTGCCAAGCAAAGCTTTTTCCGATATTTCCTCCCAATCCTACATTCAGTCCTGCTGATTTTAGCAAATGGTAGGTTAACATCGTTGTGGTTGTTTTACCATTACTCCCAGTAATTCCAATTGTAATTGCTTTAGTAAAAGGTGCAGTAAATTCTATTTCTGAAATTACTTTAACTCCTTTTTCAATTAGCTTTTTTACAATGGGTGATTTGTCTGGAATTCCAGGACTTTTCATGACCACATCTGCATCCAAAATCATAGATTCTGTGTGCATTTGCTCTTCCCAAGCTATTCCATTATGATTAAGAACCTCTTTATAATTTTCTTTTATCTTTCCGAAATCAGACACAAAAACTTCGTATCCTTTCTTCTTTCCCAGAATGGCTGTACCCACTCCGCTTTCTCCTCCACCTAAAACAACTAATTTCATCTATCTTAGTTTTAACGTCACAATTGACAATATGGCTAACATAATGGCTACGATCCAAAATCGAGTAACAATCTTACTTTCGTGATAGCCTTTTTTCTGATAGTGGTGATGTAAAGGCGACATCAAAAATATTCTTCGACCTTCGCCAAAACGCTTCTTGGTGTATTTAAAATAAGCTACTTGGATTACTACCGATAGATTTTCGGCTAAGAATATTCCACACAATAATGGAATCAGCATTTCTTTTCGAACGGCTATAGCCAATACCGCAATAATTCCTCCTATTGTTAAACTTCCTGTATCTCCCATGAAAACTGAAGCGGGATACGAGTTATACCAAAGAAATCCGATCAGTGCACCTACAAATGCAGAAATAAATACGGTCATTTCTCCTGAATTTGGGATGTACATTATGTTCAAATAATTAGAGAAAATAATATTCCCCGAAAGGAAAGTAAAAATTCCTAAAGCCAAGACCGAAACCGCCGAAGTTCCTGCTGCTAAACCGTCAATTCCATCAGTTAAATTTGCTCCATTAGACACGGCAGTGATAATAAAAATTACTACTGGAATAAAAATTAACCAAGCCCAATTTTGATATCCTTCTCCAGTCCAAGCTAATACTTCGGCATAATCAAATTCATTATTTTTAAAAAACGGAATTGTTGTTGCTGTAGATTTTACTTCTACTGGCGTTTGATTAATTACATTTTCAGTAGTTTGTTTAATCACAGGCGAATTAGCAAGGTTTTCGCGTACTGTAACTGCAGGACTAAAATAAAGTACTGAACCCACAATTAGTCCTAAACCTACTTGACCAATTACTTTAAAAATACCTTTTAAACCTTGTTTGTCTTTTTTGAAAATTTTGATATAGTCGTCAATAAAACCTATTGTACCCATCCACAAAGTAGTTACAATAAGCAATATGATATAAATATTATGCAATTTGGCAAACAATAAAACTGGCACCAAAGTGGCAAAAATAATAATCAAACCACCCATCGTTGGCGTTCCTGCTTTCTCATTTTGTCCAGCCAAACCAAGTTCTCGAACCGTTTCTTCTACTTGTTGATTGCGCAAAAAATTAATAATTCTCTTTCCGTAAATAGTAGACAACAATAACGAAAGTAAAAATGCTAAACCCGATCTAAACGTGATGTATTGAAAAACTCCAGCTCCTGATACATTTAAGGTTTTGTCTAAATATTCAAATAAGTAATACAGCATAATTTTCTATTTATGGAGTTGATCTAATAATTCTTTAACTATTTTCATATCGTCAAAATCATGGCGAACTCCATTGATTTCCTGATATGTTTCATGCCCTTTTCCAGCGATTAAAATAATATCGTTTGGCTGAGCCATTTGACAAGCCGTTTTAATTGCTTGCTTTCTATCGGTGATGGATAATATTCTTTTAAAATTTTGAGGCGCAACACCTTGTTCCATTTCGCTGATAATTACCTCTGCATCTTCATTTCTTGGATTGTCTGAAGTAAAAATCGCTTTATCACTCAAGTCAGATGCAATTCCTCCCATTACTGGACGTTTTGCTTTATCTCTATTTCCTCCGCAACCCACAACGGTTATTAATTGTTCATTTTTGGTACGGATGTCGTTAATAGTTTTCAAAACATTTTCTAAAGCATCTGGTGTATGCGCATAATCAACAATTGCTGTGATATTACCCTCAGAAACAATGTATTGAAAACGTCCAGACACACTTTCTAACTCTGATAATAATCGTAGCGCCTCTAAACTTTCCATACCTAATTCAATTGCCGTTCCGTAGATAGCCAATAAATTATAGGCATTAAAAGTCCCAATTAGTTTTACCCAAACTTCGTTGCCATCTACTTTCAATAGCAAACCTGACAATTGGCTTTCTAAAATTTGAGCTTTATAATCGGCATACGATTTTAAAGCATACGTACATTTTTTAGCTACTGTATTCTGCAATAAAACGGGTCCATTTTTATCATCAATATTAGATAGCGCAAAAGCTGTTTTTGGCAAATGATCAAAAAATGATTTTTTCACATCTCTATACTCTGCAAACGTGGCGTGGTAATCCAAATGATCGTGTGATAAGTTAGTAAATACCCCTCCCACAAAATGCAAAGCTTCAGTACGTTTTTGATGAATCCCATGCGAACTCACTTCCATAAAACAGTACTCAACTCCCGCTTCAATCATTGCAGATAAATAATGATTAATCGTAATAGAATCTGGTGTGGTATGAGTAGCTTTATACTCTACCTCATCTACCATTATTTTAACTGTAGAAAGCAAACCTACCTTATACCCCGCTTTTTTATATAGTTGATACAATAAAGACGCAATAGTTGTCTTACCATTAGTACCTGTAACTCCAACCAACTGTAGTTTTTGTGACGGATTGTCAAAATAATTCGCCGCCATTATTGCCAATGCCGAATTAGTATCTTTTACTTGAATATAAGTAACTCCTTCCGCAATAGTCTCAGGAAGCGTATCGCAAACAATTGTAGTTGCTCCCAATTCAATAGCTTTTGCAATGAAATCATGACCATCAGAAATAGTCCCTCGAATGGCTACAAAAACATCATTTATTTCGATTTTTCTTGAATCAAAATCAATTTTACCAATAGCAATTTCCGTCGAACCTTTTACCGCTTCGATAGCTACTTTATATAATATGTCTTTAAGGATTCTCACGATAATTCTAAAACTATGGTTGTGTTTTTAGCTATATTTTGACCTGCTTGAAGAGATTGTTTTTTTACTTTTCCAAACCCTTTTATTTTTACTCTAATACCTAGATTTTCTAACAAGGCTATTGCGTCCATTCCCGACATTCCTTTGACATCTGGAATTACGTTTTGCTTATTTTGTGATTGAGTATAATAAGCCGCATAATCCAACTCTTGTTTCGGAATTTTTCTGTCTATTTTTCTAATTTCATTGGTAGAAGGAGCGTCTGTAAATATTTTTTGTGCAATACGTTTAAAAACAGGACCCGCTACATCGGCACCATAATAATTATTATGAGCGGTATTAGGCTTGTGAACAACTACTATACAAGTATATTGAGGCTTATTTGCGGGAAAATAACCAACAAAGGAAGAAGCATAATACATTCCAGATCCAGATTTGTTTCCGTAATTCATCTGTGCCGTACCAGTTTTTCCTGCCATTGGAAATTCTTTAGTATATAAACTTTTTGCTGTACCACGTCGTACTACATTCTCCAAAACCACTCGTATTTTCTTTAGTGTTTCTGGCGAACAAACTTTTGGATTGATTACTTGAGGTTCAATTTTTTTAATAGTAGAATTCCATTTTTTAATTTCAGAAACCAATTGCGGTTTTACCATTACCCCATTATTTGCCACCGAATTATAATAGGTCAAAGTTTGCATAGGAGTTACATTAATTCCATAACCAAAAGCCATCCATGGAAGCGAAAGTGCAGACCAACCAGCTTCTCCTGGTTTAGGAATCTTTGGTGTGGCCTCTCCTTTAAGTTCTAGTCCTATTTTTTTATCTAATCCCCAATCTTCAATATGTTTTATAAATTTTGATGGATTATTTTTATAATTATTATACACCGATTGCACCATTATCGTATTTGAAGAAACCTCAAATCCGTGCGCTAAAGAAACTTTTCCCAAACCATGATGCGAATCTTCAACCGGTTTTCCGTGTATTCTAATAATTCCGCCATTAGCATCAAAAACCGTACTTGTATCAGCTACTTTATCTTCTAATACAGCCATTAAATCAACTAACTTAAATGTTGATCCCGGATCATGAGCTTCAGTAATAGCGTAATTTTGAGTTTCATAATACGACCCGTCTGTAGCTTTTCCTAGATTAGAAATCGCTTTAATACGACCGGTTTTAGTTTCCATCACCACAACGCAACCATGTTCAGCATCGTACTCTTCCAATTGCTTTAACAAAGCGTGATGCGCAATATCTTGAATAAATACATCAATCGTAGAAATTACATCATACCCATCTATTGGGTCTACTTCATTAAGATCCCGAATTGGTTTCCATTGTCCTTTAGCGATTTTTTGCTTTAAAATTTTACCATCTTTACCATTCAAATACTTTCTGTACGCCCATTCAATACCTTTCCCATCAGGAGTTCCGTCCGGCTTAACTCTTTCGTAGCCAATGGTTCTTTCTGCAATTTTTCCAATTGGATATTCTCTAACCGTTTTCTGAGCTACTATAATTCCTCCTTTATTAGCACCTGCTTTAAACAAAGGAAAACCTTTAATTTTAACATAATCGGTATAACTCAAGTTACGAGCTATTAAAAAATATCGATTCTTTTTTGCTCTAGCTTTTCTTAATTCGTTTTCATAAAAATGAGATGGTTTTCCTAACAAATATGCCAATGAATCAGCCAACGAATCAACAGATCTTTGAAATAATTCTGTCTTTGGAACAACCGCATCAAAACGAATTTCATAATTTGGAATCGAAGTAGCCAAAAGACTTCCATCAGCTGAATAGATATTTCCTTTATTAGCTTCTATTTTGAAATTTTTAACCGTTCTTTCTTTAGCTAATTTTCTATAATGAGCACCTTCTACCCATTGAATATTCGTTAATTTTATAACAATAGCGCACGCCATGACAAACATTGCGAATGCCACCAGATAAATTCTATATGAAATATTTTTATCCTCTACTGCCATAATTTTTCAAAAAATCCTTTTTCTTCTTCTTTCTTTACTTTTATTTTTAACGGAGGAACTGTTGACGATTTTACTTGTCTTGCTTCCATTTTTTGAGCTACAGTAGACTCCATTTTTAATTTCATTAACTCAGAACGTCTATCCACAAATTCAGAACGCAATTCTTTTACTTCATTAGTCATCTCCGCAATTTTAAAAACCTTTTGCTCATAACTTTGTGTATTAGCAATCATAACTATTGCTAAAAAAATAATAAACACGATAAAACGCCAATTTTTAATTGCATCTTCATCCAGAAGAAATCGCGCTTTTAATATGCCGTATACCCCGTTTTTCATTCTAACTAATTATAATTTTTCAGCAATTCGAAGCTTAGCACTTCGCGCTCTATTATTTTCTTTAATTTGTTCGTTATTCGGAACTATTAATTTTCCAATTGTTTTAAATGGAACCGAAAAATTGCCAAAAAAATCTCGCTCTGGCTCTCCTTCAAACATTCCGTTTTTAATAAATCGCTTTACCAATCGATCTTCAAGAGAGTGGTACGAGATAATACTCAATCGCCCTCCAGTCTTCAAAACTTCTAATGATTGTTCTAAAAATTCTTTCAAAACATCCATTTCTTGGTTCACTTCTATTCGAATAGCTTGATAAATTTGAGCTAATATTTTATGACTCTTGTGTGCTGGTAAAAAACGACTCAACACTTGTTTTAACTGCTCCGTATTTCGAATCGGCGCCATTTCTCTTGCTTCTAAAATCACTCTTGCAATAGCAGGTGCATTTTTCAACTCTCCATAATCGAAGAAAACTCTACGTAAATTCTCCTCGTCATATTCATTCACCACTCTATAGGCATTCAAATCGTTTTTTTGACTCATTCTCATATCTAACTCCGCGTCAAATCGAGTAGAAAATCCTCTTTCAGCCACATCAAATTGATGAGAAGAAACACCTAAATCACCTAAAATACCATCAACACTCTTTACATTATGAAAACGCAAAAAGCGTTTAATGAATCTGAAATTTTCATTTACAAGAACAAAGCGATCATCTTGTAAGGCATTCGCCAAAGCATCTTCATCCTGATCAAAAGCAAACAACTTTCCATTAGGACCTAATCTGCTTAAAATTTCTTTAGAGTGACCTCCACCACCAAAAGTAACGTCTACATAAATTCCGTCTGGCTTGATATTCAACCCATCCACCGACTCATGAAGTAAAACAGGATTATGATATTCCATTATCGTCGTCATTTACATTACCCATTACATCTTCTGCCAAATCAGCAAAATCTACATCCTCTCCGTTTATTGATTTTTCATACAAGTCTTTATCCCAAATTTCAACAATATTCACTGCTGAAGAAAAAACCACATCTTTTGAAATACTAGCAAATCCAACCAAATCTTTAGGAATCAATAATCTTCCTAAAGCATCAATTTCCACCACTTTAACACCAGCAGTAAAACGACGAATAAAATCATTATTCTTCTTTACAAATCGATTCAACTTATTGATTTTTTGCATCATTCCATTCCATTCTTGCATTGGATAAAGCTCCAAACAAGGTTGAAAAACAGAACGCTTCAAAACAAAACCTTCTTGCAATGATGAGGCCAACTGCTTTTTCAAAGGCGAAGGCATCAAAGCCCTTCCTTTTGCATCAACCTTACATTCGTATGTTCCAACTATTGTGTTCAAGAAATTGTATTTAAATGATATTAAGCAAAAATATAAAATATTTTACCACATTTTACCACAATATACCACTTTGTTAATAAGTTTCCCCACTTTACAACCAAAACCCTTATTATTTGTACAATCAGAGCTTTAGCTACAATTCAGGTTGTTTATAAATATTGTTAAAGACTTACCAAACAAAAACCACCAATACTTGATTTTTAAAAGGTAAAAAAAGGAATATCTCATTAAAATTTGTTGTCAAAAATTAATATTTATGTATTAAATCCTATATTTGTCGAAATTGAAAAATAGGGATCCGAAAAAATGGAACAACACTATAAAAAAGAAGGTAGATACAGTTATTTTGAAGCAGGAGAAGGAACTCCAATCGTTATCCTACATGGGCTAATGGGTGGTTTAAGTAATTTCGACGGAGTTGCAAATTACTTTTCTAACAAAGGCTACAAAATAATTATCCCCGATTTACCTATTTACACCCAAAATATTTTAAAAACTAACGTAAAGGCTTTTGCTAAGTACGTTAAAGACTTTATTACGTTCAAAGGATTGGACAATGTAATTCTGTTAGGAAATTCTTTGGGCGGTCATATTGCACTATACCATACTAAAATGTATCCTGAAAAAGTAGCTGGATTAGTAATTACAGGAAGTTCTGGCTTGTACGAAAGTGCTATGGGAGACAGTTACCCAAAAAGAGGCGATTACGAATACATCAAGAAAAAAGCAGAAGATGTTTTTTACGATCCTAAGGTAGCTACTCCTGAACTCATTGATGAAGTATATGCCTCTGTGAATGACCGAATTAAATTGATCAAAACACTAACCATCGCTAAGAGTGCTATTCGTCATAACATGGCGAAAGACCTACCCAAGATGAAGACACAAACCTGTATCATTTGGGGTCGTAACGATAAAGTTACACCTCCTGAAGTAGCAGAAGAGTTTAATAAATTATTACCGAATTCGACTTTATATTGGATTGACAAATGTGGCCATGCTGCTATGATGGAACATCCTGACGAATTCAACAGAATATTAGAAGAATGGTTTACAACTGTTTACAAACCGGTTTCTTAAATCAGTCTAAATCATACCTATGAAAATTACTACTGCTGAATTTATTATTAGCAACTCACAAGTGGATAAATGTCCAAAAGACTATTTACCTGAATATGCCTTTATTGGTCGTTCTAACGTAGGTAAGTCTTCACTTATCAATATGTTAACTAATCATAAAAATTTAGCAAAAACTTCTGGAAGACCCGGAAAAACGCAACTAATTAACCACTTTCTAATCAATAAAAACTGGTTTTTGGTCGATTTACCTGGTTATGGTTATGCCAAAGTTTCTAAGAAAACCAAATCTATCTTTCAACAATTTATTACCGATTATTTTGAAACCCGAGAACAATTAGTTTGCGCTTTTGTTTTAATTGATATCCGACACGAAGCTCAAACTATTGACATCGAATTCATGTCGTATATGGGCGAAAGCGAAATCCCGTTTTGCATTATTTTTACCAAAGCAGACAAAATCAGTAAAGTAAAAATAGACTCGCATATTGCCGCCTATAAAAAGAAAATGTTTGCTAATAATTGGGCTGAAATGCCTCAATATTTCGTAACTTCTTCAACTGAATTTACTGGAAAAGAAGAGCTTTTAAGTTATATAGACGAAGTTAATCAAGAAGTTTTTAAAGGTCAAAACGAATTTTAAATCGTTGATTTAAAACAAAAAAAGCCAAAACAATTCGTTTTGGCTTTTTTTGTTGTAGCAACTATTATTTTATTTGGTCAGCTCTAATTTTTCGGCAAAGTAATCACAAAAATCTTTCATCGTGTCGGCCATTTTTTCGTCGTCAGTAGCGCGTTTAAAAGTATCTGACATAGCTACTAAGGTTTGATGAAAGAAAATCTTCATCTCATCTACAGGCATGTCTTTGGTCCACAAATCAATGCGCATGGTTTCTTTTGCTTTGCTATCCCAAATAGACAACATAAAAGCTTTTGCTTCTTCTTTAGCCACACCGCCATCGGCAGCGGTCCAAAATAATTTTTCAGGAACACGGTTCGCGTCTAATTCAATTTCAAATTTAATTTCTGATGTGATAGTATCTGGCATTATTTCTTTGGTTTATATTTTGATTTTTCAAACAATTCTTTAGCATTCATTTTTAATAAATCGGCTATAGCAACATCATTATTCTCTGCATACGAACGCACTATTTGCCATCCTATCCAAGCTCCAACTTGTCCCGGAGATTCATTATCTATTTCCAAATAAAATTTAGAAAATGGAGCTGGCGTAATAAACCGTGAACTTAATTTAGGTTCGTCACTATATAACATGTCATTTTCTAAAAAGTAACGCCAAATATACGCTTCATTTTCTTGACACCAACTAATTTCTTTTGGAATGTATCCCATTTTTTCAGCATCAGTATATTCAGGTAATAAGAGATCTTTGAGATACAATTGTTTTCCACAATAGATCATCTGACTCAAAAGAGTTTTCTCTTTCTCAACACTAATTTTACTAGTTGAAAAAGCAGCAACCACATCTGGCATCATTTGTCGCTGCTCAAAATTTTGCTTAATGTATTTGGGGAATTCGTAGAATTTATGGTCTTTTCCTAGGTACAACTCTAACGAAATTATAACTAAACTATCCGCATAAATAACTTTATTATTGTAATCCATTTCAGCAATTACTGTTATTGCTTTAGGCGTTTTTGTCTTTGGAAAATAATGTTTAATGTGCTTAAACAGCGTAATCAATTCAGAACGAACAGGCTCAATATCACTATATTTTTTTTGAACTTCGGTATACAATTCACGCCAAAGTGGATTTTGTATCTTATTTGTCCAAACACTGTCTGGAACACCTGCAGGAAAGAAAAAAGGATACTGTTTCTTGATTTTCTTTAAATCAGTTGGTTTTGACTCAAAAAAAACTTGATCAAATCGTTCTACTTTAATATCCATAGGAATTTCCTCGACTACTTTTTCTACAGCCTTTTTTTTATCACATGATAAAAAAAACAGACAAAGGGAAAGCAAAAACAACCGTATCTTCATGTCTAAAAATTTTTTAAAGGCGTAATTAATTTAGGATATCTTTTTTTGCAAAAAACAATTTGTTACTGGCGATTTCATAATTTATTAATTAAATTTGTTTCCAAAGTAACAGGAAAACAGATTCATTTTAAAATGGTTCTGCAAATATACATTCCTGCTTTTTAATACCTAAACTATTATGTCGAAAAAAAGCACACTTCAAGTTGAAAAAGCAAATGAATTTATTGTTAATTGGTTAAAAGCTTATGCCACTAACGCAAAAGTGAATGGTTTTGTTGTGGGAATTTCAGGTGGAGTTGATTCGGCCGTTACTTCTACACTTTGTGCGCAAACAGGTTTAAAAGTAGTTTGTGTAGAAATGCCCATTCATCAAGCTGCAAGTCATGTGGCACGAGGTAGAGAACACATCAACCAATTAATGCAACGTTTTCCTAATGTTTCAAGAGCCGAATCGAATTTGACTTCGGTATTTGAAACTTTCAAAGAAGTACTTCCTAATGACACCGAAGAACAACAACTGCATTTAACTCTAGCCAATACCCGCGCGCGAATCCGAATGACAACGCTATATTATTATGGTGGAATTTATGGTTTATTAGTAGCCGGCACTGGGAATAAAGTAGAAGACTTTGGAGTGGGATTTTATACTAAATACGGAGATGGAGGCGTGGATGTAAGTCCTATTGCTGACTTAATGAAATCGGATGTATTTGCTTTAGGAGCTTATTTAAAAATTCCTGAATCTATTTTAACTGCTTCTCCTACTGATGGATTATTTGGAGATGATAGAACTGATGAAGACCAATTAGGTGCCAGTTATGACGAATTAGAATGGGCGATGCGTCAAGATGAAGAAGGAAAATCAGCTGCTTCTTTTTCAGGCAGAGAAAAAACAGTTTTCGAAATTTACAAACGTTTAAACACTATAAATCAACATAAAATGCAACCGATACCTGTTTGCATACTGCCTCAATCGTTAAAATAATACATTTTAACTGATTTGCAATTGTTTACAGAATTTATTTATTAATTTTACTCTTCCAAAAACAAATAACAATTCTAAAAACAACATTATGATTAAGGTATGTGTCGCCGATAATTTCCCTGTGGTGCACTTTGGAGTAAAATCGTACTTCAAAGATCACTCGGATATTGCTATAGTTGCTAACATTGGAAGCTTTTCCATGTTGAACGAAATACTTCAGACAAAAGAAATAGACGTTTTATTGTTAGACCTTGAATTAGAAGGGCTAACAAGTATTTTTGAAGTAAAATCCATTCTAAAAGAATTCCCAAAAACAAAAGTGATTATTTACAGTAGCCTTTCAGAACAAATTTATGCTCCAAATGCAATTAAAGCGGGTGTTTCTGGATTTGTACATAAAACAGAAAAGCTAGGAACTTTGGCAGAAGCCATCATCAAAGTGCAGCAAGGAAAAATTATCATGAACGAAACGGTAAAGAAAAATTTAGCCTTAATTGCTAAACAAAGTAAAAGCGAACGATTGTATCGCAAACTTTCTAACCGCGAAGTAGAAGTATTACGTTACTTAAGTGATGGCAAGAAAAACCACGAAATTGCCGATATCCTTAAATTAAATGAAAAAACAATCAGTACTTACAAATTAAGATTGTTGACTAAATTGAATGTAACCAATTTAGTTGACTTGGTTAACAAAGCCAAAACATTAGAAATTGTTTAGACTAAATAAGAAACCGTTTAAAAAAAAATGAAAGCCAATGGCTTTCATTTTTTTTATATATAGGTGGAACGAATTCTTCCGATAGTTCCCGTTAGATTAACTTTTAACTTATTATAATCGTTAATCAATACTTTTAATTCTTCTTGATCGGTATCGGATTGCTCTGGAAATTCACTCATTAAATCCAAAATCAATTTATTAATCAAATATTCTCGCATAGAGATAATAATTTCAGAAGTATGCTGACTTACCGTTTCTGTTTTTTGTTTGACAAAAATGTTTTGACCATCCCAGTTGTGAAGAGTAACGCGTTCATCTTCCATCAGAATATCAGTTACTTCTTGTGCAAATTCAGCAGGCAAGTGTTTTAAATAATTCTCAATTCCAAAATTTTCATTTTGCAAATAGTAATTCATCAAATCATTAAAAATAGCTTTAAACAAAGGATTTGCTAATTCGACCTCATCTTCTTGCAAACTCAAATAAATGCGTTGGTATACTTTATACTCCTTTTTTTCAACTACTTGATCAATTTCTCCTTCTGAATTTGTCTTTAAAAGTACATCTTCAAATTCTTCTGTTTTATTTCCGTAAAGCAATAAAATTTCAATTATTTTTCGCTCCAATCGGTATAAAATATCAATTTTTTCAGTTGGAACAGGTGCTTCATTCTTTACAATTTCAAATGCTTTTTGCTCTTGTTTTTGCTTCTTTCCAACTTCTGCAATATCTTTTTGAACAAGCTGTGCCAAGGTACTCACCAAAACCTGCTCTGAAATATCCATAATTCGGGAACACTCTTGAATATAGATTTCTCGTTGAATTCGGTCAGGAATTTTAGAAATACTTTGTACCATATCCCGAATCAAATCAGCTTTCTTGATAGGATCATTTTGAGCGTCTTTCATCAAAAGCGATGCTTTGAATTGGATAAAATCCTTCGCATTATTCTCAAGATAGGCCACTAAGTCATCATACGATGTTTTCTTTGCAAAACTATCTGGATCTTCCCCATCAGGAAATGCACATACTTTTACGTTCATTCCTTCCTCAAGAATCAAATCAATTCCTCGGATAGACGCACGAAGTCCCGCCGCATCTCCATCAAAAAGAACGGTGATATTTTTAGTCAATCGATTGATTAATCTAATTTGGTCTGGAGTCAATGCCGTTCCCGAAGAGGCCACCACATTTTCTATTCCCGCTTGATTGAACTGTATTACGTCAGTATATCCTTCAACCAAATAACAATTATTCAGTTTAGCAATAGATTGTTTGGCCTGAAAAATACCATACAACACTTTACTTTTATGGTAAATTTCACTTTCTGGTGAATTGAGGTATTTGGCTGCTTTTTTATCATTCGTTAGAATTCGACCACCAAAACCTAAAATTCGTCCCGACATACTTTGTATTGGGAACATCACTCTCCCTTTGAAACGATCAAAAGGCCTATCATCTTTAGGAATAGTTAAACCTGTACTTTCTAAAAATTCTAATTTATACCCTTTTCCTAAAGCTTCTTTGGTAAAAGCATCCCAAGTCTCTGGAGAGTATCCTAAACCAAACTTAGTAATCGTTTCATTAGTAAAACCTCTTTCTTTAAAATACGAAAGACCGATTGCTTTACCCTCTTCTGAATGTAAAAGTGTATTGTGAAAATACGTTTTAGCAAATTCAGAAACCAAATACATACTTTCTTTAATGTCTGTATTGGCTTTTTCTTCATCGGTTTGCTCGGTTTCTTCTATTTCAATATTGTATTTTTTAGCTAAATAACGAATCGCCTCTGGGTAGGTAAAATGTTCATGTTCCATCAAGAAAGCAACAGCATTACCCCCTTTACCAGAACTGAAATCTTTCCAAATTTGCTTGACTGGCGAGACCATAAATGACGGAGAACGTTCATCAGAAAAAGGACTCAATCCTTTAAAATTACTCCCTGCTCTTTTTAATTGTACAAAATCACCAATAACCTCCTCAACTCGAGCAGTTTCGTAAACGGTATCTATGGTAGCTTTTGAAATCATTTATTTAGTAGTAAAGTGACAAATATACAAAGTTTCACCTCGATTTTTCAGAATAGAAAATGATTTTTGGAAGCTTTAAAATCGAAAATGGATTATATTTTGAAATTATACCCAGAAAAAAACTTTTATTTACCAATAAACTTTTATTTTTATACCAATTATATGGTTATTTTGCTTTAACGTCCCGAATCGTGATTGCAATTTACTACTGCAACTAACCCAAATACCTAAAGCCTATGCCCTTAAATAGCATAAAAATTAAATCTATAATTAAGTCAACTGCCTTTCAAGAAGAATGTCTTGCTATACTTTCTTTTGCAGCCGAAGTCTGTGAAATTCCAAAAGCAGTCTTGTCATTTGTAGAAAACAATTCTACGACCATCATTGCACAAACAGGGGAAAGCTTAACCATTACAACGGAAAATAGTGATTGGCTTAACGCCAAAATTATTCAAGAAAACGAAACCCAGACTCAATCGGAGCCTACATTTTATATGGGAATTCCAATCGTATTTGGAAATAAAACCACTAACGGAACACTTTGTTTTTGGGATTCAAAACCGAGAACAATTAACGCTACACAATTAAAAATAATTAATCATATCGTAAATGAAATCCAACGTTTACACCAATTGCAAGAGCAGTTTTCAGAATCAGAACCAAAAGAATTATACAAAAAGATTTTAGATCGACTCCCTACTGAAATTGCCGTATTTGATAGTAATCATAGGTATTTATATGTAAACCCTGCCGCTATTCAAAATGAAGAACTTCGCCAATATATCATAGGAAAAGATGATTTTGAATATGCTGAACATACCGGAAGAGATCCACAATTTGCTCAAGAAAGAAGGGATCGATTTATAGAAGCAGCAAAATCAAATTCTGTCATAGAATGGATTGACGAAATTAAAAAAAGTGACGGATCAACTTCGATTCATACACGCAAATACGCACCCGTTTTTGGAGAAGATAAATCGCTTGAAATGATGGTGGGGTTTGGAGTTGATATTACTGCTCAGAAAAAAGCTGAAGCAGCTTTAAAAATAAGTAATGAACGATTCATCTATGCGAGTCAAGCCACTTCAGATGCGCTTTGGGATTGGAATATGCAAACGGATGAGATTTTTGTTGGAGAAAGCTATTCAACTCTTTTTGGGCATCAATTTGAAAATAATATAATTACTGCTGCTGAATGTGAAAATTTTATTCATCCCGAGGACAGAGAAAATTATTTCAACCATTTTGATGCGATTTTAGAAAGCAACTCTACAAAATGGTCTGATGAATACCGCTATCTCAAATCTGATGGAAGTTATGCTTACGTGAGTGATAAAGCAATAATAATTCGTGACACAAATGGCAAAGCTATCCGAATGATTGGAGCTATGGAAGACATTACCGAAAGAAAAAATGTAGAAAAACAAAATCGCCTGCTAATAGAAGAAAACAACCGCAATAAAAACATTCAGCTTAATGAAGCTAAAAACATGTACCGCCTTTTAGCTGACAATACCGTAGACTTGGTATGTTTACATAACTTGGATACTACCTTTGAATATGTATCTCCATCAATTGTAAAACTAATGGGGTATAGCCCCGAAGAATTAATTGGGGAGTCACCTATGCTATTTGTCCATCCAAAAGATTTAGAATTACTTCAAGAACGATTTGAAAGTTTTATCACTAAAGCTGATGACTCGTATGTTGAAGCCCGATTCAAAAATAAAAACAACGAATATGTATGGTTTGAAATAAAAGCGAGTATCGTTATGGTAAATGGAGAACCTGTTAGCTTTCAATCAAGTGCAAGAGATATCACTCAAAAGAAACAAGTTCAGAATGCGATGGAAAAAGCACTAATCCAAGAGAGAGAATTAAATGAATTGAGAACAAATCTTGTTTCTACTATTTCGCATGAATTTCGAACTCCAATGACAACTATTCGAACTAGTGCTGAGTTAATAGAAATGTATATTGAAGGTCATAATTTTGTTCACTCCGCCCAATTGCAAAAGCGAATTAATACTATTACCGAAGAAATAGACCGAATAGTTGAATTAATGAACGCTGTGCTTACCATCTCTAAAGATGATGCTGGAAAAACTAATTTTAACCCAACTATTTTTGACTTAAAACAAATTTGTTTGGATGTAATTGAAACTAGTTACTCGCATCAAATTGGCGGTAGAAAAGTTCAATTTAATTTTAAAGGAAACCATTTTACAGTTTTTGCAGACAAAAACTTAATGGAATATTCTCTTTTTAATCTGTTAAATAACGCATTCAAATACTCTGAAGGTGCTGGTGATATTCTTTTGAATCTAAATTCAAAAAACAATGAAATTGAAATTCAAATCATTGATTTTGGCATTGGAATTCCAGAAAAAGACATTCCAAAATTATTCAATACTTTCTTTAGAGCCAGTAATACCGAAGGTATTCAAGGAACTGGACTGGGGCTTTATATTGTAAAAACATTTACGGAAAGAAACTCTGGGTCCATTCAAGTTACTAGCGAACTTGGAAAAGGGACTCAAGTAACTCTTACATTCCCTCTATTTAAATCATAGTGCTATGAAAAAAGTACTGATTATTGATGACGAAATCAAATTAAGAGAAGCTATAGTGGAGCTATTCTCTTTTATAGGATATGAAATTGTAGAAGCTCAAGACGGATTGGAAGATTTAGAAAAAGTTAAATTACACTCTCCAGATTTAATTATTTGCGATGTCATGATGCCTAAATTAGACGGGTATGGATTTTTAAAAAACCACATGAATTCAGCACAATCAAATATCCCTGTCGTATTATTAACGGCAAAGACTGAAGAAATAGATGAGATTACAGGATTAAATTTAGGTGCTAAAGACTATATCAAAAAACCATTTTCTTTTCAAGATCTAAAACGAATAGTAGAAAAGCATCTTTAAAAAAAATATTTTTTTTAAATTATTTAAACGCTATGTTTTTGTTGATTTTTTTTAGGGAGAGAAGTTTTTTAGTATCTTACCTAAAGCAGCTTACTTTAACTAAATTGTAATCATAAATTCATTGCCCCCAATAAATTTTCTGAGTAAGCTGCCCGGTAAGAAAGATCCCAAATCTTACATCAAAAATAAGTGAAGTATTTTTATTTCATTATATTTTAATGGATAAATTAAAAAAAAATGCTAATAATTTAATTTCTAATCTACTTCAATACTTCAAATGTGCTTAAGCAATACAGAAATTGAATTGGTGTAAAAAACAAAAAATGCCTTTAGAGCATTTTTTGTTTTTTTTAATTACTACAAAGTAGGATTCCGAATAAGACTAATACAAAAAAACTTAATCCAAGAATAGCTCGATTAACATAAGCTATATTCTTTTCATTATAATTAAGCATTACATCTAATCTATCCCACGTTTCATCAGAAGGCCTTAGTTTCATTGGGATACGTTTATAATTATACAGATTTAAATTGTTATTCTTAAAGCTTTAAAAAAAACCTTACGACACAATTTTGATGATTCGATGAACGAAAATTATAATAGAAATTTGAAAAAATTTAATTTTTACTTATATTTTAAAAAAGAATAGGAATGGTAACAATTTAGTAATATAGTTTACTTCAATTACTACAAAAAACGACTTATTTTTCTAATTCTGAAGCTTGAATTGACTTAATATAATCACGAGGACTCATCTCACTATACGCCTTAAAACTTGTAGAGAAATACGAAAAAGACCCAAAGCCTGTTTCGTCCACTAAGAATTGAATATTTCTCTCTCCTAGTTTAATCAACTTCATAGCATATTGAATTTTAAACTCTCTAATGTATTGGCTTATATTTTTATTTGTGAGTTTTCTAATTCTTTTATCTAAGGTAGATTTACTGATAAATAATTTTTTAGACAATTCGTCTAAATCTGGTCTTGTTTTAATGCCTTTTAATAGAAGTTCATTTAGAGATGTAAGAAAATCTTTCTCCGATAATTTAATAGTAACCTTTGAAAAAGGATCTATACCAAAGTTTTTTTCAATGTTTTTTCTTAACTCTAAAACATTATTTACTTTAAAGATTAACTCTTTTACTTTAAATGGTTTCATGATATAATCATTCACGCCATGTTCTAATTGACGCAACTTGACTTCATCATCTATGTTAGCGGTGATAATAATAAAAGGAACTGTATTGAATTTTCTGTTTTTACGAATATTCAAATACAATTCTTCTCCATTCATAACTGGCATCATTAAATCACTTATGATTAGATCGGGTATATTCTGGTAGAGATATTGAAGGGCAGGTGTACTTTCTTCGAACCAAGTAACATCAAAATTATTCAATAGTAACAGCTCTAGGATAGCGTTTCCTAATGCTACATCGTCCTCAATTAATACTATTTTTCTCTTTTGAATTTTCACGTGACGAATTTAACTATAATATTTTTAAATTATTCGCTTTTTTTTAAAATTATAGTATTTTTTAAAATCAGCAGTAAAATATTATAAATTATACCGCTTTTTATACACTTTAAAAGCTCAATATTAGAAAATATAGAATTATATTTTTCTTTCAATAACGTAGTTCACCATCAAGACTAAAGAATCTTTAAATGGAGAATCCGGATAATTGGCTAGCAGTTGCAATGCTTCTTGTTGGAATTGAAGCATCTTTTGTTCAGCATAAGCCAAACCATTATTATTCTTGACAAAAGCAATGACTTCTTTAACCCTTTTCTTGTCTTTGTTGTGGTTTTTAATAGAATTGATTAACCAAGTTTTTTCTTTAGCAGTACAGGTATTCAAAACATGAATTAAAGGCAAAGTCATTTTTTGTTCTTTAATATCTATCCCTGTTGGTTTACCAATAGCGTCATCGGTATAATCAAACAAATCATCTTTGATTTGAAATGCCATCCCTATTAATTCCCCAAAACGATGCATATTTTTCACCTGAACTCCATCTTCAATTACTGACTGAGCTCCCAAAGCACAACAAGCAGCAATCAATGTTGCTGTTTTTTTACGAATGATATCGTAATACACCTCTTCCGTAATATCTAATCGGCGGGCTTTTTCAATTTGAAGTAATTCTCCTTCACTCATTTCACGAACAGCCACGGATATGATTCGGAGTAAATCAAAGTCGCCATTATCAATGGATAGCAACAGTCCTTTAGAAAGTAGATAATCGCCCACTAAAACGGCAATTTTATTTTTCCAAAGTGCATTCAAAGAGAAAAATCCTCTACGACGGTTACTATCATCTACCACATCATCATGAACCAAAGTAGCGGTATGAATCAATTCAATCACACAAGCTCCTCGATAAGTACGTTCATTCACAACGCCTTGAGAAACCATTTTGGCAGTCAAAAACACAAACATAGGACGCATTTGTTTCCCTTTGCGATTGACAATATAATAGGTAATTCTGTTAAGCAACGCTACTTTAGAAGACATCGATTCATAGAACTTTTTTTCAAAAAGTTCCATTTCGATCAAAATAGGCTGTTTTATTTGAGAAGTGATATTCATTGGCTCCAAAGATACAAAATCATTATTTTTTCAAAGCCAATACCTTTACTAAATTCAGTGCTTTTTAAGATTTATTTGCTAATTGTCCACAAGCTGCATCAATATCTTTTCCGCGACTTCTTCGCACCTTGACTACAACTCCTATGGCTTCTAATCCTTTTATGTAAGACGCAATAGCTTCTTCAGAGGCTTGTTGAAATTCACCATCATCAATGGGGTTGTATTCAATTAAATTGACTTTGCACGGCACATATTTGCAAAACTTAACCAAGGCATCTACCGAAGCCTTGTCATCGTTAATTCCTTTCCAAACCACATATTCGTAAGAAATCTTACTTTTGGTTTTTCGGTACCAATATTCCAAAGCTTCCCGCAAATCAGCCAACGGAAAATTTTCACTGAAAGGCATAATTCGAGAACGAATTTCGTCAATGGCCGAGTGCAACGAAACCGCTAATTTGAATTTCACCTCATCATCTGCTAATTTTTTAATCATCTTTGGCACACCCGAAGTCGAAACCATAATTCGTTTGGGAGACATTCCCAAGCCTTCTGGTGAAGTAATCATATCGATCGCTTTGATAACATTATTATAATTCATCAAAGGCTCTCCCATTCCCATAAAAACAATATTAGATAGCGGGTGATTGTAATACAAACGACTTTCTCTGTCAATAGCGACCACTTGGTCGTAGATTTCTCCAGGTTCCAAATTACGCATTCGTTTTAATCTAGCGGTAGCACAAAAGTTACAATCTAAACTGCATCCCACCTGACTCGAAACACAAGCGGTAGTTCTAGTTTCGGTAGGAATCAAAACCGATTCTACAATCAAACCATCATGCAAACGAACAGCATTTTTTACCGTTCCGTCTTCACTGCGTTGCATCGTATCGACTTTGATGTGATTGATAACAAAGTGATCTTCGAGCATTTGCCGAGTTGGTTTAGCCACATTGGTCATATCTTCAAAAGAATGTGCGCCTTTGCTCCACAACCATTCATACACTTGGTTGCCACGAAAAGCTTTGTCTCCATTGGAAACAAAAAAGTCTCGCAATTGTTCTTTGGATAAGGCCCGTATGTCTTTTTTCTCGATTTGCATGGCGCAAATTTAAGGAGTATTTGTTGATTTATTTCATCAATTCGCATAAATGCTCGTGTGTGATTTGATAATTTGATAACTTTGCGCCAATTGAAAAAACTATCCAATGCACTTCATTTCTCAAGAACTCGAAGATTATATCGAACAACATTCTGAAAAAGAACCTCAATTATTAGCCGCACTCAACAAAGAAACGTATCAGAAAATTTTGTTGCCAAGAATGTTAAGCGGTCATTTTCAAGGACGTGTTTTGAGTATGCTGTCTAAATTAATTCGACCAGTAAATATTCTTGAAATCGGTACTTATACAGGCTATTCTGCTTTGTGTTTGTGCGAAGGCATGCAAGACAACGGACAGCTACATACCATTGATATCAAAGAAGAGTTAGTTGATTTTCAACGCAAACATTTTGACAAATCACCTTGGGGCAACCAAATTGTGCAGCATTTGGGAGAAGCTGTTGACATTATTCCTAGTCTTGATCTGAAATTCGATTTAGTTTTTATTGATGCCGACAAAGAAAATTATATTAATTATTTTGAATTGATTGTTCCTAAGATGAATAAAGGCGGTATTATTTTATCGGACAATGTGTTGTGGAGTGGTAAAGTCTTAGAGCCGTTGCAAAAAAATGATTTGAGCACCAAAATACTTTTAGAGTACAATCAATTACTGAAAAACGACCCTAGAGTAGAAACTGTTTTGTTACCAATCCGAGACGGATTAACGGTTTCAAGAGTTCTTTAAAACGTATTTTTGATACAATTGGTACGCTATAAATCCAAAACTAGCACCAACCAAATAACCTGTTACAATATCTAGTGGATAATGTAGTCCTAAGTAAATTCGACTATACGCAAAGATTAAAGGGAATAAAAATAACAGAAAAGCATACCGATAGTACTTTTTCAAAAGTAAGAACAAGAAAGTCATCGTTGCCATAGAATTGGCCGCATGGCCTGAAAAGAAACTAAATGTATCACTCGATTTGACAATTCGGATAAACGAATTAATCTCAGGATTGTTACATGGCCGCAAACGTTGAAAACTATATTTAAAAAGATTACAGGTTTGATCAGTAGCAAGAAGCAATAATGTTACTGACAATAACACTAAAAGCGTTGGTCTCGTTCCTATTTTTTTATAAACTAAATACAATAGAATCAAGAAATAAGGTGTCCAATGGGATTGTTTTGTGATAAAAAGCCAAAAACTATCATAGGTTTCAGAACCTAAACCGTTTAAATAAACAAACAATTGGGTATCTAAAGCTACTACTTTGTCAAGCATTACATTTGACGTTTAATTGGGCCCTCAACAACATCTTCTTGAGCTACAGCTGCCACTTCCGTTTTATTTTCTTCTACAGAAAGACCTTGCTTTACTTGCGTTATTTCTGAAGTCACTGTATTAGAAAAATCCGTCAACGTACTTGAATCTCCTAATAAATTTTCCTTTGCCTTGTCAATTTCAGCAGTAATATTTCCAGTCAAATCGGCTAACGATTGTTTGTCAAAACCATTTGCTTCGGCTCCTTTTTGGATTTCCGTTTTTATATCATTTGTCGCGTTTTTAATTTGCGCCATAGTTTTACCCAATGTTCGTGCAATCTCAGGCACTTTATCAGAACCGAAAAGCATTAAAACGATAAACATGATGAAAATTAATTCGCCTCCACCTATACCAAACATAATTGTATTTTTTTTCTTAGAGGACAAATATACCAAATTTCAAGTCCTACTATTTTAAATTTTTCATAAAAGTTCTATTGAATACTGATTGGTCTATAACAAAGGTTTTTATAAAAAAGTGAAAAATTGATAACCATTAAGATATTAAGCTAATTAAGATTAAATGTAATTTTAAAAAACTAATTTAATTTAGCTTTTATAACATCCCGTTTTTCTATTAAAAATAGGACAAGAATGTTAAAAACCATTAAGATGTTAAGCCTTAATAAAACTTAATATCTTAATGGTTTTTTTAATTAAAAGATTCCCTTTAAAAGTATAACTATTTTAATCAAATTTAGATTTTGTTTCTTGTTTTGGCCAAGTGTTATTGGTAACATCAATATCAGCCGTTTCCAATTTAGGATCTATTTGTATTTGTTTGATTGCCTTTGCAGTAGCATATACCTTTTTGGCAGTATCATTATTTTTTCTCCAAATTTGAGCAGGATATTTGAAACTTTCCTTGGTGTCATCTTCATACGTGATTTCGACTAAAATAGGCATTATCATTCCGCCTGGTTTATTGAACGTTACTTCGTAGAAGTATTTAGGTGATTTCAAACTCGCTTTTTCATCAGCAGATAAATTTTGATTGATGTAATCTGAAAGCAATTTTACATCGTCAATTTTCAATGCTTTTTTATCCTTTGGATTCAATTCTGAATTTTGCCCTGAAACCAAATAAACGAAAGGTCCTTTATCTAAGCCAAAACGTCCTTTTCTTACTTTTACTTCTTTTAGATCACTCGTTGCAGTTTCAGAAACATAATATTGTTTTACGTCTTCCACTCCAATATCTACAAAATCTGTTGAATAGAACCATCCTCTAAAGAACCAATCCAAATCAAAGGCAGAAGCATTTTCCATAGTTCTAAAAAAGTCTTCTGGAGTGGGGTGTTTGAATTTCCATCGATTTGCATACACTTTAAATGCATGGTCAAACAACTCTCTACCCATAACGGTTTCTCTCAGAATGTTCAATCCTGTAGCTGGTTTTCCGTAAGCATTATTACCAAATTGATAGATGTTTTCAGAGTTCGACATAATTGGCTCCAAGAATTTTTGATCGCCACTCATGTACGGAACAATATTTTTAGCAGGACCGCGTCTTGACGGGAAATTCGTTCCCAATTCTTGTTCGGCCATATATTCCATAAAGGAGTTCAAACCTTCATCCATCCAAGTCCATTGGCGCTCATCTGAATTCACAATCATTGGAAAAAAGTTGTGTCCTACTTCATGAATAACTACACCAATCATTCCGTTTTTAACTTGCTCACTAGTTACTCCATTTTCATCTGGTCGCCCAAAATTCCAACAAATCATTGGGTATTCCATTCCTTGATCTTCTGCCGATACAGAAACTGCTTTGGGGTAAGGATAATCAAAAGTATGAGACGAATAACTTTTTAAAGTATGTGCCACAGTCATTGTCGAAGTTTCTCCCCATAACGGATTCGCTTCTTTTGGATAAACCGACTCGGCCATAACCACTTTATTACTCAATTTTACAGCCATCGCGTCATAAATGAACTTTCTTGACGAAGCGATTCCAAAATCACGCACATTTTTAGCACTGAATCGCCATGTTTTTTTCTTATCTGAAAATCCTTTTTCAGTAGCCGTAGCTTCTTCTTGAGTTACAATCACTACGGGTTTATCAAATGATTTTTGAGCTAATTCGTATCTTTTTACTTGAGCCGGTGTAAATACTTCGGCACGGTTTAGTAGTTCTCCGGTAGCATCAATTACATGATCAGCAGGAACTGTAATGTTAACATCAAAATTTCCAAAAGGCAAGGCAAACTCTCCACTTCCCCAGAACTGCATGTTTTGCCAACCTTCCACATCGTTATAAACCGCCATTCTTGGATAGAATTGAGCAATTACATAAATTTTATTACCGTCTTTCTCAAATAACTCATATCCTGAACGGCCACCTTCTTTTCTATAATTGTTGATGTTGTACCACCATTTTGTAGAGAAAACAAATGTTGAACCTGGTTTCATTGGTACAGGCAGATTAATACGCATCATGGTTTGGTTGATGGTATAAGACAATGGAGTCCCTTTAGCATCTTTCACATATTCAATATGGAATCCACGATCTGCTTTTTCTTTCAAATAGTCTGAAGCAAACTTTTCAGCTGGCAATACCGGATCTATTTTTTGGCTTTCGGCCAAAGGAGATTGCGAAGTTTTCGCTTGTTGGTTTTGATCCAATTGCACCCATAAATACTCTAAAGTATCAGGCGAATTATTGGTATAAGTAACCGTTTCAGAGCCACTTAATTTTGAATTTTTATCATCTAACTCAATGTCAATTTTATAATCGGCTTGTTGCTGATAATAAGCAGGTCCAGGAGCTCCTGAAGCGGTACGAAACATATTGGGCGTGGCCAATACATCATACATCTGACTGAATTTATTCGTATCATATTTTCCGGTTTGCTTTGGTGCTGCCGGTGTTGATTTTTCTTGCGCCATTGTAAGTAATGGCAAAAGTAATACTAATGCGATTTTTTTCATTTTGGGGAATTTTAGCTTGTGAAAATAGTAATTTTTAACAAATCGAGTCGATCTAATTAAAATTTTAACACTTCGGCCTTGTTAGAGGTTGTAAAAAGCAGGGTTTGTTTTTCTCCAAAAGCCGTAAAATGCAAAATATTTTGTTGTTCTGAATTCCAATGTGTTAAAAATGTATTGGTAATCTCAACCGAATGTAGTTTGGATACATCAGTTACCCGACAATAACAAATTAGAATATCTCCTTCTAGTTCTTTGCTCAAAAAAGCTACTGGTTTGGTCTGACCATTTACTTTGATTTGTAAGTTTTCAAGAAAGTACTTTTTAAGTATTGCTTGATCGTCTGCAGACTCTTTATCAGCACCTAAAAACGTTTTTTTGCCGTATTTTTTTTCGAGTGCCAAATTCAAATCATCTACAAAAATACGAGACGTAATTTGCAGCATTTTCTTTTCAGGAGCATAGTTCACCTGAAAAATAGCCATGTAAAATTTATGGACTTCAAATGCCGAAACACTTACCAACAAAAGACCTAGAAAGGTCATAAAAAAGATTTTCTTCATCTTTCAAAAGTAGTAATTCTTTTGAAATGATATTGAGATACTTTTGAATGAGGATTTTTATAAAAAGTTCCCTACCCCTATTTACTACCTTGTCCATTTGTACTATATTTTTTATATATTAGCATTACGAGAAAAACTGATTTTTATTAGACGTTAAACCCAAAACAAGTTCTATGTCTAATTTTTTCAGACATATATAACTTAGCGGTAATATTAACCAAAATGAACGAAAATAATCCAGACTTAAAGCTTTTAACAATTTCTGTAATCAATTTATTGTTTCAGTTTTTTATTTGGGGACTTACTAAAAGAGACTCAAGTTCATCGCTTGGTTATATGTTTTTTCTTTTCATTGGTTGGATAATTTTGTTAGTTATTACTGGAATAATAATTTATAAAGACAAAATAAAACTTAGAACATGGAATATGCTATTATTCATATTTTGCACCCCAATTCCTTTTGTATTATTCATAGTACTCTCGTCTGGAGACCCAATTATGGGGACTTACGAGTATCATAAAAATAAACATCAAATAAAAGAAATTTTATATGATGATAGAAAAGAATATTTTTCAAGTGTAGATACCACATCTGAAAAATACCCAATTCCTTTGGATGAAAAATATCATCTCGACAGCATTATTTATTATGAAAAAAATGGGAAGATAATTAAAACTATATATTTTAAATAAATAGAAAGTACCGCGCGAATCCCTTCGCGTGGCTCGTTGTTATAATTAACAAAATTAAAAGCTTTTTTTTTAGTAGGATAGCTATTTTTTACTTTTTGTCTTGTCATTTCGACGCAAGGAAAAAGCACATAACGAGAGCAACTAATGAGATTCCTCCTTCCGTCGGAATGACAAAATAGAAGGAATTTAATTCTCTTTTTTTGGAACAATAATTTCAAGGTACTGAGTCGCCAATTCCCCTAACAAAAACTCAATAGAAGTTCGATTCTTGGTTTCTAAAACCCTTGTGAATTTTGGATTTTCCACTGCGAAATATTGAAATCCTTTGACATAGATGGCTGGAATATGCAAAATATTTACATAATGATGCTGATCAAATAGTGATTCCAATTGTACTATAAAAGTTTCTTTCTTTTCTACTTCCAATTCCTTCTTCAACATGGCGGTTCGACCTGATAAGAAGTTTAAAAATGGATCTGCTGAAATTGATCCTCCTGTCAATCCTCCTATATTCCCGTGGGCATTCAAATCAGTTGCCGTAGCTAATTTGCGTTCGGCAGGCGTATATTTTTTTTGACCGTACGGAATGATTCCTAACGCCTCTGCAGAAATATTGGGGTAACGACGCACAATTACTTCCTTCAATTCATTCATAATAGGTCGCATCTTCACAAAAAACAAATTGATTTGGAGGTTCTCGGGAGTCAAAACAAATTTAGTAGATTTAAATTGAACTGCTGACAAAAGTAGGGTATCTCCGGCTACTCCTTTAATTGAAAAATAACCTTCTTTATCCGTTATCGAAGCGTTTTCGGTTTTGAGATTAATCACATAAATACCTTCCAAATTAGTCATATCCGCAGTTACTTTTCCGTGACATTCAACAGCAACTTTTTCTTGAGAAAAAAGTTGGGTGGTACACCAAAAAATTATAAAACAAATCAGTCGTATCATATAGTAGCTAGTTCCTATCTCGGAAATAGGTTACAAAAGTATTGGAGTATCCTCCAAATTAATTACTAATGAGTTGGTAAAAATTTGTTAATTAAAAAACCCGTTGGGTGTAATTAGTTTTTGATGATAATTTTACGTCAGTTCGAGTAATTTTCTCCCGAATCTTCGGGAAGAAAATTGTATCGAGAACAAGTGAAATTTCATTAAAAACGATTAACTACGTTGAACCTAAAGGTTTCTCGATACATTTTTTGTTCCATTTCATTACACAAAAAACACTCGAATTGACGTTTTTAATAATTACACCCAACAGGTTAATTAAATAAGTGGATTTTCTACCTTTACCTCAAATTACAAATACAATAGACCTTGAAAAACATACTATTAGCAAGTACCTCAACAGTATACGGGAGCGGTTTCTTAGAATACCTTCTTCCTGAATTAGAACACCATTTTAAAGACTGCAAAACCCTACTTTTCATTCCGTATGCTCGGTCTGGCGGAATGACACACGATGAATATACTGCCAAAGTAGCATTGGCTTTCGCCAAAATAAACATAGCCGTAAAAGGGATTCATGAATTTGAAAATCCAGCCGAAGCGGTTCAAAATGCTGAAGGAATATTTACAGGTGGTGGAAATACGTTTGTTTTGGTTTCCCAATTGTACAAAAACCAAGTGATGGAAGTTTTGGCAGAAAAACTTAAAAGTGGCACGCCTTATTTAGGCACTAGTGCCGGAAGTAATGTTGCCGGATTGACCATCCAAACAACAAATGATATGCCTATTGTGTACCCTCCTAGTTTTCAAACTTTAGGAATGATTCCGTTTAATTTGAATCCGCACTTTATAGATACCGAAGCTACATCCAATCACATGGGAGAAACCCGTGAAGCCAGAATCAAAGAATTTCACACCTTCAATTCTATTCCTGTTTTAGGGTTACGAGAAGGTAGTTGGTTAGACATTAAAGGAGACATAATTACACTAAAAGGAAATCTTAAAGCACGCCTTTTTAGACAAAACCAAGCGCCAGAAGAATTGGAAAGTGGCAGTGATTTGAGTTTTGTGAAATAAAAAAGCCGAAACATTGTTTCGGCTTTGAAGAGCGGAAGACGAGGCTCGAACTCGCGACAACCAGCTTGGAAGGCTGGAGCTCTACCAACTGAGCTACTTCCGCATGAAAAACAGTAAATAAAAAACCTCAAAATAATTTGAGGCTTTAGAGCGGAAGACGAGGCTCGAACTCGCGACAACCAGCTTGGAAGGCTGGAGCTCTACCAACTGAGCTACTTCCGCATTTCAACGGTGCAAATATAAATAATAAGTTTTCATGATTGCAAGTTTTTTTCGAAAAAATAACAATCATCCCTGTTGAACAGGAATTTAAAATAGTTCAAATACAACCATAAATATTTTAGTATGAAATTATTATCTCTTTAATTTGTACAAAAGACCAACTCAAAAAATGAATTATTTTATTCAAGAAATTACTGCAACCGAGACTTATCCTGTAAGACATATTGTTTTAAGAGCCGGAAAACCTATTGAAAGTTGTCGTTTTGAAGGTGATGAATTACCATCAACGCATCATTTCGGCTATTTTTTGGATAACCAACTTATCGGGCTGGTCTCCCTATTTGAATCCGAAAATTTACTTTTAGGAGACCAAAAATCTTTTCAAATTAGAGGTATGGCGGTTTTGGATTCTCATCAGAAAAAAGGAATTGGTAATGCATTAATTCAAGAAGCCGAAGCCTTTTGTAAAAAACAAAACACCACCTTAATTTGGTTCAATGCCCGTACCTCAGCCGTTGGATTTTACAAAAAATTAGGCTACGAAATAGTGGGAGCTGAATTTGAGATCAAAGAAGTTGGACCACATTTTTTAATGTTCAAAAAATTTTAGGACAATAATTGGGAAACCAGCTTGGGATGGTAAATGAAAAGACACGATTTGTCTTTGATAGCACCTATAATATCTTTTGACAAACCAACCGGAATAGCTGGACACCCTTGGCTTCTGCCCAGTCGTCTATTATTTTTGACGAAGGAATTGGAAACATAATCGGCTGCATGCATGACTACTCCCCTATTTCTTGCATTATCATTAATCCCTTTTTCTAGTCCGTCCAATCGTAGTGACAATCCGTGTTTCCCATTATACACTTCGCCCGTAGCATAAAATCCCAAACTGCTTTTAAAGGATTGGGCTGCATTCGAAAAACTATTGGCAAATTCTTCCCCCGTATTTCTACCGTGTGCTACTAAAGATTGGTACAAAATAGTTTTGGAAGCCAAATCTATTACCCAAAGTCGTTTCATATTAGACGACAAGCTGAAATCAATTAACGTCAAAATATCTTTCTTAATAACCCCTCTTTCCTTTAATTTATAAAATCCTTTCAATGCTTGTGTAAAGCTCTCTAGTTTAGGCAACTCATAATGATTCGTTTTTAAACCTGAATAGACCATTTCAACTGAATTTTCAAGACTTAAATCACTTTTTATACGATGCGAAAAAGTAGTTGCATTGGAATAAAAAGTAACAGAGGAAAAGAAAAAAAAGGAAAGAAAAAGAAATTTGGCAACCATAGTATTTTGTTAATGTATTTTTAGATCTGAGAATTGCAAAGATACGTTCAACAAGAAGTCAATTGAGTTAAAATCAGATATTTAACATTGTTTTTAACAAACTAAAGCTATTTAACACTAGTTATCTTAAAAAGATTGGTTTGATTGTGTAACAAATTAAAACAATCAAGACTAATGGTATGCAATCCAATTTTATAATTAAAATTACGTTGTACTAATTTAAAACCAGCTAATCGCATCCCCAAAATATGAAATCAGTTTTCAGTCTTGTGTTAGTCTTCGCTTTTTGTTTTGGCTACAGCCAAAAAAAATCATTGACCACTCAGTTTACAACCGAAAAAATCATCATTGATGGTAAATTCGATGAAGCCGCTTGGTTAAAAGCTGATGTAGCAAAAGATTTCGTAATGTGGATGCCGGATAATGGTAAAGCCGAACCCAAAGAACGACGTACCGAAATTAAAGTAACCTATGACAACGAAGCGGTTTATTTTGCCGCTACTATGTACGATGATGAGCCTGGTAAAATCCTAAAAGAACTAAGCCAAAGAGATAATTCTGGAACTGCAGACCGTGTGGGGATTTTTATCAATGGCTACAATGATGGGCAACAAGAATTCAGCTTCATTTTAAGTGCTGCGGGAGTTCAAGAAGATTTCCTTTTTACCGAAAGCAACGGGGAAGATTCTTCATGGAATGCGATTTGGGAGGGGAAAACCCAAATTACTGATTTTGGTTGGACCGCCGAAATACGAATTCCATATGCCGCCCTTCGATTCTCTACCGAGAAAAAACAAACTTGGGGTATTAACTTCATTCGTGACTTTAAAAGAACGCGCTCTTTTTATTCTTGGAATTTAATTGACAACAAAATCAATTCAAGAGGCAATCAAGAAGGAGTGTTAAATGGTATTGAAAATATCAAAACCCCCACTCGTTTATTCTTGATTCCGTATTCTTCTTTTTACTTGAATTCCAATGCTAATCAGAAAACCAAAGGCGATTTAAAAGGTGGAGTCGATATCAAATACGGAATCAATGATGCTTTTACTTTAGACGCTATTTTGGTTCCCGACTTTGGACAAACAGCCTTTGATAACGTGATTTTAAACTTAAGTCCCTTTGAGCAAAAATTCAATGAAAACAGGCCTTTTTTTACCGAAGGAACAGAGCTATTCAGCAAAGGAAATTTATTTTATTCGCGAAGAATTGGCGGAAGCCCAAGTATTAGTCCTGAACTATCCGCTAATGAATCTATTACTGAATCCCCTGGAAAAGTAAACTTATTGAATGCATTAAAAATTTCAGGAAGAACTAAAAACGGTTTAGGAATTGGGGTTTTGAACGCTGTGACCGAAAAAACAGAAGCAATTATTACTAATGATATTACAGGAGCTACTCGCAAATCATTGATAGAACCTTTGGCTAATTACAATGTTTTTGTTTTAGACCAACGCTTTAGAAAAAATTCATCCGTTTCGTTTATCAACACTAATGTAACCCGTAATGGTAGCGGACGTGACGGAAATGTATCGGCACTTTTATTTGATTTGAATACCAAGAAAAATACCTATAATTTATCGGGTGATTACAAATATAGTTTTGTCAACGGACTAGGTGTTGAAAACAAAAAAGGCTTTAGTTCGAGTATTACTTTTGGTGAAACCAGTGGAAAATTTCAATATGGAGGAGGCGCTGAATATGTTTCCAAAGGTTTTGATAATGACGATATGGGAATTCAATTTCAAAATAATTATCATAGTTTTTATTCTAATGGGAGTTATCGCATTTTAAACCCGACCGCGACATTCAACATGTTCAACATCTATATGAACCTCTATTCAGAATTTGACAACCGGACAGGTCGAATCCAACAGGGAATGGTTAATTTTAACCTAAATTCTGTAAATAAAAAAAATCATTATTTTGGAGGGGGTTTTAACGCGAGACCAATAAAAACATCTGATTTTTATGAACCTCGCACTTCAGATCAATCTCGTTATATTCAAATGCCTGAATTCATATCGACTTATTTGTATTATTCGTCTAATTCAAATAACAAATTTGCTTTTGACTTCAACCCTTTTATCAGTTTTGTCAACGAAAAAAACAGACGAAATTATGGAGTTGTAATAGGTCCTAGATACCGGTTTTCAGATCATTTTTCACTTAGTTATAATTTTGATTTCAGCAAACAAGATAACAACCTGGGGTATGTAGGAAATGACAGTGCCACTAATGAAATTTTCATGGGACGAAGAGACCGAACTACCTACGTCAACACTTTACAAGGTAAATTCACCCTCAATAGCGAAATGAATTTCAACCTTTCATTACGTCATTATTTAAGTTTTGCCGACTATAGTCAATATTATAGTCTTCAAAATGACGGCACCTTGAGATCCACTTCCAACTTTACTCAAAATAGTAATTCTATTTTTAACGCTTGGAATTTGGATTTATCCTACTCTTGGTGGTTTGCTCCCGGAAGTCAAGTGTCCATTTTGTATAGAAACAATGCCGCTTTATTTGAGAACGAATTCAAAAGAGACTTAGGTAGTAACTTTGAAAAAGTCATTGACAAAAACAACCTAAATCATGTTTTTTCAATAAGTGTTCGTTACTTTATTGATTACAACTCATTGAAAAAAAATGATAAGTAGTTCCAAAATTCAATTATAAAACAAAAACTATTTTATTTGTTACTATTTGAATAATTGTGAATTGGATGTATTCGGAGATTTTTAGAAATGCCTTATCTTTGCCTAAAATAAATTCCGATGAACAAGAAAGTTATCCTTATGATTTTGGATGGTTGGGGAAAATCTCCTGACCCAAAAGTGTCTGCAATTGACAATGCCAATGTACCTTTTATCAATAGTTTATATACAAAATATCCCAATGCGCAATTGAGAACTGACGGTTTGAACGTTGGTTTACCTGAAGGACAAATGGGAAATTCAGAAGTAGGTCACATGAATCTGGGTGCTGGCCGAATTGTATACCAAGATTTAGCGAAAATTAATTTGGCTGTAGCCAATAAAACGTTGGCCAAAGAACAAGTACTAATTGATGCTTTTAACTATGCGAAAGCCAACAATAAAAAAGTACACTTTTTAGGTTTAGTTTCAGATGGTGGAGTACATTCGCATACTTCGCACTTAAGAGGTTTAATAGATGCTTCTCAAGAATACGGACTAGACAAAGTATTCATCCATGCCTTTACCGATGGACGTGATGTGGATCCTAAATCAGGAAAAAAATACATTCAAGATTTACAAGATTATATTGCGCCAACTCCAGTAAAAATAGCGTCAGTAATTGGACGTTACTACGGAATGGATCGTGATAAACGTTGGGAAAGAGTAAAATTAGCTTACGATTTAGTAGTTCACGGAACAGGAACTGCTACAAAAGATATCGTAACTTCTATCGCAACTAGTTACGGAAACGATGTTACTGATGAATTCATTCAGCCATTGGTTGCTGTGGATGCCACCGAAAAGCCTTTAGCAATCATCGAAGAAGATGATGTCGTTATTTTCTTCAACTTTAGAACCGATAGAGGTCGTGAGTTGACAGAAGCGCTTTCGCAACAAGATTTCCACGAGCAAAACATGCACAAATTGAATTTGTATTATGTTACATTAACAAACTACGATGAAACTTACCAAAATGTAAAAGTGGTGTACAATAAAGACAACATCACAGAAACATTAGGAGAAGTTTTAGAGAAAGCCAACAAAAAACAAATTCGTATCGCCGAAACAGAAAAATACCCTCATGTTACGTTTTTCTTCTCAGGTGGTAGAGAAACTCCTTTTGAAGGTGAAAGTCGTATCTTGAGAAACTCTCCAAAAGTAGCGACTTACGATTTACAACCCGAAATGAGTGCTTACGAATTAAAAGATGCCTTGGTCCCTGAATTACATAAAGGCGAAGTGGATTTTGTTTGTTTGAACTTTGCTAACGGAGACATGGTAGGGCATACCGGAATTATGGAAGCGGCAATCAAAGCTTGTGAAGCGGTTGACGTTTGTGTAAAAGAGGTAGTAGAAGCGGCTTTGGCCAATGATTATACAACTATCATCATTGCTGACCACGGAAACTGTGAAACTATGATTAATCCTGATGGTTCACCAAATACAGCACACACAACAAATCCTGTGCCTATTATCTTAGTAGATAAAGATTTGAAAAAAATCAACAATGGAGTTTTAGGAGATATTGCGCCAACTATTTTAGAATTAATGGGAGTGGCACAACCTGCTGCTATGACAAGTCATTCATTATTATAAGATAATTTACAAAAACTAAAAAGGCTGCTCTATTTTGGGCAGCCTTTTTTATTCTCATCTATTTGACTTTAAAAGTTCCTATAATATTGTACTTTTGCCAACTGAAAATTAGATAATCATGATTATAGTAAAATCAAGAGAAGAAATAGAATTAATGCGCGAAAGTGCCTTAATCGTATCCAAAACCTTAGGAATGATTGCTTCTGAAATCAAAGAAGGAGTCACCACTTTACACTTAGACAAACTAGCTGAAGAATTTATTCGTGACCACGGAGCAGTCCCAAGTTTCTTAGGATTGTATGGCTTTCCCAATTCGCTTTGTATGAGTCCAAATACTCAAGTAGTACACGGAATTCCTAACAACACTCCTTTACAAAGTGGCGATATCATCTCTGTAGATTGTGGTGCTTTCAAAAACGGTTTTCACGGAGATCACGCGTACACTTTTGAAGTAGGTGACGTAGCTCCTGAAACTAAAAAATTATTACAAATCACAAAAGAATCTTTATATGTAGGTATCCGCGAATTCAAAGCAGGAAATCGCGTAGAAGATGTAGGTAATGCTATCCAAAAATATACCGAAGCCCATGGTTATGGAGTGGTTCGCGAATTAGTAGGACACGGCTTAGGGCAAAAAATGCACGAAGAACCTGAAATGCCAAATTATGGCAAAAAAGGTCGTGGAAAATTATTCATCGAAGGAATGGTAGTTGCTATCGAACCGATGATCAATCTTGGAACCAAAAACATCAAACAACACAAAGACGGTTGGACAATTACTACTGCTGATAACAAACCTTCAGCTCACTTTGAACATGATGTTGCTTTAGTAGACGGAAAACCAGAATTACTTTCTACCTTCAAATACATCTATGACGCTATGGGCATTGTGAGTAATGAGGAAGATGAATTTAGAAAAGACCCAACTTTGATTTAAAGAGATTTTCACAAAACACGCAAAGAACCCACAAAGAATCCCAAAGAATTTGTTTATGAACGGTGAAAACAAATTAATTATTGATGAAGAATTAGAAGCTATAACTTATAAGGTTATTGGTTTAGCAATCGAAGTTCATAGAGAACTTGGAGCTGGATTGTTAGAATCTGCATATCAAGAATGTTTATTCTACGAAATAAAGAATACTGGTTTGTATGTAGAAAAAGAATTGAAATTACCTGTCATCTATAAAGATATAAAAATTGATCACGGTTATAGAATTGATCTTTTAGTTGAAAACAAATTAGTTTTAGAACTAAAAACTGTAGAAGGATTTACTGCTGTTCATTTTGCTCAGATTTTGACTTATTTAAAACTCGGAAACTATCCATTGGGATTGCTTTTTAATTACAACTCGACTATTTTAAGAAATAACATTAAACGATTTATTAATACACCATCGTGATACTTAGTGTCTCCTTTGTGAATCTTAGTGAAATAAATGAAAAAAATATTTAAATTCATCCTTAATACCATCCCACGTCCTATCTTAATTCGATTAAGTATTGTAGCACGTCCTATTTTGGCATTTTTATTAAAGGGAAAGACATTCACTGACCCTATTGATGGGAAAAGTTTTAGAATGTTTTTGCCGTATGGGTATGGAACACAAAGAAATAACGTACTTTCTCCAAGCACCCTTTCATTAGAAAGACACCGTTTATTATGGTTGTATCTTCAAAATGAAACTGATTTTTTCACGGCAACTGAGAAAAAAAATGTATTGCATTTTGCTCCTGAACAAGAGTTTTACAAGCGTTTCAAAAAGCAAAAAAACATTCAATACACTACTACCGATTTGTTTTCCCCATTGGCGGATGTGAAAGCAGATATTTGCAACCTACCTTTTGAGGACAATCAATACGATATGCTATTTTGCAACCACGTTTTGGAACACATTCCAGATGACACCAAAGCCATGCAAGAATTGTATCGCGTTTTAAAACCGGGCGGAATGGCCATCCTTCAAATTCCGCAAGATTTAAATAGAGCCACTACTTTTTCTGACGACTCTATTACAGACGAAAAAGAACGCGCAAAAATTTTCGGACAATACGATCACGTCAGAGTGTATGGACGTGATTATTTTGACAAATTAAGAAGTATTGGTTTTACAGTAATTGAAGAAGATTATACTAAAAAAATCAGTCTTGAATTGGTTACAAAATACTGCTTAGCTCCAGGAGAAATAATACCAGTTTGTTTCAAATAAGCAAAAGCGAATAATTGCTTATATTTACATTTCGTAATCCAAACAATTATGCTACGTTACCTGTTTCAAACGCTATTTTTTCTTGCAGTTACTTTTGCATCAGCTCAAGTTGAGAAAGAAATAGTGGCGCCCTACAACATCAAAACGGTTTCTTTTGTTCAAAATAATCAAAATACAGTTCCAATATTTCAATTAGGAGACTCTTTTCAATTGCAATTTGACGATCTGTTTGGCAATGACGCTTCTTATTTTTATGAAATCATTCATTGTGATTATAATTGGAATCCTTCTGATTTACAAAAAAGAGAATACCTTCAAGGATTTGATAATCAACGTATCCAAGAATCATCCAGTTCCTTCAACACCTTACAAATCTATACGCATTACAAACTAAGCTTTCCCAATGCAACCACGCAATTAAAAATCAGCGGCAACTATATACTGAAAATTTTAAACGAAGACAAAGAAGTTGTTTTCTCTAGAAAATTCATCTTGTATGAGGATGTAGTTTCGGTTCCAATTCAAGTTAAAAGAGCGCGAACGCTGAGCAACTTGGATTCCAAACAAAATGTAGAATTTACTATAAAATCCAATGTGATTAACTTCCAAAATCCATTGAAAAATATCAAAACCGTACTACTTCAAAACGGAAAATTTCAAACAGCAATAACAAACATTCCTCCTCAATACACTATTGGAAACGATTTAGTTTACAAATACGATACGCAAACTCAATTTTGGGCTGGAAATGAATTTCTTTATTTTGACAACAAAGAAATCCGAGTAGCAAGTAATAATATCTCTCTTATCGACAATCAAAAAGAAATATACAATTCCTATTTGTTTACCAATGAAGCCCGTGCCAACTCCAACTACTACAACTGGCAAGATGTAAACGGAAATTTTGTGGTACGTAAATTATTTGCTGAAAACAGTGATATTGAAGCTGATTATTCGTGGATTTATTTTAGTCTTTCTGCTCCTACTTTTAGAAGTGCTGATGGCTCTATTTATGTAACTGGAATGTTCAACAATTATGCTCTGACTCCGGAAAACAAGATGGAATACAATAGCGAAAAAGGAATTTACGAAAAAGCCATTTTAATCAAGCAAGGGTTTACTAATTATGAATATTTAGCTGTGAACCCAAACGGCACAATTGACCAAGAAAATGCTATTGATGGCAATTTTTACCAAACCGAAAACGAATATACTGTTCTGGTATATTATCGAGAAAATACCGATCGCTACGACCACGTGATAGGAAAAGGAACTGCAACTTCCTTAAATATAATTAATTAAAAAACATTTTCCAACTAAATTGTTAAAGCAAAATCATTTTTTTGTAGCTTTGTAAAGCACAATTTGATCATTTCAATATTCTATTATGGTTTCTCAAATTACAAGAGGCATAAAAATTTCTGTTTTGACTAGTTTTGAAGGCACTTACTTCAAAAACTATCGAATCCATTTTGCTTTTAGTTATGAAATCAAAATTGAAAATCACAGTAAAGATTCTGTACAATTAGTTTCTCGTCATTGGGAAATATTTGACTCGCTAAATGAATTAGAAATTGTAGATGGCGAAGGAGTTATTGGCAAAAAACCCGTTTTAAAACCTGGAGAACTTTACACCTATAGTTCTGGCTGTTTACTTTCTTCTCCACATGGCGCAATGAAAGGACATTTCAATATGATTAACTTTACTACAACTAAAACTTTCAAAGTTATTGTACCTTCATTTCGATTAAGCGCTCCTTTTGCCCTTAATTAAGAACACATTTCATTGAATAAATTTTAATTTATTCCTTTCAATTATCTTTTTTATTGAATTATCCTTTGTACTTTTGTAATAGTTTAAATTATTCGCAAGATTCAGAATAATTTTATTTTTTCAATTTTCTAATTCAAATCTGCTCTTTAGACAGATTTTTTAATACTATTATTATGCTAAAAGGATTTTTTAAAGTACCCAAAGCGGTCAACGAACCTGTAAAAGGATACGCTCCTAATTCACCTGAAAGAGCAGCTGTATTGGAGGCTTACAAAAAAATGTGGAATACTACTATCGACGTTCCTTTGTATATTGGAAGCGAAGAGATTAAAACTGGAAATACCAGAACGATGTCGGCACCACACGACCACCAACACATTGTAGGAACGTATCATTTAGCAAAGAGATCGCATGTAGAAAAAGCGATTGCTAACGCATTAGAATCTAGACACGCTTGGGCTAGCATGGCATGGGAACAACGTGCGGCTATTTTCTTAAAAGCGGCCGAATTAATTGCGGGACCTTACCGAGCTAGAATTAACGCAGCAACAATGATTGCGCAATCTAAAACGATTCACCAAGCCGAAATTGATGCGTCTTGTGAGTTGATTGACTTTTTGCGTTTCAATGTAGAATTTATGTCGCAAATTTATAGTGACCAACCTACCTCTGACTCGTCTGTTTGGAATCGTTTAGAATACAGACCATTGGAAGGTTTTATTTACGCCATTACTCCTTTTAACTTTACGGCTATTGCGGCGAATTTACCCGCAAGTGCTGCTATGATGGGAAATGTTGTGGTTTGGAAACCAAGTGATAGCCAAGTTTTTTCAGCTAAAATTATTATTGATATTTTCAAAGAAGCAGGTTTGCCTGATGGGGTAATCAATGTAGTTTTTGGAGATGCTTTAATGGTAACTGATACCGTTTTGGCAAGTCGTGATTTTGCAGGTGTTCACTTTACAGGATCAACCCATGTGTTTAAAGACATTTGGGCTAAAATTGGAACCAACATTCACCATTATAAAACTTACCCAAGAATTGTTGGAGAAACAGGTGGAAAAGATTTTATTATTGCCCATCCTTCAGCAAATGTAAAACAAGTTGCTACAGGAATTGTTCGTGGTGCGTTTGAATTCCAAGGACAAAAATGTTCTGCAGCTTCAAGAGCTTATATTCCAAAAAGCCTATGGTCAGCGGTAAAAGAACAAGTAATTACTGATGTAAAATCTATGAAAATGGGTTCACCAGAAGACTTTTCAAACTTCATTACTGCGGTGATTCACGAAGGATCTTTTGATAAATTGGCGAGCTATATTGACCAAGCTAAAAAAGATGCCGATGCTGAAATCATTGTAGGAGGAAATTACGATAAATCCAAAGGGTATTTTATCGAGCCTACAGTAATTGTGACTACGAATCCAAAATACACCACTATGGAAACCGAATTATTCGGTCCAGTAATTACCATTTACGTGTATGAAGATGCGCATTGGGCTGAAACCTTAAAATTAGTAGATACCACTTCAGAATATGCTTTAACAGGGGCTGTTTTCAGTACCGATCGTTATGCTATTGAAGAGGCGACTGTAGCACTTCAAAATGCAGCAGGAAATTTTTACATCAATGACAAACCAACCGGAGCTGTTGTAGGACAACAACCTTTTGGTGGTGCTAGAGCTTCCGGAACCAATGACAAAGCAGGATCTGCCTTAAATTTATTGCGTTGGGCTTCGCCAAGAACCATCAAAGAAACCTTGGTAGCTCCAGAAGATTACAGGTATCCGTTTTTAGGATAAACCAATTTACGATTTACGAAGTACGAGGTAAGATTTACGAAATACCAAGTAGGATATAAAAAACCCACAAATTGAAATTCAGTTTGTGGGTTTTTTATTGTAACTATTTACAATCGTAAATCTTATATCGTATATCTTATATCGTAAATTTCAACGGTAAGTGCACGACTTTCTTTGTCTCAAAAAATTCATCTTCAAAGATATCGGCTAAGTCATACAAACTGGCTTTTGGAAAAGCTGCTAACTCTTCGGTTAAGTCGCCTCCTTTAAGGTAGAGGATGCCGTTTTTTAATTCGTGTTTGTGTTGTTTTTTGATTTTGGTCTTTACCCAAGAAACAAAATCAGGCATATTGGTTACAGCACGACTTACGATGAAGTCAAAATCCCCTTTTACATTTTCGGCGCGAATTTGTTCGGCTTTCACATTTTTTAATCCTAAAGCATCAGCAACAGCCTGAACCACTTTTATTTTTTTGGCAATGACATCAATCAAATAAAAACGCGTTTCTGGAAAAAGTATCGCCAACGGAATACCTGGAAAACCACCGCCAGTACCTACATCCAAAACGTAAGTACCTGGTTCAAAAGCCTGTATTTTAGCAATCCCTAAGGAATGCAAAACGTGTTTAGTATATAATGCATCAATATCTTTGCGCGAAATGACATTGATTTTTTCGTTCCAATCGTGGTATAAAGAATCTAACTGTTGGAATTGTTCTTTTTGAACTTCGGTTAGATTAGGAAAATACTTCAGAATCGCTTCCATTTTAAAAATTTTTAACAAAAGTACTGTTTTTAGATTGGAAATAGTAGTTCATTTTTGCACATCGAAAATTTATAATAATTATCTTTGTTGATTATTATAACAATATTATGAATCAGACCGCTCCAACATTTGCAAAGCAAGACGATCTAAAATTTTTTAGAACATTAAACTCGCGGGTCAACAATTATTTCAAAGAAAACAACCTTGATAAAACTGGCAACTGGAAATTGCATCTCAAAACAATTGTGATGTTTTCTATTTTCTTAACGCCTTATTTCTTCTTATTGGCAATGGATATGCCCTTTTGGACGTACCTCCTACTCAACCTAATCATAGGTGTAGGAATGGCTGGCGTAGGAATGAATGTAATGCACGATGGTAATCACGGCGCCTACTCTAACAAATCATGGGTGAACAAATTCATGGGAGGCAGCATCTATATCTTGGCAGGAAACGTATACAATTGGCAAGTACAACACAACGTTTTACACCATACCTATACCAACATTTTAGGCCATGACGAAGATTTAGAAGCAGGACGTATTTTGCGTTTTTCTAAAACAGCTAAATGGTACAACTACCATAAATTCCAACATTATTACTCTGTTTTTTTATACGGTTTATTAACTTTCAATTGGGCAATCACTACTGATTTTCTTCAAATGAAACGTTACCTAAAACGCAACTTATCGTATGGTGAATTCAAAAAACCAGCGATTCGTTGGACTACATTAATCATTACCAAAGTCATTTATTTCTCCATTTGGCTAGTTATTCCAATGGTATTAGGCGTTACTTGGTGGAAAGTAATTCTAGGCTTTTTAGTAATGCACTACACCGCAGGATTGATTTTGAGTGTAGTCTTTCAATTGGCACACGTAGTAGATGAAACCGAAAATCCAATTCCAAACGAAAATGGAGAAATAGAAAATACTTGGGCCGTTCACCAATTGTACACCACTGCTAATTTTGCACCAAAAAATTGGTTAGTGAATTATTATACAGGTGGTTTGAATCACCAAATCGAACACCATATTTTTCCGAATATTTCGCATGTACATTACGATAAAATTGCCGAGTTTGTGAAACAAACTGCCAAAGAATGTAATCTTCCGTATCACGAATTTAAAACCACTAGAGAAGCCATTCTTTCGCATTTTACTCACCTGAAAAACTTAGGAATGAAACCCGAATTAAGCGCATAAACTAAAAACTAATACTAACTATACCTAATTCCAACAAAGAAGAATTAGACCATTCAATACAATAGAAAATGAGCAATCCACTTTCAGACAGAATTAACAACTTAGCTACATCACAAACATTAGCCATGGCTGCTTTAGCCAGAGAATTAAAAGCACAAGGAAAAGACATCATCAGTTTAAGCTTAGGAGAACCTGATTTCAACACGCCAGACTTCATTAAAGAAGCCGCTAAAAAAGCCATTGACGAAAATTACAGCACCTACTCTCCAGTAGATGGATATGCCGAATTAAAAGAGGCAATCTGTAGAAAATTCAAAAGAGACAATGATTTAGACTACAAACCATCTCAAATCGTAGTTTCTACAGGAGCAAAACAATCTTTATACAACATTGCACAAGTCATGTTAAATGATGGTGATGAAGTAATTTTACCTGCACCGTATTGGGTTTCTTATTTCGAAATCGTAAAACTTTCGGGTGGAGTTCCAGTAGAGGTACCAACTTCTGTGGAGTCTGATTTTAAAATCACGCCAGAGCAATTAGAAGCGGCTATCACGCCAAAAACTAAAATGATGTGGTTCAGTTCACCTTGTAATCCAAGTGGTTCTGTGTACAGCCGTGAAGAATTAACTGCTTTAGCAAAAGTGTTAGAAAAATACCCAAACATCTATGTAGTAGCTGACGAAATTTACGAACACATCAACTTCTCTGGGACTTTTTGCAGTATTGCTTCTATCCCAGGCATGTTAGAAAAAACAATTACTGTAAACGGAGTTGCCAAAGCTTTCGCTATGACAGGATATAGAATTGGTTACATTGGTGCGCCAGAATTCATTGCCAAAGCGTGTACCAAAATTCAAGGACAAGTAACCAGTGGAGCTAACTCTGTGGCTCAACGCGCAACCATTACTGCCGTAGATGCTGACCCATCAGTTTTAAAACACATGGTGAATGCTTTCCATAGCCGTAGAGATTTAGTGGTAGGATTAATCAAAGAAATTCCAGGAATGAAAATCAACGTGCCAGAAGGTGCTTTTTATGTATTCCCAGACGTTTCTTCTTTCTTCGGAAAAACCTTGAAAGGAACCGAAATTAAAGATGCTAACGATTTTTCTATGTACCTTTTGGCAGAAGCCAATGTGGCTACCGTAACAGGAGACGCTTTTGGAAATCCAAACTGTATTCGTTTCTCTTATGCGACTAGCGATGACATTTTAAAAGAAGCGTTACGCCGAATCAAAGAAGCGGTTTCTTAAAACCAACTTCTCATACAATCAAAAGCCTCAAGGAAACTTGGGGCTTTTTTTTGTAAAAAATTTGGGCGTGTCCTGTTGGCTTCGTGGCCTCGCCATAACAGGTCGGGCAATACGCTCTATCTTTTGTTTAGACATTGCGAGGTTAAGACGCGGCAATCTAAAAACAAAAGGATGCCGCTGCTATCCCTCACGCGGGTGTAGTTTTCATAAGAAAAATGTAATATAAAAGACAATCACACAACCAACAATTACAAAACAAAGTTTATATTAAACAATTGATTTTTATATACTTACAATCATGTTATTCCAAAATGGAATAACGATTTTAACTTATTAATATTGTTAAGTAAAATCCCAATTTTATTTCTACTCCTATGACAGAAAAAAAAATCAACCAAATCATTTCACATCAATTAGTTAAAGCTAGAGAAGAATTAGGTTATACCCAAATAAAAGTACAAAACGATAAAATTATTCGTCAAAGTACTTTGTCCAAAATTGAAAATGGAGTAAAGAACATTAGTGCTGCCAAACTTTTGGTACTAGCTGAATATTACAAAAAACCAATCGAATATTTTTTTAAAAAATAAAAAAATGAATTACATAGATTTATTTGCGGGTGCAGGTGGTTTATCCGAAGGATTTATCCGTAATGGATTTAATCCAATTGCACACGTAGAAATGAATAAAGACGCCTGCGATACTCTAAAAACTAGAACGGCATTTCATTATTTAAAAGAAAACAGTCAAATAAATACCTACTACGACTATCTAAAAGGTAAAATTTCAAGACAGGAATTGTGGGATAAAACACCTAAGAATCTAATTGAATCTGTCATTAATAAAGAAATTTCAACGACAACTTTACCTTCAATTTTTGAAAAAATTGATAATGAACTTGGTGAAAACCAAGTTGATTTAGTAATTGGAGGCCCTCCATGTCAAGCCTATTCAGTAGCTGGAAGAGCAAGAAAAAACATGGAAGATGATCCTAGAAATCATTTATATCTTCATTATGTTGAGTTTTTAAAACGATACAATCCTAAAATGTTTGTGTTTGAAAATGTTCCCGGAATTTTGTCCGCAAGTAATGGGATTTACCTAGATAAAATTTTTGAAGCAGTCAGAGATGCAGGCTATGAACTAGAAAAATCAATATTAAATGCTAAAAATTTTGGAGTTCTACAAGACCGAAAAAGAGTAATCATTATTGGCTGGAAGAAAGAATTAGATTTCAAATACCCTCATTTTGAAGTCAAAGAAAATAATTTTGAAATATTAAAACATTTATTTTCAGATTTACCCAAAATAAAAAGCGGACAAGGAGAATGGAATGTTTCCAAATATGCAAAAAAAACAAATGCTTATTTAGAAACAACAGGAATCCGAAATGGAATTGATTTTACAACACAACACGTTTCTAGATTTAATAATGAAAATGATTTAGAAATTTATAAAATTGCTATTGAAAAATGGACAAATGAAGGCAAAAGATTAAATTATGCAGAATTACCTTCAAGACTAATCAAGCATAATAATACCTCCACATTTAAAAATAGATTTCAAGTGGTTAACCACAAAGGTGTTTCACATACAGTTGTAGCACACATCTGTGCAGATGGACACTATTATATACACCCAGACATAACGCAAAATCGTTCGATAACAGTTAGAGAAGCCGCAAGAATCCAATCTTTCCCTGATGATTATTTCTTTGAATCTAACAGAACCGCTGCATTTAAACAAATCGGGAATGCTGTACCCGTTTTGATGGCAGAAGGAATTGCTAAGAAAATTAAAGAAATGATATAAAAAGTACTATGCCCCAATACAAACAATACAAAGCCGAAAACGCCAAGCCAAATCCAAAATCAACAATAAATTCATATCGTAGTTTTGGTTATAACCTTTCAACTGCAATAGCGGATATCATTGACAATAGTATTTCTGCTAATGCTGATAATATAGAAATTGATTTTTTGTGGAAAGGTAACGATTCTGTTATTTCAATTCTCGATAATGGTAAAGGGATGAATTTACCGGAGTTAATTATTGCTATGACTCCTGGCAGTAAAGATCCAGAAGACACTAGAGATGAAAAAGATTTGGGAAGATTTGGTATGGGGCTAAAAACAGCTTCATTCTCACAATGTAAAAGGCTTACAGTTATTACAAAAAAAGAAGGTTTTGCGACAATTAAACGTTGTTGGGACATTGATTTTATTAACAGCGAAGAAGAATGGACTTTATTAGATTATGTTTCTAATGAATCTTATTTAGATAAAGTTGATAAATTAAAAAGTGGAACTTTTATTGTTTGGGAATTATTAGATAGAATCGTAGGTAATTCTAAAGTTGAGAACGAGGCTGTTAAAAATGCTTTCTATCAAGAAATGACTACCGTAAATGATCATTTAAGTTTAGTTTTTCATCGTTTTATTGAAAGTAAAAAAATTAAACTTTTTACAAATACCCATGAAATAGAACCATGGAATCCTTTTCTGCTAAACCTTACTCCAAAGCCTGAAATGGGACAATTAGAAGTGTTAATCAACAATGTTGAAGTAACATATTTTATTTTGCCTCATATGTCAAAAATTAGTAATGAAGATTATAATAAATCAGGTGGACCATTAGGATGGTATCAACAACAAGGTTTTTATATATATCGAGGTGACAGATTACTTGTATCTGGAGATTGGTTAGGAATTGAAAAAAAGAGAGAGTATTCGAAACTAGCTAGGATTGCTATTAACTTCCCGAATGCAAATGATTTTGATTGGAACCTTGATATAAAGAAATCAACTGCAACACCGCCAATTGAAATACGAAAAGAATTAGCCAGAATTGCTAAAATGGCTGTAATGAAGTCTGCAAAAATATATAATTGGAGAGGTCCAAAAACAGGGACTTCAGAAAATAACAGTCAATCTTTTGAGAGTTTGTGGAAAGATGAAACAAACAGAGAAGGAATAAAGAAATACAAAATAAATAAAAAGCATCCCATCATAAAACAATTGCTTGATTCTGAAAAAGAAAACAAGCTTTTTTCAAAAGCTTTAAAGCTTATTGAAGAAAATGTTCCTTTAGAGTTAATTTTATATAATCAGAACGAAGACCCTTCTTTTCATGAGTTAGAAAGCATTCCTGAAATTCCTAGCGATGATTTAATCCATTTAGCAGTTGAATTATATAAAATTTATATAATTCAAGGAGTACCTGAAAATTTGGCTAAACAGCAAATAATGAATTCAACTCCTTTCAATTTATTTCCATTAATAAATGACTATTTAATATGAACAATATAAAAAACTCGGCTAGATTAATAGCGCATACACTTTTGTCCCATGCAAAACAAAAGGAAGAAATTACAGATGAAATAATTTTGAACATTATTGACAGAGTTGAAGCGACAATGTCATCGGTTGGGCAATCAATTGATAAAATAGAATTATTTGAAATATTAGTAGCAGATTTCAGCATAGGCAAAGGTTCAATTACAGAAATGAATGGTGATATAACACCTTGGCTTTATTCAAGAAAAGATGAAATTAATTGGGAATTGTGGAGTAGATATAAATCATACATGTATGAAAAAGATCCTTCTTTTCCTATTAATGATTTAGATGATTTTACAGATAAGATATTAGATAAGTGTTATAATCCAAAAGAAACAGGTTCTTGGGATAGACGAGGAATGGTTGTAGGTCATGTACAATCAGGCAAAACTTCAAATTATGTTGGTTTAATAAATAAAGCAACTGATGCAGGATATAAAGTTATTATAGTCATTGCAGGTACAATAAGCTCATTAAGAAGACAAACGCAAGAACGTATTGACGAGGGATTCATAGGCAGAAGTAGTTCAGCTTATATAAATAATAATGGTGAAAACAGAATCATTGGCGCAGGGAAGTACAAAGTTAATACAGATATCTATTCATTAACTTCCTCTTATTATCGAACTGGTGATGAAGGTGATTTTGACAGAAAAGTTGCTAATAGATTAAATATTCCGATTGGGAAAAATCCAATTGTTTTTGTAATTAAAAAAAATAAAAGCATTCTTGAAAATTTGATAGATTGGTTTTCTAAGGATTCTAATATTAGAATTGTGAATGGTCAACCAAAATTATTTGATGTTCCTGCATTGATTATTGATGATGAGGCTGATGCTGCTTCCGTTAATGCAACTAAAGACATAAATGACATCAAAGCCATAAATAAGTTAATTAGAACTTTATTAAATGTATTTGATCAAAACACATTTGTTGGATATACAGCAACTCCTTATGCTAACTTATTTATTCCACAAGATTTTAATGATGAATTAACTACAGTTGTAAAGGGTAAAACCTACTTTATAGGCGAAGATTTATTTCCTAAAGATTTTATTATAAATATTATAGCACCAAAAAATTATATTGGTGCAGCTAAAATATTTGGTTTAGAAAATCCGATAACTGGAGAAAGTCATGAACCGCTAAATGTATTCAGAGTTATTGACGATTATGATCCTCCATTTTTTAAGACAATAAATAAAAATAATAAGGATGATTTACCAGAATATTTACCTGAAAGTCTTGAAACAGCTTTAAAATCATTTATTCTTACTTGTGCTATTAGAAGATTAAGAGGACATAAAAAAAAACATAATTCTATGTTAGTTCATGTTGCTCTTTATGTTAAATGGATTGACAGAGTAGCATCTTTGGTCAATAAAAGAATGAAAGTTTTTAAAAATTACATAAGCGCTAATGATTCTCAATTTTTAAAGGAATTGGAAGAATTATTTTTAAATGATTTTTTACCAACAACCGAAAATGTAATTGAAAATATAGATTACAAAGACAGTAGAATTGAACTGCATGATTGGGAAGGTGTAAAAGCTGAATTAAAGAAAGCAGCTTCAAAAATTGATGTTCGAGCAGTTCATGGAACTCGTTCTACGACTAATTTAGAATACCATAATATTGATGAGATTGATTACTCTAGGTATGAAGAGGGTTTGTCTGTAATAGCTGTTGGAGGTGGCAGATTGGCTAGAGGAATAACTTTAGAAGGTTTATCAACTAGTTATTATTTGAGAACAACAAGAATGTATGATTCTTTGATGCAAATGGGTAGATGGTTTGGTTATAGACCTGGTTATGTTGATTTGTGTAGATTATACACAACAGAAACCATTTATGAATGGTTTAACCATATCACTATGGCAACTGAAGAAATGAGATATGATTTTGATGAAATGACTACTCGTAATTTAAAACCTAAAGATTTTACATTAAAAGTTAGAAATCATCATGGATTATTAGCTATAACAAGTGTTGCTAAACTTTTTTGGGCGCAAAATATTAAGATTTCGTTTTCTGGTCATAATCCACAAACATATTTGTTGTTTAAAGACCAAAAATCGATTCAAAACAATTTTAATAATCTCAAAAATTTATTTGAAAGATTAGGTTTCCCAAAAGATGAAAATATAATTACAAAAAGAAAAAAAGTTAGATACCTATTGTATAGAAATATTCAAATAGATGCGTTAACTGATTTTATTGAGAATTATAAAATAAATATTCCTTCAATAAATAATCAAATAATATCAGATTATATTAAAAATCAGAATACATGTAATAATATTAGAGAGTGGAATATTTGTATTGTATCTAATACAGGTGAAAAGGCATTATTATATGATGAAGGAGTAATTAAAAACCCTGAAAATAGAACAGAGTATGACACTCAAAAATATAAATTATCAGCTAATGGAAAAGAAATTGAATTAGTTTGTAGTGTCAGAAATCAAACTGAGCCGGGTGATTTATATAAAATAACAAAAAATCAAATTGATGATATTGTAGATCGTCAGGTAGATTTATTAGAAAATGGCACAGGAAGCATTAAAGAGAGAAGAGCCAATGAAAGCAAAGGTTTACTTCTAATTTATGCTTTAGACGAAAGAGGTACTACAAATGTTGAGAACGGAATTCCAATCATAGGTTATAGTTTGCATTTTCCTAAAATTGAAAATGAAGTTCAAGTTTCTTATTCTGCAACAATAAAAGAAGAACTAGACTTAGAGCCAATGGAAGATGATGATAATTCTGAAAACGAATAATTATGGTAAGTATTAAATCTATTTGGGAAAGTCATGTTCCAACTGATGAAATTATTATAAAAACACAACTTGAACATGTAAAACCGTTCAAATGTTTTGCGGCAACAAATCATATAACTGGTAATCATTTATACATATTTGAAACTTCAAAAAATGCTAAATTTCCTGAATTTAAAAATTTTAAGTTCAAGGGTTTATTCATTGAAATATTTGAATTTGAAGATGCAAAAGAGTTACATATTTATCTTTTAGACAACCAATTGAAAGACATCTTTAGTTTGTTTATTGAAAATATTGTAGAAGAAATTTCAAAAAGTGTTACTGAAAATGAAGCATTAGTTGATACATCAAATGTTGTTTTAAAATGGAAGAAATTATTTGACAAAATAAATTTTCAAGGGCTAACAATTGAAAAACAAAAAGGATTAATCGGAGAACTTTTATTGTTCAATTCATTATTAGATGAAGAATATTCAATTGATGCTTTATTAGAAAGTTGGACTGGTCCAGATTTTAATGATAAAGACTTCTGTTTTGGTTCATTTGGTATTGAAGTAAAGTTAACTTCATCAAAAGTTCCAAAAGTTAAGATTTCAAGTGAAAGACAGTTAGACAATGAAAATCTAACAAAATTATATTTAGTGTTATACGTGGTCGAAGAAGTTAAGGATAAAGGATTTTCATTAAATACTATTATCGAGCAAATCAGAACTAAAATTAACAATAATCAGAATGCTTTAAAATTTTTCAATGAAAGACTTTTATTAGTTGGCTATTTTGATGAAGATTTTGAAAATTACAACCGTCAATATGCTTTTAGAAAAAGAAATTTTTATAACGTTAGTAGTGATTTTCCAAGATTGGTAACTTCAGATTTACCTGTTGGTCTGTTTGACACAAAATACAACATTGAATTATCAGCAATAGAACAATTTTTAGTAAGTAATGAATCAATTCTTGAATTAATAAAATAATGGAGAGAGGATTAAAAAATTATATTGAAGCCATTCAGTCTGATATAGCTGCATTAGTATATTCAGATGGTGAAGGAGCAAGTTTTGAAGATAAATTTACGGAACATTGCATTGAAATATTGGACAATATTGGTAAATCAGAAGGCGCCAGAGTATTATCTTATATAAATCCTGATTCTCAAGGAAGAATTGATTGGAAAATAAATGGATATTGTCTAAAAGATGAATTCAAAGATGATTCTAACAAGGTTTACTTTGAAACATTAGATTTATTTATAACCTATTTCGATAAAACTTCCTACGATTATAACATTACTAAAGATGACTTTAATAAAAGTATAAATCAAATAAAGAAGTTTTTAAATGCTGCGCTAAAAGGGCATATTGATTATATTGATCCTGCTCAAACTGAGTTGAATCAGTTATTAAAAATCATTTTAAAGCAGAAAGCAAATTTTGACAGAATAAATATTTATTTTTTAATCAACGGTAATTCTAATCACGATTTAGAGAAAATCACCATAAAAGGATTTGATGATTTAGATATTTTTGTTCATGTTTGGGATATTCCTAGATTTTATAAGTTAAGTGAATCGTCAAGCAATAGAGAGCCGATTGAGATTGATTTTAAAGAGTTAATTTCAAATAATCAATATGGTATTCAATGTTTAAAAATGCCAAATATTAATGAGCTGTATGAATGTTATTTAGCAATTTTACCAGGTGAAGTATTATCAAAACTTTACAAAGAATATTCAAATGAATTATTAGAAAGTAATGTTAGGGCTTTTTTAGGTCAAACAGGTAAATTTAATAAAGGTATAAGAGATACGATAAGAGAAAAACCGCAAATGTTTCTACCGTATAATAATGGTATTACTGCAACCGCAGAAAACGTAGAAACTATTATTAATGATAATCAATTGTACTTAACAAAACTATTAGATTTTCAGATTGTAAATGGGGGGCAAACTACCGCCTCACTATTTCATACACAGAAAAAGTTTAAAGATGCAGATTTGAGCAATGTTTTTGTTCAGATGAAATTAACGGTAATTAAAGATGTTGAACAAAAAAACATTGAAGTTCCTAATATTGCTAGATATGCCAATAGTCAAAACAAAGTTTCTGAATTAGATTTATCTTCTAATAACCCATATTTCGTTCAAATTGAATCATTATCAAGAAAAAAATATGTTATTGATCCAGAAAATAGAAACATGTCTACCTTATGGTATTTTGAACGTGTTAATGGTCAATACAAAGAATCTTTAAATAAATTAACTACTCCAGCTCAACAAAGAAAATTCAAGGAACAAAATCCTACCAATCAGAAATTTGTTAAATCTGACGTTGCTAAGTACATAAATATTTGGGAATTAGAGCCCCACTATGTTTCACAAGGTGCTCAGAAGAATTTTATTCATTACACCAAAAAGATTAATGAATTAGTTAAGAAAAATAAATTTCCTGGCGAAAATTTTTATAAAAAATTAATCGCAAATGCTATTCTCTTTAAAGTAGTAGACAAACTTTTTGGTAGAAAAAACATTGATGCCATTGGTGACACAAATTTAAAATCATTTACGGTTGCTTATACACTTTCCTATTTTCATCATTTAACTGATAACAAAATTGATTTATGGAAAATTTATGAAGAACAACGTGTTGATGCAGTAATTGTAAACGAATTGCAAAAATTAATAGTTTTCGTTTACCATCAATTGGTTAAATCTTCAAATAATTCACTGATTTCAGAATATGCAAAAAGAGAATCAAGTTGGAAGTTATTAAAAGATGAAAATTATAAATTCAATTTCGATCAATATTCTGATTTCTTTATAACAAAAGAACAAGTCTTAGCTAGAGAGATAGAAACAGAAGAAATTGATAACAAATCAGAAAATAATTTGATGAGTATCAATAAAATTTTAGGTTTCGGAAATAAATTTTGGGATGGTGTTTCTAAATGGTCTATAGAGACTGAAGAATTAAAAGAGTTCTCCACTGATATTTGGGAAATTTCAAATAAAATAAAAAGAGCCAAAAATCTTAATAGTAGAGATATTGCCATTGGAAATAAATTACTTTCATATATCGAACAGAATAATTTAGATGCAAATAGTATTAAATCATTATCAAATGAAATCGAGGTGGAAGTTATTGATGTTAAAGCTATATATGACAGATTAAAGCTAATCTCTAAAAATGATTGGTCTAAAATATTTGATTTAGGGGAGCAAACTAAAATATTTGATAATCTTGAACTATCTAATTTAAAATCTGTTCAAAAGTCTATTTCAAAAAATGAGATAGTTAAAGAAGTAAATATAGAAAGAGCCTTGAAATCTATTAACAAATTGTCAAGATTCGGGATTAATCATTAGACTATTCAATGCTCAAACAAACCCATCCAAAACTGCCCATGCGCAACAAAGCCATAACTAGAGAATTCTATTGTAATCAAATGGGATTTGAAGTTTTTGGAGCCGACTTTGAGGGCTATTTGATGGTACAAAAAGACCAAATCCAATTGCATTTTTTTGAATTTTCAAACCTTAACCCGCTTGAAAATTACGGTCAAGTCTATATCAGAACCCAAGGAATAGAAGGTGTTTATAATGAGCTTTTAAAAAATAAAGTAGCCATTCACCCAGCTGGACATCTACAAACAAAACCCTGGGGACAAAAAGAATTTTCCATACTCGACCCAGATCATAATCTATTGATTTTTGGAGAAAGTGTTTTTTAGACTGAAGTGCATACCTACTCGTATGTTCTTCGATTGAGCGAGAAGTGACTTATTGTTGGAACTTATAAGACTTATATGTTTAAGAAAAAGACGAGTATAAACTTTGAAACTTTTTCCAAAAAATCCCAATTATTTATAAGAACTTTGCAGTCTTATTTTTCTAAAAGAAAGTAATCCAATAATGAAAAAGAAAATCGAAATACTAGCGCCTGCCAAAGATTTATTACACGGTATGGCTGCTATCAATAGTGGTGCCGATGCAGTGTATATTGGTGCTCCACAATTTGGCGCACGTTCCAATGCTCACAACTCTATGGAAGATGTGGCGGCTTTGGTACAATATGCACATTTGTATCACGCCCAAGTATTTGTAGTAATCAACACTATTTTATACGACAACGAACTCGAAACTTGTCGTCAAATGATTTGGGAATTGTACCATATTGGCGTTGATGCCTTGATTATTCAGGACATGGCGATTATGGAAATGGAGTTACCGCCTATCGTTTTGCACGCCAGTACACAAGCCAATAATCGTGATCCAAAAAATATTAAATTCCTTGCCGACGCAGGAATCAAGCGTGTGGTTTTAGCCCGCGAATTGAACTTACACCAAATCAATGAAATCAGAGAAGCGACCGATGTAGAATTGGAATTTTTTGTTACCGGTGCATTGTGCGTGGCTTTCAGCGGGAATTGTTATATGAGTGTGGCCAATGGCGAACGCTCAGCAAATCGTGGTTCTTGCGCTCAAAACTGTCGTTTACCGTACAATTTAATTGATGGTCATGGCGATACTTTAATCAAAAATAGTCACTTGCTTTCCATCAAAGATTTTGATGTAACGGATCAAATTCCAAACTTGATTGAAGCCGGAATTGTTTCTTTTAAAATCGAAGGTCGTTTAAAAGACATGGTGTATGTTAAAAATAATGTTTCGTTTCTTCGTAAAAAGTTAGATACCTTTTTAGAACAAAACCCCAATTACACCAAAGCATCTTCTGGAAAATGTACGTTTACTTTCGATTCGGAATTGAACCGCACTTTCAACCGAGGCTATACTGATTATTTCGTCAACGAAAGGCATCAAAGCATTGGTTCATGGGAAAGCCCAAAGTCCAAAGGACAATACATTGGTAAACTGATTAAAACCATTGGCAATTCATACCAAATTGAAAATGGCGAATTACTCAATAATGGTGACGGTTTGTGTTTCATTAACGAAAACAACGAAGCCGACGGAATTTATGTCAATCGTGCCGAAAACGGAATCATTTACCCAAATGTTCTCAAAGAAATCAAAGATGGCACTTTCATTTATCGCAACAACGATGCAGCTTTCATCAAAATTGTAGAACGCGAAGACAGTGCGGTTCGAAAAATCAGCACCACTTTGGTTTTAACCGAAAATGAAACTGGTTTTGAATTAATCGCCACTGACGAAGATGGTTATGTGAGTAAAGTTCATTTGGAACACGCCAAAGAGCCAACCAAAAACAATCTATCTATTGAAGACAACATCAAAACCCAATTAGCTAAAACCGGTTTTACACCTTATACGGCTGATGAAATTACAATTCAGTTTTCAGACAATTGGTTTTTACCAATTTCAAAAATTAACGAAATGCGTCGAACGGTTTACGAACAATTGACTGAAATTCGTTTGGCAAATTACAAGCGAGAGGAACATCAAATTGTTAAAACCGACCATCCATTTCCTGTAGATCAATTGGATTTTACCTACAATGTTGCTAATAAATTGGCACGAAAATTCTACGAGCGTCACGGCGTTACTGAAATTGAAAAAGCCTTCGAATTGCAATGGGATCCAGGAAAATCCCGAGTGATGACTACCAAATATTGCATCAAATACGAACTTGAAAAATGTCCAAAATACCACAAAGACACTTTAGGCGTTAAAGTCAAGGAACCATTGGTATTAAAACAAGGCGAATTGGAATACAAACTGAAATTCAATTGCAAGCCCTGCGAAATGGAAATCTGGGAAAAAGATGCCGAATTTGAAATTGAAGAGGAAGATTAATTTATTGTTTAAGTACTTATTTACGTTATTTTTTTATAATTTTGTATTCTAAATTTATGAAAAATGAAAGTCATCAATTACACTGATTTACGATTAAATCTAAAAAAATGGATGGATTCTGTCACAGATGATATGGAAGAAATAATTGTAAAGCGAAAAGATAACAAAGATCTTGTTTTGATTTCGCTAGAAGAATACAATGCCTTAAACGAAACCAACTATTTATTGTCTGGAAAAAACAGAGACATCTTACTTCAATCTGTAAAAGACGTTCAGGAAAACCAATCAATTATTCAAAATCAATTAATTGAAGAATGATAGTTTCTTGGCAAATTCAAGCTTGGGAAGATTATTTATATTGGCAAAAAACCGATAAATCCAAACTCAAACGAATCAACGAATTAATCAAATCATGTCTTCGCACTCCTTTTGAAGGTATTGGAAATCCAGAAGGATTGAAACATGATTTACAAGGATTTTGGTCAAGAAGAATCGACACAGAACATCGATTGGTTTACACCTTTAGAGAATCAAATTTAATCATTGTTTCGTGCAGATATCATTATTAAAATCACACTAATTCCATGAAAAAAATACTAACTTTTTTATTTGTTTTAAGTAGCGCCGTGATATTGGCACAAGCCAAAAAAGAAAATTCAAAAATTCAAATAGTAGAAGCTTCTTGTGGCCAATGCCAATTTAAAATGGAAGGTAAAAGTTGCGACTTGGCTGTTCGAATTGATGGGAAACCCTATTTTGCAGAAGGTACTTCTATTGATGCTCATGGCGATGCCCATGCCAAAGATGGTTTTTGCGCAAGTATTCGAAAAGCAGAAGTGATTGGGACCATCAAAAACAATAAATTTTTTGTAACTTACTTTAAATTACTTCCGCTTACTCAAAATTAAATCCAACTTACTATGAAAAATACCGTTTTACACAAAGCCAATTCAAGAGGTCATGCCGATCACGGTTGGTTGAATGCTTACCACAGTTTTAGTTTTGCTAGTTGGTACAATCCAGAACGCATTCAGTTTGGAATGTTACGTGTTTTGAATGATGATACTATTGCGGCTGGAATGGGTTTTGGAACGCATCCACACGACAATATGGAAATTATCACGATTCCACTAGAAGGAGATTTAGCCCACAAAGATAGCATGGGAAATTCTTCTACTATCAAACAAGGTGATGTACAAGTAATGAGTGCAGGAACTGGAATTCAACACAGCGAATTCAATCCGAATCCCGACCAAAGAACTAAACTATTCCAGATTTGGGTTTTCCCAAAATTTCGAAATGTCGAACCCCGTTACCAACAAATTTCATTACAGCCCGAAGACCGGATCAATACTTTACAACAAATTCTATCTCCTAATCCAGAAGATGAAGGAGTGTGGATTTATCAAGATGCTTGGTTTCATATTGGAAAATTTGAGCAATCAATGAACATAGAATATCCCATCAAGAAAGAAGGAAATGGAGTATACACTATGATAATTTCAGGAACTGCAACCATTAATGGGACAGCATTAGAAACACGAGATGCAATAGGAATTTGGGATGTAGAAAAATTAGATATTCAAGTCCACGAAGGAACTGAATTATTACTGATAGAAGTTCCAATGGAACAATAAAGAAAGCGCTATTTAGCGCTTTTTTTTATCAAATCAATTACTCCTTCAGGATAAACAATGAATTTCACCATATAAATTGGGGCATCAAATGTGGAGGTAAGCAACGATTGTTTATTAAATAAACTTCTATACCCTATACCTGCACCAACTCCAAAAACGGGACTAATTTTATAATTAACTTGTGTTGAAAGTTCGTTGATATAAAGATCTACATTTGTACTACTCAGCACCTCATCTCCTAATTCTCTGACGTAACGGGGTTTTCCAAAACCAACTTGTTCTGTAACAAAAACTTCAAAATGGTGGCGGTGATACAAAATCCAATCATTATAAATACTAAAATACCAAAAATCGACTTTATTAGTTACCACACGAGAAGTCTTTTTACTGATGTATTCAAACTCAACAGGCTTCAACATAAATGACGCTCCTATTCCTATTCGAGTCAATTTTTTATATTGGTATCCATACTTTGCCCCAATTAAGACGATTGAATTGTCTCTAATTGATGAGATTCGATTATCAAATTGAAAATTCAATTTCCATTTCGGAATACTATCCTGCGCTGATAATTGAAACGAAACAAGAAGAACAAATAGTAATGGACTTATTTTAAACATATCTTAGTTTGATTGCTCTCTTTTAGAATGCAAAAATGCAAAAAGGTTTAATAACAAATGTCCTTTATATAAAAAAGTTTATTTTTGCATCAAATTTACAAGATATGAAAGCATACGTATTTCCAGGCCAAGGAGCACAATTTACCGGAATGGGTAAAGAACTTTATGAGAATTCGCCTTTGGCAAAAGAACTTTTCGAAAAAGCGAATGCCATTTTGGGATTCCGCATTACAGATATTATGTTTGAAGGAACGGCCGAAGAATTAAAAGAAACTAAAGTAACGCAACCCGCAGTTTTTTTACATTCTGTTATTTTAGCAAAAACGCTTGCCGACTTTAAACCAGAAATGGTTGCTGGTCACTCTTTAGGAGAATTTTCTGCTTTAGTTGCCAATGGAGCGTTATCTTTTGAAGACGGATTAAAATTAGTTTCACAACGTGCATTAGCGATGCAAAAAGCCTGTGAGATTACTCCTTCAACCATGGCGGCAGTATTGAATTTAGAAGACAAAATTGTAGAAGATATTTGCGCATCAATTGATGGTGTCGTAGTAGCTGCTAATTACAATTGTCCTGGGCAATTAGTAATTTCTGGCGAATACAAAGCGGTAGAATTGGCTTGCGAAAAAATGAAAGAAGCAGGTGCAAAACGCGCATTAATCTTACCTGTTGGGGGTGCATTTCACTCGCCAATGATGGAACCTGCAAGAGAAGAACTAGCAGCAGCAATTGAGGCTACTACTTTCTCTACTCCAATATGTCCAGTATATCAAAATGTAACGGCAAGTGCTGTTTCTGATCCTGCTGAGATTAAGAAAAACCTAATCATTCAGTTGACAGCTCCTGTAAAATGGACACAATCCGTTCAACAAATGATTCAAGATGGAGCAACTAGCTTTACAGAGGTTGGACCTGGAAAAGTTTTAGCTGGTCTAATTGGTAAAATTGACAAAGAAGCAGTTACTGCTAATGCTTAATTAACAATTATAGATACAATTAATCCTCATAGAATATATTTTTATGAGGATTTTTTATTTTTGAAAATACGATAAAAGATATGACTGCACTAATCGAATTACTTACCCTTTGCAAAGCCTCAAAAGTGATAGCACCTAGTATCTCATATTCAGAATACATCCCTCTTGATTTATCTATTTCCAACCAAGAAATTAATCAACTAGAAACTGCAAAGGATTATGGGGCTTTCATTCAAAAGCATTTGGATAACAGCAAAGGAAAAATAGCTTTTGGAGGCTACCAAGAAATTCGAAATCTATACAAAAGAAGTACAGTTTTTAATGCTAAAAATTCCGAAGAACGTAACATTCATATTGGTTTGGATCTATGGATTAATGAATCGGCTAGCGTTCATGCAGCACTAGATGGCAGAATTCATAGTTTGCAAAACAACACAGCTTTGGGTGATTATGGTCCAACGATAATTATTGAACATACCATTCAAAACCAAACATTCCACACACTTTACGGTCATTTAAGCGAAGAAAGTTTAACCGGCAAACAAATTGGTGATACAGTATCTCAGGGTGAGCAAATTGGAAATTTGGGTTTACCACCAATCAATGGAGATTATGCTCCACATTTGCATTTTCAGATTATCATTGATATGGAAAATAAGTTTGGGGATTATCTAGGTGTTTGCAGTACAAAAACTCTTGATTATTACAGTAAAAATTGTCCCGATCCGAATATTATTTTAAAAATATCTAATTCACATTTTACAAATATCTAATTTTTTCAGAGTAATTATTTAAAATTCCTGTTATTAAATAAGTAGTATCTTTTTTCTCAAAGAATATATACCAAGTGGTTCTCTTATTTTGATTAAAAAAAATATAATTACTCCCTAAATAAAGTAATTTTTCTGGAGTTGGTTTATTGTTTAAATGAATATTGGAATTAATTACGTTATATATTGATATAACATATTCTTCCGCAGATGCAATAAAACCAAAATATTCTTTTTTATATAATTGATACACTAAAGTATCTAAATAATCAACAACGGCAGGACTTACAAATACTTTTATTTCTCCCACCATCCTCTAATCCTCTTGACAGACTCTTGTTTTGCAGTTTCAATAGATAATCCAGATTGAATTTCTTTTTCAAAATCAAAAGTTTTTGTACCAATTCCTTTTTGAGTTAAAGGCGAGATAGGATAAGAAACACTTGGTTCCTCTACTTTATTAATTTTAGACTTAGGCTGTTTGGAATCCATGGGTATATTTTTTTAGCTAATGTACAAAAAATCCCAAACTGCTCGTTTGGGATTTTTTATTTTAATTGAACTTGAAAATTAAAAGCCTATCTTCTAATTTTTTGTTCCCATTTCCAGGCGCTAGCCATCGCTTCTTCCAGAGTCGATTGGGCTTTCCATCCTAGAACATTATTCGCTTTATCTGTGTTGGCATAGGCTTCTGTAATATCTCCTTCTCTACGCGCTACAATTTTATAAGGTAATTTTTGTCCGCTTACTTTTTCAAAAGCTCGGATTACTTCTAAAACAGAGCTTCCTGTACCAGTCCCTAAATTAAAGGTTTCAACTTTAGCTTGATTTTTCTTATTCAACAAACGTTGCATCGCAATAACGTGAGCTTTTGCCAAATCAACCACATGAATATAATCGCGAATCGCAGTTCCATCTGGAGTAGGATAATCATCTCCATAGACCGATAATTCTTGACGTAAACCAATACCAGTTTGAGTGATAAAAGGAACCAAATTCTGCGGAACCCCTAACGGCAATTCACCTATTTCAGCTGAAGGATGCGATCCGATTGGGTTAAAATAACGCAACAAAATTGCGTTGATATTAGTTACTTTAGTCGTATCTGTTATAATTTCTTCTCCAATTTGTTTGGTATTACCATACGGCGACATGGCTGTTTGTACTGATGAATCTTCGGTAATTGGCATCTTTTCAGCCTGACCATATACGGTACAAGAAGAGCTGAAAATAAAATTGGCAGCAGGTTTTTGTTGCAGTTCTTGTAAAATATACACCAATGCATTGATGTTATTTTCATAATACAATAACGGATTCTCTACACTTTCACCTACCGCTTTTGAAGCCGCAAAATGAATTACTCCATCAATATCTTGATGTCTTCTAAAAAAGTCTTGTACTTTTTCTTTGTCACGTAAATCCAATTTTTCAAAAGCAGGAACTTTCCCTGTTATTGCTTGGATTCCATCCAAAACCGCTAATGAAGTATTGGATAAATTATCAATCACAACAACTTCAAAACCTTCGTTTTGTAGCTCTACAACTGTATGCGAACCTATAAAACCTAAACCTCCTGTTACTAATACTTTCATTTGATTCCCGTTTGTTAATTTAGAAATAACTATTTGTTTAAAAATTCTAAAACACTATCCGTGATGAATTTAATTTGCTCGTCATCTAATTCCGTATGCATAGGTAACGAAATCACTTCTTTCACCAATTGATTGGTTACAGGAAAATCTTCTTCTTTATATCGCACATCCGCATACGCTTTTTGACTGTGCAACGGAATTGGATAGTAAATTGCACAAGGAATTCCTTTATCCAATAAATGCTGCATTAATCCATTCCTGTCGGCATCAATAATTCGCAACGTATATTGGTGAAAAACATGACAATCGCATATATCGCAAATACTTGGTGCAATAATATTTTTATGCCCTTCAAGCGCTGCCGTATATTTTCTAGCTGCGTTTTGTCTGGCTGTATTGTATTGATCTAACAATGGTAATTTAGCATTCAGCACAGCGGCTTGAATACTGTCCAAACGAGAATTGACCCCTACGACATCATGGTGGTATCTTTCGTACATTCCATGATTGACAATACCACGAAGCGTATGTGCTAAGGCGTCATCATTGGTAAAAATTGCTCCTCCATCTCCATAACAACCTAAATTTTTAGAAGGAAAGAAAGAAGTCGCTCCCACATGACCTATTGTTCCTGCTTTCTTTTTGGTTCCATCCGAAAATTTACAATTAGCCCCAATAGCCTGAGCATTATCTTCAATTACATACAAATTATGTTCTTTGGCCAATGCCATAATCGCTTCCATATTAGCCGCACGCCCAAACAAATGTACGGGTACAATGGCTTTAGTTTTTGGAGTAATTGCTTTTTTGATTTTATCAATACTGATATTCATATTATGCATATCAACATCCACCAAAACAGGTGTCAATTGCAATAATGCAATGACCTCAACAGTAGCCGCAAAAGTAAAATCAGCAGTAATTACCTCATCACCTGGTTGCAAACCTAATCCCATCATCGCAATTTGCAATGCATCAGTACCATTAGCACATGGGATAACGTGTTTCACTCCTAAATAATCTTCCAACGATTTTTGAAACGAATGAACTTGAGGTCCGTTGATGTAAGCATTTGTATCTAATACTTCTTGGATAGAGGCATTAACCGTCTCTTTTATTGCATCGTATTGACCCTTCAAGTCAACCATTTGTATTTTTTTCATTTACTTTTTGTTTAATAATTGGAAGATTTTCAATTTAAAATTCCAATATAAAGTGAGTCCATTCGTAAAACGAAAAACAAAAATAGGTATTTAATGAGTTCTAACCAATCAAAATAATATAAAGAAACTGTATTTTAGCACCAAAATATCCAGTATGCTTTTTATTTATAGTATAATCGTTTCAATAGCAGGGCTGTTATTACAAATCATCGCTTTTTTTGTGCCAAAAATCAATCTTTTTGTTGCAGGAAGAAAAGAGGTGTTTCCAACATTAAAAACCAAAATCAAATCTACCGACAAAACGTTTTGGTTTCACGCAGCGTCTTTAGGAGAATACGAACAAGGATTACCTGTTATCGAAAGAATTAAAGAAAAATACCCCACCCACAAAATCATCGTTAGCTTTTTCTCTCCTTCTGGCTATGAAGTGCGTAAAAACAATACAATAGCAGACGCTACGGTTTATTTACCTTTAGACACTTTAAAAAACGCTAAAAAATTCATTCAACTAACTCATCCAGATGCTGTTTTCTTTATAAAATATGAATTTTGGCCCAATTATTTGAACGAACTTAAACGACAAAACATTCCTACCTATTTGATTTCAGGAATTTTCAGAGAAAACCAAGCCTTTTTTAAATGGTACGGAGGATTTTACAAAAAAGCGTTAGATGCATTCACTTATTTCTTTGTTCAAAACGAAAATGCACTCCATTTGCTTCATCAATTAGGGAAAGAAAATGCAATTGTCTCTGGAGATACCCGATTTGACAGAGTGGCAAGTATTTTAGAAAAAGACAATACTCTAGATTTTATTGAGACATTTAAGAACGGGAAAACAACTATCGTAGCCGGAAGTTCATGGCCTAAAGACGAAGAATTATTGGTCGATTTCATTAACGATACTACTACCGATACTAAATACATTATTGCGCCTCATAACATCAAACCTGATCAAATACAACAACTAAAAAATAGTTGTGCCAAAAAAGTGCTTCTCTATTCAGAAAAAGAGAACAAAGACCTGAAAGATTTTGATGTATTTATTATTGATACTATTGGGATACTAACCAAAATATACAGCTATGCTGATATTGCTTATGTAGGCGGAGGTTTTGGACATCCAGGGGTACATAACATTTTAGAACCCGCAACATTCGGCATTCCAATACTAATTGGCCCTCATTTTTCTCATTTTGCCGAAGCTACTGATTTAGTAGCCCTAAAAGGTTGTATTACAATACAAAACAAAGAAGAATTAAGTCGTAATTTCCTTGACTTAATTACCAATACAGAAAGCCGTATTGAAAAAGGAACCATCTGCCGTGATTTTGTTCAGAAAAACAAAGGAGCTGTAGACCGTATCATGGAAAAAGTCTAAAACTATAATGATTCCTTTTTTATTCATAAAAGGCGACTTATCTTGATGATTTTATGCTCTAAATTGGTTTTAGGGCAAAAAAATGAGTAATACGACGAATATTATTAAAAAAAAAAAATGAAAAAATATTTTACATATTAAAAAATTTATATCTTTGCCACGAATTAATAATTAACCTTTTATAATAAAGTAAGATGAAAAAAGTATTTTTAAGTTTAGCTGTTGTTGCTGTATTAACTGTTGTATCTTGTAAAAAAGCTGAAGCTCCTGCTGAAGAAGTAGCTGCTGATACTACTGCTGTAGCTGTTGATTCTGCTGCTGCTCCTGCTGATACTGCTGCTGTAGCTGTTGATTCTGCTGCTGCTCCTGCTGCTGAAGCTCCTGCTGCAAAGTAATTAGCTTACAACGCAAAAAAAATTAAGCCGTACACATAGTGTAACGGCTTTTTTATTTTATACCTATTTAAGTAATTGTTATCTTCTAATCTGAGAAAATAACATCGTTAGTAGAAAAATCCAATACATCTGATTGTACAGCATACTTTACAATCTCATCAATTCCTTTCTGAAGTCGTAATTCAGTATTGTACTTTCTACTAGTTGCAAAATGAACCCCATCTAATAGCAACTTAAAATAGAACTTCCCTTTAGTTGATTTGAATTTTAAAAAAGTAGCCAAATCAATATTGGCCTTAAATTTCTCAATATCTTCTTCTCCTTCAAATTTAAGTTCATAGCTCAAACTAGTAAAAATAGTTTTCCCTTTTCTAGAAGCAAATACAAACTTGTATTCGTCATTGAATCGTTTTGTAATTACAAAAGTTCCCATACTTTATCCTGATACTAAAAAAGTCTATTCATTATATATTCTATAAAACAAAAAAAAGCCTCTTCAATTGAAGAGGCTTTAGTACTCAGAGCGGGACTTGAACCCGCACGAACATTGCTGTTCACTGGATTTTAAGTCCAGCGTGTCTACCAATTTCACCATCCGAGCATTATGTGGTCTTGTTGGAGCGAAAAACGGGGCTCGAACCCGCGACCTCGACCTTGGCAAGGTCGCGCTCTACCAACTGAGCTATTTTCGCATTTTCAATTCTTATGAAAGAATCGCGATACTTGTTCTGTATTGCGGATGCAAATTTAATACATTAATTCAATTACACAAGCCTTTTCTGGAAAAAAATAGTCCTAAAATGGTAATCTTCTGATAACGTAAACTTTAAAATCAAAACTATTTTTTTGTCAGCATTCTTTTTATTTCATTCAGCTTCATCAAAGCTTCCATTGGGGTAATCGTATTAATATCTAAATTCAGGATTTCATCTTTAATTTCTTCTAATAGCGGATCGTCTAAATTGAAAAAACTCATTTGCATTTCTTCTTTAGCGTCTTTGATTCCGTTGAGCGCTTCGTTCGAATGATTCTTTTCTAATTTCTTCAACAGCTTTTGCGCTTTCAAAATTACAATCTGAGGCATTCCAGCCATTTTAGCAACATGGATACCAAAACTATGAGCACTACCTCCTTTAACCAATTTTCTAACGAAAAGAACCGTGTCTTTCAATTCTTTGACAGCCACATTATAATTCTGAATCCTTGGTAATGATTCACTCATCTCATTCAATTCGTGATAATGTGTGGCAAATAACGTTTTTGGCTGCGTTGGATGTTCGTGCAAAAACTCGGCAATAGCCCAAGCTATCGAAATCCCATCATACGTACTTGTTCCTCTTCCAATTTCATCCAAAAGCACCAAACTTCGGTCTGAAATATTATTCAAAATAGAAGCCGTTTCGTTCATTTCGACCATAAAAGTGGATTCTCCCATCGAAATATTGTCACTTGCTCCTACTCTAGTAAAAATTTTATCTACAATTCCCATTCTTACGCTTTCTGCGGGTACAAAACTTCCCATTTGAGCCAAGAGTACTATTAAAGCCGTTTGACGTAAAATAGCTGATTTTCCAGACATATTGGGTCCCGTAATCATAATCAGCTGTTGGGTTGTTCTATCTAAGAACACATCATTTGAAATATAAGGGGTGCCAACAGGCAATTGCTTTTCGATAACAGGGTGCCTGCCTTCTTTGATTTCTAATTCGAAACTATCATCAATTTCAGGGCAAACGTATTTATTTTCAATAGCTAATTGGGTAAACGAACACAAACAATCCAATTGTGCTATCAAATTAGCATTCATCTGAACGGGTTTGATGTACGTAGCAATCCAATGCACTAATTGCTCAAATAATTCAGATTCTATTTTATGTATTTTCTCTTCAGCACCTAAAATCTTAGTTTCGTATTCCTTTAACTCCTCAGTAATATAACGCTCTGCATTCACCAAAGTTTGTTTACGAATCCATTCTTCAGGGACTTTATCTTTGTGCGTATTCCTTACTTCGATATAATATCCAAAAACATTATTAAACGAAATTTTCAATGATGAAATTCCCGTTCTTTCTGATTCCCTTCTTTCAATTCCTTCCAAAAACTCTTTCCCTGAAGTAGAAATCGCGCGTAATTCATCTAACTCAGCATTCACACCTGTAGCAATCGCATTTCCTTTGGCAATTGCCACAGGCGCTTCTTGATTTAAGGTAGTTTTAATTTTTTCGCGCAATAAATCACAGCTATGCAAACTATCGCCAATCACTTTCATTGCTTCTTGTGGACTTTGTAAAGCCAACGATTTAATTGGCAATATGGCATCTAAAGACTCTTTTAAATAGACTACTTCGCGTGGAGATACTTTTCCGGTCGCAATTTTCGAAATCAAACGTTCCAAATCGGAAATCTGCTTGATTTGATGTTGTGTATTTTTTAAAATTTCTTGGTTTTCTTTCAAATAGGCCACCACCTGATGACGACTTTGTATTTTAGTAGCATCTTTTAAGGGCAAAGCCAACCAACGCTTAAGCAAGCGTCCTCCCATTGGAGACAACGTTCTATCAATAACATCTAAAAGGGTAACCGCATTAGGATTATAGCTATGATACAATTCTAGATTGCGAATAGTAAATCGGTCCATCCAAACGTAAGCATCTTCAGCAATACGCTGAATAGAGGTAATATGCTGCACTTTATTGTGTTGCGTCTCGGATAAATAATACAAAATGGCTCCAGCAGCGATAACCCCTTCTTTCAATTCTTCAATTCCAAAACCTTTCAAGGAAACCGTCTGAAAATGCTTCGTTAAAGTTTCAAAGGCATAATCTTCTTTGTACAACCAATCTTCCAAATAAAAGCTGTGATAATCTTCTCCAAAAGCAGCCTTAAAATCGTTTTTACTGTTCTTTGGAACCAAAACCTCACTCGGATTAAAATTCTGAAGCAGTTTGTCAATGTATTCTGCATTACCTTGAGCGGTTAAAAACTCACCCGTTGACACATCTAAAAACGAGATTCCTATATTTTTATTGGCAAAATAAATCGAGGCTAAAAAATTATTGACTTTAGATTGTAAAACTTCATCATTCATTGAGACCCCAGGTGTAACCAATTCCGTTACGCCACGTTTCACAATAGTCTTAGTCATTTTTGGATCTTCCAATTGATCACAAATAGCAACACGCAAACCTGCTTTAACTAGTTTAGGCAAATAGGTATTTAATGAATGGTGCGGAAAACCAGCCAAAGCTGTTTCTGTTTCAGATCCTGCACCTCTTTTAGTCAATACAATTCCTAAAATTTTAGAAGCTCTAATTGCGTCTTCTCCAAATGTTTCGTAAAAATCCCCTACACGAAACAACAAACAAGCATCAGGATATTTTGCCTTAATTTCGTTGTATTGTTTCATCAAAGGAGTTTCCTTTACTACTTTCTCTTTAGCTGCCAATTTGTTTTTTTTAATCGATTAAAATATGTGAGCGAATTTATAGATTTTATAGCGAATAAAGAACTGTTTTAAAATTTTATCTATTTTTAAGGGAAATTTAAGATTTAGTTTCTGTTTTTTTATATAGATTTGTGTTTCAAATTTTAATTTAAGTAAATCATGAAAAAAATAATTGTTTTAGCTTTATTAGTTTTAGGATCTGTAGCTTCTAACGCACAAGAAACTAAAAAAGCGACTTCAAAAGCTGCTAAAGTAGAAGGTGCAGGGATGGTATTTGTAACTGAAACTATCGATTACGGAACTATTGCGCACAATGCTGACGGAAAACGTGAATTTGTTTTTACTAATAATGGGAACGCACCATTAATCATCACTAACACACAAGGATCTTGTGGATGTACAGTGCCTACCACTCCAAAAGAGCCAATCGCTCCAGGTGCTAAAGGAATTATTGGTGTAAAATATGCTACTGACAGAGTAGGTCCTTTTACAAAAACTGTTACTGTTAGTTCAAATGCAGCAGGACAACCAACAAAAGTGTTGACTATCAAAGGAACTGTATTGGCTGATGCTCCTGCAAAAAGCTAATTATATTTCCAAATATATCATAAAAGCTTCCTAATAGTTACGGAAGCTTTTTTTTTACCTATTTACTTCAAACTAAAAAATGAGAAAACTCGAAAATAGCGAACTCGATAGAAAATCAATCGAAGATTTCAAACAATCTGAAAAAACACCTTTGATTTTGATTTTGGATGATATTCGTAGTTTACACAACATTGGATCTGTATTTAGAACGGCAGATGCGTTTTTAATTGAAAAAATCTATTTGTGTGGTATCACTGCCACACCTCCCAATAAAGAAATTCACAAAACAGCCCTAGGCGCTACTGAAACTGTAACTTGGGAACATGCAGAAAATGTTCTAGAAGTTATCAAAAAACTAAAAACCGAAAACATCCAAACTTTTGCCATCGAACAAGTGGAGAGTGCTATTTTTCTTCAAGATTTTGAAGTAGAAAATAATCAAAAATATGCACTAGTTTTTGGCAATGAAGTTTTTGGTGTAGCCCAAGAAGCCGTAGCGCTTTGTGATGGCGCTATTGAGATACCGCAATTAGGCACTAAACACTCTCTCAATATTTCTGTGAGTGCTGGTATCGTAGTTTGGGATTTGTTTAAAAAATTACATTTTGCAAAATAAATTCGGCTATTCAGCTGAAAAAACTATATTTATAGCATGAAGAAAAAATGTACCCCACTCTTCTTAATGCTTATCCTTTTATTTGGAACCCAATTGGGATTTTCAAAGCATATTCCTATTGATCCACCTACCCAAAAATCGATAGTTACTACAGCACCCTCAATTACAGCAACTGGAAATTTTTCGTATTGTCCGCTTTCACAAACCAAAATCGTTTCAACTGTAACTATTTCGCACGATCCTTCTGAATTAACTACTGATGCCGTTTATATTCAAATTGCTTCAGGATATGTTATTGGAGAAGACCAATTGCTATTATCTAATGTGACTTCCCATCCAACTTTAACTTCATCTTGGAACGCTGTAGAAGGAAAATTAACTCTTTCAAGTCCTACAGTGGGAGTTCAAGTCAATTATTCCGAATTTGAAGCAGCAATTAAAGATGTTGTTTTTTATAGTTCAAATCCCAACCCATCGGGTACACGAAATTTTTCCATTTCATTGGGTAATGGTCTTGCCAATTATCTGCCAAGCAATGGCCACTATTATGAATATGTTCCCAATTTAGGAATTACATGGACAAATGCGAAAGCGGCTGCAGCTTTAAAGACATTTTATGGTCTACAAGGGTATTTAGCCACCTTAACCGCATTAGATGAAGCGCAATTAGCGGGTAAACAAGCTCCCGGAACTGGATGGATTGGAGGGACAGATGAAGGAGTTGAAGGAGTATGGAAATGGGCAACTGGACCTGAAGCAGGGACAGTTTTTTGGAGAGGAACAGCAAATGGTTCTAGCCCTAATTTTGCGTTTTGGAATACAGGAGAACCGAATCAATCTGGAGATGAGGACTATGCACATATTACAGCCCCTGGAGTTGGGACTCCTGGATCTTGGAATGACTTATCCAACACAGGTGCTTCTAGTGGTTCCTACCAACCTAAGGGCTATATAGTAGAATATGGAGGCATGCCCGGAGACCCAACATTACAGCTTTCTGCGAGTACAACAATTTCAATTGGTGGACAAATAACAACGACTAATCCTGGTTCAAATTGCGGAGCAGGGTCTGTCACTCTGGGTGCTACAGCTTCATACGGCGCAATAGAATGGTATACTACTGCTACAGGAGGCACACCATTAGCAACGGGTAACAGCTTTACTACACCCAATCTGACTACAACTACCAATTATTATGTTAGTACAGGCTGCCCAACTAATAGAACCTTAGTTACAGCAACAATAAATCCATTACCTATAGTTCAGAACACATCAATTACACAATGTGATACTGATTTAATTTCTGATGGTAAAACTGTTTTTAATTTAACCGTGAACAATGATTTAATTTCGTCAAATTATGCAAACGAATCTTTTGCCTATTATACTACATTGGCTGGTGCAATTAATAACAATTCAGTAGCTGATGTAATTCCAAATCAATTTGCGTTTGAAAACACCACACCTACCTCAATGCCTATCGGGGTAAGAGTTTTTAATTCGGTTACAGGATGTAGTGCTGTTGCCCAAATAACATTAATTGTACCTACTACTAATTTTCATCCATCTTCAAACTTCGAATTTACAATTTGTGATGATTTTTTAGATACTAATGGCAATAGCACCGCCAATAACAACAATAGAGACGGTATTGCCACATTTGATTTTTCTTCCACTAGAGGAGTAATTTTAGCGCAATTACCAACAAATCAAACCTATACTATTAATTATTATAAAAACCAAACGGATGCATTATCGCAACTCAATCCCATAGCAGATAGTGCTAACTATAGAAATATTGGTTATCCTAATGCACAAGATATCTGGGTCCGTATAGAAACTAATATAGCAAATTCTTGTGTTGGCATTGGCCCTTACATCCGTCTAAATGTTGAAGCACTTCCTATTGCAAATCATGTAATTATACCAAGAGCATGCGACACTAATTACAATGGAATAGTAGCGTTTAACACCACAATACTAGAATCTACTCTTTTAAACGGGCAATCTAATGTTAGTGTGCGTTATGTAGATCAAAATAATAACCCCTTAAAAGACGCTAATGGAATATTAATTTCAAGCCCTTTCCCGGCCACTTTTTCTAGTACCGCACAAACCATAAAAGCAATTGTTACCAATACTTCTCCGCAACATTGTTTTGACGAAACTAGTATTTCATTTTATGTAGATGCCATCCCAACCGCAACTACAATTTCTACCAATCTAACCACTGTATGTGATGATGAAGTTGACCCCGCTAATCAAGATGGGAAATATGGATTTGATACCTCTGCATTTGAAACCACAATTCTTGCCGGACAAACTGGAATGGCTGTTAAATACTACGATCAAAATAATATTCTTTTACCAAGTCCGCTACCCAATCCATTTATAACAGCAACACAAAATGTAACTGTAGTAGTAGAAAACCCAATTAATACCAATTGTTCAGCAACTACAACAATCCCTTTTATTGTTCATCGAATTCCAAATATTGAGTTGAACTCAACCCAATTAATTTGTTCCAATATTCCTACTTTTTTTGTAACATTAGATGCAGGTTTTCTTGACAACTCTTCAGCGGCTAATTTCAATTACAACTGGAAGAAAGACGGAGCTATTCTAAATATAACAACTCCGACTTTAGGTGTCAATTCGGAAGGGAACTATACTGTGGGAGTAACCAATCAATCTGGGTGTAGTAGAACTCGTTCCATACAAGTTACTGCTTCCAATATTACTACTATTACTTCAATAGACATTGTAGATTTAGTGGATAGTAATACCGTTACAATCAATACCGCAGGACCCGGTGATTATGAATATAGCATGGACTATTTAAACGGACTTTGGCAAGATTCTAATTTCTTTTCTAATGTTCCAGGAGGAATTCACGAAATTTTTGTCAATGATAAAAATGGATGTGGTGTGGTTTCAAAAGAAATTACCGTCTTAAGTATTCCGAAATTTTTCACCCCAAATAACGATAGTTATAATGACTTCTGGACTGTAAAAGGGATGATTTCCTATCCTAATGCTGAACTGCGAATTTTTGATAGATACGGAAAATTACTAAAGGAATTAAGACCCACGAGTTTAGGTTGGGACGGTACTTTTAACGGACAAGAATTACCCGCTTCCGACTATTGGTATGTCTTTAAAATGGATGCCACTGCTCCCGAAAAAAGAGGACATTTCAGTTTAAAAAGATAATATTTAACTACTTTTATTTAAATTTAGATTGCAAAGTGTTTTATTGATATGAAAATCACCACTTTTACATTATGAAAAATGTAGTTTTTATAAAAATAACACTAATCGTCTTATTATTAAGCACTCACATTACATACGCAATAATTTCCTTATCACATCATAGAACATTGTTTTTTACAACAATAAATGATACAATTTTAGCCCCTTATACTTCCTTATTCAAAAAAAATACAATATCAACAACCGAAACACTTCCAACGATTAAAGCAACTGGAAGTCAAGTATATTGCACACATGCTTCTTTGCCTATTGTAACCGATATTACAATTACAGACCCATCAAAAACCGTTACAGATGCGATCTATATTCAAATTTCAACAGGATATGTTGACTCACAAGATATTTTAACTTTGAATGGTTCTCACCCTAAAATTAATTCGAATTGGGATAAAATTACTGGACGACTAACACTTACAAGTAAAAATGAAGGAGAACTCATTCCTTATACTGATTTCATAACTGCAATTAAATCTGTTTTTTACACCAATTCATCTAACAAACCAACGGGGAATAGAACTTTTTCAATTAGTACAGATAAATTAAGTTTTTTACCTTCCAACCAACATTTTTATGAATTTGTACCAACAATTGGAAAAGCACCTGATTTAGGTATCGATTGGGGAAAAGCAAATGACTTAGCAGACAAACGAACCTACCATGGTTTAAAGGGATATTTAGCCACCATATTAACAGCAGATGAAAATCAATTAGCCGCTACACAACAAACAGTAAAGGGTGGAGGATGGATTGGAGGATCTGATATTGGAGAAGAAGGTATTTGGAAATGGATGACGGGGCCAGAAAAAGGAACTATGTTTTTTTATAATTTACAGTCAACACCAGTCATGGGACTTTATATTTCAAATCCTAGAGCTATAGGACATTCAGACAATTATGCCAATTGGAACCGAAGTAGTTATAATTGGTACAATGGAATTCCCTTTTACGAACCCGACAATATCTATAATTTATTCAAGGAAGATGAAGATTACGCAATCATTATAGAAAATGATGGAAAAGGCACAATAGGTTCTTGGAATGATTTGAATTATAATGGCGAATCCATTAATGGCTCACAACAAGCCAATGGGTATATTGTAGAATATGGAGGTATGCCAGGAGACCCTGAAATTAACATTGCAACTAGCACGTCGATAATCATTCCTCAAATTACTACAATAACCGAATCAAATCGATGTGGCAGTGGAAACCTAATATTGCAAGCTACATCAAACTTAGGAACAATTAATTGGTTCGAAAACGAAACTGGAGGTAGTCCTATTGGAATGGGTACTTCCTTTACAACACCAACTATTAACAAAAGCACAACATACTATATAGACACTGAATACTCTTCTTGCCACGATTATTCTACTAGAACACCAATCAACGCTACCATTTATACTATTCCTGAAATAACAACTAACTATTCTCGATTCACCATGTGTGGAGCTGGATATGTATTTCTTGAAGCGAATACTTCTGAAGGTACAATATACTGGTATGACGATCCTGATGGGAATAATCTCGTTTCAATTGGAACATCTATTTATCGAGTAATTTCAGCTAATACAACTTATTATATAGAAGCGGTCAATCATAATTGTACCACCGGTTCAAAAGAACCCGTCGAAATAGTAGTCTATTCACCCCCGATTATACCTGATGAAAAAGTAGTAATCTGCACCTCAAAAAAATTAACTATTGATGCTAAAATTTCAGAAATTGGCATGAGTTATCTATGGTCAACTGGGGAAAGAAAACAAACCATTGAAATCAGCAAACCTGGAGTATACACAGTAGATATTACACGTGCTGCTCCCGAAAGTTGTACCGTCAGAAAAACGATAACAGTAGTTGAAAACCCCGCTCCAAAAATAGAATCAATCACAACAGACGATACAGCAGTAACTATTCGATTAGGAAATCCCTCCGCTTTGTATGAATATTCAATTGATAACATAAACTATCAATCATCGAATGTATTTGCAGACTCTCCTGCTGGAATACAAACTGCGTACGTAAGAGAAATAGGGAATTGCAATACCGTATCTGAAAATTATGTAGTAATCAAAACTCCTAAATTTTTTACGCCTAATAATGACAACTTTAATGACTTTTGGAATATAGAAGGGGTAGTAAACTATCCAGATGCAACAATTAGCATTTATGATCGATATGGCAAACTAGTCAAAGAATTAAGTCCAAACAGCATTGGTTGGGACGGTACTTTTAACGGACAAGAATTACCCGCTTCCGACTATTGGTATGTCTTTAAAATGGATGCCACTGCTCCCGAAAAAAGAGGACATTTTAGTTTGAAAAGATAAGTTATTACGAATTTATCTTATTTTGGATTTCACCTAAAATAAACAAATAATCTTCATGGTTTTTTACAAAATCGCGATCAGAAACATCAATAATTAAAATATTCAAATCCGTTTGTGATTTGATATAATCCAAGTAACCCGTATTGATTTTGTCTAAATATTCGGCTGGGATTTCTTGTTCGTAGCTTCTGCCACGTTTTTTAATATTGTGCAACAAACGCTCAGAATTTTGGTACAAATACACATACAAATCAGGCTTAGGCATTTCCTTGTAAATAATATGAAACAGATTGCTATACAAGCGGTATTCATCATCTGCCAAAGTAATTTTAGCAAAAATCAAGGATTTGAAAATATGATAATCGGCAACAATAAAGTCTTTAAACAAATCAAATTGAGACAAATCATCTGACAATTGTTTGTACCTATCGGCTAAAAATGACATTTCTAAAGGGAAAGCATACCGATTTTGATCTTTATAAAATTTAGGTAAAAATGGGTTGTCAGCAAAGCGTTCCAAAACAGATTTGGCATTAAAATCTTCGGCTATTTTAGTAGCCAAAGTAGTTTTTCCCGCCCCAATATTGCCTTCAAAAGCCACATAATTAAACTGTTCCAAAGCAATTTTACGCAACGGACTTTCTAAATTTTGAACTGCTACGCAATCACTTTCATCCTGACACGATTCGAGTAATTCCAGAACCGATTGGTTTAAAACAGGATGAATCCATTCCAAATTCAAATCCATCATTGGTTTTAAAACAAAAATCCGTTCTTGCATCAATGGATGAGGAATCTCCAATTGATCTGAGCTTATGATTTCAGTATCAAAAGTAATCACATCAATATCAATGCTACGCGATTGATACCCCAAGCCTTCGCTTCTTACACGACCCATCTGCTTTTCAATTCGCAATGCTTTTTCTAAAATAACATCAGCCGAATCAAAAGTATGTATCAAAATAGCCGCATTATAAAAAGCATCACTATCAAATCCCCAAGAAGGGGCCTCATACACTTTAGAAACTTTGATAACCGTAGCCACCTCTTGATGAATCAATTGCAAACATCTTTCGATATTTTCCAAACGATTCCCTTGATTAGTTCCTATAGATAAAACGACCTGATGTTGTGATTTCATATTAGCTGCAAATTAACTAAAAGAATGTTATATTTGTGTGAGGTGTTAATAACTAAATTTCAATTCAAATGAAATACGATGTAACATTTTAACACCACAAACTACTTATTTAGAAAAATAGATTATTATGAAATTTTTAGGAAATGTTTTGGCAACCATCGTGGGTATTTTTGTTTTCACTATGTTATTCTTTTTTGGAATAATTATCATCGGAGCTATTTTTGGTGGCGAAGAAGAAAGTATTGATGTGAAAGAAAATTCAATTATCGAATTGAATCTAGAAGAAATTCAAAACGATTACGCAGGTAAATATTCCGACCCATGGGTAACGGCTTTTTCAGATAAAAAACACATCGGCTTGACAGATGTCATTAGTGCGATTGAAGCCGCTAAAACTGACACCAACATCAAAGGAATTTCAATTTTAAACAATCATTCTTCTCTTGGAATGGCACAAAGCAAAGCAGTTAGAGATGCATTAGAAGATTTTAAATCATCTGGGAAATTTGTTTTGGCATACGCCAATACCTATTCGCAAAAAGAATACTACTTAAATTCGGTTGCCAATACCATTTATCTGAACCCAGTGGGAGATTTAGATTTCAAAGGATTGTCTTCAGACTTGCTTTTCTTCAAAGATTTTCAGGACAAAACAGGCATTAAAATGGAAGTCATTCGTCACGGAAAATACAAAAGTGCCGTAGAACCTTTCCTTGAAAATAAAATGAGTGATGCCAATAGAGAACAAACAACAGCTTTACTCAATTCGATTTGGAATTCAGTCGTTACTGACATTGCCAAAAGTAGAAATATATCCGTTCAAAAATTAAATGAAATTGCCAACGGTCTTTTGGCACGAACTCCAGAAATGGCTAAATCGCAAAAATTAGTAGATATAGTTGCCTATGAAGATGTGTACCACAACGCCATCAAAAAAATGCTAAAAGTCGATGCTAAAGACGATTATGAAAGCGTTTCTATTGCAGATTATGCTCGAAAAATCGCTACCACATCGATTCCTTCTGATACTAAAAACGAAATCGCCATCATTTATGCTCAAGGCGAAATCCAGAGCGGAGAAGGCGATGTCAATATCATCGGAGAAGGTGCAATGCGCCGTTCTATCAACGAAGCTAGAAATAACGATGATGTGAAAGCAATTGTACTTCGCATTGACAGTCCAGGGGGAAATGCCTTAACATCTGATTTAATTTGGAGAGAAATTGAACTGACTAAAAAAGTAAAACCTGTTGTAGTCTCTATGGGGAATTATGCCGCTTCAGGAGGATACTATATTGCTTGTAATGCGAGTAAAATTTTTGCAGAAAACAACACTATTACCGGATCTATAGGTGTTTTTGGTATACTGCCTAATTTTAGTGGATTGACTACTAAAATGGGTATTCACTCTGAACAAGTAAAAACACACGAAAACTCAGAAAATTACAATCCGTTTGCGCCAATAGACGAAAAATTCAAAGCGGTAACAACCGAAGGGGTAGAACAAATTTACAGGACATTTGTTGCTCATGTAGCTCAAGGACGAAAAATGACTTTTACCCAAGTCGATGCTATTGCGCAGGGTCGCGTTTGGACAGGTTCTGATGCTATCAAAATTGGATTGGTAGACAAAATTGGAGGATTAGATGACGCCATTAAAGAAGCAGCACGCTTGGCGAAAATTACAGCCTATAACACTCAAAACTATCCAGAATACAAGAAAAATTTTGATGATTTCTTAGAAAATTTGCCTTTTGCAAAAAGCAAAGAACGCCTAATCAAAGAAGAAATTGGAGAAGAAAACTATAGAGTGATGGAACAAATCAAACGAATTCAAAATTACAAAGGAATTCAGGCTAGAATGCCATTTGAGATTAGTATTCAATAAATAAAAAGCTTCCAATGGAAGCTTTTTTTTATATCTCAATTTTCACAACATAGCCTTCTGAACCTCGAATATTAAAAACTATCCCTCCTTCAAAAAGCAGGTATTGCCCTTTGATTCCTATAAGTTTCCCTTGAAAATTAGGGGTTTTGTCTAGGCTCAAACTAGATACCTTAGTTGGATAGTCTAAAACAGGATAGTGCATTTCGTATAAATCAATTTTCTGATTGTAAAAATACTCCTGAACCTCAGTTGGAATTAAATGTTCTACTTTCAATCGCTCTGCAATCAAATCAATAGGTTCAAAAGTATTGGTCAACATTTTTCGCCAATTCGTTTTATCAGCATAATGATTTTTCAAAGCGACCTCTGTAATCCCCGCCAAATAACGATTGGGTACCTCAACAATCGAAATTGCCTGACTCGCACCTTGATCAATCCATCGGGTTGGCATTTGTGTTTTTCGGGTAACCCCCACTTTTACTTCGCTTGACAAAGCCAAATACACAATATGTGGTTGTAATTGTACTTTTTCTTCGTAGGCCAAATCACGATCTGCAATTCCTAAATGGGCTGTACTCAACTCGGGTTTCATAATCCAATCCCCAACAGCAGGACTCGAATAAAAACAATCGTAACAAAAACCTTGTCGAAAAATTTTTTTCTTCTTCCCACAATTCAAACATTGAAAACCTACAAATTTGATTTCCATTGGTTTCCCCAATAATTGGTTTACATTCAAAAAACTATCCTCAAAAACAAGATAATACTGAATTGGATCTCCAAATTCAGTTTGCATTTTGGTTAATACCCCTTCGTATGTCATTTGGTTAAAAGTTTCAGGTTTGAAATTGAACAAAAATTGTTATTTTTGGTAAAGTTATCATTCACAATCCTAAATTCATAATTCGTAACTCACAAATATGCCCATACCCATCATTAATTCCATTGCTTCTTGGGTTTTAAAGCAACGGATTCATCAAATCGAATTGTTCTTAAAGTACCCCAACGAGGTACAAGAAGAGTTATTGATGAATTTGATTCGGCGAGCGGAAAATACGGTAGTGGGTACTCAATACGATTTTGCTTCTATCACTTCTTATGCTGCATTTTCTGAAAGAGTTCCGGTTTCTAGTTACGAAGATTTACAACCTTTAATTGAACGTACTCGTCAAGGAGAGCAGAACGTTTTTTGGGACACTCCTATCAAATGGTTTGCTAAATCCAGCGGGACTACCAATGCCAAAAGTAAATTCATACCTGTGAGTAATGATGCTTTAGAAGACTGTCATTACAAAGGAAGTAAGGATTTATTATGTTTGTATTTGAACAACAACGAAGCATCTGAAATGTTCTTGGGCAAAAGTCTTCGTTTGGGCGGAAGTTCCCAAATCTATGAAGATAAGGATACTTTTTTTGGCGATTTATCAGCCATCTTGATTGAAAATATGCCTATTTGGGCAGAATTCAGCAGTACGCCAAGTAGTAAAATTTCGTTGATGAGCGAATGGGAAACCAAGTTAACCGCTATAATAAACGAAACCAAAAATGAAAACGTAACCAGTTTTGCTGGAGTTCCTTCCTGGTTATTAGTGTTAATGAATCGATTATTAGAAGAGACGGGGAAAGGAAATTTATTAGAAATTTGGCCTAATTTAGAAGTGTATTTTCACGGTGGAGTCAGTTTTGAACCCTACCGAGAACAATACCAAAAGTTACTCCCAAAATCGGATTTTAAATACTACGAAATATACAATGCCTCTGAAGGATTCTTTGCCATCCAAGACCTAAATAATTCTAGCGATTTGTTACTAATGCTAGACTATGGCATTTTTTACGAATTCATTCCAATGGATACTTTTGGCACAACCGACCAAAAAGTAATTCGACTAGCTGATGTAGAATTATTTAAAAACTATGCCGTTGTCATCACTACAAATTCAGGATTATGGCGCTATCTTATTGGCGATACCGTTCGTTTTACGTCATTGAATCCGTATAGAATTCGCGTTTCGGGTAGAACCAAACACCATATCAATGTTTTTGGAGAAGAACTGATGGTTGAAAATACCGATCAGGCTATCGCCAAAGCCTGCCAATTGACCCAAACAGAAATCATTGATTATACGGTTGCTCCTATTTTTATGGACGGACAAGAAAAAGGCGCTCACGAATGGATGATTGAATTCAAACAAAATCCAACTGATCTAGTTCATTTCCAAAAAATATTAGATGACACCATTCAAAGCCTAAACTCTGATTATGAAGCAAAACGCTACAACAATATGACCCTAAATCCTTTGGTGATCAATTTGGCACGAAAAAATTTATTTTATGATTGGCTAAAAGAACGAAATAAACTGGGCGGCCAACACAAAATACCAAGATTGTCCAACCAAAGAGAGTATTTAGAGCAATTGAAAAATTTACAATAAAAAATGCGCAACAAATAATTTTGATGCGCATTTTAATTTTATATAAAATATAGCTTATTCCTCCATCATATCGATATGTCTGTCGTGGTAGCCTAACAGGTATAAAACGCCATCCAAACCTAAACTAGAAATAGACGTAGCAGCATTTTCTTTTACTGTTGGTTTGGCGTGGAAAGCAATTCCTAAACCAGCTAAGTTCAACATCGGTAAATCGTTTGCTCCGTCACCTACCGCAATAGTTTGATTAATGTGTATGCCTTCTTTTTCGGCTATGGCTTGCAGGTATTCGGCTTTCTTTTGACCATCCACAATTTCGCCAATATAGTTACCCGTTAATTTCCCGTCTTTGATTTCCAATTGGTTGGCATGAACATAATCAATACCCAACTCTTTTTGTAAATAATCCCCAAAATAGGTAAACCCTCCCGATAAAATAGCGGTTTTGTAACCGTAATATTTCAAAGCTCTCATCAAACGATGCGCTCCTTTGGTTATCGGTAAATTGATGGCTACATTGTGTAGGACTTCTTCGCTCAAGCCTTCTAACAAAGCCATGCGTTTTTTGAAACTTTCTTTAAAGTCAATTTCGCCATTCATCGCTGATTCGGTAATTGCCCGTACTTGCTCCCCTACTCCAGCTAAATCAGCCAATTCATCAATTACCTCTGTTTGAATTAAAGTCGAATCCATATCAAAACACACCAAACGGCGGTTTCTTCTGTACATATTGTCTTCTTGGAACGAAATATCAACATCTAAGGTTCTCGAAATTTCCATGAAACTAGCTGTCATTGACGTTTTATCTTCGATAGTTCCCGTTACGGATAATTGCACACATGAACGTGGATATTCTTCTTGTTCCACTACCGATGTTCTACCCGTCAAACGAATTATGGAATCAATGTTCAAATGTTGGTCTGACATGATTTTAGTTACCGCAGCGAGTTGAGTTGCAGTTAACACTTCCCCTAAAATATTGATAATGTAGCGTTGTTTACTTTGTGCTTTTACCCAATTTTCATAATCGGGAATAGAAATCGGAATAAACTTCACTTTAATTCCCAATTCATATCCTTTAAATAGTAAATCTTTTAGCACAGGTCCTGAAGAGGACCCTGCTTTAATTTGGAATAAAATCCCTAACGAAAGCGTATCGTGAATATCGGCTTGACCAATATCTAAAATAACGGCATCATAATTAGCTAATATAGACGTTAAACCTGCTGTTACCCCCGGTTTATCTTGACCAGAAACTTTTAATAAAATAATCTCTTTATCTGCTATTGCCATTTGTAATGCTATTTATTTGAACGACAAAAATCGGCAATCTATCGCTGATAAAAAAGAATAATGGATGTTTTTTTAATTACTATTCTTAACAACAAACCATAAAAAAAACCCACTCTGATAAAAGAGCAGGTTAATTCCAATTGTTATAAATTATTCAAACCAAAATTAATTGGGTAATTTGCTATAATCCATAAACAAAACATTCCAGCGATGTCCGTCTAAATCAGAAAAGCCACAACCATACATCCAACCTTGATTTTCAGCTGGTTTTGCAAATAGCACACCTCCAGCTTCCTCGACTTTTTGAGCCAATTCTTCTACTTCATTTCTACTTTCAGCATCAATGGAAATCAACATTTCTGAATGTGTTTGAGTATCTGCAATTGTATTCTGAACAAAATTACCAAATAGCGACTCTTCAAAAAGCATCACCACAAAATTTTGGTCTCCTACTAGCATACAAGCTGAATTTTCATTGCTGTATTCTTCATTGAATGAGAATCCAATTTTTGAAAAGAATTGTTTGGACTTTTCGATGTTTTTTACCGGAAGATTAAGCCAATTTTTTTTTGTCATGTGATCTATTTAAGACGCTATTTCTAAACGCTTTAATAAATTTTTATTCAAAGTTTCTTGAGCATACTCTAGATCAATCGCTAATTTTTTATCCTCAGAACTTGGCAATTCATACATAGCATCGGTCAATATCGCCTCGCATAACGAACGCAATCCACGAGCACCTACTTTGTATTCCAAAGCCTTTTCCACAATAAAATCTAAAGCATCATCTGTAATGGTAAATTCGACCTCATCCATCAAAAACAATTTAGCATATTGCTTAATCAAGGCGTTTTTCGGTTGGGTCAAAATGGCACGTAACGTAGCTTTATCCAAAGGATCCATGTGCGTTAATACTGGTAAACGACCAATAATCTCTGGAATCAAACCAAAATCTTTAATGTCTTTTGGAATGACGTATTGCAACAAATTGTCTTTGTCAATATTGTCCACATTTTTAGAAGTACTATACCCAACCGCCTGACGATTCAAACGTTTCGAAATGATGCGTTCTACGCCATCAAAAGCACCTCCTGCAATGAACAGAATGTTTTGGGTATTCACCTCAACAAATTTTTGATCGGGGTGTTTGCGTCCTCCTTTTGGGGGTACGTTAACAACCGTTCCTTCTAATAATTTCAATAATGCTTGTTGTACCCCTTCTCCCGAAACATCACGAGTTATGGATGGATTATCACTTTTTCGCGCAATTTTATCAATCTCATCAATGAATACAATTCCTCTTTCGGCTTTCGCTACATCATAATCAGCTGCTTGAAGCAAACGCGTTAAAATACTTTCGACATCTTCTCCCACATAACCCGCTTCAGTAAGTACTGTTGCATCTACAATGGCTAAAGGAACATCTAACATTTTGGCAATCGTTTTGGCTACCAAAGTTTTTCCTGTTCCTGTTTGACCTACCATAATGATGTTACTTTTTTCAATCTCTACCTCATCGTCTAATTGCTGTTGCATCAAACGCTTATAGTGATTGTACACCGCCACCGACATGACTTTTTTGGTTTGGTCTTGACCAATAACGTATTGATCTAAAAAAGCCCTGATTTCTTTTGGTTTTTTAAGAATTAAATCCCCAATCAATTTCGAATTACCACTCGAATTCAATTCTTCTAAAACAATTCCGTGGGCTTGTTCGATACATTTATCGCAAATATGGGCATCAATACCTGCAATCAATAAATTGGTTTCCGGTTTTTTTCTACCACAAAAAGAACATTCTAATACTTGTTTTGCCATCTATTTTTTGAGCACCTCCCCAACCCTCCCAAAAAGGGAGGGAGAGAGAAACTATATTTTTTTTAAGTTAGTTATTTTATTCCCCCTTTGGGGGTTAGGGAGCTATCTTACTAAAACTTCATCAATCATTCCATAGACTTTTGCTTCTTCAGCAATCATCCAATAGTCACGTTCGCTATCTGCATGTACTTTGTCAAAAGTTTGACCAGAATGGTGCGAAATGATTTTATACAATTCATCTTTCAACTTCAACATTTCGCGTAAGTTGATTTCCATATCTGTTGCTACACCTTGGGCGCCTCCTGAAGGTTGGTGGATCATTACTCTTGAGTGTGGCAAAGCCGAACGCTTTCCGGCAGCACCTGCGCATAACAACACTGCTCCCATTGAAGCTGCCATCCCTGTACAAATAGTAGCTACGTCAGGTTTGATGTATTGCATTGTATCATAAATACCCAATCCAGCATACACGCTACCGCCTGGAGAATTCAAATAAATTTGAATATCTTTTGAAGCATCAGCACTTTCTAAGAACAACAATTGTGCTTGTACAATGTTAGCAATTTGGTCGTCAATTCCAGTTCCTAAGAAGATAATTCTATCCATCATCAATCGTGAAAACACATCCAATTGAGAAATATTCAATTGACGTTCTTCGATGATGTAAGGTGTCATATTTTTCGGTGTCATTGCTCCTACGATTTTATCGTAATACATAGCGTTCACCCCTTGGTGCTTTGTAGCAAATTTTCTAAATTCTTTACCGTAGTTCATTTTTTTAGTTTAAAAGTTTAAAGTTTAAAAGTTTAAAGTTGCTCAACAAGAACTTTAACTTAAAAAAAACAAAGAGCGTCAGAAGAAAATTCTTTTGACGCTCAAATATACTTATTTTTTTAGAAATTATTCTCCGTAAGAAGCAGCAATAAATTCTTCGTAAGTAACTTCTTTTGTAGTTGGATTTGCTTTTTCTTTGAATACTTCCAATAATTTAGCTGCAACTACTTGATCCGATAAACGTTTTACCTCTTCTTGGTTCGATAAAACTCGAGCTACAATTCCTTGAACTTCTTCGTCAGAAGGATTTGTTTGTCCGAATTGCGCCATTTGTTGTCTGATCGCATTAGATGTAAATGATTTCAAGTCTTCAAAAGTGATTTGGATATTACTTTGTGCCAAAGCTCTTCCTTCAATCAATTGGAAACGCAATCCTTTCTCAGAACGAGCATATTCTACTTCTGCTTCTTCAGCAGATAATTTTTTCTCACCTACTGTTTGCAACCATTTTTTCAAGAATTCAGCTGGCAAATCAAATTTGGTGTTTTCAATTAAAAACTCCGTTACATCGCCTAATAATTTTTGGTCTGCTTGTTGCGCAAATTGACTTTCAGCATCTTCTTTGATTTTTGCTTTCAATTCGTCTAAAGTTGCTACGCTTCCTTCTCCGAATAATTTATCGAACAATTCTTGGTTCAATTCAGCTAATTCAATTGAGTTGATAGATTCAATAGTAAAGTCTACGTCAACCGCTAAAGAGTGAACGTCATCATGTCCAACTTTAAGGTAGTCCATTAATTGGTGATCGTCTTCAAATAAACCTTTAGTATTTACAGTTACTACGTCACCTACTTGTTTTCCGATGAATTTTTTAGCTGTTTTTTTATCTTTAAAAACGTCTAAAGCCAAAACTGTTTTATTGTTGATTCCTTTTTCTTCATTAGAGAAAGTTCCTGTTACATCACAACCTTCAGCTACCACTTCTTGAGGAATCGCTTTTCCAAATTGTTTTTGGATACGCGCTACTTGACCGTCAATTAATTTATCATCCGCTTTAACTACGTATTTGATGATAGTATTTTTTGCTTCTAAGTCCAATTCAAAATTAGGCACTAAACCAATTTCGTATTCGAATACCAATTCCTCAGCATCCCAATCCAATTCTTCATTTTCTTTAGCCAATGGAGTTCCTAAAAGATTCAAACGTTCTGATTGAATAAAACGCTCTAATGCTAAATCAACTACTTTCTTAACTTCCTCTTTCTTAATCGCTTTTCCGTATTGTTTTTCAACAAGATCTTTAGGTACTTGTCCTTTTCTGAATCCTTTTACGGTAGCCAAAGGCATTTTTTCATTGATTCTTTTTGCTACTTGTCCTTTGTAATCCATGTGAACCACAGTCATGACAATCGTTTCATTTACAGCATCTATAGCTACTCTTTTGATATCCATCTTGTTCTTTAATTTACATAATAAAATTGGGTTGCAAAATTATAAAATTTTTGCAACCCAAACAAGTTTTTAATTCAATCTAAAAATAGACCCAACAACGGCTGTAAAAAAGCCTGTTTATTTAGAACCACCCGTGATTTTGTACATGATGGATTGAGAAATAGACAATATCACACTAAACAAAGTAGCCGTCCAAAACGAATCTACATGAAAGCCACCCACAATCTTAGTACATACCAAGATTAATATCCCATTAATTACGATTAAAAATAAACCTAAAGTAAAAATGGTAAACGGCAGTGTAAAAAACACTAAAACAGGTTTAATAAACGCATTCAACAACCCTAAAACTACCGCTACAATTAATGCCGTAACCACACCATCTACACGAACACCTTTCATAAAATAAGACAAAACCAATACTAAAAGGGCGGTAACTAAAACTCTGATTAATAATTTCATAACTATATTAATTTAAATAAGACAAACTCAATTGATAAAATAAAGCAGGATTCTCGGCATGTAACCAATGTCCTGTATTAGGAATAGTTTCAATACTAGCCTTTGGAAATTGTTCTTTTATTGCTAGTATATCTCCATCCAAAATATAATCAGAATTACCCCCACGAATAAAAAGTGTTGGTTTTTCAAAACACAACTCTGCGGGTAGAGCAACGCCAATTTCGGTAATTTTTGTATTAAAAACTGCTAGATTAAATCGGAACGCCAATTGACCTGGCTCTTGCCAATATAAATTTTTCAATAAAAATTGACGCGTTCCAAAATCAGAAATGTAGTGTGAAAGAATTTCTTCCACCTCTTTTCTACTGGGTTTCAAAGTAAAATCAACCGCGTTCAATCCCGCTAGAATATCTTGATGATGTGGCGCATAATATTTAGGACCAATATCGGCCACTATCAATTTATCGACCAATTCCGGATAACGCGCCGCGAGAAGCATGGCTGTTTTTCCACCCATAGAATGACCAATCACGTTAATTTTTTCCAAATGGTGTTCTTGGCAATACTGAACAATGTCTTGCACCATTAGTTCGTAACTGAATTCTTCCGACTGAAAACTGCGGCCGTGGTTGCGCAAATCCAAAATATGGACTTCAAAACCTTCGGAAGCAAATTGGACTCCTAATGTTTTCCAATTGTCAGACATGCCTAAAAATCCGTGAAGAATTAAAAGTGGCTTGCCTGAACCTTCTATTTTTGAATATAACATTTTTGATATTTTAATAATTATTCCACAAAGATTCACAAAGCAATCTCAAAGTCACACAAAGAATTCTAAAACTAAAACTTTGAGTTTCTCTTTAAAATCTTAGCGGATCTTTGTGTTACAAATCTATGTCATTAAGATTATTTCAGTTTGTTCAAATACATATTAACCACATTGTCCAAGCCTAAATACAACGCTTCGGAAATCAATGCGTGACCAATAGAAACTTCTAATAAACCTGGGATATTTTGTTTGAAAAAGTGAATATTGTCCAAACTCAAATCATGACCTGCGTTGATTCCTAAATCCAATTCGTTAGCTAAAACAGCCGCCGTTACATACGGTTCAATGCCTTTTTCGTTTCCTAAATCGTATTGATGTGCAAAAGCTTCGGTGTACAGTTCGATGCGGTCGGTTCCCGTTTTTTTAGCCCCTTCAATCATTTCAAGAACAGGGTCCACAAAAATTGAGGTTCGAATGCCGTTACGTTGAAATTCCTGAATCATTTCGGTTAAATAGGCTTGATTTTTTACCGTATCCCATCCTGCCGAAGACGTAATCGCTCCAATGGCGTCAGGCACCAAAGTCACTTGGTCTGGCTTACATTCCAAAACCAAATCAATAAAATTATGTTGTGGATTTCCTTCTATATTATATTCCGTGTAAACGATAGATTTCAAATCGCGTGCATCTTGATAGCGTATGTGACGTTCGTCTGGACGCGGGTGAATGGTGATGCCTTGGGCTCCAAATTTTTGAATATCAGTAGCTACTTTTAATAAGTCCGGTACATTTCCGCCACGAGCATTTCGTAAAGTTGCTATTTTGTTGATATTTACACTTAACTTTGTCATAAAACTAGGATTGGTTTTAAAAAACTATTTTGCGGATACAAAAATACAAAGTAAAAGGTAGGAGTTTTTGCCTTTTTTTGATTATTTTGCATAAATATTGAGGATTGATTTTATGACAGCGATTACAGACTACATCAATAACGACTTCAGAGCCATTGACAGTCAAGAAACTATTCTTGCTGCACAAGACTTTTTTATGGACTCATCTTTTTCTCATTTTCCTGTTTTGGAAGATGGAATTTATATTGGAAGTATCGTCGCTGATGACCTAGAGACTTTTGATACCGATAAAAAAGTAGGCGATTACAAATACACTTTGGAGCCTTTTTTTGTTAGAACCAATATGATTTGGTTAGATGTTTTGGAGGTTTTTGGTAAAAATCACGCTGATGTGGTTCCTGTTTTAGATGAAAACAACCATTATGTGGGCTATTATGAACTCACCGACATAATGAAATTTTTTCACGAAACACCTTTTATCAAAGAAGCTGGAGGTATTATCATAGTCAAAAAAGCATTAGTAGATTATTCAATGAGTCAAATCACTCAAATTGTTGAAAGCAACAACGGAAAATTATTAGGCCTTTTTGTTTCTGATTCAGACAACGAGAGTATTGAAATTACTATCAAAGTGACTCTAGGTGTTATGAATGACATTATTCAAACCTTCAGACGTTACAATTATGAAATTATATCAGAGCATAATGAAGATAATTACATCAACAATTTAAAGGAACGTTCTGATTATTTAGACAAATACCTAAACATTTAACTTAGCGTTAGACCGAAAGAAAATGAAAATAGCTATCTACGGACAATATTACCTCAACAGCACAGAACCTATAATCAAAGACATATTTCTTTTTTTTAAAAAGAACACCATTGAATTGGTTATCGAATCGGCATTTTTAGAAATGTTGTACGAGAAAAATATCATTCACGAAACCTACACTACTTTCTCTTCTCACACCGAATTAGACTCTAGTTTTGATATGCTCATCAGTATTGGTGGTGATGGAACTATTTTGAGAGCTGCTACTTTAGTTCGTAACTCAGGAGTACCCATTTTAGGAATTAACGCAGGACGATTGGGATTTTTAGCTACTGTTCAAAAAGAAAATATTGATTCCTTTTTGCAATTTGTCATCGACAAAAAATACAGTATTTCTAAAAGAACTCTCCTAGGTTTAGATTGTTCTCCAGAAAACGAAGCGATCAAAGAAATTAATTTCGCTATGAATGAAATCACTGTGAGTAGAAAAGATACTACTTCGATGATTACCATTGAAACGTATTTGAACAATGAGTTTTTAAATTCGTATTGGGCAGACGGCTTAATCATTTCGACTCCAACAGGGTCTACAGGATATTCCATGAGTTGTGGTGGTCCTATTTTAACTCCAGAAGTAAAAAGTTTAGTTATCACTCCCATAGCACCTCATAATTTAAACGCCCGACCACTTGTTATTCCAGATAATACCGAAATAAAACTTCGCGTAACAGGGCGTGAAGATCAATATTTAGTTTCACTTGACTCACGGGTTACCACCGTTAAAAACGAATCTATTTTGATTATCAAAAAAAATCCTTTCGAAATTAATATGATTGAAATTCCTGAGGAAACCTTCTTAAAAACCTTGCGCAACAAATTACTTTGGGGAGAAGACAAAAGAAATTAATCGCTTCGTATACGATTTTACCCGTTTTCCTCGTTTTAACTACTCTTACTTTGAATCAGAAATTAAGGTCCTGATTTTCAAAAAAGAGAAAAACACATTTAACGCAACACGTATTGATTCGGATGCATAATTATTATATTTGCACGCAATTTTTTATTTCGATGAATAAAGTCATTCTTTTACTATTACTTTTCTTTTGCTTTACAACATCTCAAGCTCAAATTAACGAGTTGGGTATTTTTGTAGGTGGAAGTAATTTTATCGGAGATGTTGGATCAACTACCTATGTTAATCCCAATAGCACCGCATTAGGATTACTATATAAATGGAATAAAACACCTAGACACACTTGGCGATTTTCTTATATTCAATCGAAAATAGAAGCAAAAGATACTGATTCAGATGAAATTAGACGAAAAACAAGAGGTCTTACCTTTCAAAACAATATCAAAGAATTGTCAGCGGGTATTGAGTTTAATTTTTTTGATTTTAACATCTACAATCCACTAGAACGAAAAATTACTCCCTATGTTTTTACAGGGCTGAGCTTAAGCTTTTATGACAGCTTATTTTACAAGTACGGACAAGCCGAATTTGACTCAAAACAAAAAACTCTTGCATTACCAATAATTTTAGGTGTAAAATCCAATTTAACTTCTAATTTTGTGCTAGGTTTGGAAATTGGCGCGCGATATACATTTGTAGATGATATTGACGGAAGTTCTCCTATCAATCAAAACTGGCAACCCATCCAATTTGGAAATAAAAACAATAACGATTGGTACGTGTTTTCGGGCTTAACCCTAACCTATACATTTGGTAATAAACCCTGTTTTTGTGCAGAATAAAATGGATTTAATTAATAGTATTGACAAAAATAAACTTCCCAAACACCTCGCCATTATTATGGATGGGAATGGTCGTTGGGCTAAACAAAGAGGCTTTTTAAGAGCTTTTGGTCACGAAAGTGGCACTAAATCTGTAAAAAAAATTATTGAAGCCTGCGCAAAATTAGGTATAGAGAACCTAACTCTGTACGCCTTTTCTACTGAAAACTGGAACCGACCTAAATTAGAAGTAGAAGCTTTGATGCGTGTGCTTGTTAATTCTCTAAAAAAAGAATTACCTACTCTGGAACGCAACAATATCAAAATGAATGCTATAGGCAATCTCGATCTTTTACCTCCTACTGCCCAGAAAGAACTTAAAGAAGTAATTGCAAAAACAAAAGACAATACCCATTTGACATTAACACTTGCTTTAAGCTACGGCTCAAGAGAAGAAATTGTAAGTGCTGTCAAAAAAATTAGTGATAAAGTTAAAAATAATATAATTTCAATCGACAGTATTGACGATTCCATTATAAATGAGCATCTTTACACGCAAAATTTACCAGAGGTAGATTTATTAATACGAACTAGTGGAGAACATAGAATAAGTAATTTTCTGCTTTGGCAAATAGCCTATGCTGAATTATATTTTACCGATATCTTGTGGCCTGACTTTAAAGAAGAAGATTTATATGAGGCTATCCTTAGTTATCAAAAAAGAGAACGTAGATTTGGAAAAACAAGCGAACAAATTAAATAATTTTTTAGTGTTACAAAAAAGCATAAAAATAGCCCTTTGCCTACTAATTTTTGGAACTTTTTTCCAAGCAAAAGCACAAGATAGAGTCCCTTTTGATCAAGGGAAAAAATATATTTTAGCCAACGTAAATGTGGTGGGTAAAATAACATTCAACTCTCAAACTGTAGTTACTTTTTCTGGACTTGAAAAAGGAAAAGAAATCAGCATTCCTGGCGAAGAAATTAGTACTGCCATCAAAAAATTAGGTAAACTAGGTCTTTTCAATGAAATTTCATTTTACGTAAATAAAATTCAAAACGACAGTATTTATCTTGACTTAAATCTAGAGGAGCTTCCTAAATTAAATAAAGTTCGCTTTGTGGGTGTTAAGAAAAACAAAACGGAAGGCTTAATCAAAGATAATGGGCTGACTGAAAACAAAGTGGTTAACGAAAACTTGATTACGACTACCAAAAATTATATCGAAAACAAATATAAAAAAGATGGTTATTTTAACACTAAAGTAAACATCAATACAGTTGTAGATACTACCACAATCAACCAAGTAAATATGGTGGTAAGTATCGACAAAGGCACTAAAGTAAAAATCAGCGAGATTGACTTTGTTGGAAACACAAAATTATCGGATAAAGCATTACGAAAAGCAATGAAAGATACCAAGCAAAGAAATGTATTGCGTGTTTTCAAAGCTTCTAAATTTATTAAAGACAAATACAAAAAAGACTTAGAAAAAGTCATTGACGCATACAAAGCAAAAGGATTTAGAGATGCGAGAATCATTTCAGACACTGTATCGTATAGCAAAGAAAAAAATGCTTTAGCTGTAAAAGTGAAAGTGGAAGAAGGAAACAAATACTATTTTGGTAATATCAAATTTTTAGGAAATACGGTATATTCTGATCAAGGTTTAAGCAGAATTCTAGGACTTAAAAAAGGAGATGTTTACAATGGCGTTTTATTAGAGAAACGAATTGCCGATAAATCAAAACCTGATGGAGAAGATATCACTAATTTATACCAAAATAACGGTTACTTGTTCTCTAGCATTAATGCAGTTGAAGTTAAAACTGCGAATGATTCTATTGATTTTGAAATTAGAGTTACTGAAGGACCTATCGCCTATTTTAATAAAATTTCGGTTGTAGGAAATGATAAAACAAATGACCACGTAATTTACCGTGAATTGAGAACAAAACCTGGTGAAAAATACAGCAAAGAAGAACTAGTAAGAACCATTCGTGAAATTGGACAACTAGGATTTTTTGACCCAGAAACTATTGATCCAAAATTCAAAAATGTAGATTCAGGAGCAGGAACTGTCGATATTGAATACCATTTAGCAGAAAAAGGGGCTAGCCAAATCGAACTTCAAGGAGGTTATGGTGGAGGTGGTTTCATTGGAACTTTAGGACTTTCATTCAATAATTTCTCTGCTAGAAATTTATTAAAGAAAGAGGCTTACAAACCTCTTCCTATGGGAGATGGACAGAAAGTCTCTTTGAGATTACAAGCAAGTACGTATTTCCGAACTTATAGTGCCTCTTTTTCAGAGCCTTGGTTTGGAGGGAAGAAACCGGTACAGTTTAGCACTTCGTTGTCTTACAGCCAACAATACTTAAATAATTACATCACTTACCAAGTAGATAAAACGAAGAGTTTTAACATCTTAACATTATCTGTTGGTATTGCAAAAAGATTGACCGTGCCAGATGATTTCTTTGTGTTATCACAAGCAATAAGTTACCAACATTATGATTTACATAACTATAACACTGGATTATTTACCTTTGGAGATGGTACTTCAAGAAACCTTGCTTACACGATTGGTTTAACAAGAAACAACAAAGGGGTTAATCCTATATTCCCAACCTATGGTTCTGAATTTAGTATTACTGCTAAATTGACACCTCCTTATTCATTGTTTAACGGAACTAATTATGCAACATTAGGAGACCAAGAAGAAAACAAATATAAATATTCAGGTACAACTGCTTATACAGGAGCAAACGGAATTCAAGTCAATCCAGGCGATTATGTAGAAGCAGTCCCAAGCAGTACAAATCCATACCCTAATAGTGTAGCAAATTACAAAGATGCTGCGGCGGATCCAGCTAAAGTAGACCAGAAAAAATTCAACTGGTTAGAATACTATAAAATAAAATTCAAAGCGGATTGGTATACTAAAATATACGGTAAATTTGTATTAAGAACGCTATCTGAATTTGGATTCTTAGGAAACTACAATAGCAATAGAGGAAACATTCCTTTTGAAAGATACTATTTAGGAGGAGATGGAATGATGATGTACTCAATGGATGGTAGAGAAACCATTCAGTTAAGAGGTTATCCAAACAACTCATTGACACCAATCAATAGTAGAGGAGAACAAATTGGAGCAACTGTATATAATAAATTCTCAATGGAGATGCGTTATCCAATCACATTAAAATCATCTGCATCTATTTATGCATTAGCCTTTTTAGAAGCTGGTTCGTCTTATGATTCGTTTAAAAATTACAACCCATTCATGTTGAATCGTTCCGCTGGATTTGGTTTAAGAGTATTTATGCCTGCGTTTGGTTTATTAGGAATTGACTTTGGTAAAGGATTTGATGCATTACCAGGGCAAACAACACCTCATGGTTGGGAAACACATTTCATCATTGGGCAACAGTTTTAAAAAATTGATTTAATTTTCTAAAACAATAAAGTTATGAGAAAACAATTTTTATTTCTATTTTTAACCCTAATTGTAGCGGGTACAATTCAGTCGCAAACGAAAAGCACTAAAATTGGCTATATTGACATGGAGTACATTCTACAAAATGTCTCAAATTATAAGGAAGCCCAAAACCAATTAGAGCAAAAAGCTCAAAAATGGAAACAAGAAATTGAAACCAAAAAAAATGAAATAAAAAAACTCACTGAAGCGTTAAAAACAGAGAAACCTTTATTAACAAAGGAGCTTATTGAGGAAAGAGAAAATGAAATCAAGTTCTTAGAAAAAGAGGTTTTAGATTATCAGCAGAAAAGATTTGGAGCAAATGGGGATTTAATGCAACAAAAATTAGTTTTAGCAAAACCTATTCAAGACCAAGTTTTTACAACGGTACAAGATATTGCAGAGGCAAAACAATATGATTTTATATTTGATAAATCATCGGATTTAACCATGTTGTTTGCAGCCAAAAGATTTGATATAAGTGATCAAGTATTGCGAGTTTTAAATCGAACTGAAAAAAGAGAACAACTGACTAAAAAACAACAAAAAGAGTTAGAAGAGAAAGAGAAAAAAGAAGATGCTCTAGCTGAAAATCCAGGTTTGAAGGACAGACAAAAAGCATTAGACGAGAAAAAAGAAGCTCGTGAAAAAATAATAGCAGAGCGAAAACTGCAACAAGAGACAAAGAAGAAAGAGTTTGAAGAGCGAAGAAAAAAACTAGCTGAAGAAAAAGAAGCTAAAAAAAGCAATGGAACTAGTTCTACAACTGATGATGCGAAGGCTGAAGCTATAAAATTAGCGCAAGAAAAAAATGAAGCAGCTGAATTAGTTAGAAAAAAACAAGCCGAAGAAAAACTAAAAATTCTTGAAGAACGCAAAAAAACAATTGAAGACAATAGAAAAGCGTTAGAAGAAAAAAGAAAAAAAGCTATTGAAGAACGTGAAGCTAAAAAAAATGGCACGGTTTCTGAAAAAGCTAAAACAGAGATCAATCAAGCGGAAATAAAAGCTATTGATTCAACAAAAATTAAAATAGAAGAAGCTAAACAACAACAGATCTTAGCTAGACAAAAAGCATTAGAAGAACGTAAAAAAATTATTGAAGAAAATAAAAAAGCGTTAGAAGAAAAAAGAAAAAAAATAATCGAAGAAAGAGCTGCTGCTAAAAAAGCAGCTGAAGAAAAATTAAATACAAATACAAACAAAAATTAATATTAAATACCTTAAAACAATGAAACAAATCAAGACTTTATTAATCGCTGCAATACTAATCTTAGGAGCAAACCAAACCATTTCAGCACAAGCAAAAACAGCACATGTAGATGTAAATGACGTAATGGCTAAAATGCCTGCTATGTTAGATGCTCAAAAACAATTAGAAAAATTAAGCACTACGTATGACGCTGATTACAAAAAAATGGTTGAAGAATACCAAGGAAAATTAAAAAAATACGAGGCTGAAGCTGCTACTGTAACTGAAGCTGTTAATGGTGAACGTTCTAAAGAAGTGCAAGACATGCAAAAAAGAATTGTTGACTTTAGAGATAATGCTCAAAAAGAATTACAACAAAAAGAATCAGATATTGTTAAACCTTTAATGGAAAAAGTGAGAGCTTCAATCCAAAAAGTAGGAAAAGCAAAAGGGTTCCAATATGTATTAGATGGTTCTACACTTTTATTAGCTGATGGTCCAAACTTGACTGCTGATGTAAAAAAAGACTTAGGTTTCTAATAACACCTTTATAGATTTTAAAAACTGCTCTCCTCAATTCAGGAATGAGCAGTTTTTTTTTACCTATTATAAAAGTATAGGAAATTTAAAATGTAGCTCGTAACTTTGTTTCTATGGAGAATAACCAACCTATCGGAATTTTTGACTCTGGCATTGGAGGAACCTCAATTTGGCAAGAAATACACCAATTACTTCCCAACGAAAAAACCATCTACCTCGCCGATAGCAAAAATGCACCTTACGGTCAAAAATCCAAACAAGAGATAATTAATCTGAGTATGAAAAACACTGATTTTCTACTTCAGATGAACTGCAAATTAATCGTTGTTGCTTGCAATACCGCAACTACAAATGCTATCCAAGAATTAAGGGCTAAATACAATGTGCCTTTCATTGGTATTGAACCTGCCATAAAACCTGCTGCTACCAATTCGAAAACTCAAACTATTGGAATATTAGCCACTAAAGGAACGCTAAATAGCGAGTTGTTTCACAAAGCAACCGAAATGTATCAGGATACTACAATCATTGAACAGGTGGGACATGGTTTAGTTCAACTTATAGAAAGTGGACAAATCAATTCAGCAGAAATGCACGCATTACTTCAATCCTACTTACAGCCGATGATTGATGCCAATATTGATTATTTAGTGTTGGGTTGCAGTCATTACCCTTATTTAATCCCACAAATTAAAAAAATTCTACCAGATCATATCCAAATAATAGATTCAGGTCAAGCTGTAGCAAGACAAACACAAAAAGTATTAGAGGAAAAGGTTGGTATTTCAAATTTAAAACAACCTGAACCCGTTTTTTATACCAATACGAATCCGAAAGTAGTGTCTGAAATTTTAGGTGGAAAGTACCACGTAGAGGAAATTGATTTCTAATACAATTATTCTTCTTTAAACCAATTCGAATACATGACATAATTATTCGAAATTCGTTCAATTTCTCCTGCAAAATCAGATTGATTAATGTCTTTTACTTTCTTAGCAGGGACTCCCGCCCAAATCGTACCTGACTCCACTACTGTGTTTTGAGTAATAACAGATCCCGCAGCCACAATAGCATTACTTTCTATTACGCAATTATCCATTACTATAGCTCCCATTCCTATTAAGACATTGTCTTTAATTGTGCAACCATGCACAATAGCATTATGACCAATGGAAACATTATTTCCTATAACAGTGGGATGCTTTTGATAGGTACAGTGTATCACTGCTCCATCTTGAATATTTACTTTGTTACCTATTGAAATGAAATTTACATCTCCACGAATCACTGCATTAAACCAAACACTACAAGAATGTCCAAAAGTAACTTCTCCAACTATAGTTGCATTTTCAGCAACATAACAATCTTCTGGAATAACAGGTGATTTCCCATTAACGGATTTGATCAACATAAAAAATAAAATTAATTAATAGCTGGACAATGGCAATCGTATCGCTCTGCTTTACAGAACAAGTTCATTCCTAAAGTAATTTGGTGGTATCCACCTGCATCAAACAATACGGGGCCAGAGACTTTGGAATAGGTATAAGCTACCATTACATTTTTATAATTAAACCCCAAAAATGGAGTAATATATTCTAGTTTTTGACTAGCCACTCCTGTTGAAGTAATATACTGAGCACCTTCAAAACTTCTTCTATACGATAAACCTCCCCAAATAGTCCCTACAGGAAGTTCTTTGTGGACTTTAATATTAAAATCGACTAACTTTTCTTTCGTCTTATCTATTAACTGAAATAAAATTGAAGGCTCCCAAAGAAAGGTCTCTTTGTTTCCAAAAACATATCCTGTACTCAACAAGTACTTTCTCAAATTATTACTTTCAAAATCACTATACAAGGCTCTTCGAGTTTCAACAAGACCTTGAACAGTTGCATGTGCATAAAAATTTAAAAAATTATACGACATCCCAATATCAACATTGAAATAAGAACTCTTTTGAACTTGTCCGAAAACAATAGGATCATAATCTGTAAAAGTGGTTTCATCCAATTGACTCTGAATAAAACCCGCACTCATCCCAAAAGACAGCTGATTCAAATCAATTTCATCACGAGAAAACAACAAATGATGTGCGTAGGTAAGCTTCACTCCCTTTTGAGAATGGTATCCATTTTTGTCATTAAATAATATAATTCCTGCTCCAGATCTCTCTCCTACACGACTATTAAAACTTACTGTTTGTAACTCTGGTGCATCTTCTTGGCCAAACCATTGCTTACGACCAGTCAATCTTAATTTATCACAATTAGCCGCACCTGCCATTGAGGGATGTATCAAATAGTAATTATCGGTCAAATAATCAGAATATACAGGGATTCCTTCTTGTGCAGTGGAAGTCAATTGAATAAATAAGACAAGAAGTAAAAATTTTAATTTAGTATACACCCTTTTTGTGGTATTAGATTTCTTAAACTAACGTTAATACTATAATAGTATTGTATTTAATTATCAAATATAGCGAATCAAAGAAAATAACTTTAGTAAATTTGCAAAAAAATAAAACTCATGACAAAAGTTAGCATCAAAGAGACACAAAATCCCACTATATTAAAATTTGAATTTCCTGATTTTATTACTCAAAATGAGAATTATGAATTCAAAAATATTGACGAAGCAGGAGCTTCTCCATTAGCCCAACAACTTTTTTACTTACCTTTTGTAAAAACAGTTTACATCTCGGGTAATTTTATTGCTATTGAACGTTTTAGCATTGTCGAATGGGAAGATGTGAAAGAAGCCGTTGCAGAACAAATCGAAAAATTTGTCAATGACGGGGGAATTATCATCCAACAAGATGAAAATAAAGCCAAAAAACAACCCATCACCGTTTACGGCGAAACCACTCCAAATCCATCTGCTTTAAAATTTGTAGTAAGTCGAATGCTAACAAGAACGGCGGTTGAATTTAAAAATATTGACCAAACAGCCTCATCTCCATTAGCTAAAGAATTATTCAAATTCCCTTATGTTAAGGAGATTTTTATTGACGAAAACTATATCTCTGTTACCAAATATGATATCAATAATTGGGATGAAATTACGTTAGAACTTCGCAGTTTTATCAAGCAATTCATTGAAAATGGAGGGACAGTTTTGGAAGAAAATTTCGTTCAAGAAACACTTGTAGAAGAAACTAAAAAAACAGAAGACTTTGACAATTTGGATATTACTTCCCAAAAAATAATCAACATATTAGAAGAATATGTAAAACCAGCTGTAGCTGCAGATGGTGGGAATATTGCTTTTGATTCTTTTGACGAAGAAAACAAAGTAGTTAAAGTAATTTTGCAAGGCGCTTGTAGTGGATGTCCTTCCTCAACATTCACACTAAAAAGCGGTATTGAAAGTTTATTGAAAACGATGCTCAACGATGACACATTAATTGTGGAAGCGGCAAACGCTTAATCAAAACATCCAAAAGCGTTTCATCACCGAAACGCTTTTTTTATACCTCACCAAATGAACGAGCTACATTTAGAAACGAGTCCCTATTTATTGCAACATGCTAACAATCCTGTACATTGGAAAGCTTGGAACGCTACTTCTTTGGCAAAAGCCAAAGAACAAAACCAACTTATCATTATCAGTATTGGCTACTCCGCTTGTCATTGGTGCCACGTAATGGAGCATGAAAGTTTTGAAAATAAAGCGGTTGCAGCAGTAATGAACTCCCATTTTATCAACATTAAAGTGGATAGAGAAGAACGACCTGATGTAGATGCCGTTTATATGAAAGCGGTACAAATTATGACAGGTCACGGTGGTTGGCCTTTAAATATTGTTGCATTGCCTGATGGCAGACCTGTATGGGGTGGTACTTATTTTAGAAAAGACGAGTGGATTGATACACTAGAGCAATTACAAAAAATGTATCAAGTAGCTCCTGAAAAAATGATTGACTATGCCGAAAAACTACATCAAGGTATTCAGGCAATTGCTATAGTACAAAATGACGGAACCGTAACTACAAATCAAAAACTACAATTAGAAAATTTGGTTACTCAATGGAAAAAGAGTTTTGATTGGGAATTTGGTGGATTAGCAAGAGCTCCAAAATTTATGATGCCAAACAATTATCAATTTCTACTCAGATACGCCCATCAAAATCAAGATACCGAACTACTTGAATTTGTAAACCTCACCTTAACAAAAATAGCGTATGGAGGTGTTTTTGACACTGTTGATGGCGGATTTTCTCGCTACTCCGTCGATTTGAAATGGCATGTCCCTCATTTTGAAAAAATGGTATACGATAACGGTCAATTGATTTCATTGTATAGCGATGCCTATAAATTAACACAAAATCCGCTCTATAAGAATACTATTGAAAAGACCTTACAATTTGTCACTAAGGAATGGAAAACTATTGAAGGAGGATTCTATTCCGCATTAGACGCCGATAGCTTAAATAACGAACAACATTTAGAAGAAGGAGCATTTTATGTTTGGACAATTCTACAACTAAAAGCAATTATCAAAGATGATTTTGAAATATTCAGTCAAGTATTTAACATCAATTCTTTTGGATTATGGGAAGATGAAAATTATGTTTTAATTCAAAACCAAAGTTTAGATACCATTGCTGAAACAAATCATATTTCAGTTGATAACTTAGAAAAGAAAAAGAAAAACTGGGAACAACTCCTGTATACCGAAAGAGAAAAAAGAGCCAAACCACGATTAGATGATAAATGCCTAACGTCTTGGAACGCCATTATGTTGAAAGGATATGTGGATGCATATAAAGCTTTGGGCAACCAAGACTATCTCAATACAGCACTTGAAAATGCCAACTTCATCATTAAAAATCTTTGGTCAACCGAAGGTCATTTATTTCATAATTATAAAAATGGTAAAAGCACGATTAATGGCTATTTAGAAGACTATTGTTTTGTCATTGCAGCTTTCATTTCAATCTATGAGGTTACTTGGGATGAAAAATGGTTACACGACGCCAAACAATTAGTAGATTACAGTTTGGAACATTTTTATGATGAACAACATTCGTTTTTTAGATTTACCTCTGATAAAGACGAGGCATTAATTAGTGTGCATTTTGAAACCGAAGATAATGTAATCCCTGCTTCTAATTCGGTTATGGCAAAAAACTTATACCAACTCAGCATCTATTTCAATAATTCGTATTACGAAAAAGTTGCAAAGCAAATGTTGTCTATACTTTTGCCAAATATTGATTATCCTTCGGCTTATTCTAACTGGTTGGATTTGGCTTTGACTATTTCTGAACAAAACAAGGAATTGGCTATTTGCGGCCCAAAAGCCAAAAATCATAACGGTTTTATTAATGGTCTCTATATTCCGAATGTGATTGTTGCTGGCTCTGAAAAAACATCTTCGCTACCTTTCTTGAACGATTGTTTTGTTGAAAATAAGACTCTTTTTTATGTTTGCCAAAACAAAACTTGTCAATTGCCTACCGAAGATTTTCAAGAGGTGATTAGCCAACTTTCTTTGAAGTCGTAATCATAAAATCTTTCAAATAATAAGGTTCAAAATAAGCCACATCTTCGAAATCGCTATTTTGAAATTTAGAAAAACTTAAAGCACTCATCTCTTTTGCCGATGGGTATTTAACCTCTTCTAAAAACACAAAATTAGGCTGGGTTAAAACGGCTTTACATTTTTCAGCACAATCTCCTAAAAAATAGATAGTTTCTGAAGAATTTTCAAATGAATTTTCAGTAATGATTTCCGCTTGAACATCACGTTGCTTTTCTAATTTAGCATTAAAAATAGCGCTATAGACTTCCATTCGTCTTGCATCAAGCATTGGAACAATCAATCCTTCAGCAACCTTAGCTTGCAATGCTAAAACCTGTAATGTATCAACTGCAATTAAGGGGATATTCAGCGCATAACACAATCCTTTTGCTGCCGAAACACCAATACGAAGCCCAGTATAAGAGCCAGGACCTTGACTTACTGCAATTGCGTTAATATCTTGAAAACAGATTCCAGCTTCTTGAATAATTTCTTCAATAAAAACATGTAAACGCTCGGCGTGTGAGTAGCCTTCTTCAGCAATTTCCTTACAAAGAATAGTTTGACCGTCTTTTGCCAATGCTACCGAACAATTTTTGGTAGCCGTTTCAATATTTAAAATGTAACTCAATTGTCGGTTTTATTTTTTGTCTTTTTTGATTTTTACTTTATCTCCAGAATTTAATTCTTTTGAAACTGTAGTATAAGGACCTGTAATTACAACATCTCCTTTTTTAAGCCCAGTCAAAACTTCAATATTAGAATCGTCTTGAATTCCTGTTTTAATTACTCTTATTTTAGCTTTATCACCCACTTTAACAAAAACACACTCGAATTTTTTATCGCTTTTAGGTGCTGATTTTTTTTCTTCAGGATCTTCTACTTTGATTTCTTTCACTGCTGTAGTATCTGATTTCACTACAACAGAACTAATTGGTACCGCTACAACATTCTTCTTTGTTTTAGTGATGATATCCACTGTAGCTGTCATTCCTGGTCTAAATGGAGAATATGTAGCTGGTTTTCCTTCCAATAAATCTTGATACGACTCTTTCAAAATTCGTACTTTCACTTTAAAATTAGTTACCTGATCTGCGGTTAAAGCAGAACTTGCCGAATTAGCAATACTAGTTACCACTCCCCTGAATTCTTTTTTCAAATAAGCATCCACTTCAACTTTAGCTTCATCACCCACCTTGATTTTAACAATGTCATTTTCGTTAACATCTACTTCTACCTCCATATTGTGTAAGTTAGCTACTCGCAAAATCTCAGTACCCGCCATTTGTTGTGTTCCTAAAACGCGCTCACCTAGCTCTACGTTAAGTACAGAAACTGTTCCGTCTGCCGGAGCATAAATAATGGTTCTTCCCAAGTTATCTTTAGCCTCGTTAACGGTAGCTGAAGCACTTTTCACATTAAAAAATGCCGTTTGCTTGTTTGATTTTGCTACCTCAAAAGTTGCAGTAGATTTGTCCCAATCAGCTTTAGAAATGATTCCTTTTTGGAATAATATTTTATTTCTTTCGTAACTTGCTTTCGCCTCATTAAAATTGGCTTCTGCTTGTTGTAAATTTGATTTACTTCCCGATAAATTAGCTGAGGCTCTATTCAAACCCGAAGTATATAAATCTGGATTTATCTTGACTAACAAATCCCCTTTTTTAACCGATTGTCCTTCCTTAATAGGTAATTCAATAATTTCACCAGAAACCATTGACGCTATTTTCACTTCAATTTCTGGTTGAATTTTACCCGTTGCAGAAACAGTCTCAACAATGGTAGTAGCTGCTACATTTGCAGTTTCAACTTCTTTTCCTTCATCTTTGTTTCCTATTACTCCCGTTTTTGACAAAACGACTAACAATGTAATTAAAGCAACTGCCGCACCAATTAAGATGTATAAGGTTTTTTTTGACATAATAAATTAGTTTTTAATGATTGGAATTCCGAAATAGAATTCAAGTATTTTAATTTTAAAAATGTAATCGTATTTGGTTCTCAGAACTTCAGATTGTGCATTAACAAATAAGGTTTGCGCTTGATTAAAATCAAAAGAATTCATCAAGCCAACGGCAAATTTCTCTTTGGCGTAATTATAGGCTTCTTGTCTAGACTCTAGTGATGCAATTGCTGATTCACTAGCATTCAAAGCACCTTTAGCATCTGTGAACGCTAAATACACACTTCGTTGTAAATCCAATTCCTGTTGTGCTAATGTATTTTTTGATTTTTCCAGAGTCACTTTAGAACGTTCCACATTATTTCTAACTGTAAATCCGTTAAAAACAGGAATAGATAACTGTGCTCCAAAAGATTGCCCCTTGTTAGTGTCAAACTGTGTCCAAAATGGATTTGCAGGCACCGCTACTAAAACACCTCCTGAAATAGAAGCAACATCAGCATAAGAAACTCTTGAATTAAACCCATAAAATCCTTGTAGCGTTGGCTGAAAAGCACCTTTTGCAATGGCTAGATTTTTTTGCGCTATTTCTAAATTAGTTCTTGCGATTTTTAAATCTGTTTTGCTTTCTATTGCTTTTTCAAAAATAGCTGCCGGGGTTTGAGACATGATGTTGTTTTCGTCCTTAGCAACTGTACCATCAATTAAATCAAACCCTTCAAATTCTTTCAATTGTAGTAACTGAGATAAACTAAGTTTAGAAATCAACAAAGTATTCTCAGCCGTAACCACATTTTGACGATTTAACGCCAAATTTGCTTTTATGTCCAATAAATCGCCTCGTGGAATCGATCCTGCATTTACTAATTCTGTAGAACGAGCTAATTGCTTTTCATTAATAGCTAATTGTTCCTGCTTTACTTTAAGATTTTCTTTATTGAAAAGCACTTGTAAAAAAGCATTTGCCACATTCAATGCAATATCTTCTTGCATTTTTACCAATTGATATTTTGAAGCCACAATCGCTAAATTTGCCTTACGCAAATTATTTTGATTTTGTAAGCCTTTGTAAATATCTATTCCAACATTGGCTCCTGCCGAAGTAAATTGAGTAGTTTGATTTCTCAAAAGACCCGTTGTTATATCTTGATTCAAACCAATATTCCAAGAATGTGAAGCGCTTGTATTTAAAGATGGTAAAAATTTGCCCAAAGCACCTCTTTTATCAATTTCTGCCGTTTGAGTATCTAATTCTGATTGTTTAATCGAAATGTTATTTTCCAAAGCGTATTTTACACACTCTTCTAACGTCCATTTTTTGGATTGCGCCTGAGAAACCAACCCAACAAAAAGGATTAGGACTAAACTGAAACAACTATTTTTTTTCATATACTTTGAATGAATGGTCTGTAAAGATACTACACAAATTTAAGTTTTCTATTTAAGAATTGAAGACGAAGCTGCAATTATTTTAGAAACTAAAAACAATTAGACATCATAACTTCGCATTTGTTACAATTACACCTAAAAATATAATTCTTTTAGTAATTTTGCTAAACAAATTTATATTCAATGCAACGCATCCGAATTCATATCCTCTTATTCAGTTTTATTCTTTTAACAGTCAATTGTTCAGCACCTTCGAAAATAAAAAACCTCAAGCCCGAGCCTGATGATGCAATTCCATTAGTTTACGAAAACACTCCCTCGTTCATCAATTTACCCATTACCATAAAATTAAAAGACATTGAAAATAAAACCAATAGTCTCTTAAATGGCGTGATCTATGAAGATAATACTATTGAAGATGATAATATTGAAATAAAAATATGGAAGCTCGCACCAATAATCATTGAAAATAGCAACAAAGATGCTAATGGAAAAATAAAAACAATTCTTCCTCTTAAAGCTATTATTAAGTACCGAATTGGAACGAAAAAACTAGGAGTTGACTTGTATTCTACAAAAGAATTTAATCTAAACGGGGTGGTCACTTTAGTAAGCGAGGTGAATTTAGTCAACTGGAAATTAAATACTAAAACTAAATTAGAATCTTTAGATTGGAACGAAAGTCCCACTATGGTAGTTTTTGGAAAAAATATGCCCGTAACTTATCTAATCAATTCAAGTATCGCTCTATTCAAATCAAAAATTGAGCAAAAAATAGACGAGTCAATAGATAAATCAATGGACTTTAAACCCAATGTTTTAAACGCTCTAGAAAAAATTAGCAGCCCTTTTGAATTGAGCAAACAATTTGAGAGCTGGCTCCGCATTACACCTCTTGAAATATATGCCACGAATGCTTTATTAAAAGACCAATCTATACTTATAGACATGGGCTTAAAATGTAATATGGAAACCTTAATTGGACAAAAACCCGAACCGAAATTTAATGCTAGCAACATTATTTTGAAACCCGTAACCAAAATTCAAAATCAAATTTCAGCTAACATCGCTGCCGTTTCTAATTATACTGAAGCCTCAAAAATAATATCGAAGAATTTTGCCGGACAAGAATTTGGTTCGGGGAAAAAGAAAATCAAAGTTCAAAATGTTACTATTTGGCATAAAAATGGCAAACTAGTTATTGACTTAAATGTATTAGGAAGCATCAACGGTTCCATATACCTAACTGGTGTACCGAAATACAATGAAGCAACCAAAGAAATTTATTTTGATCAAATGGATTATGCTTTGGACACCAAAAACAAATTAATAAATACGGCTAACTGGCTAGCTCAAGGCTATATTTTGAATAAAATTCAAGCGAATTGCAAATACTCTATCCAACCCAATTTAGAAGAAGGTAAGAAAAATATGATGGCTTATTTGAAAAATTATTCGCCAATGCCAGGTGTTTTTGTCAATGGAAAAATTGAAGACATTCAATTCAAAAAAATACAATTAAACAATCAAGCGATGATTGCTTTCTTAAAAATTAACGGAATAGTTGCTATTACAGTAGATGGATTGAAATAAAAACTATTTCTTTTTCATTCTGTATATAGCATAGCCAATACCTCCTACTAACACATAAGGAATAACCATCAAATACACAATTCCGTCATTTACAGCTTCTGCTTTAGTCTTGTTTCCTTCACTAGTTAATGCCGCACGACACATTGCACATTGCGCATTTGCAGTTAGAGAGAAAACAGAAAAGAGTACAGTAAAAAGCAACGCTTTGACAAATCTCTCTTTTGTAGCAGAATTTATTTTGTTATTGAACATAATAAGGAGCAATCATCAAATAAACAATTACACCCGTTACAGCAACATACAACCAAATAGGAAAGGTAATTTTAGCTATTTTTTTGTGTTGATCAAATTTAGCTGCTAAAGCACGAACATAGGTAATTAGAACTAATGGAATCACCGCAATAGACAAAAGAATATGGGAGATCAATAGAAAGAAATAAACCAATCGGATGAAACCTTCTCCGCCAAATTTAGTAGAGTCAGCCGTCATGTGATACGCCACATACATTACTAGGAAAGCCAATGACAAGACAATAGCCAAGGTCATTAAACGTTGATGCATATCTTTATTCCCTTTTTTAATAGCCACAACCGCACTTACCAAAACTACAGCCGTAATTCCGTTAATAGTAGCGTAAATAGGTGGTAAAAAAGATAAAGGTTCAACATCATAACCCAAATCTTTTAATTTAACTCCAAATAAAATTGCCACCACCACTGGTATTAAAATGGATACCAATACAATTAACTTACTGTATTTTTGATCTACTGTTGAATTCTCTTTCATTTTTATTCTTTTAATAATAGTTTAATGTCTTCTTGAATGTCTTTTACTCCTTCAGGATCAAGTCCGTCATAATATAAAATAGGATTTCCAAACTTATCTTTACGACAACGTATGTTTCCGTTTTTGTCAATCAAAGCAAACAAACCTGAATGCTCAAATCCACCATTTACTTTTTCATTTTCTCCTGCATACAAATTAAAACCTTTGTTTGCTAAATCAAAAATATATTTTTTGTCACCAGTTAGAAAATGCCAATTAGATGAAGTAGCTCCTAATAATTTAGCATGCTCTTTCAATACTTTTGGTGAATCTTTTTCGGGATCAATGCTAATAGAAGCAATACCAAAATTAGGATTCCCAAAAAACTGTTTTTCTATAGCCAACATGCTTTGATTCATCTTTGGGCAAATAGTTGGACAACTTGTAAAGAAAAATTCGATTACAAATACTTTACCTAAATAAGTAGCATTAGTCACCTTATTCCCTTCTTGATTAGTCAAATCAAATTGGGGAGCTGGCCCAATTTTAACTAAACTTTCCTCTTCGGTAGTTCCTGATTCAACTTTGTCTAAACGATCTCCTTTTACTACATTTCCGTTTTGAACGCGATCAATAATTGTTGGCACAACTAAAATTCCAAAAACTAATATAATAAAAGAAATCCCTATGTATGATTTATTTTTCATTTACTCAAAATTAAATTTGTCTTGAAGCATTATGGTTCTTCTTTAGTGCTGCACGGTATTCATACAAAATCACTTTAAAATCATCTAACATTTCATTACTCAAATCTGCTGGATGAAAGGTGTCATACCCCTCTTTATATTCCTTTTTCTGTTTTCTACCGCGAAGATTTCTTTCTTTATCCAAAATATAAACATACGAAGTACCAAAGGTCTTGTCTAATTTCCCTACTAAATGCAATTGTTCGTAGTAAGCGGTTATTTCATTTGTAGGAGCAAATATAAAATGCCATTGCGAAACATCAGTAAAAGCAGTAAAAGCATCAAGCACTTTTTTCGCTTCAACCTCTGTACCAATAGGACAAACTATCACAAACTGCAAATCCTTAAAATCATGGTATCTTTGATAAATTTTTTGATTTAAATTAAAGAGATTCCCTCTGTTTTTCAACAAGTCAGTACCGCTAAATCCTAATATAGTTACTTTGCCATTCAAACTAACCTTCTCTCCATTCAATGACTTCCAATTACCAAAGTCGGCAGTTTTAGGCGTTATAATTGGAAGCTTAGTATATCCATTCACTCCCGAGGCAAAAAAAAGATACGCTACAATTGGCAAAACAAAAAGACTAAAAAGGACTATGTTTTTTTTCATCGGTAGAATTACTATTTATAAAGTACAAAAATAAAAAAAGGCACGCAATGCGTACCTTTTTTTTGAATTAATATCGTGTTAAAAATTCCATTTAATAGTAGAATTTTTGAAAACCTCGTAAATATAATTTCCTTCAGTCAAAAGAATAAAAAGAAGATATAATACTAAAAATACAACTGGAAATACTACTGAATTTCTCAATGAAGTTTTTTCTCCTTCAATGTGCATAAATGCCCATACAATATAATATGCTTTAAAAATTGTTAATGCATAAAATATCCAGTTTAATAAATTCAAACCTAAGATATTGGTCATATGAAGCGATTCTGGTTTAACAATACCCAAAATAACTTCTATAATTGTTACTGCAGATAATATTCCGAAAACTTTCCAGATTCTGCTAGTATTTGATACGTGTTCGTGTGACATGATAATTACTTTTTTTGAAAATTAAACAAGATAGAATACTGTAAATACGAATACCCAAACTAAATCTACAAAGTGCCAGTACAATCCCACTTTCTCTACCATCTCATAACTTTTTCTTTTTTCGTAAGTTCCCAAAAGAACATTGAAAAAGATAATGATATTAATAATAACTCCAGAGAAAACGTGAAAACCGTGGAAACCTGTAATGAAGAAGAAGAAATCAGCGAATAATTTATTCCCATATTCATTTCTAATTAAATTAGCTCCTTCTACAACTATTTTACCTTCTTTTAATCTTGCAACAGATTCTTCTCTTGACAAGATTGTTTTTTTCTTTTCTTTAGTGATTGTTTCTGTTCTAATCAACAAATCAGGATGTGCTTCAAAACCTGCTTGAACTTCAGCAACAGAATAAGTTGGCAAAGTCGACTCTTCCATGAACCATCTACCCTTATTTCTTGTCAATTGCTCTCTTTCTTCCGGCAAAGTTGCAGCAAAATCAGCCAAAGCTACTCTATGCCCTTCTTTGTCAACAAACTGAAGTAAACTACCTCCTTTTGTTTCAATTGCACCATATTCTCCTTTAATGAAGTTTTTCCATTCCCAAGCTTGAGAACCAACGAAAATTAAACCTCCAATAATAGTAAGAAACATATAAATGGTTACTTTCTTTTTGTTTAAATGATGACCTGCATCAACAGCTAAAACCATTGTTACAGATGAGAAAATCAAAATAAATGTCATCAAAGCCACATAATACATAGGAGCAGATACTCCGTGCATAAATGGAAAGTGTGTAAACACCTCATCGGCCAATGGCCATGTTTCAATAAATTTAAATCTAGAAAAACCATAAGCAGCCAAAAATCCAGAGAATGTTAAGGCATCTGACACGATAAAAAACCACATCATTAATTTACCATAACTTGCTCCCATTGGCTCATTTCCGCCTCCCCAAGTTTTTTCTTCACTATTTGCAGTAGTAACTGTAGCTCCCATAAAAAGTTATTCGTTAAAAAGTTCCCAAATTTACGTTTTTTTCTTATTTAAATAAAAATAAAAATAAAAATAAATAAACCCATAGAATATCTAGAAAGTGCCAATACATCGCACCTAGTTCAATTCCAAGAGTTTGTGTTGAATTGTATTTTTGTTTAAAATGATTATAAATTATAATTAAAAGCGAAATTATCCCTCCAGCTAAGTGCAACAAGTGCATTACAGTAACAATATAAAGGAAGGTAGTAGTGATTGAACTCGCTTGTCCTGTAAAGTAATATCCCTCAGAAACAATTTGACCAAATCCTACAAATTGTAAAATCACAAATGCAATTCCTAATCCTAAAGTAGTTAAAAGAAATGCCGTTGTTTTTGATTGCTCGTCTTTTTGAATTGCTTTTTTAGCCAAATGAAAAGTCAAACTACAACCTATAATTGCAATCGTACTCAAATAAAAAGCAGATGGCAATTGAAAATCTTTCAACCAATCCGCTCTGGATTTACTTACCACAAACGCACTGGTAAGACCCGCAAACATCATAGTCATACTTACCATAGCAAACAACAAAATCAATTTCGCCGATCTTGACTTTCTAGCTTTTTCTTCGTCTTGTACCATTGTTATTCCCATTTCTATCTTAAAAATTTGTCAAATATATAAACTAATTGTAATAACGTAATATACGAAACGCTCACTAACATTAATGTTCTTGCAGCTTTAGCGGTTCGCAATTGATACAATCTCACCGCAAAGAATAACATCCACATGCCAAGCAAAAATACAATAATTGCGGTAATTGGTGTAATATATAGTTGTCCCGTATACCCTAAAACCGGTAAAAGCGAAGCAATTATCAACCAAACTGTGTATAATATAATTTGCAAAGCAGTTCCTTTATCTTTTTTGCCTGTGGGCAACATAAAAAATCCAGCCTTTTCGTAATCTTCGTATAAAAACCAACCAATTGCCCAAAAATGAGGAAATTGCCAAAAAAACTGAATTAAAAACAAGGTACCCGCTTCAATACCAAAATTACCCGTTGCCGCAACCCAACCCAACATAAAAGGAATTGCACCTGGAAAAGCACCAACGAATACAGATAATGAGGTAACCGTTTTTAATGGCGTATAAACACTCGTATATAAAAAAATAGAAATTGCCCCAAACATCGCCGTTTTAGGATTGATGGTATAAAGCAATAAAATTCCTATTATCGTAAGCAAACTCGCAATCCACAAGGCAACATTAGACTGCATTCTTCCAGAGGGTATAGGACGATTTTTGGTTCGATCCATCAAAGCATCTAAATCTTTTTCAATTACTTGATTAAAAGCATTAGAAGCACCCACCATACAATATCCACCAATAGCTAATTTCAATAATATAATCCAATTAAAAGCAGCAAAATTGGCTTCGCCAAGAACAAAACCGGCAACAGAAGAAAACACAACACTTACGGCTAAACCAGCTTTAGTAATTGCTTTAAAATCGACATAAATGGATTTAAGAGAAAAAGTACTCAATGTATATGGTATAAAACTGGCGCGAAGATACAAATAAGATTACAGAATGAAGAAAGAGAAAAATGATTTTTTAATAAATTAAAAAAGACGCTTTTACCTATTGTTTGGTCTGTCAAAAGTGATGTACAAATACCCGCTTAACAATAAAATTAAAACTTCAAAAACCACCAAAGAATTAATAATCCCAATAGAATCAGCCAAAAACCCTAAAACTACTGCTGGAATTCCAAAACCAACGTAACCAAAAAACATATAGCCCGAAACCGCTCTTGCTTTTTGACTTCCGCCCAAATCAGCTATAATAGCTAGTCCTCCTTGATAACTAAATCCATACGCAGCCAATCCAATGAAAGCTGTTCCTAATAGCACAACAGGTAAAAAGCCAAAATAAGATCCAACTATAACCAACCCGAATCCAAAAGGAATAATAGCAAATCCTAACTTAAGACTTGTTTTAGGATGAAATCTTTTTCGAATAAACGGCTGCATAAAACCACCTGTCCAATTAATTAAAACCAAACAAAATCCCGCATAAGCTGTTAAATGGAAAGTCGCTAATTGAGTTGGGATAATAGCAATCACTACACCTGTTGTGGCCCAACAAATTGCAATGGATAGATTAACTGGGAAATACCCTTCTGGAAAATAGGGTAACCGAACCAAATTACCTCCAATAGGTGGCAATTTAGGTAGTAAAAAAGCCAAAATAATTCCAATTACTGTGATGCCAATAGCTATGAAATAAGTAAATGGTAAATACGAAAAATGAATCAATAAAGCGATACTTGTCATAAATGCACCTCCGCTAAACCCAATTGCCGTTGCCATAGAAGTTGCATTAGCTGCTCTAACTGAGGCATCTGCATTTGGATGAACAATTTCTGAAATATAAGCAGTACCTGTTCCCATACTCAAAGCGAGCGCAACCCCTTGAAAGAATCGAGCAAAAATCAAAGCATAAACTGTAGGAAAAAGGGTGATTGTAAGATTAGAAGCTAAAGCCAAAAACAAACTAAAAAGCAAGACTGGTTTTCTACCAATCCTATCTGAAATACCTCCCAAAAACACATAACAAGGCAGCATTCCTAAAATATAAGTTGCCAATACCAAAGCTGTCTGACCATTATTAAAACCAGCTAATTCAGCATAAGGTCTAAAAAGAGGCATTGATATATTGACTGCCAAAGTAATCAAAAACAAAGCAAACGATATGACAGAGGTAGGTTGTAATTTCATCAATCGGTATATGAAAAATCCCACCGAAGCGGGATTATATTAGTATTCTTTAAATAGATCGGTTTTTTATTTTTTTGGCAAAAAGCACAAAACTAAAGGCAATAACTGCACCCGTGAAATTAGCCAAAACATCAAAAAAATCACCATTTCTTGAAATTGTAAATTGATCTTGCAAGATCTCTATTCCTATTCCAAATAGTACAGAAAAAACAACAGCAACTACAAGTAACTTTAATTGGTTCTTTTTTTTGACTTGTTTTTTGAAAAACAAAAACCAAAGTATGGTAAATACAAAATGAAAAAAAGCGTGAACTAATTTATCTAAATTGGGGATATTAATCGCTGGAATATCATTAGATGGTGCCAAACAAAAAAAGAGCACTACTCCTGTCCAACATAATGCTATCCAAAAAAACAGATTTTTAAGCACCAATCAATTCTTTGTAAGATTCACTTGAAAGCAATGAATCTATTTCTCCTAAATCAGATACTTTAACTTTGATCATCCAACCTGCACCATACGGATCCGAGTTTACACTTTCAGGAGTACTTTCTAATTCTTCATTGAACTCAATAATTTCTCCAGATAAAGGCAAAAACAAATCAGAAACTGTTTTAACTGCTTCTACTGTTCCAAAAACCTCATCTTTTGCTAAAGTTTGGTCTAACGTTTCTACCTCAACATAAACGATATCTCCCAATTCTTTTTGAGCGAAATCAGTAATTCCAACGGTAGCTACATCTCCATCAATGCTAACCCATTCGTGATCTTTAGTGTACTTTAAATTTGCAGGTATATTCATAATATGCGTATATAAAATTAATTATTGAATTTTAGACGACAAAGGTAACATCTTCGCTCGAAATTTGAATTAGAATTGAAAATTAATTTCCAAAATTATAACGAATTGTAAATCCAGATCGGATATTAGTCAATGGAAAAGTAGTAGAAACAACTGCCTTAGAAAAAGAATGATCGTAATAGAAAATAGCGGTTAGATTTTTACTTAACGAATAATCTGCAGTAATTTTTAAAGACCATAAATCCTGCCCAGCAGCTAATTTATTGTTGTTGTAATCTAAATAACGAACAATCGTTTTATTGTTTCGATACGATAAATCTGCTTTCAAATTAATATCACTTTTAATAATTCCCGTAGGAGTATCTGCTAATCTTGAAGAAAAAATAACATCTTTAAATCGATATCCTAAGCCTACAACATATTCCATTCCTTTTACCTCAGTCAACAAATTATTATCAAAACTCATTGATAATGCGCGATCTTTCTTGATTTCAGTTAACACCTTTAGCGAACTTTTTAATTCTATATCCAAACGAATCAGCGGACTAAATTGCTCCACTAAATTGATATTAGACATAATCGTTGGATTATAAAAATTTCCATTTTTATCCAATCCATTAGGGTTTTTATCGTACTCAAAATTAGATCTAAATGCATTAATCGTATACGAAGCTCTATAATTATGCTGTAATGAGATTCGTTTGAAATTCTTTTTAAAGAACTCATAGCGCATAAATCCATTGTACTTTAAAGACCAGTTTGGCAATGGTAAATTTCTAAAAATTCCTAATGAAGCCCCAGAAACATCACTTCCTGAATAAGCCGCCAAGAAAGCTGGCAACAATACCGCTTGATTATTCTTTCCAAATCCTAATGGGAACCCATCCGTTCCAATATTAGCAGGATTTGAAATATCGATTCCCTTTTGTGTAGCCAATCTATTAGCAACAATTAATCGATTGTTTCTAAAATCGTCAAAAGCTGCAGAACCAGTTTCATCACTGGTAGAAAAAGAAGTTTTTATTAAAACTGTTGAGATAGAAAAAATACCAGAATTATATGGCGATCTTGCATTATAAACCCCATTATTTACATCATATTGCTCCGAAAAATTTTGTGAAAATGATCTATCCAACGTCAAATCAATTTTTAAATCAGGCAACAGATCTACATTAGCCGAAGCCTTGAAAATATTGTTTTTAACCTGAGTGAAATTTTGATTAAAATTTGGATAATTGGTTAACCACCCATTTTTAGCAGCTTCATAACGTACGTCGTCTTGACTTCCAAAAATAAATCCTAATGTAGGTTTTGAAGTCCCTAGAAAACCTATACTAGGAGTATAACCAGGCAATACAGTTCCACTATTGGAAGTATAAGTCATTTGAATATTCTTAACACTAGTCAATACTCCTATTAATCCATCAACAAAAGGATTAGAATTTACTTTTTGCTGCGAATTGGACTTCACTATTTTTTCTCCTGGTTTAGGCGGCGCAATTGGTTTTGGTCTTGTATTGAGATTTGATTTAGTCAATCCTAAATATTTATAAAAACTCTCCATATTGAATGTCCCATTCAGATTATTTGAACTGGCATTCTGAATAGTGTTCCCTAAATTATATGCAGTCCCTCCTATTTCTATTTTTGACAACGCTTCTGAAGTTCTTTGCCAACTATAATCAGCAGTATACGAATAGGTTGCTTTGACGAAACTAAAAAGTGGAATTTTATTAATAGGAAGTTCATAGTTCATGACCACCTGTTGTTGGTGTTGGTTTGGATCTCCAATATTCCAATAATCATCCCAGACTGTCAATCCTTCTTTAGAAGTGTTATCCTTATTCAAATAACTTTTAATAATGTTGCCCGAAGACGCCGTATAATTAATCTTCAAAGATTTAGTTAGATTATAATTAAATCCATATTGATAATTAAAGGCATAATTACGTCGGTACATGGCGTCTAATCCAATTCCTTCCACACCTTCTACTTGTCTGAATTGTTGACGATTGTACTGTCTAATAATATCTGTATTAAAAGTAATATTAGACGGTAAAAAATTAAAATTAAAATCCTGAAGCAACTTCCAATAGCCACTTTTTTTCATAAAATTTGCCTTTTTAAAAGGCTCAACCGCTAAGGGTTTAAAAGTATATGCATAATCCAACGAAGTGCTGACTTTTTGATCTACATAATCTACAATTTCAAAATCATGTCGTTGTACTTCGTTTATAGACTGAGAAAAAGTAAGATTTTCAGGATCATAAATATGTGATTTTTGATTTGCCCCTCTGTCTTTTCTAACCCCTATAAAATTAATACTGGTACGCTTTGTATAATCAATAGCTCTATTTCTAATATTAGCGCGTTTTGAAGCGTCGGCTGTGTTATCCAACAATTGACTTAGTTTAATATCTTGATTAAACGGGTCATATTCAGGAGTAATCACTTCCTCTCCCACTCCATAATTGAATGGCAAATTAACTCCCCATTTTTTAGGTAATAACTTCCCTAAACTCCAATTAGTCACAATATTATATTGCTGAATATCTTCTCGGCTTCTTTCATTTGGACCTTGTTCTAAAGTTCCAAACCCAATAGTACTTTTCTTTCCGGTTGCAGAAACTGTAGCAAAATCAGCCATATTAGAATCAATATTCAAAATAGCCGCCATACCGCCTTTATTATCCATATCGGCCAAACGTAGCTCATTAAACCAAGCCTCACCTTTAATACGTCGTGTAGCCTCATTACTTTTTACACCCACCATAAGAGTTCGTACCAAACCAAAATTTGGATTCCCTTTTATACCTAAACGTAGTTTGTTGGGTTTATTAGACAATCCAGAATCCAATTCATCTTCATTTTTATAATAAATCCCATCCAAAGGCAAACTAGTTGGATCAATCCCCATAGCCAATACTTTCAACTTTGTCAATAAGTCCAAAGACAAATCTATTTGATTGTCTTCTGGCCAAACCACCTCGGCACTCAAAGGAGAACAGTTTGAAGTGGATGAAGATGATGGTAAGGTTACTTTCAACGGAATTTCAATTTGATAGAAATTTTGTGTAAAATCATTACCAAAACGAATGAAACCTATCATTTGATTGTCTCTAATTGCGATTTCATTAGGTAATGATTCTGCGTGTAAAAACATTTTCAATTTTTTAAACTGACGCATATCTACACTTACATTTTTGAAAACAGCTCTTGAATCGCCCGACTCTAAACCATCTCCACCAACACGCAATGAAAGGGATTGTTCATCCTGATTAATTATTGTGTTATTATTGTACAATTGTTCTCTAACCACACCTGGAGGTGTCACATAATTGATAGGGCATCTTTCATTATTCTGTTGTAAGTTAACTGCCAAAACATCCAAATCGGTTCTATCATCATCTACATTAGTATCTCTAGCGTCAAGAGTATTGGCATATCTTCTCCATTCTCCTCGCACTAAATCTAGAGCTCCAAAACGAACCGTAACTTGATTTCTGAATCCAGTCATGAACATTCTCATAAAACGAATCGAACGAAAATCTGAAATACTTCCAATAGTATTTTGGGGTTGCGAAACAGGAATTTTAAATTGAATCCAGCGGGCCTCAGTAGTAGCTCCGTTAGGCAATTCAACTTGTGTGTTTCTAACATCCGTGACAAAATTTTGTCCCACATGCATATTAGGCATCATGTCAACACTGTACTCGTAATACGCATTGATGGTATTCATAGTATTATCCCTATTGATATCTTCTACATCAGGAGAAGTTGTCGAACCTCTATTGGGTGTATTAATATCAACTGCAGAGTTACCATCGACCCCATTATAGTCTTTATATCGTTTCAAGACATCTCCCGAGGTATTTAGATAATAGGTATAATCATCCCCAGCCGGATCTGTTTCTGAAGAATAATTAGTATAAACAGCTGCTTCATCATCATTTTTCAATCCGTCCAAACCTATATCTTGGTTCGTTCTATTGGCCGAATTAGTATCAAAAGCATAAATCAAAGATTGAGACGCAGGCACATTTCCCCAAATCGGTCTTGGATTCGTCATAATTTGATCTGGTCCTAATCCATTTTCATATTGTTTACGGCCGTCTTTTAAAACATCTTCTGAAATTTCACCTAAATTGAAATAGATTTTACCCGTGTTGGCTGTCGAAGTCGCTCCTTGACCCACATAAGGATCCAACACCCAAAATTGGATATATTCCACATTTCCTTGTTCAAAATTGGTCGAATTAATCGCTCGCGTTATTCCTCCAAAATTATCTCTTGGATTTAAAGCAATATTTGGATTGTTATTATATGGCCCTCTTTCAGAAGGATAATAACTCAAATCTAATGTATTCACTACTTGAGATTGTCCTTGAGCTATATCCGTCAAAGGATACAATTCCTTACTAAAAATTCTTCTTGTTGAATTTAACGACAAGTCATCATTGGTTATACCAGAAGGTTTTTGAGTATAAAAAACAGGATCGACAGAATACCACGCTAATTTTGCTCTTTTAAAACCGTAACTTAAATTATTCGAACTTTCGTTAAAATTATACGTACTTTCCGAATCATTTACCGGAGTCGAAGATAAACTCCATGCTAAAGGGGAACGCATATCAATTGTAGATTGAGAACCTTCAAAATCATCTACATAAACAGTAGATTCTCCTTGAAATTGGTCTGCTTTTGGCGTATCTGGTTTTAAAAATGCAATTTCTCCTCTTACCGAAAGATTAGAAGGAGCATCAGTATCAATATTAGGTAATTTATTTGCTAACCGAGTTAAGAAAGGAACTTCAGTTGAAAAATTAGTATTGAATCCAAAAATAGTATTGTTCACTGATTCTTGACCATAACTTGATTTTTGAGTAAATGGTTTTTCTGTTAGTTTTAAGAACGTAGCACCCACCAAAAACTTATCTGAGAATTTATGTTCCACATTCACTCCCATAAAACGTCTGGTTTGTTGACCAAAAACAGAATTGTTTTCTAACGAAACTTGTATTGGAGTATTAGAAGCCTGTAGAGAAGGATCTAAGATTTGTACTCTCCCCAATTGATAATTGACACTATAATCTATCCCTTCTAATAAAACTCTACCGCCTGCGGTAACCTTCACCGATCCTTGAGGCACATTAAGTGCTCCAATTGGAATTCCATCACCCGAAGACGACTTAAATTTACCTCTCAATAAAAATTTATTTTTTTCACTATCCTGTAATGCTCCTGATTGTGTATTTCGGTACATACTTCGAAATACGTATTTTTTCTGATTGGGGTTATACGTTCCTATATCACTGTATTGTTCGCCAGAACCTGGGTTGGATAATTTAGAAAAAAGCAACTCCCCAAAAGGCTCCTTTACTGTAAAAATAACCCTTCCGTTTTGAGCATCGATGGTAAGACCTGGCATAAAATCAAAAAAACCATCTCCTCCAGCCTGAGGGTCATTATTGTAATTCAATTTGTCCAAATTAAAAACCTTCAACAAAGGAGTTTCGGCAACCTTATTCCCTAAAGTTGGATTAGCAGGAAAAGTACTTCCCGGAACCGGAGTAATATAATTTAGCGGAGACGGATCTGTATATAAAATATTAAATCTAAAATCTTCTTGTTTTAATTGGTACCCCATTGGAATTTGATAGATATTTTTCATCATCAAGTTCCAAACAGGATTTTTGACATTTGTCAAATTACTTTTCAGCATCTTCAAAATCAAACTTTGAGTGATTACCGCCTTGGTAGAGGGTGTATTTCCGGTAACTACAGTTGCATCTACTCCATCACTACCAAATTCACCTACTTGATACACCTTGTCTCCTACCGTGTACTGATAAGCTACTGCCAAGATCTCGTCATTGGCTAATTTTTGTTGTAACGAAATGTATCCTAATTGAGGATGAAAGGTATATTCATTGGGATTCAACTTTCTTGCATTTTCCAATTTTGAATAATCTTGCCCTTCGCTAACTGAGGTATTAAATCCTGAATTGGCAGTTACAATCTCTCGAATGTTACTATTCAATAATCCCGTTCCTGTTTTGATTTGATCCGGGTCATAATCGTTATTAGAGTTGTCTGAAGGAGAATCAATAGGTTTATTAAATATGCCTGTTGGAGAATTGGCAACCACCACCTCATTGTCAGACAAACCAGAAAGTTGTGCTTCTCCTAAATCCTGAAGCGCAATGATATTCCTGATGTTATTATTGGTAGTTGTAATTCTATTTTGCTTATTGGTTACCCAAATTTCCAAACGAGTAATTTGAACCCTACTATCAATAAAAGGATAATTTTTTAAAGCAATATCGTACCTATTTCTGAAGTACTGTGACAAGAAAAAGTGCCTGTCACTATCATAATCAAGTGCATAAATGTCAAAATTTTGAACAGTACCTCCACCTTGAGCTACTATACTTTTTGTTTTTGATTTTTGTTCTGAAAAAACTCCAGTTACCGTAGTTTTACCAAACTGTAATTTGGTTTTTACACCAAATAAACTCTGCGCTCCTCGAATCAAAGTACTGTTAAGAGGCATGCTCACATTCCCTACTTCAATATCCTGTATAATAGCATCTTCACTTGCACTGTATTTTGGATCGTAAGCAATCTTGATTAAATTTTGAAAGGCAAAAGTAGATTGGGTATCGTAATTAGCATTTACTGACAAAAGCTTTCCAACTTTTCCCGTCAAACCTAAGCTGATTCGTTGGTTAAAATCAAAAGTGGTGGTAGAACGATTCCTTGGGGAAAAAGAAGGATTATCTTGTTTAGTATAGCGCATTCCCAGATCCATTTCGACTGATCCCGTAGGTTTTACATCTATCGAATTGCCTCCAAAAATAGTTTCAAACAAACCTGATTTAATGTAATACTTGGGTAATAAATCTTTTTTAGCGGCATCAGCACCTTGTTTTTTACCGTCAACTGCATCTGATTTTTTTCTGAAATAATTGCGCATCGATTCTTTCAAAACCAAGTTTTCATATTCCTTAGGAGTCAAAATTATCGGATAATCAATGGTAAACCCGTCAACAGTATTGGTATAAATATAGCGATCTGTAACAGGGTCATAAGTGTATCCTGAAAGAACACTTTTTGGATTTTTAATGTTAATCTTTCCAACGAAAAAACCTTTTGGAATAGTGTCTTGAGCGGCAGATACACCCTGAGCTTGAACTACATAAGTAGAAAATAAAATTAGCAATAGCTGACAAATTTTATTCATAAAATTCAACGTTTCTTTATGCAATTACAAACTCTTTAATGCTTTTTTGATAATCGATTCCACAGAGGCATCTGGTTCTTCTTTGATTATTTTTTCGACTACTTTTTCTGAAGCTTTGCGAACAAAACCTAATACCTCCAAAGCAGATAACGCTTCATCTCGATTTGTATTGTTCTGTACCATCGAAACTTCATCTAAATCATACAATTTGATGACTTTGTCTTTTAAATCTAGTATGACTCTCTGAGCGGTTTTATTTCCGATTCCTTTAATTGACTGAACCGTTCCTACATCGCCTGAAGCAATCGCCTGAATAATTTGTTTCGGTTCTAAAGAGGACAACATGGTTCTAGCAATACTTGCTCCAATTCCTGAAACAGACAAAAGCATTTTAAAAATTTCTCTTTCTGATTTTTCAAAAAAGCCAAACAAAGAATGGGAATCTTCTTTAACTTGAAGATATGTAAATAATTTAATTTGGTCTGAATTGGGAAGTAATGAATAGGTATGTAATGAAATATTAATATGGTACCCAACACCACCGCAATCAATTACAACTTCGGTGGGTGTCTTCTCTACTAATTTTCCTTGAATATGTGCTATCATAATTATGTGGGGGATAAACTATTATCGTATATTTAATTGTTTTTTTCTTTTTCTTGAGCATCAATTACTGCAATCGCAGCCATATTGACCATCTCTTCTACGCTTGCTCCCAATTGAAAAATATGAACTGGTTTTCCCATTCCTAACATGATAGGTCCAATAGATTCCACATTATTCAATTCTTTCAATAATTTATAGGTAATATTTGCAGACTCTAAGTTGGGAAAAATTAGGGTGTTCACTTTTTTACCCGCTAATTTAGAAAACGGAAATTTTTTCTCTAGCATGTCTTGATTTAAAGCAAAATCAGCTTGAATTTCTCCATCTACAATCAATTCAGGATGATTTTTATGCAAATAAGCCACCGCTTCTCTCACTTTGGCAGCGCCTTCATTCGTTGAAGAACCAAAATTAGAAAATGAAACCATCGCAATTACAGGTTCAATACCAAACATTCTTGCTGTATTAGCCGTCATAATAGCAATTTTTGCTAAATCATCAGCAGAAGGATTAATATTGATAGCAGTATCTGATAAGAACATTGGCCCACGAGCCGTCATCATCATATTTGTTGTAGCTACTATAGAAACTCCTGGTGCTTTATCAATCAGTTGCAACATAGGCTTTACCACTGAAGGATAACTTCTTGAATGCCCAGAAACCAAAGCATCGGCTTCTCCCTCATTGACCATCATTGCTGCGAAATAATTTCTTTCTCGCATCAATTTTTGAGCATCTAGCAACGAAATTCCTCTTCTTTGTCTTGTTTTCCAATAGGCATTTGCAAATCGGTTTCTTCTGTCTTCTTCCTCTGCAATTTTAGTATCAATAATGGTAACATCAGCAACAAAACCTATTTCTTCTTTTAACTCTAAAATTACTTCTTTGTCTCCTAGGAGGATTGGAAAACCAATTCCTTCTTCAAATACAATTTGAGCTGCCTTCAAAACATCTAAATGATCTGCTTCAGCAAAAACAATTCGTTTCGGGTCTCTTTTAGCTCTATTGGTAATCAAACGAACCATTTTATTGTCATTTCCTAAACGTTCAAGAAGTGCTTCTTCGTATTCGTTCCAATCCGTAATTGGATTTAATGCCACTCCCGAATCCATGGCTGCTTTAGCCACAGCAGGTGCCACTACAGTAATCAATCTTGGGTCAAACGGAGAAGGAATAATATACTCTCTACCAAAAGTTAATTTGGTCACCCCATAAGCAATGTTTACTTGCTCTGGAACATTTTCTTTTGCTAATGCTGCCAAAGCTCTTACCGCTGCCATTTTCATCGCCTCGTTAATTTTGGTAGCACGAACGTCTAATGCACCTCTAAAAATGTATGGGAATCCAAGTACATTATTCACTTGATTAGGAAAATCAGATCTTCCCGTAGCCATAATAACATCTTTTCGAGTAGCAACCGCTAAGTTGTAATCAATTTCAGGTATCGGATTGGCCATGGCAAACACAATAGGATTGTCGGCCATTGTCAATAACATCTCTGGCGACATAATATCTCCAGAAGATAAGCCTAAGAAAATATCCGCACCAACTAAGGCTTCCGCCAAAGTCATTTGTGGCATATCCTTAGCATATTTTTGTTGTAATGGCGATAGCGATGGATTGTCTTTAGTTAACAATCCTTTACTATTAAACATTACTATGTTTTCTAATTTAACTCCCAATAAAATATATAAATCGGCACAAGCCAAAGCGGCAGAACCAGCTCCAGAGACAACCATCTTCATGTCCTCGGCTTTTTTACCCGCTAATTCCAACGCATTTAAAAGTGCCGCCGAAGAAATAATGGCAGTCCCGTGTTGGTCATCATGCATTACCGGAATATTCAATTCATCTACCAAGCGACGCTCGATTTCAAACGACTCAGGAGCTTTGATATCTTCTAGATTGATTCCTCCAAAAGTTGGCGCGATATTTTTAACCGTTTGAATAAATTCTTCGACATTTTTGGTATCTACCTCAATGTCAAAAACATCAATTCCTGCGAAAATTTTGAACAACAATCCTTTTCCTTCCATTACTGGTTTGGATGCTTCTGGTCCAATATCACCTAATCCTAAAACGGCAGTACCATTAGAGATTACGGCAACTAAATTTCCTTTTGTAGTATATTTATAAACGTCATTAACGTCTTTTGCAATTTCTAAACAAGGCTCAGCAACTCCAGGAGAATAAGCTAAAGACAAATCTCTTTGTGTAGCATATTTTTTAGTTGGAAGTACTTGAATTTTACCTGGCTGGGGTTTTGAATGATATAATAAAGCCTCACTTTTTTTATTATTTTTATCCATTTTTGTTATATTTTTTCTGACTGACAAAGATAGGACTATTGAATTAAAAAGGAGTATTTAAGTCAATTCTTTTACAGAAAAGAGTCCTGTTTTTGAATAATAGTTAAAAAAAACAGCCGCAATAAATTGCAGCTGTCCGACTAATTATTCTAATTTTTTACTGTGTGATATACGAATTCAAATGATTGATTGTGTCTTTCTGAATTTCAATAATAGCCTTAACTACATCACTAATGGATATAATACCTACTACTATATTATTTTCTACAACGGGAAGGTGACGAATTTTTTTAGTGTTCATCAATTCCATACAATAGTCTAAATTATCTGATGGTTTAATACAAATCACTTCGCTAACCATAATCTCTTTGACCAAAGCATCCTTTGATGATTTATCTTTCAACACAATTTTACGAGCATAATCTCTTTCTGAAAGAATTCCCTTTAAAACAGTGTCTTCAATTACAAGTATTGCCCCAATGTTTTTTTCACTCATTACAGTCAAAGCTTCATAAACTGTATTGGTAGATAGCACAGAATATACTTCTTTGCCTTTTGTACTTAAGATTTGGTTTACAGTCATAACAAATTATTTTAGTGAACTATAAAGTTAAAAAAATATTTGTTCAAATTACAAATCAGTTTATTTCTTTCTAGAAAATAATTTTTCAGGGTGAACCAATTGATTCAATTGTAACTTTAAATCCACTCGCAACAACTGCATTCCTAGCTGAAATGAAGCATTCATCCAACCAAAACCTTCTCTTGTGATGTACTCAAAATCGGTTCCTTGATTACCATATTCAGCAAATACTTTGTGAGAAGCAATTTCGACATCGTATTTTTCTGGTACTGTTCCATTATAATCACAGGCATTTTTGGTAATCATCCACAACCAACGATAAACTAATTCCTGTGCCAAATCATGGTACCCATAATTCTCTAGACCTTGCCAAATAATCATTTGGTGAGGAGCCCAGCCATTTGGAAAATCCCATTGACGTTTCATTTGATCACCCCCTATTTGCGCCAAGGCTTCGGGAGCACAACCCGCAATACCTCCATCAAAAATTAATTTTGGAAGTTCGTGTTGCACCATTTTTTGCGCTTGTTCTGGCGAAGCAATTTTTGCCCAAAGCGGAAAAAAGCTAGTGGCTGACAAAAATAAATGTTGCGATTTTGTTTCAATATTATAATCAAAATAACAATGATGTTCCTCGTTCCAAAGCAACTGATTTATCAATTCTTTGCGAGTAGCCGCTTTTTCTATCCAATATTCTTGGTTGTATTTTTTTTGATTGTATTCAAACTCATTATTAAAATGAGTAATGATAATCTGGGCAAAATCGGTTTCATATTTGTACAACATCGCATTCAATTCTACGACATTGAGAGAAGCACAGATGCCTTCTAAACGGTAACTGGTGTCATGACCACTTTCTCTCACGCTTCGATCATGAACAAAATAAGCGTCTAATTCTGGGTTTTGTATTTTTCTTTGGTAATACCCTCTTTCGTAGTCGGAAATGGTCATTTGTAAAGCATCTGCATAGGGTTTCAGAATATCATCATAATGACCTTCTTCAGTTTCAGGAGGCAATCCTATCCCTTCTGCAAAATAGCGATTAAGTCCATTTGAAGTCAACCGTTTATTGGTTTGCATCCATACCGTTTCGTATTCTTTAATAGCAATACTTATATTTTCTTTAAGCCAATCCAACTCTTTAACTGGCATGGCATTAAATACTTCTAGCACCATACTAGAGAAAAAAGGAGGTTGGGTGCGAGTTAAATAATACGATCTATTGGCATTTAAAATTTTACCATAATGTTGGATTTGGTAAGCGAAATTTTCGACCATGCTTTTGGCTAATTCTATTTTGCCATCAATTAACAGTCCGATATTTTCAAAATAACTATCCCAGCCGTACATTTCGTTGAATCTTCCTCCTGGTACTACAAATGGTTTTCCTACTAGTTTGCCTGATTTTTCTACTAATTTTAATGAGAGAACCCCTCCTTGATCATTGATTCCACTTACATATTCTGGCGTGATTTTTTCAGGAAGTTGTACTACTTTAAATTGGTATTTTTGAGCCAATTGAGTGTAAAAATCAAAAGCAACTGGATCTGTAAACGGGACATAAATAATAGGATCTCCTGATTTAGATTTTACATCAGTCAAGACATTTTTTAGTCCGTCTTCGTCCATAGTCCTCGTCAATCCTTCCCAAAAATAATCTTTAATTACTCTTGACAATCTATTGGCTGGTAACTCAAAAATTTTATCCGTCTCAATAAAATCAACGCCACTCTCTTTAGCTAAAATTAGTTCTTGCAAAAGATTAGACAACGCATACGTCCCTTCAACAACAACATTTTTACCATCAATAACAAATACTTTAGAGCCTTTATCTTCAATGGTAATTCGTTTGTCTTGATCCGTATCTTCTTGTAAAAGAAGTTGATTTAAGGTTTGATTAATATCAAGATGTAACTTCATTTTTGGTGGTTAATTTTTTCAATATAAAAAAGGAAACTAATAATAATGCCATCGGAATTAACGTGTAATAAAATGCGTTTTCAGGGCCTTCGTTTTTAAATAAATAACCAATTATTCGAGAACCTAAAGTACCTCCTAAAGCAGAGAAAACAACAATCAATCCGGTCATTGCACTATGTAACTTTTTAGGCAAAGCACTCAAAACTACCGAATTTAACAACGGGTATATAGGCGCTATAAAAAGCCCTACTAATGGAAAGGCAAATCCTATCAAAGGAATGTCAGTTAATGTATTAATTTCTTGCACTTGCAATCCGACTGTTTTTGGCAGTACAAAAACCACTACTAGCATTGCCAAGATGATACAAAAACTAAGTACCCAAATCCAATTGATTTTTTTGGTAATAATTCCCGCTAGTATTCGACCCACAGCCAAGCTAATCGCTAAAATACTTGCCATCATAATACTAATGTTCTCAGGGAGATGGAGCACTTTACTATTAAAAGTAGGTAGCCAAGACATGATTCCTTGTTCTATCATGACAAATAAAAAGGCGCTAATTACAAATACAATGGTTAACAATTTAGCAAACAAAGCAAACATTTGAGCAAAGTCATCGGCTAGATTTACTCCAGCAATTTCTTTTGATTCTTCAAATGGAGTAAAAAACAAAAAGCTAAAGGATACTAAAGTTAATCCCGCTAACAACCAATATACATTTAACCAAGAATCGGGGTTACTATCTGAATTAAAAGCAGGGAATAAAAAATAAGCCAAAGCAATGCCTATCATAAAAACTCCTTCAATGCTACTCATTAAACTATTATGTTCTTGTTGACTTTCAGTAACCGTTCCAATAAGCGAGTAAACCGAAACTTTGATTAAGGCAAACGAAACCCCTACCGTAGCAAATAAAATCTTAGCTGCATTAAACGAATTGCCAAAATACATACTTAAACAAGCTATAGCAACTAAGCCTAAACCGATAAGCATGGCTTTTTTATACCCAATTCGGGGCAAAAAAGAAGCTACTAAAAAAGAAACAATCGCAATAGGCAAATCTTTAAAAGCTTCTAGAATACTTGCTTGCAACTCATCTACACCGTAATTCGCCTGTGATTTAAGAATCACAATTCCTACACTGTTGAGCAAAATGGCAAAAACAAAGTAGTTCAAATACATCGCAATTTTGACCGCTCCTTTTTTCATACTTATTAAATTTAAGATTGATCAAAATCAATCGGATTAAACATTAATTCTCTGCCCCTAAATATTCCTGAATATTAATTCCTTCAGGCAATCTCCCTACATTTTGTAATTTTAAAACAGCTAATTTTTGAGCAATCGTAATTGTTTGTTCAAAATCTTTTCCTAACAAACGGGCATATAAAAATCCTGTCCAAAAAGCATCTCCGGCTCCTGTTGTATCTTTTATATCATCAATTCGAGTGGCTTGTTGATGAAACATTCCATATTCTTTATCAGATAAAACGACTCCATCTTTTCCTTTGGTCAAACAAATGGTTGAAGCACCTAGTTCATGGAAGTAGTCAAATATATAATCTTCTGTTTTAGAAGCTGCAAAAAGTCGGTAACAATCGTCTTCACTTAATTTCACTAAAGGATTAGTTGATAAATACTCTCTCAGTACTTGCTTAGCCTCTTCTCTGTCAGGCCAAATGCGTTCTGAAAAGTTGATATCAATACTCGTTTGTAATCCTAAGGCTTTCGCTTTTTTAGCACTTTCTACAATGGTAGTTCGCGCTGGATTTTTACTCAATGCAAAACAAGTGGTGTGAAAAATTTTAGCGCTTTCTAATAATTCATCCGGAATTTGAGAAGGTAAAATTTGATAATCCGCTTCTCTATATGGAATAAAATCAGGTGTCCCTGTTGATTTAGAAACAAAAATTACCGAAGTTGGTTCTGTTTCAGACTTTCTAACTTGAGAGGTAATTACGTGATTGTCTTTTAACTTTCTTACGATATATTCGCCCAAACCATCTTCTCCACAAGTGGCCACAATTACCGATTTCAATCCTAAACGAGTGGCATTTACAGCTATATTTGTTGGAGATCCACCTAGAAAACGGTGGTAATCTTTGGTTCTATTAATTGATGTATTTACTTCATGGCCTATAAAATCGATAAGCACTTCTCCTGCACATATAAGGTCTACTGTTTTTTCCAATTGAGACTAAAAATTTAAAATTTGTATTGTATTTTGTTTTGGTTTAATGAGATACTTTCTTTGTCTTAATCAATAGCGTACAAAAAGTACCTATTAATAATAATGCACCTGCAAAAGTGATGGCTAATCGTGGATCATTATTTAAGAAATTTTTCAAGATATAACCAAATGTCAAGTTTTGAATAATCATAGGAATTACAATCATCATATTAATAATTCCCATATAAACACCATAACGTTCTTTTGGAATATCAGCTACTACCATTAAATACGGGATACCCATCATACTGGCCCAACCGATTCCAAAACCAGTAATAGCAACAAATAACAGGTATTTATTGGCTATGTGTGGAAATGCTAAAAAGCCTAAAGCAGCTAATAACAAACAAAAAGCATGTACATTTTTAGGGCTAAATTTCTTAGCAAAACCAACTAAAGCGAAAGCGATTAAGAACGTTACAATATTATACCAACCATTAACCAATCCTGTCCAACCCACAGCTGTTTCATAAGCAGCCGGATTACTATCTGGTGTAGCATTCCAAACAGACAGCGCAATACTTTTTGATGAATTTTGCCAATAACAAAAAAGCGCATACCATTGAAATAAATACACCAATGCCAGTTGCCACATCACTTTTGGCATTTCGCCAATAGCACCAAAAATCTCAACTATCGGTTCGATAATCCCACCTTTTTTAGCTCTCATAACTGCTAATTCTTCTTCTGTTGGCGGAATTTCGGGTGTTGTTTTCATACTCCACCAAATGGTTCCAATAGAACAAACCGACCCTAAAAAGAATGAGGCATAAATCCAAGTAGGCAACGAACCTGTTTTACCAATAAAAATTAATGGAAATATAAACAAAGATAAATTAGCCAGTGTTTGTCCAAACCCCGTAAAGAAACTCTGCATTTGAAAACCTACAGGTTGCTGATCAGCATCTAATTTATCAGCAACAAAGGCTCTATAAGGCTCCATAGCGGTATTATTCCCTGCATCTAAAATCCAAAGTAAACCAGCTGCCATCCATAATGAACTACTAAATGGGAACAACAACAATGCAATACTACACAACAAAGCTCCTACAAAAAAATAGGGCTTACGTCTTCCCCAACGAGGATGCCAAGTGTTATCACTCATAGCTCCAATAAGGGGTTGTATCAAAAGACCCGTTACAGGTCCTGCTAAATTTAGTAATGGAATTTGATCTGGACTAGCGTGTAAAAAATCATAAATGGGATTTACAGCACTTTGCTGCAAACCGAAACTGTATTGGATACCAAAAAATCCAACATTCATGTTCCAGATTTGCCAAAAATTTAATTTTAATTTCGCACTCATTGGGTTTAGTTTATTTGGTTAGCACATAAAAGTAGTCGTAAAATAACAATCTAAAACCCTATTCAACCAAAAAACGTTTTCGTATGAGGCGAAAACGTTTTCGGGTTGTGTACTTTATCTAAGAAAAAACAATGTTTATTTTGAAGCGAAAGGGATGATGATTTTAGTTTCCCATTCTAATTCGTTTCCTCCATTGAAAGGATTAGCTAGAAAATTTTCAAGCACTTTATTTTCTAGCTCAATATCATTTCTTTTAGCATAATCCAATAACGCAAACCAAGCACGATCAGAGGTCCTGAAATTTCCGTAATACGTTGCTTTCAATCCTTTCATTGCGGGAATTACTTTGAATTTCACATTAGGATCAGCCACTTGAGTTGCATTTTTAGAAACGGGAAAACAATAGTTGAATGTTAATGTTTCTTTATCTCTATCCCAATTGGTAATTTCAACATAAGGATGTCCAATAATTTTAATGCTGTTTTTTTGTAAATAACCCGTAATAATGTTATCACTAGCAATCATTTTTTGTGCTTTTTCAGACATAATACTTGTTAAAGTTATATAAGCTACAAATTCTGATTTGGAAGCTCCTTCTCCTTCAATCTTAACCTTAAACGCTTTCAAATGTTGATCAAGACCATTTTTAAAATCGGTTACTTTAGCAATCTGTTCTTTTTTAAAAGGAGTGTCAATAAAAGGAGCTGTTATACGATTATACAGGCTATGACCTAATTCCTTAACACCAATATTTACTTGGGAAATCGAATCATTTAAAGAAATAATTTCGCAATTGTAGTCTATTTTATGATTCCCTCTAGACAACTCCAATTGTAAAAATTCATATCCTTTTTTTTCTAAAACAGTTGCTAGTTCCTTACCCGCTTTATTCTGATTAGTTGCCCATTCTTGAATACCTTGCGATATAGTACCTGTAGCAGCTTTAGCCTTAAACGAAATTATATAATCCGATTGTTTAATTAAAAAATACCAGCCAAAGAAAGCGATTAAAATTGCACTAATTGACCATTTAATTTTAGTATTCATTGTATAGATTTGATTTATTTAGATTTAAAAAAATTAATTTTACCGTTAATATAATTCCCAAGATTAGTTCCTTGAACTACGCCGTTTTCTATAGCAGCTCTATAATGAATTCCGCCATACAATCTACTGATTGAAGCTTCTGAAGCTGCTTGTTTGAATGATTTGAAATTTCTTTTTGGCAACCCAAACGGGATTTCAGAATCATCTGTATAGCTAAAATTATCTCCAAAAATAGAAGTTAGGATAACCGACGAACAAGAGGAAGCAACAGAGTGACCACTTGTGTACTCTGGAAAAGGAGGTGTTTGTAATTGTGGTTTCCAATTTTCATCGATGTACAAATTAATATAGGTTTCAGGACGAATCACGTTCGTTCTGTACTTTTCATGCCAACAACTGATAAAACTTTCAAATATACCGATTGATGTTTTGGTAAAAGCAAAAACCGTTGTTTCAAAATCTGATTTCGTTTTTTTCAGAGCAATCTTAGTAATATTAATCCAATGCGCATCGGGTGAATTTTTCTTTTTGGCAAACATCATGTGACCTTGTGTTACTGTTGCATAGGGATTACAATCCCAAAAAGTGGCAATGGCTGATTCTTCTGGAATTACAGTTGTTTTAGTATTTTCCATCTCAATCAATTTTTTAGAAATCATATTACCAACATCATACGTTTCTTTAGCTTCTTTATAAAATAAAGAGTTTTTATCTGTTGAAAACGGATGCGGTGCTTTGGGTTTAAACTGTGAGGCCGAGTCCATCACTAAAGTTCTGATTTCCCCCCAATGTGGTTCTACCCCGTCCATATAAGCTGGAGGTGTTGGTTGCCATCTTCCAGGTTGATCGGTATGAACAGAAAACTTAGGATAAGTTCGAGTTTGTTTGTAATTATCTTTACCCATCCACGCTTTTATTCTATCTACAACTTTTAATGCATATTCTTTAGAAACATCAAATTCCTTTTGGTTTTCGTTACTCCATTTTTTATACAAACTATCTCTATATTTTTCCAAAGCTTCTTCTGAAAAAACCAATTGTTTACTTACTTCCATTTGAGCAATCAATGCTGCTAATTTTTGATTAACACCACTTTTAGCATCTAAAACCGGGATAGAATCTAAACCTTTCAATTGTCCTTGCAGGCTTTTGTATTTAGGACTATTTTGAGCTATAATTTCATAAGCCGCAATATTTGGATACGCATAAATTCTACTCGCTACTGGAGGCGAAAAAATATCATGCACCATAATTCCTGTTACAGTGTCGACTGCCGCACAATAATCATCAGTAGTTACCACAATAGGTTGGTCTTTTTTACATGAAGAAAAAAGAACTACCATCAATCCTAAAAGATAAATTTTAGTTTTCATTTTAATTATTTGATTTTTAATTTTTAGACATTGGAAGTTCATACACTTCCGCTTTTTTATTATTGATAGTAACCAAAAGATATTTTTTACTATTCAAAATAATAATATCTAAATGTCTTACCGCTTTTTGTGTCAAATCAATTCCAATTTGATTTCCTAAATAAATTGTTTTTTGGTCTTTAATCAAAGCTCCTGAAAAACCATCAAATCGACTATGGTACGGGCTTACTCCAAAATAATTTCCTGCTGCAAAAACTTCTTCTTTTCCATCACCATCAAAATCGTTTTTTACAAAACTAGTAATTGGGCTCACTTGCATTTTATTAGAAAATGGAACAAACGTAAATTTCCCTTTATCGTTTCTTAAATAACCCGATTTCAAATTATGCACTTCAAATAAAGCTGCTTTTTCTAACATTTTTGGATCAAAAATTTCTTCTAATGTTTTTCCTGCAAATGATTTATAAGAATTGAATTTTTTCTTCAACATTCCACTAAATTCTTCCGCTAATTCATCTAATCCCATTGTGGGATAATAGTCCCCGTTTTTTTCGATAGCAACTATCGTTTCAAATGTTCCATTAGTATCAAAATCATCATAATACATTTTCATAGGAAATTCTTGGGACGATTTGAATTTTGAATTCAATCCCCAATTACCAACTAAGTAATCTTGATCACCGTCATGGTCAATATCAAAAGAGGTAATAGCTTGCCATAATCCATTTTGATTTCCTGGCAACACGCTTTCTGTAACTTCTTTGAAATTTCCTTTACTATTGGCAAAAAATCTAGGTTTCATCCATTCTCCAACTACAATCAAATCTTGACTACCATCTTTATTAAAATCGGTTACCACTGCATCGGTCACCATACCTATTGCAGCAAAAGTTTTTGTTTGAACCAAGCTAAAAACTCCATTATTGTTGTTCAACAAATAACAATCTGGCATTCTTCCAAAACTATTTGATTTAGAATTATTACCAATAAATAAATCTAAATCGCCATCATTATCATAATCAATTGTTTTAATAACCGAAGCATTCATTGCATTCGTATTTGGGAAAACACTTTTAGTTAGCCCATTTCCTAAATACAATCTATGAACCAAATCAGCTGCATATTGTCCGCTTCCAGAAGCTACAACTAAATCATTCTGGTGATCACCATTGAAATCGGCTATCACTGCAGAAGCGTCTTCGTATATAGAATCCGAAACTATCGAAGGGAAAACCTTTTTTGAAAATCCATTCCCATTTTGAAGGTAAATTGCGGCTTGTTTTCCTTGTGCTCCACCAAAGAAAATATCACTTTTCCCATCATTGTTCAAATCTCCAACAACTGTAGCTGGTCCTCTATCGGAACGCTGGTACGGAATTAATTTTTGAGCGGTAAAATCAACAAAGTCATTTTCTTGATGTATAAAATCAATCCCTAAATTAGTCCCGGATTTTTTAAAAATCGGTACTACCCCAGGATGCAATTTTGCATAATTAAATGATCTACGATTCTTAGCCGACTGAATTGTAAGTGTTTGATTCGTTTTTACATTTTTAATTGTCTGATACGTTTTATCTGGCCAAATAATTTGAACCGAATCTACTTGACTCGTTTTTCCATACCCAAAATGAATAATCGGTTCTGAACTGGATTGAAAGCCACGAGTAGTTTGAATTTCTTTGTATTGTTTTTTCCCTTTTACATACGAAATCACTTTACTGCCTATTCCGAAAGTATTTTTACCCCCAAAGCGTAATTTTAATTTTAAATAATTGGCTTTTTCATTTGTTTTATTGATATAAATAGAGGCAACACTATTTAAATTATTAGTTACTACGTCTAAATCACCATCATTGTCCAAATCTGCATAAGCCCCACCATTAGAAATAATAGAATCATTTTCTATCCAATCATTCGATCTGTTTTTAAATTTCAAATCCTTACCTCCTTGAAATACATAGTTGGAAACATTCCCTTTTGGCATCTTTTTCAAAGCCTGTTTGTCTAATAATTTCGTAGTGGTAATTTTAGTTTTAATATTTTCATTAGAATAGTATTTCACATAATCCAAATCATTAGGACGTTTTGGAATTCCATTACATACAAAAATATCTTGTTCTCCATCTTGGTCATAATCGGCAAACAAAGTGCTCCAACTCCAGTCTGTAGCAGCCACTCCGCTTAACAAAGCTACTTCAGTAAAATGCTTTCCATCTTGATTAATTTGCAGCATGTTTCGTGTATATTGATAATGGTACCCTAATTTTTCTGTTCGGTATTTTAACATTTGAGGGTTGTCATCACCTGCAGAAGATTTTAAAACAGTTTCATTTTCAGGAAGCATATCTAGCGTCATTAAATCAGGAAAACCATCATGATTAATATCCGCGGCATCAACTCCCATTGAGAATCTGCTAGTGTGACCGAAATAATTTCTCATACTCTCTGTAAAAGTGCCATCTCCGTTATTCAAATAATAATAATCATCTTCATGAAAATCATTACACACATAAATATCCGGATTCCCATCTAGATTAAAATCAGAAACTGCTATTCCTAAACCGTATCCATTGGCTCCACCAAAAATTCCTGCCTTTTCACTAACGTCAACAAAATGTCCGTTATTATTTTGGAATAATTTGTCCCCACATTCATAGCTTCTTTTATTTCGAATATCTGCTTTACCAAAAGATGACTCTGAATGCACCGCATGATTTAATAAGTACATATCCAAATCACCATCATTATCATAATCTAAGAATGCTGCTGATGTACTGTAGTTATCAATATCCAAACCATATTCTGAAGCACTCTCTGTAAACGTATTGTTTTTATTATTAATATATAACTCATTGTGGCCTTCGAAACCATTAATACCTACCACAGCGCAAACATAGATATCAAGGTATCCATCTCCATTTACATCAGCCATAATCGAACCGGTTTGCCAATCACTTTCGCCTTCTACTCCAGCCTTAACAGAAATATCTTCAAATTTGTTTCCTCCCTTGTTAAGATATAATTTGTTTTTTCCTTGATTGGATGTAAAATAAATATCGACTAATCCGTCATTATTAATATCTCCCAAAGCAACTCCTCCACCATTATAATAATAGAGATAATCCAAAATAGAAATGTTTTTTGACTCGTCTAGTTGATTCGAAAACTTCACATTACTAGCATCTGGCGATAGCTTTTCAAACAATTGATTCTCTTTCTTAGTACAACTAACAAAAAGCAATGATACTAAACCTATTTTAATAAAATTATTCATTGCTTGTAAATAGTTTTGGAGTATTATTATTGAGCACCGCTAAAATAGCTGTTGCATTATTTTTGTTCTTAATTATTCTCATCTTTTGCACTTCACCTGTAATAAAGAAACCAGAATTAGCATACGGTAACCAAGAATACTCTCCTTTTTTGTTTCCTAACAAAACACTTCCATGATTAGCATCTAATCGCCCAAACTGCGACTTAAATTCATATTGATTTCCACCAAGAATAATGTCTAAGATGCCATCTTTATTTACATCCATAACACAACTCGTATTTACAGTTGAAAACTGAACTTGATTTGGTAATGCCTTTATTTCAAACTGTCCATTCCCCTTATTAATAGCAACAATACTTTCTTGGATCACCGCTGTTTTTTGCAATGAATTAGTGATTATATCTTGAGCAAAAATCTCCTGTACTGATTTTTTTGCATAATCGCCATAACTCAAATTTTTCTTTTTAATAGATGGAATCTGTTTTGCCAATTCTTGCTTTAAATTAATTGGCATATCTCTTCCTTCGATAGAACGAGTTGAAATTTGTTCAATCGTTCCATTGCTATCAAAATCATTTACAAACAATTTCATAGGATTTTTAGCCGAAGCCTTATAGGACGTATTTGTACCTTTATTTCCTATAATAAAATCTTTTTTACCATCATTATTCAAATCGACACATTGTACGGAATTCCAAAATCCTGAAGAATTACTCAAATTCGATTTGAAAGCAGCCAAACGTCTTCCTGTATTTTTGAAAATTTGCGGTGCTATCCAATCACCTACAATAATTAAGTCTTTCTTATTGTCATTATCTATATCTTCCCAAACCGCATCGGTAATCATTCCTGTTGCATTCAATTTAAAAGCCTTTTTATCAATAACGTTGGTAAAATTACCTTTGCCGTCATTCTCTAATAACAAATGTTTTGGATCAATTCCATATATACCAGGAACACTTCTACTTCCAACAAATACATCAACATCTCCATCATTATCAAAATCATACGGTGCAATTACCGAAACATTAGTGTTTGCAGAAGGGATAACAGTAGTTGATTTTACAAATATTCCTTTACCGTTATTCAAATACAAACGATTCAAATAATTATCAGGGCTTGTTCTTTCATTGCCTCCTGAACCTACTAACAAATCCAAATCACCATCACTATCAGCATCAAAAAAACTAGCCGCAGTATCTTCAAAATTAGCATCGGTATCCAAGGCTTTTTGTGCCGTAACCGCAAAGTTATTATTGCCTTTATTTAGATAAATTTTACCTGATTGTCCTTTGGCTCCGCCAATAAAGACATCCTCGTTTCCGTCACCATTAATATCGCCAACTGCTAATGATGGGCCTTCTTGAGAAAGCATTTTAGAAATCAAACCTTCGTAATCAAAATCAATATAATCATTCTCTTTATGAGCTGCAAAATTTGATTTTACTTCTTTGAACAATGCTTTTGGCTGAGTTGTTTTAAAAACATAATCTGATGTTGCATCAGCAATCGATAAATTAATCGTGGTGTTTAAAGCTACTTTTTTAATTGTTTTTGATTTACCATTTGGCCAAATGACTTGTAAAGAATCTATTTTTTTATTCCCCAATCCAAAAGTCATCACATAATCAATAGAAGACTGAAAACCTCTTGACGGGATTAATTCTTGACGTATGGTCTCTTTACCAGAGTACAATTCTACTACACTACCCACAGCAAATTTATTTTGAGCAGTACCTTTCAATTTAACTTTAACAAAATGATTCGCTTTGTTTTTCTCCGAATTATTTCGATACACAAACGATTCCATGTTCACATTATTGACTACTAAATCCAAGTCACCATCATTATCCAAATCGCCGTAAGCCGCACCATTTGAAAAACTTGGGGTATCTAATCCCCAATTAGTAGCATTGTTTGTAAAAGTTAGATTATGATTATTTTTATAAGCATAATTAGGAATAGGCGTACTAGGCATCTTAGCAATAATCGTTTCTATTTCTTCTTTTTTTCCAGTAACAATCATTTTTTGCATTAATTCATTGGCAAAGAAGTCCATAAAATCTTGATTCGTTAAATCATGATAGATTCCGTTACACACGTAAATATCTTTATAGCCGTCATTATCCATGTCGAATAAAAGTGCACCCCAACTCCAATCGGTTTTGGCTACACCTGCATAATTAGCAATTTCAGTAAATCTAGTCCCATCGTTGATATGCAACGCATTAGCCATGTATTGATTAAAGAAATCCATATGTAATTTACGAGTCAATAGATCGTAATTATCAAAACTTGTGGTGGTTTTTAAACGTTCGTCACCTTCTGGTAACATGTCTGTTGTAAACACATCGGCTTTACCATCATTATTAATATCAGCCATATCAGCACCCATAGAAGATTGGCTAATATGTGTTGCCCATGTTTGAATTTGTTCTGAAAAAGTTCCGTTTTTATTATTGATATACAAATAATCTCTTTCGTAAAAATCATTTGAAATATAAATATCTGGATATAAATCTCCGTTCACATCTCCAACAGTAACCCCTAGACCAAAACCTATCAAACTTCCATAAATCCCTGCAGACTCACTAACATCAACAAATTTTCCATTGTCATTGCGCATCAGTTTATCTCCGCCTCCTTTTAAGATATCAGCGACATCCCAATCTTTATCTCTAAGTTCTCTTTTATTAGAATAGTTTAACGAACTCACAGGTATAAAACTATTATTCAAAATATAACAATCTAAATCACCATCTTTATCATAATCAAAAAAGGCAGCATGTGTAGTGATTCCAGTATCTGCTAAATTATATTCTGCTGCTTTCTCAGTAAAAGTGCTATTTCCATTATTAATATACAATTGACTTTTTCTAATCGCATCAATATTATTTCCAGCATCACAAACATAGATGTCTAAAAATCCATCTCCATTAATATCGACCATTACAACACCAGTTGACCAAGCCTTTTTGCCATTGACGCCTGATTTAGAAGTAATATCTTCAAATTTAAAATTTCCTTTATTCAAGTACAATTTATTCTCTCCAAGATTAGACGTAAAAAAAACATCGGCTAAGCCATCATTGTTAATATCGCCAATCGCTACCCCTCCACCATTGTAAAAATTACGGTATTTAAAAATATTCATATTCTTACCATTGGTAACCTCATTTTGGAAATCAATACCCGTTTGAGACGACTCTAATTTGGTAAATAAAGAATCTGAATTCCCTTTTGAACAACTTGCCAAGGCAACAGAAAGGAAGAAAAATAGAATACGTTTTAACATCATTACTAATGAATTAATTATAATAAATATATAGCGAGCAATTTATGGAATTTTCAGTATATAAAAAAATTAAAAACATCCTAAAATAGTGATATATAAACTAAAAAAAGAGCCTCAATAAGGCTCTTTATATATAAAAAATAAGGAGGGTAAAAATACCCTCCTTATAACTATTTAATCAAAAATCAAGAATAATTAGTATCCAGGATTTTGTTTCAAATTAGAGTTAAATAATGCATCCGCAGGAATTGGATACAATAAGTATTTAGCATCTGAAGCGTATGGTTTCAAAGCTCTAGCAGCTAAGAATTTTCCGTAACGAATTGCATCGTTTCTTCTCCATCCTTCCCACCATAACTCTCTACCTCTTTCAGCATAAATACCATCTAAAGTTGCAGCAGCAGCAGAAACTCCAGCTCTTGTAGCAAGGTTAGATAAAATAGTAGCTACTCCAGTACCTGTACCACCTCTAGTGATTGCTTCCGCTTTCATTAATAAAGCATCTGACAAACGCATCAAGATCAAATCATTATCTGGATTACTAAGGTTAGCCGCATCCGGAACATATTTAATACCACGTACCCCTGCTGTTTCAAGTGTAGCACCTGAAGTAATCAAAGTAATAGCAGAAGTAAAATTCAACGGATTATTGTTTCTGTCTTTCAATGCATTAGCAGGACTTACAGTTCCTAGTTTATACATTTGACCTTCTAAGAAACCAACACCTCTACCATTTGCATCAACAGTATAAGTATATCCAGGAACAGCAAAGTGTGCACGTTTATCTGCAGCATTGAAATTACTATAGTAATCAGCTACAGTAGCAAATCCATTCCATCCGTCTGGAGTTTGGTTGTAGTGATTACACATTCTCCATTTAGACTGCATTCCACCACCTGCTCCACCTTGAATATTTTTTGAAGACCAGATAATTTCGTTAGATGTATTGTTGTTTGGTTGGAAGTTATTCCAGTATCCCGTTCCAACAGTAGTATCTAAAGTATTAGTTAAAGCATCAACGTGTTGTACCACTTTAGTCATATCAGCAGCGTCAAAAGTGTAAGGTCCTGCAGGCGCAGTAGCTTTAAACACACCTTTGTTTAAGTATACTTTAGCTAACAAAAAGTGAGCCGCATCTTTATTAGCAATACTAGCATCATTAGCTGTTCTTGCAGGTAAAGAATTCACAATAGCTTCTAATTCAGTTATGATGAAATCAGTAGCCTCAGAACGAGACCATACTTTTGGATCATCTAATGAACTTGAACCAGCTGGTCTGTATGGTACTTGACCAAACAAATCGACTACATTATAGTAATACCAAGCACGTAAGAAACGAGCCTCTGCTACTTGAGCAGCAGTTCCTCCATTTTCAATTACCAAATTACATTTGTATACATTTGATAACAAAGAGTTCCATGCATTTTTAACCTCACCATGATCTGGAGCCCAAGTTTGTGTATGGATTTGTCTCCAAACTCCATTATCATCCCAGTCACCTCCACGAGTTGGTCCTACCATAGCGTCAGTAGACATTTCATTCAAAGCGTATACACCACCTTGACCATTAAAATCTCTTAACCCTTCATAAGCCGAAACTAAAGTTGCAGCAGTATTAATGGTACCTCCTCCAGAAGTATCATTGGAAACACCATCTAAGATTTTTTCATCTAAGTTAGTACATCCGATGCTAAAAGAAACTACACCTAAGTATAATAATCCTTTAATTATATTATTTCTTTTCATTGATATTAGTATTAAAAAGTTACATTAAGACCTAAAGCAAATGCTTTTGAACGTGGGTAAGATAAATAATCGATACCTGCAGATGGCACACCGTTAAGTGATTTATCTGTGTTCACCTCAGGATCAAAACCAGAATAGTTAGTAAATAACAATAAGTTTTGACCATTCACAAAGAAACGAGCTGATTTGATTTTCAATTTCTCTAAAGCAGTTCCAGAGAAAGTATAACCAACAGTTAAGTTACCCATTCTTAAGAAATCTCCTTTTTCTAAGTATTTAGTAGAAGGTGAGTTTGGATCTCCTTGAGCTTGAGCTGAAGTAGCAACACTAGCAGGAACGTTTCTTCCTCCTAGGAAAGCACCTTTGAAGAAATAAGCATTAGCTGTATTGTTATACAAATAATGACCAAAAGCTCCGTAGAATGAAACTGCAGCGTCAAAGTTTTTGTAAGTTACGTTAGTAGAGAAACCTAAGTTCATTTTTGGCAAACCAGTTTTTCCAACTAATTTTTTAGCAGCTAAACCTAAAGAAGCATCAGCTCCAGAAGCATCAGCATAGATAGAAGCACCGTTAGCATCATATCCTCTCCACTCATACATATAGTAGCTGTAGATTGGCTCGTTGTTTGTAACTACTTGAGCATATGCTCCAGATAAACCTTGTCCATGTAAAGCCCCTGCTTGGATAAATCCAGCGAAGTTTTCCATTTTGTTACTCAAGAATGAAGCGTTTGCAGAAACATCCCAAGTCAATTTATCAGAGTTGATGATTTTGTAGTTTGCACTTACCTCATACCCTTTGTTGATTAAGTTTCCTGGCAAGTTCACAAAACGAGGAGATGGTGGTCCTGGTTGAGTAGCTGCAGATGGTACTGGGAAAATTAAATCCTTAGTATTTCTTTGGAAATAATCAACAGTACCTGTTAATCTATTATTGAACAATCCGAAATCAACACCTACACCAGATGAAGTTGTAGTTTCCCATTTCAAATCTGCATTTGCGTTAGTATCCACATTTAATGAACCATTCAATCCATAAGATGCACGAGCAACAGCTGAGTTTACAGCAAATTCTTGGTTACCAGTAACACCATAGTTAGTTCTAACTTTTAAACTGTTAAGAATACCAGCTTTATCTTCAAAAACTTTATACCCAAGACCTACAGAAGGGAAAGAACCATATTTATTATTTTTTCCTAATTTAGTAGAACCGTCAGCACGTAAAGTAGCTGTTACTAATAATTTTTTGTATAAAGTAGCATTTACTCTTCCAAAGAATGATTGTAATTCTACTTGGTTTTTCCAAGAAGAAGCACGGTATTCGTTTTGCAAACCACCTTCGATATTATCGATTAAGTTCATTTGATTAGCATCAAATCCTTTTGCAGAAACATCGTTACCATTAGCGTTGTATTGGTAGTAAGAATAACCTGCTAAAGCATCGAATACGAAATTATCATTGAACGTTTTGTTGTAGTTCAAAGTATGTTCGAATGTTTTATTGAATTTTTCAATACCAGATATACCAGCTTGTCCAAATTTAGGAGTAGAAGATCCTGGAGGAGTAGCTTGAGCTACGTTTTGGATATCAATAGTTGGATCCAATTGGAACTTTCTAGTAGAAGTAGAAGTTTCAATACCAAATAAGAACTGGTAGTTCAAATTGTCATTGATTTTCAATGTAGATTTTACACTAGCTAATAATTTACTAGTATTTGCATAATCAGTATAAGCATTTGCTAACTGTACTGGGTTAATAAATGTATTACTAACTACATTGTAAGTACCATTAGTATTGTACAATTTATTTGTTGGATTCCAGTATAAAGCAGAACCAATTAAGTTACCAATATAACCTGCACTGTTAGAAATCAAAGCAGATTGATCTTTTAAACTTGAATAGTTTACTTTAGTATCAATTTTCAAAGCACCTCCAAAGAAATCATTTGAATTATTGAAAGAGAAAGTATATTTATCTAAACCAGTGTTTTTAACGACACCTTCTGTATTAGAAGCTCCGATAGACAAACGAGTAGATGAATTCTCAGTAGATTTAGTAAAAGCTACATCATGGTTAGTTGAGAATGCATTTCTTAAAATTGCATTTTCCCAGTTGTACCCTGATCCACCATTGTTAGCTCCTCCATTTGCAACAAATTCAGAAGAATTCATCATTTTCAAGTTACTAGCTAAAGAACTGAAAGTAAATGAATTTGAATAAGTTAATTGTGGTTCTTTTGATTTCGATTTTTTAGTAGTAATAACTACAACACCATTAGCTCCACGAGAACCATAGATTGCAGTAGAAGACGCATCTTTAAGAATTGTCATACTTTCGATATCGTTTTGGTTGATAAAGTTCAATGGATTTCTTGCAGAAGAACCTCCCAAACCAATATCACTTCCACCAGCAGTTACATCACCACCATCCAAAGGCACACCATCAACAACGATAAGTGGTCCATTTCCTGAACGAATAGATGAGTTACCACGGATTCTAATACTAGAACCTGCTCCTGGCTCACCACTTTGAGAAGTTACCTGTACACCAGATACTTTACCTCTTAGCAAGTCAGCTGGAGACGGAGCACCAACATTATCAAAGCTTTTAGAGCTTAATTGATCAACCGCACCAGTTGCATCTTTTTTCTTCACAGAACCGTAACCGATAACGACTACTTCTTTTAATTCTGCTGAATCTTCTTTTAAAGTAACTTTAATGTTACTTCTTCCTGCTACATTTACTTCTTGAGATTTAAGACCAATGTAACTAAAAACTAAAACTGCGTTTGAGCCAACATTCTTGATAGTAAATTTACCATCAAAATCTGTTTGCGCTCCTTTTGTCGTTCCTTTAACTAATACAGAAGCCCCTGGAAGAGGTCCGCTAGCATCGGATACGGTACCTGACACATCCTGTGAATATGTCAAACTTGTACATAGCATGGTTAAGAAAACCATCAAGCCTTTTAGTAGACTATTTTTCATACGTAATAAATAAGTTGGTTAATAAATGGTTTGTTTTAAATATTGCTCCAAACATAATACTAATTTTATGAAAAAATTAAGAAAAAGTGAACTATATCGTTTTCGGGGCATCGAAAACGTTTTCGATTTAAAAATTAATACCATAAAAAAACAAATGAAAAAATAGCTTATTTGTAAAAAAAACGAACTAAAAAAACACATTTTATACAATTAAATCAAATACGTTGAAAAAACGATGAATTATATCTAATAAAAAGCCTCAAAATTAAATTTTATTACGAATTCTTTAAAAACAATAAAAGCTTCCAATCTATATGAAGACTGAAAGCTTTTATTATGAAAAAATTAAGAGGTATTATTTAACCTCGTTAATTTCTAGAATAACACTGGTTCTTTTTAGATTCACATCAGGATTATAACCCGCTTTCATCAAAAAATCGCCTGAAAAAACAGCCCTCGGTTTTAAAGTTGATTCTATACCAGGATATACATTAATTTCCTTAACCATATATTTTTTCTTTGCATCTAACCCATTGAAAACTACAGGTCTTTTGGTCGCTGTGATATTAAATCTGTTGTTGACTAAATAATTAAAAACTACTGCTTTAGTTTTATCTTTATCGACATACATTACAGAAGCAATGTCATTTTGATATGGGTTTACCAAACGTTATTGATCCCCATGCCAAACCACTTCTTTAAAGGAATGATAGTTTGAAATCGCTTGTTTGCAAAACTGCTTATCCTTTTCACTCAAATGATCCGTTACGATATCAAAGCCCAATTTTCCCATACTAGCCACATCTACTCTAAACTTCAAAGGCTGTTTCCCCCAATCAGTCACATGGTTGTCTGTAGTTATAGAAGGAAAAAAATACGAATAATTCCACTGAAGAAAAATACGCTCTAAAGGTTCAGTATCATCACTTGGCCAAAACTCTGTAAAATATTTTAAAAATTCATATTCACCTCTACCACCTCCGCCAGAACACAACATCATAGGGACCTTAGGGTATTTAGCACGAATACGCCCTAACACCTTATACAACCCTTTGATGTAATCAACATACAAATTAGATTGAGGTAATCCCTTTTTGTTCAAATAAGCAGAATAGGCATTATAGATTACAGCATTACAATCCCATTTAATAAAAGCCAATTCTGGATTTTTGACAAATAGATTGTCTACGATTCCAAAAACGAAATTTTGAACCTCTGGATTGGACAAATCCAAAACCAATTGATTTCTATAATAAATTTCAGGACGTTCTGGTTGACGAATTACCCAATCTTGATGTTTTTCGTACAACTCACTTTTCGGATTTACCATTTCTGGCTCAATCCAGATTCCAAATTTCACTCCCTCTTTTTTAGCTTCTTTTACCAAATAACCTAAACCATGAGGCAATTTCTTTTTATTTTCTTGCCAATCTCCCAAACCAGCATCGTCATTGTTACGTGGATATTTATTTCCAAACCAACCATCGTCTAAAAGAAATAAATCAACTCCAATCTCTTTTGCTCCTTTGAACAAGCCAGAAATTTTATTTTCATCAAAATCAAAATAAGTCGCCTCCCAATTGTTTAATAACGTCAATCGTTCTCCTTCTCCATCTAATACACGATATTTTCTAGCCCAATTTTGTAAATTCCTACTAGCCTCACCCATTCCATTATCAGATAAAGCGTAAATTAAAGAAGGCGTTTTAAACGTTTCGTTGGGCACTAAAGCATATTCTGAAGCAAAGGGGTTGATTCCAGTAATCAAACGCAAATTTTTGTGCGAATCAATTTCAAAGTCCAATTTAAAATTACCACTCCAAGCCAATTGTCCTAATAAGACAGTTCCTTCATTTTCAGAAGCAGGTTTGCCAAAAGAAACGATAAAGTTTGGTGTTTGGAGCAACATGGCTCTTGTTCCTAATTTAGAATCAAGAGTTCTGATTCCTTGTTCTAGTTTGGTTTCAATAGGTTGCATTTCTTTCAAGTATTCACCTTGAAAACTAGTCAGGTAAAAATCTTTATTTGAAAAATACAAATTTGCTGAAGCATATTTTTGTAATACGACTGCTTTTTTCTCGTTATGTCTAATTTCTGTCCATTGCTCAATGACATTTTCTTTTGACCAAATTTTATAAAACAAAACTACTTCAAAAGGATAAGCTGGGTCTTTTAAGACAATACTAGTTATGGAAGTATTGGCATCAATTTGTTCTTTTTTGTGACTGCTATATTTCAATTCTAATGATGGATTACCATCAGCATGCTTAACTTGAATAGCTGGTTCCGACAAATTCCAAGTTCCCGTTGGCGTATAAGACGAATTATAAATTCCCGAGTTGTTTTCGTCATAACTATAATTAAATCCAACCGCTTCGAATTCACTTTGATTTTGTAAAGGTTTACCAAAATATATGGTTCTCAATCGATTCAAATTATCCGTCTGCATCAAAATCATGTGATTATCAGTAGCAATAGGAATAGTCACTTTTTGAGCACTCAACTGTATAGTCATAAAAAGTAAATTTACAATCAAATAGCACTTTTTAATACAACTCTTTTCGAAATTTAAATTCATGGTTTAATATAATAGGGTTTAAAGAACAGACAATTACGTCTTTCAAACATAATACATTAATCTTAACGCAATTTTAGATACCTATTAAAACTATGAATTTAAATACCGACAACGTTTTCGGAATAAATCTATAGACTTATCAATACGACAAAGTTCACTATTCATAAAAAGAATACTATTTTTAGCAATTCAAAAAAAACAAGATGAAGTACCAATGGAATAAAATAATTGTATTTAGCTTATTTATAAGCTTACTATACTCTTTTAATTGCCAAGCGCAAAAAAACAAATCTATTATAATTTCATCGAAAGAATCAATACATATTGATTCAACCCAATATTACCAAGAATCTTACCGACCGCAATTTCATTTTACTCCTGAAAAAAAATGGATGAACGACCCTAACGGCATGTTATTTTACAAAGGAACCTATCATTTGTTTTACCAATATTACCCTGAAGACATTGTCTGGGGACCTATGCACTGGGGACACGCAACAAGTACAGATTTAATTCATTGGAAACACCAAAAAATTGCCTTATTCCCAGACGAATTAGGATTGATTTTTTCAGGAAGTGCTGTAATGGATGTGAATAACACTTCAGGACTTGGCACCAAAGAAAATCCACCTATGATTGCTATTTTCACTTACCACAATATGGAATTTGAAAAGGCAGGAAAAATCAATATGCAATCTCAGGGCTTAGCCTATAGTTTAGACGAAGGAATGACTTGGAAAAAATACGAAGGCAATCCAATCATTGGCAATGCTACTATGCGCGATTTTAGAGACCCTAAAGTCTTCTGGAACGAAGAAGCAAAAAATTGGAATCTCGTTTTAGTTGCCGGTGATCGTGCTCAATTTTATACTTCAAACAACTTAATCAATTGGAATTTAGAAAGTGAATTTGGACAAAATAGAGGCGCTCACGGAGGTGTTTGGGAATGTCCTGATCTATTTAAAATCAAAGTAGAAGGAAGCCAAGAAGAAAAATGGGTACTTTCAGTAAGTATCAATCCAGGCGCACCCAATGGTGGTTCGGCTACTCAATATTTTGTAGGCGATTTTGACGGAAAAGCGTTTAGCACTTCTCAAAAAGAAACAAAATGGATAGATTACGGCACCGATAATTATGCCGGAGTCACTTACAATGACGCTCCAAACGAAGATCGTATTTTTATAGGTTGGATGAGTAATTGGAATTATGCTAGAAATACCCCAACAACAAATTGGCGAAGTGCAATGACATTGCCAAGAACGCTTTCACTTGCAAAAATTAAGGAAGATTATGTATTACAAAGCCAACCGTTAGAACAATTCGAAAAACTTTTAACTACAGACTTTTCAAAAGAAAAAATTGAAATTAAAAAAGGCGAGAAAAAGACTTTTGTGTACTCTAATTTGAATCAATCTCAAATTAAATTCCAATCTCAAAATAAAGACTTGAAATTAGTTTTTTCTAATGAAGCAAATGACTCGCTAGTATTACATTACAATGCTAAAAAACAACTATTTTCAATCGACAGACGACATTCTGGAAAAGTGAATTTCGAAAAAAGTTTTGGAGAAAAAATCCATACTACACCTACCACTAATTTGATTTCGAAATCAATCGATTTTCAAGTTATTCTAGACTGGTCTTCTATTGAGGTTTTCTTAAATGGCGGGGTTTACGCTTTTACTGAACAAATTTTTCCAAACCAACCTTATACTAAACTATCTATTCAGTCAATTAATAATCAAGAAATTAAAAAATTAACCATCGACTCTGTTAAAAGAATTTGGTAATAGAGTCCCTTACCAACTTAATATTAACTCAACCACAAAAACTAAAAAAAAATGAACAACAAAAAAATTCTATACTGGTCCATTGTAGTAGCATTGGCAGGATTTTTATTCGGTTTTGACACTGTAGTAATCTCAGGAGCCGACAAACAATTACAGCAATTATGGGGTTCTTCTGATTTATACCACGGATTAGTCGTAATGTCATCTGCACTTTGGGGAACGGTAATTGGAGCTATATTTGGTTCCTACCCCACCAATATTTTAGGAAGAAAAAAGACGCTGATTTTGATTGGACTTTTGTTCTTTATTTCAGCAATAGGAACTGCTTTTGCAACCGATTCTATTATCTTTTCAATATTCAGATTCCTTGGCGGAATTGGGATTGGAGCCTCTACCATTGCCGCACCTACTTATGTTTCAGAAATTGCTCCAGCCAAAGACCGTGGAAAATTGGTAGCCTTATATCAATTCAATATTGTTTTTGGAATTCTAATTGCTTTCACTTCTAATTTTTATTTGCAAGATATTGGAGAGAATTCATGGCGTTGGATGCTTGGAATTCAAGCTTTTCCAGCTTTTGTATATACTTTATTGGTTTTTGGAATTCCAGAAAGTCCGCGTTGGATTTTTGAATACAAAAAAGATAGAGCGCAAGCTATTTCGATTCTAAAACAAATCAATACTGATGCGCAAGCCGAAGAAGAAATGGCAGCTATTGAAAAAGAAACCGCTCAAGAGGTCAAAAATGAATCTATTTTTATGAAAAAATACAGAACGCCTTTGTTGTTGGCTTTTTTTATTGCTTTTTTCAATCAGCTTTCTGGAATTAACGCCTTTTTATATTATGCACCCCGTATTTTTGAATTAGCAGGATTAGAAAAATCAGCTTCTTTTTTAAGTAGTATTGGAATAGGTGTCATCAACTTATTATTTACCATGATTGGTATTTCATTAATTGACAAATACGGTCGCAAAACCTTGATGTATCTAGGATCTGTAGGCTATATTATTTCTTTAGGATTAGTAACTACAGCCTTTTATTACGAATGGAAAGGAATGGCGGTGCCGCTATTTTTCTTTTTGTTCATTGCTTCACACGCTATTGGTCAAGGAGCTGTAATTTGGGTATTCATTTCTGAATTATTTCCAAACAAATTAAGAGCAGCTGGAACTTCTTTTGGAACATCAGTTCACTGGGTTTTGGCAGCTTTAATACCATCATTTATTCCGTTTTTATTTAAAGAAATTGGAACCACCACTGTATTTGCTATTTTCTGTATCATGATGGTATTCCAATTGCTATGGGTGTTCTTCAAAATGCCTGAAACAAAAGGAAGAACATTAGAAGAATTATCTGAAAGTTTATCTAAAAAATAACAAATATGTCTACAAAAATAGTTTGTTTTGGTGAAGTCTTATTTGACGTTTTTCCAACGCACAGAAAAATCGGAGGAGCCCCATTAAACGTAGGCCTAAGAATGGCATCTTTAGGTATTGACACCCAAATCATCAGCCGCATTGGACAAGATGAAATAGGAAACGAATTACTTGATTTTGTGAAAGAAAATGGGGTCAGTACAGATGCTATTCAGGTTGACACTACCTTTGCAACGGGTGAAGTATTAGTACAATTAGATGAAAAAGGTTCAGCTTCTTACACGATTAATTATCCTGTAGCTTGGGACAAAATTGAAGCTACTCCCGAAGCACAAAAAGTAGTAACCAATGCCGATGCACTCGTGTTTGGAAGTTTGGCATGCCGGGACAACACTTCGTACAAAAGCTTATTAACTCTTTTAAATTCAGCTAAATATAAAATTTTTGATGTGAATTTAAGAACCCCTTTTTATACTAAAGAATTACTTTTAGACTTAATGAACAAAGCTGATTTTATCAAATTTAATGATGATGAATTGTATGAAATCAGCGAGTATTTAGGTTCTCCTTTTCATTCTTTGGAACAAAATATTCAGTTTATTGCTGAGAAAACCAACACCAACCATATTTGTGTAACCAAAGGCAGTCATGGTGCCGTTTTACTGTATGACAATCAATTGTTTTACAATAGTGGCTATAAAATTAAAGTTGCTGATACCGTAGGTGCTGGAGATTCATTTTTGGCTGGTTTGTTAACCCAATTATTGACGGGAGTTACACCCCAAAACGCTATTAATTTCGCTTGCGCTTTAGGCGCCTTAGTAGCTCAAAATGAAGGTGCTAATCCGAAAATTTCACCTGAAACTATTAGTGAATTTATGCAAATTTAAAATTCATGAATTTAAAAATAAATCACATACAACACATTGGTATTCCTGTTTCTAACATGGATAAATCAATTGCTTTTTACGAACGATTAGGTTTTAAAAATGTGATGCCTTCTACTTTCGAAATTGAAGGAGAAAAAGGAGGCATTGTAGCCATGATGGAACGCAATACCATGATACTCGAATTATACCAATTGCCTGCTTCTCATTTGCCTGAAATCAAAAACAGAAAAGACGGTCATATTGACCACATTGCTTTTGATGTTGATGATGCCGATTTGACATTCAAAACCCTGAAAGAAAACAATTTTATCGTTCTCGAAAATGAACCTGTGTTTCTTAATTTTTGGAACAAAGGGTGTAAATATTTCAATATTTTAGGCCCCGATGGAGAACGTTTGGAATTCAACGAAATAATTAAATAACTTTATATACTACTTAAATTTACCCGCATGAAAAAGAATCAAATGCTGTTAATTGCCTTACTATTCTCTTCTTTGATGAATATTATGGCACAAGACAACAAAACAACTATCGTTAAAAATGGCGACGCCAAATGGTGGAAAGAAGCCGTAATTTACCAAATTTATCCTCGTAGTTTTAAGGATAGTGATGGAGATGGAGTTGGTGATATTAAAGGAATTATTTCGAAATTAGACTACCTAAAAAGTTTAGGAATCGACGCGGTTTGGTTAAGTCCGATTTACGATTCTCCAAATGATGATAATGGCTATGATATCAGCAATTATAGAGAAATTTTAAAAGATTTTGGAACCATGGCTGATTTTGACCTTTTGTTGAAAGAAATGCACAAAAGAAACATCAAATTAATCATGGATATGGTGGTAAATCACAGTAGTGATGAACATGAATGGTTCAAACAATCCAGAAGTTCTAGAGACAATAAATACCGTAATTATTACTATTGGTGGCCTGCAGAAAAAGGCACTCCTCCCTACCGATGGAGCTTTTTTGACGTAAACAGCAATGCTTGGAAATATGACGCGACAACTAATTCATATTACCTACACTATTTCTCCAAAAAACAACCTGATTTAAACTGGAACAACCCTACACTTCGCAAAGAAATTTATGATATTATGACATTTTGGTTGAACAAAGGAATTGATGGTTTTAGAATGGATGCATTTCAATTTATTTCAAAAGACGATACGTTCCCTGAACTACCTAAAGAAATTGTAAACAACTCTTTGGAAATCATTAAATTTTACGGAAACGGACCAAAATTACATGAACATATTCAGGAAATGAATCGTGAAGTATTGAGTAAATTCCCTGAAGCTATGACAGTATCTGAAGGGGCTGGAGATTCTCCAGAAGCTGCGATGAAATTTGTGGATCCAGCTCGTAAAGAATTGAATTTGGCGTATCACTTTGAAAGCGTGGATATTGGAAACCATATCAGTGAATTTGGATTAGTGAAATACAAAAATATTTTCTCAAGATACGATGAAGCATTCAAGGATAAAGGTTGGCTATCGATATTCGTTGCCAATCATGACCAGCCAAGAATGGTGAGTAAATTTGGAAATGACACCCCTCAATTTAGAGCGGTTTCTTCTAAAATGCTGTCTACTTTTGTTATGACGATGAGAGGAACTCCATACAACTTCAATGGAGATGAAATTGGGATGGTTAATATTCGCTTTGACAACATTGCCGACTACAATGATGTAGACACCCGAAACAAATACGAACAAATCAAAAATGCCGGTGGCGATTTAAAAGCGTTTTTAGAAAACAAAAAACAAACTTCTAGAGAAAATGGAAGAACTCCTTTTCAATGGAATGCAAGTCCAAATGGAGGATTTACTACTGGGAAACCTTGGCTTAAAGTAAATCCAAACTTTACTACTATCAATGCAGAAGCACAAGAAAAAGATCCAAATTCTGTTTTGAATTATTACAGAAAATTGGTGAAAATTCGTAAAACAAGTCCCGTGCTTCAATACGGAAAATACACCCTTTTAGATAAAGAAAATCCAAATGTATTTTCTTATACGAGGGAACTTAACGGGGGAAAAGTATTGGTTTTATTGAACTTTACAGAAAAAGAATCTACTTATAATTTAGGGTTTTCAATAGCAAAATCTAAAATTATTTTAGGAAATTACCCTAAGTCAAAATCAATGAAAGCGAATACTTTACGACCGTATGAAGCAGTAATTTTAGAACTAAAATAATCAACTCATGTATATCTGAAAGCGGTTTTGAAATATTTCAAAACCGCTTTTTTTTATTTATAAAAACTAGGCATACCTATCAATGTTTGAAATATAACGTTAACTTTATAATTTGTAAATATTCATTTAATTAAAGAATTATTTCATAAAAATGAATATCTTGTGGGTGAATTTACAACCTATAAAATTGTTGAAAATTTAACTCTAAATGATATGGGATACCTATTTCATATCATTATTAAATTAAATGTTTCCAAATACTAAGGTCATGAAAGACATTACTCTTAAAGAAATTGCAACTACGTTAGGAATCTCAATCACGACGGTTTCTAAAGCACTAAAAAACTATCCTGATGTTAGTGAAAAAACGAAGAATGCAGTCAAAGAGTTGGCTCAAAACTTAAATTATACCCCTAATAGTTTTGCGGTTAATTTAAGAACCAAGGAATCCAAAACTATTGGACTAATTATTCCTGAGGTAACCCATCATTTTTTCTCTAATATCATTAACGCTATCATAGACGAAGCTGAAAAAAATGGGTATTTAGTAATTATTTTACAATCTAATGAAAAATTAGAATTAGAAAAAAAACAAGCTGAACTCCTCATTAACAAAAGAGTAGACGGAATTTTGATGTCACTATCTAACGAATCCAATAACGATACTCATATTCAGGAAATAATCAAAAGAAAAATTCCTTTAGTAATGTTTGACAAAATTGCCAAATTGGCCAAATGTTCTAAAGTAGTTATTGATGATCAAAAAGCAGGATTTGATGCAACGCAACACTTAATCGATAATGGTTGCCGAAAAATTGCTCATATTCGTGGACCTCTGAATCCACAAAATTCGATTGACCGCTATCTTGGCTATAAAAAAGCTCTAGAAAAAAACAATATTCCTTTCGACTCAAAATTGGTATATGTGTGTGAAAAAGTGAGCTTCGAAGAAGGGTATGAATTTACCAAACAACTATTTGAAGAGCATCCTGATGTCGATGGTATTTTTGCTATAACTGATTTAGTGGCTGTTGGTTCACTCGCCTACTGTAACGAACAAAAAATTAATGTTCCAAAAGAGGTGAAAGTAATTGGATTTAGTAACTGGTTTATGTCTCAGGTAATTACACCCAAATTGAGCACTATTGAACAGCCTAGCCATGAAATGGGAATTACTGCGTTCAATTTATTATTAGAAGAAATGGCAGCCAGAAAAGAAGAGGTAGAATTTACACCAAAAACCATTGAATTGACCACTCAAATTATTAAAAGAGAATCAAGCTTGAATTAATTATTTCAAGAATTGAATATTCCTCAGAAGTCCCTCAAATTTTGTTCTTTTTAACGGCGAATCTTTAAATACTTTTTGAAAAGTTTCAGCCGTAATTTCTTCCCAATCTTTTTTAGAAAAAGAAAGTATTTCCGAATTTGGATTGAATAAAGGTTCGTTATGTGCTTTTGAAAATCGATTCCAAGGACAAACATCTTGACATACATCACAACCAAATGCCCAATCTTGAAATTTACCTTTCATTTCTTCAGGAAGATTATCCTTTAATTCAATGGTATAATACGAAATGCATTTACTCCCATCTACTTGATAAGGTGCAATAATAGCTTGTGTAGGACAAGCATCTAAACAAGCGGTACAAGTTCCACAGTGATCGGTAGTTGGCGCATCATATTCTAATTCCAAATCAACAATTAGTTCGGCAATAAAATAAAAAGAACCTACTTTTTGAGTAATTAAATTGCTGTTCTTACCTATCCAGCCTAAACCGCTTTTAGCTGCCCAAGCCTTATCTAATACAGGAGCTGAATCTACAAAAGCGCGACCTGAAACAGCGCCTATTTGTTCTTCGATAGAAAATAATAATGCTTTCAGTTTTTCCTTGATTACGAAATGATAATCTTGACCGTAAGCGTATTTTGAAATTTTATAGGATTCCTCTTTTTGAAATTCTGACGGATAATAATTTAGTAATAATGAAATAACGCTTTTAGCGCCATCAACCAACAAAGCAGGGTTCAATCTTTTGTCAAAATGGTTTTCCATATAAGACATTTGTCCGTGACTATTGTTTTTAAGCCAGTTTTCGAGTCTAGGAGCTTCTTTTTCTAAAAATTGAACCTTGGATATACCACAAGATAAAAAACCAAGGCGTTGGGCCTCAGATTTAATCAACTGCGAATATTTTGATCGATTAATAATAGAATTAGAGTTAAAACAATCCGCCTTGAATATTGGTGTTCAATTTGCCTAAATGTTTATAGGCTTTATCTGTTACTTCACGACCACGAGGAGTACGCATGATAAAACCTTCTTGGATTAAAAATGGCTCATATACTTCTTCGATGGTTTCGCTACTCTCAGAAACGGCTGTTGCCAATGTAGTTAAACCCACTGGACCTCCTTTGAATTTATCAATAATGGTATTTAAAATTTTATTATCCATTTCGTCTAAACCATGAGCGTCCACATTAAGCGCTTTTAAGGCATATCTTGCAATTTCGATATCAATTGTACCATTCCCTTTAATTTGAGCAAAATCGCGCACTCTACGCAACAATGCATTAGCTATACGAGGTGTTCCTCTACTTCTCCGTGCGATTTCGATAGCAGCTTCAAGATCAATAGGCATTTTTAAAATACTAGCGCTACGCTCTATAATGGTAGTTAAAAGTTCTGTGGTATAATATTGTAAACGGGAAGCAATTCCAAAACGCGCGCGCATGGGTGCGGTCAGCAATCCCGAACGAGTCGTTGCGCCAATAAGGGTAAATGGATTCAAGTTGATTTGAACCGTTCTTGCATTGGGTCCTGACTCAATCATAATATCAATCTTGAAATCTTCCATAGCAGAATACAAATATTCCTCTACGATAGGACTTAAACGATGAATTTCGTCTATGAATAAAACATCTCTTTCTTCAAGATTAGTCAGCAAACCTGCTAAATCACCCGGTTTATCTAAAACAGGTCCAGAGGTAATTTTAATTCCTACCTGCAGTTCATTTGCAAGTATATTGGCTAACGTAGTTTTACCCAATCCAGGAGGACCATGAAACAATGTATGATCCAATGCTTCATTACGCTGATTAGCAGCTTCAACAAAAACTTTAAGATTTTCAAGAATTTGGTCTTGACCTGCAAAATCATCAAAAGAAAGTGGCCTCAATCTTTTTTCAAGATCAAGTTCTTCCGGATTATATCCTTTCGTAGTTGGGTCTAAATTTTCATTCATAAAACAAAGATAGAGAAAGATTTTGGAGGATTAAATAGAAATTAGTACTGTCACTAAAAACAAATAAAAAAGCCTCTAAAAAAGAGGCTTTATATATTAATGATGCAAAACTGCTTCACCTGGTTTCATTGGCACATTTTGAGGGACAAAATCCTCTTCGTGTTCTGGATTACTATAATCGTAAGGCCATCTGTGTACTTCTGGAATTTCACCTGGCCAGTTACCGTGAATATGTTCTACTGGCGCTGTCCATTCTAAAGTATTTGATTTCCATGGATTTTGTTCTGCTTTCTTACCGTAGAAAATACTAACAAAGAAATTGTACAAGAACACTAATTGGAAAGCTCCACCGATCAAAGCAAAAGTTGTAATTAAAACGTTTACATTTTGCAAATCGTCAAATAAAGGGAAGTTAGTGTTTGTATAATAACGTCTTGGTAAACCAGCTAAACCGATAAAGTGCATTGGGAAGAATACTCCGTAAGCACAAACTGCTGTTACCCAAAAGTGAATATATCCTAAGTTTTTATTCAACATTCTTCCGAACATTTTTGGGAACCAATGGTAGATTCCAGCAAACATTCCGTAAAGAGCAGAAATACCCATTACTAAGTGGAAGTGAGCTACTACGAAATAAGTATCATGAACATTGATATCCAAAGTACTATCTCCAAGAATAATTCCTGTCAAACCACCTGTGATAAAAGTTGAAACTAATCCAATAGAAAATAACATAGCAGGATTGAACTGCAAATTACCTCTCCATAAAGTAGTAATGTAATTAAAAGCTTTTACAGCTGATGGTATTGCAATCAACAAAGTTGTAAAAGTAAAGACCGATCCTAAAAATGGATTCATTCCAGAAACGAACATATGGTGACCCCAAACAATTGTAGATAAAAATGCAATCGCTAAAATTGACATAATCATCGCTCTGTAACCAAAAATTGGTTTACGAGAGTTGGTAGCAATAATTTCAGATGTAATACCTAAAGCAGGCAATAATACAATATATACCTCAGGGTGACCTAAAAACCAGAATAAGTGTTCAAACAATACTGGCGAACCACCTTGATAATGTAGCACTTCTCCAGCAATATAAATATCAGACAAGAAGAATGAAGTACCAAAACTTCTATCAAAAATCAATAACAAAGCAGCAGATAATAAAACCGGAAAAGATACAATCCCGATAACTGCAGTAATAAAGAATGCCCAAATAGTAAGAGGCAATCTAGTCATTGTCATTCCTTTAGTTCTTAAATTGATAACAGTTACAACATAGTTCAAAGATCCCATTAAAGAAGATGCAATGAAAATAGCCATAGCTACTAACCAAAGTGTCATACCCATTCCAGAACCAGGAATTGCTTGAGGTAATGCACTTAATGGAGGATAAATTGTCCATCCTGAAGATGCAGGACCTGCTTCTACAAATAGAGAGCAAACCATAATTACACTTGATAAGAAGAACAACCAGTATGAAATCATATTCATAAATCCAGAAGCCATATCTCTCGCACCAATTTGAAGCGGAATCAATAAGTTACTGAAAGTACCACTAAGCCCTGCTGTTAATACAAAGAAAACCATAATTGTTCCGTGTATTGTAACTAATGCAAGATAAATATCATTAGCCATAACCCCATCAGGAGCAAATTTATCACCTAATAAAATATTAAAGATTTTAAAAGATTCTTCTGGCCAAGCCAATTGCATTCTAAAAAGCATTGACATACCTACACCAATGATTCCCATAATTATACCAGTAATTAGGTATTGTTTTGCAATCATTTTATGATCAATACTAAATATATACTTAGTAATGAAAGTTTCTTTATGATGATGATCGTGTTCGTGACCGTGTCCTTCTGCTGACATATTTGTATACTTTATATATTCTTAAATAAATTATTTCATTGCTGTTTTAGCAGCCGATGTATCACTTATAACAGATGTTGAATCTGAACTAGTTCCTTCTGCAGGTGCAGGCTCATTTGCTGCTTTAACTTCTTTTACTAAAGCTACTTTATCTGATAACCATTTTTTGTACTCTTCTGGCGTATCAACAACAATTTTCATTTGCATATTGTAGTGTGATGCACCACAAATCTTATTACAAAGCAATAAGTAATCAAATGTATAAGGGTCAAGAGCTGTTTTACCTTCAGCAACTAACTTAAGACTTTGTTTTGCTCTCAATTCATTAATTCTAGCAACTTTTTCAACCATAAATGGCAACTCTCTATACTCTGATGAAGTATAAATTGGAGTAAAAGCAAATTCTGTAACCATTCCAGGAACACAATTCATTTGAGCTCTAAAAAAGGGCATATATGCAGAGTGTAGCACATCTTGTGAACGGAATTTAAAGTGTATTTTTTTTCCTTTAGGGATATGTAATTCAGAAACCACAAAATCATCTTGAGCATTTGGGTCAGCCAAATCAACTCCTAAAGTATTAACACCTTCAATTAATCTAACATTAGCTTTTCCTAATACATTATCAGCGCCAGCATAACGAGCAGACCACTTAAATTGTTGAGCATATAACTCAATTACAACTGTATCTTCATCTTGATCAACAAACATAATATTGTTCCAAGCATACAATCCGTATAAAATTAAACCAGCCAAAACAACAGCAGGAATAATACTCCAAATTGCTTCTAATTTATTATTATCTGCGAAAAACAACGCTTTATGATCTTTTTTACCTCTGTATTTAAAAGCAAAATAGTGCAATAAAACTTGTGTAATTGCTTGAACTGTAAATATTAAAACCCAAGTTATATTCATTAAATTGTCTACATCAGCACCATGCTCAGAAGCTGGAGTATGTAAAGGAAGATCCCCCCATTTTAATAAACCATAAATAGTAAAAATATAAATGAAAGCTAAAAAGCCAAACATTAAATACCCTTGAACATTATTGTCATTATCAGTTGCTATTTGAGAGTCATCTGAACTTGAAATATCTACTTGTGTAAGTTCAAATATTTTAGTCAATTGCCAAATTGCAACAGCTAATAGAACTAAAACTATAATTACCAACAAACTTGTCATCTGTTTTCTTCTTTAAATATTAATAATGAAAATGTTTACTTTCTTCGATAAATGGATTTCTTTTTGCCAACAATGGAGCTTTAGCTAATGTTGTAAATACAACAAAAATAAATAATCCAAGGAAGAAAAGAATAGATGCAATTTCTGAAACTCCAATAAACCATTGGTCACCTACAGTTCCTGGCATAATCATATTAAAGAAATCAACATAATGACCTAATAAAATCACTACTCCTGCCATAACCAGTACCCAAGAAATTCTCTTGAAATCTGTATTGATCAATATCAAAACTGGAAAAAGGAAATTCATAGCAACCGCACCAAAGAATGGAAGGTTGTAAACTTGTATTCTTGTTACAAAATAAGTAATCTCTTCAGGGATATCAGCATACCAAATCAACATGAATTGAGAGAACCATAAATACGTCCAGAATACACTGATACCAAACATAAATTTAGCTAAATCATGAATATGACTTGTATTTACGTGCTCCAAATATCCTTTAGATTTTAAATACAAAGTTACCATAGCTATCATTGTAATTCCACTTACAAAGAAACTTGCAAAAACGTACCATCCAAATAATGTACTGAACCAGTGAGGATCAATAGACATAATCCAGTCCCAAGACATAATTGATTCTGATACTATGAAGAAAACTAGGAACCCAGCAGACATTTTAAAATTCTTTTTGTAGTTCAAGTTATCATCAGCCTCGTCTTGTGCTAAACAATTTTTTCTTGAATAATAACGGTATAAATTCCATCCTAGCAAGAAAACAGCTGCTCTAACAATCCAAAATGGAAAATTTAAATATCCCGCTTTACCTGCGATAATTTCATCGTAATTCAAACTTTTAGGATCAGTAACTCCTTCTGTCAACCATACAAATAAATGATTAAAATTAATACCAGATAATACTAAAAATATAAAGAATATAACAGACCCTACAGGTAAGTAAGATGTAATTCCTTGCATTACTCTAAACAATACTGGAGACCATCCTGCCTGTGCAACTTGTTGAATAGCATAAAACGCTAATGTTCCCATAGAAATCAACAAAAAGAAAATACAAGCAACATACAATGCAGCCCATGGCTTATTTTGTAATTGGTGTAAAACATGATTTAAATGCTCACTATGTTCTGCTTCTTCATTTAATTCTGAAGTCGCAGCGTGTTCAGCAACTGCTTTTGTTTCATGAGAAACAGCAGCTTCATGCTTAACAGCACCATGACCACCATGATTTTCTGAAGCAAGAAGTTCTTCAACCTCTTTAATATCTTTTGGTGCAGTATAAAAACCATATCCAATACCTAAAAGACCTACAGCCATTAAGATAAAAGAAAAAGTTTTTAATTTACTTGAAAATGTATACATATCTATAACGATCAGTTAATTCAACAATTATAATTGACTTTTTAATTTTAGAACATAGTCAGCAACTAACCAACGTTCGTGTGGATTCAATTGATTAGCATGAGAACCCATTGCATTTAAACCATAAGTTATTACGTGAAATACACTACCTTCAGTAATTGGTCTATCTGCATAATTAGGAACACCAAGAAATTTTTCTCTTTCTACTAATTTTCCTTTACCATTTCCAGCAGCACCATGACAACTGATACAGTAAATTTCAAAAAGTTCTTTTCCTTTTTCAGAACTTCTTTCAATAGAGTCTAAAGGAGATTTAAGATTAGCTTTCGCTAACTCATATCCTGCAGGAGTAATTTCATATTCGTAAGGCTCAAAACCTCTATTGATTGTTCCTGCTACAGGAAGTTGTCCTTCCTTACCATCTTTAAACGCAGCAGATTCAGAATAAGTTTCATAACCTGCAGATTCATACATGTTTGGAAAATACTGGTAGTTTGGCGCAGATTTATCATGGCAAGACGACACCAAAGCAGTCATACCAAATAAAAATGCTATTTTAAATATACTTTTCATAACTATGATTAATGCTTTTCTATTACTTTAACTTCAACAGCACCAGTAGTCTCAAAGAATGAAACTAATTCAGCCTCATTATCATTGACAGCAACTTCCATTAAAAAGTGGTCGTCTGTTGTTCTTACATCTGGATTTTCAGCTGCTTTAAATGGCCACAATTTACTTCTCATGTAAAAAGTTATTACCATTAAGTGTGCTGCAAAAAATACAGTTTCTTCAAACATAATTGGAACGAAAGAAGGCATATTTTGAATATAACTGAAACTTGGTTTCCCTCCAATGTCTTGAGGCCAATCTTGAATCATGACAAAATTCATCATCCATGTTCCAAAAGACAAACCACATAAACCATAAATGAATGCACAAATGGCTAATCGTGTTGGGGCAAGTCCCATCGCTTTATCCAACCCGTGAACAGGGAATGGACTAAAAACTTCTTCGATATGATAATGAGCAGCACGTGTTTTCTTTACGGCATCCATTAATATATCATCGTCATTATAAATGGCGTATATTACTTTATTACTCATGGTGTGAATCTTTATTTGCTCTTTCTCTAATATAATTATCTCCTGTTCCTTTTAAGATTGTTTTAACCTCTGCCTGTGCAATTACAGGGAAAGTTCTAGAATACAATAAAAACAATACAAAGAAGAAACCAATTGTTCCAATGAAAATACCAATATCAACAAATGTTGGTGAGAACATTGTCCATGAAGATGGTAAGTAATCTCTGTGTAATGAAGTTACGATGATTACGAAACGTTCGAACCACATACCAATATTTACAACAATAGAGATGATAAAAGAGAACATAATACTTGTTCTTAATTTTTTGAACCACATAAATTGTGGAGAAAACACATTACAAGTCATCATTGACCAGTAAGCCCACCAGTAAGGACCCGTTGCTCTGTTTAAGAAAGCGTATTGTTCATATTCAACTCCTGAATACCAAGCAACAAATAACTCAGTGATATAAGCTACACCAACAATAGAACCTGTAATCATAATTACAATATTCATTAATTCAATATGTTGAATAGTAATGTAAGCTTCTAAGTTAGATACTTTTCTCATAATAATAAGCAAAGTATTTACCATTGCAAATCCAGAGAAAACCGCTCCAGCAACGAAGTAAGGAGGAAAAATAGTAGTATGCCATCCTGGAATTACTGAAGTAGCAAAGTCCATAGATACAATTGTGTGTACCGAAAGTACCAATGGAGTCGCTAAACCTGCTAGTACCAAAGAAACTTCTTCAAAACGTTGCCAGTCTTTAGCTCTACCACTCCATCCAAAACTTAAAATAGAATAGATTCTTTTATGAAAAGGAGTAATAGCTCTATCTCTTAACATTGCAAAATCAGGCAATAAACCAGTCCACCAGAAAACTAATGAAACCGAAAGGTAAGTAGAAATTGCAAATACGTCCCATAACAATGGTGAGTTAAAGTTTACCCATAATGAACCAAATTGATTCGGGATAGGCAATACCCAGTAAGCCAACCAAGGACGTCCCATGTGAATAATTGGGAACAAACCAGCCTGAATTACAGAGAAAATGGTCATTGCTTCCGCTGAACGGTTAATAGCCATTCTCCATCGTTGACGGAAAAGTAATAATACTGCAGAAATTAACGTTCCTGCGTGACCGATACCTACCCACCAAACGAAGTTAGTGATATCCCAAGCCCAACCCACGGTTTTATTTAATCCCCATGTTCCGATACCTGTAGATACAGTATAGATAATACAGCCTAATCCCCAAAGGAAAGCTGTTAATGCGATTGAAAACACAATCCACCAATGTTTGTTAGCTTTACCTTCTACAGGAGCTGCAACATCTACTGTTACATCGTGATAAGATTTATCACCTATAACTAAAGGTTTTCTAATGCTTGATTCGTAGTGAGACGACATAATCCTTTATCTTGTTTCTTAATTAATATTTTATACTAGGTATTTCTAACTTTAACGTGATAGATCACATTTGGTTTAGTTCCTACATGCTCTAATAAATGATACATTCTGTCATCAGCAGCTAACTTAGCTACTTTTGCTTCATCGTCATTAACATCTCCAAATACCATTGCTCCAGTAGAACAAGCATTTGAACAAGCTGTTTGGAATTCACCATCAACAATAGCTCTTCCTTCTTTTTTAGCTTTAAGGATAGTTGCTTGAGTCATTTGAAGACACATAGAACATTTTTCCATAACTCCACGAGAACGAACATTCACATCTGGATTTAAAACCATACGACCTAAATCATCATTCATATGATAATCAAATTCGCTGTTTTGGCTGTATAAGAACCAGTTGAAACGACGCACTTTATAAGGACAGTTGTTAGCACAGTAACGAGTACCAACACATCTGTTGTAAGCCATATTGTTTTGACCTTGACGTCCGTGAGAAGTGGCTGCAACAGGGCAAACAGTTTCACAAGGAGCATGGTTACAGTGTTGACACATAACTGGTTGGAAAGCTACTTGAGGATTATCTCCTGCTTTTTCCATTTCGTTAAATGTTGACAATGAACTTGACAGACCTGCAATATTTTCTTTTCTTTCGTTATCTCCTTCAAAAGTACTTTCAGAAGAATAATATCTATCAATACGCAACCAGTGCATATCACGACTTCTTCTAACTTCTGATTTACCTACTACAGGAACGTTGTTCTCTGCATGACAAGCGATAACACAAGCACCACAACCAGTACAAGCATTTAAGTCAATAGATAGATTAAAGTGATGTCCGATTGAACGATCAAATGAATCCCATAAATCAACTTTAGTTGACTCTACTTCTTTGTGATCCAAAGATACCATAGGAACTTCATTCCATTCTTTAGCGTCTTTAGTATTGAATATCTCTAAAGTTGTTTCTTTAATGATATCCCCTCTTCCCATCAAAGTTTTTTGACCTTGAACACAAGCAAACTCATGGTCTCCATCCGCTTTAACTAAGGAAACAGATTGTACATTATTAAAACCTTTATATAAAGCGTAAGCATTTATACCTACAGCCATTTCTTCTTTAAGCGCCGCTTTACGACCGTATCCTAAAGCTAAACCTACAGTTCCAACTGCTTGACCTGGCTGAACAATTACAGGCACATTTTCTAATTTAGAACCATCTGTAGTTGTAATAGTAGCATAACTACCATTTAAACCTCCATTAGCAACAATTTCATTAGTCAATCCTAATTTCTTAGCATCAGCATTAGAAACAGTCACATAATTATCCCAAGAAACTCTTGTGATTGGGTCTGGAAACTCTTGTAACCAAGGGTTGTTAGCTTGTTGACCATCACCTAAACCAGTTTTAGTATATAAAACTAATTCAAATGCTTCGGCAGCTTTTGATTTTGATAAAGCAGACGCAGCAGCAGTATAATCCGCTGAACCAGCAGATGCAGTTGGAATAACTCCAACATAAACACCATCATGTAACACTTTATTCCAAGTAGAACCAGCAATTATTGAAGCAGCTGTACCTTTAATATAATCGTAAAAAGTACCTGCATTACCATTTAATGCTAATAATACGTCTTGAAATTGTTTTGTATTAAATAAAGGACGAATAGTAGGTTGAGTAAGACTATAAGTGCCTTTAGTCAAACTTAAATCGTTCCAAGATTCTAAATAATGAGGAACTGGAGCTGCTACAGTAGTAACAGAAGCAGTTTCGTCTTCTTTCAATGAAAAAGAAACTGAAGTAGTTACTTTCTTAAGTCCTTCAACAAAAGAAGCACTATCAGCTAAAGTATAAACTGGATTAACTCCACTCATAATTAATGTATGAACACTACCAGCTTTCATATCGTTAATTAATTGAGCTACTTTTTCGTTAGATCCTTTTCTTATTTGTCGTGTACCAGAAGTTGTAAAAGCTTCGCTAGCCAATTTTTGATTGATAGCCAAAACTAATAACTGAGCATTTTTATCTTGTATTCCAGACACTAATACTCCTTTTGAACCAGCCGCTTTTAATTGTTGAGCCGCTTTGGTAACTTCTGATTTAAATTGATCATCTAAACTTACTGCAACTGAAGACCCAGTTACAATGTTATATATATGAACTAATGCTTGTTTTTGATTTGCTGTAGACATAGGCAAACGCTTATCAGCAGCAGCACCAGATAATGTCATATTCGCTTCCAATTGGAAATGACGAGACATTTTTCCGTTTTTAGGAATTCTACCTTGAGCATATCCTGCATCATATCCTCCACCTTGCCAATCTCCTAAGAAATCAGCTCCAACAGAAACGATCAAAGATGCTTTAGAAAAATCATAATCTACTAACGCTCTTTCACCATAAACTGTTTCAAAAGCATCTAAAGCTTCTGAAGAAGAAACCGCATCATAAACTACGTGTTTTGCATTTGGATTTTTAGCAATAAACTCGGCAATCAACTTTTCAGTCGATGGACTCGCTAAAGTATTGGTTAACAATACCACTTGACCTCCTTTTGCTTTCGCTTCTACAATACTTGATGCAATTTTAGAATTAACATCAGCCCAACTTGAATTAGCTCCTGCAATTTTAGGCTCTTTCAAACGCATACTGTCATAAAGAGACAATATAGACGCATGAACTCTTGCATTAGCAGAAAATTTAGCCCCGGCAATTGCGTTGTTATCTATTTTAATCGGACGACCTTCACGTGTTTTAACTAATAAATTAGCGAAATCAAAACCGTCAAAAACAGAGGTTGCGTAATAATCAGCTACACCTGGAATAATTTGTTCCGGTTGCAACACATAAGGTATTGATTTATGAACAGGACCTTCGCAAGCAGCAAGAGTAGCCGCTGCAGTACTAAATCCAACGTACTTTAAAAAGTCACGACGTGTTGTAGAAGACGATGACAAAGCATCATTATTTCCTAAAAATTCATCTGTAGGAATCTCTTCAACGAATTCGTTATTTTTAAGCGCCTCAACAATAGAACTATTTCCGTCTAGTTCCTCAACACTTTTCCAGTATTTTTTGTTTGATGACATATATAAATATTAAAAACTTAATAATTTGATTAATAGTGACATTTACCACATTCTAAACCTCCCATTTGAGCAGCAGTCAATTTCTCTACTCCATATTTTTTAGAAAGTTGTTCATGGATTTTAGTGTAATATTCATTACCCTCCATTTTAACATCAGTTTTTCTATGGCAATCAATACACCACCCCATTGTTAAAGGAGCAAATTGTTTTTGAATTTCAAATTCTTGAACAGGACCATGACAAGTTTGACATTCAACACCAGCAACAGTTACGTGTTGTGAGTGATTAAAATATACGAAATCAGGTAAGTTATGAATACGAACCCATTTTACAGGTTGTGTCTTTCCAGTATAAGATTGAGTAGTTTTATCCCAACCCACAGCAGTATATAATTTTTGGATTTGCTCATCGTAAAAGGCTTTGCTGTATTCTGGAGTAGCTGTTGATTCAGCAACCTCAGAAATGTTTTTATGACAGTTCATACAAACATTTAACGAAGGAATACCTGCGTTTTTACTTACTCTTGCAGCAGAGTGACAGTATTTACAATTAATCTCATTATCACCTGCGTGAATTCTGTGAGAATAATGAATTGGCTGAATTGGAGCATATTCTTGATCAACACCTACTTGCATTAAAAAGCCGTATACTAAATAAGCACCAGACAACAATAAGAATATTGCAGTAACTAATATCAAGAATTGATTTTTAACAAATGCTTTCCAAATAGAAATTCTTGGTTCCTTTGGAGCAACTTCAATATTATTAGCCTTAGCTACTTTTCTCAACACATTGTTTACCAAAAACAACATTACTACAAGCATCGCCATAACCAAAACAAGCGCACCTAGGATAACATTATTAGATAAACCATCCTGTGAAGCAGCAGCACCTTCAGCACCAGCAGCTAGAGCACCAGCAACAACCGGAGCCTCTTCTTTTGGAGTAGAAGTATATGCTATAATATTATCAATATCACCTTCAGCTAACTGAGGAAAAGCAGTCATAACTACTTTATTGTTTTCTTCAAATACTTTTACCGCAGCAGCATCTCCTGATTTGATTAAATCAGAACTATTATGAACCCATTTGTAAATCCATGCCATATCATGCTTAACACTAACTCCTCTCAAAGCAGGACCCGTAGATTTAGCATCTAATTTATGACACGCAGCACAATTTGCATTGAATAGTTCTTTTCCTTTCACAGGATCTCCACCAGTTGCAGCAGCGGGAGCTGCCGTAGCATCAGCAGCCGCAGGAGCAGCGTCTTGAGCAAATGAAGTTGCAGAGAAAATTAGCATTAAAGCTAAGCAGAAATATAATTTCCTTAAGATCGAATTATGGTTACCCACCTTTTTCATATAGTATAATGATTATCTACTAAAATTGGTATGGTTTTTTCTACAAACATTTTTAGAAAAAACGTATACATTCTTTTTAAACTTGCACAAAAATACGACTTAAGAACTATTCTCAAAACCTTAAAATACTCTTAAATTCAATTTATATTAATTCTAAATAATATTTATCGATTGCTTTCTCTTTATAAATATTATTTTTGCGTAAAAATCATCACATTATGAGAATTTTAAGACTTGGCAAACCTATTTTCTACTCTATGATTTTAAGTCTTTCTGTATTTTATTCAAAGGCTCAAATCATAAAAAACACGGCAAATAACGATTCAAAAATAGAACAATTGCTCAATGAAAAGCGAAAAATTAACTCTTCTATCGCTTTGAACGACAGATATAAAATTCAAATTTTTAGTGGCGAAAGCGAAAAAGCAAAAAAAACGGTGGTGCTTTTTAAACAAGAATTCAAAGAAATTGATGCCACAATTGTTTTCAACACACCCAACTACAAAGTGTGGGTAGGTAACTTTAAAACAAGGATGGAAGCGGAAAGGAATTTTGTAGAAATCAAAAAAAAATATAAAAACGTATTGCTGATAAAACCCAACAAATAAGAAAAATATAAGCATAAAAAAAATCCCGATTAATCGGGATTTTTTTTATTTTATAAAATTAAATTTTACTTCAATTTCTTTTTGATTGCTACTTCATGGTAAGCTTCAATAACATCTCTTTCTTCAATGTCATTGTATCCTTTAATTTGAATACCACAATCATATCCTTTAGTAACTTCTTTTACATCATCTTTGAAACGTTTCAGTGCTACTAACTCACCATCGAATACCACAACTCCGTCTCTAACCACTCTAACTTTTGCGTTTCGAGTAATTTTACCATCCATTACCATACATCCCGCAATAGATCCTACTTTAGAGATTTTAAATATCTCTCTAATCTCAGCAGTTCCTAATACTTCTTCTTTCATTTCTGGCGCCAACATTCCTTCCATCGCATCTTTCAAGTCGTCGATAGCAGCATAAATAATAGAATAGTAACGGATATCGATTTCTTCTTTATCAGCTAACTGTCTTGCATTTCCTGCAGGACGAACGTTAAATCCGATAATAATAGCATCAGAAGCAGAAGCTAACATTACGTCAGTTTCAGTAATCGCTCCAACTCCTTTATGAATAATGTTGATTTGAACTTCCTCTGTAGACAATTTAGAGAACGAATCAGATAATGCTTCAACAGAACCATCAACGTCTCCCTTAAGGATTACGTTCAATTCTTTAAATTGACCTAAAGCAATTCTTCGTCCAATTTCATCTAATGTAATATGACGTTGTGTTCTTACTGACTGCTCACGCATCAATTGAGAACGTTTTGAAGCAATTTGTTTTGCTTCTTTCTCGTCTTCAAAAATATTGAATTTATCCCCTGCTGTTGCAGCTCCATCCAAACCTAAAACAGATACTGGAGTAGAAGGACCTGCTTCTTTAACCACATGCCCTCTTTCGTCATGCATGGCTTTAATTTTACCATGATGCTTACCAGCCAACATATAATCTCCAATTCTTAACGTTCCATGTTGTACTAATAAAGTAGAAACATATCCTTTACCTTTATCTAAGAATGCCTCAACAACAGTTCCTTGTGCAGGTTTATTTGGGTTTGATTTTAAATCTAAAATTTCAGCTTCTAATAATACTTTCTCAAGTAATTCTTTTACACCTAAACCAGTTTTAGCAGAAATATCGTGTGATTGGATTTTACCTCCCCAATCTTCAACTAACAAGTTCATTCCAGCTAATCTCTCTTTAATCTTATCTGGATTAGCATTAGGTTTATCTACTTTATTGATTGCAAAAATAATCGGAACACCAGCCGCTTGAGCGTGACTGATAGCCTCTTTTGTTTGTGGCATGATGTCATCATCCGCTGCAATTACAATAATGGCAATATCGGTAACCTGAGCTCCACGCGCACGCATTGCCGTAAAGGCCTCGTGACCTGGAGTATCTAAAAATGCGATTTTTTGCCCGTTGTCCAAAGTAACCCCGTAAGCACCAATATGCTGCGTGATTCCTCCTGACTCTCCAGCAATTACATTTTCTTTACGAATGTAATCCAACAAAGAGGTTTTACCGTGATCGACATGCCCCATTACAGTTACGATAGGCGCTCTAAACACTAAGTCTTCTTCTTTATCTTCAACAACTTGAATTGCCTCTTCAATATCTACAGTGATGAATTCAACTTCATAACCAAATTCATCAGCAACAATAGTTAATGTTTCAGCATCCAAACGCTGATTCATTGTCACCATGATTCCAAGTGACATACACGTACCAATTACTTTAGTAATAGGCACATCCATCATAATTGCAATTTCACCTACAGTAACAAATTCAGTAACTTTAATTGTTTTACTTCCTTCATCTAAAGCTCTTTGCTCTTCGTCTGATTTTTGACGGTGTGTATCTCTTTTATCTCTTCTGTATTTAGCCGCCTTAGATTTACCCCCTTTACCTTGAAGTTTCTCTAAAGTCTCACGGATTTGATTTTTAACCTCTTCTTCTGTTGGCTCAACTTTAGCAACAATTGCCGGTCTATTCCCTTTAACAAAACCAGGTTTAGCACCTCTATTTGCATTGAATCCACCTCCAGTATTCGGAGTGATTTTATTTGGATTTGGAGCTCCTGGCTCACCTGGTGTAGATGGCTTAGCTACAATTCTCTTTCTTTTATTTTTTCCTGCATTAGCTCCAGCACCTGGAACACCTGGTTTGTTTGGAGTAATTTTAGGATCTTCTTTTTTCTTTTTAGGCTTATTAAACTGAGACAAATCTATCGTTTGACCTGTCAAAGTTGCTCCTGATAATTTTTGATATTGAGTAGTAATTGTTTCGTCAATTGGAGCATCGTCTGATTTAGATTCCACTTTCACTTCAGGAGAAACTGCTTTTTTCTCTTCCTTTGGTGCAACTTCCGCAACTGGTTTTACTTCTTTTTTGTCTGAAACTGGTTTTTCCGAAGTAACTTGTTGTGGCGCCTCTTGAGATTTAACTTCCGCAGGAGCAGATGGTTCGTTTGCAGGTTTTTTAGGATTGAGTTCAATTTTACCCACCTGAACAGGGCCTGTTACTACCGCTTTCGCCTTAATAACTTCTTGACGCTCTTCTTCTTGCTTGCGTTTTTCTTCAATCTCTTGTTCACGTTGAATACGCAATGCTTCTTTTTCTTTTCTCTTCTCTTCTCCTACTTCTTTCGAAGCCTCTTTATTCCCCTTATCGCCCGCAAATTGACTTTGTAGGATACCAAACTCACGTTCAGAAATTTTAGCATTTGGATTTGCATCAATGGCAATTCCCTTATCTTTTAGATAATCTACTGCTCTTTCTAACGAAATGTTTAATTCCCTTAAAACCTTGTTTATTCTTATTACTCTCTCTTCAGACATAAAACCTTTTTATTATTATCTTTTTGTTGTGTTTCTCGACCCAAACCTTTTAAATAAAGGACAATGAAGTTAAGATATTTTTTTAAGAATTCGATTAATTATCAAATTCTTCTTTTAATATTTTGATTACATCTAGAATAGTTTCCTCTTCTAAATCTGTTCTTCTTACTAAATCTTCTACGTCTTGATTCAAAATACTTCTTGCGGTATCCAATCCAATTTTAGCAAATTCATCAATAATCCACTCTTCAATTTCGTCAGAGAATTCAGTTAACTCAATATCGTCTTCTTCTCCACTAGCCACATCCCCTTCACGAATTACATCTAATTCATATCCAGTTAATAGACCTGCTAATTTAATATTGTGTCCTCCTCTACCAATTGCTTTAGAAACTTCTTCTAATTTCAAGAATACTTCAGCTCTTTTAGTCTCTTCATTAATTTTAATTGAAGATACTTTTGCTGGACTCAAAGCACGAGTAATATACAATTGATTATTAGTTGTATAATTAATAACATCAATATTTTCATTCCCTAATTCACGAACGATTCCGTGAATACGAGATCCTTTCATTCCTACACAAGCCCCAACAGGATCAATTCTATCATCATAAGAATCCACAGCAACTTTTGCTTTTTCACCTGGAATTCTCACTACATTTTTAACCATAATCAAACCGTCAAAAACTTCAGGAATTTCTTGTTCAAATAATTTTTCTAAAAACTTATCTGAAGTTCTAGACATCACAATTTGAGGTTTATTTCCTTTTAATTCAACGCTTTCAATGATTCCACGTACGTTATCTCCTTTACGGAAGAAGTCAGACGGAATTTGTTTTTCTTTTGGTAAAACAATTTCATTTCCTTCATCGTCAACCAAAATAACAACTCTTGGTCTTACGTGATGAACTTCTGCAGTATATATTTCTCCGATAATATCTTTAAATTGTTTGTACAAATTAGTATTATCGTGTTCGTGGATTTTAGAAATCAAGTTTTGACGTAATGCCAAAATAGCTCTTCTTCCTAAATCAATTAATTTCACTTCTTCAGAAACTTCTTCACCAATTTCAAAATCGGCTTCAATTTTTCTAGCTTCTGTTAGCGTTATTTCTTCATTTTCGAAATCCAAATCTTCATCAGCAACGATAACTCTTCGTCTCCATATCTCCATATCTCCTTTATCAGGATTAATAATGATATCGAAATTATCATCTGAACCGTATTTTTTCTTTAATGCATTTCTAAATACATCTTCCAAAATTGCCATAAGCGTTACACGATCAATAAGTTTATCATCTTTAAACTCTGAAAATGAATCGATTAATGCTAAATTTTCCATGCGAATTCTTTAATTAAAATGTTACTGTAACAATTGCTTCTTTAATATCTGTATAAGGAAGTTCTAAAGTCTTTTGAACTGTTTCTTTTCCTTTTCCTACTTTCTTTGGTTCTCTTGCTTGCCAAGACAAAATTACGAATTCATCATTAGCATCTACTAATTCTGCTTCAATATTTTCTGTTGATGTCTTCACAATCAAGGTTCTACCTATATTTTTCTTATACTGTCTCACCATTTTTAATGGTGATCCAACTCCTACCGAGGCTACTTCCAAAGAATAATCTTGTTCTTCTCTGTCCAAATTATTTTCGATAGCACGACTAACGTCAATACAATCCTGCAATGCCACACCATTGTCTCCATCTAAGTTAACAATAATTTTGAAAGCATCTGTAATTGTAAAGTCAATTAAAAACAGACTTGGCTTATCTGCAAGGCATTCCTCTACTAGTGTATTTACTTTTTCTTTGAATGTCATATTTTATAAAAAGAGGGGACGATTAGTCCCCTCATTATCTAGATTTTAATAAATAACGATGCAAATATAGTGTTTTTTTTAATATTTAAAATAATCAACTACTTTTAAAATTGAAACTCATTTTTGAAATCATAATTCAAAAAATAGTATTCTATCGAAAAAGTATTCCATTTCTCAAAAAACGACCCATTATAAACAGAAAAAAGTCCTATAAATATATCATAGAACTTTTTAAAAGAATTTGCTTTGATTACAATTGTTCTTGAACCAAATTAATAATTGCATTAGCGTCTAACTCTCCGGATTGTCTCCAGACCATTTGACCCTCTTTATAAATCATCAAAGTAGGAAGGCCTTTAATTCGAAGCGCTTCTGCTAACTCTTGATTTTTATCTACATCTATTTTTATCACTTTAGCTTTATCGCCAAGCGCTGCGGCCACATCTCTTATTACTGGATGCATGGATACAGAAGACTCATTCCAATCTGTGTAAAAATCGATTAACACAGGGATTTGTGCATTTATAAGTTCTCCAAATTTTGACATAAAACCAAAAATTTAATTTTTTAATCTGCTTAAAAAGAGATAAATATTTTACAAATGTAGCATTTTTAAGTAATTACACTACATTATTCCCTTTTTTTAGCTCTATAACCGTAATTTCAGGCATAATTCCTACTCTTCCTGAGTAAGCATGAAAACCAAATCCTCGATTTACATACACAAATCTACCTCTGTTTTCATACAAGCCCGCCCATTGTTTATACACATACTGTGCCAAACTCCATTTGAAGTACCCAGGAATTTCAATTCCAAACTGCATTCCATGCGTATGACCCGACAATGTTAAATGGAAATTTTTCTCGTGATGCTGCACTATATAATCCCAATGACTTGGATCGTGACTCATTAATACTTTAAAATCTTCTTTAGTTAAACCTTGAGAAGCCTTATTGATGTCCCCTAATTTTTTAAAATTATGACCCCAATTTTCAACTCCTACTAACGCTATTTTCTGACCTCCCTTTTCAATAAAAGTATGTTCATTCAATAGTAATTTAAAATCAATTTGACCATACAAATCTTTTATAGCTTGAAAATTAGCTGCTTTGTCTTTTTCGGATGGCCAAGTCACATACTCTCCATAATCATGATTCCCAAGAACGGAATACTTACCATACTTATGCTCTTTAATTCTATTAAAAGCTCCTAACCAAGGGATCATTTCTTTAGCGTGTGTATTAACAATATCGCCTGTAAACAAAATCATATCTGAATCTTGTTCGTTAACCAAGTCTATTGCATAATTGATTTTTTCGGGATTATCAAAACTGCCGCTATGCACATCTGAAATTTGTGTTATTTTAAATCCATCAAATTCCTTTGGCAAATCAGGAAAATAAATACGTTGTTTTATTACTTTAAAATTATACTTCCCTTCAAAAATACCGTATATCAAAGATAAAAATGGTACCGAAGCCAATCCTAAACCCATCTGGCTCACAAACTTTCTTCGCGACGCAAAAAATGGCTGATCTTTCTTTTTCTTTACTAAATAATTAACAGACCCTTTGCCTACTCTAAAAAAATCCTCGGTTAACATCACTATCGCCAAAACTATTTTAGGCAAATACACCATCAAGGCAAATCCTAGTACCAACATCGTTTTTCTGGTTTGACCAACTGAACGATCAAATTGAGAAATTGAATATATAAAATACACTGCTAAAAAAAGAGAAACTGCTTGATACAGCACTAACATTTTTTTTCGCTTCAAAAGTGTTCGTAGTGCCTGAAACGAAAACCATTCCACTGCTCCCCAAAAAAGAAAAAAAGATACTAAAACAATAATCATTGATGTGGTAATAAGTTATTTGGGAAACAAAATAACAACATAATTAAGCAAAACTGGTTTTTATTAATTAAAATTTAACTCTAAAAGAAAACTTTCGCTTGGTTTCCTTATTTTTACGAATTCAAATTTTAGAATAAAACACTGATGTCTACTAAAAAACGACTTTTCCTTCTTGACGCTTACGCCTTAATTTTTAGAGGTTATTATGCCTTCATTAAAAACCCAAGAATTAATTCTAAAGGACTTGATACATCCGCAATTATGGGTTTTATGAATTCCTTAATGGATGTTATTAAAAGAGAAAAACCAGACCATTTGGCCGTTGCATTTGATAATGGAGGAAGCGATTTACGAAATGATATTTTTCCTGAATACAAAGCGCACCGCGACGCTACTCCAGAAGCTATCAAAATTGCCGTACCTTATATACAAAAATTACTTCGCGCGATGCACATTCCTATTATTGAAGTAAAAGGATACGAAGCAGACGATTTAATTGGAACGATTGCCAAACAAGCAGAGAAACAAAATTACCAGGTTTTTATGGTAACTCCTGACAAGGATTTCGCTCAATTGGTTTCAGAAAATATTTTCATGTACAAACCCGCCCGAATGGGGAATGGAATCGAAATTTGGGGGATTCCTGAAGTTTTAGAAAAGTTTGAAATAGAAAGACCTGAACAAGTCATTGATTTCCTTGGAATGATGGGAGATACTGCCGACAATATTCCAGGACTACCTGGAGTTGGCGAAGTTACTGCAAAAAAACTATTGAAAGAATTTGGCTCCATGGAAAATCTTTTAGCTAATACTGATAAGCTGAAAGGAAAAATGAAAGACAATATTGAAGCCAATAAAGACAAAGGAATCTTGTCTAAAACTTTAGCCACTATTTTATTGGATTGTCCGGTTCAATTTGACGAAACCGATTATGAATTATCTACTCCTGATGTAGACAAAACCGATGCTTTATTCAACGAACTAGAATTTCGTAGAATGGCGGAACAATTTGATGCTATTTTTAGAAAAGGGGAAACAACTCCCGTAATCGACGAGGCTAAATTATACAAAAAACCACAGCCTAAAAGTGAAGAGCAATTTGATCTTTTTGGAAGTGCTATTGATGAAGGTTCGGAAGAAACCCGCCATCAATATTATAGTTCTCTTGAAAATACCGAGCATTCTTACCAAATCATTCAAGGTGATTTAGGTGTTAAGCTATTGTTACAAAATTTACAAAACCAAACCGCGGTGTGTTTTGACACCGAAACCACAGGGCTAGATGCATTGCATGCTGAGTTAGTTGGAATTTCATTTTCGTATGAAAAAGGGAAAGGATTCTATGTTCCATTTCCAGAAAATCAAACCGAAGCTCAAGCCTTAATTGAGAAATTTATTCCTTTTTTCGAAAACAAAAACATTGAAAAAATAGGTCAAAATTTAAAATACGACTTAAAAGTATTGTCTAATTATGGCATTACTATAAAAGGAAAATTATTTGACACTATGATTGCGCATTATTTGATTAATCCCGATATGCGCCATAATATGGATATTTTATCGGAAACCTATTTAAAATACGCGCCTCAATCTATTGAAGTGTTAATTGGTAAAAAAGGTAAAAATCAAAAATCGATGCGTGATGTTTCTTTGGAAGAAATCAAAGAATACGCAGTAGAAGATGCCGATGTAACTTTACAATTAGCCGAAATATTCAACGCTGAACTAGATAAAACTCATACTAAAAAGCTATTTGAAGAAATAGAAATTCCTTTAGTGGGTGTTTTAGCAAGCATGGAAAAAGAAGGAATTAATTTAGATGTACCTTTCTTAAAATCACTTTCGAAAGAATTAGGCAATGATATTGCGCAACTAGAAAGTCGCATTTACGAAATTGCGGGAGAAAAATTCAACTTAGCCTCTCCAAAACAATTGGGAGACATTTTATTTGACAAACTTAAAATTGGCGGCGCCAAACAAAAAAAGACCAAAACAGGCCAGTACGCAACTGGCGAGGAAATTTTGAGTTATTTGGCTAAAGACAACGAAATTGTAAGTGCAATTTTAGATTGGCGTTCCTTAATCAAATTGCAAAATACCTATGTAGAAGCTTTGCCTTTGCAAGTAGATACTAAAACACATCGCGTCCATACTGATTATATGCAAACGGTAGCTGCTACGGGTCGTTTGAGTTCAAATAATCCGAATTTACAAAACATTCCGATTCGAACAGAACGTGGAAGACAAATCAGAAAAGCATTTATTGCTAGAGATGAAAATTACACCTTACTCTCTGCCGATTATTCGCAGATAGAACTTCGAATTATTGCTGCTTTGTGTGGAGAAGAAAACATGATTAAGGCCTTTAAAAATCACGAAGATATTCATAAAAGTACGGCTGCCAAAGTATTTAATGTCCCTTTAGAAGAAGTGACCAAAGAACAACGTAGCCATGCTAAAACAGTAAACTTCGGAATTATTTATGGGGTTTCGGCTTTTGGATTGAGTAACCAGACTTCGCTTTCGCGTGCTGAAAGTGCCGCTTTAATTGATGCTTATTATGCAACCTATCCAAAACTTAAATCCTACATTCAAGAACAAATTGAGCTAGCAAGAGAAAAAGGATTTGTGCAAACTATTTTAGGCCGTCGTCGCTATTTAAAAGACATCAACTCCGCCAACGCAGTCGTTCGTGGTGCCGCTGAACGAAATGCAGTAAACGCCCCAATTCAGGGAAGTGCTGCCGATATTATCAAAATAGCGATGATCAATATTCACAAACGATTAATTGCAGAAAATTGGAAGTCTAAAATGCTATTGCAAGTTCATGACGAATTAGTATTTGATGTCCACAATAGCGAGTTAGAAAAAATCCAACCTATGATCAAACAAGAAATGGAACAAGCGGTAAACTTAAGCGTTCCTTTGGAAGTAGAAATTGGAATAGGTAAAGATTGGCTGGAAGCTCATTAATACAATAAAAAAAATCCATTCAAATGAATGGATTTTTGTTTTTATACTCTTGCCGTAGTTTCACGTTCTTTCAGCACCGTTTTAATCACTTTCGTTTCGTAAGGTGGCTCTTCTTCTGAATCATCTTCCAAACGCTTAATTAATAATTTAGCCGCTTCTTCTCCAATTTCAATTCCATGTTGACTTACCGTAGTCAAACTTGGAGACAATCTTCTTGAAGCTAATATCCCATCGGCAAAACCAATAATGCAGAGCTCTTCTGGAATTTTATATCCTTTCTTTAAGCCCATTCGTAATGCAGCAACCGAATCGTTTTCTTCTAAAGCAAAAATTCCATCTATTTTATTGTTTGCAAAAACGGTTTCCATTTGTTCTTTCAAATCTTCTTCCGAATCAGTTCTAATAATAAGGTTGTTATTTACTGGGATTTTATTTTTTTCTAATGCTTTCAAATACCCTTCAAATCGTAGTTTTCCAACGCTCAAATTATCTACTGAAGAAAGCAAAGCAATGTTTTTACACCCTAAATCAATCAATCGTTGAGTAGAATCTAAGGCCGAATCAAAATCGTCCACCACTACTTTATCACAATCAATTCCTTCAGCAATACGATCGAACATCACAATTGGAGTTCCGTCGTTAATAATTTCTTTAAAGTGATCGTATTTGTTTTGTTTTTGAGCTTCTTCAGAAACGGATAAAATAAATCCGTCAATAGTTCCGTTACTCAACATTTCTAACGTATGAGCTTCTTTTTCTAAAGACTCGTTAGAGATACACATAATAACATTGTATCCTTTTTCATCAGCCACTTTTTCAATCCCGCTAAAAACTTTAGCAAAAAAGGAATTCAAAATATCAGGGATAATAACGCCTATTGTTTTCGTTTTTCTATTCTTAAGATTCAAACCAATGATATTAGGTTTGTAATTTTTAAGTTTAGCGTATTCCTTAATTTTTGTTTTAGTTTGTTCGCTAATTTCAGGACTATCGTTAAGAGCCTTTGATACGGTCGAAACAGACACATTAAGTTCTTTAGCGATTTGTTTTAGTGTTGCTTTAGCTTTCATAAAAGTAGTTTGAAAGTGCTAAAATAATAAAAAAATCGGTTAATTAACCTGTTTTTAGTCTGTATGCAAAAGATTTCAATGCAAAGCGATGCTGAAAAACCAAGCATTTTCTAAAAACAAACCCGTTTTTAGCAAAAAAGAAGGTTAATTATTGTTAAAAAGGTAAGACTATTAAAAACAAATACTTTACTAGCTGATAATCAGAACCAAATAATATTTTAGGACAATTTGTATTTCAGAAAAATAATTGTACTTTTGCATCCCCTTTATTGGGGATGGAATGTTTAATTAAAAATAAAAATTGTGAACACATTAAGCTACAAGACAATTTCAGCTAACAAAGCCACTGTATCAAAAGAGTGGATTGTTGTTGATGCTGATGGTCATAACTTAGGTCGTCTTGCTTCAAAAGTCGCTATGATTTTGAGAGGTAAATACAAGCCAAGTTATACACCGCACGTGGACTGTGGAGATAACGTAATTGTTATTAACGCAGAAAAAATCAACCTTACAGGTAACAAATTGGATGAAAAAACATACATCCGTCACACTGGTTACCCTGGAGGACAAAGAAGTTTGACTGCAAAAGTATTGCAATCAAAAAACCCAGCTTTATTAGTAGAAAAAGCTGTAAAAGGAATGTTACCTAAAAACAAATTAGGAGCTGAACTTTTTAGAAATTTAAATGTTGTTGTAGGAGCTGAGCACAAACATGGCGCTCAAAAACCTAAAACTGTTAACCTAAACGATCTTAAGTAATGGGAGTTATTCACAAAATCGGTAGAAGAAAAACCGCTGTTGCACGTGTTTATGTTTCGGAAGGAACAGGAGTAATCACTGTAAACAAAAAAGAATTCGCAACTTACTTTCCAACTGCTACTTTACAGTACAAAGTGTTACAACCAATGTCTATGACAGAGAACGCTAGCAACTTTGACGTAAAAGTAAACGTTTATGGAGGTGGTTCAACTGGTCAAGCAGAGGCTGTAAGAATGGCATTAGCACGTGTAATGTGTGAAGTAAATGCTGAAAACAGAGCAATCTTGAAACCAGAAGGTTTATTAACTAGAGACCCTAGAATGGTTGAACGTAAGAAATTCGGTCAGAAGAAAGCTCGTAAGAGATTCCAATTCTCTAAACGTTAATATTACCTGTCTTGTTCAAATGGGACAAGACATCGTTCATTTATTATTGAATTTAAAAACACAGTTATTGTTGCTCCTACCGAGGTAGGGAATAGTTTAGCATCTAAATGTATATAGCCGAGCAATCGCCATCTATACATTGCTAATCAACAGAACGTAAACTAGTACAAAAAATGGCAAACAAAGTTGAAGTAAAAGAATTACTAGAAGCAGGTGTTCACTTCGGACACATGACTAGAAAATGGGATCCAAACATGGCTCCTTACATTTATATGGAACGTAATGGAATCCACATTATCAATCTATATAAAACTGCAGCAAAAATCGAAGAAGCTAACGAAGCTTTGAAAAAAATCGCTGCATCAGGTAGAAAAATTTTATTCGTTGCTACCAAAAAACAAGCAAAAGATATCGTAGCTGAGAAAGCTAAAGCAGCAAACATGCCTTACATCACTGAAAGATGGCCAGGTGGAATGTTGACTAACTTCGTAACTATCCGTAAAGCTGTTAAAAAAATGGCTACTATTGATAAAATGAAGAAAGACGGAACATTCATGACTCTTTCTAAAAAAGAGCGTTTGCAAGTAGATCGTCTTCGTGCTAAATTAGAGAAAAACTTAGGTTCTATCGCTGACATGTCTAGACTACCTGCAGCCTTGTTCGTAGTAGATATCAAAGCAGAACACATCGCTATAAAAGAAGCTCAAAAATTAAACATTCCAGTTTTCGCAATGGTGGATACGAATTCAGACCCAAGAGAGGTTGATTACGTAATCCCTGCAAATGATGATGCTTCTAAATCAATCGATAAAATTTTAACTTTAGTTACTGCAGCTGTTGTTGAAGGTCTTTCTGATAGAGGATCTGAAAAAGACGCTGAAGAAGTTGCTGCTCCTGCTGCTGAAGCAGAAGTAGAAGCTGCTCCTGCTGTAGAAGCTCCTGCAACTGAAGAATAAATAAAACCATTTAAAGATTGAAGGATTTAAAGATTAAAAATTATTAATTGCTACAATTGATACTTAGTCCTTAAATTTTTCAATCTTTTAATCTTTAAATTAAAAAAAATTATGGCAACAATTACTGCTGCAGACGTAAATAAATTAAGAACAATCACAGGTGCAGGTATGATGGACTGTAAAAAAGCCTTGGTTGAAGCTGAAGGAGATTTCGATTTAGCTATCGAAAACTTACGTAAAAAAGGACAAAAAGTAGCTGCTAACCGTTCTGACAGAGAATCTACAGAAGGTGCTGTTATCGCTGTTGTAAACGACGCTAAAACATCAGGTGTTGTTATCTCATTAAACTGTGAAACTGACTTTGTTGGTAAAAACGAGTCTTTCGTAAAATTAGCACAAGAATTAGCTGCTTTAGCTTTGAACTTTGATTCTAAAGAAGCATTCTTAGCAACTGATTTCCACGGAATCACTGTAGCTGAAAAATTAATCGAGCAAACAGGAGTAATCGGAGAAAAAATCGAAATCGGTTCTTTCGAAAGATTAGAAGGACCATTCGTTGGTTCTTACATCCACGCTGGAAACAAAATTGCTACTTTAGTTTCATTATCTGCTAATGTTGCTGGAGCTGAAGAAGCTTCTAGAAACGTTGCAATGCAAGCTGCTGCTATGAACCCAATTGCTTTGAACGAAGCTGGGGTTGATGCTGCTGTTATTGAAAAAGAAATTGAAATCGCTAAAGAGCAATTAAGAGCTGAAGGTAAACCAGAAGCGATGTTAGAAAACATCTCTAAAGGAAAAATCCAACGTTTTTACAAAGACAATACATTAGTAAACCAAGATTATATCAAAGACGGTTCTATGAATGTGGCGGCTTACGTAAAATCAGTTGACGCTAACTTAATTGTTACAGGATTTAAAAGAGCTGCTTTAGGATAATCTAAAGTAAATTTTTATCTCTCTCATATAAATCCCATTCTTAAACGAATGGGATTTTTTTATAGCGTTAATTCCAAATTAAAATGCTAAATTTGAGAAACTAATCCTATCGCTTATGTTCAGATCTAAGAAAGATATGGTATTTGTTATCCTTGCAGGGATTTTCATTACCAATGCCGTGGTTGCCGAATTAATTGGAGGAAAGTTAATTCAAATTGGCCCTTTTGTGATGAGTATTGGAATCTTACCTTGGCCAGTAGTTTTTTTAACCACTGATTTAATCAATGAATACTTTGGTGAAAAAGGAGTTCGTCGACTTTCCATAATTACTGCATGTTTAATTGCCTATGCTTTTGTGGTCTTGCTTTTAGCTATTGCTATTCCAGCTGCTAAAGGTATTAGCCCCGTAAATGACGAACAATTTCAAGCCGTTTTTGGACAAAGTATGTGGATTATTGTCGGAAGTATTATTGCCTTTATGGTTTCACAATTAATTGATGTTACTGTATTTTGGTATTTCAGAAACAAAACTGGCGACAAGAAAATTTGGCTCCGAACCACCGGATCTACCGTCATTTCACAACTCTTCGACTCTTTCATTGTATTAGGAATTGCATTTTGGCTTCCAGGTAAAATTGACTTCGAAACTTTTATCGGGTCTGCATTGACAGGTTATACTTTTAAATTAGGCATAGCGATACTTTTAACGCCTTTAATTTATTGGGGACACCGAATTATAAAAAACTATTTAGACAGCGATATACCAGCTTAAAATGAATAAAAACAGATGCAAATGGTGCGTAGGTATTCCAATCTACGAAGCTTATCACGATCATGAATGGGGAGTTCCTGTTTATGACGACCAAAAATTATTTGAATTTCTAATCTTGGAAACATTTCAAGCAGGATTGAGTTGGATTACTATTCTCAAAAAGAGAGAAAACTTTCGTTTGGCTTTTGACCAATTTGATTACCAAAAAATTGCACTATATAACGAAACTAAAATTCAAGAACTATTACAAGATTCAGGTATTATTCGAAACCAATTAAAAGTACGTTCTGCAGTAGCTAATGCGATTGCTTTTATGGAAGTACAACAAGAGTTTGGAAGTTTTAGTAAGTATATTTGGCAATTCACTGACGGGAAGCCTATCATTAATACTCCACAACATTTAAAAGAAGTGCCTGCTACTACCCCACTTTCAGATGCTATAAGCAAAGACCTAAAAAAACGTGGATTTAAATTTGTTGGATCAACAGTAGTGTATGCACATATGCAAGCCACAGGAATGGTAGACGATCACGTTGCGGATTGCTGGAAAAGAACTAGTTAACGATTTACGATATTCGATATTCGATTTACAAATTGATTTTTGATATTGTCATTGACTTTAGCTTTTCAGAATTGTAATAAATTCGGCTCTAGCTATTTCGCGACAACCTAAACTTTCCAGATGCGGATTATAAATTTGGCAATCCAACAATTTGTAATTGTTCGCTTTTAAATGTCGTGACCAATGAATAAAAGCGACTTTAGAGGCATTCGGCACTTTAGAAAACATACTTTCACCACAGAAGATAGTCCCTAAATCAACTCCGTATAGACCTCCTACCAATTCGTTATCTTGCCATACCTCAACTGATTTGGCTATACCCAATTCATTCAATTTACAATAGGCTTCAATCATTTCGTTAGTTATCCAAGTACCGTGTTGTCCCTCTCGTTTTATTTTTTGGCAATTGGAAATTACGCCTCTGAAATCCTGATTAAAAGTTACTTTAAATGCATTTCGATTCAAAATGTTTCGCATGCTTTTGGAAACCACTACTTCATCCAAGAATAAAACCATTCTTGGATTGGGCGACCACCACAAAATAGGATCTCCGGGTTCGAACCAAGGGAAAATGCCGCTTTTGTACGCCAATAGTAATCGCTCAGTAGATAAGTCTCCGCCAATAGCTAAAAAGCCGTCTTTATTGGCTTCAGAAACAGGAGGAAATACTAAGTCTTTGGTGAGGTAATTCATTTTGAAGATAAAATAGGTTTATAGCCCAGATGGAAGCGGCATCCTTTTTAGGTGACTGAGGCGTTCGAAGTCACATAAAAAGATATAGCGTACAGCTGGAATTAGCTTCTAAAAAAACAGCCATCAAAAATTGACAGCTGTTCTAGTATTTATTTGCCGTTAAGCAGGTGATAAATTATTATGACCCACACATTTCGCATTCCTCAGGACCTGCATTGCGTGCTTGTTCAATCATCGCTCTATATTCTTCGGCAGTCATTTCAACTGCTTCATTAACTACAGCAACAGGTTGTTCCTTCACTTCTACTTCAACCACTTCAACTGGCTCTGCTTTTTTATCATTGTTTACCGTAAACTTAATCGCATCTACTGCTGATTTTGTTCTCAAGTAATACATTCCAGTTTTTAAACCTGATTGCCAAGCATAAAAGTGCATAGAGGTCAATTTAGAATAGTTAGCATCTTGCATGAACAAGTTCAACGATTGTGATTGATCAATAAAATACCCTCTATGACGAGACATATCAATAATGTCTTTCATAGACATTTCCCAAACGGTTTTGTACAATTCCTTCAAGTCTTGTGGAATCACATCAATGTTTTGAACAGATCCGTTTTCACGCATGATTTGCTGCTTCAATGATTCGTTCCATAAACCACGCTCTACTAAATCGTGCAATAAATGTTTGTTCACCACGATGAACTCTCCAGACAATACACGACGAGTATATAAGTTAGAAGTATACGGTTCAAACGCTTCGTTGTTTCCTAAAATTTGAGAAGTCGAAGCAGTTGGCATTGGCGCAACTAATAATGAGTTTCTAACTCCATGTTCCACCACTTCTTTTCGTAATGAAGCCCAATCCCAACGACCTGATAATTCTTCGTCTTTCATTCCCCAAAGATTATGTTGGAATTCTCCTTGAGAAATTGGAGATCCTTTGAAAGTAGAATATGGTCCTTCTTCTTTAGCCATTTCCATGGAAGCAGTAACTGCAGCAAAGTATAATGTTTCGAAGATTTCTTGGTTTAATTTTTTAGCTTCATCACTAGTAAACGGCAAACGCAACATAATGAAAGCATCTGCTAATCCTTGTACACCAAGACCTACTGGACGGTGGCGCAGATTTGAGTTTTCTGCTTCTTGTACTGGATAGTAGTTTCTATCAATTACTTTATTCAAGTTGCGTGTAACACGTTTGGTTACATCAAATAACAATTGGTGATTGAAACTTCCGTTTTCCACAAACATTGGTAACGAAATTGAAGCCAAGTTACACACTGCAATTTCATCTTTAGAAGTGTACTCCATAATCTCAGTACACAAGTTAGATGAACGAATAGTTCCTAAATTCTTTTGATTTGATTTACGGTTAGCCGCATCTTTGTACAACATATAGGGAGTTCCAGTCTCGATTTGAGATTCTAGAATTTTTTCCCATAATTCACGTGCTTTAATCGTTTTTCTACCTTTTCCTTGTGCTTCATACGAAGTATATAACGCTTCAAATTCTTCGCCATATACATCATACAACCCTGGACATTCGTTTGGACACATCAATGTCCAAGTAGTATCTTCTTGTACACGTTTCATGAACAAATCAGAAGTCCACATGGCAAAGAATAAATCTCTTGCACGCATTTCTTCTTTTCCGGTATTCTTTTTCAAATCCAAGAAATCGAAAATATCAGCATGCCAAGTTTCAATATAAATAGCAAAACTTCCTTTACGTTTACCACCACCTTGATCTACATAACGAGCGGTATCATTAAATACTCTCAACATAGGAACAATCCCATTTGAGGTACCATTAGTCCCACGAATGTAAGATCCTGTCGCACGTACATTGTGAATTGACAATCCAATTCCTCCAGCCGACTGAGAGATTTTAGCTGTTTGTTTCAATGTATCATAAATTCCATCGATACTATCATCTTGCATAGCCAAAAGGAAACAAGAAGACATTTGTGGTTTTGGCGTACCTGCATTGAACAAGGTTGGCGTAGCGTGTGTAAAGAACTTTTTAGACATTAAGTCGTAAGTTTCAATAACGGAATCCAAATCGTTCAAGTGAATTCCTACCGAAACACGCATCAACATGTGTTGTGGGCGTTCTACAATTTTTCCGTTAATACGCAATAAATACGAACGTTCTAAAGTTTTAAATCCGAAATAATCGTAATTAAAATCTCTATTGTAAATAATGTGTGAATTTAAAAATTCAGCATTCTCTTGAATTACTTTATGCACTTCCTCTGACAACAAAGGAGATTCTTGATTGGTTCTTGGATTTACATAATGGTACATTTCATTCATCGTTTCTGAGAATGATTTGTTGGTGTTTTTATGCAAATTCGAAATTGCAATACGGGCAGCTAACTGAGCATAATCAGGATGCGCAATAGTCATCGAAGCTGCGGTTTCTGCCGCAAGATTATCTAATTCTGATGTAGTAACTCCGTCATACAATCCTTCAATCACACGCATTGCTACTTTTACAGCATCAACTAAATCATTTAAACCATAACATAGTTTTTTAATTCTATCTGTGATTTTGTCAAACATTACTGGCTCTTTATGGCCATCTCTTTTTACTACATACATAATCTTGTGGGTTTTAAGAAACCAAGAAATCCCTTCCTTGCTTTCGGGTATTTGTTACTAATTGTTTGCGCCTATGTGCGCGGTAATCTATTCAGAATCTGAAACGAGTTCAGATTAAAAATCAGCGTCGAATGTTATTTTTTGAGCATCTGAATCGGTGTTCATTACTCCTGCTTTTTGGTATTCACCAACACGTTTTTCAAAGAAATTGGTTTTTCCTTGTAACGAAATCATATCCATAAAATCAAACGGATTAGAAGAGTTGTACACTCTCTCGCATCCTAATTCTACTAAAAGTCTGTCAGTAACAAACTCCAAATATTGCGTCATTAGATTGGCATTCATTCCAATTAAACTAGCCGGAAGCGACTCCGTGATGAATTTTCTCTCGATATCCAATGCGTTAGTCAAAATTTCTGTAATTCTTGCTTTTGGCACTTTGTTAACCAAGTGATTATTGTGCAAATGAACTGCGAAATCACAATGCATACCTTCGTCTCTTGAAATCAACTCATTTGAGAAAGTTAAACCTGGCATTAAACCTCGTTTTTTCAACCAATAAATCGAACAAAACGAACCTGAAAAGAAAATTCCTTCTACAGCGGCAAAAGCAATCAATCGCTCTGCAAAAGAATCAGAACTAATCCATTTCAAAGCCCACTCAGCCTTTTCTTTAATGGCTGGAAAAGTTTCAATAGCATGAAACAATTCGTGTTTTTCTGCTTCGTCTTTTACATAAGTATCAATCAATAAAGAATAGGTTTCACTATGAATATTTTCCATCATGATTTGGAAACCATAGAAAAATTTTGCTTCTGGATACTGCACTTCAGCCACAAAATTTTCAGCTAAATTCTCGTTTACAATTCCATCTGAAGCAGCAAAAAATGCTAAAATATGTTTGATGAAATATTTTTCATCTGCATTCAACTTGTTATTCCAATCATTTAAGTCGGTATGTAAATCAATTTCTTCAGCGGTCCAAATACACGCTTCTTGTTTTTTATACCACTCCCAAATATCTTGGTGTTTGATTGGAAAAATCACAAAACGATCTTTGTTTTCTTGTAAAATTGGCTCAATTGCAGACATAATAAGTTCTTTGTTTTTTGATTGAAAAAGTTAAAATTTTGGGACATCTTGGGGTTTACAAAGATTGTGAAATATTGCGGTTATTAAAAGCCAAACTTATTCACAATCGGCTCTAGTTTTTAACAAAACTAAAATATATAGGAATTTTAACCCAAAACATAATTTATTAAAAATCAGTGTTTTGAAAACGTAAAAAACGATATAGTCCCGTAAAATATAGGATTTTTAAAACTAAAGTATGAGAAAAAATTCGTGTAGAGTCGGAATTATTTTTTTAGATCTAAAGCTACTTTTTCAAGCTCTAAATACCAATCTTCTCCAAACCTTCTAACCAAGGCTTCTTTGACAAATTTATAGACTGGAACTTGTAATTCTTTACCTAAAGTACAGGCATCATCACAAATATGCCATTTGTCATAATTCACTGCGGTAAATTCAGTAAAATCTTTCACTCTAATAGGATATAAATGACAAGAAACGGGTTTTTTCCAATCTACAATTCCTTCATTATAGGCTTGTTCAATACCACATAATGCAGTATCGCCATCAAAAATTACATACGCACAATCTTTACCTTCTATTAAGGTAGTTTCAAAATCACCATCTTCTCCTTTTACCCAAGTTCCTTGCGCTTCAATAGCAGCAATTCCTTCGGGACGTAAATAGGGTTTTACTTTAGGATAAATGGCTTCCATGATTTTGGTTTCCTCTTCACTCAATGGTGCTCCCGCATCACCATCGATACAACAAGTCCCTTTACAAGCAGACAAATTACAAACAAACTCTCTTTCGAGTATCTCTTCTGAAACGATGGTTTTTCCTAATTGAAACATTGGGTACATAAATTGAATAATGAGCTGCAAATGTAATCAAACCTCCTGAAGAAAAAAGCGTCTATCTTATCATAAATTTTACACCTTCTCAGTATAGTGCAAAAAAATATAACATTATCGTTTAATTTACTCAAAAGTGTAACTTTGCAATAAAATAAAAAGACATGTTTGAAATTGACTTTAGAGAAATACTTACCGTAGGAATGGTACTATTTGCTGTGATTGATATTGTAGGTAGCATTCCTATTATTGTGGATTTAAGATCCAAACACGGGCATATCGAATCAGAAAAAGCGTCTATAGTTGCTGGAATAATTATGATTGTCTTTTTATTTATTGGAGAAGAATTTCTTAAAATAATAGGCATCGATGTTCATTCATTTGCCGTAGCAGGATCTTTTGTGTTATTTTTTATTGCGTTAGAAATGATATTAGGGATTCGTATTTACAGAGACGAAGAATCGAGTTCAGCTTCTATTGTTCCTATTGCTTTTCCTTTAATTGCAGGAGCAGGAACTATGACCACCTTGCTTTCTTTACGTTCTGAATTTCACACCATCAATATTTTGATTGCTATTTTATTGAACTTAATTTTGGTTTATATCGTTTTAAAGCTATCATCCAAATTAGAACAATTATTAGGAAAAAATGGATTAGGAGTAATTCGCAAGGCTTTTGGGGTGGTGCTTTTGGCAATAGCTGTTAAATTATTTGCTGCTAATGTTAAAGGTTTGTTTGTCTAAAAGAAATTTTTATAAATTTATCCCCTATTTAATTAAATACGATGATTCACAAGTTATCGGTATTTATAAAATAAACATCTTATGAAAATTTTTACTGCTGTTTTGATTTTTTTGGCTTCCGCTTTAATCATCTTTAATGTCACTCGCCTTGATTTTAGCAATCTGTTACAAGGAGAAAGTATGTATGCCTTAATTGGTATTGCTGCTTCTTTTTGTGCTGTATTGATTCTTTTGATTTTTAGAATGTCAAAAGAAATTGAAAAACGAATGAATGACTAATACTTTTGACGTACTGATTGTCGGTGGTGGCGTTTCAGGAATGTCCTGCGCACTTGTTTTAGGTTCTGCCAAAAACAAATCTTTTGCAGCTGAAAAGCAAATTGGAATTTTCACCCATCAAAAATCATCAATGCTTCAAGAAGCTATTTTCAACAATGCTTATGGTATTACCCCAGGGAAATTAGGGTCTGAATTGTTAGCAGAAAGCAAAGCTCATCTTTCAAAACTCTATCCTCATGTTATTCAAATACCTGATGAAAAAGCATTGAAAATCGAAGGTAAATTCCCTGAATTTACAATAACCACCAATAAAAATACCTACTCTACAAAAAATATCATTATTGGTATAGGGTCGGCTAATACATTTGACATAGAAGGCTTGATGGAATATGTTGAACCACATCAAAAAGCGCTACCCGAAAAACAACGCATTCAACTTCGCAATACAGACCACAAAATAATTGATGGTATATATGTTATTGGAACTTTGGCTGGATGTAGAAGTCAACTTACTATTGCTGCAGGAAGTGGCGCCGCAGTAGCAACTGATTTACTTAGTTTATGGAATGAAGGTCTACCAACCCAAGTTCATGATAGTATTAAAAAATAATACTTTATTCTTCTTCTAACACAGCTATTTGCTGCACATCAATACCTGCTTTAATTAAAAACTGAAGTCCTGAGTCGTCACGGTATCCGTTATGATAAACCACCCTCTTGATTCCTGATTGATGAATTAATTTACTACACTCTTTACAAGGAGAAAGTGTAATGTATAAGGTAGCTCCTTCGCAAGATTGTGTAGAACGTGCTACTTTTAAAATAGCATTCGCTTCAGCATGTAAAACATCCCAACGAGTTAATCCTTCTTCGTCCTCGCAACAATTTTCAAACCCAGAAGGGGTTCCATTATATCCGTCTGAAATAATCATTCGGTCTTTAACTATAATTGCACCTACTTGTTTGCGCTTGCAATAAGACAGTAGACTCCACTCTTTTGCAATTCTCAAATAAGCTTTGTCGTATTTATTTAATTTTTTTTCTTCCATTTTACTATTGATTCCAAATTTCATTTTCAATAATCATCGGTACAACCACTCCTATTATAAAAGCAGAGCCTACCAAAACCCAATCCCGTTTAGAAAACTTAAAGAAAGTTTGCATAATATAAGCCATAATCAAAACTACAAAAACTACAGCAATCTGTGCTCCTTCAATTCCTAAAGCAAACTCTAACAAGGGAACTAATTTAGAATTTGATGTCCCACCTAATACCGTTTTAAAATAATTTGAAAAGCCTAATCCATGTATAATTCCAAAAAACAAGGTGATAAAGAAAACTAAATTTAGCTTTTCTTTTTTAGTTGACTTTCCAATTGTAAATAAGTTAAATAAGGCAGTCGCCAAAATCGTTATTGGAATCAAAAATTCAACAACATTGGCTTTGATTACCATAATTTCATACACTGATAAAAGCAGAGCTGTAGTATGTCCCAAAGTAAAAAGAGTAACTGACAAGAGTATTCTTTTCCAATCTTTAAATGTAAACGGAATTACCAAGGCCATTAAAAATAAGACATGATCGTAAGCATGAATATCTAAAACATGGCGAAGTCCTATTTGAAAATAAACCCAAAATTCTGACATTAGTTCTGAATTAAAATAATTAAGGAATGTAAACTTACGATTAATTTTGATTACGGAAAATAATGGCTACATCAAATCCTATTTAGAAATAAAATTTATTATTGAAAATTGAGATTGAAAGCGGTCTGTTTTGAAAAAAAATGTACCTTTATAGTAATTAAAAACCCAATTATTATGTCATTTTCAGATTTATTTGATAGCGAATTTAAAACAAGAAATAAAGGTCATTTCTCAGCCATTGTTCGCGTGGCACTTGCCGATGGAAAATCTTCACCAGAAGAAAAGGCATTTTTAGATAAACTGGCTACAAGCCTTGAGATTTCAGCTTCTGAATACGAAGAAATCTTAGCCAATCCATTGAAATACCCAATCAACCCTCCTTATTTATACAACGATCGATTGGAACGTTTGTATGATTTAGGGCGCATGGTTCATATTGACCATCAATTAGGGGATCATCAAGAAAAGTTATTAGAAAAATTAGGTGTAGCATTAGGATTCACGCCAAGTAATATTGGTTATATTGTCAATAAAGCATTATCATTGATTGACAAAAAAGTAGACTTAGACACTTTCATTTATGAAATGAAGAACATGTATAAATAATCTCTTAGTCCCTACATTATTTTGTACTAAAAAGCTCCTCATATAGGAGCTTTTTTATTTTTCCAAATAATCACAAATAAATCGGAAGTCACAAATAGGTTGTTTTTTGTGAAAATGACATAAATTTTATTTTGTAGCTAGCTATCATTGTATATTTGCTAACCAAATCGACAAATTTGGTTAAAAAAATTATTATTTTTAGCAATTGATTCATTAATATTAAGAATTTATGACTATTCGAAAAGGAAATCCAGAAGATATGAAAGGAGTATTAGCTCTGATTCAGGAATTGGCTGATTTCGAGAAAGAGCCTGATGCTGTTGTAATTACAGTAGAGGATTTGATTCGAGATGGTTTTGGAACTAACCCATTATTTCATGTTTTTGTTGCCGAAGTGGAGGCTACAATAGTTGGTATAGCTTTATATTATTACCGATATTCTACTTGGAAAGGGAAAACTATACATCTAGAAGATTTAGTAGTTAAACAAAGTATGAGGGGAACTGGACTAGGTTATGCCTTATATTCAGAAGTAATAAAACAAGGAAAAAAAGACAATGTAAGACGAATTGAATGGGCTGTTTTGGATTGGAATACACCTGCAATTGAGTTTTATAAAAATTCAGGTGCCAAAGTTTTTGACGACTGGAGAGTGGCACAAATGGACGAAGAAGGCATTAACTATTTTCTTGAAAATAAATTAAAATAAAAATTACAGCAGTTATACATAATTATGAAAATATTCAAATTTGGTGGCGCCTCAGTAAAAGACGCCGATGGAATCAAAAACGTATATGACGTTTTACAAAAAGCGGGTTACGAAGATGTATTATTAGTAGTTTCTGCTATGGGCAAAACCACAAATGCATTGGAAGTAGTAATCAAAAATTATTTTGATAAATCCCCAGAGCTGAACTCCTCTGTTCAAGAAATTAAAAAATACCACAATCAAATCTTATTGGATTTGTTTGAAGACGACACACACCCAGTATTTGCTTCTGTAAACGAACAGTTTGCAGATTTGGAATACTTTTTAGCACATAACAAATCCCCTAATTACAACTTTGTGTACGATCAAATTGTAAGTTATGGTGAATTGATTTCGACTAATATTTTAAGTCATTTCATGAATTTCATGAACATTAAAACACAATGGCTTGATGTTCGCAATTTTGTAAAAACTAATGCTAATTACAGAGATGCAGAAGTAGATTGGGAATTAACTCAAAAAAATATTGCTAAAAATGTAGCGCCAAAAATCCTGAATATTACGCAAGGGTTTTTAGGTTCTGACGAAAATAATTTTACAACCACTTTAGGTCGTGAAGGTTCTGATTATACTGCGGCTATTTTTGCCTATTGCTTGAATGCTGAAAGTGTAACTATCTGGAAAGACGTACCTGGAGTAATGAATGCTGACCCGCGTTATTTTGAAAATGCGAGTCTGTTAAATCAGATTTCGTATCGCGAAGCAATTGAGTTAGCTTTTTACGGTGCATCAGTAATTCACCCAAAGACCTTACAACCATTACAAAAGAAAGAAATTCCTTTGTATGTAAAATCATTTATCAATCCATTATTAAAAGGGACTAGCGTATCTAAAGGAGTTGACTTAGAGCCTCTTTTACCTTGTTTTATCGTTAAAAGAAACCAATTATTGATTTCTCTTTCGTCAATAGATTTCTCTTTTATTATGGAAGAAAACATCAGTGAAATTTTCGGCTTATTCCACGAATACAAAATCAAAGTAAACTTGATTCAAAATTCAGCAATTAGTTTCTCTGTTTGTGTGGAAGACAAATTTGACAATTTCAAAGAATTGAATGCTATTTTATCGAAAAAATTCAAGGTTGATTTTGAAGAAAATGTTACTTTATACACTATTCGTCATTTCAATGATGATGCTGCGCAAACTGTTGAAAAAGACAAAACCGTTTTACTAAAACAAGTGAGTCGTGAAACTATGCAAGTGGTAACCAAAGAATAAACTAGTCTATTTTATAGCATAAAAAAAGCACCTGTATTGGTGCTTTTTTTTATCTCTATTAAAATCAAAAACTATTCTTCTGATTTCTTTTCTTCAAATTTCTCGTGCTTAATAATTTTAGCGTTGATCATAAAAAAGACATTTTCTGCAATGTTAGTACAATGCTCAGAAATACGCTCTAAATGTTTTAATACAATCACTAAATTGGTTCCTGAGACTACTGCTTTTGAATTTACTTTCATTTCGCCAACGATGTTATGAATTGCATCGTCAGTTTTATTTTTAATGCTTTTATTCAAAACAAATATTTCGCCAATAGTACTTTCATCACGAGTTATAAAACACTCATTGGTCTTTATTGTGATTTTTTCTACTTCTTTTGCTAATTCAGCTACTTGAAATCTAGTAATCAAATCGTGTTTGTCTTTGGTGTTTTTTGCTTTTTTGATAATGCTTATCGCTAAGTCGCCAATGCGTTCAATTTCATTACTGATTTGCATGGCCGACATAATAAAACGTAAATCAGAAGCAACAGGTTGTTGCAAAGCAAAAATACTTTGACAAATCTCATCAATCTTGATGTCTAATTTATCTATTTTATGCTCTATTTTTTTAACCTCTTTCCCTTCAATTAGTGGTTCAGCAAGCAAGGCTTTTACTGATTCTCCTACTTGATTTTGAGCAAGATTCCCTATTTTTTCGATTACATTTTTTAACTTTTCTAATTCTATTTCAAAGTGTGTCATCCTATTATTTTTTAGTTTAAGATTAAAATTACAAGTCTATTACTCTTGATTTGCAATGATTATCCAAATCTTCCTGTGATATAATCTTCGGTTTGTTTTTTTGCTGGTTTGGTAAAAATATCATTTGTTTTACCCATTTCGATTAATTCTCCTAAATAAAAGAAAGCAGTATAATCACTCGTTCTAGCTGCTTGTTGCATATTATGCGTCACGATAATGATGGTATATTGCTCTTTTAATTCATGTACCAATTCTTCAATTTTAGAAGTAGAAATTGGATCCAATGCACTTGCCGGCTCATCCATTAAGATAATGTCTGGGCTTACCGCCAAAGTTCTTGCAATACACAAACGTTGTTGTTGCCCCCCTGAAAGTCCCATTGCAGAATCACCTAAACGGTCTTTAATTTCATCCCAAATAGCCGCTTTACGCAAAGACGTTTCAACGATTTCATCCAATTCTGTTTTGTCCTTTATCCCGTTAATTCTCGGTCCATAAGCGATATTCTCGTAGATAGATTTTGGAAACGGATTTGATTTTTGGAAAACCATTCCAATTTTCTTTCTAATATTGACTACATCAACATCCTTATCATAAATATCAACCCCTTCCACGAGCATACTCCCTGTAATTTTTACATCGGGAATCAAGTCATTCATTCGATTAATACATCTCAAGAAAGTAGATTTACCACAACCTGAAGGCCCAATTAAAGCCGTTACTTTATTCTTAGGAATTTCTAACGAAATTTCTTTTAATGCTTTCTTTTCTCCGTAGTATAAAGACAAATCTTTTACTGCAATTTTTATATCTTTCATTTTCTGTAAGTTAAATCTAAAAATAATTTAAGTAATTAGGTCAATTACTTTGTTTTTCTTCTAATTCTTGATCGGATTAAAACGGCTACTAAATTCAATGACAAAGTCAATATTAATAAAACAAGTGTCGTTGCAAATTGTATTGGCATTGTTTTTTCAACATCTGAAGATTGCGTTGACATAATATAAATGTGATACCCCAAGTTCATAAATTGATCACTTAACGACCCTGGTAACGTAGCCAAATAATATGCCGCCCCCGTAAATAAAATTGGCGCTACCTCTCCTGCTCCTCTACTTACTGCCAAAATAGTTCCTGTCATAATTCCAGAAATGGAACCTGGGAAAACTACTTTTTTAATTGTTTGCCATTTGGTGGCTCCCAAGGCTAAACTTGCTTCACGCAATTCACGAGGAATCGTTTTTAAAGCCTCTTCTACTGAAACAATAATTACGGGCAATGTCAATAATGACATAGTAAGACTTGCCCAAAGAATATTAGGTTGTCCCCAACGCAATTGTCCTCCATTCAAAACGGTATCGGCACCCGCACCAACAAATTGAATAAAGAAACCCAATCCAAATAAACCAAAAATAATAGAAGGTACAACCGCTAATGTTCGAATTGAAAATCGAACCGCTGCTGCAATTACTGAATTTTCTTTAGCATATTCTGTCAAATAAATGGCTGTAATAGTTCCAAATGGCACGGCAGCAATAGACATTACAATAACCAAAATAAAGGTTCCTATCAGAGCAGGAAAAATTCCTCCTTTAGTCATCCCTTCCGTTGGAAATGAACTAATAAATTCCCACGAGAATTTATCTCGCCCTTCATAAACAATGATTCCAAGTATAATAAAAAGGATAGCTATAATCAATAGAACTGCCAATTGTGTAGTTCCAACGATCAACTTCCCTTTGATATCGATTCCTTTTCCCTCACTAGAGAAAAAATGATTTTCTGTTGTATTCGTATTTGTATTCATATTATTTGCCTTGGAATTTTTTAATTAATTTTCCTTTTACATAAAACTCTGCCAAAGCATTTAAGCCAAATGAGAAAATAAAAAGTAACGACCCTATGAAGAATAAAACACTGTAATGTGTTTCTCCAAAAACCGTTTCTGCCATTTCAGCACCAATAGTTGCAGCAAAAGTTCGCACACTTTCAAAAGGATTTGATGAAACTAAAGCAGCGTTTCCTGTAGCCATTAAAGCAATCATGGTTTCTCCAAAAACACGTCCCACACCTAACAATAATGCCGCAAAAATACCTGGTGTCGCCGCTGGCAAAACCACAAAAAATGCCGTTTGCCATTTGCTCGCACCTAAAGCTAAACTTGCTTCTGTATAGGTTTTTGGAATAGACGACAAGGCATCTTCCGAAATGGTATATATAATTGGAATTGCTGCTAAAGCCATAGCTACTCCGCCTACAAAGGCATTCAATCTAGAGTCGTAACCAAACACATTTTGGAAAAAAGAAGCTAAAACCATCAAAGCAAAAAACCCAATTACTACTGACGGGAAAGCTGCCAACATTTCGATGATAGGTTTAATAATCTCTTTCGTTTTTTTAGAAGCAAAACAAGACGTAAATAAAGCAGCTAAAACAGCTAAAGGCCCTGCAATAAGCATTGCAATTATGGTTACTTTTAATGTCCCAATTAGTAATCCAAACAATCCAAATCTTGGATTGTCGGATACTGGAACCCACTCTGTAGTCAAAAAGGTATTCCAAGTATTTCCTGCTCCATCACCATTTTCAGTTTCAGCAACCTTATCTGACATTTCTTCTGAATCTGAAGTTAGCGGTTCTGCCTTTACATCGCCATAGGTTTCTGGTTGTAAATCAGCCTGAGAAACGGGTTCAGAGCCATAAGTCTCCGGTTTCAATTCTTCAGTTGGCTCCGTGCCATACGATTCTGGTTTTAACTCTTCTGTCGACTCAGACCCATACGATTCGGGTTTTGAAGCTGAATCTGTTGCTTGAATCTCTGTTTTTGCAACTTCTTTACCAGTACTAAAAATAGGTAACGATTCTTTAAACACAAAAATGAAGATTAGAAAAATAATAGCAATAGATAAAAAAGCCACCGATGAAATGATTTTTTCAGCTAGAAACTCAGAAAGTCTGAATTGTTTTTTCAGACTTTCTTTAGTAAAATTAGTATTCGATAATTGAGAATTCATTGAATTGAATTATGAAATATATAAATTAGTTTAAACACAAAATTATCCCTCACCAAAAATGGAGAAGGATAATTTTAATATTGTAATTATTTTACAGGATAATAGCCTACCGAAACTATTACTTTTTGACCCTCTGGACTTAAAATCCAATCGATGAATTTTTTAGTTTCTCCTGTTGGTCTAGATTTCAAATACATGTACAAATATCTTGTAATTGGATATTGTTTGCTTTTGATTGTTTCTGCATTTGGAGCATAAGCAGGGCTTTTATCGTCTTTCTTAACTTTACAATCTTTTACTCCTTCAGCATAAGCTGCACCACCGTAACCAATAGCGAATTTATCTTTCTTAACTGCATTTACAATCGCAGCTGTTCCAGGTAGAGTTTGACAACTTGGTGAGTAATCTCCTTTAACAACATTGTCTTTAAAGAAAACGAAAGTTCCTGAACTACTTTCTCTACCATACAATCTGATTCCTGCATCTACTCCACCAACTTGTTTCCAGTTAGTAATTTTACCAGCAAAGATATCTCCGATTTGTCTCACTGTTAATTCAGAAACACCATTTGCTTTATTCAAATACACAGACAAACCATCTTTTGCACATGGAATTTCAATTCCAAGTGTATTGTAACGTTGTTTCAATTTATCTACCTCAGCAGCTTTCATTGGACGACTTGAGTTAGCAATATCAGTTGAACCATTAATCAAGGCTGCAATACCAACACCTGAACCACCACCAGTTACTTGGATTGTAGTTCCTGCATTTTTTTGCATGTACACCTCAGCCCATTTTTGTGACAAAATAACCATTGTGTCTGACCCTTTCACTGTAATTTTTTCCAAAGATGTAAACGATAATCCGATTACCATCACTAAAGCTAAAACTGCAGCTATTTTTAATTTTGTTGTTTTCATTTTTATTGATTTTAAAAAAATAGTTAATTAAATTAGAATTTCGCTTGAATTCTGATACTGAACTGATTGTCTGTTTTATCTCTGTTAGCAAAATCCCCTGAAGTAATACCGGTAGTTTTTTCATTTACTGGCAAAGAATAACCTGCTACAATTTTGATATTTTCATCATAAAAATATTGCCAAGATAAAGTCAGTGTATTATATTTTAAGTCGTTTGCATTTGTTACTGCATTCCCAGATAATTTAGTATTAGGATCAAATTCATCATAACGAGCAATAAATTGATTTTTAGTACCAATGTTTTTTATCAAAGTAGCATAGTAACCACTAAAATCTCTTAATCCGGCTACCTTGAATACTGAATTATAATTCACATAAATAGAATTCGAACCAACACCTGACATAGTTCCAGAAATATACTCTGCTTTCAAAGCCATTCCTCCTAATAAGTCATAGTAAATTTGCATTTCAGCACCCAACCAAGTTTTGTCTAATTTATCACCCACTACTGGAGTAAAAGCAGTTCCATCAGCTTTTGTAAAACCAGTCAAAGCAGTCCCTGGCATTACTTCAGTTTTTCCGAAGTAACCGTGTCCTCCAAAATCAATTCCTAAACCAGCATTTGGTAATTTAACAGAGTAAACGGCTCTAGCCATTACATCTTTAGTATTATCAACATCTTTAGTTTGATTTGCAGTAGTTCCTAAATTGAAGTTACCATTCATTACAGCCAACTGTAATTTTAAAGGGAAGTTGTATTTAGTATCAAAATTAGCTTCTAATTTAGCCCCTAATTCTTTTTCACCTGGATATAAAATCCCAGCCATTTTAGTTCTTTCTAACATCTCCATAGATCCTGAAGAGTACTCTACTTCATAATTTGGTCTATCAAACTGCCCTAAATACAATGAGAAAGTTTTCGTCCAACGGTCGTTCAAAACTACATAAGCATCTTTCAAAGACACTTTATCAAAAGCGAAGTCAGGTTGCAAAACAAATTTTACACCATCTAAAGCCTCATAAGCAAATTTAATTCTAGCTCTTCTCAAGAAAAAAGAATTAGTTATAGGGGCTGAAGTAGAAGAACTATTGATTCCATGAACACCATCAAAAGTCCATGTATCATACATGTCATACTGTGCTTGGATATATCCAGACACTTTAATTTTTGTCAATTTTGCAAGATCAGCATCAGAAGTCGCTAATCTTTCTTCTAAACCTTCAAATTTCATTGAGTGCGCATCTACAGATTCTTTCAATGCTTCAATGCTATTCGATTTTATGGTATCATTTTGCACATCTTGTGCTTTTGCCATCAAAGCGCCTAAAACAAAAAACGCTACAGTAATTTTTTTCATCGTTGTGTTAGATTAATTTTTCTGATGCAAAGATGAATCAGCTATGTTAACCTAATGTTACGATGGTATTATCTTGTGAAGAAATAATTGTTATTCAATTGTTATCCGAAGTATGCTATTTTGAACTACAATCGCTCAAAAGGATAATAAAAACTAGTCTTTAGCGATGTTAACCGCTTTGTCCAGAGTAAAAGAAAATTCAGAACCAACGCCAAATTCACTTTCTACATATATTTTTTGTTTGTGTGCTTCAACAATGTGTTTTACAATGGCTAAGCCCAAACCGGATCCTCCTTCAGAGCGAGAACCACTTTTATCGACACGAAAGAAACGTTCAAATAATCTTGGTAAATATTGTTGTTCTACACCCTCACCATTATCAGTTATTCGAACTAATAATTTTTTCTTGGTCAAATTGACGATGCTAACTTCTGTTAGACCTCCTTCTTTACCGTACTTGATAGAATTCACCACCAAATTTTCGACTACTTGTTGCAATTTGTCTTTATCTCCTTTTACAATAAATTGCTTACCAAAAGAATTCTCTAATTCTAGCTTAATTTTCTTTTTATCAGCTTTCATCTCCAAAAGATCCAAAACGTTTTGAATTAATTCTACCAAATCAAATTCAGAAATTTCTAAATGTAAATCTCCTGATTCTAGCTTGGTAATCATATCCAAATCTTCAACAATATATATTAATCGTTCCACTCCTTTTTCGGCGCGTTTCAAATATTTTTTTCGAATATTTTTATCCTCCATAGCCCCTTCAAGCAGGGTATCAATATATCCTTGTACTGTAAATAGAGGGGTTTTTAATTCGTGAGAAACATTACCTAGAAATTCTCTTCGGTATTCTTCTCTCACCTGAAGCATCTCGATTTCTAATTTCTTATCGGTGGCAAATTTTTTCACTTTTCGTGAAAGCGTTTCCATATCAGTTGTTATGGGCTGGTTGATAAACGAAGACGATTCGAGTAAAGCTACATCATCGTATATTTTTTTTATCCTACTATAAATGAAACGTTCTACACGATATTGTAGTACCAAAAAAGAAAAGAACAAAGTGAATAGAAAAAAAATAAACCCAAATGTAAGTACATCATGTTGCTCTAATTTCAACATGTACTTTGCTAAAATCATCCCAAACAAAGATGTAGAGATGCTAATAAGTAGTGCAGATTTAGAAGCAAATCGGTAATTCTTTTTAAAACTTATTTTCATCTATAATTCGTGGTTCTTTTAAATAAAGATAACGCAAAAGATTGCGTTATCAAATAAAAAATTAAAAAGTGAATGGGCTATATTTCTAACTTATATCCTACTCCTTTTATGGTTCTAAAAAAATCATCTCCTATTTTTTCTCTTAACTTTCGAATGTGCACATCGATGGTTCTTCCCCCAACAATCACATCATTCCCCCAAATAGTATCTAAAATTTCCTCTCGTTTAAATACTTTACCCGGTTTAGAGGCTAACAAATATAGTAATTCAAATTCTTTTCGAGGCAAGACAATTTCAACATTGTCTTTAATAATTTTATATTCTTCTCTATTAATTTCAATTCCACCGACATTTAATGTCTCTGTGTTTTTTTCTTGTTCCTTAGAACGACGCAATAATGCTTTTACTTTACTTACCAATAATTTTGGTTTGATTGGTTTTGTAATATAATCGTCAGCTCCTGCATCAAATCCGGCTACTTGGGAGTAATCTTCTCCTCTTGCCGTTAAAAAAGTAATAATAACATGGTTCAATTCTGTTATTTTTCTGATGTTTTCACAGGCTTCTATACCATCCATTTCTGGCATCATAACATCCATAATGATTAAATCTGGCACCTCACTTTTAGCCTTAGCAATTGCTTCTTTTCCATTAGATGCTGTGCTAATTTGATACCCTTCTTGAGCCAAATTATAACCTACAATCTCCAAAATATCTGGTTCATCATCTACCAATAATATTTTTGTACTTCGATTTTTCATTATGAAATATATAATGTATTTAATTTTTACAATGTAAATATAAAACAAAACAACCAAAAACCGATGCGATGCGATGCTAAGATAATAAATTGATAACATTGGGATAACACGGCTTTAACGTATAAAAGGAGCGCATTTATTGAAAAATTCCACATAACGCATTTTATTTCGTTTTGGTATATTTTTTGAAAAATATTTTTTATCTTTAACACTTGAAAATCATTTTTAATGACAAAAAACTACGTTTATATCACACTTTTGTTGTTCTTTTTCTTCTCTTTGAGCGCTTCAGCACAAGAAACTAAGCAACAAACTAAATTGCAAGAATCAACTTCTATTGAAGGATTGAGCTTGTACCCTAATCCTGTGAGTAACGGTAAAGTCTATATTACTACTAAAAATGATTTAGATAAAGAGATTCAAATTTTTGATGTTTTAGGTAAAAAAGTATTCCAAACAGTATTGAGTTCAAGAGAACTTAATATATCAACTTTATCTCCTGGCGTTTATATCATAAAAATCAAAGAAGAAGAAGCTTCTACTACTCGAAAACTGATTGTACGATAAAATCAAATATAAAAAGTTCCTAAATGGAGCTTTTTTTATGTCCGTTTCTTTTCCCATTTATTTCGATTACTTTTGTAAAAAAATAATTTTTGATTTCAACCCACGATATATTCACCATTAGCAATCAGAAGCAATTTGACAAAATCGCTTTGAAAGTCTTTCGTTTCCAATACGAGAATAATTTGGTGTATCGTGAATTTTGCGATTTCTTAAAAACCGATGTGCAAAAGGTAAAATCCATTCAACAAATTCCATTTTTACCCATTCAGTTTTTTAAAAGCCATTCCGTAGTTTCTTCTACAAATCCTATACAAACTACTTTTACCAGTAGTGGTACAACCGGAATGATTACTAGTAAACATTTAGTTACCGATGTGAGTATTTACGAAGAGAGCTACCGCAAAGGATTTTCACAATTCTATGGCAATATTGAAGACTATGTTGTTTTAGCTTTACTTCCATCCTATTTAGAAAGAGAAGGTTCGTCGTTAATTCACATGGTAGATGATTTAATTCAACTATCGAATCAGCCTGAAAGTGGCTTTTATCTTCATAATTACGACGAATTAATTGCCAAATTAATTCAATTAGATAAAGCAGGTCAAAATGTGATTCTAATTGGGGTTACCTATGCTTTATTGGATTTAATTGAAAAACATACTTTCCAATTAGAAAATACTATCATTATGGAAACAGGCGGAATGAAAGGCAAACGAAAAGAAATGATTCGCGAAGAATTGCATCAACAACTTTGTAAAGGATTTGGGGTTACCGCTATCCATTCAGAATACGGCATGACTGAATTATTGTCGCAAGCCTATTCTTTAGGCGAAGGAATCTTTGAATGTCCTTCGTGGATGCAACTACTCGTTCGCGATACCGAAGATGCGTTGTCTTACGTTAGAGAAGGGAAAACAGGAGGCATCAACGTAATTGATTTAGCCAATATCAATTCGTGTTCCTTTATTGCTACACAAGACCTAGGAAAAAAATACGCTAATGGAAGTTTTGAAGTTTTAGGTCGCTTTGACCATTCTGATATTCGGGGATGTAATTTGATGGTAGTTTAAAATTGGTACACAATACCCACACCTAACAACTGCTTTAATTGTGCTTTTGGACCAACAGTAACTTGAGTTCCATTAACTTCCTCTTTAGCTTTAATATCATCATCATACACAACTCTAGCGCCGATATTTGCTTTAACATATTGGTTGACTACCAAATCTAATGAAAGATCGCAATCCACATCAATATTTCCAAAATTATTAATATAATCAGAGTACAAACTGAGTTTGTTGACCAAGGTAATATTCTTCACGATTTCCCTTTTATAAAAACTAGTAAATAAAAACCCTAATTCTGTCTTGGAACGTTTCCCGTTAACAAGAATATTTCCACTAGTATCATAAATCGCTTTAGAGACCCCAAATGCCCCTTGATTGGCTAAATTTTGATCTAAAACTAAGGTTGTCTTAAACGTAAAAGGTGAAATATAAAAAATACGTTTTTTCTCTTTATTGGCATTTTCTGCCCCAACCCCCAAAAAGATGTAAGCTGGCGCAAACAATCGAGAAATTACTTTTTCGGTATTTGGATAGGCATATCCATTGGTAAACTGCGTATTGAAATTAAATTTAGCGGAATGGTACCAATTGGTAATCGTGTCTTTTCGATACCCAAAAGTAGAGTTAAATTGGATCGCATCATCTGTTTTTCTAACACCAAGTCCATCTTGCTTATTCAAACCATAGCGAACAAACAACTCATTTACCCACTTGCGATTTTCTTTAGCATACATTCGTAAAAATTCACCTTTGAACAAACCTGACACAGCACTATTCCCCCCAGCACTCCAGTTGACAAAAGCAATTTCTGAAATATCAAATCCTAATTTATTCTTTTTAGTCCAATACGAAATCGTATCGGGTGATTTCGTATTGGTCAATTCTTGAGCAAAAATTGACACTGAAAAAAGTAATAGAAAAAGAGCGCAAGCTAACCTCATTTTAGTATGTTTTTTAATCCTTAATTTGATATTTTAAAGTAGTTCTCTAAACAAAACTTCCAAACTACTAACGTCCATTTTACAAAATTGTTGTAATTCTAAAACAGTTCCTTGTTCAATAAATTGGTCTGGAACGCCTACTACTTGTATTTTTGAATGGTAGTTATTTATGGCAGCAAATTCTAAAATTGCACTTCCAAAACCTCCTGTAATAGTTCCGTCTTCAATGGTAATTACCATTTCAAATTTTGAAAAAATAGTATGCAAAAGTTTTTCATCCAAAGGTTTAACAAACGGGAAATCAAAATGCGCAATGTCAGATGGATTTTGTAAATTTTCCAAAGCCTGCGTCACAGTATTTCCAATAGTCCCGTTAGACAAAACAGCTACTTTTGTTCCTTCTTTTATACAGTGGGCTTTTCCAATTGTAATGGTTTCATACGGAATTTTCCAATGCGTATTTTGACCTCTTCCGCGTGGATAGCGAATCGCGATTGGATGTTCCAAGCCTAATTGAGCAGTATATAAAATATTTTGCAAAGCCATTTCATTCCTTGGAGAATACACAATCATATTTGGGATACAACGCAGATACGCCAAATCAAAAACACCATGGTGTGTGGCTCCATCTTCTCCTACCAATCCCGCACGATCCAAACAAAAAATAACAGGTAAATTTTGCAAGGTAACATCATGAATCACTTGATCATACGCTCTTTGTAAAAAAGTCGAATAGATATTGCAAAAAACAACCATACCTTGTGTTGCCATCCCAGCAGCTAAAGTCACTGCATGCTGTTCTGCAATTCCTACGTCAAATGCTCTTTCTGGAAATACATCCATCATCAACTTAAGCGAACTTCCTGTTGGCATTGCCGGTGTAATTCCGATGATTTTTTCATTTTTTTGTGCCAGATCTAAAATCGTTTCTCCAAAAACATCTTGGTATTTTGGAGGAAGATGTTCTTCTGATTTAGGAATAATTTCTCCTGTATTGGCATCAAATTTTCCTGGCGCATGGTATTGCACCTGATTTTCTTCCGCTTGTTGCAATCCTTTTCCTTTGGTAGTAATTACGTGAAGGAATTTAGGGCCTTTTACTTTTTTCAGTCGTTCTAATTCTTGAATTACTGCCTGAATATCATGTCCGTCAATTGGTCCCGAATAATCAAAATTCAAGGACTTAATCATGTTATTTTGTCTTGGATTTTTGCCTTCTTTGACTGCGGTCAAATAGTTTTTTAACGCTCCTACACTTGGATCAATTCCAATGGCATTATCATTCAGAATAACCAATAAATTAGCATCCGTAACTCCCGCGTGATTCAGTCCTTCAAATGCCATTCCTGAGGCAATCGAAGCATCGCCAATGACCGCAATATGGTGCTTTTCAAAATCACCTTTCAAATTAGAAGCAATCGCCATTCCTAAAGCTGCCGAAATAGAGGTTGATGAATGGCCTACGCCAAAAGCATCGTACTCACTTTCGCTTCTTTTTGGGAAACCCGAAATCCCATGAAATTGTCTGTTGGTGTGAAAATTATCTCTCCGTCCCGTTAGAATTTTATGTCCGTAGGCTTGATGACCTACATCCCAAATCAAACGATCGTTAGGCGTATCAAAAACATAATGCAAGGCAATAGTCAACTCTACTACTCCCAAACTAGCACCCAAATGTCCTTCTTTGACCGAAACGACGTCGATAATGAAGTCGCGCAACTCTTGAGCGAGTTGTGGCAATTGATTGACATCGAGTTGACGTAAATCAGTGGGACTGTTGATACTTGAAAGTAAATTGCTTAACATGGTGCAAATGTACAAATTGAATTCTTATTTTTGCCACATGGAAAACCCTTTCAACGATACCTATTTTATGAAGAAAGCCTTGCAAGAGGCTGAAATGGCTTTTGAAAAAGGTGAAATTCCGGTGGGCGCGCTGATTGTGATTAACAATACTATTATTGCGCGTTCCTATAATCTAACTGAATTACTTCACGATGTAACCGCTCATGCCGAAATGCAAGCCATAACAGCAGCGGCTAATTTCTTGGGCGGAAAATATTTAAAAGATTGCACCTTGTATGTTACGCTGGAACCTTGCCAAATGTGTGCTGGGGCTTTGTATTGGAGTCAAATTTCTAAAATTGTCTATGGTGCAACTGACGAACAACGTGGCTTTGTAAAAATGGGAACCCAATTGCATCCCAAAACTGAAGTGGTCTCTGGAATTTTAGCTGAAGAAGCTGCCGAACTGATGAAGCGTTTTTTTGCGGAGCGCAGAAAGTGATCTTTACTAATTACCCTTAGCCCAGATAGAAGCGGCATCCTTTTTAGGTGACTGAGGTACTCGAAGGCGCCAAAAAAGATAGAGCGGAAAGCTGGAAATAGCTCCTAAAATAAGATTGCTTCGTTCCTCGCAATGAAGCATAAAAAAACCGCCAATCTTTCGAAAGGCGGTTTCTTTTTTATTCTGAAATAACATTCCCTTTTTTGTCAAAGAAATGGTATTCTAAATACGTGTAAGCGTCACGTGGTATGATTTTCACCCATTTTTTATGTTCAAAGAACCACTTTGAACGTATTGATGGAAAACCTTTGGTAAGGTATGCAGCCACAAACGGATGTACGTTAAGTACAACAGATGGATGGCTTTTTAATACTCTTTCTAGGTCTAAAGTAATCTTGTCAATGATAAGAATTGGCGCTTCAATTTCGCCACTTTCATTATTAGGATCTTCTTCTCTAGTTTTAATATTCATTTCTGGTCTTACGCGTTGTCTTGTAATTTGAACTAATCCAAATTTACTCGGCGGTAAGATTTTATGTTTGGCTTTATCATCGCTCATTTCTTCTCTTAAGAAGTCGAACAATACTTTGCGATTTTCAGGATTCGCCATATCGATAAAATCAACTACGATGATTCCGCCCATATCACGAAGACGCAATTGTCTTGCTATTTCGGCGGCAGCAATCATATTCACTTCCATGGCGGTGTCTTCTTGATTAGAAGCCTTATTAGAACGGTTTCCGCTGTTCACGTCAATAACGTGTAAAGCTTCGGTATGTTCGATAATAAGATACGCTCCTTTACTCATAGAAACCGTTTTTCCAAACGAAGTCTTGATTTGTCTCTCTATATTGTATTTCTCAAAAATGGGAGTATCATTGGATTGATAAAACTTCACAATTGATTCTTTGGATGGCGCAATTTCTTGCACATAATCCTTGGTTTGTTGGTACAACTCTTCATCATCAATTTGAATACCACTAAAGGTATCGTTAAATACGTCTCTTAATATTGAAGAGGCTCTATTGAGTTCTCCTAATACTTTTGACGGGTGATGAGCAGTTGGTAATTTCTTACACATTGCAGTCCATCTGCTAAGCAGGTTCTGCAAATCTTTTTCTAATTCGGCTGTATTTTTGCCTTCGGCTACTGTACGAACAATAACACCAAATCCTTTTGGTTTAACAGATTGTACGAGTCTTTTTAAACGGTCCTTTTCTTTTTTGTCTTCTATTTTTTGAGAAATAGAAACACGATCTGAAAAAGGCACTAACACAATAAAACGTCCAGCAAGAGAAAGCTCAGCGCTAATTCTTGGCCCTTTGGTTGATATTGGTTCTTTTACGACTTGCACTAAAATAGATTGATTAGCACTCAAAACATCAGTAATGGTACCATCTTTATCAATTTCATTGTCAAACTGAAAGGTTTTTAGGGAGAAATCTTTTAATTTACCTGCGCTTACAAGTTTTATGAATTTCAGTTGGGAAGATAAATTAGGACCTAAGTCATGATAATGTAAAAAGGCATCTTTTTCGAAGCCAACATTTACAAAAGCAGCATTCAATCCAGCAACTGGTTTTCTAATTTTGGCAATAAAAATATCCCCAACTTGAAAGTTGCTTTTTTCCTCTTCTTTGTGTAATTCAATTAGTTTTCCATCTTTTAATAAGGCAAAATCTACGGCTTCTGAACTGGATCGAATGATTAATTCTTTATTCACGCTGTACATTTTTATCCGAACATTGGGTTGTCGGTCATTGGTTGTTCATTGTCAGAATAATCTAGCAACTAGCAACCATCAACTACCAACTTATAGTAAGGATGGATTAAACAATATTTTTAACAGGTATTGAACCCGGGGAGATTTTAGATTTTCGAGTTTTGATTCTTAATTTTAGATTTTTCAAATCTGCAATCTTAAATCGTAAATCTACATTCTTAAATCTCGATTTCAATGAACGTTTAAAAAGAAAAAAGTAGTTTAAAACTACTTTTTCTTCTTGTGACGGTTAGCTCTCGCTCTTTTTTTACGTTTGTGCGTCGCTACCTTATGTCTCTTTCTTTTTTTACCACTTGGCATATCTTGTAGATTTTATGATTAATTACTATTTTATTTTGCTTCGTTATTGATTTTTACGCCTTCTACAAAAACTTTTGCCGGTTTAAAAGCAGGAATATTGTGAGCAGGTATTTTTATTGTTGTATTTTTAGAAATGTTTCTACCTGTTTTTTCAGCTCTTGTTTTTACGATAAAACTTCCAAAACCTCTTAAATATACGTTATCTCCAGTCTCTAATGAAGTTTTCACTTCATTCATAAATGTTTCTACAGTTGCCTGAACATCTCCTTTTTCAAGACCTAATTTCTCTGAAATTTTCGCTACGATATCTGCTTTCGTCATTTTCTTTCCTTATTTATAAATGTTGTACTATTTTTTTGAGTTTGCAAATATATGAATTAAAAAAACAATTATTCAAGCTAATTCATTAAATTTTAATCACATAAACTTTTACTTTTGCAAACAAATATTGAACAATGGATTTTTCTAAGTTATTGATAGATTGGTATTTACAAAATAAACGCGATTTACCTTGGCGAAATACCACTAATCCATACCCCATTTGGCTGTCCGAAATTATGCTCCAACAAACGCGAGTAGCACAAGGAATGCCTTATTTTTTTTCGTTCACAACTGCATTTCCAACCGTTTTTGATTTAGCAAATGCCCATGAAGAACAAGTATTAAAATTATGGCAAGGGCTTGGTTACTATTCACGCGCCAGAAACTTACATCAAACCGCACAATATATAGCGAATGAACTTGGAGGTGTTTTCCCAACTAATTATAAGGATTTATTAAAACTAAAAGGAATTGGCGAATATACTGCTGCCGCAATTGCTTCTTTTGCTTACAATGAAGTCGTTCCTGTTGTTGATGGCAATGTGTTTCGAGTGCTTTCGCGCTATTTTGATATTGAAACTGATATCGCATCGGCTTCCGCCAAAAAGGAGTTCAGTGCAATGGCTCTCGAATTAATCCCAAAAGACAATCCTGCGCTATTCAATCAGGCTATAATGGAATTTGGTGCTTTGCAATGTGTTCCAAAAAGTCCAAACTGCGAAGCTTGTATTTTTAACGAAAGCTGTGCTGCTTTGCAAAAGAAAAAAGTAGACCAACTTCCTGTAAAATTAAAAAAGCTAAAGGTCAGAAATCGATTCTTTAATTACCTCATCTTTTCTGACGAAGCTGAAAACACCATTATTCAAAAAAGAACCGATAAAGGAATTTGGCACAATTTATATGAATTCCCCTTGATTGAATCTGAAAAGGAGGAAGATTTCAAAACCATTTCAAAGCAAATTCAAAACGATTTTCAGCACTTAAATATACTTACTATCGGAGAAGAAAACTCGAAAAGTATCATTCATAAATTATCACACCAACATTTACATATCAAATTTTGGAATGTAAAAGTAGGTGGAACTCTTTCAAACGGAATTAATAAAACCGATTTAAAAACCTATCCTTTCCCAATTGTGCTTCATAATTTTATTGAAGCGAATGAAAATGTTACTACTAAAAAGCCCTATCTTTGATTCAAATACCACTGTATTATGAACGGAACAGTAAATAAAGTGATTCTTATTGGTTATCTTGGTGACGAGGTAAAGTTGCATTATTTTGAAGGAGGCAATTGCATTGGCCGATTCCAACTAGCAACACACGAAGTGTACATCAATAAAACAACTAATGAAAAAATCACTTCTACCGAATGGCATAATTTAGTGGTGCGCAATAAAGCCGCTGAACTCTGTGAAAAATACCTTTCTAAAGGAGATAAAATTTATGTAGAAGGTCGTATTAAATCGCGTCAATGGCAAGCCGAAGATGGAACAACCAAACACACATCAGAAATTCAAGTAGTCGAATTTACTTTTTTAAACACTAAAAAAGATTCTGAAAATAATAAGACAACCCCACCAGAACCACAAAATACTACTTTACCTATTAACGATTTGCCTTTTTAATCGATGCTATTTTTAAGAATACTATGCCAAAAAAAACAATCCTTTTTGTAGTCCTTTTTCTTGTTGCATTGACTGTATTGAGTTGTAAAAAAGAAGTGTTACCAAAACCTTCTAGCCATTTACGCTTGGACTATCCTGAAGCTAATTATGCGCAATTTGAGAGCCAATGTCCATTTACTTTTGAAATGAATGCCGATGCTATTATTAAAGGAGAAAAAGAGTGTGGTTTTACCATAAGCTATCCTAAAATGAAAGCAACTATCTATTTGACCTATAAACCAGTCAATGGAGATATCAACAAATTATTGCGCGACGCTCAAAAATTAACCTATGAACACGTTATTAAAGCTGATGATATTTTAGAACAGCCTTACCTAAACCCTCAAAAAAAAGTCTTCGGAATGTTCTATCAAGTAGATGGCAACGCAGCAACTAATGCTCAGTTTTACGCGACCGATAGCACTAAACATTTTGTTACTGGTTCGATTTATTTTTATGCCAAACCTAATTTTGATTCTATTATGCCCGCAGCGAGTTATATTAAAAATGATATGCAACGATTACTAGAAACCTTGAAATGGAAATAACAAAAAAAGCATCCCAAAAGGATGCTTTTAATTTTATACGGCAACTAGTTTATGATTTTGGCAACACCACTTTATAGGTTTTCCCATCAGCAGTAGCTTCAACCACTTTAGTTAAACTTTCTTGACTTTGGATAGTTTTGTCAAATACTACTGTTGCTTTTTTAGAATCAAAATCTACCGTTGCTTTTTGAACACCGTCTAAAGCACCTAATTCTTCTTCAATTGTTTTTGCACAACCGATAGCACAAGTCATTCCTTCAATTTCAAAACTAGCAGTTTGTACATTTTCAGTAGCTATTACTACTTCTTTTTTAGGTGCTGCTACTTCTTTTTCAGTAATTTCTTCCTTTGTTTCAGCGCCTTTTTTGCATGATACCGTTAAAAGACTAACGAACGCGAATGCCAATATTGTTTTTGTGATTTTCATGTGTTTGAATTTTATTTCTTTGATAATGACAAAATTAATCAAAAAAAGACGGACAATTTCACAAATTTAATAGAATTTTGACCCAAACTATTTTTCATGGAATCAAAACAGCTCAAGTGGATTTACCTTGGTACTCTTTCTTTAATTTGGGGAAGTTCGTTTATTTTAATTAAAAAAGGACTAATCGGATTAAGCGCGATACAATTAGGTTCCTTACGACTTATTTTTTCTGCAGTTTTCTTAGTATTGATTGGATATAAAAGCTTGTTTAAACTAACTAAGTCGCAATGGAAATACGTTGCCCTAACCGCTGTATTTGGTACGTTTATACCCGCCTATCTTTTTGCTTTAGCTGAAACTGAAATTGATAGTTCGACAACTGCTGTTTTAAACTCATTAACACCATTAAATACCTTAATATTAGGCATAATTGCCTTTGGAGTTCCCTTTAAAAAAAATCAATTTATCGGAATTTGTATCGGTTTTATAGGAAGTATTCTTTTAGTTTTTAACGGCGCTTCAAATCATCCTGAGCAAAACTATTATTATGCCCTTTTGGTGGTATTGGCATCTATTTGTTATGCAACTAATGTAAATTTGATTAAAAAATATTTACCCACTGTTGCTCCGCTTAGTATTACTACGGGTAACTTTTTAGTCTTATTAGCACCCGCAGTTTTACTATTGTATTTTTCTGGATTTTTTGACATAATTTCTGCTCCAGAAGTACAAATTTCCATGGGTTATATTGCTATACTTGGAATAGTGGGTACCGGAATAGCCAATATTCTGTTTTTTAAATTAATTCAAATATCCTCTCCTGTTTTTGCAACATCGGTAACCTACTTAATTCCAATAGTTGCTTTCTTTTGGGGATTATTGGATCACGAAATTTTAACTCCTATCCAATTCATGGGTGCGTTTATCATTTTAATTGGGGTCTATCTTTCGTCTAAAAAATAAAAAAGGCCGTCTTTTCAGACAGCCTTTCTATTCAATTTGAATGCTATTTATTGGAAATCCGCATCCGTTACTCCTTCGTTAATTTTTACGTCAGTCATTTTAATATTCAATTCAAAACCTACATTTTGAACCAAGTTAAATGGAACTTTCAATCCTTTTACCTCGCGATAATCCAAATACGAATTAGTTTTATTCATCGTTTTACCCCCTTGCTCAATGGTAATTACATCAGCGATTTTTAAACCTGATTTAACATCATAATACAAGGTTGTTTTTCCGTTTTTCAAAGCATAGGCTTCCGTCCCATTAATTGTCTCAATTCCTGTCAAGCTCACTTCTGGGTTTTTCAAAAGATTTAGTTCTTCAAAAGGAGCTGCAGCCGCTTTCAAATCTTCTAAATCTTTTCCTGTAAGCTCTACTTTCTGACCTTGTTGAATAACAAAACCCCCTTTTTCATTAACCACTTGCTTCATCAAACTCATTCCACCCATGGCAAGTTCTACCACTAATTTCCCTTTGGCGTCAATTTTAGAATTGAACCTTAATGGAGCTGGCGCTTGCGGAATAGTCGTTGAACCAACCATTGCGATTGTTTTTACTGCCAAAGCTACCTTTTCACCACCAATGGCTTTGATGTAATTATCTAAAACTGTTTTAGCAGTCATTCCTTTAGGCACTTCTTTTTTGAAAACAGGTTTTTCTACAGCATTCCCATATTTGTCAAAAAACAAAATTGGGATTTTCAATTTTTCTAATGCTGGAACTACATCAGCTCCTTTTCCTACAATCAAGATACGACTATTGTCTGCCAAGAAATATTTATTGGCAACACGCAACACATCGTCAGCAGTTACTGCATTGATGTTTTTAATGTAATTTTCATAGAAATCAGCTGGCAAATTTTGTGTTTGGATTCGCAAAGCATAACCCGCCACCGTTTGTGGTTTTTCAATTTGCATCACAAATCGGCCAATATAACCCGCTTTTACGCTAGCTAACATATCATCAGATACTCTTTCAGTTCTGATTTTTTTATATTCTTTAAAAATTTCAACCACGGTACTATCCGTTACTGCATTTCGTACTTGAGTAGATGCTTCAAATTTAGTGATACGTTTGTCTCCACGAATACTTGATCTTGCACCATACGTCCAACCGTGTGCTTCTCTCAAATTCATGTTCAGGTAACTATTAAAATCGCCTCCTAAAATTTGGTTGGCTACCAAAGCTGGAAAATAATCAGGATCAGTCATTTTAAGATTGACCAAATTGACCACTGCCACTTCTGACTGTACCGCATTTGGCATATCTACAAAATTGATTTGTGAAAAAGAAACATCTTTTGGTTCTGCATAAGCTTGAACTGGAGCCGAAGCTTTTTTCCAAGAACCAAATAATTTTTCTACTGCTTTCTTTGTTTCTGCAAACTTAACATCTCCTACAATAATCAAATAGGCATTTTCTGGAACAAAATACGAATTGTAATTCGCTTGAACATCGGCTAAATTCACATTTTTTAAAGTCGCCTCAGTAACATATTCACCATTAGGATGGTCTTTCCCAAAAGTCAAGAAATCATTTACTCTACTTGCAACCTCTGGAACACTTTTCTCACTCGCTTTTAAGCCTTCAATCATTTTGGCTTTTTCCTTGTCAAATTCAGCTTGGGTAAAGTTAGGATTCAACGCACCATCAGCTAACAACTCTAAGACACGGCCAGAATATTTAGACAAGGTGCTTCCTGAAGCACCATTGGAACTAAAACTAATATTGGCTCCCATAAAATCAATTTCTTCATTGAAAGCGGTTTTAGAGATTTTTTTTGTCCCGTTACCAATAAGACTACTGGTCAAGTCAGAAACTCCTTTTTTAGCACCTTCGGCATAAGGGGCGTTATCTAAAGTTAATGTAAAAGAAACTCTAGGTAATTTATGATTTTCAACCACCATTACTTTCAACCCATTCTTTAATTGGAATGACTCGGGTTTCCCTATTTTAATAGTTGGGGCTGCTCCTGATTTGGGTTGAGGGATGATTTGTCCTTGCATTATCGCTGATATAAATAAGCTTGATAAAATAATAATTGATTTTTTCATGATGTATCTTAGTTTTGGGATTTATCTTTTACTGGAACATAGTCCAAAACCAGTCTCTGGCTTGGATTCAAATATTTCTTGGCAATATCCCTAATTTCCTCACGAGTGATGGAATGATACATTTCAATTTCGGTATTGATTAAATTTACGTCACCATACAACAAATGGTAGGTAGCTAAATTATTGGCAATTCCTTCAATGGTCGAATTACTATTTACATATTGATTGTCAAATTGGTTTTGTAATTTTTGTAAATCTTTCTCCGAAATTAACTCCGTTTGTAATTTAACGATTTCTTCATCGATTTCAGCCAATAAATTAGCCGCCGTAAATGGAGATTGAGGCAAACCATACAATATATAGGTGCCATAATCTTCTTGACTATAATTGAACGCACCTATTTGAAGTGCCATTTTCTTATCGTCAACTATTTTCTTGTACATACGAGAACTTTTTCCGTCACTCAAAATAGACGAAATCATATCCAACACACGAGCATCGCGTGTTTTCATAGATGGCGTTCTATATGCTGTTACTAACATTGGAAGCTGAATGTTGGGATCTTCAAAAGTAGCTTTGATTGTTTCGGTAATCGGAGCTTCTTCAAAAGTGGTTCTTTTAATTGGAGTTGATTTTGCAATTACTCCAAAATATTTTTGAATCCATTCTTTCGCTTGTTCGGGTTTAAAGTCCCCCGCAACAACCAAAACAGCATTGTTTGGAATATAGAATTTCTTATTGAAGGCTTGGAATTCTTCTAGCTTAGCCGCATCCAAATGATCCATTGAACCAATAGTAGTCCAACGATACGGATGGTTTTTAAACATATTTTTCTTCACTTGCGGAATCAATTGACCATACGGGCTGTTATCATAACGCAAACGCTTCTCTTCTTTTACTACTTCGTTTTGAGTATTCACTCCAATTTGGTTGATCACTGGATGCAACATACGCTCTGCTTCCATCCATAATCCCAATTCTAAATTATTAGAAGGAAAAACTTCATAATAATAAGTTCTGTCTTCAGTAGTATTAGCGTTATTCACGCCTCCATTACCTGTTACAATTTTAAACCACTCTCCACGTTTTATGTTTTGAGTCCCTTCAAACAATAAATGTTCAAAAAAGTGAGCAAAACCAGTACGATCTGGTTGTTCGTCTTTGGCACCCACATGGTACATTACCGAAGTTACCACCGTTGGGGCTGACGGATCGTTGTGCAAAATCACATGCAATCCATTGTCTAAGTCATACTCTTCAAAAGCGACTTTCTGAGCAGAAGCGACTCCTCCCAGCATCAATGCAGCACTTAACATCATGATAGATTTTTTCATAAAGATTAATAATTATAGGTTAGATTTAGGTTGTAACAATCCTAAGGAATTCTAATTAGATAGTTACTTAGTATTATTGTTACATCAAAAATACTTTTTTTTAATTGGTATTGCGAATCAATTCCAACTTTGATAAAAAATTAACACTTGTTTTCTTAAAAAACGACCCGAAAAACTTTTTTATCATAGGGATTGCAGGATAAATTATTAATTGTATATTTGCAACCTTAAAATTAATAAAAACAATTTCGTATGTATGCAATCGTAGAGATAGCAGGGCAACAATTCAAAGTAAGCAAAGACTTAAAGGTTTATGTTCACCGTTTGGCTAACGAAGAAGGTTCAAAAGTTTCTTTTGACAAAGTTCTTTTATTAGACGACAAAGGTAATGTAACTTTAGGCGCCCCAGCTATAGAAGGTGCTTCTGTAGAAGCTAAAGTGTTACAACACTTAAAAGGAGACAAAGTTATCATTTTCAAAAAGAAAAGAAGAAAAGGATACAAAAAGAGAAACGGTCATAGACAATATCTTACTCAAATTGTAATTGAAGGTATTACAGTAGGTGGAGCTAAAAAAGCTGCAGCACCTAAGAAAGAAAAAGTAGCCGTTGAAGCGCCAGCAACTGAAGAAGCTAAACCAGCTCCAAAAGCTAAAAAGGCAGCTCCAAAAGCTAAAAAAGAAGATACTAAAGAATAATTAACAATATTAAAACCAATACGTCATGGCTCACAAGAAAGGTGTCGGTAGTTCGAAGAATGGTAGAGAATCAGAATCAAAACGTTTAGGCGTTAAGATTTTTGGTGGTCAAGCTGCTATTGCTGGAAACATCATCGTAAGACAAAGAGGTTCTAAACACAATCCAGGTGAAAACGTTTACATTAGTAAAGATCATACTTTACATGCAAAAGTTGATGGAGTTGTTAAGTTCCAAAAGAAAAGAGATAACAAATCATACGTTTCTATTCTTCCATTCGAAGCATAATCTGTAGATTTACTATATCATTAAAAAAACCTGTTTCTCACGAAACAGGTTTTTTTGTTTTATATCATTGTTGATTTAAATCCAAGCACAAACAATAGCACCAATAATCATTAATGAAATTACCCAATATCCAGCATGAATAAAGATATACTTCCACGATTTTCTTTCAAACAACCCATTAATAGCAATCATTGGAAAAGCAAACAATACCGCTGTAAATAGTCCATGAAAAGCACCATGTTTAGCCGTTCTAAAAGCAGCACCATAATCTGACATAAAAGCCGCAAAAGAAGGCTTGGCTTCTGCTACTTTAGCCGCTCCACCTATCATACTCAAAGCGCCCATTTGATGAATTGCCAACATCTGCATTATGAAAGAAATAAAAATAGAGAAGATAAAGGTCAATCCGAAGATTTTAAGCATATTTCCTTTTGCCAATTCTTCTTGCGTCAACCCTGTTTCTTTCATCCAAGCTGTTCCAAAAACCTTGGGATGATACCACACAAAACCTACTAACAAAGTAGTAAAAGCCGCCACAACAGGCGAAATAAAATTCATTTCCATAGCATTATATTTAGTTGTTAATACTAACAAATATAAAAATAATACGCATTAAAAAACCCTTACATCACTGTAAGGGTTTGAAAAAATCGCAAATCGTATTGCTACAATCGTAAATCTTTAGTATCTGTAATATTCTGGTTTGAATGGTCCTTGAACTTCAACACCAATATAAGCTGCTTGCTCCGGACGTAATGTCTCTAATTCAACACCTAATTTAGCCAAGTGTAAAGCAGCCACTTTTTCATCTAAATGTTTTGGTAACATGTACACTTCATTGTTGTAAGCCGCACTGTTTTTCCATAATTCAATTTGAGCCAAAGTTTGGTTGGTAAATGAGTTACTCATTACAAAACTTGGGTGACCTGTAGCACAACCTAAGTTTACTAAACGACCTTCAGCCAAGATGATAATATCTTTTCCGTTTACGTTGTAGATATCTACTTGAGGTTTCACTTCGTTTTTAGTATGACCAAAGTTTTTGTTCAACCAAGCCATATCAATTTCGTTATCAAAGTGTCCGATGTTACAAACAATCGTTTTGTCTTTCATTTTCTCAAAGTGAGAACCTAAAACAATATCTTTATTTCCTGTAGTAGTGATAATAATATCAGCCGTTGCAATAACAGTATCTAATTTTTTTACTTCAAATCCGTCCATTGCTGCTTGTAAAGCACATATTGGATCAATTTCAGTTACAGTAACAATAGATCCAGCACCTCTAAAAGAAGCAGCAGTTCCTTTTCCTACATCTCCGTATCCACAAACAATAACTCTTTTTCCAGCCAACATAATATCAGTTGCTCTTCTTACTGCATCCACAGCCGATTCTTTACATCCGTATTTGTTGTCAAATTTAGATTTAGTAACCGAGTCATTTACGTTAATAGCTGGCATTGGTAATGTTCCTGCTTTTACTCTTTCGTATAATCTATGTACTCCTGTAGTTGTTTCTTCAGATAATCCTTTGATACCTTCAACCAAATGAGGGTAACGATCAATCACCATATTAGTCAAATCTCCACCATCATCCAAAATCATGTTCAATGGTTTTCTATCTTCACCAAAGAACAAAGTTTGCTCAATACACCAGTCAAAATCTACTTCATTCAAACCTTTCCAAGCATATACTTGAATTCCAGCAGCAGCAATAGCAGCAGCAGCCTGATCTTGAGTAGAGAAAATATTACATGAAGACCAAGTTACCTCAGCTCCCAAAGCAATTAAAGTTTCAATCAAGACTGCAGTTTGGATAGTCATGTGTAAACATCCTGCAATACGAGCGCCTTTCAAAGGTTGTTCGTCTTTGTATTCTGCTCTAAGCGCCATTAATCCTGGCATTTCAGCTTCTGCTAATTCAATTTCTTTTCTTCCCCAAGCCGCTAGAGAAATGTCTTTTACTTTGAAAGCCACATAAGGCATCGTTGCTGTACTCATTTATAGTATATTTGTGATTGTAAAATTTTTTGCAAAATTACATAATAACTTATGATTTTAAAAACATTACCCTACTTTTATGAATTGTTTAGGGGCCTAATCTTTTAAAAATCAATAAAATAATTGAATTTGTTTTCTTTTAAGGAGCTATTCCCGCCATTCGTTTTATCTTTGCTGCCAAACCCTGGCAACAAAGGATGTCACTACTGTCGGGGCTAAAACCAGAATTCGCTATGCCGTTATACAAAATCATAGACCATAATCCCACTACCCGAATTCTGATTTGGAATATCACCGAATCCTTCGAACAATTGAACCAAGAAGTCCAGTTGAACGAAAAAAATCAACTGCGACTTAACGGAATGAAATCGGAGAAGCACCAATGCGCCTTTCTAAGCGTACGTAAATTATTGGCATTGGCAGACTACTCCGATTTTGACTTGTATTACGATGAATTTGGCAAACCGCATTTACATTCCGAAAATTGTCACTCTGAGTTTACCGAAGTGTCCATCACCCATTCTCACCACTTTTCAGCTATCATTTTGAGTAATGAACCCGTTGGTATTGACATTGAAATGCAACGTGATAAAATCATAAAAATCGCCCATAAATTTGTCAATGATGGAGAATTGAACCGGCTTCAAAAAATAAACCACACCGATTACATTAAAAAATTAACCATAAAATGGGGTGTCAAAGAAGCCATATTTAAAATTAGAAACGAAAAAGGAATCAGTTTCAAAGACCATATCAATGTACTGCCTTTTGAATTGAATGAGCATCAAGCCTTAGCCAACTTACATTTTAACGGACTACACCGTCAATACACTATTTATTTTTCAGAATTGGACACTAATTTCACACTAGTGTATACTATGGAACCGCAATCTCAAAACCCAAAACAACAATCATGTTAGAATTCTTTTTTGCCCAATATAATGGATACGAAACCTACGACATTGTTCTTGAAATAATTGCTGTTATTTTAGGAATTGCAAGTGTTTGGTATGCTAAAAAAGATGATATCTTAGTTTTTCCAACTGGAATAATCAGCACATTAATCTATGTTTATCTGCTATGGAAATGGACCTTGTGGGGAGACATGATGATCAACGGCTACTATTTCATTATGAGTATTTATGGCTGGTACCATTGGACTCGAAAAAAAGGCGATACCATAGAATTCCCTATTTCAGTAATTTCCATTAATGAAAAACGTATTTCCTTATTTATCTTTATCTTTACCGTCGCATTTGTAGTCGCTGTGTACCACTATTTTAACAAATTCAACACTTGGTATGCCTACATAGACACATTTGTAACCGGAATTTTCTTTATTGGAATGTGGCTAATGGCTAAACGAAAAATTGAAAATTGGGTATTTTGGATTATTGGAGATGTGATTTCTATTCCGTTGTATTTTGCAAAAGGATTGACTTTTACCAGTTTTCAATATGTAGTATTTACAATTGTTGCCGTTTACGGCTATTTAGAATGGAAGAAAACCTTAAACAGCTCCCAACAGGCGCTAGAAAAATAATAAAGATTGCCTTATTTGGTCCCGAGAGTACTGGGAAAACTACTTTGGCAAAACAATTGGCAGAATATTACAAAACCGATTGGGTACCCGAATTTGCACGCGATTATCTTCAAGAAAAATGGGATAAACACCAAGCCATTTGCGATGTAAATGATATGCTCCCTATTGCGTACGGACAAACACAATTGGAAAATGAAAAAACAAAAACTGCCAATCAATATCTTTTTTGCGATACGAATTTAATGGTAACCAAAGTGTTTTCTGAAGTGTATTACAACTATTGTGACCCTTTATTAGACCAAGCGGCGCGCGAACACGAATACGATTTGTTTTTCTTAACCAATATTGATGTTCCTTGGGAAAAAGACGATTTACGTGACAAACCCGAAGGACGAGAAACTGTTTTTAGCGTTTTCAAACAATCTCTAATTGACAACAATAAACCCTTCATCACCCTTTCAGGCGATGCAAGCTTACGCTTAAAAAAAGCCGTTTCCATTATTGATGATTTAACTTTAGCATTACAAAAAGGGCAATCATCATTAGAATTTGTTCAGATGTATCTTAAAAATACAAGTAAATAATTCTTATTTTTAATTAAGAAACATTAAGCATAAAATCCTTAGTGCTTTGCGCCTTCGTGGCAGAAAAAAAATGAACAGAGAACAGCTTTTTACCGAACTCCATTTCAAGGCCGTACGCAGTAGCGGAGCCGGTGGTCAAAACGTGAATAAAGTTTCCTCTAAAGTCGTTTTAACCTTTGACATTCCAAAATCACAAGGGCTTTCTGAAGAAGAAAAAATAACACTTATTACCAATCTCAATTCGCGTTTAACTTCGGAAAATAGTTTAATTTTAAACTGTGACGAAGACAGAAGCCAACTCAAGAATAAAGAAATTGTCACCAAACGCTTTTTTGAAATCCTAAAAAAAGGGCTTTTGGTACCCAAAGAAAGAAAAGCAACCAAAATTCCTAAAGCAGCTATTCGAAAAAGAATAAAAGACAAAAAGAACCTGGGCGAAATCAAAAAATCTCGCAGAAAACCTGATTTAGATTAGTATTTTTTTGCCACAAACCTGCTTGCCGCAGGCAGGGACGCAAGGATGCAAGGTTTGATTTTGTATTTGAAATTGATTTTTGAAATTACCATTGCTATTGAAATTGATTTTTCTATCTTTGCACAGTCTCACGGGGTGCTCTAAATAACGAGCTGAGATTATACCCAATGAACCTGAGCGGGTAATGCCGCTAAGGGAAAACAGACCAACAATTAATGTGCACGTTAATCTTGAGGTCTAGAGTAACCATTTTAATTTTTTAACCAAGAATAATTTACCCCTGTTATTCGTAATTTTTTTTACGAATGAAATTTTTATTATTCAAAACGAGCCGAAAACAACTATTTGTTAACTCATTTCTGTTGTTCTCTTTAACAACATTTGCTCAAGAAAAACAAAAAGACACCACGCAAGTCAATCAACTCGACGAAGTGTTAGTCTCGGCGATTCGAGTAACTTCCAAAACTCCGGTTAGTTTTAGCAACCTATCCAAAAAAGAAATTCAAACTCGAAATTTAGGGCAAGACATTCCTATTTTGATAAATTATTTACCTTCGGTAGTAACCACTTCAGACGCTGGAAATGGTGTGGGTTATACTGGGATTCGTGTTCGTGGAAGCGATGCTACTCGCGTCAACGTAACCATCAACGGAATTCCGTACAACGATTCAGAAAGCCATGGAACCTATTGGGTCAATATGCCTGATTTTGCTTCTTCACTTCAAAGTGTGCAATTGCAACGCGGTGTAGGTACCTCAACAAATGGAGCGGGTGCTTTTGGAGCCAGCTTAAACATGTTAACCGATTCGTATTCAGAAAAGGCTTCTGGCGAAATATCCAATTCATTTGGAAGTTTCAATACCCACAAACACACCGTGAAATTTAGCACAGGTCTACTTAATGATCATTTTGAAATTGCAGGACGTGTTTCTACACTCAAGTCAGATGGGTATATAGACCGTGCAAGTTCTGATTTGAAATCCTACTTTTTGCAAGGGACGTATGTAGGCAAAACCACTTTAATCAAAGTCTTAGCTTTTGGAGGAAAGGAAAAAACCTACCAGTCTTGGAATGGTATTGATGGCGAAACTTTGTTAAGCAACAGAACCTTCAATTCGGCGGGGGTTTTTACGGATGAATTGGGGCAAACTCGTTATTACAACAATGAAACCGACAATTACCAACAAGATCACTACCAATTGCATTGGAACGAAAAAATTTCAAGTAATTGGAATACCAATTTAGCATTCCATTATACCAAAGGGAAAGGATATTATGAAAACTACAAGGAAGAGGCTGATTTCTCAAGTTATGGCTTAACTCCCATTGTAATCAACGGAACAACAATCAGTACTACTGATTTAATTCGCCAAAAATGGTTGGATAATAATTTCTACGGTACTACCTTCTCTGCAAATTACCAATCAAAACAATTAGAAGTAATCTTTGGCGGCAGCTATAACAAATACGAAGGCGATCATTTTGGTAAAGTGATTTGGGCAAGATATGCATCACAATCAGAACTGGGCGATCATTACTACGATGATTATGCTTCTAAAACAGATGGCACTACTTTTGCAAAAATCAATTATCAAGTAGCCGAAAACCTAAGCCTTTTTGGCGATTTACAAGTTCGAAATGTACATTACAAAGCCAATTCGTATGAAACGGGATTAGTGAATGACAACTTTACTTTTTTCAATCCAAAAGCAGGTGTAAACTATACCATCAATGATAAAAACAACCTCTATTTTTCGTATGCAAGAGCCAATAGAGAACCTAATCGTACCGATTATGAAGGAGGAAGTGTAAAACCTGAAAAACTGAATGATTTTGAATTGGGTTGGAGGTATTTGTCTGAAAAAATTCAATTCAATTCAAACCTATATTACATGGCTTACAAAGACCAATTGATTCTTACCGGAACCTTAGATGATGTAGGAAGTCCTATTCGTTCTAACAGTGAAAAAAGCTATCGATTAGGATTAGAAGTTGATGCTACTTTTGTAGTATCAAAACAAATCAGTGTTCATCCTAATTTTACACTAAGTCGTAATAAAAATCTAGATTTAGCGGTAAGTGGACATAATTACGGAACTAAAGACATTTCGTATTCACCATCTGTAATAGCTGGAAATAGTTTGATTTACAAGCCTACCGAAAGTCTTCAAATTGTTTGGTTACAAAAATACGTAGGTCAACAATACATGAACAATATTGAATCAGCTGAATCTACATTAGCCGATTACTTTATCAACGATCTGAATATTTCTTATGAAATCAAACCAAAATCAATTTTCAAATCCATTGTAATCAAAGGATTAGTCAATAATATTTTAGATAAAAAATACAGTTCAAATGGCTATATGTGGGACATCTATCCGTATTATTACCCACAAGCAGGGACTAACTTCCTAGCGGGATTGACATTGAAATTTTAGATTACTTTTTTATTATAAATTCGAAAAATCCTGGCAGCGATGTCAGGATTTTTTAATTATAAATATGAAGTACATTACCGTTTACTTCTACTCGGTATTGTTTCATTGGGTATTGCAAACTGCCTTGTCCTGTAAACAAACTATACGTTTTGCCATCACAAGAACAAACTGCCTCAATTCCGTTAATCGTCATAGCGGCACAGGAACTTACACTTTGATTTGGGCAAGCTGCATCAAAAGCATTGTAACCGCTTCCTGTATTGAAAATAATAAGACCCTTTACTCCTTTCCCTGCATAATAAACCGCATTGCTTGGATACTGAAGATTGGAATACAAAGGCAAGTTCATATTGATGTCTACTGTAAAAGTATAATTAGGAATAAAAGGATTCGTATTTACAGGTCCGTTAGTAGAGCAAGAAATGAGCATCAAAAAAAGAACAGACAACAATACAGACTTTTTCATTATTTAAGAATTAGCGCTAAGAATTAGTGAAACAAATTTAATTTATTTACATTTGATATAGATTGTGATAAAGAATATATTTACAGTCTAAATAAATTTATACTATCTTTGTGGAAAGAAATCCCGTCCTGATGGGATTTTTTCTATTTTATATAAACGATGAAGTTATGAGCACAGTATCTTATTACACCGCAGAAGGATTAAAAAAATTACGAGAAGAATTAGATTACTTAAAAAATGTGATGCGTCCAAAAGCATCTCAAGATATTGCCGATGCAAGAGATAAAGGTGATTTATCTGAAAATGCTGAATACGATGCCGCTAAAGAAGCGCAAGGTATGTTAGAAATGCGTATTGCTAAATTAGAAGAAATTCATTCTAACGCCCGTTTGATTGACGAAAGTCATTTAGATACTTCCAAAGTATTGGTTTTGTCTAAAGTAAAAATCAAAAACCAAACTAATGGTATGGAAATGGTATATACTTTGGTAGCTGAAAGTGAAGCGGATTTAAAAACAGGTAAAATCTCTGTAACTTCACCTATTGGTAAAGGATTATTAGGAAAATCTGTAGGAGAAGTAGCCGAAATTACGGTACCTAATGGAGTATTAAAATTTGATATCTTAGAAATTACAAGAGACTAATTCAAGCCCAATGAGTTCTATTTTTACCAAAATCGTAAACGGAGAAATTCCTTGTTACAAAATTGCAGAAGATGCTAATTTCTTAGCCTTTTTGGATGTTAATCCCAATGCAAAAGGACATACGCTATGTATTCCAAAACAAGAAATTGACCAACTTTTTGAAATAGAGGATGAATTGTATTTGGATTTAATGCAATTTTCTAAAAAAATAGCTACTGCATTACAAAAAACAGTCCCTTGCAAACGTATCGGGATGGCGGCAATTGGTTTAGAAGTACCTCACGCTCACATTCACTTAATTCCATTGAATGAAATGGACGAAATGCGATTCCAAAATAAAGTCACAATGACTAAAGATGAATTTGAGGCTTTAGCCAAAGAAATTCAAAGTAATTTATAACAAACAAAAAGCGAATCAGTTTAAACCGATTCGCTTTTTTTATAACTCAATTGTATCGTACTTCCTTTTCCTATTTCCGACTGAACGACTTTAATAAGTCCTTTATGGTACTCTTCCACGATTCGTTTAGTTAGAGAAAGTCCTAAACCCCAACCTCTTTTTTTGGTAGTAAAACCAGGTTCAAATATCATTTTGAATTGTTTTTTAGGAATCCCACTTCCTGTATCCGAAACCTTTATTTTGACCCAATCCCCTTCTTGCTCAATAACCAAATCTAAATTACCTTTCCCTTTCATGGCATCGATGGCATTTTTTACCAAATTCTCAATGGTCCAACTGTGCAAAGTAGCGTTAAACAAAACAAAAACAGGAATTTTGGGCGCTTGAAAAGAGAACACGACTTGCTTGGAGAATCGTGACTGTAAATAATCAAATGTTTCTTGGGTTGCTGCAATAATATCCTGCATTTCTAATTTGGGCTCCGACCCAATTTTAGAAAAACGATCCGTAATGGTTTGCAAGCGGTCAATGTCTTTTTCAATTTCTAACGTGGTGGATTCAGCAACATTTTCAGCCTTCAATAATTCGATCCAACCAATCAGAGAGGAAAGAGGAGTTCCTATTTGATGTGCCGTTTCTTTAGCCATCCCTGCCCAAAGTTTGTTTTGAGTCGCCATTTTTGTACTTCGGTAAAAGTTATACACCAAAGCAGCAAACAAAACAATAATTAACAATAAGGCAACCGGATAGTATTTTAATTTATTCAACAAAGCCGAATTACCATAATACAATTCCTGAAACTTTCCGGGTGCATATTCAATTACAATGGGTTCATTTTCGTTTTTAAGTTCGGCTAAAAAACGAGCCGATTCTGATTTACTTTTGATGATTTTATCCTCAATATTCACCGCATTAATAATCTTATTATTCTCGGTCAAAATAATTGGAATCGACGAGTTTGTACTGAAAATTTGCAGAGGCAATTCCACGTCGGTATTTTCATCGGCATTGATTAATGTTTTTTGAGCCTTCGCCCAAAGATTCATTTTTAAACGTTCTTCATTTTTGAAAATTTGAAAAAAAGTATAGGTATTCCAAAGTATTAATGAAATAATCAAGAAAGAGACCAATATGATAAACCAGCGCGTGGCATTTCTTCTGTCTGAGAAAAACATACATCAAATTTAGATTATAAATGTAACGAAATAATTTGAAAAAGATTTTAGGCCTTCGCCAAAGAAAAATTAATCCTATCAAAAAAGACCTCTTGCCTAGAAAAGAAGAAGTTAGTATATTTGTAAATCTAAAGAAGAAATAAACTTAAAAAATAATACAGATGGAAGTTACAGGAAGAGTAAAAATGATTGACCAAACTAAAGAAGTAGGTTCTGGTGGTTTCAAAAAAAGAGATATTGTTGTTACTACTGACGAACAATACCCACAACATATTTTGGTTCAATTTGTTCAAGACAAATGTGACTTATTAAACAGCTACCAAGTAGGTGATCAAGTTAAAATTGACATCAACCTAAGAGGTCGTGAGTGGACCAACCAACAAGGTGAAACAGTTTATTTCAATACTATTCAAGGTTGGAGAATTGGTAAAGTTCAAGCAGAAGCTCCTGCCGCTGCATCACAAACTCCTCCAATGCCAACAGCAGAAACTTTTGCTCCAGCAACTAATTTAAATGAAGAAGAGCCAGACGATTTACCGTTTTAATCTTTCTGAATATTCATAAAAACCCGACTCTTAAGCGTCGGGTTTTTTTATTTACATTTGTAATTCACAAATACTACCAAGCGATGAACTGGGAACAACTTTTATCATTAAAAAGACAAGGCGACAAAGGCAAAAGATTGCGTGTAGAACAAGACGACACCCGTTTGGGATTTGAAGTAGATTACGATCGTATTATCTTTTCGGCGGCTTTTAGAAGTTTACAAGACAAAACCCAAGTCATCCCACTTTCTAAAACCGACTTTGTTCACACCCGATTGACACACAGCTTAGAAGTATCTGTGGTAGGTCGTTCTTTAGGCCGATTGGTAGGAAAAAAAATACTAGAGAAATACCCGCATTTAAAAGAAGTTCACGGTTATCACATGAATGATTTTGGCGCTATTGTTGCCGCTGCATCCTTGGCTCATGACATTGGAAATCCGCCTTTTGGGCATTCGGGAGAAAAAGCTATTGGCGAATATTTTTCTATAGGAAAAGGACAGCAATACAAAGACCAGCTCAGCCCTAAACAATGGCAAGATTTAATTGATTTTGAAGGCAATGCCAACGGATTTTCGGTTTTGACAGCTGATCGTCCTGGGATTGAAGGGGGATTACGAATTTCATTTGCAACCCTAGGTGCTTTTATGAAATACCCTAAAGAGAGTTTGCCTAAAAAACCTACTAAGAATATTTCAGATAAAAAATATGGTTTCTTCCAAAGTGATAAAAACTTCTTTGAAGAAGTCGCTGCAGACATGGGTTTGATTCCAAATAAATCAGGAAAAGATATTGGATTTGAAAGACATCCACTAGCCTATTTGGTTGAAGCAGCCGATGATATTTGTTACACCATTATTGATTTTGAAGACGGAATCAATTTGGGTTTAGTTCAAGAAGAATTTGCCTTAGAATACCTCATTAAACTAGTGAAAGATTCTATCGACAGGGCTAAATACAGCACTTTAAATACTAAAGAAGACCGAATCAGCTACCTGAGAGCGTTAGCCATTGGCAGTTTAATTAACGATGCTGTTCGGGTTTTTATTGAAAACGAAGAAGCTATTTTGGCTGGTAAATTCCCTTATGCATTAACCGACAAAAGCAAGTACAAAGCGCAAATGGACGACATCATTAAATTGAGCGTTAAAAATATTTACCAAAGTCGAGAAGTCATCGAAAAAGAAATTGTGGGCTACCAAATTATCCAAACCTTATTGGACAAATTCATTTCGGCATTCAATAACAAATTCAATGGAAATGCTTCGAATTACGACCAATTAATTCTGAAAATGTTGCCTGAAAAACACGATTTAGAAAAAGAAAATCTATACGACCGACTGTTACATATTTGTCATTATGTTTCGATGTTAACGGACGGAAATGCATTGGAATTATTTGAAACGATAAACGGAACAAAAAAATCCTAATTAGATAACTAATTAGGATTTTTGTTTTTATTGAAACTGAAAATTACTTCACTCTTACAATAAAATAATTTTTCTTTCCACTTTGCAAAAGCACAAATTGATTATTGATTAAATCGTTGGTTGAAAGTTGGTATTCCTCTGTTATTTTTTCTTTGTTTACCGAAATTGAATTCGCTGTTAAAGCTCTTCTCGCCTCACCGTTAGATTTAAAGAAACCTGTTTTTTCATTCAAAACCGTTACAATATCCAATCCTGTTTCAATTTCATTTTTAGCAATTTCAGCTTGAGGAACTCCATCAAAAACTTCTAAGAAAGTCGCTTCATCTAATTGCTTCAAATCCTCAGCCGAAGCATTCCCAAAAAGAATGTTCGAAGCCTTAATCGCTTTCTCTAATTCTTCTTTAGAGTGAACCAAAGTAGTTACTTCTTCCGCTAATTTTCTTTGCAAAACTCTTAAATGTGGTGCTACTTGATGTTCAACAATTAAAGCGTCAATCGTTGTTTTATCTAAAAAAGTAAAAATCTTAATGTATTTTTCTGCATCTACATCGGTAGTGTTCAACCAAAATTGGTAAAATTTATATACCGATGTTTTATCAGCCGTTAACCACACATTCCCACCTTCAGATTTTCCAAATTTAGACCCGTCAGCTTTTGTAATCAAAGGACAAGTCATGGCGTAGGCTTTGGCGCCTTCGGCATTCATTCTTCGAACTAATTCAGTTCCCGTAGTTATATTTCCCCATTGATCAGAACCTCCCATTTGCAACAAACAGTTGTATTCTTTATGCAAATGATAAAAATCGTATCCTTGAATTAATTGGTACGTGAACTCCGTAAACGACATTCCTTCGCCTTCGCCAGACAATCGTTTCTTTACCGAATCTTTCGCCATCATATAGTTAACTGTGATTCGTTTACCCACATCACGAGCAAAATTGATAAATGACAAATCTTTCATCCAATCGTAGTTGTTCACTAAAACGGGTGCGTTGACATCTTTAGAATTAAAATCTAAGAAACGAGAAAGTACCGCCTTAATTCCTTCTACATTATGAGCTAAAGTCGCTTCGTCTAGCAAATTTCTCTCATCTGATTTTCCTGATGGATCTCCAATCATTCCCGTTGCGCCACCTACCAAGGCAATCGGTTTATGTCCAAAATTTTTCAAATGAACTAGCAACAAAATTGGCACCAAACTCCCAATGTGCAACGAGTCAGAAGTGGGGTCAAATCCAATATAGGTCGTTGTCATTTCCTTTAAAAGTTGTTCTTCGGTTCCCGGCATGATGTCATGAACCAAGCCACGCCATTGTAATTCTTCTACTAAATTTTTCATTTTGATAATCAATTTGCGCAAAGATAGCCATTTCAACAGCAATTGCAAAAATCAATTTCAATAGCAAAAATCAAAATTCAAATCCGTTTAATCCTTGTAATCTGTGGCAAAAAAATTATCTTTACCACATGATTTTAGTTACAGGAGGAACTGGTTTAGTAGGCGCGCATCTCTTACTCCATTTAGTAGAGAATGGCAAAAGTGTGCGAGCAATTTATCGTACAGCAACTTCTATTGAAAAAACTAAAAATTTATTTTCAATCTACCATAAATCTAACTTATTTGAAAAAATTGAATGGCTAGAAGCCGATATTCTTGACATTCCCTCTTTAGAAATAGCCTTCCAAAACGTGGATTACGTTTACCATTGTGCCGCGCTAATTTCTTTTGATCCAAAAGACGAGGATGCCATTCGTAAAACGAATATTGAAGGCACAGCCAACATTGTTAATTTTTGCTTGGCCTACAACATCAAGAAAATGCTATTTGTAAGTTCGATTGCCGCATTGGGAGATCCAAATGCAGCCGAAACTATAATTTCTGAAACAACTGAATGGAATCCCGAAAAACCACATAGTGACTATGCTATTTCAAAATATGGTGCCGAAATGGAAGTTTGGCGAGGTCAACAAGAAGGCTTAGACGTACTCATTGTCAATCCCGGAATTATAATAGGCCCTGGATTTCAAGAGCAAGGAAGTGGCGCTTTATTTTCGGCTGTTGCCAAAGGAATGCCTTTTTACACCTTAGGTACTACAGGGTTTGTTGCGGTTAGCGACGTGGTAGAAATGAGTGTAAAATTAATGGCAAGTGACATCAAAAACGAACGATTTACCTTGATTGAAAATAATTATTCGTTTCAAGAAATACTAAATTGTATTGCTGACAGCCTACAGGTCAAAAGACCTCAATGGCATGCTACACCTATTGTAATGAAAGTATTTTGGAGAATAGATTGGTTCTTGAATACCTTTCTATTTCAAAAAAGAAAAGTATCTCGTGCTAGTGCCAAAGCTTCGTATTCAAAAAGCAACTATGACAACACTAAAATAAAAACCGCATTGAATATTGACTTTAAATCGGTGAAAGAATATTGCAATCAAATACTAAATCCACACTCTTAAAATAAATTTATGTCATTAATAACCGTACAAACGACTATAACAGCATCCGTGGCAACTGTTTGGGAATGTTGGACAAAACCAGAACATGTCACGAAATGGAATTTTGCTAGTCCTGATTGGCATTGCCCAAAAGCAACATCTGTATTAGAAGTAAATGGAGAATTTCATCATATTATGGCTGCCAAAGACGGGTCATTCGAATTCGATTTTTGGGGAAAATTCACTCAAATTGAAATAGAAAAACAAATCCAAATCGAATTAGGTGATTCCCGTAAAGTAACCGTTCTTTTTGAAACTAAATCGGACCAAACCACATTGGTTACGGAACATTTTGAACCAGAAAATCAAAATTATTCATTAGACCTTCAAAAAGCAGGATGGCAAGCCATATTGGATAACTTCAAACAATATGTTGAAACTATAGTATAATATTTATTTCAAGAATAGGATTACTGCATAAAAAAAGCCTCTCAAAAAATTGAGAGGCTTTATGTTGGTCTACAAGGACTCGAACCTTGAAAGACTGCACCAAAAACAGTTGTGTTACCATTACACCATAGACCAGCAGTGCTGTTAAGCGAGTGCAAATTTAATACAAATTTTATTTTGCGCAAACTTTTGGATTGTTTTTATCAAAAAACTTTTGGGTATTCCCCAAAGCAATCAGAAACCAACTAAAAACCAATTCATTACTAACTGGTTTACGATATTAGAATTTTTTGTTAATGATCGCCTCATTACATAAAAAAACATTTTCTTTGCATTTAAAATAAAAACCCAATTTTAGACATGAATAAGGCCGATTTCAATTTTAATAAATGGAACACCATTTTAGGTTGGTTTGCATTTGCGGTAGCATTAGTAACTTACACCCTTACCGTTGAACCTACTATGAGTTTTTGGGACTGTGGTGAATACATTGCTACATCGGCAAAGTTAGAAGTTGGTCACCCACCTGGAGCGCCATTATTTCAAATGATTGGAGCTTTTTTCGCCATGTTTGCTATCGACAAAGAACATATTGCTTTGATGGTTAATATGACCTCTGTGGTATCCAGTGCCTTTACTATTTTGTTTTTATTTTGGTCGTCTAGTATGATTTTGAAAAAAATCATTGGTTCGTATAACGAGATTAACAAAGACAATTCTATAGTTATCTTAGGGAGTTCGTTAGTAGGTGCTTTAGCCTATACTTTTTCAGATAGTTTTTGGTTCAATGCCGTAGAAGCCGAAGTATATGCTATGGCTTCTTTATTGATTGCGTTGCTTTTATGGTTAGGATTGCGATGGGAACAAGAAATGAATACACCAAGAGGTGACAGATGGTTATTGATTATTTCATTAGTAATTGGACTTTCTTTTGGGGTTCACTTCATGGCTTTGCTAACAATTCCTGCCATTGGGTTTTTATATTTTTTCAAAAATTACAAAACCGTAACGGTCAAAAATTTCATCATTGCTAATGTAGTGGTGATTTCGATTTTGTTGTTTATCTTCAAAATGTTGTTGCCATTAACTATGGCTTTCTTTGGTAAAACCGAAATTTTCATGGTTAATGAAATGGGATTGCCTTTTAATTCAGGAACCATTTTTGTCACTCTTTTATTGATTGCTTTCTTCTACTTTGGATTGCGTTATACCAAACAAAAAGGGTTGGTTTTTTACAATACCATTATCCTTTGCACGTTGTTTATTTTAATTGGATTTTCGACTTGGATGATGTTGCCAATTCGTGCCAACGCCAATACTGTCATTAACGAAAATAAACCTTCTGATGCTGCAGAAGTTCTTGCGTATTATAACAGAGAACAATATGGTGTCAATCCTCTTTTTTACGGACCTCAATACACCGAAACATTTGCAGGATTGGACAAAAACAATCCGTATTTAGACAAGGCTCCAAACTACGAAAGAGATTACACAACAGGTAAATATGAAATTACCAATAATTTCAAAAATGCAGAACAAAATAGCGATGACAATCAGAAAACTATTTTGCCAAGATTATGGAGTTCAGAGCATATTACAAACTATATCAACTTCACTCATCCACCTGAATTTAAAATCAATTATGATTATCCATTTGAGGAAGATTTGGCCAAATACGGCATTGATGCTAAACAATTAAGCGAAGAAGAATACAACAAAGCGATTGCGCAATTGAAAGGAGAAATTGAGAAAGTGGTTGCCGAATTCAGACAAGCCTACGCTCAAAAACAAATCGACAATGATGGTTACGTGTCTTTCTTGAAAAACTATGGTGATTATTTAATCATTGAAAAACCAACTACTGTTGACAATTTCAGTTTTATGATTGAGTACCAATTTGGGTACATGTACTGGAGGTATTTGATGTGGAATTTTGTGGGACGCCAAAATGATGTACAAGGAAGATACGATAATTTGAACGGAAACTGGATTAGCGGAATTCCATTTATGGACAGTTTGCACTTAGGTTCCCAAGATAATTTACCTTCAGATGTATTGAATAACAAAGGACGCAACACCTACTTCTTCTTACCATTTATTTTAGGATTAATAGGATTGATGTACCACGCTAGTAAAGACCGAAAAAGTTTTTACGTATTACTTTCTTTGTTTTTATTCACCGGAATCGCATTGAAAATATACTTAAATGAACGACCTTTTGAACCTCGCGAACGCGATTATGCTTTAGTAGGTTCTTTTTATGTATTTGCAATTTGGATTGGTTTTGGCGTCTATTCGCTTTATGAAAGTACCAAAAAATATTTGGCTCCAAAAATTGCAGGACCGGTTTTAATTGCAGGAAGTTTATTAGCGGCACCAGTTCTTATGGGATTCCAAAACTGGGATGATCACGATCGTTCTGACCGTTATACTGCCGTAGCGATGGCTAAATCGTACCTGAGTTCTTGCGATAAAAACGCCATCTTATTTACAATTGGTGACAACGATACTTTCCCGCTTTGGTACGCTCAAGAAATTGAAAAGTTCCGTACCGATGTGAAAATTGTCAACACCAGTCTTTTCATGACTGATTGGTACATTGACCAAATGAAAATGAAAAGCTACGAATCTGACCCGCTACCTATTTCATTTAAACACAGTGAGTATGTAGGTGATAAATTAGATTATGTAGCCCATATTCCTAAAATTGAAACCCGATGGGATGTGAAAGATTTTATCGCTTTCATCAAGAATCCTAAGTCAACGGTAGAAATGCAAAATGGACAAACCATTCATTTTTATCCAACGAATAAAATCAGAATTCCTATCGACAAAAACACCATTATTAAAAACAAAGTGGTGAGTCCACAATACAATGATTCTATTGTTTCAGCAATTGATATTGACATCAAAGGAAGTGCTATTTACAAAAACAGACTGATGATGTTGGATTTAATTGCCAATAACAATTGGAAAAGACCAATCTATTTTAGCGGTGGCTCTTTTGACGATGATGATTACATCTGGATGAAAGACTTTATGCAATTAGAAGGAATGGTTTATAAACTAGTTCCTGTAAAAACGGCTATGAAAAAAGAGGGTAGTCAAATGGATATGGGACAAATTGACTCCGATGTAATGTACAACAAAGTAATGAAATGGGATTGGGGTAATAGCGAAAGTAATACCATTTATCACGACCCAGAAACCCGTAGAAATAGTATTACCTATCGAATGAACTTATATCGATTAATGGATCAATTAATCAAAGAAGGCAAAAAAGAAAAAGCTAAAAAAGTGATTGACTTAGCTATGACCAAGATGCCAGTAGATAAATTTGATTATTATTCTCTAGTGGATCCATTTGCAAAAGGGTATTATGAAGTGGGCGAAAAAACAAAAGCACAACAATTACTTACCCAATTAGTTGGCAAATATACTGAAGACCTCAACTATTACAGCCAACTTTCGGCATCAGAGCAAGTGGATATTGCAACTGAAATCATTACCGACATTGAGCGTTATAGAGGACTTTTAGAAATCATGAAAGAAAGTGGCGATCTAGCATTTTATAACAAATCAAAAAAAGCATTCAATACGTACATTAGTGTATTTGAACGTTTTGGAAGAGAAAAAGAATAAAAAACCTATGCTTCTATTGTAATTATTTTATGAGGTCAAATAGTGTATTTGATTTAACCACATAGAAACATAGACTAGATTAATTTGAAAGAAGAGATAGACGTTTCACTATTCACATAGCTATGAGAAAAATAGAATTATTTCTATCACCTCTTTTGGTTGTATATAAAACCTATGCATCTATGTGGTAAAAAAAACAATCCCGTTTTTAAATTGTTTAATAAATTATACTTCAAAAAAAGCAGCACTAATTGGTGCTGCTTTTTTTATTCTTATTTTTTAGACGTAGAGGGTATCGAATCTTTCGCTTTTCCAGCTTGCTGTTTTTTCTTTTTCAGCTTTTCAAGTCGGATTTTGGTTTTCTTTTCTTCCGCTTTAATTAAGACTTTAGCTTTTTTCTTATCAGTATCTAATCGTTTAGCTACTTCCTCAATCATCACTTTATATGCTTTATAATCAGACGCGTAATAGACATTATTTTGTGCCAGTTGCAAACTATCTATTTTATACTTTTTATAAATAAATTGTTTGGGTCTAATTTGATTCGAATCTAAAACAGCGGGGTTTTGATATTTAATTGCTTCTAATAAAGTTAAATCATACATGATATCGACCATCTGCGCTCTTTCAATCAAATGTTTTGGCTTTTTAACCAAATCTTCTTTACAACCCCAAAAGGTCAAAATCGCTAAAAATGGCACTATCTTCTTCATCCTTATTATCTATTAAATAACAATCGTTTTCCTGCGCGAATGTCTTTTACTTTAAAAGCATTATAAACTAATTGTCCGTTTACAAATGTATGGGTAATTCTTGATTTAAAAGTGAAGCCTTCGAAAGGAGACCAACCGCATTTAGATAAAATATTTTCTTTCTTTACACCCCAAGGCAAACTTGCATCAACAATTACCAAATCAGCATAATAACCTTCTTTGATAAAGCCTCTTTTTTCAATTTTGAAAATTTTAGCCGGATTGTGACACATTTTCTCTACAATCTTCTCAATACTTATTTTTCCTTGATGATACGCTTCAAACAAAGCTACCACTGCGTGTTGAACCAATGGCCCTCCAGAAGGTGCATTCAAATAAGATTGCTGTTTTTCTTCTAAGGTATGAGGTGCGTGGTCCGTAGCAATCACATCAATTCTATCATCTAATAAAGCTTTCCAAAGCGCATCTTTATCCTGCGCTGTTTTCACTGCTGGATTCCATTTAATAAAGTTGCCTTTGGTCGCATAATCTTCATTGGTAAACCATAAATGATGCACGCAAACTTCAGCTGTAATTTTTTTGTCCTCCAATGGAATTTTATTGGTAAACAAATCCATTTCTTTAGCAGTTGACAAATGGAAAATATGCAAACGAGCGCCTGTTTTTTTTGCCAAAGCAATTGCTTTTGACGACGATAGATAACACGCCTCTGCACTTCGAATTAAGTGATGTGCCGTAACTGGAACATCTTCCCCATATTGTTCTTTATATTGAGCTAAATTATTTTTAATTGTCGTTTCATCTTCACAATGCACGGCAATTAACATTGGAGTACTTGAAAAAATACGTTCTAAAGTGGCTTCGTTATCCACTAACATATTTCCTGTAGAAGAGCCTAAAAATATTTTAATTCCTGCAACATTTTTTGGATTAGTTTTTAAAACCTCCTCTAAATTATCATTCGTTGCTCCCATCATGAACGAATAATTAGCAAATGATTTTCGGGAAGCAATTTCGTATTTTTCTTCTAAAATTTCTTGCGTCACCGCATTTGGGACAGTATTTGGCTGTTCGATGAAAGAAGTAATTCCCCCTGCCACAGCAGCTCTCGATTCCGACTCAATATCACCTTTATGCGTAAGACCTGGCTCTCTAAAATGCACTTGATCATCAATTGCTCCAGGAATTAAATAATTTCCCTCGGCATCAATAATTTTACATTCGGCTGATTTGGCACTAATCTTTTCAGCAATTTCAACAATTAAGTCGTCCTCAATCAAAACATCGCCTTCAAAAATTGTCCCTTCGTTTACTATTTTGGCATTCTTAATTAAAACCCTGTTCATTCTATCTTTTTCTTATAATGTGTTGACTAATCTTTTTAATCGTAGTGCAATTACCCCAAAAACAGCTTCCACGATAATAGAATTGCTCATTTTTGATTGTCCTTTGGTTCTATCAGTAAAAATAATAGGCACCTCGGTAATTTTAAAATTTTTACAGAAAGTGCGGTACTTCATTTCGATTTGAAATGCATACCCCACAAACTTGATTTGATCTAAATGGATACTTTCCAACACCTGTCTTTTGTAACAAACAAATCCCGCGGTAGCATCATGAATTTTCATTCCTGTGATTAGACGTACATACACCGATGCAAAATACGACAACAATACGCGACTTAAAGGCCAGTTAACTACATTAACACCGGTCACATATCGAGAACCCACTGCCAAATCAGCATCACCAAAATGACACGCATTATATAATTTTTCTAAATCATGTGGATTGTGCGAAAAATCAGCATCCATTTCAAAAATGAAATCGTATTGATGTTGCATTGCCCATTTAAAACCATGTACATAAGCAGTCCCTAAACCCGCTTTCTTTGCTCTTTTTTCCAAAAACAAACGCCCTGGAAATTCTGATTGAAGTGCAATGACTTTATCTGCAGTATGGTCTGGCGAATTGTCATCAATAATCAGAACATGAAATGGCTTATGTTGTGAAAGCACAGTTCTAATGATGCTCTCCACATTTTCAATTTCGTTATAGGTAGGGATTATAACAATACAGTCATTCATCTTTTTGAGTAATTTCAACGCAAAAGTAAACTTTTTATGCCATTTGAGTCATAATAAAATTATAATAAAAAGAATGAAATAAAAAATTAGTAATTTTGTCACACTATGACTGAATACGTACTTCATCCCCGCATCACCGAGAATACCGATTGGGCAACACTTTTATTTTTAATGTGTTTTGCAACCATTGCAATTACCAAATCAGTGTTTGAAAATCGATTCAGTGATTTTGCCAACTTACTTTTTTCAGATAAATACAACAAGGTATATCGAGAAAGTAGTAATTTAAAAAATGGCTTTACCATTGCTTTATTTTTTGTTCAAGTCATTTCTTTAGCATTTTTTATCCAACTTTCTTTAAGCATTTATGGGTACGGGAGCAAAACAGACTGGATGCAATACATTCAAATTATTGATTTTTTACTTTTCTTCATTTTAGCAAAAGTATTGGTCGAAAAAATCATCGCTACTTCATTTCATATTGAAGAATTTGTAGAACAATTCAACCATCAAAAAGTAACCTATCGAACTTATATTGGACTTATTTTACTTCCAATTAATATGTTATTTTTCTATTTTGACCATATCTCAACAGTTATCCCCTCCATTATTATCGCAATCGTAATAGTAGCTAACCTAATAACTTACAGTATTTCTATAAAAAATTATCAAAATTTAATATTCAGTAAGTTGTTTTATTTTATTTTGTATCTTTGCGCTCTCGAAATAGCCCCTTACTATTTCATGTATTATTGGTTTACAAAAGGAATTGCTTAGAAAAAGTTAAATATGAAAGTGAAAACAATTTTGGTGTCGCAACCAGAGCCTAAAGTGGAGAATTCTCCTTACTTTGAGCTGCAACAAAAACATAAGGTAAAAATTGATTTCAGACCTTTTATTCACGTAGAAGGGGTTAGTGCCAAAGAAATTAGACTACAAAAAATCGACCTAAATAATTACAGTGCAATTATTTTAACAAGTAAAAACGCAGTAGATCACTTTTTTAGAGTGGCTGATGAAATGCGTTATAAAGTTCCTGAAGGATTAAAATATTTTTGCCAGTCAGAAGCCATTGCTTTTTACCTTCAAAAATATGTGGTGTATAGAAAACGTAAAATCTATGTAGGACCAAAAGATTTTGCCGATTTGTCTCCGCTTATAAAAAAATACAAAGACGAAAAATTCTTATTGCCAGCTTCAGACCAATTGAATGCGGATATTCCTGTTACTTTAAACGGTTTAAAAGTAGATTGGACTCCAGCAACTTTTTACAAAACAGTAATGAGTGATTTATCTGACTTAGCCGATGTGTATTATGATGTTTTGGCGTTCTTTAGCCCAACAGGAATAAAATCATTGTTCAAAAACTTCCCTGACTTCAAACAAAACGATACACGTATTGCTGTTTTTGGAAGCACTACTCAAAAGGAAGCTTTAGATCACGGTTTACGTATCGATATTATGGCTCCAACACCTGGAACACCATCCATGACAATGGCACTAGAAAAATACATTGCAGAAGCCAATAAAGGAAAATAAAATTTCTTATAAATACAATTCAAAAACCATCCTTTCGGATGGTTTTTTTATAAGCTAAAACGAATAAAATAATTAAATTCATTTTATTTTTTTTACTTTTGATTTTCAATTTAAACTAAAATCTATTTTTTAGTTACAATTAATAAACCATGAAGATCAATTCACTACAAGTAGAAATAGACGGAATCGACAAAGAAATTTTGCGCGATTTAATGGAAGATGCTAGAAAACCTATCCTACAAATCGCTAATAAAATTGGAATCTCTGGTGCGGCTATTCATCAACGATTACGAAAACTCGAACAATCTGGAGTTATTTCAGGTTCCAAGTTCACTGTCAATCACAAAGTGTTAGGCTACAATACTATGGCATTTGTTGGAATCTATTTGGACAAAGCCGCTCGAAATTCGGAAGCAGTTCGTGACTTGAAAAAGATTCCCGAAGTATTGGAATGCCACTATACTACTGGAAACTGGTCGATTTTAATTAAAATTATTTGTTTAGACAACGAACATTTAATGCATTTATTAAATACTAAAATTCAAGCTATTGAAGGTGTTTCTAGAACGGAAACATTTATTTCTTTAGACCAACAAATTGATAGACAAATTCAGTTGTAATAGCCTAGAAATTTAATTTAAATCAAATCGCACCCCTAAAGAAATAGTATTCTGTTTAACCGTATTTTTTTCAAAAAGAGGATTTAAATCGTATTTAAAATACAAACTTGTTTGTTTGTATCCAACATATGTACTCAACCCATAAACAAAATCATTGGCATTAAAATCTCCTTTTTGTTTTAATGTGTTTTCTTGATTATCAACAGAATATTCTTGAAATTGTTTTGATTTTATTCGCGCTCCAACATACCCTCCAAGTCCAAATCGATAACTTTGATGAGTTCTAAAATAAGATTTATCACTGCTCACCACTTTTCTACTAAAATCAAACTCTAAATGGAATGGAGCTACCAAATAGACGTTTTTGAACCGACTATCACTTAATGTTAATGGACTTGTTACTAATACTGTTTGATCTCCATTTTTTACAAAAACTCTATTATCAGTAGGTCTTAGATTATTATACATTACCGAAACACCATATTTGAAATGAAGTAAATTTGATTCTTTAAACAAACGAGTATTATACGTTGCTCCTACTTCATAAAAATGAGACCCAAAATACCTAAAATCAGAATTGTCAATCTTCCCTTCTGTTGTTACATTATTTATACCAGCTGCAAAAACAAACTGAGAGGTTGTTCTTTTTTCATAATTAACTGATTTGTGTTTTTTAGGTTTCCAATTAACACTCAAACCAGAAACAATTTCATCTTGTTTATTCACTTTCCCATCTACTTTTTGTTGAATTATATCTTTCAACTCAGCTTGCACAACTGCAATTTTATTTTCGATTAAAATCGCTCTTGCTTCCGCCATTTTTTTCTTCTCTAACTCAGCATTTTCTTTTGAAATACTACCCTTTCCCAATTGAGTATTAATAGCTTCAATCTCTACCTTTAAAGCCGCTTTTTCTTCTTTGGTAATTTGCTCTATTCTTTCTCCAATTACTTTAATTTTAGATTCAAATGTTTCTTGCGCATTTAATTTACTTGCCAAAAGGCTTACTACTACTGCTACATAAATAATACTGTTTTTCATAATTTAGGTTGGATTAAAATTAATTATTCTTGGTTTCGTGTTACTAAAACGACTTTTATTTCTTGGTAATTCTTACCAATTTTAGTAATCACTTTTTCTCTAAATGTTTGTTCTAATTCTCTATCAACTTCTGACAAAAGGCTATTAGCATCTACTTTTATCTTTTCATTTACAGGCACTTGTTTCAGAATGGAAACACGGATTCCTTTTTCGTTATCTTTTTCAGATTCTACTAGTGTATTTTGAGTTTTTGATTCTATTTCCTTTTCATTCGAAGATATTCTGTTTTGAATTTGAGAGATTGAACCATTCATTTTACCAATTCTCATTTTAACAGAAGTTTGTTTAATTAAATGGGGCTGATTAACAGAACTGATAGCAACCCTTTTTTCTTGAGGCAAAACCTTAATCGCTGTACTCTTTTCAACTGTGTGGTTTTTAGTTGAATTCGTCGAATTAGCAACTGCTCTGACGCCTTTATTTTTAGTAAAATCTCGCAAGCCATTAGTATTGAAAAACAATCCAATACTAATAAACAAACTAGCCGCTACAGGGATCCAAATGAAATTACGGTTTGACTTAGACTCTATTTTATCAGATAGCATAGCATCTAATCGTTCCCATGAAGAATCGCTAGGTGTAATTTCGTGGGCGCTTATTTTTTTCCTAATTTGGGATTCAAATTTATTTGGTTCCATTTCCATAATTCAACTTGCTAATTTGTTCTTTAAGTATTTTGCGAGCATGTGACAATTGTGATTTAGATGTTCCCTCACTAATCCCTAACATACTAGCAATTTCTTGATGCTTGAAACCTTCAATTGCATATAAATTAAAGATCATTTTATATCCTTCAGGGAGATTATCAATTAAATAGAGAATTTGTTCGGCTGAAAATTGAATTTCAATACTATTTAAACCATCATCTACAAACAATTCCTCTTCAATGAAAACTACTTTTTTTCGCGATCTAAGAAACGAAATACATTCGTTAACAATTATTCTGCGTATCCATCCCTCAAAACTACCTTCGCTTTTAAAGTGTTTTAAATTGGCGAAAACTTTAGTAAAAGCCGTAATTAAAACATCTTCCGCCTCGTGGATATCCTTACAATACCGTCGGCAAATTGCTAACATTTTTGGAGAAAATCTAACATATATCTTATGTTGTGCCTGACGATTATTATCGACAGCTAAACGAATTAGTTCTTCTTCTGATTGATATATATTGATGACTTTCAAATTTTGATAAATACGTTTCTATTACAATAGACGAGAAAATTTTACAAATGGTTGCATTAGGATAAAAAAAATCCCAAACTTTTATATTTGGGATTCAAATTATTATATTTTTTTACTTAAAGATTATTCTATAAACTACCCAACTAAATTAATAATCTTGCCTGGTACAATAATTACTTTATTAGGTGTTCTTCCATCCAACTGGCGTAATGTTCTTTCGTCTTTCATTATAATTTCTTCGATTTGTTCTTTGGTTAAATCCAAAGGCAATTCAATTGTGAAACGCATTTTTCCGTTGAATGAAACCGGGTATTCTTTGCTGCTTTCCACCAAATGAGCCGCCTCAAATTTTGGAAAAGCTACTGTTGCAATCGAATTCGAATGACCCAACAACGACCATAATTCTTCTGCAATGTGCGGCGCATACGGCGAAATTAAAATCGCCAATGGTTCTAAAATCGCTCTTTCATGGCAATTTTGCGTTGACAATTCATTGACACAAATCATAAACTGAGAAACTGAAGTATTGAATGAAAAACTCTCAATATCTTCTGCTACTTTTTTAATCGTTTTGTGAAGTGATTTCAAGTTGTCTTTGGTCGGTTCATTATCGGTAACTACCAATCCGTTATCATCAAAATACAAACGACATAGTTTTTTCAAGAAACCAAACACTCCAGAAATTCCTGCTGTATTCCAAGGTTTAGCTTGTTCCAATGGTCCTAAAAACATTTCGTACAAACGCAAGGTATCAGCACCATATTCAGCACAAATTAAATCAGGTGTAACAACATTGTATTTGGATTTCGACATTTTTTCAATCTCTCTTCTAACTATATAATCTTCATCTTCATTAAGAAAAGGAATATTATTATATTGTGGCATCCAATTTCGCAACTTTTCTTTGTCAATGATATTAGAGGTTCCTATTAAAAGAGAAACATCAACGCTAGTTTTAATTATACTTTCAGCTGAATAATATAATTGAATATTCTTTAATTGAGATGTATTATTTTTAATCCATTCATCAACGTAAGCATTACTATTATTTACTTGTATATCATTATAAATTTCTTCGGTTATTACAAGAGATTTTGGGGCGGTCGCTGCTTCTAATAAGTTTTCAATATTATTATTAGAATCATTACTACTTAAAAACGAATTACTTAAAGTTGTTTTTGAACGCAAAAGAACTATAAAAACAAATGCACTTTCTCCCAAAATCATTCCCTGATTAATCAATTTTTTGAAGGGTTCTTCCGTTGGTGCAAAACCTTTGTCTTTTAAAAATTTGTTCCAAAAACGAGAGTACAACAAATGGCCTGTCGCATGTTCGCTTCCGCCAATGTACAAATCCACACTTTCCCAATACTTCAAGGCATCTTGACTTGCAAATTCAGTTTCGTTATGCGCATCCATATAACGCATCCAATACCAAGAACTCCCCGCCCAACCCGGCATAGTGTTCAATTCTAAAGGAAAAATAGTCGTTTTGTCAACCAAATTCGTTTCAACTACTTTGTTGTTTACACTGTCCCAAGCCCAAACTGAAGCGTTACCCAAAGGAGGCAAACCGTCTTCGGTAGGTAAATATTTCTCCACTTCTGGCAAAATAATAGGCAAATGTTGGGCGTCAATCATCTGAGGCAACCCATTTACATAATACACTGGAAATGGCTCTCCCCAATAACGCTGACGAGAGAAAACAGCATCACGCAAACGGTAGTTCGTTTTCCCTTTTCCTTGTCCTATTTTTTCTAAAGCTTCAATTACTTTTTTCGTTCCTTCTTTGTATCCTAAACCGTTTAAAAAGTCGGAATCTATTAATTCGAAACCGCCTTTTTCTCCATAAGCTGCTTCTGAAATGTCTTTATTGAAAATATTTTTAATAGCCGGCATTCCGTTTTGACCTTTAAAGAAATTGGTAAAAGCATAATCTCTTTCGTCTCCACAAGGTACCGCCATTACAGCTCCTGTTCCGTATCCTGCCAACACATAATCGCCTATCCAGACAGGAATAGGTTCTTTAGTAAAAGGATGTTCGGCATACGCCCCAGTAAAAACACCTGAAATGGTTTTCACATCGGCCATTCTTTCGCGCTCGGAACGTTTGGCTGTTTTTTCGATGTATTCTTCCACCGCTTGTTTTTGTTCTGGAGTCGTAATTTGTGCCACCAACTCATGTTCTGGAGCCAAAGTCATAAACGTTACTCCAAAAATGGTGTCAGGACGAGTAGTGAAAACATCTATGGATTGTTTCGCTTCGCTCGCAATGACGTTGAACGAAACCATTGCTCCAACCGATTTTCCAATCCAATTGCGTTGACTTTCTTTAATACTTTCAGTCCAATCAATCGTATCTAAACCTTGTAATAAACGTTCGGCATAGGCTGAAATTCGCATACTCCATTGGGTCATTTTTTTACGAATCACTGGAAATCCACCGCGTTCTGAAACACCGTTTACAATTTCGTCATTCGCCAAAACCGTTCCCAATCCTGGGCACCAGTTCACTTCGGTTTCTGCTAAATAAGTTAAACGGTATTGCAACAGTATTTTTTGTTGTTCCTCTGATGAAAATGCGTTCCATTCTGATGCCGAAAAAGAGACAATGTTATCATCACAAACGGCATTGACAGTAGCATTTCCTTCTTTTTCGAATAAGTCAATTAAAGTCGAAATATCCTCTGCTTTATCTGAATTTTTATTGTACCAAGAATTAAATAATTGGATGAAAATCCATTGTGTATGCTTGTAATAATCGGGATTAGAGGTACGCACTTCGCGACTCCAATCAAATGAAAATCCGATTTTATCCAACTGCTTTCTATATCCCGCAATTTGGTTTCCTTCTTTGTCAACTCCACCGTCAATGTTTACTGAAGTAGTGTCTTCAGGACGTTGTCCCGTTTGAATGGCGTATTGCTCTGCTGGCAGTCCAAAACTGTCATAACCCATTGGGTGTAACACATTAAATCCTTGATGTCTTTTGTATCTTGAATACACATCCGAAGCAATATACCCTAACGGATGCCCCACATGCAGCCCTGCTCCTGATGGATAAGGAAACATGTCTAACACATAATGTTTGGGCTTGTCAGAATTATTTTGCGCTGCAAAAGTTTGATTTTCTGCCCAATACTTTTGCCATTTCGCTTCAATTTCGTTCGGATTGTATTTCATTGTATGCTCTATTTGTTGTAGCCTTTTCGTAGGCTGAAAATTATTTGTCTGAATACATGAAAAAGTAAAATAATATACGATCTTTTACAATTTCAGCTGCCAAATTTACGTTTATTGTACGAAAGTTAAAACTTTGAACGATATTAACTTTAAATAAAGAAATTCTTTATTATTTTTACCCCATAATTTTGACAAACTATGAGTTCTTCTTACGATAAATTTCAAAAACGCCGTTTAATTTCATCTTATTTTTCAGTAGTATTAAGTGTTTTCTTGGTCCTGTTTTTATTAGGAATGTTAGGCCTTTTTATCATCAATTCTAAAAAACTTGCCGATGACTTCAGAGAAAATATTGCTATGACGGTATTTTTCAAAAATGAAGCCAATGACACCATCATCAAATCTTTTGATGCCGAATTAAAAAAAGCACCGTTTGCAAAAACTTTCGAATACGTTTCTAAAGATGCTGCAGCTAAACAACATACCGATATTATTGGAGAGGATTTTGTTACTTTCCTTGGTGAAAATCCTTTGCAAAATTCCTATGATATTCACTTAAAAGCCGACTACGTTTACAAAGACAGTATTGCAAAAGTGGAAAGCCAATTGCGAAGAAATCCTATGATTTCAGATATTGTTTATGACAAACAATTAGTGAATTTAGTGAATGATAATATCAAAAAAGTCAGCATGTGGATTTTAATCATCAGCGGATTCTTGACTGTTATTGCCGTTTTACTTATCAATAGTTCGTTGCGTTTATCGATTCACTCTAACCGCTTTATCATTAAAACCATGCAAATGGTAGGTGCTACCAAAGCATTCATTAGAAAACCATTTGTGATGCGTAGTATACGCCTTGGAATGATTGGTGCGGGATTAGCTATACTAGCCTTAATTGGCGTGCTGATTTATTTAGAAAGCAACTTCCCTGACCTAGGACTTCTGGAAGATCAATTACTTATTGCATTAGTTCTAATTTCGGTATTTGGAATTGGAGTGTTGATTACTTGGTTGAGTACGTATTTTGCAACACAACGTTTCTTGAATTTACGAACAGACGATTTGTATTAAAAAATGGATTTGTTGATTGGATTATTTGTTTAGTTAACCAAATCCTATCACCATTTCTAAATATAATTTTCAACAATAATGAAAAACAATAGCGAACACAAACAAGAATTTCTTTTCGAAAAAGTAAATTATAAAATCTTACTAATTGGTATTGCCGTAATTGCGTTGGGATTTATTCTTATGTCTGGAGGAGGAAGCGATGATCCTAATGTATTCAATGAAGATGTTTTTAGTTTCAGACGCATTCGTTTGGCACCCACTACTGTTTTAATTGGTTTTGGAATCACCATTTATGCTATTTTGAAAAATCCAAAAAAAGCCTAAATGAATACTTTACAAGCTATACTACTCGCTATAATTGAAGGAATTACCGAATTTTTACCTGTTTCGTCTACAGGACACATGATTATTGCCTCATCATTCTTTGGGATTGAACACGACGAATTCACCAAACTTTTCACCATTGTGATTCAACTAGGGGCTATTCTTTCAGTAGTTGTTCTTTATTTCAAGCGATTTTTTCAATCTTTTGATTTTTATTTTAAACTTCTTATTGCTTTTATTCCTGCTGTGGTTCTAGGTTTGCTTTTCAGCAAAAAAATAGATGCACTATTAGAAAATCCAGTTACAGTAGCTATTTCATTATTAGTTGGAGGTATCCTATTGTTAAAAGTAGATGATTGGTTCAACACTTCTCAAGAAACAGAAGTTACTTATCTGAAAGCGCTAAAAATTGGATTATTCCAATGTATCGCTATGATTCCTGGAGTATCCAGAAGTGGTGCAACAATTGTTGGGGGAATGTCTCAAAAATTATCCCGTACTTCAGCAGCTGAGTTTTCATTTTTTTTAGCCGTTCCTACCATGTTAGGCGCAACAGCTAAAAAATGTTATGATTACTATAAAGATGGTTTTGTCTTATCTCACGACCAAATTAACTTCCTAATCATCGGAAATATAATAGCTTTTATTGTAGCCCTTTTAGCAATCAAAACCTTTATCGGTTTTTTAAGTAGAAAAGGATTTAAACTGTTTGGATATTACCGAATAATTGCTGGAATTGTATTATTATTCATCCACTTTTTTATTCATCCCTTGACTATTATTTAATGCAAGCAGATGATTTTTTAAATGGTCAAGTTCTTTTGATTGACAAGCCGCTGACTTGGTCTTCCTTTCAAGCAGTGAACAAACTGAAATACATTTTAAAACGCAATTTTGATTTACCTAAAAAATTTAAAATTGGTCATGCCGGAACTTTAGATCCGTTAGCTTCGGGTTTGCTCATTATTTGTACTGGAAAATTCACCAAGAAAATCACCGAAATTCAGGCACAAGCCAAAGAATATACGGGGACTTTTTTCATCGGAGCCACTACGCCTTCGTATGATTTAGAAACCGAAATTGACCAAACCTACCCGATCACTCATATTGACGATACTTTAATCCATCAAACTGTGCAGCAATTCTTAGGCGAAATTGATCAGAAACCACCTGTTTTTTCGGCAATTAAAAAAGAAGGCATTCGCTTATACGAACACGCAAGAGCAGGGGTTGAAGTGGAAATAGCTTCAAGAAAAACTACGATTTACGAATTTGAAATCACCCGAATCGCTTTGCCAGAAATTGATTTCAGAGTGGTTTGTAGCAAAGGAACTTATATTCGTTCACTTGCCTACGATTTTGGGAAAGCCATGCATTCTGGTTCGCATTTGACCGTTTTGCGTCGAACTAAAATTGGCGATTACAATGTGAAAAATGGACTTACTCTGGAGGAGTTTGAGAACACTATTCTACATCCTGAATCAAAATAATAATTTCATTTTGTATTTTCTCGATACGAAAGTTTATAAACAAAGGTATTTTACAAAAAACCATTAAAATTATTTTTTTTAAACACTATTTCAAAAAAACAGAATATAACTATATTTGCACCAAATAACTCAACTAAATCATGAAATACAACAGAATTCTTTTGAAATTAAGTGGCGAAGCTTTAATGGGCAATCTAAACTACGGAATTGACCCGAAAAGATTAGCTGAATATGCTGACGAAATCAAACAAATTCATGATAAAGGAGTTGAAATTGCTATTGTAATAGGTGGTGGAAACATTTTTAGAGGAGTAGCAGGAGTGAGTTCAGGAATGGATCGCGTTCAAGGCGATTATATGGGGATGTTAGCTACGGTTATTAATGGAATGGCATTGCAAGGTGCTTTGGAAGACAAAGGAATGAAAACACGTTTGCAAACTGCCTTAAAAATGGAATCTATTGCAGAGCCTTATATCAAAAGAAGAGCGGTACGTCACCTTGAAAAAGGACGAATTGTAATTTTTGGTGCAGGAACTGGAAACCCCTATTTTACAACTGACACGGCTGCAGTACTTCGCGGAATTGAAGTGAACGCCGATGTTATTCTAAAAGGAACACGTGTTGATGGAGTATACGATTCTGATCCAGAGAAAAATGCTTCTGCCGTAAAATTTGATTATATTTCTTTTGAAGATGTCTTGAGCAAAGGATTGAATGTTATGGATACCACTGCATTTACTTTAAGTCAAGAAAATAAATTACCAATTGTAGTTTTTGACATGAACAAAGAAGGGAACCTAATCAAAATTTGCGAAGGCGAAAACATAGGAACTGTAGTAAATATTTAAAAAAGACCTAGTAGACTTCTTAGATTATTAGACTACAATAAGTCCTAACAATCTAAATAATCTAACAATCTAAATAATCTGAAAAATGACTGAAGAAATTGAATTTATATTAGATAGTACCAAAGAATCTATGGAAGGTTCTATTGCACATTTAGAAAAATCATTTGTAAATATCCGTGCTGGGAAAGCGTCTCCTGCTATGCTAGGAAGTGTTTTTGTTGACTATTACGGTTCGGCTACGCCACTTTCTCAAGTGTCAAAAATCAGCGTGCCTGATGCTAGAACAATCACTTTGCAACCTTTTGAAAAAAACATGCTGCAAGCTATTGAAAAAGCAATCATGATTGCTAATTTAGGTTTCAACCCAATGAACAATGGAGATGTGGTTATTATTAGTGTGCCACCTTTGACAGAGGAAAGAAGACGTGAGTTAGCTAAACAAGCCAAAGCTGAAGCTGAAGATGCTAAAATCGGAATTAGAAATGCGCGTAAAGACGCGAATACAGATATTAAAAAATTAGAAAAAGAAGGGACTTCTGAAGACATTTGTAAAAGTGCCGAAGATGACGTTCAAAACTTAACTAACGCATATATCAAAAAAATTGACGAACTTCTTGTAGAAAAAGAAGCCGAAATCATGAAAGTGTAATTTCTTTGATTATAACATAATAAAAAATCCGCCTAAAAGGCGGATTTTTTATTATGCTTAAATACTTATGGTTTTAAGATTAAAACGGAAGGAACTCCACTCAACCAAACACTTCTGGAATCGACTAAGGCTTTCCAACTCTCCAGACTGATAATCATCACGTCTTGATTTGCTAAAAATTCTTTCTTTACGATTCGGTCTTCCATTAAATTAATGTTGTTCGGGTATTTTTGTTCCAAAGATTCCAAGGCACTTTGTACCACAAAATTGTTATGGATATCGCCATTAACATCCAGTATTTCAACTTTGGAATTGTTGTTGTAAATTAATTTTTGAGCATAATCTAACAAGAATGAATCTTCAGAAGTAAATATTGGGATAAACACCCTGTTCACACTTTGTAAATCTTTGTCAATCAAAATACCCAAAGGCATTTTAGTTTTGGATATAATTTGGCGCGTTCTCTCATCGAAAGGAGAGTTTTCAAACAATCCTTCTTTACCCGTAAATTTATCGATTAAACGGTCGGGATTAATGATTCGGGTAGTAAATCCGATTACCTTCCCTAAAATGGTGCCTTCAAAAATTGACTTTCCTAGACCCACCAATAATAAATCATAATCCCCTTGATTTGCTACATCCGCAATTTCAGTTTCGATATCCATCGTAGCCTTGAAAAGCGTATTAATTTCTTGATTCAAGGATTTAGATTCTTCTAAAATTGGTACAAAACTATCTTTTTCAATTTCCTCTGTGTTGAAGGTGTGCATTTCATCACTTAAATACAAATGCATCGCCGTAATTGAAGCCGATTTTTTCTGTTTTTTAGTCAAACTATTGGCTAAACGCAACAATGACCTGCCTTTTTCATTATTCCCAAAAGAAATTAAAACCTTGTATTTATTTTCATTGACTACAATTTCAGGAACAACAGCTTCTTTATTTTTAAATATAAAATTGATCAAATCTAAAGCGGGGCCTGTCATAAAAGTAGTGACCAATGCCATAATTACCATCATCGTAAATACTTCTGGCGTCAAAACTTTCAGTTCCAAACCTATGTTTAGTACAATCAATTCCATTAGCCCTCTAGTATTCATCAAAGCCCCAATAGTAAAACTATCCGACCATGTTTGCCCTACAAATTTGGCCGCCAAAGCACTTCCTAAAAACTTTCCAATTACAGCTACCAAGATAATAAACCCTGTTACTTTCCATAAATACGGATCGTTAATCAATCCTATTTCAGTTTTTAAACCCGTAAAGACAAAGAATAAAGGCAATAAAAGAATCAAAGAAACATCTTCTACTTTTTCAATAAATATAGTTCTGAATTTAGGCACATCTGGCATAATCGCGCCAGTCATAAATGCTCCAAATAAAGCATGAATACCAATTACTTCAGTGGCATACGACGAAATAATCAAAGTAAGGAAAAAGATCGCCACAACTGGTTTTACCAAAGTATCTTTTGTCCCATACAACTCCCCTATTCGCTTTAAAAAAGGTTTCACTATGAACAACATTGCCAAAACATATAAAGCTGCTAGTCCAATGATATATAAAGAACTTACAAAGTTATCTGCTTTAACAATGGCAATTACAACCGCCAATAAACTCCAAGCAGTAATGTCATCGGCAGCAGCACAAGTAATGGCTATTGCTCCCAATTTTGTTTTATTTAGTCCGCGCTCCTGAACAATTCGAGCCAATACCGGAAATGCTGTAATACTCATGGCGATACCCATAAACAAACTAAACGAAAGAAACTTGACTCCTTCGGGAGCAAAGCGATTGTAAACAAAATAAGCTAGTCCAATCCCTAAGGTAAATGGAATAACAATACTTGCGTGACTAATTACAACTGCTTCATTTGCTTTGTTTTTGAGCACTTTCAAGTCCAATTCCATACCAATTACGAACATGAAGAGTATTAACCCAATCTGACTCAAGAATTTTAAATTTCCTAAAGATTCAACAGGAAATAAAGTTGATGAAAATTCAGGGAAGTACATTCCAAGTAACGAAGGTCCTAAAACAATTCCTGCTATGATTTCTCCAATAACGGTAGGTTGTCCAATTTTTTTAAAAACCCAGCCAAAAAATCGAGCGACAACAATAATAGTTACAATTTGAGCCAAAAGAATCGCTAAAGGATCTTGCAAATTGTGCTGCATAGATTCCAAAAAATCATTCCAAGAACCATTCTCAACCACAGAACTTAAGATAGTTTTGTTGATTTCAAGATGCTTTCCCTCTCTGATAATCCATAGCATCAGTGCAGTAAACCCACCTGTTACAGCTATATAGAATGCAGCATTTTTATAATTTTTCATATTCTTTATCGTATGAATTTCCTCGTTTTAATAAAGCAAAAATGAGGAAATCAAATATATAATTTATATCTCATAAATTATCTTATTGTAAAATTAAAAAAACCGCTTGTATATATCTTCTCAAAAGACAAAAAGTTTATTTGAAACCTTATGTTTTATAGTGGTTTTCATTACCTTTGCGTGCATTTTTAAAACAATTATGAAAAAGAGAATAAAAGTAGGATTTTGGGAATTAGTGGCCCGAATTGTGCTTAAAAATAGAATTGCAATTTTAATAAGTATTCTTGCCTTAACCATTTTTCTATCCTTACAATGGAAAAATTTAGGCATGACCTACAACGAAGCCAATCTACTCCCTAAAGACCATATTGTCAATCAACAATACGATGCATTTCTAGATAAATTTGGCGAAGAAGGCAACTTAATTGTCATCGGTTTTAAAGACAATCGCTTTTTTACACCTAAAGCATTTCAAGCTTGGAACGAATTAATGACTGGTTTAAAAAATTCGAAAGAAGTAGAATTGGTGGTTTCTCTAAATGATTTAAAAAAACTACAAAAAAACGAAGTAGAAGAAAAATTTCAACTAGTACCACTCATCGACGATAGTCAAACTAATAATGCTGGTTATTTGGAACAAATAAAAAACGAATTATTTAACAAACTGCCTTTTTATGAAGGATTGTTATTCAACAAACAATCAGGTAGTATTCGTTCAGCCATCTATCTTAATAAGAAAATTGTCAATACTGCAGCAAGAAAGACATTCATTCTAGAAAACCTAGTGCCAAAAATCAACCGATTCGAAAAAGCGACTGGGATTGACCTTCGTGTGTCAGGTATGCCGTACATCCGAACTATCAATGCCGAAAATATGAAAGGCGAAATCGGGCTTTTCATTGGCGCAGCGCTGTTAATCACTTCGTTGATTTTCTTTTTGTTTTTTCGCTCTTTCAGAGCCACTTTTATATCCATTTGTATTTTGCTTTTTGGAGTAATGTGGTCTTTTGGCACCCTCGGATTATTTCATTACAAAATCACGATTTTAACGGCTATTATTCCGCCGCTGATTATTGTTATTGGAATCACCAATTGTATTTTCTTGATTAACAAATACCAGCAGGAAATTAAAATTCACCACAACCAAGCCAAAGCTTTGCAACGGGTAATTTCAAAAATTGGGGTTTCAACTTTGATGACCAATTTAACCACTGCAGCAGGTTTTGCTACCTTTATGATTACCGGAAATGAATTGCTTTTTGAATTTGGATTAGTGACATCTATCAATGTAATTTCGGTGTATTTACTCACCTTAGTTGTGGTTCCTATTGTGTATAGTTTTATGCCGCTGCCAAAAGAAAAACACTTATACCACTTGAGCAAAAACTACATTTCTTTCTTATTGGATTGGGTAGAAAATATTGTGAAATTCAGACGAAAAAGGATTTACATTATTTATGTACTCTTACTAATATTCAGTATTGTTGGGGTTTCACAAATGAAAGTTTCAGGAAGTTTAATTGGCGAAATGCCTAAAAGCGCTTCCTTTTTCAAAGACATTGTATTTTTCGAAAAAGAATTTAACGGCGTAATGCCTTTGGAGATTATGATTAACACCAAGCGTAAAAAGGGTGTTATGAAATTATCTACCATGAAAAAAATGAATGAATTACAGGAGACAATTGCTGAAATTCCAGAATTATCTAAACCTATTTCAGTTGTAAACTTGGTTAAATATTCTAAGCAAGCCTATTACAATGGGAATCCTGAGTATTTTGATTTACCTACAGCTCAAGAACAAACTTTCATTTTGTCGTATGCAAAAAATGCAACCAAAAACACCAAGGAAAACTTGATGAAAAGCTATGTAGATTCTACAGGACAATATGCCCGAATTACTACTTTTATGAAAGACATTGGCACCGAAGAAATGGCAAAAGTAGAAGGTAAATTGCGTGAGAAAATAGAAGCTGTTTTCCCAAAAGAACGCTATGAAGTAACCTTAACCGGAAAAGCGTTGGTTTTCCAAAAAGGAACCTCATATTTGATTGACAATTTGATTGAGTCGCTTATTTTTGCCATTGTTATGATTGCTGGATTGATGGCTTATCTATTCCGTTCTGGAAAAATGGTAATGGCATCTGTTATCACCAATGTATTGCCTCTTTGCATTACTTCCGGACTGATGGGGTATTTCGGAATTCCATTAAAACCATCTACCATTTTGGTATTTAGTATCGCATTCGGAATTTCAGTAGATAATGCCATTCAGTTTATGGCAAAATACCGCCACGATTTGATTCAGAACAACGGAAAAATAAAAAAATCAGTTTTCAGTGCTTTGAGAGAAACAGGAATTAGTACTTTTTATACTTCGATTGTGTTAATATTTGGATTTGCTATTTTTACACTTTCAAGCTTCAGCGGTACCATTGCACTAGGAGGTTTAATCTCTTGCACCTTATTATTTGCGATGTTTGCTAACCTATTAGTATTACCCGCATTAGTATTGACCTTCGAGAAAAAAAAGGCGTCGAAAGAAGAAATAAACGCAGATAATTCCATTAATTTGTAATTCAGAAACAAGATAAAATCTTGATTTTGTAAATTGTATACTTAAAATTTAAAATGAAAATGAAACATACAAAAGTTAAAGACTTACTAAACAGTACCTCGACACTTCAAGAAGTAAATGCAAAAGGATGGGTAAGAACTTTTAGAAACAATCAATTTATTGCGTTGAACGATGGTTCGACTATCAACAATATTCAATGTGTAGTTGATTTTGAAAATACTCCTGAAGAAACCTTGAAAAGAATCACAACAGGAGCTTCTGTTTCGGTTATAGGAAGTTTGGTAGAAAGCAAAGGCGCTGGACAGAAATACGAAATTCAAGTATCAAAATTAGAGATTTTAGGCGACTCCGATGCGGAAAAATTTCCAATGCAACCAAAGAAACACTCTTTGGAATTCTTGCGTGAAAATGCGCATTTGAGAGTACGAACTAACGCTTTTGGAGCCATTATGCGTGTGCGTTCTGTTTTGGCGCATGCCGTTCATACCTATTTTCAAGAAAAAGGATTTGTGTACGTAAATACACCAATCATAACTGGATCAGATGCAGAAGGAGCTGGAGAAATGTTCAAAGTAACAGCTTTGCCATTTGACAATACGCCAAGAACCGAAGAAGGAAAAGTAGATTACAAAAAAGATTTTTTTGGTAAAGAAACCAACCTTACCGTTTCAGGACAACTAGAAGGCGAAACCTTTGCGATGGCTTTGGGGCAAATTTATACTTTCGGACCTACTTTTAGAGCTGAAAACTCGAATACGTCTCGCCACTTGGCTGAATTCTGGATGATTGAACCTGAAGTGGCGTTCAATGATTTGGATGACAACATGGATTTGGCGGAAGATTTCATTCAGTATGTAATCAAATACACGATGGATAAATGTCCAGACGATTTGAAATTTTTAGAAAGTCGTTTACTAGACGAAGAAAAACAAAAACCACAAGCCGAACGTAGCGAAATGGCTTTGTTAGACAAGTTAAACTTTGTTTTGGAAAATAATTTCAAACGTGTTTCTTACACGGAAGCAATCGAAATTTTGAGAGAATCTACTCCTAATAAAAAGAAAAAATTCAGTTATATCATTGACGAATGGGGTGCTGATTTACAATCAGAACACGAGCGTTATTTGGTAGAAAAACACTTTAAATGTCCGGTAATCTTATTTGATTACCCTGCCAATATCAAAGCATTTTACATGCGTTTGAACGAAGACGGAAAAACCGTTCGCGCCATGGATATCCTTTTCCCAGGTATTGGAGAAATTGTAGGAGGTTCGCAGAGAGAGGAACGCTACGATGTCTTGGTCGAAAAAATGAAAGCATTGGGTATTGACGAGGAAGAATTATGGTGGTATTTAGATACCCGCCGATTTGGTTCTGCGGTACACTCTGGTTTCGGACTTGGATTTGAGCGTTTGGTATTATTTGTAACGGGTATGACGAATATTCGTGACGTAATTCCTTTCCCAAGAACGCCAGGTAGTGCGGAATTTTAAAAATTTGTTTCAAGTTTAAAGTTTAAAGTTGTTGAAAATGCTGCAACCTTAAACTTTAAACCTTAAACTTTTAAACAAAATAAATGCTAAAGCAATTCCTAAATCTCAAATTATCCCAGAAATTATCTCCTCAACAAATTCAGTTGATGAAGTTAATTCAGTTGCCTACGCAAGCTTTTGAGCAACGTTTATTAGAAGAAATGAACGAAAATCCAGCACTCGAATCAGGAAAAGAAGAAGAGGAATATGTAAAAGACGAGTTTGAAACGGAAGACTATGATGATTATGATGATGCCGAATCAGAACGTATCGATGCCGAAGAAATCAACATAGACGATTATCTAAGCAACGACGAAACGCCCGATTACAAAACACAAACCAACAATTATAGTGATGACGATGAAGACCACGATGCGCCTTTTGCTGCGCCGATTAGTTTTCACCAAGATTTAATCAACCAACTCAATACGTTTATCCTAAGCGAAGCCGACCGAGAAATCGCAGAATTCCTAGTAGGAAGTATTGACGATATGGGCTACATTCGAAGAAGCATCTCCGATATTGTGGATGATTTGGCCTTCACCCAAGCGGTTTACACGGATGAAAAAACGGTAGAACGTCTCTTGCATGTGATTCACGAATTAGAACCATCGGGTGTAGGTGCGCGTGATTTGCAAGAATGCTTGTTGTTGCAACTCAAACACAAAACCCCAACCGAATACATCGAATTGGCAACTGATATTATCGAAAATCAATTTGATGCTTTTACCAAAAAACATTACGACAAGCTCTTACAAAAATACAATGTTTCAAACGACCAACTCAAAAAAGCCGTTTACGAAATAGAAAAACTGAATCCGAAACCCGGAGGTTCTTTTACAGGGAATAATAAGGTGACGGAAAATGTAGTTCCTGATTTTGCCATCCGAATTGTGGAGGGCAAACTAGAACTGAGTTTGAATGGCCGAAATGCCCCTTCCCTTCACGTTTCTAGAGACTACCAAGAAATGTTGCAAACATACAAAGTTTCTAAAGACAAATCGAGTCAGCAAAAAGAAGCGGTGCAGTTCATCAAACAAAAATTAGATTCGGCGAAATGGTTTATCGATGCGATTCGTCAACGTCAAGAAACACTTTTTGTCACCATGAATGCCATTATGCATTACCAAGAAGAATTCTTTTTAGAAGGCGACGAAACCAAGTTGAAACCGATGATTTTGAAAGACATCGCTGACTTAGTAGGCTTGGATATTTCGACAATTTCTCGAGTTGCCAATAGTAAATATGTGGAAACTCCTTATGGCACTAAGTTAATCAAAGAGTTTTTCTCTGAAGCGATGAAAAATGACCAAGGAGAAGATGTTTCTACCCTAGAAATAAAAAAGATTTTACAAACCGTAATTGAAGAAGAAGACAAACACAAACCGCTTCCCGATGATCAATTAGCAGAAATTTTAAAAGAAAAAGGTTACCCTATTGCCCGAAGAACGATTGCAAAATACCGCGAACAACTCGATATTCCAGTAGCGAGAATGCGGAAGAAGATGTAAGAGTAAATTTTACAACCATTTAAAAATCACTAAATTCAGTGATATATTGTTTAATAAAATTAATTAATATTGCACAATAGTAATCCCAAATTAAAATAATTTTCCAAAACTTAAAGCCCCCAATCTTATGAAAATCCCAAATTTATTAGACACACTAAAGTATCTTAGTGAGTCGATTTTTTTTACCCCAAAAAAAATAGCTCAATTTATCAAGCTCCACTTTAGAATAGCTTACTTATTTCTAATTGGTATTTCCTTGAGCAACTGTTCATCCAGCGACCCTAATCCCGTTACTTCTACTTTTCAATACATTGCTATTCAATCTACTAATGCCAATACTCCTGCGGGAGACTGTAATATATGGAACTTAAAAGTAGAACCTGTCGCAATGTCACTACCCATCCCTGTAAGAACAGACTCATTTGCACCACATTTACTTACTAATCAAGTAATGTCATCTCAAAATTCAACTTATAATAAAACTGCAGGAATTTATCTAATTTCTACTAATCAATACGTAGGAAAATATTACATTAAAACTAGTGCTGCAACTATTACTTCATCAGCACCTACTATTTATACTATTTCTGGGGTACAAGCAATGGAATTTGTTGGAAGCCGTCTATTTTTTATTATCAATAACTATTTAACTGAGTATGATGTTAACTCTATGACACCAATTACTTCATTTACCCCTATTCATGTTGGTTCAGCTAATACAACTGGTTATATTTCGAACATGACTTCACTTTCAGGTAAATTATATTTCATTGTAGGCGGTGCGCTAAAATCATTAGATACAACTATTCCTAATCCATCTTTAAATATTATAAATAGCAATTTACCTGTTAATACAAGCGGTACGTTTATGTATAACGGTTTGGAAGTGTTTGATAGTAGTACTTTTTACGCAATTAAAAATCAAGCAGCTGGAAGTGAACTTATTAAAATCACACCCTCTACTACTTCAGTAGCTACTTCTAATATAAATATTAATGGAGAACGAATGTCAAGTGCATACGACTACACAACTGAATTTTATTATTTAACAACATATAATAGAAATGGTGACCAAACTAACATACTAGCATTTGACTTAACTCCTCTAAACAACAACCCAATTATTATTAATACAAATTCTACCGTACCTAGTTATATTTTTGGGCTACAACTCAAAGAATAAAAAAAACCAATAAATTAAAAAGGGAAAACAAATTGTTTTCCCTTTTTTTACTTTATTATTAAGAATCATTCTCTTCATTTTTTCTCATCGCATGAAAATACGCTGCTCTGCTTAAGGGTTCGTACTCCTCAGTTTCACCTAGCATTACTAATTTATCATTATCGGTTTTTCTAAAGCTATAATTAGCTAGATTACCTGTTCGGGTACATACCGCATGCACTTTGGTTACATATTCGGCAGTAGCCATTAAAGCAGGCATCGGACCGAAAGGATTACCTTTAAAATCCATATCCAATCCTGCCACAATCACACGAATCCCACGATTGGCTAAATCATTACAAACACGTACAATTTCATCATCAAAAAACTGTGCTTCGTCAATCCCGACCACATCACAGCCTTGTGCCAAAATCGCAATATTAGCAGCCGCAGGAACTGGAGTCGAACGAATTTCATTGGAGTCATGCGAAACCACCATTTCGTCATGGTAACGGGTATCAACCGCTGGCTTGAAAATTTCTACTTTTTGTTTGGCAAACTGAGCGCGTTTTAATCGGCGAATCAATTCTTCTGTTTTACCCGAAAACATCGACCCGCAGATCACTTCGATCCAACCAAATTGTTCTTTATGATTTACTGTATTTTCGAGAAACATTTTCTATTTATCTAACTTAGTTTTTATTCCTTTGTAAGGTATAAATTGATTATAAATTTTTATACTTTTACGTGTTTCCAAATGTAAAAAAATTTTCTAAAGCACCGCCCCTAGTTTTCCGAAATTAAAAATAAAAAACAACACACATACAATACAACATACATCCTATAATTTAAGTCAAATGAAAAAGAGATTGGAAGCCGATTTAATCAGCATTGCACACCGAATTTTACAATTAAAAAACAAGTCTGATATCAATCAATTGTATCTGGAAACGCAAAAATTATACGAAAAATTGGCACTGTTACGCTTTGTTGACGACCATTTTGGCGATAGTAAACCAACCATTGGACAAGCCGAAATAGAACAAAAAATCGAGGCCGCTTTTGAGGCTATTGAAAATGAGGTGCCTGTTACTATTATCATAGAAGACAATAGTCTTCCTGAAGTAGAAGCAACTCCTGAATTGGTTCTTGAAGAAGAGGAACAAGAGGAAATCACCGAAATGGAGGAGCCTATTTTTGAAGAAAGTGAAGATTTAGAAACCCTAGATGAAGACAACGACGAGGATGAAACTGAAGACGAAGAAACCGAACCCCCTTTCATCCCTGCTTTTGAATTAGAAAAAGAGGAAGAAGAACTTATCGAAGAAGCTCCAAAACAGGAAGCAGTTCAAATTTCTTTTGAAGACTTAATTGGCGGTGATTTTAATGAAGACTTATTCGTTAAAGTGGAGAGCAATGCCTATGAAACTCCTGTTGAAGAAGAAGCGGAAGAAGTTATTGAAACTGTTTCGATATCGATTGATGAAATGGAAATTCCTGAGGAAGTAGAAAAACCTAAATCGGTATCGCTAAACGAAAAATTAGCCAAAGGAATCAGTATCGATTTGAACGATCGTATTGCCTTTACCAAACATCTTTTTGGGAATGACCCTGAAGATTACAATCGTGTATTAAATCAATTAATCACTTTCGATACGTTCTATGAAACCCGAGATTTCATCAGAGATATGGTAAAACCAGACTACAACAACTGGGAAGGAAAAGAAGAATACGAAGAACGTTTTATGGAAATTATCGAGAAAAAATTCTTGTAATTCCCTTTTATCAATTGAATTTTTAGCGCCGAATGTCAAAATTATACATCGTTCCAACGCCTATTGGCAATCTTGAAGACATGACTTTTCGTGCCATTCGCATCTTGAAAGAAGTCGATTTAATTCTTGCTGAAGACACGCGTACAAGTGGCAAATTATTGAAACATTTTGAGATTAGCACGCACATGCACAGTCACCACATGCACAACGAGCACAAAACGGTGGAGAATGTCATTGCGAGATTACAAGCGGGCGAAAACATTGCCTTGATATCTGATGCAGGAACTCCTGCTATTTCAGATCCTGGTTTCTTATTGACCCGTGCTTGTATCGAAAAAGGAATCGAAGTTGAATGTTTGCCTGGTGCTACAGCATTCGTACCAGCTTTGGTTAATAGCGGTTTACCTAACGATAAATTTATTTTTGAAGGTTTTTTGCCTGACAAAAAAGGAAGACAAACTCGTTTTTTGGCTTTGGCCGAAGAAACTAGAACGATGATTTTGTATGTTTCGCCACACAAATTAGTAAAAACATTGGCTGAATTTGCGACCTACTTTGGAGAAGACCGACCAGTTTCGGTTTCAAGAGAATTATCTAAACTCCATGAAGAAAATGTTAGAGGTACGGTTAGAGAAGTGTTAACTCATTTCGAAAAAACGGCTCCAAGAGGCGAAATCGTTGTGGTTGTAGGTGGAAAACCAGTTGTGAAAGAAGCTAAGAAAAATAAATTTTCAGAAGAAGAATAAATGAATATCCCAAAAGTAATCGTCATAGGAGCTGGATTAAATGGTCTTACATGTGGTTATTTATTACAGAAAAAAGGTATTCATGTTACCCTTTTGGAGGCCAACACACGAATTGGAGGGCGCATCGAAACTCGAAATGGCACAACAAACGCAACAATCGAAATGGGAGCGACTTGGTTTAGCAAACTGCACCCCCATCTTTTTCAATTGTTAGACGAATTAGAATTAAGCTATTTTAAACAACATACTCAAGGTATTTCGTTGTTTGAGACGATGTCTTTTGTACCCCCTCAAAAATTTGAAATTTCAGAATTTGAAGAACCTTCTTTTCGCATAAAAGGTGGAACGCAAAAATTAATTGAAAAACTAGCAGAAAGAATTGGGAATGACAATATAAAAACACAAACTAAAGTAATCGCTGTAAACGAAGTTGGGAATCAAATGGAAGTGTTGGATCAAAACGAAACAGTTTATATCGCTGATTGTGTGATCACTACTTTACCCCCCAACTTAATGGTAAATACCTTATCATTCAACCCACCACTTCCAGAAAAACTAGTGAGTTTGGCCAAAAAAACTCATACTTGGATGGGAGAATCTATAAAATTTGCTGTAGAATACGCCACTCCATTTTGGAAAGAAAACAATTATTCTGGCACCTTATTTAGTCAAGCCAGCATCATTACCGAGATGTACGACCATAGTACATTTGACAATACTGGTTATGCTTTAAAAGGGTTTTTAAATGGTAGCACCAGCATACTTTCATTAGAAGAAAGAAAAACAAAAGTGATTACACAGTTGGAAAAATTATTTGGTTCGGATGCTAAAAATTATATTACTTACAATGAAAAAGTATGGCGTGATGAACCGCTTACTTTTAGTAATTACGACCATTTGGTCATGGCACATGAAAATAACGGACATCAACTCTATCAAAATTCATTTTTAAATAATAAATTATATATTTCGGGTTCAGAAACGGCCTTGCAACATCCAGGATATATGGAAGGTGCGATAGTTGCAGCAAAAAACATAGCCTCACAATTTTCATAAAATATAGAAATCATGACCTTAGCCTCTTTTTTAAATAAACTAAAACAAACCCCTGAAACCATCACTTTTGCTGAAACCATTGCAACAATTGAAAGTAATTACGAGTTTACGCCAACTGCTTTTCAGAATGGCAACCAACACAATGGGGCAGGAGAAAATTCAGGTTCTTGCAAAGTATTTGCTTTCGCCAAAATCCAACAATTGACCCAAGCGGAAACTTTAGCTTGCTTTGGCGCCTATTATTTTGAAGAAGTCTTAGGCGATCTGGAAGGAACCAACCACCAAAATATTCGTAATTTTATACAATCAGGCTGGAACGGAATTCAATTTGAAGGAGACGCTTTAAGCCTAAAATAAAAACCCAAATCCCAAATCACTATGCGCTGGACAATCAAACCAAAACCTGCAAAAGAACAAGTAGATCAACTCGCCCAAGAATTGAATGTTGATTCTTTGGTTGCCACTTTATTGATACAACGCGGAATTACCTCCTTTGACCAAGCCAAAACTTTTTTTCGCCCTTCGTTAGACCATTTGCACGATCCGTTCTTAATGAAAGACATGGATGTAGCCGTAAATCGGATAGAAAATGCGATTGTAAATCAAGAAAATATTTTAGTTTTTGGCGATTACGATGTAGACGGAACGACTGCCGTTTCCTTAGTGGCTTCGTATTTGAAAAGTTTTTATCCCAATATTGCGACCTATATCCCAGACCGCTATGCCGAAGGCTACGGGATTTCGTTTCAAGGGATTGACTTTGCCGAAGACAATGGTTTTACGTTAATTATTGCTTTGGATTGCGGTATCAAATCCATTGATCATGTGGCTTACGCCAAAGAAAAAAATATTGATTTTATCATTTGCGACCACCATAGACCGGGAGATTCTTTGCCTGAAGCCGTTGCCGTTCTCGACCCAAAAAGAGACGATTGCCACTATCCGTATGACGAATTATGTGGTTGCGGCGTGGGATTCAAATTGATTCAGGCATTGAGCCAAAATCGAAATCAAACTATTGATGATTTAATTCCATATTTGGATTTAGTTGCCACAGCCATTGCCGCTGATATTGTACCCATAACTGGCGAAAACCGAGTTTTAGCACACTTTGGATTACAAGTGATTAATGCCAGTCCAAGACCTGGAATTGCAGCACTGATCCAACAAATAAAAAAACAGTCACTTACCATAACGGATGTCGTTTTTGTAATTGCTCCGCGAATCAACGCAGCGGGACGGATCAAACACGGCAATCATGCGGTAGAATTATTAACCGAATTTAATTTGGAACAAGCCCAACAATTTGCCAAAGAAATTGAAGACTACAATTCAGAGCGCAAAGGCTTGGACAAACAAATCACTCAAGAAGCCTTGTTGCAAATTGAAGAAAACAACGAACAAGAGCGTTTTACCACAGTGGTTTTTCAAGAAAATTGGCACAAAGGAGTGATTGGAATTGTGGCTTCTCGATTGATTGAAACCTATTACCGACCTACTTTGGTTTTTACTCAAAGTGGCGATTACTATGCCGCTTCGGCCCGTTCTGTAAGAGGTTTTGACGTCTACAATGCACTGGAAGCCTGTTCGGAACATTTGGAGCAATTTGGCGGACATATGTATGCCGCAGGAATGACGTTGAAGGCAGAGAATTACGAGGCTTTTAAAAACGCTTTCGAAAAAGTAGTACAAGAAACTATTGACTCCGAATTATTGACTCCCGAAATAGAGCTGGATGCCGAAATTAATTTTTCAGACATTAACCCAAAACTCATTCGGATTTTAAAACAATTTGAGCCTTTTGGACCACAAAATATGACCCCGGTTTTTGTTACTAAAAATGTAATCGACACGGGTTATCCAAAATTTATGGGAGCCAATAACGAGCACATCCGACTATTTGTAAAACAAAATAATTCCGAAGGCATCGCTGCCATTGGTTTTAACTTAGCCAATAAAAAAAATTTAGTTGCTAATCAAAAGCCATTTCAAATGGCGTACTGCATTGATGAAAATGAATGGAATGGACAATTGAGTCTCCAACTTCGATTAAAAGATATTCAATAATGAAACAAAAAAATGACCCCTACGAAGCCTTGCGCTACAGAGAATTTAACGTGTTTTTAATCTTGCGATTTGCTATGGTTTTTGCCTGGTCAATGCAATTTATTGTCATTGAATGGCAGGTCTACAGCTTGACCAAAAGCGCCTTGTCATTAGGAATTATCGGGTTAATGGAAATTATCCCCGCGGTATCGATGGCGTTGTTTGCAGGACATATTGTAGATCAAAATGAGAAAAAAAGTATGCTTTTTAAATGCATCTTAGGCTTTTCTATCATTAGTTTAGGATTGTTTTTATTGACTTGGCCTGTAGTCGCTAGTGGCTGGTCTACTCCAATAGTTCTATACAGTATTTATTTCTTAGTTTTTTTAGGAGGATTAGTTCGCTCCTTTTTAGGACCTACAGTTTTCTCTTTAATGTCGCAAATTGTTCCCAAAAAAGCCTATCCTAATGCGGCTACTTGGAGCAGTTCCGTATGGCAAATTGCTTCTGTTTTAGGCCCAGCCGTAGCCGGATTTTCGATTACTTGGATTGGTATTCACTGGTCTATGTGTACAGTAGTCGCTTTTTCTGTATTGGCACTAATTGCCTTGTCAAAAATTGAATCCAAACCCATTTTGAATCCAAAAATTGGCGAACCCGTAATGCAAAGTTTGAAAGAAGGAGTGAAATTTGTGTTCCAAAATAAAACGATTTTAGGCGCACTTTCGTTAGATATGATTGCGGTGTTGTTTGGAGGTGCAGTAGCGTTGTTGCCTATTTTCGCTCAAGACATCTTAAAAGTGGGGTCAGAAGGTTTTGGAATTTTGAGAGCGGCACCTGCAATTGGCGCTTTCTTAACCATGTTCATTTCGGCTTATGTGCCTTTGAATAAAAATGCAGGAATAAAATTGTTAGTAGCTATTTTTGCTTTTGGACTCTGTATTATTGTCTTTGGTCTCTCTACTTATTTCTGGTTGTCCGTTTTTGCCTTGTTCATGAGCGGAGTGGTGGATGGTATTTCGGTAGTGATTCGCCAAACGATTTTACAACTCAAAACTCCTGACCACATGCGAGGTCGTGTAGCGGCGGTGAATTCTATTTTTGTAGGTTCATCTAACGAATTAGGGGCTTTTGAAAGTGGATTGACTGCTAAATTAATGGGAACGGTGACCGCAGTCGTTTTTGGCGGAAGCATGACACTATTAACTGTTTTGATTACTGGAATTTCTTCTCCTACCTTTAGAAAATTGGATTTAGAAAAAGACTTGGAAGAACATCGAAAAGAGGAGTAAAACTTGATGCAAACAACCCCAGAACATAACGAACGATTTGCCAAAATGACTTTTGCTTCAGTCTATCCGCTTTATCTTGCTAAAGTGGAACGCAAAAGTCGAACCAAAACAGAATTACATCAAGTAATTCAATGGCTAACGGGATTTAACGACATGAGTCTACGACAACTCATTGACGAAAACGTAACTTTTAAAACCTTTTTCGAAAGGGCTAGTCTAAACCCTAAATCCGAATTAATTACAGGGACTATTTGTGGTTATAAAATTGAGGAAATTGAAAATCCATTGACCAAACAAGTACGTTATTTGGATAAGTTAGTTGACGAATTGGCGAAAGGTAAAAAAATGGAAAAAATTCTAAGAGCGTAATTTACTAGCTTATTCCTGTTTTTTAATTTCGAAAGTTTCCCCGTCAAAAACGCCGTAGGTAAAATAGGTAATCCAGTCGCCTAAATTCACGTAGTCTGAATTATTACCTAAAGGAAACACCATAGGTAAGTGGCGGTGTCCAAAAACAAGGTAATTGTAGTGTTTGGTTTCGAGTTTGCGTTTAGCATATTGAATCAGCCATTCGTTTTCTTCGCCCAAAAATACCACATCTTCAGCACCCGAAATCAATTTATTTTTTACCGAAAGGTATTGTGCTAAACCCACACCCAAATCCGGATGCAACCAACGGAAAAACCATTTGGCTACAGGATTCGTAAACACTTTTTTCATACGTTTATACCCTTTATCACCAGGCCCTTTTCCGTCGCCGTGACCAATCAAAAAGGTTTTGTTTCCAAAAGTGAATTCTTGATTATCGCGGTACACGGGAATATTCAATTCTTTTTGAAAATAATCTTCCATCCACAAATCATGGTTGCCTACAAAGAAATAAATAGGAATGCCGCTGTCGCGAATTTCAGCGAGTTTGCCCAAAATACGAACAAATCCTTTTGGAACTACGGTTTTGTATTCGAACCAAAAATCAAACAAATCGCCCAATAAAAAAATAGCCTCGGCATCTTGTTTCACTTCGTCTAACCAAGCCACAAATTTTTGTTCTCTTGGAAAACTCAATTCGGCTGTTGGTGCTCCAAAATGCTGATCAGAAGCAAAATATATTTTTTTATTATTGGCTAATTGCATAGTTGTTGAATTACAGATTATCGCTTGCAAACCATTCTGCAAATGACGAATCGGTTTCTTGTAGTTTTAAAGAAAAAAGTGCAATTCCTTCTGGCAATCTGTTTTTGATGCGTTGTGCAAAATCAATCACCATATTTTCACTTGTAGGTTGGTAATCTACTAAAATAACATGATGTCCACGGGTTTTTAACTCCTTAGCCAATTCAATATGAGGGGTGGTTTCGTTAAAAACTGTTGCGTGGTCAAATTGGTCTACAATTTCTTCTTTCACGATTTTTTTCAAATCGGTAAAGTCAATCACCATTCCAAATTTCACGTTTGAACGGTCAATTATTGGCTTACCAATAACGGTTACAGATAGTTTATAACTATGCCCGTGTACGTTTTTACATTTGCCATCATAGCCATATAAAGCGTGACCGGTTTCAAAACTGAATTGTTTGGTGATTCTAATATTGCTCATTCCATTGTCTATTTGAGTGCAAACTTACGAAATAATTAAGGGTTTTGGTCTCTTTTTTTGGCTCGGCTGTACATCCAATACGCCAATCCAACTAAAATAACAAACGGAATAAATGACCCTATCAAGACTCCGATTTGGTAATTCCCATCAGGAGCATGTTTTATTTTTTGTGCAATATTTACTTGTTGTAAAGCTACTAACATAGTATTCTATTATTTTTTAAAAGCTGCTAAGGCTTTTTTAGTACTATCTGATAACACTAATTTTCCAGTAATGGCGGCTCTTTCTACTAATAAGCTTTCCCAATGATCGGTCCCTTCCCAAAGGACTTTTTTCATCTCAGCTAAGGCTTCGGGGTTATAGCTTGAAAGAACTTGTACCAATTCTGTTACCGCTTTGTCTAATTTTTCAATGGATTCAAACGTTTTGGCATACAAGCCTTTTTCTTGGGCCCAAGCCGCTGATTTCCATTCCTGAGCCGTTAATGCTAATTCAGCCAAAGCCGTTTTACCTATTTTTCTCGACACCGCTGGCTCAATTACAAAAGGGCCGATACCTATGGCTAATTCTGATAATTTGATATTCGCTTCTTGGCTAGCCAAAACATAATCGCAAGCGGCTGCAATGCCCACTCCACCACCTACTACTTTTCCTTGCACACGACCTACAATCACTTTGGGACATTTTCGCATGGCATTAATCAAATGCGCAAATCCCGAAAAGAAAGCTTTCCCTTCCGCTTCATTGGTTACGGCTAACAATTCGTCAAACGAAGCTCCCGCACAAAAAGCAGCGGCTCCTTGACTTTTCAAAACTAATACAACAACTTCAGGATTTTGGCCCAAGGTCTCAATCGCTTTAGTCAAATCTTGCAACAATTGCGCCGGAAACGAATTACTTGCTGGATGTCCAAATTCAATCGTAGCGATTGTAGCATCGATAGAAATCAATATAGAACCTGTAGCGTTTTGTAATGCCATAACAGAAATTTTAATGTAAAGTTAAAACTATTCTGTTAGTTTGTTCTTTTTTTGGAAAGAATGGCGTGGTTTTTTTCTGCAATTAAGAATTTAAAACCAAATTAAACTATATTTGTCCCCTGCATTGGGGATGTAGCTCAGTTGGCTAGAGTGCTTGACTGGCAGTCAAGAGGTCGTGGGTTCGAGCCCCATCTTCTCCACAAAAAAACCTGTAATTGTAATTACAGGTTTTTTTATTACAGTTTGTTATATTTATTTATTCCTAAATCCAGTTTGTGCAACTCTCTTATTGCTATTTTTGCTATTTCCATAGCTCCCATAAGACTCAAATGAGTATCATCTGATTTACCTTCGGGATAATAGGGATGCTCACCCGCTTTGAAGTACAAATGCAGTTCTTTAGACTTTTCTGGTCCGTAAGATTGTTCCAGAATTTCTGAAAAATATTCCAAATCGATAAATGGTACTTGGTATTCTTGCGCTACCAAACGAGCTTCTAACGGATAGTCTCCATGAGTGTCTACTAAAACCCCTTGTTCATTAAAATTGCGTCTAGCAATAGATGAAAATAAAATAGGTATAGCTCCTTTTTCTCTAGTTTCGGTAACAAAACGAATCAGATTATGGCGGTAGGTAGTATGCGGATTAGTATATCGTGTAGAATCAGCGACTTTTGCATCATTATGTCCAAATTGAATGAAAACATAATCGCCTTTTTTTAAAGATTTATACACTGATTCCCAACGTTTTTCATTGATGAAACTTTTGGTACTTCTTCCATTAACTGCTCGATTATCAATGGTAATTGTATTCAAATCAAAAAAAGAAGGTAATACCTGACACCATCCTTTCTCGGGATTTTCATCCGGCTTAATCTTATCTGCCATGGTCGAATCACCAATAGTGTAAATAGTAGTTTTTTGAGCAAAACAACTCAACGAAATACAAAAACAAAGAAAAATTAGAAATCTCATGGTATATAAATTTATTTAAATGACTGAATCTGATTTATGAATTCAATTCCCAAAATAGCTTCTGAGGTATATTCTTCAGACTCTTTTTTGGTCAGTTGATGCGACCACGAAACTCTTTTTTGAGGTTGAAAACCGGGACCTTTACAATTGTATTCGGCATAAAATGCTGATTTTTCTGCTTCAGGTTTGGACCAATTCTCCCACCCTTCGGGTTTTATATGTCCTCCCATTTCACAATTCATAAAAACTGTCTTTGCATAAATTCGCCACGGACGACCTAAATATACTTGACTTACCCCTTCAACTGCTGTCAATTTACAATCCTTAAAAACATAACCAAAGTTTGTATTTTGAGGTGTTGATGCCGCTGTTACATACGAATCTTTTTTACTATGGATTTCACAACTTTCAAATAGTACAGTTGCATCTCCAAAGATAAAATCGGTAGTACCTTCAATATAACAATTATTAAAATAATTTTTAGTTCCTTCTCCTGAAGTATACAACGTATCTTGATTTCCTATAAACGAACAATTGGAAAAGAAAACTCTATCTGCATTGACATTTAGCGCGACCGCCTGACCCACTTCGCCAGAAGTATTTTGAATAGTCAGATTTTTTGCAAAAAAATCATTCCCTTCTACTAACATCGTATAGGTGTAAAATGTACTATTCCTACCTAAACCAATTTTATTAAAATAGTCGTCGTAAGTAATAATGGTTCCTTCTCGACTTTCTCCTATTAATGATATTTTAGGGTTCCAAGAATGTACTTTTACTTTTTCTTTATATACCCCATTTTTAACAAAAATAATAATTCGTTGGTATGGAAACGATGGTGCTGAATTGATTGCATCTTGAATCGTTAGAAAGTTACCTTGCCCCGTTTGATCGACCACAATATAAAAATCATCTTTGACTAGGGCTTTTTTTTTACTACTTTCTGAGGAGATCCTTGCTATGTTTTTTTTCCAATAAATATATTTTTTAAGTACTTCTTTGGGCTCATCAGTATACCAGCCATAACCACTTCTTCGTTCCAATCCAATTTCGGCTAATGTTGCTTTTTTAATCCCATCCCGATCGCAAAAAAATGGAATATTGGTATCTAAATCCATGAATCGAGCCCAAAGTGGTGAGGCATTTGGACTTCGTACCACTACTTTATCTTCTTTCTTACTTGTGGGATTAGAAATACTTTCAATTTTAATTCCTTCAATTTTTGTTTTTTCAAACCAACGAACAGCTGCCTCAACCGCATCAATAATTTCTTGGGACGGGTTCTCGATTGACATTAATAACAGTGTAATCTTAGCCGATTCCTTACCACTTAACGAAGGCAATTCGTAAGCACGTGCTTTTGCAGGAAGTAAGCTAACCTCATCGTGCTGAGCGCACCATGCTGTAAGCTCTCCGTTTTGTTTGTACTGTGTTTTTAGTATGCAGTCTATTCCCTTATTAAAAGCAGAATTTACTTTTTCTAGAATTTCTGGAGATGGACTGATTGAATAAACATTGGTTTTATTTTTAAGTTCTTTAAACAATTCCAAAACATTTACCATCGCATCATCATTATACGTAATATGAGTATAATATCCTTTAATTAAAGGATAAAACTGTGGCCAACCACCGTTATCATACTGAGCAGTAAGCAAGTAGTTTAATCCTTTCAGAAAAGCCATTTTATACCGTGTGTCAGGATTTTTGCTGTAGATTTTAGATAAGAAAAGCATCTCCTGACAAGTCGCCCCATTATCTATAGTGCATTCTATAGGTTCTGATTTTAACTCTACTAACTTTTGCTTATCTACATCTGAAAGCGATTGCTGCATTTGGATGTTTTTGGGCCAACCACCAATATTTCTTTGGTACAACAAAACATTTTCAGCTACCTGAGCTGCTTCTTCTGAAGCATACCATTTTTGATCATTTGATTCTGTAATTTGTTTCCAAGATTTAGTATGTACTTGAGCGGTAACACTAATCGATACTAGAATACACAACCCTTTTAATAAAAATTTCAAAACACCCATATTGTTATTTATTAAATCTAATCCAATCTATTTTACTATTTCCAGCATCATTAATGAATCCGTTGCGTAGAGCAACAAAACCTAATTTTGCTCCAATCCACTTACCTTCTCTTGCCGTAAAAGGAACTCCCACCTCTTTGAAATTATTTCCATCTTCACTATAGAAAAATGTACAAATTCCATTTTTAATTACTTTTACTCGTAAATAAATTGAATTGGTTTTTAAAGGTAATGACACTATCTCGTTTTCAACACCTTTTTTATCAGCATTTTTGCATGCTATTTGAGACAAAATTATTTTCCCTTCAACCTGCTTTACTCTCAAGCTACTATAATCTAAACCCATAACGAGAAAATTTAGCTCTTCATCATCGAAATGCGGATTAAATGTTAATTGAGTTGTAGCGATGAATTCATCTGCTGGAAATTTTTGTAACAGTAAATTAGGAACCTCCCACAGATTAATTGCTTCTTTTGGTTTTGGTATACAATTCAGCATAAAATAGCCCAAATTAGTTGGGAAAGCCCAATTTAATTTTGGATTAGCATGCCATTGCCATTGCAACTCAAGTTGAGGTTGATTAAATTCATCTGACGTTATTAATGAGGTAATGGGAAATGATTTTCCAACATTCGGTTTTTTATACCTCGATACTGGCTCGCCAATACCATTCTTATCAGCATCAATTCCAATTATTGGCCAGTCATTTTTCCATTGCATAGGTTCTAGATGAACCACTCTTCCGTAAGCTCCTTTATCTTGAAAATGAAAAAACCAATCTTCGCCTGTTTGGGTTTGCACCCATGCTCCTTGATGTGGTCCATTGACCGAAGAGGTACCCTGTTCTAAAACTTTTATCTTCTCGTAAGGCCCTAAAATAGTTCGGGATCTAAGCACCGTTTGCCAGCCTGTAGCTACACCTCCAGCCGGCGCAAAAATATAGTAATAGCTATTTTTCTTGTATATTTTTGGCCCTTCTATCGTAGGTTCGTCTTGATGTCCGTCAAGTATCAATACATCATCATTATTAACCAAAAGACCTTTCGAATCCATTGTACAGACTAACAAAACACTTTTTACTCCAGCTCGACTTCCTGCTAAAGCATACACTAAATATACTTTGCCATCCTCATCCCAAAAAGGAGTTGGGTCAATTAATCCTTTCCCTGGTTTAACCAAAACTGGCTCCGACCAAGGTCCTTGAGCAGTTGTAGCTTTTATACAATAAATACCATAATCAGGATCCGGATAATAGATATAAAATTCGTTATTATGGTATCGAATACAGGGCGCCCAAACCCCGTTGCCATGTTGTGGCTTATCATAGACTTCAAATGGAGGTTGTTTGGTTAATCCATATCCTATCAATTTCCAGTTCACCAAATCACTCGATTCCAAAATAGGCAACCCAGGAATGCAATTGAAGGAGGACGCAGTCATATAATATTTATCTCCCACCCGAATCACATCCGGATCTGAATAATCACTATTTAAAATTGGATTAGTATAGGTTCCATCTCCATTATCAGAGACCCAAACACTTTTAGAAAAGGTAGCCTCTTGCCCCTGAACACAACAGAAAGAGGCTATAAAGAAAAATAAAAAACTAATTTTAATCCTTTTCATTTTATACTACTATCTATTTAATTCCAACGCTGCTAAAATAAAGGAACCTGTCGCTTTAGGATCATTGTCTTTTTTGCGTTCGTTTACGTAATACGAATATGAACCGTCTCTATAAGGATTTCCTCCTAGCCCCGCTACCGCACAAGCTTGAGTAATATGAATTTGACCGTCTGGATCTGTCTTAATCAATTGTGTTGTCAATCCGTCAAATGCTTTATTAGCAACAGCTTTGAATTGTATTGGCAAATAACCTTTGTTAGCTCCTTTTGCCATGGCATAAGCAAACATAGATGAACCTGAAGATTCCAAATAATTGCCTTCGCTTCCTCCTTTATCTGTTACTTGATACCATAGTCCTGATGGATCTTGAAATTTTACCAAGCTATTTGCTATTGCATTCAAATATCCTATCAACTCTTTTCTTTTAGGGTGATTTTTAGGAAAATAATCTAAGACATCTACCAATGCCATCACGTACCAACCAATTGAACGTGACCAAAAATTAGGAGAACACCCGGTCGTTTTATCGGCCCAAGGCATTTGTTTGCTTTCGTCCCAACCATGGTATAACAAGCCTGTTTTTGGATCTGTGGCATGCAATTGAATTAACTCAAATTGTTTAGCAATATCATTTAATTGAGCTCCTTTTTCAAATTGTGTTGTGTATTGAGCATAAAAAGGTTCACCCATATACAATCCATCCAACCACATTTGATTGGGATACATTTTTTTGTGCCAAAATCCACCACTTGCAGTCCTAGGTTGTTCTGCAATTTGTTTTCTCAATAATTGTAAAACGCTTAAATATCGAGCATCCTTTGTTGTTTTATACAAATTAAAAAGGATTCGACCGGCAGTAACCATATCAATATTGTACGTATCAAATTTATACGAGGAGATTACTCCATTCGCATCAATTGTAGCATCCGCATACTGCTTGATGTAATTATAATACTGTTTATCTTTTGTTTTCTTATATAACGCCTCAAAAGAAGTCAGAACCAATCCATGAACATAATCCCATTTAGGCTCTGTTTGACTATCAATTTGATAGGCCTGTGGGTGACGTTTCATAATAGACATAGCCATACGTTCTGACCATTTTAAATTAGAAGGGATCGTCTTGCTATTTTCTTGAGCTTCTAGTTTTTGATTAAAAAGTAGCGCTAATAAAACTATTGAAATTGTATATCGTAAAACAGTTGCTTTTCTCATCGTTTACATTTTATTATTTTTTTCCAAAGTTTTCAATCTTTCCTCTAAATATTTTACAAACGCTTCTTTTGATTTAATTCCATTAGGCTCCTGTTCCCATGCCCCCAAGAAATAAAAATCAACCACTTTTGTCGTAGGTTTGAATAGTAAAAGATGATCGAATTCAGCATCAACTATATTCTCAACTGAATTGGTTTGATAAAAAATAGCCATCCCTAATTGATCTGGAACCAAAGATTGAGTTCCATACGTTGCAATGTAAGCCCATTTTTTATTTTGACTTTCTTTTTGGAGTAGTTCTGTATTTTTTTGTTTTACAATTCCTGTACAAATTCCTTCAATTGCTTTTGATGGGTGGATGGTATGTTGTGTATACCGTTGATTCGGTTGAATAGTCAATTCAGAGGTAAAATCAATTTTATCTGAAGCTGTTTTCCAACCATAGTACTGCACTTTTACTACTGAATTTTTAGGTGTATTAGCAACGGTAGCAATGGTTGAATCTACCTCATAAAAATGCAGTCTTTCCTTATTCAAATAACGATCAATCGAACCTATTCCGATTCCTTTTCCCGCCTTCAAAATATCTGCTCCCCAATCACTCATTTCATGATAGGAATCAAAACCGTCTTGACCCACTTGTGGCAAAACAATTTTTTCTGTTTTTTTACCAAAAATATCAATCGCATTACGCCAATCCAAATACAATCGATATCCAATTTTATTACTTTCCCAACCTGGTCCTTCGTAGCGAATATCAAACGAATGATCGGTATGTTCTGTTGCTAATTTCAATCTTTGAACATTTTTAAATGTCCCTCCTATGTACTTCCTTCCTTCCCATTTTCCCCCTTCTTTAACCGAAACTTCAGCATAGATTTTAGATTGAGCCGTTTGACTAAATACTTCGTTTGACTTCATCGAAGCTAAACTTAAAAATAACACTAGTGTAATTTGTTGGATTTTCATCATTATATAATTTTAATTATGATACTTATTTATTGAAAATTCTATTCAGAAACTGAACCGAATAATCTACTGTTGTTGCAAACCAAGGATCAAAAAACCAAAAAGAATGGGGTGCATTCGGAATGGTTTTTACCTCATTATAAATATTATATTTATTTAATATTTCAATCATATCGGTTCGCCCTGCATGAAAGCGAGGCATATCGCTATTGATAAACAAAATAGGCGGCGTATTTTGATCAACATGAGTTAAAGCCGATGCCTCTTTCCAAATTTCGGGTATACTTTCATAATCTCCCCCGAGCCACAAACTTGCGACTTTACCTTCTTGCGATTCTGGATGCTTAAACGCCAATATACCATCCATATCAATAATTGCTTGTACACTTGATGTGGAAGTTGAATTAGTTGTTCCAATCAAAGCCGCTAATTGCCCCCCTGACGAACAACCTAGTACAGCTATTTTAGTCCCATCAACATTATATTTCAAAGCATTCATTCGTATAAACTGAATCGCCTCTTTAATATCTAGCACCGCTGCGGGATATTGGGCTTCAGGTGACAATCTATATTCAACCGCAAAACAAGAATAGCCTTTAGTCGCCATTGCATTTCCTAAAGATTCCATTTGGGATTTATTCCCTGACTTCCATCCTCCTCCATGAACTAAAACCACAGCAGGATTGAGCTTTTTTGATTTTTTATAAAAGGCATCTAGATGCAACCCTCTTGAATCTATTTCTTTGTAAACGATTTCTTGTTCTTCAACAACTCTTTTATCTTTATAAACCTTAGCAATCTGTATAAATGGAAATTTTTTTCTGTCTTTTGCAAACGTACTTTGAATAGTATAAGAAGTGTCTACTAGATTTTGACTATTTACATCGTAAAAACACAATCCAAAAATCAAAATTAAATAGTAAACTTTTTTCATTTTATAAATTTAAAATAAATATTGTTTTTAACACTCGTGTTTAGTAAAAAAAGGGGGACTTGATTATCACTAATCAGTCCCCCATAAAACAAACTTAAAAATTATCTAAACATTTATATTAGAATTAATACCCAGGGTTTTGTGGGAAATTTTTGTTTTGATTCAAGTCAATTGCATCCTGAGGTATTGGTCTTAAAATTTTAAGCGCTCCACCTGTTCCTACAAAACTAGCTGCACCACCATTAGCAGCAATTTTATAATGATATAAAGAAGCTCTTTCAACCAATTTACCCGTACGTTTCAAATCAAACCATCTGTTGTATTCACCTAACATTTCTCTTGCTCTTTCATCTAAAATGTAATCAATAGTCAAAGTAGTAGCTGCTGCTGCAGAAGATCTTGTTCTTACTGCGTTCAATCTAGCTAAAGCTGTTGCAGTATTACCTGCTTTAAAATAAGCTTCAGCAGCTATTAGGTAAGTGTCAGATAATCTTGAAACAATTAAATCACGTGTACTCACTCTTGGTGCAGAGGCACTAGTAGCAAAAGGTGCTTTTGGATCATCAAATTTACGCACTGGAATGCCTCCATAATCTGGAGTTGTAGAAGTCGCTCCATAAGTTCCATAAGCATGATATGTATATCCAGTTGCTTTTCTTCCTGCTGCAGTTAAGGCCGCCTCATAAGCTGTTTTATCAGCAGCAGTAAACCATTTAGGTGCAAAAAAGTGTTTTACTTTTATTGTACTTTTATCTGCTACATCATAAAAATCATAATATCTTTCATAGATTTCAGTCATAAAAGTACCTTCCCATCTTTTATCTCCTTGATCATATAATGAAATCGCATAACTAGTAGGAAGCAAAGTATTCGCTTTATAAGGCGCTTTTCCTGCTACTTCAGCTCCTCCTAAATATGAACTAAAATAACTTCCTTGAGCATTTCCTGATTTTTGTGGATCTGCCGTTACAGAAGATGGGTCAAACTGAACAGAAAAAATAGTTTCTGCATTCATATCAGTTCCTGGCATCCATGAATTATTGGCTAAGGTTAAGGCTTGACTAGCAATTGCTTGATCAGCAAAACTTGCCGCATTTGCAAAATCCGTTGATTTAGCAAAACTTTCATACCCTCTAGTTAAATATACTTTAGCTAGTAAATCTTGGGCAGCTCTTTTATTTGCGCGCCCTGTATAAGATCCAGTAGGTAGTGCTGCTATAGCAGCAACTAAATCACTCTCGATAAAATCATACACCTCTGCTGCAGTATTTCTATCATAAGACAAAATTGGACTAGGATTATAATCTTTAATTATAGGCACTCCACCATAGGTTTGTACTAATAAAAAGTAAGCATGTGCACGAAGAAATTTTAATTCCCCTTTTCTTGCTGGTAATGTAGTAGTTGTAGCAGTCAAGTCACTATAATACAATCCCATGTTTGCTTTTTGTATGGCTTTAAATCCTTCTGTATACAAATAACCAACATTAGGTGAAGAAGGACTTAATAATTTATACTGACCCAATCCAACTGGTTCCAAGTTTTTACCATCAGCATATAAGTCGGTTCCAGCAACAAATAACCAAGGTTCGTTACCGTATATTTCTCTCAATTCAGAATAATTAGCATTTACTAATGATTCGAATCCATTAGCAGTTTTATAAACCGCATCAGCACTTACTGTAGATAGATTTTCTTCTTCAATAAAATTACTACAAGAACTTAATGTAATAAGTGCTAGTGATAAGGATACTATTGTTTTTTTCATTTGATTTCTTATTTAAAATTTAACACTTAAACCTAATTGATATGTTACAGTGGCTACACGACCAATTCCTAATGCTGCACCTGCCCACTCTGGATCATATCCGTCATATTTAGTAATTACAAATGGGTTTAATACATTAGTATACACTCTTAATCCTTTTAATTTCAATTTATCTAATAGACTTTGGCTAAAAGTATAACCTAATGAAATATTTTTAATTTTTATAAAAGACGCGTCTCTGTAATATCCAACACCATCATTTACCCAATACGTTCCTTCATTTTTAGGTTGTGGATAATTACTAGCCGTATTTAATGGAAGTCCCGCTGTATTGGCTGGCATATACCAATCAATATTGGCTTTTTGTCTTCCTCTATCAGATAAATCTGTGAAGTTTTTATGAAATGGACTCAATACCAATGATCCCTGACTTATAATAGCAGAAGCTGACAAATCAAAGTTACCTACTTTTAGACGAGTTGAAATACTACCTGTCCAGTCTGGATTTGAATTACCAATGATATATCTATCTGCTGTAGTAATTTTACCATCTCCATTATGATCCTCTACTTTTGCATTTCCTTCTTTTAAAGTCCCATCAAGATAGGTTTCCCCTGCTCTAACAATTCCGTTAAATTTATAGTTATACACCGCATCAATTGATTCACCAATGAATAAGTTATTACCCACGTCATTAGAAGTATCATCATAAATAGATTTAATCTTATTAGTGTTTTTAGTAAACATGAAAGTAGTTTCCCAAGACACTAAATCAGTTTTAATGTTTTTAGTAGTCAAAGCTACCTCAACCCCTCTATTACTTACTGAACCAATATTGTTGATATAAGTAGAGAAACCATTCTCGATTACTAATTTTTGTTTCAACAATAAGTTAGAAGAAAGTCTATCATATACATCTACAGATCCTGTAATTCTGTTATTAAAAAATCCGAAATCCAAACCTACGTTCATCTCTCTTGTTTTCTCCCAACCTAAATTACTGTTACTTGGCGAACCTTGTAACCAACCATTAGCTGCAGTTCCATTCCAATCATAATACGTTTGAACATCCACTTTATTAATAGTAGAATACGATGGAATAATATTGTTTCCTGTATAACCATAACTAGTTCTCAATTTCAAATCTGAAACCGCATTAAAATTCTTCATGAATCCTTCTTCACTAATTCTCCAAGCCAAAGCTGCTGATGGGAATGAACCCCATTTTTTTCCTTCAGCAAAACGAGACGATCCATCCCAACGATTTGAAATAGTCAATAAATAACGACCTTTATATCCGTAATTGAAACGACCCGCAAACGAAGCTAAAGTATTTTTTTCATAAGAAGAACCTAAGTTAAATGAAGATTGTTTCCCAGATCCTAAATTATAAATTCCTGTATCAAAAGGCATATAAGCTGAACTAGCTGATAATGTTTCGTATCTAGCTGAGTTTATACTTTGTAAGCCTAAGAAACTAAAAGTATGATCTTTAACAGCATAATCTACATTGAATTGGTTATCCCAAGTGTAGTTGAATTTCTCACTTTGATTCACACTAGCTGATGGTAAATTTCCATTTGAAACACCCGTTTGAGTAAGTGCTCCCCATGATTGACCATTTTTCATAGTATTTAAACCTGCAGAGTACGTTGATCTAAATGTCAACCAAGTCAATGGTTTATACTCAGCAAACACGCTTCCAACACCATTCCACCCTTTAGTTGAATTAGATGAATTAGCCATCTCTAATAATGGATTGATTGTACTCGTTTTATTAATTAAAGAAACACCATTCGCATCTGTTAATTTACCTGGCATTAAAAACAAACTACCATCTAATGCATAAGGAGTGTAAAATGGACTTAATCTAAATGCTTCTTGCATTGCAATAGCACTTCCTTGTTCTTGTTCTGTTCTCGCTATTGTAATATTAGCTCCAACAGAAAATTTATCATTGATTTTATGATTCAACCCTAATTTAAATGAATATTTATCTAATGATTCATTTGGAATGTTTCCAGTTTCTTTTTGTAAACCTAAACCTAAATTATACGATACTCCTCCATCTGTTCTTCCAGCTACAGACACATAATGGTTTTGTTGTAAACCACTTTTCAATACTGCTCCATACCAATCAAATGTTTCATTATTTGCAATTCTTGTAGCTAATAATGGACTTGTACTTGGATTACCAAAAATACCTGCAGCTAATAAAGCTGGAGTTGTCGTAGTTGAAGAAAAATAAGCAGCTTGATGGTATGCCCACCACGTAGGACCATCCATCATAGTTGGTAATCTTGTCACATCTTTTTGACCTACGAAAGAATCGTAAGTAACAGACATACTAGATTTTACAGTTCCACCGCCTTTTGTAGTTACAATTACAACACCATTAGATCCTCTTGAACCATAAATCGCAGTAGATGAAGCATCTTTCAATATGTCAATACGAGCAATATCTTGTGGATTTAAGAAATCAATATTATCTGTTGGCGCACCATCAACCACATATAATGGTTTAGAATCAGGATTCATTGAGTTTTTTCCTCTAATAGTAATATTAAAAGAGTCTCCTAAACGTCCTGTTGCATTTGAAATTTGAACACCAGAAACAGCTCCTTGCATCGCTTCCATTGGACCTGTTAAATTTCTCTCTGTAATAGCGGCAGCACTTATTGAACCTACAGAACCCGTAAGATCTGTCTTCTTAACTTTACCATATCCAACCACAACCACTTCTTGTAAATTTTGCGATTGAGAAACTAAAGAAATTTTAATAGTACTTTTTCCAGCTACATTAACTGATTGGTCTTGATAACCAATATAGCTTACTACTAAAGTTGATTTATTAGAATTTAATTTGATAGAGAATTTTCCATCAAAATCAGTTGAAGCACTGTTTTTTGTTCCTTTTTCAATAATGTTAACCCCAGGCATTGGTTGTCCTGTTTCATCAAGAACAACTCCACTTAAAGGAGTCTGCTGAGCAAATGTACTTTGCCCTAACAGCAAGCACATAAAAACAAAAAAGGAAAAACTGCTCTTAGCTCCTTTTTTAAATAAACATCTAATACTCATAATTTAATTGTTTGTTAGTTATTAATTGGTTTTGTTTTGATTATTGGTTTTTGGGACTTTCCATCAAAGACCCGTTGATATAGGTATTCACAAATTTTAAATTTTCTACATTTTCAATTGCATATTCAGTCTCTACTTTATCAATAGTAACGTCTTTAAATCGAATATTTTTAATTGGATAACCTTTATGCCCTTTAGCTAAAACACCATAGAGTCCACCATTTTTAACCGTACTATTTTCTATGAAAATATTTTGAACTTGAGGCATAAAAGTTCCCGTTTGATTACCATGTACTCCATAAAACAAATCAATTCCAAGAACCGATTCTTTCACTTCTCCCACTTTAATATTACGTACGAATACATTTTCGACTAATCCTCCTCTTCTTGAATTAGATTTAATTCGAATGGCTCTATCAAGTTCAGGACTATCCATCAAGCAGTTTTCAACATAGACATTACTAACACCTGCTGAAATTTCACTACCAATGGTTACTCCACCGTGTCCATCATACATTTTACAATCTTGCACAATAATATTCTCGCTTTTTATAGCAACACGTCGACCATCATTATCTCTACCCGATTTAATTGCAATACAATCGTCTCCAGTATCAAAAGTGGTATTCTTGATCCAAACATTTTTAGAATATTCAGGGTCACAGCCATCATTATTAGGACCATGACTTTTAATAGTTACACCATCAACAATTACATTTGAGGACTTTATTGGGTGAATCACCCAAAAAGGAGTATTTACAATTTGAACTCCTTGAAGCAACACCTGATTACATTCAAAAAATTCTATACAATTAGGTCGCAAAAAATGTCCTTTACCAAAAATTCTTTCAGCAATAGGAACTCCTTTTTCTGCCATATCCATTAATCTAGTAACATCATCTTTTTGATCTGGTGTTCCTTTTTTCCATCCATAACTATCTTTTCCACACCATGACCACCATTTATCATTACTTCCTTGACCATTCAAAGTCCCTTTGCCCGTTACAGCCACATTATGTTTGTTATAAGCATAAATTAAAGGAGAATAATTCATTAATTCAGTTCCTTCAAATGAGGTATGCACTATTGGATAAACCGTTGAGTCTGTAGTAAATAAAATTTCAGCCCCTTCGGCTAAATGCAGATTTACGTTATCATCTAAATATATAGGTCCGGTGAAATATTTCCCAGCTGGCACTAATACCATACCCCCTCCATTTTTTGTGCATTTTTGGATGGCTTTTACAAAAACCCGTGTGTTGTCAACAACCCCTCCCGACTTAGCTCCAAAATCAAGAATATTATAAATTTTATTTTTAAAAACAGGCTCCTTAATTGTCTCAAGAATCGAAGGCAATTTTGCCCAAGACGCACTAGCTGTCACTTCATTTTGACACAAAACAGGCAGAGCAAATAGCAACAAAAAAATAGTTGCTGGATTTACTTTTGTTAGTTTAATTATTTTAATAGAATGAAGCATAGTCATAAATTATAAACGATTCCGAGTGCAACAACAATGTAATCGATTACACAAACGTAATAATAAATTTGAAATAAACAAAAAAAAGTGAGAAAAAAAACATAAATAAAATTTAAATCGACTATTTATTATGACTAATAGTTGAATTAAATGCTTTAACCTATACATTTACTATTTGCAATTAAACCTCATTGTTGCAATTTTAATTTTAAAAAGCTAAAATTGTAATCGATAACATTAAAAATAGTATGTTTTATTTTTTTGTTACATTTACCAACCAATTACACTAATTTTTGAGATGATAGAAAAAGTTACTATTTATGATATTGCTAAAAAACTTGACATAACAGCTGCCACTGTTTCAAGAGCTTTAAACAACAATCCAAAAATTAGCCCTGCAACTAGACAGCTTGTTCTAGACACCGCAGCCAAAATGAATTACAAACAAAATAAACTGGCCCAAGCACTACGCAGCGGAAAAAGCAATAATGTTGGTGTAATTGTACCTAGAATTGATAGTAACTTTTTCGCCTCGGTTATTCGTGGAATTGAAGAAGAATTACACCCCGAAGGCTATCATGTTATCATTTGTCAAACACATGAAGACGAAAAAAGAGAAATTGAAAATATCAACACATTATTAAATGCTCAAGTTGACGGAATTCTAATGTCTATTTCAAATGTGAGTTCAGAAAACGAGCATGTGATTAAACGGGTTTTAAGCGAAAAAGTTCCGTTGGTGTTTTTTGATAGAAAAATGAATGTTGATGGAGTTAGTTCTGTTACCATTAATGACTTTGAAGGAGGTTATCTTGCTACCAAGCACCTCATCGAAGAAGGCTGTACAAAAATCGCTCATCTTGCCGGGGATCAATCTTTAGAAATTTATCAAAATCGATACAAAGGATACAAACAAGCTCTTGTTGATCACAATATTCCTTTCAAAGAAGAATACGTTTTAAGAACAAAAAGTAATGTTGATGCTGGAATTAATGCGGCCAAAACGTTATTATTACAAGAAACTCCACCTGATGCCATTTTCTCTTCGAGTGATTTTGCAGGATTAGGAGCCATACAAGAATTGAAAGAACAAGGGATGGATATTCCAAGAGATTTTTGTGTAGTAGGCTTTGGTAACGAACCTTTTACAAAATTCATGGAATTATCTATTTCTTCAGTTGATCAGTCTCCAATGGAAATGGGAAAAATGGCAGCAAAAGTGTTTCTAGAACAAATCAATAATAACGATAATTTAAAAATCGAGAAGAAAGTAGTTTTGGTGCCAGAATTACTGACCCGAAAATCTTCCAATAGAAAAAACACATAAAAAAAGGAGCATAAAAGCTCCTTTTTTTATACCATCTACATATCCCTTATAAAGATACTCCACGTTTCCAAGGAATAAAGTCATTTTGGTTTAATATTGCAGCTTTAGTCTTAATTTCACCACTAGCTACTTTAATAATATATTCTAACATTTCATCTGCAGTTTCTTCAATTGATTTTTCACCAGTGATAATTCCACCCGTGTTAAAATCGATAATATCGGCCATTTTATTAGCTAATTGAGTGTTAGATGACACTTTTACAACCGGAGCAATTGGATTCCCTGTAGGAGTTCCTAAACCTGTTGTAAATAATACCATATTGGCACCTGAACCTACCATTGCAGTAGTACACTCAACGTCATTTCCCGGAGTACATAACAATGTAAAACCTGGCTTGTTAATGTATTCTCCATAATCGTAAACCCCTACAATTGGAGAAGTTCCTCCTTTTTTAGAAGCTCCTGCTGATTTCATTGCATCTGTAATCAAACCGTCTTTGATGTTACCCGGAGATGGATTCATATCAAATCCTGAACCGGCATCGACCACTGATTTTTCATACCATTGCATTAATTCTAAGAAACGTTTTCCGTCTTTATCATCTATACAACGGTTTACCAATTCCTGCTCCACTCCACATAATTCTGGAAATTCAGAAAGAATTGTTGTTCCTCCTAATGCTACTAATTTATCAGATAAAACACCTAATGTTGGGTTAGCTGAAATTCCTGAGAATCCATCCGAACCACCACATTCTAAACCTATGTTTAATTTAGACAATGGTGCTGGTTTTCTTTCAATTTGATTGGCTTTTTTAATTGCTTCGAATGAATCTTTCACCACACTACTCAACATATCTTCAATAGTTCCAATAGATTGTTGATCGTAAATCAAAACAGGCTTATCGCTGTTTGGATTAATCGCTTTCAAAGCATCTTGGAAAATAGAAATTTGCAAGTTTTGACAACCCAAACTTAAAACAGTAGCACCAGCAACATTAGGATTGTTTACATAACCTGCCAACAGTTTAGCCAAACTATGTGAATCTTGTCTGATTCCTCCACAACCACCTTGATGCGTAATAAATTTAACTTCTATATTATTAAATAAATCCGCATCATTAGATTTACCATCATGTTCATCCAATCCACTTTCAGCACTCACTAAAGAACGAAGTAGTAATTGGTAATCGTTTTCTTTGGGCTTCATTAATTCTTTCTCGAAAATATCTTTCAATATTTCGATGTTTCTATTTTCACAAAAAACCAAAGGAAAAAACAACCAAACATTTTCAGTTCCAACCTGACCGTCTGCTCTGTGGTATCCCATGAAAGTCCTATCTTTCCACTTGTCTACATTAGGTACTTCCCAACCAATAGTATCTGTTTTACCTGTTACTTTAGCACTTTCGTGTTTAATATTTATAGTAGTAATTACATCTCCTTTAGCAATTGCTTGACTTGCTTTTCCAACAATTACACCGTACATAATAATTTTGTCTCCAGATTCAAAATCTTTCATCGCAATCTTATGCTTCATTTTAGTGTCTGATACTACTAAAACGTCTTCTCCTTCAAATGCAATAGTTTCTCCAGCAACTAGATTCACTAAAGCTACAGCTACATTATCCGCAGGATCTACTTTTATTAATTTTTTTTGCATGTTATTTTATATAAAAATTAATTTATTATTATTTGCTAAAGTTTAAAAAGCCTTGCTGAATTCCATTAGCTTCAATTTCATTTAATGCATGCACTAAAGCTTGTGAAAGTCCGTCAACCTTGTTTAAATCTTCATCCCAGAAATCTGTATTAGCCAAAACTGCTGCTACAACTGATTCTAAATTTCCTAATTCCCAGGCTTTTTTGAATGCTTCAACTAATTCCGGAGTATCTTTCACCGGTAAAGCTTCATTATTCCAAGTTCCTTTGTAAAATCGGATCAAACAAGCTAATGAAAAAGTCAAACTAGTAGGCAATTTTTTAGTAGTAGTATAATAACCTAACAAACTTGGTAACACTCTTACTTTGAATTTTGAGATTGAATTTAAAGCAATATCAGCTAATGCATGCTTAATAAATGGATTTCTGAAACGATCCATCACCTCTTCAGCATAAGCAGTAATTTCATTTTTATCCATCGGTAGCGTTTCGCTAATTTCAGCGATCACATTATCAACAAATGGCCCAGTAAAATCTCCATTAACTGTTTCCATCACTAATTTGTTACCAAATAAAAGAGAAACAGGAACCATGGCTGTATGTGCGCCATTCAAAATACGAACTTTAATCATTTTGAAAGGACGAATATCGTCAACAATCTTCACATTCAAATCTGTTTTATCGAATGGCAATTTTGCCTTCAAATCGTCTCCTCCTTCAATAGCCCAAAGGAAAAATGGTTCAGCAGCAACAATTAAGTTATCTTCATAATCTAATTTGCTATTGTACTCTTCAATTTCAGCTCTTGGATATCCCGGAACGATTCTATCAACCAAAGTACTGTGATAGGTACAATCTTCTGAAACCCATTTTTTAAATGCAGCGTCTAAATTCCATAAATCACAATATTGTAAGATGCATTTTTTTAATGTTTCAGAGTTGTAATCTATCAATTCGCATGGAATGATAGTTACTGCTTTTGAAGCATCTCCTTTGAAATGTTTGAATCTTTCGTGTAATAAAAGCGTTAATTTAGCAGGAAAAGCGGCTGGCGGCTGCATATCCGGAGTGTCTGTATCCAAAAATTCAATTCCTGCTTCAGTAGTATTTGAAACAATAAACTGAAGCGCTGGCTCTTTAGCTAAAGCTAAATAATCTGCAAAATCGTTATAAGGATTAATTGCTTTCACAATATTTGAAATCAACTGGATATCTTGGATTTTTTCTCCTTTTTTGATTCCGTTCATAAACAGAGTATACAAACCATCCTGATCGTTAATCATATTTACCATACCCTCTTTCAATGGCTGAACTACTGCAATACCAGCATTGAAATCAACTTCATTGTTTAACCTATGAAAAGCGTAATCAACAAATGCTCTCAAAAAGTTCCCTTCTCCAAATTGAACTACTTTTATTGGTAATCTGTTTTCTAAACCTGTACTTTTTCTGTTTAATTTTTTCATTGTATTAATTATTCGATGCTATTTTATAATTTTTTAAATTAGAATAAACGACTTATTTCCCATTCTTTACTTTCAACTCTATTAGAGGAATAGTAGAGCTTCTATTTAAAATAGTTGTAAGTCGTTTATTAAAATTTTATACCCCTCCAAAAACTGTAAATCCTCCATCTACAGTTATTTTTGATCCTGTTACATATTTTGATGCATCACTCAAAAGCCAAACCAAAGCCCCTACTAATTCTTCAGGATTTCCAAATCGTTTGAAAGGCGTATTTTGAATAACCAAATGACCTCTTTCAGTTAAACTTCCATCAGTATTGGTGAGTAATGTTTTATTTTGTTCTGTTAAAAAAAAACCGGGTGCAATCGAATTCATCCGAATGGCATCCCCAAATCGATTGGCTAATTCCACAGCAAACCACTGCGTGTAGGAATCAATTGCTGCCTTAGCCATGCTATATCCTAAAACCTTTGTTATGGCCAACTGAGAAACAACTGAAGAAATATTGACAATACTTCCTGAACCAGTCTCTTTGATTGCTTTTCCAAAAACCTGTGTAGGCATCACTGATCCCATTAAATTCAATTGCATCACTTCTTGCAATGCTTGAAAATTAAGTTCAAATACATCCTGATTCGGTTGTACAACTGCGTCTGAAATATTCCCTCCTGCGGCATTCACTAATCCATCAATTTTTCCAAAAGCAGAAAGCATTTGCTGACAAGCAGCCTCTAATTGCGATTCATTGGTAACATCAGCAATTAATGCCAAGGCTTGTCCTCCTTTTTTATTAATTACACTAGCTCTTTCATTAGCAATTTTCTCGTTTCTTCCCAAAATGCCCACGATACCCCCTGCAGCAGCAATTCCTTCAACGAATGCTCCTCCAAGAATTCCTGTTCCTCCGGTCACAACAATTACTTTTCCCGCTAATGAAAAATTAGTTTCCAATGTATTATAAATTTGATTTTACGGTTTGCACTAAATGCAATACCTTTTTTGTTTCTGATTCAATAGTGGCATAGTCTTGATCCGCCATTAATTTTTTGCTAATTAATTTACTTCCCATTCCTACTGCAGAAACACCTGCTTTAAACCAAGCTTCAATATTTTCATGCGTAGTATCTACACCTCCTGTTGGCATAAAAACCAATTTTGGAAAAATATCTTTGATACTACTCAAATAATCAGGTCCTAACATATTGCCAGGAAATAATTTGATAAACGTTACTCCCGCATTCTCAGCAGCAATAATTTCTGTTGGTGTCATACAACCTGGACTGTATAAAACGCCTTTACTGATTAAGAACGAAGCAACTTCAGGCACAAATCCTGGACTAATGAAAAAATCAGCGCCAACATTAAAATATTCTTCGGCTTGTTGCACATTTTTGATGGTTCCAATTCCTAATAATAAATCGGGCATTTCAGCATTTCGAACGTCGATCATTTTAGTGAAATTTCGCAAAGCGGCATCACCACGGCTCGTGTATTCCACGGCTTTAATTCCACCTCTATAAATAGCTCTCAAGACTTCAATAGTTACATTTTCGTCCTCATTGTAATACAATGGGAGCATTCCTTGTTGAATAATCGCGTCTGTTGTTTTTTGTATCTTATTCATATTCTATTTTATCTTGAAACTAGTGCAGCGCCATTGCCATCTAGTCTATCTTCTACTTCTTTTAAAGTAACTAAATTGTAATCTCCCGCGATGCTATGTTTTAAACAACAAGCAGTAACTGCGAAATCTAATGTTTTTTGATTATCATTTTTGTATTCCAAAAGCCCATAAATCAAGCCTCCCATAAAGGCGTCTCCACTTCCTACGCGATCTACTACAGGTGTTACTTCTCTTACTGCCGAATTATAAATCGATTTTCCATCGTATAAAATTCCTCCTATTCTTTGATGTGAAGCACTTACCGAATATCTCAAGGTTGTAGCCATTGTTTTTAAATTAGGACAAAGTTCAAATACCTTGTCATACAAAACAGGCAATGAAGTTGTCTCCTGATAATTTGGATTTACTTTGGCTTGACCTAACATAAAATAAGCAGTGTCAATATCGCCCAAAATCACATTTGTATACTGTAATAGTTCAGGCATCACCTCGCTTGGCGTTTTACCGTACTGCCATAATTTTGACCTATAATTCAAATCGCAGGAAATAGTTAATCCTAACTGGTGCGCTGCTTTTACCGCTTCTAAACAAGCTTGAGCCGCAGACTCGGAAATAGCCGGTGTAATACCACTCCAATGAAACCAAGTGGCGCCTTCTAGCACTTTTGACCAATCAATCATTCCTTTTTCAAGGGTAGCCATAGCACTATGAGCGCGGTCATACACCACATTACTTCCCCTTACTCCTGAACCCGTCTCCAAGAAATAAATTCCTAAACGCTCTCCTCCAAAAATTACATTTTTAGATTCCACGTTCATTTTACGCATTTCTTTCAAAGCGCAAGTACCTATTTCATTATTTGGAATTCGGGTTACAAACTCGGCATTAATACCATAATTGGCTAACGAAACAGCAACATTGAATTCGCCACCACCGTATGTAGCAGTAAAGCCTTTTGCTTGTTCAAAACGCAAATGACTATCTGTTGAAAGGCGTAACATGATTTCGCCAAAAGTGACTACTTTGCTCATAATCTATTGTTTAAAAAGTGTTATTCAAAATTTAGGTCAATATACCTATTAAAATTTGAAGTACTCTTTTGCGTTATTGTAACTAATATCGGAAACCATTTTACCAATCCATTCCATATCATTTGGCAATTCCCCTCTTTTGATTTCATCCCCTAAAAGATTACACAAAATACGTCTGAAGTATTCGTGTCTAGGGAACGACAAAAAGCTTCTTGAATCAGTTAACATTCCAATGAAACAACTAATCAATCCCATATTAGATAAGGCATTCAATTGTTTGGTCATTCCGTCTTTTTGATCTAAAAACCACCAACCTGAACCAAACTGAACTTTCCCTTTTACGCTCCCGTCGTTGAAATTACCAATCATCGTTGCCATCACTTCGTTGTCTGCTGGATTCAAATTGTAAATGATCGTTTTAGTCAATTTATCTTTACTATCTAAAGCGTTTAAAAAGCCAGATAGTTTTTGTGCTTGTGGATAATCCCCAATAGAATCCCAACCGGTGTCAGGTCCTAAAATACGGTGCATACGCGCATTATTATTTCGTAAAGCACCTAGATGCAATTGTTGTACCCAACCAAATTCATGATAGGTTTCGAATAAGAAGAATAGAATCGCACTTTGGAATTTCAAAGCTTCCTCATTTGTCAAGTTTCCATTTTCTCTTTTCTTTTTGAAAATCGCATTGACTTCGCTTTCGGTATAGTTTTCAAAATACACTTGATCCAAACCATGGTCACATAACTTGCATCCGTTTTTATCGAAATAGTCAATTCTATTTCTTAGCGCCGTACATAAATCAGTATACGAATTGATGGTAACACCAGCCACTTCTCCTAAAGTATTGATGTAGTCATTGTAACCATCATTAGCAATTAAGATGGCTCTATCAGGTCTAAATGCAGTACTCACTTTCACTTCAAAAGCACTTGTAGCTAATTGCTGATGGTATTCTAAATTATCAATTGGATCCTCCGTTGTACATACAAACTCTGCATTCACTTTACGAAGTAAATTTTGAGTACTATAAGCAGGTGAATTAATTTTAGCCGAAGCCTCTTCGTAAATTTTCTCTGCTGATTTTTCATTCAACAAATCATAGATATCAAAATAACGAGCCAATTCTAAATGCGTCCAATGATACAAAGGATTACGCATCGTATACGGAACTGTTTTAGCCCAATTCATAAACTTATCTTTATCAGAACCATTACCGGTAACAAATTGTTCATTCACTCCTAAAGTTCGCATCGCACGCCATTTGTAATGATCTCCATTGATCCAAACTTTGGTGACGTTATCAAAAATTTTATCTTCTGCGATTAATTGTGGCGATAAATGATTGTGGTAATCAATAATCGGCTGATTTTTAGAATAATTATGGTATAATTCTTCCGCGTATTTGTTTTCTAATAAAAAATTGTCGTGTATGAATGTTGTACTCATGCTATTTTATAAAATAATTAATTTTCGTTTGAAGGTTTACCAATGGTCGCTAAAATTCCACCATCTACATAAACAATTTGTCCGTTTACAAAGTCACTCGCTTTGGAAGCTAAAAACACTGCTGCACCAGCCAAATCTTCTGGGTTCCCCCAACGTGCTGCAGGAGTTCTATTGATGATAAATTCATTAAAAGGATGTCCGTCTACACGAATCGGTTCGGTTTGAGAAGTGGCAAAATAGCCTGGTCCAATTCCGTTGACTTGAATGTTGTGTTTGGCCCATTCAGTCGCTAGATTTCGGGTCAACATTTTCAGTCCTCCTTTGGCAGCAGCATAAGCCGAAACACTATTTCTACCCAATTCACTCATCATCGAGCAAATGTTGATTATTTTCCCTTCTTGTCTTTCAATCATTTGTTTGACAACTAATTGCGACATAATAAAAGGTCCAACTAAATCGACATCGATTACTTGTCTAAAATCAGCAACCGACATGGTGGTAGCCAATTCTCTTTTGATAATCCCTGCATTATTTACTAGAATATGAATATCTCCTAATTCTTTGGCAATCAATTCGATATTCAAAGCCGCTGCTTTTTCATTGGTTACATCAAATAAATAACCTGCAGCCTTATATCCTTTGCTTTTATAATAGTTCAAAGCCTCTTCCATTTTAGAAGGTGTAGTTCCAGTAATCACTAATTCAGCACCGGCTTGCGCCAATCCTTCGGCCATTGCCATACCCAAACCATGAGTTCCTCCAGTAATCAAGGCTCTTTTGCCTGTTAAATCAAATAAATTCATCGCTTATCGTAATTCGTTTGGTGCCACAATATCCATATCGCCATAATCTAAATTCTCTCCTGCCATTCCCCAAATAAAAGAATAATTTGCCGTTCCTGCTCCTGAGTGAATTGACCATTCTGGAGACAATACTGCTTGATTATTTTGCATGAAAATATGACGTGTGTTTTGAGGCTCTCCCATAAAATGACTGATAGTTTGTCCTGCTTCTAAATCAAAATAAAAGTAGGCTTCCATTCGTCGATTGTGCGTATGTGAGGGCATAGTGTTCCAAATATTTCCTGGCAATAACTCGGTCAATCCCATTTGCAATTGACAGGTTTCTACCACACTATTCACAATCAATTTATTGATGACACGTTTGTTGGCAAACTTTTCTTCTCCTAAATGCACAATCTCGGCATTTTCTTTGGTGACTTTCTTAGTTGGAAATTTGTGATGTGCTGGAGCCGAATTGATGTAAAACAAAGGTTGTTCCCCATTCGTAGCAGAAAAGAGGACTTCTTTACATCCTTGTCCTACATACAAAGCCTCTTTTTTCTCTAAAAAATAATCCACACCATCCACGGTTACTTTTCCGCTACCGCCAACATTGATAATCCCAAGCTCTCTTCGGTCAAGAAAATTTTCCGACTTCAAATAGGGAATTGTTTCCAATTTTAATCGTCTATCAACAGGCATTATTCCTCCTACAATATATCTATCATACATAGAATAGATAAGTTGTATCTGGTTTTCTACGAACAGTGTTTCAATTAAGAAATGTTCTCTTAATTCGCTAGTAGTATATGTATTAGCATCTTTTGGATGAGATGCGTATCTGAATTCAAAATTTGTCATTCTTATTTATTTATTTTGGTAATCTAAAATCTTTAGGTTTGATTTACAAATCAGTGATTGGGCTGTATTTTGGCACCAATGCTTTCATCACCGTCCAGCCTATCAAATAACAAACTGCACAGATTGAAAATATAATGAAATACCCAGCCTCAATACCTTCAAAACCTATGAAAGACATATTGGTGTCTTTAGCGTGGTCAAACAAAACTCCCGATCCTTTATTAATTAATGTTGATCCTAGTCCACCAGCTAATCCACCTATTCCTGTTACAGTAGCAATAGCTTTTTTAGGAAACATATCTCCAACGGTTGTGAAAATATTAGCAGACCAAGATTGATGAGCGGCTCCTGCAATACCAATAATGATTACCGGCAACCAATACGTATAATGTCCTAAGGGTTGAGCCACTAAAGCTAGTAAAGGAAAAAAAGCAAAAATCAGCATCGCTTTCATTCTTCCATCATATGGATTCATTCCTTTCTTTTCTACAAAATAAGTCGGCAACCATCCACCAATAATTGAAAGTAAAGTAATCATATATAACACAAATAAAGGCAAAGCCGCTTCTGTTGCATCCATATCATATACAGAACTTAAATAAGCTGGTGTCCAAAATAAAAAGAACCACCACACACCGTCTGTCATAAATTTTCCAAAGGCAAATGCCCAAGTTTGTTTGTATCTAAAACAATCCTTTAAACTTACTTTAGTAGCTGTTTCGGCCACATAACCCACTAATTTGCTATCTGCAATTACATCTTGTTGAATATAAGCCAGTTCTTCAGGACTTACTTTGGTATGATTCTCAGGTTTGTCGTATAAAAAGACCCAAAATCCCATCCAAACAAAACCTAAAGCTCCAATAATAATAAACGACATTTCCCAACCAAAAGCTTTTGCAATAAATGGAATGGTAATTGGTGCCGCCAAGGCTCCCACCGTTGCTCCTGAATTAAAAATACTGGTTGAAAATGCTCTATCTTTTTTTGGGAAATATTCTGCTGTAGTTTTAATTGCTGCTGGAAAATTTCCTGCTTCTCCCACAGCCAAAACAAAACGCGCTAAAATAAATAAGGTGACACTAGTAGAAATAATCATTCCTGTATCGTTTACTGTTGCAATAGCATTTTTAGCACCCTCAAAACCTACTAGCCAATTTCCTGTCAATATCCCCGAAGTAACAATTCCTGCAAATGCATGTAAACAAGCGCCAACAGACCAAACTCCAATAGCCCATAGAAACCCTTTTTTAGTATCTAATACATCTACTAATCTACCCGCAAATAGTAACGAAACAGCATAAAAAATAGAAAATAAAGCTGTTATATTTCCGTAATCATTGTTAGTCCAATGAAACTCTGGAGCAATAAAATCACTCCAAGTTAAAGAAAGCACTTGTCTGTCTAAATAATTAATAGTAGTAGCAAAAAAAAGTAAGCCACAAATAGTCCAACGAAAATTTCCGATAGGTTTTTTAGCTGTATTCATTATTTGGTTTTTTGGTTAGTTAAACTAATCAATTATATTTTAACTATTTTCGTAAGAATATTTGTTATTGATTGGTACAAATATACTATTTTTAGTTTTTAATGTAATCGATTACACAAATATATATCTAAAAAATTAAATAGCAAGTTTTTTAATAAAAAACTCTTTAATAAAACTAACCATGAAAACAATTCCTTATTTAATAAACAAATACGCTTTTATTGTAATCATTAACCTATTAGCATTTTCTAGTAACGGACAAATAAATTCAATTCCCATCTGGCCTAAATCTATTCCTAACTCGATTAATGCTGTGGATTATACCGAAAAAGAAGTGATGAAAGAGGGACAAATGCAAAGCACTAGCCAAGTAACAAATCCTAACTTATCAATTTATCTTTCTAAAAAAGAACTGGCAAATGGAAGTGCGGTTATTATATTTCCAGGAGGCGGGTATTCGCATTTAGCTATGTATAAGGAGGGGCAAAAAGTGGCTGAATGGTTAAATTCTCTTGGAATAACAGCCTTTGTGCTAAAATACCGTCTGCCAAGTGACCTTATAATGAAAGACAAGACTATAGCGCCTTTACAAGATGCCCAAGAAGCCATTCGAATAATCAGACGCAATGCTAAAGAATGGAATATTGATCCAACTAAAATAGGCGTTTTAGGTTTTTCTGCAGGAGGGCATTTAGCATCTACATTATCAACACATTATCAAGAAAAAGTATATGATGCTGACACAATAAGTTCGCGTCCTGATTTTTCTATTTTAATCTATCCTGTTATTTCGATGGAAAATGGTATCACTCACAGTGGATCAAAGAACAGCCTTTTAGGAGAAAATGCCGGTCGAAATTTAATTGAAAAATATTCCAATGAAAAACAAGTCAACGCAGATACTCCCAAAACATTTCTTGTCCATGCTTCTGATGACAAAGTGGTTCCTGTTGCCAATTCAATTAATTATTATCTTAATTTATTACAATACAACGTTCCGGCTGAAATGCATATTTATGAAAAAGGAGGACATGGATTTGGATTAGGCAGGGATGGTACTAACAAAGACTGGCCAAAAGCTTGTGAAAAATGGCTTACTGAAAATAATTTTACTAACAACTAAAAAAAGATACTATTTTTAAAAAAAATAAATACTTGATTCAATTTTAAGGTCATTTTTTATTTTAAACATAACCAATAACATTCAGAAAATCAATCACTTGGTTTAATTTAATATATATATCACCAATAGTTGTACCAATGACCTTAAATTCATTTTAAGGTCATTTTTTATTTCACTAATTCGTATTCTCCTTGAGTTACTGATTTACAAGGAAGTTCATCTGCTTTACATCCTACCATAAGAGACAGTAGCAAAAGTATACCACTAAACTTTAGAATTGTATCCAATATTTTCATAACTATTTAATTTTTAAAATTAATATTTACCAATTTCCAATCATTTCCTATTGTTACTATGTATGAGTTAACTCCTAAATTAGGAAAAATTACCTCCCCATTAGTAACTTGTTTAGTTCCAATAGTAGTACCATTGGCACTAATGGTAACCTTTTCTCCTTCTTGACTTGAAACTACTTTTATAATCCCTTCAGTATTACAAACTGCATCTTTTTTATAAAACAAGGTTTGTCTCACAGTTTTGTCCACCTCAACGGTATACGTTGTTAAGGTTGATTCATCCTCAGAAAGCACTTCGTAGGTTAACTTTGTAGAAAAATCAGTTGGCGTTGCTCCTGAATTTTGAATTACTCTGTTTTTAAAAAGCTGTGCGCCTTTACTCAAACTAAAAATCGGATTCAAATTAGTAATCACGTTATTTTCATATACACTAATTACAATTGAATTTGTATTAATTAACGTAGTAACTGGGGTAATGTCCTTAAAACCAAAAGAGAGTATCTCTGCCTTATTATTTAATGCAGGCTCTGCAATACTATATGACTGAAATAAATTTCCCTTGTGTTCATTAGCTTCAAAAACTACTTTTTTTGTTACAACCGTGATTTTGTCTGTTGCACTATCGTATATTTTGAAATAAATTTCTTCATTCTGGGTATTTGAAAACAAAGTTAAATAGGCGAAATATGAATTTTGGCTCGCAATATAAGTCACACCACTAGTTCCTCTACATGTGGTACCTACAAATGCGCCTACTTTATCATTTACTCCTTTTAATTGCTTACCATCTATATTGAGTTTGGCAACAAAAGTCATCGTGTACTGATATTCGTTTTCATTGACACTCCAATTTGGCATTTGCGCGAAAAGAGTACAAAAAGGAATTATCGCAATAAGGAAACAAAAGGCTCTTTTTTTCATAATAAAATATATTGCTTTTTAGGAGCTGTACTTGAATTAGTTATACCTTAAATTTTAATTATTTTTTGTGTTTCAGTTTGACTATCTGTAACAACGTGTATGATATAAATCCCTGAAGGTAAATTCGAATTGATTTTCAAGACCGAGGATCCAGGATTTATTTCAAACATTTTATTATATAACTCCTGCCCAAGTAAGTTATTTATTACTGCTGTAACTCGTCCACTTTTTTTAGTTTCTATTGCAATACTTAACTCGTTTTGAAAAGGATTTGGATATATATTTATTTTTTCTTCAAAACTATCAATCACAATAGGGTTAGCAATACTACCCAACATACTATCCGATAGAAAACTAATGGTTTTTGATGTCTCCAAAAGAGATTCGTCAGTCCCAATAAAGGCGGTTAACCTTTCTGATTTGTCACCGTATAAAGTTATGAAAGCCAAATCAACACCTTGAACATTTATTGTTTTACTATTTCCTCTCAATTGACCTAAATGATTATAAAACGCAAGTGTTTGATAGCCTTCTGGTAGTCGTACTACAGCATTCATTGTATTAGGGAATTGCGTATAATCAGTTGAAATATTACTTTGTTCTTCTTCAGGAACTAGGTTGATAGAAGCCGTTTGAATTGCCCCTTTAATAATTGCTTTTTTACCCGTTGATCTATTCAAATATTCGGGATAAGTAAAGTTTTGAGGTGTGTTTATTCGCAACATATAACCTTCCCCGGCTTTTAAATAAGTCAACGATCCTTTCCATCCAATGGAGTTTGTATAAATAGCAAATTGAGATTGGGATTTAATGATATCGCCATCTGTTGCATTTAAATTTGCTAGAGCATCGCTAACCAATACGTTTTTAGAAACAACATAAGGTAACCAGTTCCAATTTTGAGCCAAATTAAATGACCATGTATTTAGATCAACGGGAACTCCTTTTATATTTAAATTTTGGGATGTAGCCAATTTAATTTTGTACATCTTTGAGTTAGAAATTCCACCATTCCCAGAAATAGTTCCTGACCAAGCGCTTTGAGTTGGATTGATTGCATTGTATTGGTATGCATCAAATAATGCTGGCGAATTAGATTCTACTAAATCTGAGGTGTTAAGCAACAGTCCTTTGGTTAGCAAATTCAAATTTGCAAATCGAGCATCGGTAACATTAAATGAAGTCCAGGTCCATCCTTGATTCAATTTTATTTGTTGGCCGGTAACTGCTGTATTAGTAAAAATAGCCGGAATTCTATAGGTTCCTAAGAGTGTATCGGCAACAAATGGTACAAATAAATTTCCTCCCAGAGAAGCCTCTTTTAACTTTCCATCCGAAGCATCCCAAATATAAAAGGAAATATCTTCTCCACTTAGATTATTACTATAAATAGTCAAGTAAACAAAATATTCATTTAATGCAGTGTCAAAAATGACATTAGTCATACCGCGAACTTCCCCGTTGACTAAGGCCACTATTTTGTCGTAGAAATCATCTGTAAAAACTCCATCTATTTTTATTTTACCTATTACATTCATAGATTGTGTAAACTTAGTTGGATCCAATACTAAGAGAGGCTCTTTTTCCAGAACCCTTAAGTCCAATTGAATTTTTTCGTTATAACCATAATTAGTAGCCAATGACAAAATAGTATTGTAATTTCCAATGGCCAGATTATTGTCCACAGTAGCTTTTAGTGTAACTGTTGTATTTGGTGCGATGGTTCCTGATTTTGCAGATAGCGTTAACCAATTAGGCACATCTACAGTATAAGGTTGGGTTTGACCACCTTGATTGATTAATGTAATATCAAAAGCCAAATTCTCGTTGTTCCGTTTCATCAAATTGACAATTTCACCCTGTCCTTCCACAAACCATTTCATAGGGTTTTTATTGATGTAGACACTCCAGGACACGGGAGATTGTTGACTATTATCGGACATATCATTCAGATTGGAAACGGTAATATTAGCTACTTTCCCTTCTACACTTGACCAGTCAGAGATAATCGGCATCAATACAATTTTATCACTATTTATTACCGCATTTACAACAATTGATTCTGTAGGGCGAAAGGATTTGATGGCAGGGGTTGTATCTGTAAAAGCCAGCGGCTTCCCATTCAACAAAGCGTAAGTACTTGTCTTATCTGTTGAATTCAGAGGATAATAGTATAGCGGTCCATTTCCACTATCAATTTCGGGTTTATTGAACGACGCATACAATAACAAACCGGTACTTGTGGGATCTACTTCATAGTATTGGTCGGCCTTTACCTGTGCCGCACTACGCGCCATATTCCAAAAACACAATTCGTCCATCAACCCTACATAATTTCTGTCAATAGTATTTATTTGACCTCGGGCACCTACGAATATGCGACTGGCATAAAATCCGCCAAGATCACCACTAACATAGGAAGCTAACTCATCGCCATCCACATACATTCGAAGCGTCCCGTTTCTACTTAAACTCAGTGCGATGTGATGCCAACTGTTGTCGTTTACTTTCACACTACCAAAAGGATAGGCTTTTGTTTCGGCTTGCAATTCAATACCGCCCGTATTATTGAGGTTGATAGCCCATTTATTACGATAGCCATTACTTTCTATTAAATCGGTAGCATCTCCTTTACCATTAGACAAAAGTGTAGCAACACCGGTCTGACTTGTTTTCATCCAAAAGCTAAGGGTAGCATTCATTTCTTTGGAAACAATTACTTTTGAGACTTGTGGTAGATTCAAATAATTGGTGCCGTCAAAAGCATAGGCCGTTCCTTTAGGAAAAATATCCCAATTAGCATTGGCTATGACAAGATGTTTGAATCGGGCTAAATCATTGGCAAGGATTCCGTTTCCTTCGCTTATGGGCCAATATCCTAAAAGACCGAGCTCATTTCCATTGAATACAGAACCCTTATTTGCATATTCCGTATCTTTCGAAATGTATTTTTTCCAAAATCGCAGATCGTGGAGGTTTCCTTTGAAGGTATTCCCTCCAATCACAATCGGATTTTCATTAGTGAAATTTAGTCTTGTAGTGATTGGATTTTCTTCAGTTTTTAAATCTACACCATTTTCAATGATAGACAATCGGATGTTTGTTGCGTCATACGAAAGCGCATAATGGTTGAATGCACTATCACTTGCAATTGTTGCCGTTACACTTTGGCCACCGATGGTATATTTCAATTTGTTATTGATCAATTCTATTTTAATACCGCCACTTTGGCTCAATAGAGTAGAAGTTCCCGTTGTATTTAAATTTTTCAACCAAAACTCGATACTAAAATCACCGCTTGCAAGGGCTGGTTTATTGATGGTAGCCGTATTGTTAGACCCATTAAAAGCAAGTGAAACTTCATGAATTAAAGGCAATTGCTCTTTTTGTACTTTGAATTCAAACTTGGTTACGGTACCATTAGTTTTAATAGGTTCATTGAAACGCAATGTAATATCGTCCCCTAAATTTAAGATCCCATTGGTTGGTGTGGGTGTGCCAAATACTACCGGGGCCGTTAGGTCTACATATCCCTCTATAATTTCCGACTCATAAGCCGTTTGGTTAAAACAACTCGTACGGGCACGAAGTTCGTAGGTTCCATTACCCAAGCCTAATGCAGCAATATCCCAGGCATAATTTAGTTGTTCCCCAACAATGACTTCCACATTTTTATCTCCTCCATTGTAAGCAACATCGCGATCAGCAGTTGTTTTATAATAAGTTCTCAATCCAATCCAATTAGGGGTGCCTTTTAATCGGTATTCTAAATTAATCTTTTGAAAATTGGCAAAACTAGTGTTATAATCCCCTAATTTAATATTTACAGGTTTTGTAGTAGTACCATTATAAGCCGTATTCCTATTTAGCAACCAGTTGTTCGGAGGATCCATTATGGTAACCGGAGAACAGGCAGGCACAAAGCTTGCCGATACCAATAAGTCATCAACAGCATTTCTGTCACAAGTAGATTCTAGCACTACCCGTATATTTTGATAATTAAACTGGTCTTGTTTGATTTTTTTGAGTGTCATGGTGTACAACACGGTTTTTCCTGCCGGAATAGTCACTAGGGTTCCGTTAGGTTCAATGTTGATTTGTGCATTATCAGGGTTGGTCGATTGATCTGCAACCAATCTAAAAGTAGCATCTTTGTTAATCGTACTCGTATTGCGCAGTCGAAGTACAAATTCGGCATTTCGACCTTCAAATATCCCTGAGACATCAGCATCTACGGCTGTTATTTCTGGTTTCTCTAAAGCCATAGTGGCTACAGATAAGGCTACCCGTTGCGCCTCGGGAAGATTTACGATAGTGGCCTTAGGACCTGTAGCATTGGGATGCGTCTTGTTATAAAAATGGGAAAGTTCCGCCCCTTCGTAAGGACAAGAGGTTTCTCCTCCTTTGGTTATAAAAATAGGCCCATTTCCATCAAAAGCGTTGATGACATCAACACTAAATAAATTACCCGCATCATTATCTTTTAGGGTATAACTGATATTGGTGGTCGTATTGTTCGTGTCTTGAGACGAATTTCCGGATCCGGATCCACTACTCGTACTGGTTTGCATCTCAAAACCAGTATCATTGAAACTGGCTCCAATCGCCAAAGCAACCGAACTGTCAAGTTGCAATTGATAGGTGAGTGAGTTAGCGCTTAACCGTTCTATTTGATATTCTTTAGTAAATGCACCGACTCCGGCGTCCAAAGAAATGTTTTCATAAAAAGTGGCATTCAATAAATCTTTAAGTTGCTTGGCGGAATCTGAGAAAGTTTTGGTGACTGGGTCCTTCAAACTCTCTACGAGGGCATTTAAGGAGGTTTTTAGCGCGTCTCTGCCATTAAGCGCTTGGTATTTTGCCAACTCATTGTTTAAAATTATTTTTCTCCAAAGATTCACCGAAGATTGATAGGCGTTTCTGGTAAGGATCCCATTATGATTTTCAACCAATGTTCCAGCATTAATTTGATTGATAATGTCTAAATATTTTGGAATAATTTCATTTAAAATGTTATGCTGCGAATAAACAAACAATGTTTTTTCTGGGGCTTCATTGAAGTACATCGCCTTATTGATTTTTGGATATACTTTAGAGATTGTAGAACCACTTGGGGTTACGACACTGATTGGAGTTGAGGTATTCACAGTAGTTGAAGCAACTAAATCATTATAAGTTCCATAAAATTGATTGGCCGAGGTTCCTATGTACAAATCTGCATCGCTACCAATCCAGCTAGGATCGTCACTTGTAGCAATTGTTTGATTGAAGGTATAGGTGTTAGTAACACTTTTCCCGTTTGAAGAGGTTTGTGCCATACTCACCCCAGTAGAAATATCGTTAGTGGTTTCGGTCTCCATAACAGGTCCAGCTAATCCACCACCTAAACTTAGTTTAAATCCAAGAGAGATGGTCGCATTTAAATCACTTCCATTATTTACACTCGAGGTGTTTTCTTTTGAAAAACTAAAAGACGATCCTTTTTCTATCGTTGCTGAACTGTTGGATCCCGGAGGATCTCTCAATACAAAGTCAGGCAATTCTGGGCCCGCCGTTACAAAAGTTTGAGTGCCATCAGCAACACCTCCTAAGAGGATTCCTTCTGTTTTATAATTCGTCAAGGGGTTGTCGACACCATTCGATCTATATTTTAAATCAATAGTTCTTTTATAACCGCTAGTAGCATCCGTGTTTGGCGTTCCTCCTTTGAAACTATAAATCAAGATACTTGGATCTGTTGAGGAAACTTCAGTTTTTTCACTGTTTTCCAAGGCTAAATTATTAGTAGCAATTATGGAACCGCCTTCTACTGGCACAGTTGTAATGATGGGATTAGTAAGGCTAGTATCATAATTGTAATACCGTTCCTGACCCTGAATTTGGATAGAATAATTTCCAAATTGACTGTAAATCGGTGGATTCTGACTCGATGCAATAGTATAGGTCTTGCCATCTGCCTTTATTTCTGTATCAGCAGTTTGACTTAATACGGAATGGATCGGACTGGCTAAATAAGTAAATTTTAAAACCTCTTGATAAGGCACCCCAGTGATGGTATTATCTCCCTGAACAAAAGTTGGGGTTTGAAAGGGTTTTATGGCTGTAAAATTGATTGTTTGGTCTTCGTTGAGAAGAGGCTTGTTGTCTGGATTTTTTCCACTGTTGAATGTCAAATCATTTCTAGACAACAAATAACTGAGTGGTAATAATTTCACCCGATATTCTCCTGTTTCACTATTGGTACCAAAACTGGTCTTATATTCTGGTGTAATACTAGTTGCTCCAGCAGGCAAATAACCCAGTGTTAATTTGGCTTGTCCAATATTATTGGTAGAAGTATACGTGGTTATTCTATCAATGCCTCCAGCATCTTTGTAAGGATAGATTTTTTTTCCACTCTCTCCAAAACCTATTGGCTTTTCGGATTGTATTGTTCCTCCTACCACACGACCGACTACAACTACTTTAGTATTGTCAATAAAAGTCACGGGTTCATCTCGATCTTCAAAAAAGTCTTGATAGGTGTTAACATAGTAAGTTTCTCCATTGGTGGTGGAACTCGTTTTGGCTGGAAATCGGCCGTCAAATTCAAATGTATGATTACTTTTGGTTAGGCTAATGGCATGTTTCCCAATGGGTACTTCAATAGTAAATCGCCCGTTAATATCCGTCTGTATGGGCACATTATTGGCATCAATTGCCGGAGCATTATCAATGTTTACATAGGCGCCTGGAACAGGGATGGTGGCATATCGTTTCAGACTAGTGATTTTTTTGGGAGTAGAATTGTCATACGTATCGGCCCAATACTCTCCTTTTTGATATTTTTGGTTGCCTATCGTATAGGCATTATAAGCTTCATTTTCTTTTATGTCTCCAGTGATGGCGGGATCTGAAGTGGTCGGAAACACACCCCGGCTGTCGTATACCGCTATTCCTTTGAATACAAACGAAGATTGATCAATAAAGTCCACATTATTTACTACACTAGAGTTTATACCTAAAAAAGCCAATTCCTGTTTTGGATTGAATTCGTGTTTTCCTAAGGATGGCACTATAGTAAAAGAATCTCCATTACCACTGTAAGGAACGGCTGAGATTACATAATTCCCAAACTCATCCGATACTCCTAAAACACCCAATTGACTATTAGTGGGAATGTTATTAATGTCGTCCTCATTGTTGGCCCAAGTAGGAGCTACTGGTGAGTTGCTCAACTTAGCATCATTACCATGAAAATCAAAACCTGTGTGAGCCAAATCGTAGGCATAATCACCTGATTTTTCATTGGCTCTAATGTAGGTGTTTAGATAGGGCTCATTCCCTTGTAAATACCTACGGAAATCTCGCTGTATCTGAGCTGGAGTTAAAGCTGTATCCCATAATCGGAACTCATCAAAGTAAGCTGATTTTTTTCCTCCCACTCTGCAACCATTCCATGTAGGCTTATCTGTTTCGTAATTTACCTGTACCGGTATATTATTGTTTGTATACGTCACATTAACGTTGGCTGTGGACGCATTTTGATGTAATATAGCGTTCATTTTAAGAACATATTCTGCGTTAATCAAACGGCCGTTTATATAAACTTCGGGGGTTTGATTATTCCTTAACACAAAGCTAAAATGAGTAAAAGCAGAATTTATTGTATTTATTGGCACTAAAATATCATCTCCTTTATTGTCAATTTCACCACTTGGTATATAATTATTTAATTTAATGTTGTTGTGTATAATATTAAGCGAAAGTGAATTATCACTAAAATTGATATTAATTGGGAATGACCCACCAACACCGCTACTTATCAGATTAAACAATACCATTTCATCAGAGGCAAAAGGGCTTTCAGGCTTAACCCAGGCTTGTAATGTAATTTCGTCTTGCAAACCCTTATGTAGGTTAGGAATTAAAATATAACTATTTGTTGGCACTTTTAGTGAACTTCCAAAACGCAAGGTACTCCCTGTTGGATTTGCAGTAATCAATACATCTTTGACAGGATTGCCTCCAGTAAAAGAAATATTTCCCGTAATAACGCCTGTTGGATTTCTATAGCCAATGCCCGTAATAAAATTAGAATACAGAATTTCTAAACCTTCAACTTCAACCCCTTTTGCAAAAAGTTTATATCTGTATAATTTTCCGCCTTCAATATTGGTGTCTGAAAATGTCCCCACATCTCCTGCCAATGTTTTTAAAGGTCTTCCCCAGTTGGGATTTGCACTAGTAACATCTTCAGTACGATATACTATGATGCTAATTATTTTTTCCTGATTTTTCTTAATATCCCAATTAATTTCAATTCTATCACTGAAATAGCCTTTAGAAACCGTAAAAGCATCTTCAGAAAAAGTAGTATATCGATAGCGAATACCCCAAGGGAAACCCAAATCTTTGATGTAATTTTGAGTAGATGGTGCAGAAGTACTAGACCCTTTTGTAAGTCCCATATAGGGTAATCCCACTTGCATACTCACATTAGAAATAGTAAAGGTGCGATTTACTCCATTTACAGGCTTGGTTAGTTGTAAATTTAAATTGTCTTTTTTGGAAGCCGTAGCACTGATTACCGATCTTACACCTGATTTTTCTTGAGCTAAAAGGGTAGAACTACAATAAAAAAATAGAAAAAATAACGCTATACTGTATTTCATTTTGTGGGGATTTATGAGAATATAAAACGGCTATAAAGGAGAAAAAAAATTATATTTTAATAATATAATTGACACCGTAATTAACTGGACGAGTTTCTGTGGCTGCACCATTTAAGTCAGTATTACCATTTACACTGTGGTTATGATTACCCGCGGTCAAAGTGCTAAATTGTCCAATTATTTGTCTATCAGTGGTGACGGCTGACTCTTCAGTAACTTTACTATCTCTTGAATCATAAGCTCCATTATCTGAATTAGACCTCCTGTTAAGAGGGTGCCAGTGAGCCCCAGCAGTGTTGGTAGTTAATGCTACATTATGTGAATGTGCTTTAACATCATCTTGTTGCACTGTTTTTAGATCAGGGCCTACTTTTCCATTTCCTATGCCTACACCACGTAAAAACATGGCGCGCAAATCAGGAGTGTTATTACCAGCAACAATTTTTAATCTATCATAATAAATCCCACTCGGTATAGCAGTTCCATCACATAACAACCAACCGTTTGGGGCTGTCGTGCCAATGTATGGCATAATTGAACCTGTTGGCACACCATTCTGCGCATACAGTGCATAGGGAACGGTCTGAAGTTTTTCGTCTGAAAAAACTACGCTTCCAGAACTTACCCTTAAATAAGCTGATTGTGTGCTAATTAGATTCGATTGGTCTTGGCTAATGCTCACAACATAAGAAAAGACACCAAAATTATCAGTTTTGACCGTAGTTACTGCAGTAGAAATGATTGTTGGTGTGGTAGATGTACCCACTAGATAATATACTTCAAATTTCAAATCTAATTGATCAATATTGGCTAAAGCCTCATTATTAATATCTCTAGCAATTCCCTGAACAGAAATTCCAGATGAGGTAACATTGGTTTGTGCAATTGCTTTTGTATTTGCGAAAAATACTATCACAATACTTACTAATAGATAAAATTTTTTCATGATTCTAGACGAGTTACATTGTTTAAAAAACAAATATCAATCATCAACTAACAAAAAAAAATTATGTAGTTAGTAAAAGCCTATATTTGTAACACATTTTGATTATTTGACACATGTTTTTAAACGTTGTATCTTTACTCGTTGGCTTTTTGTGCCTCTTTTTAGTGGCACTCATGTTATGTAGCTCAAAGCCAACCCAAAAGTCAAACGGTTATTTAATCATTATTTTATTTGTAGCAGGATTACAGCGTTTTGTGAATTCAATTGAAGTCTTGGGGTTTATAAATACTACTTTCAGTCCTCTAAAAATAAAAATGACACTTGCTTTTTTCATTATCCCTTTTTACTATTTATTTTTCAAAAGACTAATTCGCAAAAAAAACAATCTCAAGAAAGAAGCATTGCATTTTATACTACCTTCATTATTTGTTGCCTTTGATTTTATTGTTACAGATTATACCATCAGCTACTATTGGTATTTAATTTTTTCTTCTACCTATTTTATTTCTATTCTGGCATTACTAAATGAATTGTTTCAATTAAAAAAATTAAACATGCTAGAAAAGAGGAATTATAAAACCATTAGGGGCTGGGCAATATTAATGGCTACTATAACTTTCTTTTTAGTTGTTTACTCTAATTATTTTTTATTGAGTGACAAAGACCCAAAAATAAATCTGAATACATTTTATAGTTTTTCTTCCCTTTTATGGTTAGTCGCATTAATTTATATTTTTAGAAAGCCCGCTATTATATTTGGTGAACATTATTTAATAAAAAGTATTCAAAAAGAAAATCAACAAGATATTTTAATTTGGAGTGATAAACCTTTGAAAGAAATAGAAAGCAAGGATCAGCTATTATTTCAATCTATCATTGAAACAGTTGAGACTATAGTACTAAATATTCAAAAATTACAAAACAACACTTCATTTATATCTATTACCACTCTAACCTCAAAGACTATAGCAAAAGAATTGAAACTACCTAAAAGTCATCTGGACATAATATTCAAATATTATTGCTATTATTCGATTAATGAATTTGGCAATTTGGTAAAGATTTGTTATGCCTTACAATTAATAAACGAAGGTTACTTAAATAATTATACCGTAGAATCTTTGGGAGAAAAGTGTCTGTTTAATTCCCGTTTCACTTTTTCTAAAAATTTCAAAAAATTTATTGGTGTTTCTGTTAGTAATTATACAAAAGAAGGCCAGAATGAAATATAAAATTCAAACATAAATGTCCTACTAATTATAAATTTATTTTTAAGGCCATTTTTTATTTTATATCGAACACATAACCTTAAAAAACCCAATTGCTTAATTCGGTTTTAAGTCTATATTACCCACTTTTAAAACCATAATTATATTTAAATTATATAGTTATGGTTTTTTATTATAAATCAAACAAATAAGCTGCCGAAAAATTAAAATAACTAGTGTTTTTTAAATTAGTTTCACTTCCTATCGCAGAAGGAAAATTAACGTTGTAACCCAATTCAAAATCAAAAGAATTAGCACTAAATTGAATCGGTAAATTTAGTTGTTTATTGATTAAATAAAATTGTTTATTAGTTGTATAATCTGTTACTATACGACCATTCTGGATATACGTCCGAGATAACTCAACGGTTTGGTCTCCAGCAATTATGCTAAATTGAGGTCTAATATCCAATCTGTATCTTGGCGAATTAAGTAATTTAAGTACAAAATAAGTGGTAGATGCTACTTGGAATGCTTTGTCATTACCAAACAAATAAGAACCTGATAGTTGTGTGCCGATTGTTCTCTTTTTATTCTTAATTCCAAACCCAAGATTAATATCATTTTCAAATGAGTTAGAAAGACCATTGTTGTAAAAATATCTGGTATACGAAGTAAAATATTTAAACGTATTGTTTTTGCCCAAACTTTTTCCGTAGCCAAGATTAACAGTAGTTAAATCCCATTTTGGATCAAATTTATCATAATAAATTCCAGACACATTTAACGACAATCCTGAATAATGCAGATAACTTATTTTAGGACTCAGGCTATATTGATGAACGCCTATATCTCGTCCTGAAAAATAGGTGTTACTATTATAATTCATCGAAAGATACAGAAACTGATACTTTGTAAATGAAGCCAAAACCTCATCTAAAGTTTTATTATTTTGAAATAACTCATCAATAACATCATCCGTTTCTTTATCAGACAACTCCTGAGAGGATGCGATAAAAACTGCTGAGAAACAAAGAAGTAAAGTGAAATATTTTTTCATTAAGTCATAAAATTAAAAAGTAAGTAATTGAACTAATCAACCACTTACTTAAACACAAAATAAGTAAATAAATTTAATTTTTTCTTATTCTTCTTTCTTTTATTTCGCTTAATTTTTCACGTATTTTATTCTCATTTTGAGAATGTAACTGTTGGCGTTGCTCTTTTGTAAGTGTCGTCTTAAACTCTTCTTTAAGCGCTTTTGCTTTTTCTCTATTTTCATTTAAAATGGCTTTTTGAGCATCTGTAAATGTTGCTACAAGAGCCGCTTGTTGTTGTTCTCTAGTCAAACTTCCATCCTTTAAAATAGCCAATTGTTCAGCAGTCAACGATGCTTTGAAAGCCTCTCTATTAGCTTTCATTACATCGCGCTGTTCTTGTAATAATTTTTGCTGCTCAACAGTCAAATTCTCTTTAAGTTCTTTTTCTTGAGCAAAAGTCTTGGTACTACCTAAAAACAAAGTGATGGTAATGATTAAAATTGTAGTTATTGATTTCATTAGCGGGGTTTTTTATATTCTATAATTATCTTTAAACCTATATGTCTTCTAAAATTGAACTTTCTATGTATTTGTCTACCTCGGCTTCTTCTACAAATAATGATTTGACTAAGATATCATTTTCATTTTGAACTACATTATCTGCATTCGTTTTTTGATGTTCAATGTGTTTATTTGTATTAGATATAACTGATTCTAAATTTGTATTACCCTGATTGGAATCAGACTGCACTACCGATTGATTTATTTCATCCGAATTGTTTACTAAAGCTATTGAAGACGCATCAGTTCCTGAAATAGAATTAGCTGAAAACTGAAGATACACAACCAAGCCTAATATCAGAACGATACTAGCGGCTACTTTCCAGATACTATTTTTATGTAAAAACCAATTTATAGTAAGACTTTTATCCTGAGAAGTTTTACTTAAAATTTCATTTTTAGACTGGTTAAAATAACCCTCTGGAAGATTTAACCCCAATTCCTCTTTGTGGATTTGAGTTAGCTTTTGATCATGTAACTGACTAATCTTCATTTTATTGTTCATTTCTTTCTCCATTGTGTACCTAATTTAATCAACCTTTTTTAAAGTCAAAATATCAATGTTTTCAATTTTACTTTGAATAATACTTACCGAATTATAATAGGATGTTTTCAAACTTCCTTCTTTCATCCCTGTGATTTCGGCTATTTCTCTAAATTTCATATCATCATAATATTTCATATTAAATATTTCTCTATGCTTATCCGGCAATTCAGATAATATTCGGTGTAATTTTACTTGAAGTTCATTCCCTTCAAAAAAAGAATCTTCCATTAAATTATCCAAATATTTCCTATTCACATCATCTATCGAAATATGAAACTTCTTTCTATTTTGTTCTATAAATCGAAGCGATTCATTATAAGCAATTCTGTGCATCCAGGTATATAACGAACTATCTTGAGAAAACTTTGGCAACCCTTTATAAATTCTAATGAAGGTGTTTTGCAATACATCATCGGCATCCTCATGAGTACCTACCAACTTTCGAATAAGCCAATACAACTTCACCTGATAAAGATCCAGTAATTTATTAAAGGCAGCATCCCTTTGGTTATTGCTAAGCAATTTTTTTACAAAATCAACCTGATTATCCAATACTGAATTTTTAAATATTAAACCGCTATTCAACTATTAGACCCTAATAATCTCATTTAGTTTTAAAAAGCATCCACTTTTTTTTATTGGTATAAAAATAATATATTTTATAATAGCAAATAAGCTCGGAAAAACTCTTGTGTTGTCCTTTTTAATACATAAAGGCTATCGCTTATACAGATAGCCTTTATGTGTATTTAAATTGAAAAGGGAAACTTTCTTAATTAATTTTTTATACCTAAAAATGCTCCTGTAGCACTAAAATTTAATTTTAATTGAACTCCTGCAGCAGTAGTAATTACAATATCGTAAGTTCCATTTGATTCTAAATGTGCCTCTTTAATAATAGCACCTGCGTAATTAGTAGTAATATAATTCTTAATAGCAGTTACTAAATTGGTAATCGCTACTGGAGATAAATTAGAGGGAAAATGATTGTTAGTATTTGAACTCAAGGATACAAAAGTACCTGTTGAATCAAATTTCAATTCTAATTTTAGGCTGTCTGCAGTAATAATATGCACTTCAAAGCTACCATCTGCTTCTCTTTTTGCACCCACTATTGTTGATCCTACATAATTAGTGCTGATATAGGTTGTAATTGAAGCTGATAAATCAGCAATTGCAATTACAGTTCCATTATCTGAGTGATGAATATCATCTGAACTCACTGCAACAAAATCACCCGTAGCAGAAAAATTAATATTTAGCTTAGCTCCTGATGCTGTAGTAACAAACACATCAAAACTTCCATCCGATTCTTTATGCGCTGATGTAATTGTTGCTCCAGAATAGTTAGTTGAGATATAAGTAGTAATGGCTGGCAATAAATCAGCTATAACCACTGGTGTGTGATTATTATTGTGATCATGTTTATGATTTCCATTAGCTTTTAATGCTTTTGCAGCAACAAAAGTACCATCTGCTTTAAAATTTAATTTAATTTTATTCCCATCAGCCGAAGTTATCATTACATCAAATCCTCCATCTGATTCAACATGTGCATTATTAATTACAGCACCCGCATAATTCGTAGTAATGTAAGTCGTAATCGCAGGTAGTAAATCAGCAATAGCTACATTAGTTTGTACTTTAGCCGAAAGAAATGCTCCTCTAATTGAAAAAATTAATTTAGTTACCACTGCATTTGCTGTTGAACTAGTCGACTTAGCTGTTGTACCTGACGTCTTCGCGACATAAGCTACATATGTTCCATCAGATACTAAGTTTACTTCTGTAGTACTAGCTCCTGAATAATTAGATGCTATATAAGCTGAAGCAGAAGTTGGTAGAGCAGTTGCGGCTACCACTTCATAAGAAGTTGCTGTAGCAGCAGTTGTTGCTGCTGATCCAACAGGTTCATTACTAGAACAACTAAAAAGCATTGCTGAAATAGCGAAAGCAAAAATAATTTTGTGATTTTTCATTTTGATTATAATTTAAGATTTAAGATTATGATTTTTCATTTTGATTATAATTTAAGATTTAAGATTATGATTTTTTAATTTGATTGAAATTAATTCTTCTGATACGTCTATTTTTCATAAACGACTCAAGCCTTTTTAAAACTGTATTAAAAAGAGACATAAAAAAATAAACCCTAATACATAGTATAAGAAATACAATATATTATTGTGAAGATAGTCGGCAAAATGTTTCAATGGTTCCATATCTAATAATTTATTTGGTCTATGTTAGGTTAGACCTGAAAACATTTAAAAAGTTTTTTTATTGGAATGAAAATAATTTAAAAATAGTATCTTAAAATAAAAATTAACAAATAAACACTTGATTTTTAGACTACTAAAAAATAAAAAACCTCAAGTTGCCTTGAGGTTTTTTATTTTTAAAAATTATTATTTTAAATCCTATAAAGTACTAATCATCTCTATCTCTTCTTCTTTTACCAAAGTAGCACTAGCCTGTTTTTTAATTTTTTTACGACCAAAATAAAATAGTACCGAAGCAAATAAGGAACAAAATGCCATAATACCAATCATAGGTAATGCAGTTTCATTTTGTAAAAAACTTACCATAGCCGACATAAATGCACCTATACTCATCTGAATAAACCCCATAAGTGCCGAAGCACTTCCTGCATTACTACTAAAAGGAGCCATTGAAAGTGCGGTAGCATTAGGAAACAAAAATCCTTGGCAACACATAAAGAAAAAAACTAAAATAATAGTTGAATATAGATTACCCCATCCTAAAAGAGTAATGGCTAATAAAACAACAGCAACTATGTTTTGTATAAGTAAGGCCCATTGAATAATTTTTTCAGAAGAAAACCACCTCAAAATAAAAGTATTAAATTGACTTGAACCTATTAAACCAATAGCAATTGTTGCAAAAATCCAAGAATAATAATTCTCACTTACTTTAAATAAAACCATAAAAACATAAGGAGATCCACTGATGTATGCATATAATCCGGAATAAGCTACGGCACTTGTAAACGTATAAATAGCAAATTGAGAGTTTTTAATAACTGTGCTATATCCTTTAAGAATAGCCTTAGGTCTCAAAGAAAAGTTAGGGTCGGGCTGTTTACTTTCAGGTAATAAAAAATAAATCCCCCCAATAATTAACACTATAACAACCACGAGCGCCCCAAAAATATAACGCCATCCAAATAATAATGTAATATATCCTCCTAATGTTGGCGCAATGATTGGAGACACTGCGACCACCAACATTAAAGTTGAAAATACTTTTGCATTATCTTTAAGTTCAAATAAATCTCTAACCATCGCTCTTGCAGCCACCATTCCTACACAACCCCCTAAGGCCTGAAAAAGTCTAAAAATAATTAATGTATCGACTGATAAAGCTATTGCACATGCTAATGAGGAAAGCGCATACAGCACTAAGCCAAAATACAATGGTTTTTTCCTTCCAAACCGTTCCAATAATGGTCCGTATATAAGTTGTCCCACTGAAATTCCAATAAAAAAGGAAGACAAAGACAACATCACAGAAGATACTGATGTGTGCAACCCTTTAGCAATATCTGGGAAAGCGGGCAAATACATATCTATCGATAATGGTCCTATTGCCGAAAGCAATCCTAAGATTAATATGAGATATAATTTCTTTTTGTCCATTATCTAAGTTAAAGAGTGAAATTTAATACTGAATCTTTCCTATATGTTGCATTACTCGAACAATTCTAGCTTTTCTTTTATTGATAAATGCAGTCGAATTAGATGCTTTGAATTTTCTAGGATTGGGTAAAATAGCGGCAATTCCCGCAGCTTCCATTTTAGTTAAACTCGAAGCATCCTTTCCATACCAATATTGTGTGGCAGCATGCGCTCCATAAATACCATCCCCCATTTCAATACTATTTAAGTATACTTCCATGATGCGTTCTTTACCCCAAATCAGTTCAATTAAAACCGTAAAATAGGCTTCCAACGCTTTTCTAAAGTAACTTCTTCCCTGCCATAAAAACACATTCTTAGCTGTTTGCTGAGAAATCGTACTTCCTCCTTTTATTCGTTTCCCATTGGAATTGTTTTGAAATGCTTTTTGCATGGCACTAAAATCAAACCCATGATGTCTCAAGAAAGTCCCATCTTCGCTAGCGATAACTGCCTTTTGCAAATTCATTGAAATATTTTCAATTGGCTCCCAATTGTGTTCAAAATGAATGGGTTTTTTATCCAACTTATTTTCAATAACCCGAATCCCCATCAAAGGCGTAAACGGCACAGGAACAAACTTGAAAAATACTACTGAAAAAACAGATAGCCCAAAAAACCACAATAACCCTTTATATAAAATATGTTTTAACTTAACCATAAAAAAGAATCTAGCCATGTTCAAAAAAAACACCGTTTGAATTGGCATAAAAATAATACTTTTTTGGAGCTATCTCCAGCTGTCCACTATATCTTTTTCTTTTTTTATCCCAAAACCTCTCCTCTTCAAAAAAAGAAAAAGGATGCCGCTCCCATCTGGGCTAAAAATTCGCATTAAAATCGTGTTTCTCATTAGAATTAATTATTTTTATAGACTCAAAAACATTGATTTTTATGAAAAAAATAATTTTTTTAACTCTAATCGGTTTAAATGCCATGGCGCAAAACGTAATGACTCCCGAATTACTATGGAAATTGGACAGAATTAGTCCCTTAGGAATTTCTAAAGACGGTAAAAATATCGTCTATAAAGTAAGTACACCTTCTGTGGCGGAAAACAAATCCAATTCAAAAATCTACACTTTGCCTATTTCTGGAGGTACCCCAACCGAAATTAAAGATACTAAAAGTGTATTAGCTGATAAAAACGTTTCTCCTGACGGAAAGTATATCGTGTATAACGAAGAAGTGAAGATTGACAACGTTCACGGAAAAGACTTTTATCCAGAACTACAAAAATCAGAGGTGCAAATCTACAATGGTTTGGATTATCGTCATTGGGACACTTGGAACGAAGGAAAATTCAATCATATTTTTTATAAAGAAAATAAAGATGGAGCTGTGGGGATTGACATCCTAAAAGGAGAAAACTTCGATAGCCCTCAAAAACCTTTTGGTGGTGACGAAGATTATATTTGGTCGCCAGACAGCAAAAGTATTTTGTATGTATGCAAGAAAAAAGCAGGAACACAATATGCTATTTCAACTAATACGAACATTTATCAATACGATTTGGCCGCCGGAACAACCATCAATTTAACTGATGGAAATGAAGGGTACGATACAGCACCCCAATTTTCATCTACTGGGAATTTAGCTTGGCTGCAAATGAAACGCGATGGTTATGAAGCCGATAAAAACGATATTATAGTGGCTTCCAAAGGAATGAAGTTCAACTTAACGGCAAATTGGGACGGAAGTGTTGATCATTTTTTATGGAGCAAAGACGGCAAAAGTATCTTCTTCATTGCTGCTGTTGACGGAACCAAACAACTTTTTGAAGTCAATTTCCCAGGGGTAACAAAAATAGCCATTCAGGTGCGCCAAATTACCAATGGGGATTTTGATGTAAATGATATAATTGGTTTTTCAGGAGATACTGCCTTCTTAACTCGTGCCGATATGAATCATGCAGCTGAAATCTTTTCATTTAATTTAAAAAAGAAAAATTGGATTCAATTATCCAATGTAAATACGGCTACTTACAGTACTTTGGCCTTAAGCAAAACGGAAAGACGCTATGTAACCACCACTGATGGCAAGAAAATGTTGGTTTGGGTCATTTTGCCTCCCAATTTTGATGCTACAAAAAAATACCCAACGCTATTGTATTGCCAAGGCGGTCCTCAAAGTGCTTTAACACAATTTTATTCGTACCGTTGGAATTTTCAATTGATGGCAGCCAATGGCTATATTGTGGTAGCACCTAATCGTCGCGGAATGCAAGGACATGGTGTAAAATGGAATGAGCAAATCAGTAAAGATTGGGGCGGACAAGTAATGGACGATTACCTTTCAGCAATAGATGACGTGGCAAAAGAATCTTATGTAGACAAAGCGCGTTTAGGATGTGTGGGAGCAAGTTATGGTGGTTATTCTGTGTTCTATTTAGCTGGAATCCACAACAACCGTTTCAAAACGTTCATTGCTCATGATGGGGTTTACAATACGCAAAGTATGTTTGGCACTACCGAAGAAGTTTTCTTTAACAACTGGGATTTCGGAGGGGCTTATTGGGAAAAAGACAATGCGGCAGCTCAAAAAAGCTACACCACATTCAACCCAATGACTTTAGTCGAAAAATGGAACAAACCCATCTTAATCATTCAAGGAGGAAAAGATTTTCGTGTGCCAATTGGACAAGGACAAGAAGCATTTCAGGCGGCTCAACTTCGTGGTATAAAAAGTAGATTTTTGTATTTCCCAGAAGAAAATCACTGGGTATTGAAACCTCAAAACGCACAAGTTTGGCAAAAAGAATTCTTCAAATGGCTGAAAGAAACTTTATAATCTAAAAAAATAAAACCTCGTCAATGACGAGGTTTTTTATTACTTATTGTTGACAATATCTTCAATGATATTCAAATGATGTGTAGTATGAATTTCAAGAAAACGAATCGTTTCTTTTAGTTTGAGTTTTCCAAAATACGGATGCTCAAAATAGTTGTCTCTGGAAACTAGCTCCAACGATTTAACTGTATCTCTTGCTTTTGCTAAATGGTGTTCTAGGTCAGCACATGTTATATCTGCTTTTGGAACAACCACTTTAGGTGCTTTTGCTTTTCCTCTTGGAATTTTTTTGGTTGCCAAAACCATTATCTTAATTAAACTAAACTTCCAGTGGTAGTCTTTAGGATTGGACTTATGTACAGCGCTAACAACACCATTGATGGTTAAAAGCGAATGTTCAATTTGCCATCCGACAGTGGATTGTGATACTTGTAAATTGATAGTTTCATTTTTAGAAATATAGTGTTCTAATTGATTCAATAAAGCATCTAAATTATTTTTCATTTTCTGAATTTCGGTTAGTTGGCGCTATGCACTAATCAAAAATACAAAATCTTTAATCGAAAAAAATAATTATATGATAATACATAGCCTATTATTTGAAACAAAAAACCTTGCATCGCTGCAAGGTTTTTTATGAAATATATTTTTATTTCTTATTCCGGATCATTCATTTTGAATGTGTCCATGAAAGCAGTGGTATAATCCCCCGCAATATAACGAGGATCGTCCATCAACTGTCTGTGGAACGGAATAGTTGTTTTAACGCCTTCAATAACGAATTCGTCTAAGGCTCTTCTCATTTTGCTAATCGCCTCTTCACGTGTTTGCGCTGTTGTAATCAACTTAGCAATCATAGAATCGTAGTTAGGCGGAATAGAATAGCCTGAATATACGTGAGTATCTAAACGAACTCCGTGACCACCTGGCATGTGTAGCGTAGTGATTTTTCCTGGTGAAGGACGGAAATCATTGTATGGATCTTCAGCATTGATACGGCATTCGATTGCGTGCAATTGTGGCAAGTAATTTTTACCTGAAATTGGCACACCAGCCGCAACTAAAATTTGCTCACGAATCAAGTCGTAATCAATTACTTGTTCTGTAATTGGATGCTCCACTTGAATACGCGTATTCATTTCCATAAAATAGAAATTACGGTGTTTGTCTACCAAGAATTCTACTGTTCCAGCTCCTTCATATTTAATATATTCGGCAGCTTTTACAGCAGCTTCTCCCATTTTTAGACGCAATTCATCCGTCATAAATGGAGATGGAGTTTCTTCAGTTAATTTTTGGTGACGACGTTGTACAGAACAATCTCTTTCAGAAAGGTGACAAGCTTTTCCGTAAGAATCTCCAACCACTTGAATTTCGATATGACGAGGCTCTTCGATTAATTTCTCTAAGTACATTCCGTCATTTCCAAAAGCGGCAGCCGACTCTTGACGAGCGCCTTCCCATGCTTTCAATAAATCTTCTTCTTTCCAAACCGCACGCATTCCTTTTCCACCACCACCCGCAGTGGCTTTCAACATTACTGGATAACCAAATTGATTAGCTAATTCAGCTGCTTGTTCGTACGATTCTAAAATCCCAACAGAACCTGGAACACAAGGAACTCCTGCTTCAATCATGGTAGCTTTAGCCGAAGCTTTGTCTCCCATTCTATCAATCATTTCTGGAGCGGCACCAATAAATTTGATTCCGTGTTCTTGACAGATTTTTGAGAATTTTGAATTTTCTGAAAGGAAACCATATCCTGGGTGAATTGCATCAGCATTAGTAATCTCTGCTGCAGCAATAATATTGGACATTTTCAAATAGGATAAATTACTTGGAGCGGGACCAATACATACTGCTTCATCTGCAAATTTTACGTGTAAACTTTCCGCATCAGCAGTAGAATAAACAGCAACTGTTTTGATTCCCATTTCTTTGCAAGTACGAATTACACGAAGTGCAATCTCTCCTCTATTTGCAATTAATATTTTTTTAAACATACTTTTTTGTTTAGAAGTTTATGTGTTTAAGCGGTTAGAAGAAAGAGGTTAATAAACCCTTAAGCTTCTAAACTACTATACTTTTAAACTATTAAATTATGATGGATCTACCAAGAATAATGGTTGATCAAATTCTACTGGAGACATATCATCCACTAAAATTTTAACGATTTTACCTGAAATTTCAGATTCGATTTCGTTAAATAATTTCATTGCTTCAATCACACAAAGTACATCTCCTTTTCCGATAGTACTTCCTACCTCAACAAAAACTGGTTTGTCTGGAGAAGGTTTTCTATAGAATGTTCCAATAATTGGTGATTTGATTGTAATATATTTAGACTCTTCTGCAACTGGTGCTGCTGGAGCAGCAGGTGCTGCCGCCGCTGGAGCAACTGCTTGAGGAGCCACTGCTTGTTGAAGCATTGGTTGCGCTGGCATTTGCTGAACATAAGTTGTTTCTGTAGCATTACCTTCTAAAGTCGTTCTGATGGTTACTTTTACATCGTCCATCTCCAATTTAACCTCTGCAACTCCTGAGTTTGCAACAAATTTGATTAGGTTTTGAATTTCTTTTAAATCCATAATGATTTGTTTTTAGTTTACATTTATTTTTTGTCGTAGGCCCATTTCAAGTAAATAGAACCCCAGGTAAATCCACCACCAAAAGCAGCAAATATTATCGTATCTCCTTTTTTGAATTGTTTTTCGAAATCATTCAATACTAATGGTAAAGTAGCCGAAGTTGTATTTCCATATCGTTCGATATTCATCAATACTTTTTCTTCTTCTAAATTCATTCGGCTAGCAGTAGCGTCAATGATACGTTTATTAGCTTGGTGTGGCACTAACCAATTTACGTCTGCATTAGTCAAATTATTTCTTTTCAAGATTTGTTCGCTTGCATCAGCCATATTAGTTACAGCATATTTAAAAACGGTTTTTCCATCCTGAATAATATTGTGTCTGTTTTCTTTAACAGTATCAATTGTAGTAGGTATCAATGAACCTCCGGCAGGGATTTTCAAGAAATCACGTCCAACCCCGTCAGAACGCAAATATTCATCTAACAATCCTAAACCTTCATAGTTTGGTTCAAATAAAGCAGCACCAGCGCCATCTCCAAAAATAATACAAGTCGTACGATCTGTATAATCTACAATAGATGACATTTTATCAGCGCCAATAAGTAGTACTTTTTTATATCTTCCTGATTGAATGTAGGCTGCGGCAGTTGACATTCCGAATAAAAAGCTAGAACAAGCGGCTTGTAAATCGTAACCAAATGCGTTAGTTGCGCCAATTTCAGTAGCCACATACGCAGCAGTAGCTGCAACAGGCATATCAGCAGTGGCAGTTGCCACAATCACTAAATCGATCTCCAAAGGATCTAAATTAGCTTTAGCCATTAAATCTTTAGCGGCCATAATAGCAAGGTAAGAAGTCCCTTTGCTATCGTCTTTCAGAATACGTCTTTCTTTAATTCCTGTACGAGCGGTAATCCATTCGTCATTCGTATCGACCAAGGTTTCAAGAATTTCGTTAGTTAAAACAAAATCTGGAACATAGGCTCCAACAGCGGTAATTGCGGCTGTAATTGTACTCATTGTATTCATTTATTGTAATCAAATGCTAGGCATTTGACAAATTTTTAAAAGATTTGAAAATTACAAAAAAATTTCTAAACCAAACCTTTTAACACTCTAATTTGATGAAAATTATAGACAACAAAAAAAACTCTCACATGGTGAGAGTTCTATTTTGTCTACAAAAATGTATTAAGCAACAGCTTCTGATTTATCAATAACCACTTGTCCTCTGTAGTACATTTTACCTTCGTGCCAGTAAGCTCTGTGGTATAAGTGTGCTTCTCCTGTGATAGGACATGTAGCGATTTGAGCTACAGTTGCTTTATAATGTGTTCTTCTCTTATCTCTTCTTGTTTTCGAGATTTTTCTCTTAGGATGTGCCATTTTACTATATTATTTATCCGTTAATAGTTGCTTTAATTTGTCCCAGCGAGGGTCAATATTTTCTTCTTTTTTATTCTCTTTTTTGGTTTCTTTGACTGCTAATTCATTCAATTTTTTTAAGGCTTCTGACTCTAAAGTCCCGTCTTTTACTCCTGGATGAACTCGTCTTAGAGGTACTGAAAGTACAATCATTTCATAAATATACTGAGCAATATCGACTTCAAATTCACCGAAAGGCAAAATCAATAATTCTTCATTGTCATTATTGAATTCTTCGCCAAAACGAACAATCAATTTCATTTTACTCTTGATTGGCAAATCAAAATCTTCTCCTGTTACATCACAGGGTACATGTACTATTCCTTCATGCTTGAAACTGATTTCCAGCATATTGGACTTTTTCTCTAAAACTACATTTACTTTGATATCCGAATTTTGAAATTCGTCATAATCAAAGATGTCAAAGAACACATTGTCTATTTGATATTCAAAATGATGTTTCCCTAGCTTTAATCCTACAAACGGAATTAAATATTCTTTAGTCTTCTTCATTTCAACAACATTTTACCCTCAACTACGGGAGCGCAAAGATATAAAATTATTATAAATCCAATACCCTTATTCTCCTTTTTTTGAAAACTCTTGTTTTTCTCTTATTTTCAAAGGATTTTGACTGATTTCTTGGTATTGATTTCTCGAATGAAAAATATCAATAGCCAAATAAACCGCCTCTTTGAACGAATTGTAATCTGCAATTCCTTTTCCTGCAATATCATAAGCAGTTCCATGATCTGGAGAAGTTCTAACTCTGTTCAATCCGGCTGTATAATTTACTCCATTCCCAAAAGACAAAGTCTTAAACGGAATCAATCCTTGATCGTGATAGGTAGCAATAACCGCATCATATTTCTCATATTGGTTACTTCCAAAAAACCCATCAGCTGGGAAAGGTCCAAAAACCAAAGTCCCTTTTTCAAAAATCTTTTTCAACGTTGGTTTTAAAATCAGGTCATCTTCGTTACCAATAACTCCTCCATCACCACAATGTGGATTAACCCCCAAAACCGCAATTCTTGGTTTGTTGATGCTGAAATCCTGAATCAACGATTGTTTTATTGTTTCTATTTTTTTAGTAATCAAAGCCTCAGTTAAATGAGAAGCGACCTCACTCACCGGAATATGATCCGTCAATAAACCTACACGCAAATTGTCTTGCACCATAAACATCAAGGCATCGCCTTCTAATTCTTGTGCTAAATAGTCCGTATGTCCTGGAAATTTAAACGTATCCGATTGTATGTTGTATTTGTTGATTGGTGCAGTGACCAACACATCTACTTTTCCTTCTTTAAGTGCTTGCGTTGCAGTCACAAATGATTTGATAGCATATTCGCCAACCGTCTCGTCATTGGTTCCCAAATTCAAATCAAAACCTTCTCGCCAAACGTTCAATACATTCACTTTTCCCAAAACTAATTGGTCTAAACGATCGATTCCGTGAAGATTAATCTCTGAATTCAGATTGCGTTTAATGAACGAAAGTTGTTTTACATTAGCAAAAATAACGGGCGTACACATTTCTAACATTCTCGAATCTTCGAATGTTTTTAGCACCACTTCGCTTCCAATACCGTTTAAATCTCCAATCGAAATTCCAACAATTATATTTTCTGCTTTTTTCATACTGCCTTGAGCTTATTTATTACTAATTTTGAAGTGCAAATTTAGTAAAATAAAACAAGAAATGTTTACAGGGATTATAGAAACACTCGGAAGAGTTCAAGAAATACAAAAAGATCAAGACAATGTTCATGTTACGGTGGCATCAAGCATCACTGGCGAATTAAAAATCGACCAAAGTGTGGCGCACAATGGAGTATGTTTGACCGTAGTGGCCATTAAAGACAATACATATACCGTTACTGCCATTGCCGAAACGATTAACAAAACTAATTTATCCCACTGGAAAGTAGGCGACACTGTCAATTTAGAACGCGCTATGAAACTAGGCGATCGCTTGGACGGCCATATCGTTCAAGGACATGTGGATCAAACTGGAACTTGTATTGCTATGGAAGAAGCTGGTGGAAGTTGGCATTACACGTTTGAGTACGACTCAGTGGCTAACAATATTACTATCGAAAAAGGTTCTATTACGGTAAACGGAGTCAGTTTAACAGTAGTCAATTCCAAGCAAAATCAATTTAGCGTAGCGATTATTCCGTACACCTACGAACATACTAATTTCAATGCGTTTCAAATTGGTACTGTTATTAACTTAGAGTTTGATGTGATTGGTAAATACGTAAGTCGATTGTACGGGAATCGATAGGGCGAAATAAGACATATTACAATTTTATATATCCCCAATTAATGATTTGATTAGAGCCGCTATTATTTCTAATACCAAATTTGAATTGGTTACTTGTATTAGGACCATAACCATTTGGTGAGTTAAGAATCGTATTATTTGTTCCTATAATTTGATCTGGCATAGCGGTTAAAACTAAAGCATTACCTGTAGCATAATACCATCCATACTGACTCCCAATTACCGGCACATTCGTATTGGCTGTAGTTACAGTTGCATTCCATGTTACAATACCATTGGGAACATTCCCATTAACCCACATAGAATAGACTCCTCCAGAAGTAACTGAAAAGCTTACAACATTGTCCCCTGGAACCAAAGTCCAACTTCCTGTAACTCGCGTTACTACATTAGACAACTGACTTCCGTCACCAATGAAGGAAGATGCGGTTACCGAACCTCCAGTAGTTTGATTACCCGTAATCGAAACATTCCCTGCAGAGTAACTAATATCGTTTCCTGATCTAGCCCAATCAGAATTTATTCTAGTCCAATTGGGGGTTCCTGAACTCCCTGAATTGACATAAAACCCTATTATCCCATCTGTTTGATACACCAATAGGCCATTGGCGGGATTGGCAATTGCGTCCCTTTGTGCGCTAGTCATTCTAGGAATTAAAATTCCTTTGTTGGCTGAAGCTACTTCTAACTTTGCTGAAGAATCAGGTGTAGTAGTCCCTATACCTGTTTGGGCTGTAACAGTTATACTCAGGCAACAAAAAAGGAATACAATCTTTATAAGCTTCATTTGAAAATTATAATTTGGGAATACGTTTCAAATTTATTACTTTTTTTTTAAATTGTAATAGTATTAAAAATTACTACTTACACCTCCACCATATCATACACTACAACCTTTTGCCATAGATGCGCGTAGTTTTTCACAAAAGCTTGATGAATGGGATGGTCTTGGTAGATTTTTTGATCTACTTCATTATCAAAATACAATAATTCAGAAACTTGCCAAGACGTATCTACCACCTCGCGTGGCTCCGTAGAGGCCAACAATCCTATATGGATTTGACGCACTACGGGAATGGCTTCCAAGGTTTTTAATCCAGAAAGCAATTCTTGTTTATCCGCTTCAGAGCTAGGGTTTTTCAACCAAAAAAACACATGGTGTAACAATTGTTTTTTCTTGGGACGCATCCCAAAACTAAACCCTGTAAATCCCAATAAGGCGGATGCCGTTATAAATCTTCTTCGTTTCATACTATTTGATTTAAAAAGTAAATATCGAGAAATAAATTTAATAATTAAGAATAGTCACAAATAGTTTAAAGCCAGGAGACTTTGTTTAGCTAGGATTTTAATCCGTTGGGGAAACCCATAAAAAAAGCCTCTCAATTACTTGAAAGGCTTGTTTTTGTGGTCCCACCTGGGCTCGAACCAAGGACCACCTGATTATGAGTGTTTCAAACAATTTTCCATAAACCCCCGTATTCATTGACTTGCAACAAGTTGTAATTTTAATAAATTACACTATTTATCATTTTTTTACCTCTTTTATCAAGAAATCTTGCTCGAAATCTTGCTTGTAATTAAACCCATTCTTTACGGCTTTATTGAATTAGTATAAACTCATTACTAGTTCTTCTTGATTCAATTTGTTTTTATTACATATTGATATTATTTCATTCTCAGTACTTTCAATAATCATTTCTTCATTTTCATTCTCAGGGACAGATTTCTCTTTAAATGTTTTTTCCAAACTTCTATTTAAAAAATACTTATCAAGTCTTTTCTCACTATTTGCCAATACTTTATGAATCAATAAATAGGCGTCACAATTTAATCCAAAAAAAACTGAATCTTGACTAAATATTCTTTTACTAATTCCATTACCCCATATTGATAATCCACATTCAAGCTTTATTCCGGAATTTTTATCCATTAAAAGTTTATCTAGTATTTGCTCACTTAGAGTATAGTTATACCATTCAAATTTGAATTTGGGTATCAATCTTCTTCTTTGATAATTTTTTATTTCTGTTGTAAAAATACTGTCAATTAATTTTGTCTCATTCCCGGACGTAATTAACTCATTTATGTAGAAATTACGTTTCGTAAATAAGTAAAACATAATTAATTCCTCATCGAATCTGTTACCCAATTTATCATTAATCCATTTTGTGCAAATTTCAATCGTAGGATTTTCCATTTGCATTAAAAAAGGAATATGGATTAGTTTAACTATTAAATTATCTAAGGCCAACAAATTATCAATTTGTTCCTGTATGGTTTTGTATATTTTCTCTTGTCTATCTTTCTCAAGTTGCTCTTCTACAGTTAAACATATTTCACCATTTTTAAATTGTTTTTTTTGATAGGTCCCATTTCTTTCATACGAAATAAATTCACCATCAATAACTCCATTAGTTTTAACAAATTGCTCTTTAATAAAACCTTTACCATTGTCATAATAAATTTTATTAAGACCATTATCGGTAATAATATTTTTGTTTTTTCTAAATAAATCAAATACTCCCATTAAGTAAATTATATGAATTGATTATTTACTAAATTTCTTTGTACATATAAAAATACGGAATAGGTTCGTCGTCTAATCTATTAGTTACTTTGTTTTTCTTTCCATTTTCATTTTCTATTATTTTCCACAGATTCCCTTTATTTGATAAAAACTCCTTTACACCTATTTTACTTGAGTCTGCGTTGATATAATAGTTTGAAGAACCGATTTGAATTAATATCAACTTTTGATTATTGTTCATAATCTTCAAATCTCCTATTGTTTGGTTAGTAGATATTATACTCCACCATTTCAAAATATCATACAAATCTTCTTTACTCTTAAGAGTATTTACTTTTTGCATAGGCTTTATATGGTTGCCATCAATAGTTAAATATTGATTTTTAATTTCTTCCGCATTCATAATTATTCATAGTTAAATTATTGAAAACAATAAAAGTATAACGATTTTGATTCTTCAATATTGCTTAGTTAAATCGTCCCTCCATCAAATTTAATAAAACTATTAAGGTTTCCTAAATTAATATCATTTATTGCTTGAATTCAGTCCAAAAAAAACACCTTATAAAAGGTGTTTATTTACATTAAAAACAGTCTCCCTATCAAGACTTGCGATATAATGTTCCGTCACAATTGAATTTGAATGTCCTAACATTTCTCCTATCTTGTCTTTTGACACTCCCGCTCTATTAAGAGTTGTCGCATAGGAATCTCTTGCACTTTTAGTTCTTAACGGAACAGACAAATTCAATTTTTGTGTTATCAATTCTAATTGAGAGTTAATTATAGCCTTCCACTTATGACTCTTGTTATCAAACATATTATCTGTATAACCTTCTTTCAATTTACCGAGAATAAAAACACTATCCTTAACTCCAATTTTATCAATTAACAACTTCAAGTCTTTGGTGATAGGAACCATTATTTTTTTTCTATTACTTTTTCGTGTTGTTTCTGTTTTTTTTCTATAAAACTCTATACACTCGCCTCTAATATCTAACCATCTCATTCGAAGTAAATCGGCAAAATTAATTCCGTTACAACGATACAACATTAACCAAATATCTCTTGCATATTCTTGTTGTGGAGAATCAAATTCAGTCATATTGATTATTTGTTTAATCTCTTCGTTTGTCAATACTAATTTACTCGGGAATAAGTTTTGAATACTATATCCACCTTTCCCAAATGGATATTGATAATATGTGGGTAATATTTTCTCTTCATTGGTAAAATAATTTACAATCCTCCTTAGATTACGTAAATTAGATTCAATGGTACTTTGACTAATTCCCGCTTGAGTTCTATCTTTTATAAAATTATTTATAAACGAAAGGTTAACATCTAATATATTTACATTTGGACTATAATTTTCAAATACAAGTTTTGTGTATTTGTAATGCTTAATACTTGATAGTTTCAAACTTTTATAGTTATCAATAAATCTATCAAAGAGGTCTCTTAACAGATAAGAATTTGTATTGGTTCCTTCAACCTGAAAAAATTGTTCTCTGTATTTTTGTTTATTAAATGGATTAATCTCCGTAAACAACTTCTCACTCTTTGCTAAACTTTCATTACAACTTTTTCTAAACTCTCTACAACTTACATCCATAGATTTTTTTACAAAAATATGATTGTATTGTTCTTTTGTCATTTTAGATAATTGTAAGTATATCTGCTCTTTACCATTTAAAACTCTAATCGAAAGATTGTACTTCCCATTTTTCATTTTTAGCCGAGTATCCAAAACTAATGTGAATGTTGCCATATCCCTAAGCTGCTTTTAATGTTGGCATTTCAAAATTAGAATCGCAACCATTACTCATCCATCTATCAATTTCTTCTTTATCAAACAATACTCTCTTTCTCATTTTAATGATAGGTATTGAGCCGTTTGTAGTTCTTTTATAGATATTAGAGGTGGATATTTTTAAGTACTCTGAAAGTTGTTTTACGTTAAGGTATCTATTTTCTGTATTCATGATTTTAATTTTTTAATTCAATAATAATTTTGTACTATGCTACTTGACCTAATTCATATTCAGATAATCTAATCTCTGAAGCCAACATATATTCAGGTGAAGGTTCGTAACCGATATATTCTCTTCCTTGACCCAACTCCATTACAGCCTGGCCTGTCATTGCGGTGCCGTTGAAATTATCAAGAATTTTGTCATAAGGTTTTGAGGTTAGTTTCAGACAAATCATAGGAACATCTAAAGGGAAAGTGGCTTGGTGGTCTAAAATCACTCCACGATCTTCACACTTTTTCTTCAATTCTCTTGTTGAAGAAACTCCGGTTTTTAATACACCACCAAAGAAATCTAAAGATGAAGTTAGTTTTGGACAAACCTGAGTTGTACCAATTGAAAACGAGTTATTTATATCCTCACAATCTTTCAACCATTCTTCGTTGTAATAGAAATCTTTAGATTTTACAAAATGAAAAATTGGTTCATGTCTTCTAATGCTTCTTTTTCCTCCTGTTGGTCTAGGGTTCTGTTTTAACCATTGGAATTCGTCATTTAGAATAAACCCTATTGATTTCATCATTAAAACAAATCTTTGTGGAACTAATTGATACTCTCCTTCTTTACAACAGTCGTTGATATTCACCCAAACACTTCCATCATGTTTTAGAACTCTATACACTTCTAAATAATGTTTTTTTAGATTATTTATGTATTCATCAACTGTAGATTCTTGGCCTAATTGATTAGAATCCAATTGGTACATTTTCATGTCCCAATAAGGGGGTGAAGAACAGGCAACGTTTATAGTCCCGTCTTCTAATTCACTTAAAACCTCTGAAGATTTATTGTAAATTGTTGAGGTAGCTGTTACATAATCCCCACCAAATAACTCTTGGTTGCAGTTACTCTTCACTTTAAGGTGGTTTGCTTTTGTGTAAGCTTTATTTAAAGTAATAACTCCTTTGTCAATATTTGAAAATACCTTATCTAATTCTTTGCTAGAGTTCCCATATAACCCCTCATAAGTAGTAGCAATAGAGTTTAATTTATTGCGAGTGTCTTTGGACATTGAAGATAGAATTATATCTCGCTCTTCTTTTAGTTTTTGTAATTCAGGATTAAGATCGGTTCGGTGCCCTTTTCTAATTCCAAATAAAGTTTTATACAATTTCATCTCATTGTATTTTTCCATTGTAGTTTTCTCTCTGTGAAGATTAGAAGACAATGAAACTAATTGTAAATCATCTTGAATATCTACAAAGTAAACAGGAATAAGTGGTATACCTAATTCAATACAAATGGTGTGTCTTAAATTACCCGATACAATTACCATATTCTTTGAATTTACAATGAGTGGGGTAATGATACCCATCTCTTTAATGTTTTCTTTAATAGCTTGGTAATTCTCAGGTAAGTTATAAACTTTACCTAATTCTTCATTTCTGAAGATGCTCTCTGGTTTTACGTACTCTACGTAAGATTGTGTGTTTGTGTTCATAATAAATGGGTTTTAGAATGAACCTTTACGACTGGTTGAAACGGGTTGTTGTTGAGTTTGTCCTCTCAATAGGGTTTTTAAGACGGTTTATCGTCTTTGCCGACAAATACAATTCTCAAGTAGAGAATTAAAGAACTTTTCATTAAGACTTTCAAATTAGGTCTCTTTGACAGCGCAAATGTATAACTTTATTTTTAATTTATAGCACAAAATTAGCTATAATTTAATAATAAAATTATAAAAAGTTGATTATTAGGTAATTAGATTCTTTTATTCTATAAAATAAATTCCCCCATCGTCTTTTTTAAGTTCAATAGGTGAAGTTTTTCTTAAATAAGACTGAATAATTGATGGTGCCTCATATAGAAGATTAGGATCTTTAAGGCCTTTCGGATATTTTTTTAATGCACCAATATGGACATTAATATAAGGTGGGGATTTAGGTTTGCCCTTAAATAGATAAGGCCATTTTACTTTAGCCTTTATATATGACTTGTCTGGATTTTTTGGATTTGCAATAGAAAGAGTATATATCGGATCTATTCTATATTTTATTTCTTCCAACTTTTTAGTCAAGTATAAAAAATCTTCAATTGATTTCCTACTCTCTTCATTGGTCAACAATCTTTCAATATCATTTTCCAACAGTCCTACTAATGTTGATGAAAACATTGAAGAAAACTCTGTTACATATTTACTATAATCGACCATTTGGATAATTTATATTTTCTGCAATATAAGAAAATTGTACATTTTAAAAAACAGTAGTATTTATAGTGTCATGACTTTTTCAGATAACTGAGAATGTGATTAACCCTATTATCACATCACAATCCATAGTTTATAGGTTCCAAACTAAACCCTTTTTGCCAGGATTTGATGAGGGTAAATTTAAACAAACACTTATAAACAGCCTTAAACACTAAAATAGGATTATCCCACAAGTAAAACAATCAACTAAATGAACAAAAAGAACACCGCGAGAATTAAAGTATTATTAGAAAAACTAAAAAAAACCGAAACAAATAAACCTTTCACAATTGTAGTATTAGAGTATGACTCTGATGAATTCTTTGATAAAAATTATTCCATATCTAAATGGTTCCAAAAGTTTTCTAACTCCAAAAGTGCCACAAGCAGATTAACTAACCGGGAGTGGTTCAAAAATATTGACGGGGGATTCTACAAATATGAAGTGACTACAGATACCACTAAAATCATAATGGCATTCACAAGTATTAAGCCCATTCTTGAATTAGACCTTACCGTAAGAATAAATAAGATTGGTCCTAAACCCAAAGAGCTAACTATTGGTATTCAGGATTGGGAACTTTATAATCAGTATTTCACCACGCTATTTGATGTTAGAACAGGTACAGAAACATTCGGAACATTAAAAACTATGGATTATTACCAAGTAGAAATAATGCAAGAACTTATTGAACCTGACAACCAACTTTTCAATGAACCGGCATATTTATAGTTAAACAAATAAGATGATAGATTTAGCAGATTTTTATGGATTTCCCGCAAGACTAAATAAAGAAAAAGGTACAGTTGATATTCAAAGTAATTGCGAATTTCCAAATCAAAGTAAAGAATGTAATGAATTGTTGAAATCCATTGAACGATTATATATTGATGCGGCGCAACTCAAATACCCATTAAACATAAAGTACTGGAAAGCCGTGTTTGAACCAACACAAGAAAATATCAAAAAATATTATTCTCCCGAGGGGATTAAAGTATATGTTCAAGAACTGAAAAACAGATTGATTGGCAAAACTACTTTCTTAAAACCGGAAATACATTACGGAAAGGATAAAGGGTTACCCTACCTTATTCTTCATTTTTATCAAGTGAATTATGATGAGAAATTAAATATTCACGACTCCTATGATTTTGTAAATAAGTGTAACATAGATTACAAAGACTTAAAGCATTTAACTCCGGATAGAAAACTTAATCTCATACAAAATGGGGTTAATGTCAATTGGGTTCGCAACATTCCTTTATTCCCCGCTGAACAAATCAAGTTTGATAACCAAGATACTATCATGGATTTCAAGTTTCAAGAATTAAACAAATCAAATTTTAATGACGAAATATGACAAGCCCTATAAGACAAATCATTAAAAATAAACTTGACGAATTCAAAGAAATAAAAGTTAGGGAGAAAAAAAAGATATGGTATACTATTGAAATCACATTTGATTCCATAGAGTTCAACAAATACTTCTCGTCAGTGGATTCTTTTTGGAGATTGCTTACTACTAACTTTTTTGGTCCGGATGAGTATAAAAAGTCAAATCATTCATGGTTTAACTCCCTTGAACCTGAAGGGTTTTTCTTTTTCACAGAAACCTTCAAATTAGTGCAGTTCCGCATCTATCTTGAAACAAAGACTAAGATAGACTTTGAGGAGTTCGGAAAAAGAGTTGAGGAAATATCCCCATTTATTGAACTATCGTACTCCTTCAAAGATGAGTTTGAATTCAACAAAATGTTTGCTAACGATATTTTTGCTATTCAAAAGTCAGAAATACAATATATCGGGAATGCTGTTACTTCAAATGAATATGATGAAACTGAAGACCTCCCGTTTTAATTTACAACTACATCTATCTTTTTAACTTCTTTATAGTTATCTAAATCAACACACTTTAGAATCATATTGATATTGGATAACAAACTCACTTCAATAATCTTCAATTTGTTTAATGGAACGGGGTGTTTTACAAGTACCGAAACTTGTTCAACACCCTCTATCCAATAACTATAGTGGGTACGGTTCAATATAAACTTCATAGGATTTAATCTTATTGAAATACCGGAACCTAATTCTTGTTTAGTTGCCCGAGTCAATAATCTGTTCACAAGTTTATAGGTGTAGTAAAGTTGAAGATTTGCCATATCTATAGTTTTAATCTTTTAATTTTAGTTACCGTATTATAATGTAATCCAACAATCTTGGCAACCTCAACATTCTTATACCCTTTTTTGATATATTCAAGTGCTTTTAAGTTTTTAGGTTTTGATAAAAATTTATAGATATCCTCTGAACTCCCTTTTTTTCTTCCAGTATAAACATCTCCTTTAAGTTTCGCAACCATAATCCCTTCCATTTGCCTTTCTCGAGATATGTTTCTCTCCATTTCCGCTAGAGTACCGAGAATGGAAATTATCATCTTAGTAATATTATTCTCTGTTCCATCGGTTTGAATTGTACTTAAACCTTGGGATATAAAATGAATACATATTTTCTTTTCCGTTAGAAATTTGATATTAGAGAGAATATCCAATAAACATCTCCCAAGTCTATCGATTTGCCAAACATATAATTCAGTTAAAACTCCTTTTTCTATTAATCTGAGTAATTGTTTCCCTCCTTCCCTCTCAAACAAATTTATTGTCCCGCTACATTTATCCTCAACTACAAGTTCAAAATCTTTTTCATTAACTCTTTGTCTATCCGTTTTTTGTTCAAGTGTACTAATACGAACATAAAGTACTTTCATATTTCACAATTTTAGGTTGGGGCTAATTACACGCTAAAATTGTGAATATGCGCTACTTAAAGTGCTAAATAATTGCTAAATTGAGTAAGTTGGAAACTCACAATAAAAGGTATACCCTAAAAAAGTTAAAATAAAAACTTATCAATTATGCCTCTTTTTCTAATTCTTCAAAAAAAGTATTTTCCTCAATCCATTCACTTAATTCATCCTCATCGTCACAGTTTATTATTCCTTCTTCAAAGTCATATTCACTAATTGTATTTCCAATTAAATCAATTAAAAAGGATGCATTGTTATCACCATAACGTGTAAAAGAAATAATTTCACCATAACTATTAGTATTTAACCATAGATAGTGTTTACCATTTGTTAAATAAAAGTATTTTTTCTCAATTGCAGTATTGACATCGATGGGATTCTCTTGTATTCCAATTTTCCAATTAGTTATTTCAATAACCTCTTTAATGCTGACTCCTCCGAAATGTCTATAATATGTACTCATAATTTATGCTGCTTTTTTCAATTCATCTCTATAAATCAACATACTCTCTAAATACTCATCAATATTAAGTTTGATGAAACATAAAAAACATTTTTCTTGAATTAAAAACTCTAGAAAATTTAGATTAAATAATTCATACTTATATTCGCTACATTCTGCTAGTATTTCAAAATTAAAATGGTCATAAATAAATTCATATAATTCTTCATCTATTTCAATTGATTTAAGCATTTTAACTGTTTGGATATAGATAAAAAAATCCTTTAAATAAAATTGTTCTTGTTTTCTTGTAAATTTTTGTTTTTTCATTTTTGTGTTCATTTTGTGATTATTTAATGTTGTTTTAAAATTCTAATAGAAATAAATTATAAAGTCAAATCCGGATTAAAACTTTAAAATTATTTCTGTATTTTTTGAATGGGTGGCCACCTGAATTCGGATACAAAACTAGAGCCGATATTTTGATTACGCGCTATCCTATGTAAAGATTTTATGCAATTCAGACTCATCCTATATAACTGATAACTAAATACTTAAGTTGTTAAAATAAACCTTTTCAGACATCTGAAGAGGTAAGGAATTATATAATCATTAATAGATATAAAAGTCTCAAATAAATACGATCTCCTCCCATACGGGGGTACCCCCTCCCTTGCGGGTATCCGACCTCTTTATTATGACCCATGGATGTTTTATAAGGTTCAATTCCCTTTAAAACCCAAAATAAATTTTTGCCAATTTTTTCAATAAAAATCAACTTTCAAAGTTGACTTTCTTAACCACTTTGCTTATTAATTAAAAAGGAACAAATACTACGAGGGTTATAGTTTAAGAGGTTAGATAAAAATTCACTTCTTGGTCTCTTTTACTTATAATGATATCCCTAGAATGATGTTGATCCGATTAAACTTAAATAAATTAAGATAGATTACTTATGCAACAAATTAAACAATGGTATACTAAAAAAGAGATATTAGAATTATACCCAATCTCTAACTCTACCTATAAGACAAGAATTAAAAATATTGATCCTCTGAGGACAATGTTCATTCCGTCAGGAACTGGGTCACCGACAAGATTGATTCATATTTCTGAACTAGACAACTTGTTCAGAAAACGGAGAAAGTTAAGTAAAAGAGACTTCCGTCAAACTATTAAATGGGTGAGGAATTATCAATGGAACTACATTGGAAATATCGTTCCTGTAACTTCTTCCGTTGAAGATTTGAAGAACAAGATGAGATTCTTATTTGAAGCTCTAAAAACATTACAAATAGAAGACAATCATCTTACTCTATTCTATAGCGTTGAAAAAAATCCCAATGACAATTATTATCACACACATTTTTTAATCAATTGTGAAAAAGATATGATTGACCAAATAGAGATTATTAAAAAACTTGAGCTAATCTGTGAACCCAATACAAACAAATACTCAAGAATTTATCTTGAACCTTACGATAATTTCTTTGGAAAGAGTGGGACATTTTATTCCTCAAAACAACCTTTTTACTTCTATGAACTTTTAGGATAATATATCACCTTTTCAGATATCTAAAAAGGTGTGTTTTAACAACTTAAGTATTTAGTTATCAGTTATCTAGAACGAGCCAGAATTGCATAAAATGTTTAAATAGGATAGCGCGTAATCAAAATATCGGATCTAGTTTTGTATCCGAATTCGAGTAGCTACAAATTCAAAAATAAATTATTAAATAAAATTAATTAACAAATGACAATCTATCAAAAACAAGAAAATGAAAAATATTTAAATAATGTTTTAGAAATGGGTAAATTTTGGATATGGCCAGGTGCAAATGCATCTTACACAATTGAAAACGGTTTATTTATTGCTAATACGGAAAGAGAGTTCTTTCGATTAAAAGAAATTACTACAAAAGAATATCATAACAAAATCCAGTTAAGAAATAACACAAATAATTAAATAATGGAAAACGAAATTTTAAAAAAAAATATCCTCACAAAGCAAGACTTTGTGGGGATGTTATTAGACGAATTAAGTAATTCAGTTTACTTTGAGGACAAAGCAGACGAGGACATAAAATTAATCAGAGAAAAATCAAACTTTGATCTAATTCAAAAGTATTGTACTCGGGATATTAAAACAATAATAAATCAAATGAAAGACTTTGAAAATTTTGAATTGAATGAATTTGAATATTGGTTTGGGTTAAAAGTTAAAGAATACATAAATGAAATTATAAAACAAAAAAAGGATAACATGAAAAGCATAGATGAAATATGGAAAGAATTAATAAATCATCCTGAATATATGACAGGAAGTATATGGACAATAGAATCCGTAGCACAAGTAATTGAAACTGACATTGAGGATGACGAGGATTTTGATTTACTTGGAATGAGCATCAAAGATTACACAAAGGAAATTGTTACTAAAAACAAAACCAAGTTTATTGACATTATTGATGATTTTGAAGCCTACTGTTATAAACATGATAGTTGGAGTTCAAAATTAGATTATTATGGTATTGAATTAAAATAAAAGATGGAGGGCAAATACCCTCCATCTTTTATTTTTTTTACTATCTACAGACTGAATTAATTATCATTAGAACTTTAATTTTTTAAGCATCTAACTGACATCCCAAAACTTTTTTCAGTATGAAAAAAAAGCCTCAAGGTAAATCTTGAGGCTTTTGAATTACTATTAAATTAATTGAATATTTTTAAACTCTTTCAACATCATAAATTTTTTGATTTCTTTTTCGGAAATTTCAGGATTTGCTCCTTCTTTTGATGCTACCAATGCCCCCATTGCGCAAGCAAAATTTAATGATTTTTGAGGTGAATCTCCTCGCAAAAGTTTAGTTACTAATGAAGCTAAAAACGAATCTCCTGCCCCTACTGTGTCAGCTACTTTTATAAAATATCCACTGTTATAATAAAATTTGTCATTGTAAAACAAAACAGCC
>NZ_JAVKNB010000010.1:0-445473 GCF_031537875.1 Flavobacterium sp. | reverse complement strand
GGGAGGGCAAAGATAATTACTTTTTTATCTCTAGCAAATCTTTTTATAAAAATTTCTTCCTATTGTATTTCAACTCGCTTTTCAATATTTAAGTAAGAACGTCGCCTCTAATGCGGGTGCAAAAGTACAACCTAAATCCACATTTTACAAGCTTTTTTAAACTTTATTTTTTTCCTCTTTCTTAACTCGCTGATTTAAAGTTTTGTAAACAACAAAGTTTTTTTTGAATTCAATAGACGTAAAGTGGTATTATTGAAATTTACAGCAGATTCGCAGGTTTTTAAACCATATAAGGCATAGAAGGTTTTTGAACCATTAAGAAATTAAGGGACATGAAGAGGAATTAATATTGAATAACGAAATTTGAAATTGTTATTGAACCATATAAGGAATATAAGGGAATATAAGATTTGTGAACCATTAAGAAATTAAGAGACATGAAGAGGGTTAAATGTTGAATTTTGAATTTTGAAATTGTTATTAAACCATATAAGGAATATAAGGGAATATAAGATTTGTGAACCATTAAGAAATTAAGAGACATGAAGAGGAATTAATATTGAATAACGAAATTTGAAATTGTTATTGAACCATATAAGGAATATAAGGGAATATAAGATTTGTGAACCATTAAGAAATTAAGAGACATGAAGAGGGTTAAATGTTGAATGTTGAACTTTGAAATTGTTATTATTATTGATATTGCACCCGCGTTAGGGATAGTAGCGACATCCTTTTTAAAAGGGAACTGAGGCTCTCGAAGTCTCCGTTTAAAAAGATACAGCGGATAGCCCGACCTGTCATTGCGAGGCAACGAAGCAAAAAGGGAACGCCCGAATTAAAAATTAATAAAAGGGATTATTTGTTAGCCGCACTTACTTTTGCTTGCCAAGTGGCGCTTAAATTGTCAAAATCTACCTTAACTGCTGGCGGTTGATTTTGTAATCTCCCATTTAAAAAGGCATTCACCAATATTGATTCAATTAAGTAGTCTTCGTTATTCTCGTAGGGATCGTATTTTGTTTTTAAATTAATATCAAACATTCTGGCTGTAACATTCGACCAAAAGGCTTTCCAACCGCTTTTGAGATTGGTTATTAATTCATAAGTAGTCGTTCCTGTTTGACGATGAATCAATTTTACTAGAATTTGACCTTGCTTACGTGATAATTTTTTGAGCTTATCTTCAAATTCGTTAGTCAAATAATTTTCGACAATCTTAAAATATTTTTTTTTCTCTTTTTCGGTCTTAAGATTACCCATTCCCTTATTTAAGGCTACTAATCTTTCGGAGGTGATTTTAGCATACGGATATGCTTTATATACACGAAATTGAAGGAGCTGAAATTGTTTCAATGCTTCTACGTCTAACTTTTCTTTCCGAACAATAATTTCGGGAAGTTCAATAGTATCATTCAAAATGGTATCGTTTTCTGTTAAAACATACCCCATTTGATCGGTGTCTTTTTTAATTATCTGTGCGTTAACCGCGGTAGAAATAAATAATAAGCAAATGATAAATTGAATACTCTTCATGGTTGAAAAATTTAATGGCAAAATTAGACATTCTATACACAACTGTAATGCCAAATTTATAATTTAGCAAAAAAAATAATTTTATGAGCACTGAATCAATATTAAACGCAAACTCGATTAGCTTTTTAGAGAACTACCTTAATAATGCATCGCCAACTGGATTTGAAGCCGAAGGTCAGAAAATTTGGATGGATTATGTAAAACCGTATGTCGACACCTTTATAACAGACACTTACGGAACTGCTGTGGGAATCATTAATCCGGATGCTCCTTATAAAGTAGTAATTGAAGGTCATGCTGACGAAATTGCTTGGTATGTCAATTATATTACTGATGATGGTTTGATTTACGTGATTAGAAACGGAGGTTCTGATCATCAGATTGCACCTTCGAAACGAGTAAACATACACACTAAAAACGGAATCGTAAAAGGTGTTTTTGGTTGGCCTGCCATTCATACCCGCAACAGAGGTAAAGAAGAAGTGGCGAAAACCGATAATATTTTTATTGATTGCGGTTGCGAAAACAAAGAACAAGTTGAAAAACTAGGTGTTCACGTAGGCTGTGTAATTACGTATCCTGACGAATTTATGGTATTGAACGAGAATAAATTTGTTTGCCGCGCCATTGACAACCGTATGGGAGGTTTTATGATTGCTGAAGTAGCACGATTGTTACACGAAAATGGTAAAAAATTACCTTTTGGATTGTACATTACTAATTCAGTTCAAGAAGAAGTAGGATTGCGTGGTGCCGAAATGATAACACAAACTATCAAACCGAATGTTGCTATTGTAACCGATGTTTGTCACGACTCTACTACTCCAATGATTGATAAGAAAATTGAAGGAGAAACTAAAATTGGTAAAGGACCAGTAGTCACTTATGCTCCTGCCGTGCAAAACAATTTAAGAGAATTGATCCTTGATACTGCCACCGAGAAAAACATTCCGTTTCAACGATTGGCTTCTTCACGAGTTACAGGAACTGATACAGATGCTTTTGCATACAGTAATGGCGGTGTGGCTTCGGCTTTAATTTCGCTTCCTCTACGTTACATGCACACCACAGTAGAAATGGTACATCGTGAAGACGTGGAAAATGTTATTAAATTGATTTATGAAACCTTATTGAAAATAGAAAACGAAGCAACTTTTTCGTATTTCAAATAATGATTGCTTTAGGAGCTAATCCCGCTATCCGTTGCAATTTTTTCCTTTTTAAATAAAAAAGGAAAAGGATTTCCTCTGCTATCGGGGCTAAAAAAACCGCAATTCAAAAATTATGAATTGCGGTTTTTTATATATGAAGAAAAAGACGTTTATCTGTTTTTTAGAAACGCTACAACATTCTTTTCAATTCGTTCATTGATATTAGTAATATCGGCTTTTACGAATTTCTCACCTAAGATATTTTCGTACAATTCAATATACCGTTCTGAAACCGATTCGATATAAGCATTATTCATATCTGGAATTTGCTGTCCTTCTTGCCCTTGAAAACCATTTTCAATCAACCAGCGACGCACAAACTCTTTAGATAATTGTTTTTGTTCTTCTCCTCTATCTTGTCTTTCTTGATAGCCCTCTGCATAAAAATAGCGAGAAGAATCGGGAGTATGAATTTCGTCAATCAAAACAATTTGTCCCTCTTTGGTTTTACCAAATTCATATTTGGTATCCACCAAAATCAATCCACGACTGGCTGCAATTTCAGTTCCTCTTTGAAACAAAGCTCTTGTGTATTGTTCTAAAACTAAATAATCTTCTTCTGAGACTATTCCTTTAGACAAAATTGCTTCTCTAGAAATATCTTCGTCATGCGAACCATTATCCGCTTTGGTTGTAGGAGTAATTATTGGAGTTGGGAATTTATCATTTTCTTTCAATCCTTCCGGCATAGTAACTCCGCAAAGAGTTCGTTTCCCAGCAGCATATTCTCTTGCAGCATGTCCTGAAACATAACCACGAATTACCATTTCTACTTTGAAAGGCTCACACAAATACCCCACAGCCACATTAGGATCTGGCGTTGCAATTAACCAATTAGGAACGATGTCTTGTGTCATCTTCATAAATTGGGTTGCTATTTGATTTAGAATTTGCCCTTTATAAGGAATACCTTTTGGCAAAACCACATCAAAAGCCGACAATCTATCTGTAGCAATCATGACTAATAAATCGTCATTTATATTGTAAACTTCGCGAACTTTTCCACGATACACATTTTTTTGACCAGGAAAATTAAAGTTTGTAGTTGTTATGGTATGGCTCATTATATAATTGTGTTGTTTGTAATTGCTGCAAATTTAGCATTATTTCATGGAGAATGGAAGTCTAAAAAACTATTTATTTAGTAAAGTTGAATTGAATAAGTCTAAAATTCGAGTATACTCATCCACCCAAGAATAGGTTTCTTTAAATCCGTGTGACTCTACAGGAAAACTGGCTAAACTCCACTTTTTCTTACCCAACTCGATAAAACGTTGCGATAAACGTACAATGTCTTTGTACTCCACATTGTCATCGACCATACCATGAAGCATCAATAAATTACCTTCTAAATTATTCGCAAAATAGATTGGCGAACTTTTTTTATACGCATCAGGGTCGGTTTCTGGAAAGTTTAATATATTACCCGTATAACCATGATTGTAATGTGCCCAATCAGTTACAGAACGTAAACCTGCTCCAGAAGTAAACTCTTTAGGAGCTGTAAGCATTGCCATTAAAGTAATAAATCCACCGTATGACCCACCATAAATCCCAACTCTCTTTTCATCTACACCACAATTTTGAACTAAAAACTTTTTTCCATCAATTTGATCAGATAAATCTTTACCTCCCATAAAGCGATAAATTCCAGTTCTAAAATCTCGTCCATAACCATCACTTCCTCTATAATCAATATCTAAAACCGTATAGCCTAAATCAGTAAGCATATTATGAAACATATACTCTCTGTGGTACGTACTCCAATAATTATGGGCGTTTTGCAAATACCCTGCTCCATGAACAAAAATCACAGCAGCTCTATTGGATTTTTCTGCATTTGGTTTGTACAAACGAGCATTTACAGATGTTCCATCTTGTGCTTTGAATGTAATCACATCTGGAGTTCTCCAATTGTACGATTCAAATTCTTTGGTGGTTGAGTATGTGATTTGTTCTAAAGCACTCCCTTTTTTATTAGAAGCCATAAACAACTCCCATGGTTTATTTTTAAACGAATACCGAACTAACAAACTTTTTTCATCTGGAGAAAGGCTCACTTCATGAGCACCATCTTTGATTAAAATTGGTTGTAAAACAGCATCCGAAACATTCATTTTATAAAATCCTCGATTCCCTGGATGTGTTTGATTGGTGGTTAAATAGAATGCTTTTTTATCTTTAGACAGAACCACTCCTCGGACTTCCCAATTCCCTTTAGTCAATTGTATTTTTTTATTCGTTCTCAAATTATAGGTATATAAATGAGAATAACCCGTTGCTTCTGATTGAAAATAAAGAGTTTCATTATCTGCTAAAAACCCTAAAGTTCCCGAACTAAAAGCATACGATGGGATTCCGGGACCTCCAATCCAAGCTTCATCATGTTGGTGGTCTATTTCTTTAAAAGTTCCGGTTTCTAAATTCAAATTAACCAACCAACGGTCTTTATTATCTTGGCTTCTAATTTCTACAATAGCATACGAACCGTCTCTATTGTATACAGGAGCCTGTGCAATTATAAGTTTATCTTTTTTCTCTAAATTCTTATTGCTCTCATATGATTTATAATATTCAGGTATATCTTGAATATGACTTAATGATGAAAAATTAACTACATAAACTGAATCTTTGGCTACATTATATATTCCGAATTTTGTATTCACAAAATTATTTATTGACACTTTTGATTTTGTATCTTTTGGTTTATTATACCCATCAGACGTAACAAAAATTTCCATCTGTTCAGACTTTACTTCCGTTTCTTCTCTTAGTCTAAAAGTAATAAAATTGCCCTTTGGACTAACTTTACTATTATCCATACTACTTTTCCCGAAAAAATACGGTTTTGGAAAATCGGATTTTGGAGATTCGTTATCCGCATTCCACTTTTCTTTTTCTTCTTGATCTCGGATAAATTGAAACAATTCTTTTTGTTGGTTCTTTAAGAAAGTTTCATTTGCTTTTTGTTTTTCATCAGCTTTCCCTTTTTTGAAATTGGAGATTTGAAGTAAAGTCCCTGCATTGGTATCAAATTTAAATAGGTTATCATTTTGTTTAAAAAACAAAACTCCTTCTTGAGACGCTAATTGCAAATTAGAAATAGGAGAACTACTTTGATATAGCTTTTTTATTTTTTTATTACTTACAGCAAACGAAAAAATTTGTCCTTTGTCAGCATAATAATAAACATTAGACCCTTCTCTATTTAAGAAATTAAATTTAGAAAACTGAGCTTCTTCAGCAGTGGCCTTTTGAGGAACTTTCATTCCTTTTTTCCAATAATATGTCGAATTACCTAAATCATTACTTGGATTCCAATCGAAATAAATTTTAGAACCGTCTAAAGACCATCTTTCGTTCTCGGGTAGGTTCCCAATAAAACCATTTCCTTTCATAATTTCTTCTAATTTCAGCGTTTGAGCCTGAAAAAAAGAAGAAGTGAAAACGCAAATAAGTAGTAGTATATTTTTTTTCATTATGATATTAATTAGTTGTTTAAAAATAATTTTGAAAGGTATTTCGCTACTCCATCTTCGTGATTAGTATCAATAACTTCTAGATGAGACAACTTGCTTTTTAAGGTATCCGGTGCATTTCCCATAATCAATCCTTTGCCTGTATTTTTAAGCATCATCTCGTCATTAAAGCCATCGCCAAAAGAAATAGCATGGTGAAAATCTAGATTTTCCTTTTCTAAAATCTTGGCAATCGCAACACTTTTATCTACCGATTTATCCATAAATTCCAAACATATAGGCAAACTAAAGGCATGATTGAACGTATCTGGATGTTTCGCTAAAATTAATTCTTTAACTGTTTGCAGTTTAGCATGGTCTTCGTGTGTAAAGAAAATTTTAATCGCTTCGTAATCGTTTAATTCCTTAAAGTCAACTAATTCTGGATGATAGGTTACCTTTTTCTGAAAACTATTCAGCTTATCATTGTGTTTGTTGGTTTGCCAAATATCTTCTCTAAATAAAACCGTTGTAATATCTGGATCGATATCTAAGGATAGAATAGATTTCACTGTATCGCTATTCATATTACTTGAAAAGAGTAATTCTTTTTCAGGAGAATGTATTCGAGCCCCATTTGATGTGACCAAATATAACGGCACCCCTAACTTTTCAACCAAAGGCATTGCATCTAAATGATGGCGACCAGTAGCCACAACTATCAAATAATCTTGCTGGTGTAATTCTTGAAAAACAGATTGAGTATAATCCGAAATAGAGTGGTGATTATTCAACAAAGTACCATCTAAATCAGTAATAACGACTTTTATATTTTCTTTTATCATTCTAAATTTATTCCAACTTCCTTAATCGTTATTCTCTATTTTTTTGTACGCCTCTATTACCTTTTTAACCAATCGGTGTCGAACTACGTCTTTATCATCCAAGTAAATTATTCCAATACCTTCGACATCTTTTAAAACCAAAAGTGCTTCTTTCAATCCTGAAATTGTTCGTCGAGGTAAATCGACTTGACCTGGATCTCCAGTAATCATAAACTTAGCATTCTTCCCCATACGAGTCAGAAACATTTTCATTTGCGAATGGGTCGTATTTTGTGCTTCGTCCAAAATTACAAAAGCATTATCCAAAGTTCGCCCACGCATAAAAGCCAAAGGGGCAATTTGTATAATACCTTTTAAAATATAATCTTCTAATTTTTCATTGGGTAACATATCACGAAGAGCGTCATACAAAGGTTGCATATAGGGATCTAGTTTCTCCTTCATATCACCCGGTAAAAAACCTAAATTTTCTCCCGCTTCTACTGCTGGGCGAGTTAGAATTATTCGCTTCACTTCTTTTTCTTTCAAAGCTTTAACTGCCATTGCAACTCCCGTATAGGTTTTGCCTGTACCTGCTGGCCCAACAGCAAAAACCATATCGTTTTTACCTAAAGTATCTACTAATAATTGCTGATTGGGTGTTAATGCTTTAATGAGCTTTCCTCCTACTCCGTGAACCAAGATTTTATCATGCCCTTGAATTTTTCGATCCTCTTGACCATCTCCTAAAATTACGCGTTCAATTACATTATCGTCGATATTGTTGTATCTAGTAAAATGGAGCATCAATCTTTGAAATCGTTTTTCAAATTCATCCAGCACCTCTTTTTCGCCAAAAGCTTTCAAAGTAGTTCCTCGAGCAACAATTTTCAGCTTTGGATAATACTTTTTAATGGTTTCCAGATGAGCATCTTGAGCACCCCAAAATTCTTTTGGAGCAATGTCGACTAATTCAATTATTCTTTCGTTCAAAAGCAGTAATTTTAATATATTTATAAGTTGAAAATCATTACTAAAATAATTAATCTAACGAGTTAGAAAATATTTTTCTTTATTTCGTTTTTGAATTTACTATTGTTAGCTTTGCATTTCTCAAATTTAATGAAATTTAGGCTTACCCAACCCCAATAGTTATAAACAAAATTATGTCAATAATTACCCTTACTACCGATTACGGCTTGAAAGACCACTTTGTAGGTACTCTCAAAGGGAAAATTATATCTGAATACCCCGAAGTAACCATCGTTGATATTTCGCACGACATAGACCCTTTCAACACCTTAGAAGCCAGTTATATTATTGGTGCATCGTATAGTAGCTTCCCAAAAGGAACCGTACATATCATTGGTGTTGATAGCGAACAAAACAAAGAAAACCAGCATATCGCTATACAATGGAACGATCAGTATTTCATTGGTGCTGATAATGGAATTTTGAGCATGCTTACTCAAAAAGTGGTGCCGCAAAAAATGGTGGCTATTACCATTCATGATCGTTTGCACAATGATGCTACTGATTTAGATGTTTTTGTAAAAGTGGCCTGTCATTTATCCAAAGGTGGTTTGCTCAATGTCATTGGGAAAGAAATAACCCAATTAAAATCTGTGACGGGACTTCAAGCAAGTGTGGCTAACGACTTCAACTCTATTAAAGGAAATGTGATTTATATTGATCATTTTGGAAACGTGGTAACCAATATTTCTAAAAAACAATTTTTGGATGTGGCCAAAGGAAGACCTTACGAAATTGTAATGAAAACCAAGAATATTAAAACCATTTTACCCAATTATTCCGCAATTGCAACCAATGAAAAATATGCTATAAAAAATTATGAAGGCGAAAAACTAGCCATTTTCAACGAAGCAGGATTTCTTGAAATTGCTATTTTTAGAAGTAATCCTTCAAAAATTGGGTCGGCTAATAGTTTGCTTGGTTTGAGTTACAGAGATGTCGTTTTAATTCAGTTTAAAAATTAACAGCTTTATGTTGGTACGCATTGTAAAATTGAGTTTCCACCAGGAAAATATTTCCACATTTTTAGACAATTTTGAATTGGTAAAAAATCAAATTCGAAATTTCCCTGGAAATCGTTTATTAGAATTATATCAAGACAAAAACAATCCGTCTGTTTTCTTTACCTATAGTTATTGGGAAAGTGAAAACGATTTGGAAAACTATAGAAAATCAGCGCTTTTCAATGAAATTTGGGATTTTACCAAAAAACTATTCAACGACAAACCTGAGGCTTGGAGTGTGGATAAAATAAGCCCCCTAAACCCCCAAGGGGGAATGAGCAACCTACTATAAATTGATAAAATAAATAATTTTGAACCTAATTCCCACAATCGGTTCCCTTCCCTTCGGGGAGGGTTAGGGTGGGGCTTTTATATGAAATCAATAGTATTACGTGAAATAAAATCGTTCTTTGGGTCGCCAATTGGGTATTTGGTCATCGCCATTTTCCTTATTCTGAACGGACTATTCCTCTGGGTTTTTGAAGGCGATTATAATATTTTAAATTCGGGATTTGCTGATCTAAGTCCGTTTTTTACTTTATCCCCCTGGATTTTACTTTTTTTAATTCCTGCGGTTACCATGCGCAGTTTTTCAGATGAAAAAAAGCAAGGCACTTTAGAATTATTACTGACCAAACCCTTGAGCGTTTGGGAGATTGTAAATGGTAAATTCTTAGGCGCAGTCCTCTTAATTTGTATGGCAATTGTACCTACTTTCATTTATGTAGCCGCCATTTCTAGCTTAGGAATGCCCGAAGGAAATATTGATATGGGAAGCACTTTAGGGTCGTATTTTGGATTGTTGTTCTTAATTGGCGCCTATGCTTCTATTGGCATTTTTACCTCGACGTTTTCTGACAATCAAATTGTTGCCTTTATAATTGCTGTTTTTTTATGTTTTCTGTTCTTCTTTGGCTTTGAAGGATTGGCTTTTTTAAGCCCTAATTTTTCAAATACAATCGCTTATTTAGGGATGCAAGACCATTACAAGAGTATGAGTCGAGGTGTTTTGGATAGCCGAGATATTCTCTATTTTACTAGTATAATCGTTGTTTTTTTATCGTTTACTGTTAATCAACTAAAATCATTTCAATCCTAATGAATACTGCAACTAAAAACAGGCTGAAATCAGTAGGAATCACAATAATTATTGTATTGATTTTAAATACAATAGGAAGTTTCTTTTTCTACCGTTTTGATTTAACGAAAGACAAAAGATACACCCTATCTCCTACTTCATTACAAATTCTTGAACAGGTTAAAAACCCGTTGTATATCAAAGTGTATATGCAAGGTGAATTGCCTTCTGAATTCAAACGTTTACAGCTCGAAACGCGACAAATGCTAGAAGAATTTCAAGGGTACAATTCCAATATTGTTTTTGAATTTATTGATCCTTTGGAAGATGAAGCAAAAAGTATGGACAATATCAAAGAATTGTACCGTAAAGGACTTACACCTATCAATATTTCAGTGGACGACAAAGGCAAGCAATCCCAAGCTATGGTTTTTCCTTGGGCAATTGCCGTTTATGATAACAAAGAAGTCAATATTCCTTTACTGAAAAATATTATGGGAGCTTCGACTACGGATAAAGTAATTGGATCAGTACAACATTTAGAATATTCCATTGCCGATGCGCTGCATAAAATTACCCAAAATAAACAAAAGAAAATCGCCATCATCAAAGGAAATGGCGAATTGCACGAAGCCTATATTGCTAAATTTTTATTGCAAACCAAAGAAAGTTACCACATTGGTCCTTTTACTTTAGATTCGGTTGCCCAACACCCTACCAATACCCTTGAAGCATTAAAAAAATACGATTTAGCTATCATTGCCAAACCCACAGAAGCCTTTTCTGAAGGCGAAAAACAAGTATTGGATCAATACATTGTAAATGGCGGGAAAACGATTTGGTTAGTCGATCAAGTAGTGGCTGAAATGGACAGTTTGTATAGCCCTACAGGAAGTGCTTTAGCATTTCCAAGAGATTTGAATTTAAATGATTTTTTCTTTAAATATGGAGTCCGAATTTACCCTGATTTAGTCAAAGACGAACAAGGTAGCCCAATAAAATTAGCTTCGGGAGAACAAGGAAGCGCAACGCAATTTCAAGAATTCAATTGGAAATTTGCTCCGCTAGTTCATCCACAAAGTAAACACCCTATTGTAAAAAATTTGGGAGGAATCAAATTTGATTTTGCCAATGCCATTGACACTTTAAAAAACGGCATTAAGAAAACGGTATTATTACAATCGTCACTCTATTCAAAACGTATTGGTACACCGACAGAAATCAATTTGAATATAGTGAACGAAGAAACAACTCCCGCAGATTATTTAAACAAAGGAAACATACCACTAGCGGTGCTGTTACAAGGTAATTTCCATTCGATGTTTGAAAATCGAGTGTTGGCATTTGATCAAAATAATTTTCAAACCAAAGGTAAATCGGGTAAAATGATTGTAATTTCGGATGGGGATGTGATTAAAAACCAATTGGACAAAAACCTGCTTCCTGTGGAGTTGGGCTACGATCAACGCTCTGGAAATTTATACGATAACAAAGATTTTCTGATGAATTGTGTCAATTATTTATTGGACGATAATGGACTTATTAACATTCGTTCCAAAGATTTAGACTTGCCGTTATTAGACAAAGAAAAGGTCTATGAAAACTATACCTTTACACAATTCCTAACTATCGGGCTACCAATAGTTGTATTGACCCTCTTTGGCTTTGTTTTTACTTTCCTTAGAAAAAGAAAATACAGTAGATAGATGTTAATAAAAAATTTTCCATACTAAACTAGTTTAAGATATATTTGTAAAAAAGTATATCCCAAAAAATATAAAATATAACAGATGAAATTTATAGTATCGAGTTCGTACTTATTAAAACAATTACAAGTTCTAGGAAGCGTTATCAATAGCAATAATACCTTGCCTATATTAGATAATTTCTTATTTGAATTGAACAACAATGTATTGACTGTTTCAGCTTCTGATTTAGAGACTACCATGTCGGCTACTTTAGACATTGATTCTACCAGTCAAGGAAATGTTGCTGTTCCTGCCAAATTGCTTTTGGAAATCCTTAAAACATTTCCAGAACAACCTTTAACTTTCACAGTAGAAGAAAACAGTACTATCGAAATTAGTTCAAATTCTGGTAAATATGCTTTGGCGTATGCTCCAGGTGAAGAATTTCCAAAATCAGTAAATTTAGATGAACCTTCGGTTACTTTAGTTCCTGCTGATGTATTGGCAACAGCTATTAGCAAAACTATTTTTGCTGCTGGAAACGATGATTTACGTCCAGTTATGTCAGGAGTATTTTTCCAATTCTCTCCTCAAGGTTTGACTTTTGTGGCAACAGACGCTCACAAATTAGTAAAATATGCACGTACCGATGTTACAGCTTCGCAAGTAGCTGATTTCATTATGCCAAAGAAACCTTTGAATATTTTAAAAAGTATATTAGGTGCTTCGGATGCTGAAGTAAAAATTGAATACAACGATTCTAACGCTACATTCTCATTTGACAATTATTTGTTGATGTGTCGTTTAATCGATGGAAAATATCCAAACTACGAAGCGGTTATCCCAAAAGAAAATCCAAACAAGTTAATGATTGACCGTACTCAATTTTTAAGTTCTGTTCGTCGTGTGGCTATTTTCTCTAACAAAACTACCCACCAAATTCGTTTGAAAATTGCGGGTGCTGAATTAAACGTTTCTGCTGAAGATATTGATTACTCTAACAAAGCTGAAGAAAGATTGACTTGTGATTATCAAGGAGACGATATGCAAATTGGTTTTAACTCTCGTTTCTTAACTGAGATGTTGACCAACTTACAATCAGATATGATTATGTTAGAAATGTCTTTGCCTAACCGTGCCGGAATTCTTACTCCAGTAGATGGTTTAGAAGAAGGAGAAACCGTTACCATGTTGGTTATGCCAGTAATGTTGAATGCTTAGAACTAACAACCAAAATTGAAATAAAAAAACCGCTATATTTTTAAAAGATAGCGGTTTTTCTTTTTTGAATAGTTCAATATAAATGGGTTATACCATAGGGATTGACAAAATTGGAATTTCAAAATCTGTGGTTAATTTTTTAGTCAAACTCGGTTTAAAAATACCTTCAAAGAAACCTCTTTTATAAGGTAATAATGTCAGAACATCAATATCCTTATACATAATAAAATCCAAAATAGTTGCTTGGATGTCATCACTATCGATTACAAAAAACTCAACAGGCTCCAATTTAAATTCCTCTTCCCATTTAGCAATTGTTTCTTTAGAAACATCTGAATCAGAAGTTTTCACATACAAACATTTCACTTTGGCTTTGGCTTTATGTGCTAATTCCAAGATAGTTCGTAATGCCTTTTTATCTTTGGCTCTAAATCGTGTAGTAAAGCCGATCGTTTTTATCTTAGTAACGGGCGCATCCGAAGGGACACAAAAAACAGGTACTCCAACAGCAGTAACTACTGATGCCGTATTAGTCCCCATAAAAAAACTATCCCAACCTGTAGCTCCAGAAGTTCCCATTACCACATAATCAATTTGATCCTCTTTGATAGCACCTTTTATATTAGCAACTAAATCACCGTCTTTCAATCGGTGAGACATTTTTATTTTGTCCAAATGATGCGCTTCAGCAATAGCCCTCAGTTTAGGGATTTCATCCTTAAATAAATCAAATTCGCTTAATTCTACCGAATCATAAATTGCAGCATAATTCTCTGGGAAAAATTGGTTATCAAATACGGGTAATTCAAATGTGTGCAATAAAACCAATTCGCCATGAACTAGTTTTGCAAATTCTAAAGCATGAACAAAAGCATTATTCGCAGCTTCAGAAAAATCTGTGGGAAATAGAATCTTTTTCATTTTTATAGTGTTTTTATAATTTCTTAGCTCTAAGTTAATCAATATAAAAACAATACAACATGATAATTATCAGTTATTTACATTTATTTAACACAAATAATTGCCTACACAACAATAATAAAATATACCGCTGGAGTTTTATTATATTTGCATCATAGAATAATAAAAAATGATGTACAACGATTCCATCGTAGCTTTAGCAACACCTTCGGGAGCAGGAGCAATTGCAATAATTAGGGTATCTGGGCAAAATGCCATTGAAATTGGCGCAAGTGTTTTTAAATCAATCAAAAACAAAGATTTAAAACAACAGAAAACCCACACCTTACATTTAGGACATATTATTGATGATGGAAAGACCTTAGACGAAGTTTTAATTTCTATTTTTAAAGGGCCTAATTCTTATACAGGAGAAAACACCATTGAGATTTCCTGTCATGGATCTACTTACATTCAACAACAAATCATTCAACTATTACTTCGAAAAGGCTGCCGCATGGCCAATGCAGGTGAATTTACGTTGAGAGCCTTCTTGAATGGCAAACTTGATTTATCACAAGCCGAAGCCGTAGCGGATTTAATTTCGTCAGATAACGAAGCTTCGCACCAAATCGCAATGCAACAAATGCGTGGCGGATTCTCTAACGAAATTGCCAAACTGCGTGAAGAATTATTGAACTTTGCTTCGCTAATCGAATTGGAATTGGACTTTGCTGAAGAAGATGTCGAATTTGCTGACCGATCTCAATTTCATGAATTGTTAAACCGAATCGAATTTGTTCTCAAAAGACTGATTGACTCATTTGCAGTAGGAAACGTCATTAAAAACGGAATTCCTGTGGCTATCGTGGGCGAACCCAATGTAGGTAAATCTACTTTGCTAAATGCATTGTTAAACGAAGAGCGCGCTATTGTTTCGGACATTGCAGGAACCACACGCGACACTATTGAAGATGAATTGGTTATTGGAGGCGTTGGCTTTAGATTTATAGATACCGCTGGAATCCGCGAAACAAAAGATGTGGTCGAAAGCATTGGGATTCAAAAGACTTTTGAAAAAATAGAACAAGCACAAGTAGTACTTTATATGAGCCCCCTAGCCCCCAAAGGGGGAATTGACCTAAAAGTTTTGAAAATTGAAATTGAAAAAATTAAAAATAAATATCCTCTAAAAACCATTATTGTTGTTATCAATAAAGTGGATTTACTTTCAAAGGAAGAAATTGAAACGATTCGCCAAGAACTTCAAACCTTAAACCTGAAACTGGAAACTATTTCTGCCAAACAAAAAACAGGCATAAACGAACTCAAAAACACCTTACTTTCCTTTGTCAACACTGGAGCTTTACGCAACAATGAGACCATTGTGACCAATACGCGTCATTACGACTCATTACTCAAAGCATTGGATGAAATTCAGAAAGTCAAATTTGGATTGGAATCCAACTTATCTAGTGATTTAATGGCTTTGGATATTAAAGAAGCGTTGTATCACTTCGGATTGATTACAGGACAAGTTACTAATGATGAGTTACTTGGTAATATTTTTGCTAATTTTTGTATCGGGAAATAAGAAAAGTGTTATATTTGGGGAAGATCTAATACCCAAATTTTACAGTAATGCCCCTATCCCAGCCCCCAGTGCTCAAGAAATTCTTGAGCCAACTTGATTCCGTTTCGGTACTCCAAGCCTATGAAAAATACTGTTTGTATTTTCATAACTCCACTATCCAGTACACTATTCGCAACAGCAAAGAAGAACAATTTCAGGAAGTACTTCTGAGAGATTTGTTTGCTATTCTATTTGGAAATTTAATTTCAATTAAATCGACAAACAGATGGCACTAAGCTGGAACGAAATTAAAGACCGAGCAGTTAAATTTTCCAAAGAATGGAAAGACACTACCAATGAAGAAGCGGATGCAAAACCTTTTTTGGACGCTTTTTTTGATGTCTTTGGAATAACACGTAAAAAGATTGGAACCTTTGAACACCGAGTAAAGAAACTATCCGATGCCGATGGCTACATCGACCTACTTTGGAAAGGAACTATTTTAGTAGAAATGAAAAGTCGGGGCAAAAACCTGGACAAAGCTTTTCAACAAGCCATTGATTACACACACGGTTTAAAACAAAACGAATTACCAAAATACGTTTTGGTATGCGATTTCCATATTTTCAGATTGTACGATACTGAAGAACAAACCACTTTAGAATTTACTATTGATGAATTAATTCAAAACGTGCAAAGCTTTGGTTATCTTTTGGGTTATCAAAAGAAAACCTTCAAAGAACAAGACCCAGCCAATATCAAAGCCGCGGAGTTGATGGGGAAACTCCACGACCGATTGGAAGAAATTGGTTATGAAGGACATCCCTTGGAAGTCTATTTGGTTCGGATTTTATTCTGTTTGTTTGCCGAGGATACCACCATTTTTGAAAAACAACAATTTCAAGACTATATTTTACAAAGAACCGCTGAAGATGGAAGCGATTTAGCCTCTAAGATTCAAGAACTATTCCAAGTATTAAATACAGCAAGAGACAAACGATTCAAGAATTTAGACGAGCAATTGAACGACTTTCCGTATGTGAATGGAAAATTGTTTGAGGAAATTTTACCGATGGCCAGTTTTGATAGCAAAATGCGCCAAGCCTTGTTGGATTGTTGTTACATCGATTGGAGTAAAATTTCACCGGCTATTTTTGGCTCCATGTTTCAAAGTGTTATGAATCCGAAAGAACGTAGAAACTTAGGAGCGCATTACACCAGTGAAAGCAATATATTAAAACTGATTAAACCCTTGTTTTTAGATGAATTATGGGCAGAGTTTGAAAACATCAAAGGCAATAAAAACAAATTGCCCGAATTCCATAAAAAAATAAGCCAACTCAAATTCTTAGACCCCGCTTGTGGTTGTGGGAATTTCTTAGTGATTACCTATCGGGAATTACGTTTATTAGAATTAGAGATTTTACGAGCCGTATACAAATCTGGGCAAGGTATTCTTGATGTTCGAGAAATAATGCTTTTGGATGTGGATATGATGTGCGGCATTGAATATGAAGAATTTCCAGCACGTATTGCCGAAGTAGCCATGTGGTTAATTGACCACCAGATGAACATGCAAATTAGTAATGAATTTGGACAATACTTTGCACGTTTGCCCTTGAAAAAATCAGCCAAAATTGTGCATGGGAATGCATTAAGGGTTGATTGGGAAGAAGTAGTTTCAAAAGATAAACTTTCATTTATCATTGGTAATCCACCTTTTTTAGGAACTTCATATCAGAATAACGAACAAAAAGAAGACATAAAAACTATATTTTTTGACTTAAAGTCATTTGGTATGTTGGATTATGTATCTGCATGGTATGCTAAAGCGGGTAATTTTATATTAAATACAAGTATTAAAGTTGCATTTGTATCAACTAATTCAATTATTCAAGGTGAACAGGTTGGAATTTTATGGAATTATTTGTTTGCTAACTTTAAAATTAAAATTCACTTTGCTCATCAAACTTTTAAATGGAGTAATGAAGCTAGAGGAAATGCCGGCGTGCATGTAGTAATAATTGGTTTTGCAAACTTTGAAACAAATAATAAAACAATTTTTCAATATGAAAACATATTTGGAGAACCTCACCAAGTATTTGCAAAAAATATAAATCAATATTTAATTGACGCGAAAGAAATAATTATTACTCCAAGAACTAATCCAATATCAAATAATCCTAAAATTGGTGTTGGTAGTGCTTTACTTGATGGAGGGAATCTTATTTTAACAGATGAAGAGAAAAATGATATTCTAAAAATCGAACCTGATCTAAAAATATTAATTAAAAGGTTTTGGAGTGCAGATGAGTTTATAAACAATAAAATAAAATGGTGTTTTTGGTTAAAAAATGTTTCACCCGAAATAATAGCAAAATCAAATATTTTAAAATCTAAAATTAATGAAATAAAAAAGTTTAGATTAAAAAGCAATCGTCAAAAGACAGTCCAGATGGCTGAATTCCCATATTTATTTGGCGAAGAAAGACAACCTAATGATAATTTCTTATTGATACCAAAAGTTTCATCTGAAAATAGAAAATATATTCCAATTGGTTATATGACAGCAGAAGATATAATAACTGATAAAGTATTTGCTCTACCTAATTCTACTTTATATAACTTCGGAATAATTACTTCAATTATGCATATGACTTGGATGAAATATATATGTGGTAGATTGGAGAGTAGATATAGCTATTCAAATACAATTGTTTATAACAACTATCCTTGGCCAGAGAATCCATCTGAAAAACACATAAAAACGATTGAAGAAAAAGCACAACAGGTTTTAGATGTTAGAGCTTCTTTCCCTTCTAGTTCATTAGCCGATTTATACAATCCCTTAACCATGCCACCCGCTTTAGTAAAAGCTCATAACGAACTAGACAAAGCCGTTGATGCCGCCTACAGCAAACAAGCCTTCAAGAGCGAAGCCAAACGCATGGAATTTTTGTTTGAGTTGTATGAGAAATATACTGCGGGGTTGTTTGCCCATCGACAAGCTCAGGACAAGAAGGAGAAGAGAAGTAAAAAATAAAATAATTAAATTAAAAAGCCTCTATAATGAAATTTAAAATACCCTTAATTAGTTCAGATGAATTAGAAATTGAAATAAATCCATCTGAAAAAGTAGTGTTTCTTGGCGCAAATGGTTCAGGAAAATCAAGACTTGGAGAGTTTATTAATAAAGCTGTTTTTAATAAAACAACAATTGGTTTAGAACAAATTAATCATCAAATAATTAATAAAGATAGAGAGCTAAATTTAACTAATTCGAATATTGAAAATCTAACTAGTCAATTTTTACAAACTGAGCAAATAGAAAATTTCAATTTAGTTCAGTATGGTAGTTCATACCAAAAAGGTCTTATACCTATAGGAAATGGGGAGGTTAAAACAAGGTTAGAAATATTGGATTTGTTTTTCAAGAATCAAATTCAAGTTGAAAATGTATCTTTTAAAAATAATAGATTGTTATCTGGTTCAATGCCGATTCAAAGTCTTGATGAGATTGAAGGAGGAACAATATCATTTGGAGAAATTGTTTTTGAAATTGATTTGATGAAAATTGATGAATCAAAACCCGAAACATTAACTAGTGCAAGACAATATCTTATTAATAAAATAGAAATTGAACTAAAGTCAGAAAGGCAAAAAAAAACATTATTAGAAGGTGAAATAGAAAAACTAAAATCTGATCTAGAATCATCACAAGTTACTTCTTTTGATTTTTCACATAGAATTGCAGCGCATCGTTCACTGGTTGTAAATGAAAATCTTCAAATTTCAAGTTCAAAAGATTCGATTAATAAATTATTATATGGTAATACCCACCAATTCGATAACAATTTACAAAAGAATAATGCTGTAGGTACCATTCAAAATGATTACAATGATTTAATTACAGCTTTTCTTGCAGAAGAGGCCGAACTAGGTGCGCAATTAAATCAGAAAAACATAACTGAGGAAGAAGCAATTACTGTATTATCAGAAACTCTTTCAATTTGGAATGAATTGATTTCAAATAAGCAACTAACACGAGATGGTTTAAAAATAATAGTGTATAAAAATGAATCATTTTTTTCGTTATCAAAATTAAGTGAAGGCGAAAGAAGTATTTTATATATTATTGGTCAATGTCTTTTCTCTCCCCATAACTCAATAATTATTATTGATGAACCTGATTTACATATTCATAAATCAATAATTTCGGATTTATTTGATAAAATTGAATCCAAAAGAAAAGATTGTGCTTTTATTTATATAACTCATGATATTGATTTTATTACTTCTAGAATCGCCGAAAAATATGCTATTAAAGATTTCATTAGAACTAATGACAATGGAAATGACGATAAATGGGATATTGTAAAAATTGAAGAAAATGATGATATTCCAGAGGACATTTTGAATCTTATAGTTGGTTCTAAAAAACCGATACTATTTGTAGAAGGAGAAATAGAAAAAAAATCATTAGATAGAATTTATCAAAGTGTTTACCCAGAATTTAAAGTAATCCTTGCTCATAATTGTGCAGAAGTTATTAAGTTAACAAAAGCAGGTAATAGGCTAGAAAAGCACTTGCGGTTAAAATGTTTTGGATTAATTGATGCGGATGGCAGAACGAATGAAAAATTAGAAGAATTAAAGTCAGAATCAATCCATGCGCTACCTGTCGCAATCATTGAAAATTTGTTTTTAAGACCTGATGTGGCTATATTCCTTTATCAAATTACAGGTGTTTCAGAATCATTTAAAGAACAAGAATTTATTAAAAAATCTATTGAATGGTTAAATGCCAGTTTACATTGGCAAACAAATAGAACTAAAGAAAAAATCAAATTAATTTTCGAATCTAAAATCAATAGTTTCACTCAAATTAATGATTTTTCAGAAAATCCAATCACAATTATTCCTAAGGATTACTTTGATGAAACTAAAAAGGAATGGGATGAGTTAATGGAAGGTAATAATTCTTTTGAAAAATTGATTAATTTATTGAAATTAAGTAGAAACAAAGGCATATTAGGATTATTTGCAACAGAATTAGGGCTTAAAAACAAGAGGGCTCTAGAATCTAGAATAATACAAAATTCAGATAAATTGAGTGAAATATTGAAAGATATATTACCTAAGATTTCTTAAAAAGTTCAATTGTAAAACTACACTTAGATTGTAACTTCATGTTGTATATCAAAAAATTAAATTATTAAGTTAAAAAAAATTATGATTGAAAATTTATTAAAACAAGTAAAAGAATTACAAACCAATAAGGGCTATTGGTTTGTTAGAACTGATAGTGGAGATAATTTTGAGGCTTTTAGACAACTAAATTTTATAGGAATTGGTTGGAATTACATTACAACCCAAGATTTAAATAACAATCAAGATAACGGATATATTATAAAAGAAAAAATTGCACGTAGAGAAGAAATTGATCCTTCGACTCCATCAGGTAGAAGTAAAATTACAGCAATTTATAATAAAATTAAAAGATTTAAAGAATTCAAAGTTGGTGATATAATTGTTATGCCGAATGAAGGCTCAAACATTTTAGGGTTTGGAACAATAGAAGAAGAAGAAATATATAATGATGTTAATGATAACACTTGTGAATATACAAAAAGAAGAAAAGTTAAATGGCACAAGTTTTTAAACTTTTCTGAATTAGACCCGATTTTTTATGCTATTGTAAAAACTAGACATGCAATAAGTAATATAAAAAATTATGAGAGTTACATTGACAAAACAATGGAAAATTTGTTTGTAAAAGATGATCATTACCATTTTGTCATTGACATTGAAAAAAAGGAAGATATTAATATTTACTCTTTATTAAAATTAATTGATTCTGTAAATAAATTAACCGAATCAATTGATAATCAATTCAATTTTGAAACAATTCAAAATAACAGATCAATTAAATTAAATTTGCAATCACCAGGTAAAATTGAATTTATCTTTAAAAATGGGAAATCACTTGCTTTATTAGCATTTTTATTATCTGCAAATTTTGCAGGAACTGTTACCCTTCCAAATAATTTTACTCCTGAAGATATCCAGCAATTAATTCAACTTCAAGAAGTTAATCAAACCGATATTGATACAATAAACAGTACTTACTTGGAATTACAAGCGAGAAAGATTAGAATAAACCAAATTGATTAGTCATGGAAATGTCAAGCTTATTTTCTTGGAACACAGACAATCTTTTTAAATTTCTATTTATTAATGGTATTGTTTTGGTTGTAATCAGTCTTTTTTATCCGTTACAAAAACAACAAGAATTAGAATTAGAAAAAATTAAATATGACCAAAAAGTAGAACTAATTAATATCAAAATTTCCAACCTAAAAAACGAAATGGAAACTTTTAATTTAACTTCAAAAGCTATTGAATTAAAAATCGATAGTCTAAAGAAAATATCTATAAATTTAAATACTTCAAATAAAATAAAAACTTTAAAGGAACAATTTAATAGTACTTTCAACAATATTGATAAGTTAAAAAAGGATATTGAAATTGAAGAATTAAATATTAAAAGTGATAAAGCTAAAATTAAAATACTTATCAAACATGCCGAAGAATATAGACAATATTCTAATTGGTTTTTTAGAGCTGGTTTAATTTCTTTTTTTATTGGATTAATCGGTTGGAGCTGGATGACTTTAGTCAATGAAAGTTTTAAAAAGGAAGAATTAAAAAAAATAAAAAGAGAAAATAATAATGGATAGAAATATAGGAGATGTTTTAGAAGCCAATGATAGAACGAGAGAAGCTGGTTATCATTACATAATATTTTATATAGGATATTCAGATGATGAATTTCTGGCTGGTATTCTGACTTCAACAAATAAGTATCATGTTAATATTTTAATGGATGAATCTCATTTTATCAACACAGATGAAAACGGAAATGATTTTAAGGTAACTTATAAAAACAGCAAACTAGTACCTGCAAAACTTTATAAACCTGAAAACTGGGGACCATTTGAAAAAGTGGGACAACTATCGGCTGAAGGAATTGCATTTGTGGAAGATAAAATAGGTCATTTAGAAGCAGAATTTTGGGAAGAATACATACTTAAATGAGATAATTATGGCAATACCTACAAATATTACTAAAGAGCCCCCTGCTCGGACGAGAATCCTTTCGCGTTGGGCATTAAACTATTTTAGTAAATATTTAAATAACTTATGACCCAATCACAAAAAGAAACTTTCCCCGCTCGTGCGCGAAACGAAGTTCAGCGAAGCTAATCCTTTCACGTTCGGCATTAAAAATATTTAAATAACTCATGACCCTATCACAAAAAGAAACCATTGCCAACCTAAAAAAAATAGGAATTCAATTTGAATTCCCAAAAGAAGATTTAGTTATTGTGAGGCAAGCTGAAGTGGTGTATAATCAACTGTTTTCTAACAAACAGTTGTTCACTTTGGGAAGAGAACTATTTGAAGCACCAATCATAATTAAACCCGTAGTTTATTCTTTAGATTTAAGCCAAATCACTATAGAATGGGTAATTAGTCAAATGAAATTGTATCGTATCAATGCAAAAGACTTACAACGCCAACTAGGTTTTAAAAAAGAAACTATAGCTGGTTTTTTAAAACTTAGAAAAACACTCCAACCTATAGAAAAATCGAGTTTGTTTTATTATTTCCTATCGTTTAAAAGCAATGTGGATTACTTGGACTATTTAAAATCAAAAAAAAATAATTCTATTGAATAGATTGGGAATCAATGATAGGATTTATATCCATATCAAACTCTTTTGCTAATTCCATTTCTTCATAAGGTCCTAAATCGTCTTTTATCATATTATAGACATCGTTACGAGCTATTTCAGCCAATCCGTTAATTGGATAACCCTGCATTCTATAATCACATTCTAATTCTAGTTGTTTGATTATTTTAGGTTCAATGTAAGGCATTAGTGATCCTTCTAAAAAGAGTTTTTCGTGTACTCTTGGGTACATTTCTTCTACATGGCCGATAAGAATTTTTCCTTTAAGGGATTTTACAACTCCTACACTATAATGATAGTTAAATTCGATTTCTGGTTGATTTTCATTTGGGTGATTAGATTCTTCTTGCATGGGATTTGGGTTTATTAATTATCTTATAAATTTAAGTGATATTTCTTTATTCAAATACTTTTAAAGCTATTTTTTACAAAATTCTGCTACTATTCAAATATACACTTTTCATTTAGTTGAATTTATATACAACTATTTTTCGTCACAAATATTTGCTAAATTTGTGACAAAAATTATTGTAAATAGAGCAAAATAGGTTACTTTTGGAATATAATATATTCATCTCGATATATGGAAAGCGTTGAATTTCAAATAGAAAAAAAAATAAAAGCAAAAAGTAAAGGAACTTTGTTTTTTCCCGATGATTTCAGTCAGTTAGGTTCTTCGGAATCAATACGGAAAGCACTGCAACGCCTAGAAGAAAAAGAAATCATACGCCGCATTGCACAAGGAATATACACCCGCCCAATAGAAAGTAAATATATTGGTGAGGTACTACCTTCTGCAGAAGAAGTTGCGAAAGGAATTGCTAAAAGAGATCGTATTCGAATTGTCCCAACAGGTGTATATGCACTAAACGCTTTGGGTTTAAGTACACAAGTACCTATGAAATTAGTATTCCTTACCGATGGTGCGCCCAGAGAAATTAAAATAGGGAAGCGATCAATCAAATTTAAAAAAACAACTCCAAAGAATCTATTGGCAAAAGGAGAAATTAGTAGCCTTGTAATACAAGCGTTAAGGGAAATTGGAATAGACAATATAACTCCAAGTGAAGAAGATAAAATTATAGCACTACTTAAAAAAGAAAATGTAAACTTATTAAAACAAGATATCGAGTTAGCTCCAATTTGGATTCAGAAAATTATGAAAAAAGCCTTGTAAATGATACACTTTAATACACTCCCTAAAAACGAAAAAGATTATATCTTACAAGAGATTAGTAATCAGTCTAAATTAGCTGTATTCGCCGTAGAAAAAGATTGGTGGGTCGTACAAACTTTAGCTGTTATTTTTGAAATGGAGGTAAGCGAATATCTTGTCTTTAAAGGGGGAACTTCGTTAAGCAAAGCATGGAATCTTATAGACCGTTTTTCTGAAGATGTAGATTTAGCAATTGATAGAAAATTTTTAGGATTTGAAGGAGAACTTTCAAAAAAACAAATTACTGCATTACGAAAGGCAGCTAACACATATGTTTCGGAAACATTCTATCCTGAACTTCAAGCTGAATTTACTAAAAGAGGCTTTGAAAATATAAAATGGGAAATTATTAAAACAACTGAATCCGATCAGGATCCAGTAATTATTAATTTGTATTATCCCAATAGCATCGCAATTCCTGGTTATATTCAACCGAGAGTGCAAATTGAGATTGGATGTCGTTCCTTAAGAGAACCTTATAGCCAACAAAGTATCTCTTCTCTAATTGACATACACTACCCTAATGCAGAGTTTTCTCAAAAAGCCGGTACGATTGCAACGGTAAACCCAGAACGCACCTTTTTAGAAAAAATATTTTTATTGCATGAGGAATTTAGTAAACCAATAGAAAAAATTAGAGTAGAGCGACTAAGTCGCCATTTATATGATGTATATCAATTATCGAAAACTAAATTTGCAGCAACTGCATTACGTGATAAAGAACTGTATGAAACCATTGTAAGACATCGTTATAAATTCACAAGAGTAGCTGAAGTAGATTATAATTTGCATCAACCCCAAACAATAAATATAATTCCGCCATCAGGAATTATTGAAGCTTGGAAAACAGATTATAAAACAATGCAAGAGCAAATGATTTATGGTGATTCACCTTCATTTGAAATACTAATTACTGAATTATTAGCTTTAAAATCTAAAATTAATGCCGTAGATTGGCAGATAGAAATAAAAAATTAATTTTTTTTACTTATTTTGGGTTGTAATAAAGTATTGATTTTTATCAAAATCAGCACACCTATTGTACACCTTCAACCTAGTAAACCCTTTTAAATAAAGGAGAATAAGATATTGTATCGGGAAATAATAAAAAACAACTATGAAAAAATACTTTTTACATAACGGGACAGAAAGTTCAGGCCCTTTTAGTTTTGACGAATTAAGAGCCTTGAAAATCACCAAAACTACTCCGGTCTGGTTTGAGGGAATGGAAAAATGGAAGTATGCCGGAGATGTGGAAGAACTGCATGAATTAGTTACTGTTACTCCTCCTCCATTTCAAGTGGAAGAAGTTGTCACACCTAAACCTACTCAATCAACTTCTAACGCTGCTTTTTTAGGGTTGTCCAAAAATGGATTCATTGCCGTTGTAGCCATCATTTTCATAATCACTACAGTTGTATTTAACATTATCCAAAACAACCGTAGCGAAGAATTGGACGCTAAAAACAAAAAAACCGAACTCGAAAACAGACAGTTTTTGCTACAACAAAAAGAAATCGAGGAACAAAAAAGATTACTTGAAGAGCAAGAAAAAGCAGAAGCAGAACGAACTGCAAAAGAGAAAAAACAAACAATAATAGACCGAATTGCTGCCATTGAAAATGAAATGGCTGTCACCAAAGACGATTTAGATACTGCAAAAGAAAAACTAGCCAAAGCGAGTGATTTTAAAGTATTGCGAACTTCGGCTGAGAAAAGTGAAGAGCTAAAAAAAATAAAAAAAGAAATCGAAGATTTTGAAAAAGAATTGGAAGATTTAGAAGCCGAACAAAATCGATTGAATTTAGAACTCGAAAAAATCAAATAGTTTAGCCTTCAAAATAATCGCCATCCACATAAAACCATTCTCCATTTTCAAATACAAATCGAGAATGCTCATGATGCACTTGTAATTGTTTATTGGAGTCTAAATAATAGGCTTTAAAAGTTACAGTAGTTGGAGTAACAGCCAATATTTCTAGTCGCTGCCATTGATTACTGGTTGCCCAAAATGTAATTTCATCTTTCGAATAGTTAGCTCTTTGAGAAGGATGAGTTGATGCAATTAAATAATCTACATTGTGGATTGCATAGGCAGAATAACGGGATCGCATCAAAGCCTCGGCAGTCTTAGCATGTTGGTTTCCTTCAAGAATGGTTTGGCAACATTGGTTAAATGAAATTCCCGAACCACAAAAACAACTTTGCATTGCCATTAATTGAGCTCGTTAATTTTTTGATGCAATTGATTCAGCAACACTTGGTATTTACTAATTTCGATTAAGTCGGCATCATCATCCGAAAAATCAAGAAAATCATCTAGTTGCTGACTAATCTCCACTAATTTATTGTTGGCTTCTTTACCATTTTTAGCCGCAATTAAATCAATTATTTTTTGCACTTCTTGTTGTAACAAATTGAAATCGTTGTTTTCCATATCTTAATTAGTTGATTCGTCTTGCTTGTTTGCGTTGAATTGTTTGGTAATTTGCTTCAATTTTTCTTTTCGAGCCATTGCTGCTTTTTTAACTTTATCTTGCTCTTTGTGCAATTTATCGTTATGCTTTTTGATATTTCTTTCGTTATTTCTTCCCATACATAGATTAGAGTTGTTCTCGTTTAATTTCTTCCAAAGACTTTTCAGTATAGATAAGCCCATTAATAATCTTCATTCTCAAATCGTCTAAATCATCATACTCAAAATACTTTGCCCAAGAGGTTAGTTCAAATAAATTCCGAATCTGTTTTATTCTCTTAGTCGTTTCAAAACTCGTTCTTAGCACAGCTTTTTGATTGTAATTGGGATTGTTTTTATGTTGGTAATTTACCGTTTTCTTTTCGAAATTGGCTTCCAAATAATACAAATTTTCAATTGCATTATCGGGATAAAAATTGGTCCAGGGTGCAAAACCCAATTTAATTTTTGAACTCGTTTCAGGTTCCATTGGTTCTAACCGCCATTTGCTATTCGCCAGTCTCCCCCAATGATTGGACAAACGATACATTCCTTCTTTTGTGTAATAATACGAACTTCCTGCTTTGCTTTCATACTGAACCGAAAATCCTTCAATAGCAGAAAGTGGTAATTCGCTAAAAACACAAAAGGTATTTTTAAACGCATTCGGGCTTGGACGAAATTGTTTTTCCATAGTACAAAAGTAAGTAGAATCTCCTTTTCAGCCTAAACAAACAATAATTGATTAAGTTTGCAGTCTAAAAAATATAAAAATCGAGATTATGTCTAAATCTTCACACGATAAAATGCTACAAAAAGGAGTTTATACAGGAATAATGGAACAAGATGAAAATGGTAACTACTTTTGTGGAGAATACCTTTTGGATTATAAATTAGCGTCAACAAATCATGCAATTGGCGATTGGATCACAATCAAATCTATCATTGAAAATCCAAGCGATATTAGCTACAACAAATACCCTAAAAAGTCAAAAAACTTTGACAAATCCAATAACAAGCCCCAATACTAATTCTGTTTTACCCCTTGTTTTTAAGAATATTCTTTGGGCTAAAACCAAAAACTTAAAAAAAAGTGTACCTTTGCAAAAAATTTGTCGTTTTTGGATATCCAATCCGATAAAAACAAACTAAAAGACAAATAGTTATCTTTATTTATGAAAAAAATAGTTGAATACCGTAAGTTATTAAATGTAGACAAAACTGTCGAGCTTAAAGATTTAAAAACCATTTATCGTAATGCGATGAAAGATGCCCATCCTGATAAATTTCAAGGAGATGAAGCAGGTTTAAAAGCGGCAGAAGAAAATAGTAAACAAATTATTGAGGCCTATCACTTTCTTGTAAGCATCAATCCTGAAACGATTAAACAAAACTTACCTGAGTACACGGAGACTATCGCAACTTCTACTATAACAGATTACAAATTTGTTGATGGACGATTAATTATCAATTTCTCTAATGGAAGTGTGTACGAATACATTAGTGTACCAAAAGCTACTTACGTAAAAATGGTGAATGCTGATTCTCCAGGACGTTTTGCTAAAAGACACATCTTGAATAACTTTACTTGGAGAAAAACCATCAACCAAGAATAAGACCAATTCAACTTATGATACCAAAGCACTCTATTTTAGGGTGCTTTTTTTATTAAAGTGCTAATTCCAAATCCAAATTAAGACCTAGACCATCTTAATTTAACTTAAAACAAAAACTATAACAAAAATTTAAGTTCAAAAAGTGGTGATACTTTATAATTTTAGATACTTTTGCCAACTTAAATCATTTAACAAATTCATAATGAAAAAAATAATTTTATTACTTTCTGCTACTGTAGTATTAGTTGCTTGTAGCAAAGTTGGAAAAGGTGAATACATCATTTCTGGTACTGCAAAAGGAATCGAAAACGGAAAAACAGTTATTCTTGAAACTCAAGACGAAACAGGAGTAGTTGCAAAAGATACTGTAAAAGTAGAGAATGGTAAATTTGAAATGAAAGGTAAAATTACAGAACCTGCTTTTTATACCATCAAATTAGAAGGTGCTCAGGCTCCAATTCCATTCATTTTAGAAAATGGCGAAGAAGTAACTATTGAAATCAATAAAGATAGTATCCAAAAATCAAAAGTTTCAGGAACGTATAACAATGATGAATACGTTAAATTCACTGAAGAGCTTAACAAAATTCAAAATAAATTAGTTGATTTTCAAACTAAAAACACGCCTGCAATGCAAGCTGCTCAACAAGCTAAAGACACTGCTACAATCAATAAATTGATGCAAGAATTTGGTAAAATTCAACAAGAAGTAGGTATCGCTTCAAAAGCAAAATACTTAACGTATGCTGAAACACATCCAAAATCATTTATTTCTGTGCTAATCTTGCAAGGTGTTTTAAATGACCCAAGCACTGATATTAAGAAAGCAGAAGCGATGTTCAATAAATTAGAAGAGTCTTTGCAAAATACAAAACCTGGAAAAGCAGTTAAAGAAGCATTAGGCAAACTAAAAGGTGGACCAGCTGCAGTAGCACCATCTGTTGGTGGAGCTAAATGAAGATCCGATTTTTCAGCGCCTAATCCCGACGGAAAAGAAATTTCTTTAAAAGAGAGTTTAGGTAAAATCACCATTGTTGATTTTTGGGCTTCTTGGTGCGGTCCTTGTCGCAAGGAAAACCCAAACATGGTAGCCATTTACAAGGAGTTTCACTCCAAAGGGCTTAACATAGTTGGTATTTCTTTAGATAACGAAGCTAAGGCTTGGAAAACAGCAATTGCAAAAGATCATTTGAATTGGACGCAAATCTCTCACCTCAAACAATGGGAAGAGCCTATTGCAAAACAATACCAAGTTGAATCTATTCCAGCAACTTTCATCTTAGATGCTTCTGGAAAAGTAATTGCAAAAGACTTAAGAGGTACTGATCTACGCAACAAGATTGCTGAACTTTTGGCTAAATAAAGCTTACAACTAGTGAAAATAAAAAAATCTCCCAATGGGAGATTTTTTTATTTTATTCAATACCAATAGATTAAAAATAATAGCAAAATTAAGTACTATTTTAATTTGCAAACATCAAAACTGTTTATATATTTGCAACCGCTTAGACAAACAAAACGGCCTAGTCTAGGAAATGGGGAGATACTCAAGCGGCCAACGAGGGCAGACTGTAAATCTGCTGTGAAAACTTCGCAGGTTCGAATCCTGCTCTCCCCACAAATTACCAATGACCTTAATTTATTTTAAGGTCATTTTTTTTTGACTTCTAATGAAGCACCCATTTTATCTTCTTAACCCCTACTGTCCCGCTATTCGCTATATCCCCTAGCGGGGGATGCCACTGTTATCGGGGCTAGAATACCCGTTTATTTTTTCAGTACAAAAAAAGCAACCGAAGTTGCTCTTTTAAAATTGTTTTTGTTTGTAGGCACGGATTGACTTCTTTAGTTCACTTTATTCGTGTGCAAATCCGAGCTATAGTGTTTCAATTGCCACGCGAAAGGATTCGCGCGGGAGCGGGGGGTTTATCTATGTTAGCTACTGACACACCTCATGAAAGGATTAGTGCGGTAGCGAGGAGTAGGTACAATTAGTCTTACAAATTAATTTGTACTACAGTAGTTAACTTCATAACTTGTTCATCAAGAATTCCATTAAAATGATTTATTATATATTCTTTTTCGTATAATTCAAACGGGTCAGAAACCAGATAAATATCATTTTTACCGTTTGGATTTACAATATAATAGAGAGCTACATTGTTTGACTGTGAATTATATTCAAGTTTATCCAAGATGTTATAAAAATCCTTTTTATCCATATTTTCATAAAACATTTTCATATTTGAATCTGTAAATTCAAACGACTTAATATGGTATACTCTAGAATTACCTAAATCTATTTCTTTTGGTATAACCTGTTTAAAAATTGTGTAAAAAGGATTCTCTTTCTTTTTAAATATGTTGTATAAAAATTTCATATTAACTTCTATTATGTACTAAAATTTCATTTGCAAAAAAATCGTGATTATCCCCGCTCCCGCGCGAATCCCTTCGCGTGGTTATATAATTCAAAAAGCCCTCAGCTACCGAGCGAAATAAAATTCGACAAAGTAAATCCTTTCGCGTGGTCTTTAAATTACTACAATTCTTTCTACTCAAAGTCTCCTGACTTTGAGCCAACTCAAAACAAATATAACGAAAATTATTTCAGAGGAATGACAATTCAAAAAAGCAGTACGAAAAGTATAAACGAACTACACCCAAGAACATTCCCAATCCAACGTATTGTTGTACCACAATTGCCCTTGAGCAACTTCCAAAGGACAATCAAAATTATTCGTATACAAAGCACCCGTACCTAATCCTTGTGGCATGATATTGTGTTGCAAAAAAGTCCATTGTGCAATCGCATTTAAACCAATATTGCTTTCTAAGGCCGAGGTAATCCACCAACCTATTTGGTGTTTTTCGGCTAACGAAATCCACTCTTGTGTCCCTCGAAATCCGCCTACAAAACTAGGTTTCAAAATGATGTATTGCGGTCTTATTTTTTGTAATAACGCTTCTTTTTCAGTTAAGCCAAAGACACCTATCAACTCTTCGTCTAAGGCAATTGGAAAAGGCGTGGATTTACACAGTTCTGACATCCTGTCAGTATTATTTTTAGCAATAGGTTGTTCGATACTATGTAATTTAAATTCAGCTAATTGATGTAGTTTATTTAAAGCTTCGTTTTTATCAAAAGCACCATTGGCATCTACTCGTATTTCAACTTGTTCAGCGGTAAAATTAGCTCGAATAAACCGTAATAAATGGAGTTCTTTTTCAAAATCTATAGCGCCTATTTTCAATTTAACACATTGAAAACCTGTCGCTAATTTTTCCTCAATTTGTTCTTTCATAAATGACTCTTCTCCCATCCAAATCAAGCCGTTAATTGGAATCGATTTTTGACCTGGTGTAAAAGCCGAAGGAAAAAGCAAAAAGGGCGTTTCGCTATTCAGCGATTGGAACGCCATTTCTACTCCAAATTGTATCGAAGGGAATTCCAAAAGCGCTTCCCAAAGTTGGTCTTTACCCAAATGAATATTGGCACAAGTCCAAGCTAATCGCTCTTCATAATCGGGACGATCATCACAACTCAATCCTCGAAGTATACCGCACTCACCTATACCTTTTTTACCGTTATGTTCTAGAACAATAAACCAGGTTTCTTTGTCTGTCATTACGCCTCTAGAAGTACCTGAAGGGCGTTTGAAGTGAAGAATGTATTTGTGATAGGTTGCTTTCAAAGGAAATTATTCTAAAATTTTTAAAATAGCATTAAAATCATCGTTTTGAATTCCTGCTTTATGGAAAGCTTCAAAATCCAATTTTGTTTTTTGCACCCAACTCAAACTGTCGTTCACGTTTTGATTCAAATACGTCTTGTGGATTGATTTAGCTGATTTGTAATTGCCATTTAATAAATAGGCGTGTGCTAAATTCAACTGAATTAACAATTCTGTCGCATCTAATTGCTCGCCTTCTTTAAGCACTTTTAACGCTTTTCCGTATTGTTTGGTCAACAAATAATAATATCCAAGGGTGTTGTAATCCAAAACAGCTCCTTTGCCATTATTGATTATAATGTTCATTTTAGCAATTGCAGCGCCGTAATTCCCTTTTTTAGCTAAAATGGTAGCTTGGGAACGCAAATCAGCATTCATTGTATTAGAAGCGCCTGTTTCGTTAAAACAAAGCGTTCCAAAATCTTTGAAAGCTTTAGCACGTTCTTCATTCAGTAATTTCTGAAACTCTTGAAACGTATATTGCGCTTGGATTTTATCTGAAACACAAACGCAAAAATCATTTGAATTGGGCATTTTTTGCGCCAAATTAGACGTTTTACACTGGTCGATTATGGCTTTGCGATTTTCTTTGGTCCATCCTCGGCTCAGTTTGTAATTTACCCAAGGAACGACTTCCAATACAATTTTCTGATTCATGATCCAGTTTTTACTTTCAAACCCAAACCACAATACATTGGAATTCGCATTCGATTTCAAACAAGCTGATTTATCCATTGACAAACGCTTAGCGTCTTTGCTTACTGACTCGTCTTGTATCAAACAAGCTTCGCTAGTATTTCCAGTAGTCGCGTATTTTGTTGCCACATCCGATTTAGAAAAAATTGCATACTTGCACTTATCATCTCCAGAAATTTTAGATAATAGAAAAACCGCCCCTGCGGAACCTTGACTAATACCTGTTGGATCTGGAATCGCCTTCAATACCGAAACCAAACTATTCGCCATTTGTTGGTTTTTATCCAATAAAGTAATGCGATAAATCAGTTCGGTCGTTCCTGTAGGCAAATCGTCAATCTGAATTAAAATACGATCACGTGCCGAAACCACTACTTCTTTGGTAGTAGAACGTTCTTTGTCCCAATAGCCGTCTTTTTGAGCAAACAGCACCGGTAAAGTCATAAAAAAGAAAAAGAGTAAACTTATTTTTTTGAACATATCTTAATTTTCAAGAGTAGCACCTTAGATTGTATTTATAATTCAATACTATCACCTATAGGCAACAACATTAAATCTTTTCCTTTTTGAAAAAATTGACGTAGCGCTTCTTCGTGATTGATTTTGATATATCCAAAAGTATCATAATGCATTCCTAAAACTTTGTCGCATTCCACAAAATCCGAAGCTATGATTGCATCTTCCACATCCATGGTGAAATTATTACCAATAGGTAAAATAGCTAAATCCAATTGCGTACGCATTGGAATCAGTTTCATATCCATTGTTAAAGCGGTGTCGCCAGCGATATAAATGTTTTTATGTTCGCCTTCGATTACAAACCCTACCGAATTTCCACCATAAGTTCCATCTGGAAAAGAAGAAGAATGGACCGCATTGACCATTTTTAGTTTGCCAAAATCAAAAGTCCAACTCCCACCATGATTCATCGGATGTGTTGCAAATCCTTTATTCCCATAATAGGTTGCAATTTCAAAATTAGCGACTATAGTAGCATTGGTTCGCTTTGCAATAACTTCCACATCTGCAATATGATCGCCATGTGCATGCGTTAGCAAAATAAAATCTGCTTCCAAAGTAGCAATATCAATACCTCCTGCTAATGGATTCGGTGAAATATATGGGTCTACTAAAATGTATTTCCCTGCCACCTCAATTCCTAAAGCCGAATGTCCGTAATACGTTATTTTCATCTCTTACGAATTATTTACAATTAGATCCGAAAAAAAGAAAATCATACACAAGGCTAGCAAAACGGATAGCGCAAATGTACTCAATGCTACTTTTTTTAATTCAGGGTCTAATAATTTGGAATTTTGATTATTATAAACAGTTATTACATGCTTCACTAAAGGAATATAAGCCAAAAAAAACAAGTATTGATCAAAATGAAAATCACTTAAAATAGCAAAGATCAAAACCAAAACCATCGCTCCTACAACCAAAAAATAATGGTATTTTTTAGCGTTTTCAATTCCCATCTTTACTACCAACGTATTCTTTCCTGATTTTTTATCTGAAGCAACATCACGCATATTATTCAAATTCAGCACCGCTACACTTAAAAAGCCAATTGCCGTAGCTGGCAAAATTAAAATAGCATCCAATTGTTTGGAATACAGGAAATTAACCCCAAGCGTACTCACTAATCCGAAAAACACAAACACAAATACATCTCCAAAACCACGGTACCCGTAAGCAGAATTACCCACCGTATAACGTATTGCTGAAGCTATCGCTAAAATTCCTAATACTAAATAAAATAAGGAATAGCCTAAATTATGTGCTCCAAAAGCCAAGTAAATCAACACAATAGCCGACAATAATGTCAATCCTGAAGTCAAGATAATAGCACGTTTCATTGCTTGAGGTGTGATAACTCCACTTTGAATGGTTCGTTTAGGCCCCACTCGGTCTTCATTATCAGTTCCTTTCATTCCATCGCCATAATCATTGGCAAAATTAGAAAGGATTTGCAATCCTAAGGTCGTTAAGATAGCAAACGCAAAAAGTCTCCAATTAAATACTTCGGTTGGAGTCAACACATTATCCGTTGGATTAGCCAACGCATACATACTCCCTACAATAATTCCAGAAACCGATAAGGGCAAGGTTCTCAATCGAGCAGCTTCTATCCAGTGTTTCATTTTTTTGTTTATAAGTTTAAAAAAATAGGCTAATAAAGTTTACACATGTAATGCTCAACTTAAAAACCCAATTACGGCAACCATTTTTTCTCGAAATTCGGTTTTCTTTTTTCCAAAAAGGCATTTCTACCTTCTGTAGCTTCTTCCGTCATATAAGCCAAACGAGTCGCTTCGCCTGCAAAAACTTGCTGACCAACCATACCATCATCTGTTAAATTCATGGCGAATTTCAACATTTTGATAGACGTTGGTGATTTAGCCAAGATTTCTTGCGCCCATTCGTAAGCCGTATCTTCTAATTCGTCGTGTGGAATAACCGCATTAACCATTCCCATTTCATACGCTTCTTGTGCCGAATAATTACGACCTAAGAAAAAGATTTCACGGGCTTTTTTCTGTCCCACCATTTTGGCTAAATAAGCAGAACCGTATCCCCCGTCAAAACTGGTAACATCGGCATCCGTTTGTTTAAAAATAGCGTGTTCTTTACTCGCTAAGGTCAAATCACAAACCACGTGCAAGCTATGACCGCCACCTACAGCCCAACCTGGAACAACACATATAACAGCTTTAGGCATAAAACGAATCAATCGTTGCACATCTAAAATATTCAATCTATGGTAACCGTCTTCCCCCACATAACCTTGGTGTCCGCGCGCTTTTTGGTCTCCTCCACTACAAAAAGACCAAATTCCGTCTTTTGAAGAAGGTCCTTCGGCTGAAAGTAAAACCACGCCTATCGAAGTATCTTCTTGCGCATCATGAAAAGCTTGTAATAATTCAGAAGTGGTCTTAGGTCGAAATGCATTACGCACATCTGGACGGTTGAATGCAATTCGCGCTACTCCATTGCATTTTTTATAGGTAATATCTTCAAACTCTCTAACGGTTTGCCAATCTATTTTACTCATGTTTCTTTGATTTGAGTGTAAAAATAAGTCATTTTTTATATTCTCTACTAAAAAGAAAACTTAAAGTTCGTGGTTCAATACAAAAAAAGGCAACTCAATAAAATGAATTGCCTTTTGGTAATGATATACTATTTGAAATTACTCTTTAACCAAGTAAATTCCGTCGTCTTTAATTTCGATTAATTTGTCTTTATATAAAGCGCCGATTGCTTTTTTAAAGGTCTTTTTACTCATCTTTAAGACCGTTTTAATATCTTCTGGATGCGAATTATCATTCAAACGTAAAAATCCACGACTTGCTCTCAATTCATCTAAAATTTTCTCCGCATTCGGTTCAATACTTTGATATCCTTGCACTTGTAACGCAACATCTATTTTATTATCAGGACGAATGTTTTTGATATAACCTCTCATTCGGTCTCCAGTACGAATACTATCATCATACACTTCATCTTTGTACAATAACCCTTTGTGTTGTTCATTGATAATCACATTGATTCCGATTTCAGTGATGTGGGAAACAATCAAATCCACTTCTTCTCCTTTTTCAACCGTTAAATGATCGTTACTTAAAAATTGATTGGTCTTACTTGAAGCCACCAAACGATTGGTTTTTTCGTCCATGTACAAATACACCAAATAGCGTTTCCCTTTTTCCATTGGGCGCGCTTGCTCTTTAAACGGAACTAAGATATCTTTTTCCATTCCCCAATCCATAAAAGCACCTATTTGATTGATGTAATTGACACGCAAAAGCGCAAATTCATTCAATAAAATATAAGGCGCTAAAGTAGTGGCAACGGGGCGTTCTTCGTGATCTAAATACACAAAAACAATTAACTCCTCTCCTATTTCAAATTCGTTTGGAACGTATTTATTAGGTAAAAGAACATCGTGAACTCCTTCAGGATCTTTTTCGGGATTTCCCAAAAACAAACCTACTTTGGTATCCCGTAATATGGTAAGCGTATTGTATTTTCCTATTGCTAACATTTCTTCAATTCTAAAGTGCAAAGGTACGAAGCGATTTTGAATATTCGGACTATTACTTAGAAACAAAAAAAGAGCGTTAATTTTTCTGAATTCCTTTTCGTGTACTCTTTATAAAAATAACTATTTTTGCGGTCTAATTTTTTAAACCATGCCAAACAAAAAATACAAAATTGCGGTCATTCAATTGAATCTGAATGATGTTGCCGAAAACAACTTGAAGAAATGTTTGAGTTGGGTTCGCGATGCAGCAAGTCAAGGTGCTGAAGTGATTTCGCTTCCGGAATTATACAGCAGCCATTATTTTTGTCAGAGTGAAGATGTAGATAATTTTGCGCTAGCAGAACCTTTATACAGTACTTCGTTTATTGCGTTTAGCGCATTAGCCAAAGAATTAGGTGTGGTAATTATTGTTCCTTTCTTCGAAAAAAGAATGGCGGGAATTTACCATAACAGTGCTTATATTATTGATACGGACGGTTCAGAAGCTGGTTTGTACCGAAAAATGCACATACCCGACGACCCTCATTTCTACGAAAAATTCTATTTCACACCAGGTGATTTAGGCTTCAAAGCCTTCCGTACCAATAAAGGAAAAATTGGAACCTTAATTTGTTGGGACCAATGGTATCCGGAAGGAGCCCGTTTAACCGCTTTGCAAGGTGCTGAAGTTTTATTTTACCCAACTGCAATTGGTTGGCATCCACTAGAAAAAGAAGAGTACGGAGTCAATCAACACGGCGCTTGGATGAACGTAATGAAAGGTCACGCAGTAGCGAATGGCGTTTATGTTGCAGCTGCTAACCGTATTGGTTTAGAACAATATTTACCTGATACTGCTGGAATCGAGTTTTGGGGATCTTCTTTTATTGCAGGACCACAAGGAGAAATTTTGGCGCAAGCCTCACACGATAAAGAAGAAATCTTAATTTCCGAAGTGGATTTGGATTTACAAGAAAATGTACGTCAAAATTGGCCTTTCTTTAGAGACCGCCGTATTGATGCATTTGGAGATATTACAAAAAGAGCCATTGATTAAAAATTGGTATAAATAAAAGAAATCCTCACATTTTTTGTAAGGATTTCTTGTTAAATTATCTTACTATTACTTAGCCAATACTGAAATTTAAACCTAAAAATTATAATTTTACTTTACTTCCAATCTCTTCTTAAAACTAAAATAATAGTTTATACCAAAGCCAATTACATTTTTGGTAGAAAATTTTGCAGTTCCATTGTGCCTTAAGCTATTCAAAGCACTTCCCATATCTATTCCATTATAATATAAATTCAGAGCGAGCGTATCGTAATTATTTGAAACCCCTACATCAATTCCAATTCCAATTCCTAATGAATGTTCCCATTTTGTAATTATTTCTTTCTCTTCAATAGATTTAGACAAATTGGATTGGTTTATTGTTGTATAATTTCCAGTAGCCTCAATTTTAGAAATAGTATATCTTGGTAAAATCAGGAAATGTCCCGTTCCTTTTTCATTATCAGAATCGCCAATAGATATCTTTGGACAGAAACCATAATTGATAGCCGAGACTTTTTTAACAAAAAAGTTAGACAAATTACCTTGACTGTCACGAATCTCAACATCTTGTAATGTCCCTATATGATAATTAATTTCTATTTCAGGCTTCAAAAAAGAAGTGATTTTGAATTCAGTTCCTATCTTTGCTCCTAGAAAAGTAGAATTATTGAAATCATTGTCCAAATAAACTCCTAATCCTGTAAAAGCTCTAACACGCTGTGCATTTGTATTTAATGATACTACAAGTAATAAAAAATAAAAAATATATTTCATAAACAATTTATTTCCCGATTACCCAACCTAAAGTAATATTTAAAATTGGAGCTCCCATTTTTTCTGATCTAAAATCATAATTAACACCCGTGTTAAAATTTATATTAAAATTGCGCTTGAATGTTTTTTGGAATCCCCAAAGAATTGAGGCTCCAGTAGTTGATTCATAATAGCCATTGTTCGAATTTGTCGAAACTGACTCAAAAATATGATAGCCTCTTACTCCTACATAACTTCCAGAATTTTTATAAATCGATTTCCCTTTTTTATTTCTAATATCAAGATTATAGTAATTTCTAAATTCTTCTGCTAGTGTAGGTAAAAAATGCCACTTTGGACCTGAATTACTACTTCCATTAATTGCAAATCCAGAAAACAATGTTGTGTTTAAAGTGTTTTTGGGACTTATACTTCGTTCATAAACTATACCTGGTAATACCAAATTAACTTTAAAAATAGTAGTTGTTGAAACCGAACTACTATCTTGAGCTTGTAAAGTTGATGTTATAATACAAATTAAAATTAGACTTATTATTGATTTAAATTGTTTCATGTAATTTATTTTTTAAATTAAAAACTTATACCAATACCCATTCCGTATGATCCTCTATAAATTAGAGTACTTGGATTTTCATTAGCTATATCTCCTATCAAAGGTCTTGATTCATCAAGTCTCAAGAAATTTTGCTCTTTAAAAAAACTTAAATTGATATCATAACTTTCATTTCTAACAATCGGAATACCCATCCCAAAACGAGCATTTGTTCCCGAATTAAATTGATTCTTAATTAGACTTGTTTCAGAAGTAAGAGAACCGTATGCATAGAGTCCGAAATCTTCTGAAAAAAAATATTTTAAAATAACCCCTAGTTCAACCATCGAAAAATTGGGTTTATTATATCTTTTCAATCCAGTAGCGAGTCCTAAACTAAAACGATTGAAGATTTTATAATTAATTGTACCAGTTAATCCAAATGCTACAGCATTTGGATTAATATTGGTTATAGCACTATATTTAGTATTAGAATTATCGTAACCACTATAATTGTAATCTAATTTACCGTGTTTAATCAATTCTAAATCAGAGGTAAAATACCATCTGCTATCAGAATCTTTTTTTTGGGAATACCCACAATTATTAACTAAATAAAGGCACAATACTAGAAATATATTCTTTTTCATATTATTTAAGATTTTTGTTAGCTCTACTACCCTTCCACGTGCTACCCATACGTGCTAAACCATAAAAATCTAATTTATAATCGGTATAATCTCTAAAGTTTCCTGAATTAGAAGTTTTTAGAGAAAAACTACTTAGATTCGTTTGAAAACTACCGTCCGTTGTATAACTAATTAAAATCTCCTTTGTTTGACTGTCAAAAGTTCTCTTAACTATATTAGTGTTTTTTGATTTATATTGTTCTCCAAAATAAATAACTTCAACTTCGTATTGATTTTTTTGATGAGTTACTACAAAATCTTTTTTAGAATTTAAGGACTTCCCCAAATAATCCAAACCTAATTGATATAGTTGTTTAATATTATCTTGACTGTTTATTTGAATATTAGGATTAGGCAATTGACGTATATAAATGTTTAGAATATTATCATTTCCAAATTTAAAAAAAGGGAGCTCTGGTTTACCCGATAAATTTACTAAACTATAATAACCACTATTATTTTTCATTTGATAGTTATTGTTGTACATATAAACATTGGGTGTATAAGTTGTATTATCTGGAAAAGGATTATAAGATTCTATTTTAGGTTGTGGAAAATTGAATTTTAAATATACCATATTTATACCTAAATAAATCTCATCTGCATCAGATGCCCACCAAATCCAAAGAGTTTTAACTTGAGTTCTAACTTGAACTCCAATCGAATTATATACTCCCCAATTTTGATTCCAAAACTCGGTTTTAATTCGATGCCTGCTATCAAAAGAGTCAATACAAGATAAATTGGTGCCAAATAAACTTTGAAACCAGCTGGTATCCCCCAATTCACATATAGGTAAACTATTTATTTGATTTTGTAATTGTTGTTCAGGAGAAATTTGTGGTATTGGAATTTGTGGCATTGGAGTATCCGGGTAATTACTACCACAAGATGGAACATCTGGATTTATATATCTTGTTATTTTAGAATTAACTTCAGTATATCCTCCATTATTTTGTGCCAATTCACAAGGGTCAATTAGGCGAGCTGTTTTTGATTTGTTGGTAATATTATTTAGTTTTAAATAATCATATAGGGCTGTTGAATCTTTCAATTTCACAGAAAGTGTTCCTACATCTTTAACAATTTTATAGAGAGAATCACCTACGATAATTTCATTATTTTGATTTACAACTGCTGCAAAATAAGGGTCTGAAATACTATTATCTTCTTCGGGATCTGTGGTAGTTTTTGAAGTGATTTTTGTTAGAGGTTTCTTTGCTAAAAATTCATTCTCTAAAATAGTTACTAGTTCATTATTTTTAATATTAACCATAGGTTTACTTGAACGAAAACCATTTTTATAATATTTTTCGAAAAATTTTTCTGCAAGTGTAATATCTACATTTTTTAATTCCTCCATTTTTGAAGATAGTGAAGATTTGGAAGGAAAAGCAAAACGACCATTCACAATTTTAAATTCTTCATTTACTAAAGAATTTTCAATTTTTTCATTTTCACAACTAGAAAATGAGAGACTAACAATTACTAGTATCAATAATTGTATGTGTACAAAAATTGCACACATATTTGAATATGTTTTCATTAAGGTTGGGTATTAAGGTTTGAGATCTATATTTAAGTACTATTCTTAGGAGTATCAAATTTAATGACACTCCCCTACTACTCAAATAGTAATACTGGTTTATTCCTAATTGTTTCCATAATCTAAGTAAATAATAAATTCAACTTTTTTGTTTTTTAATAGATTACTAAACTACAAAATTTTATAACTCAAAAACGTAGAATTTTAAATATTCTTCTTTCTATTTTTTATTTACTTTTGCGTTCTTACAAATAGAACTTATGAGCACTCCTAACAGACGTTTCCCTGCCGAATGGGAAAAACAAGAAGGTATTTTACTTTGCTTTCCACACAATGGAAACGATTGGCCTGGTAAGTACGAAGCCGTTCAATGGGCTTTTGTGGAATTTATCAAAAAAGTAGCCGCTGTAGAAAAAGTGTTTTTGGTTGTTGCTGATAACAAACTACAACTAAAAGCAACTGAAATGTTGGAAAGAGCGCATGTTCAGCTTAAAAATGTTTCTTTCATCATTCATAAAACCAATCGTTCTTGGATGCGTGATTCAGGTCCCATCATTGTAAAAAATGGTTCGAAAAGAGAAGCACTGAATTTCAACTTCAACGGTTGGGCAAAATATTCCAATTTTCAATTGGACAAACATGTCCCAAGTAAAGTAGCTGATTTTTTAAACCTTCCTTTAACACAAGTTACTTATAAAGGGAAACCTGTAATTGTAGAAGGAGGCGCTATTGATGTGAATGGAAAAGGAACTTTATTGACTTCTGAAGAATGCTTGATGCATCCTTCGATTCAAGTGCGTAATGCTAATTTTACTAAAGCCGATTATGAAGCGGTTTTTAAAGAGTATTTAGGAGTTACGAATGTGATTTGGTTAGGCAACGGAATTGAAGGGGACGATACTCACGGACATATTGATGATTTGTGCCGTTTTGTACACGAAGACACGATTGTAACCATTGTTGAAGAAGATAAAAATGATGCGAATTACCAACCGCTTCAAGATAATTTAAAGCGTTTGCAAAATGCCCAATTAGAAAATGGTAAAGCACCAAAAATCGTTTGCCTACCTATGCCAAAACGTTTGGATTTTGAAGATTTACGTTTACCTGCTAGTTATGCTAATTTCTTGATTTTAAATCATTGCGTTGTAGTTCCTACTTTTAACGATAGTAATGACCGAATTGCCTTGAACATACTAGCAGATTGTTTCCCTGACAGAGAAATCATAGGAATTAGTGCCACTGATTTTATTTGGGGATTTGGAACACTGCATTGCTTGAGCCAACAAATTCCTTCTTAAGAATAAAAATTATTACAAAAAAAACGACTGATTACTCAGTCGTTTTTTTTGTAAATCCTATACAGAATTATTGTTTTTTAAATGGTATTTTTCTGCCATCTGCTAGAATCATATCAAACCCTGTTTGAGCTTCATTGAATTCCAATTGCAATCCAGCACGTTTCGATTCAAACTTGTTTTTACCAATTGGTGTCAAATTGAATTTTGGATAATTCGTAATTTCCACATTCAAAGCACCATTTTTCTCTGTAATTACAAATTTAACCGGAGCTTTATCATTAGTATATGTCCCTAAAAATCCGTCTAAGATTACATCTTCTTCTACTTTTCCTTTTTCTGCAGTCCAAACATTATTAGATTCATTTACATCTGGAAATACATGGTCTGGATCTAGAGTAATACTTTCAATTGGTTCAGTAGAATTGTGCTTGAAAGACCATTCTACATTACGTTGCCAAATTTCAACAGGTAATTTCACACGAGTTACTTTACCACTTTTAGTTTTAACATCTAAAACAATTGGCATCGGCATTTTTTCAAAATTCTCAATATTGATTATGATTCCTTTAGCAGGATCATTTTTGATGTATTTAATCGAATTAATTCCTTGGTCAAAACGCCAATTGTATTGGAACCATCCTCTCCAAAACCAACTTAAATCTTCTCCTGCTACGTTTTCAATTGTTCTAAAGAAGTCATCTGGAGTTGGATGTTTAAAAGCCCAACGCTCCACATAGGTTCTAAATGCCAAATCAAAACGTTCCGGCCCTAATACTTGCTCTCTTAAGATAACCAAACCAGAACTTGGTTTAGAATAACATAAAAGCCCAATATTAGCTTCTTTCATATTATCCGGAGAACTCATTATAGTTTCTAAATCAGGACTTGTGTAACGTTCTGCATTTTTATGCATATCCGATTTTTCTTCTTTGTATTCCCCATTATTAAAATCAACTGAACTCAATGAATTAATAAAAGTATTGAATCCTTCGTCCATCCAAGCAAATAAACGCTCATTAGACCCTACTACCATTGGAAACCAGTTGTGACCAAATTCATGGTCTGTAACTCCCCAAAGACTTTCTCCTTTTGATTCCCATCCACAAAAAACAATTCCTGGATATTCCATTCCGCCTTCGTTACCCGCAACGTTAGTCGCTACTGGATAAGGATATTCAAACCATCTTTTTGAATAATTTTCGATGGATGTTTTAGTATATTCTGTAGAACGACCCCAAGCAGCATTACCATCACTTTCTACTGGATATACAGATAAGGCTAATGATTTTTTCCCACTAGGCAAATTAATTTTAGCTCCATCCAAAATGAAGGCCGCAGAAGATGCCCAAGATAAATCACGTGCATTTTTAATCTTGTAATGCCATGTTTTAGTTGCTAAAGAAGGGCTTTTTGCCAAAGCATTTACTTCATCAGCTGTACGAATCAAAACTGTTTTATCACTCAATTTAGCTTGAGCCAAACGTTTTTGTTCTTCTGAAGAGTATACTTCGGTTGGATTCACTAATTCACCAGAACAAACCACAATATGATTTGCAGGGGCTGTTATGTTTACTTCTAAATCACCGTATTCCAAATAAAATTCAGACGCTCCTAAATACGGATTAGTATTCCAACCTCTTACATCATCATACACACACATTCTTGGATACCATTGAGCAATCGTAAAAATCTTTCCGTTTTTAGTTTCCAAAACTCCCATACGGTCTGATCCTTCAAACGGAGCGATAAAAGAAAAATCAATTTTAATTTTAACTACCCCACCTTTAGCATTCAATCCTTGTGGAAGGAAAACTTGCATTCTGGTGTCTGAAATAACATATTTAGCCGCGACTTCAGTTGTTTTTCCATTTGAAGAAGTAACTATTTTTACTGCTTTGATTTTATGCCCACCATCAAAAATTTGACCTTGAGCTCCATTACGACTTCCTGAAATAGGTACTACTGCATTTCCACGAGAATCCGCTTGAAATAAATTCTGATCCAAATTCATCCAAACAAAATTCATTTTATCAGGACTATTATTGGTATATGTAACAACTCCTGAACCTGTAATCTCATTTTTTTGCTCGTCTAATTTGGCTGTCAATTGATAATCAGCTCTGTTTTGCCAATACTCATGACCTGGTTGCCCATTAGCTGAACGCGTATTGGTTCCATTTTTCGTATATAAAAAAGGCGCAAAAGCATCGTGGTAATCGTAATTAGATTTAGGTTGAACCAAGCCCGTTTTAGTTTGATCTTGTGCCCAAATCGTCGAAATACTGAATAAAAAAGTCAATCCTAAAATGACTTTGGAACGTATGTTTTTCATTTGTCTAAAATTTTTTATCACAAATAAATGAAAAAAAAGCAGATTTTAAACTAAGTCAAAGCAAATATGTTTGAAAAACGAAATAACCATTCGAGTTTTACAATATATCCTTTTATATTTACCATTTAAAAATAAAAAGCAAATGGCTATCATATCCCTGTCCAACCATGAAATCAGTATTCAAATTAAGACCCTCGGAGCAGAACTGTGTTCGCTAAAGAGCAACTCAAACAAAGAATACATTTGGGAAGGCAATCCTGATTTTTGGGGTAAACATTCGCCAGTTTTATTTCCTATTGTTGGCACCTTAAAGAACAATACTTTTATTCATGACGAAAAAGAATATCATTTGTCTCGACATGGTTTTGCACGTGATATGGAATTTACATTGGCTGAAAAGAAAGAAAATAGTGTTACTTTATCCTTAGAATCAAATTCAGAAACCCTACTACATTATCCTTTTGAATTTGAATTGCAAATCCAATATACTTTAGTAAACACTACTTTAGAAATTAACTATTGCGTAATTAATAAATCAGACAATCGTTTTCCTTTTTCAATTGGAGCACACCCTGCTTTTTCTTTACCAGGCAATTTTGAAAATTATGCCCTTGCTTTTGAAGAAGTCGAACCTTTAGAATATACCTTACTCGAAAATGATTTAGTTTCTTCGCAAACAGAAATTATTAAAAGTAATAACAACACTATTCCTCTTTCCTATGAATTATTTCAAAGAGACGCTTTAATTTTCAAACATTTACAATCCAATTCACTCACTATTATTAAAGAAGAGAAACCTATTCTAAAAGTACGCTTTGAAGACTTCCCTAATTTAGGAATTTGGACAAAAATAGGTGCGCCATTTCTTTGTATCGAACCTTGGTTTGGTTACTCTGACACCACTGAAAGTAATGGTAATCTTTTTGAAAAAGAAGGTGTTATTGTTTTAGAAGCAGACGCTACTTTTCAAGCAAAATTTAGTATAGAAATCCTTTAAAAAATATTCATGTTAGAATTTAATTTTTCTCCCTTCCCGAATCTCGAAACCAATCGTTTGAATTTAAGACGTCTTAAATCTGAAGACGTTAATGAAATTCTTGTCTTGCGTTCTAATCCTGAAATTATGAAGTTCATTCCTAGACCACTAATGAAGACTAAGGAAGAAGCACTTGAATTCATTTCGGTAATGGATACCAATGTAAACAACAATAATGTTGTCAATTGGGCAATAACTACCAAAGAAGAGGATAAATTGATCGGAATGATTGGCTTTTACCGCATGAAACCCGAAAACTACAGGGCTGAAGTAGGTTATATTTTGTCGACGGAGTTCCATGGACAAGGCATCATTACTGAAGCTTTAGAAAGAATTATTCAATTTGGATTTGATGAAATGAAATTGAATTCAATCGAAGCGGTGATTGATCCTGAAAATTATGGTTCTGAAAAAGTGCTTTTGAAAAATAATTTTGTAAAAGAAGGACATTTCAAAGAACATACCTTTTTTGAAGGCAAGTTTCTAGACAGTGTTTTTTATTCTTTGCTAAAGAAAAACTACTAAGTTCCATTTAGTTTTGGAAGTGTTTTTACATACAAATCTTCCACTTTTTTTCTAGCCCAATCGGTTTTACGCAAAAAAGTCAAACTTGATTTCACACTTGGATTTTCGTTAAAACACTTAATTTTAATTAATTCGCCAAGAGTATCAAAACCATAAAATTGAACTAATTGTTCTACTATTTTTTGGAGTGTAATACCATGAAGCGGATCTTTTGAAACTTTGTTTTCCATTGTGCAAATATATCTATATTAGAGGTCTAATAAATCAAATAGTAAAAAAATGAAAAAAATTATAGCGATTGTATTGTTGTTTTGGATTCAGTTCAACTTCGGTCAAAGTCAAAATACTACAACAAATTATTATTTTATAAGACATGCTGAAAAAGCGGATAGTTCTAAAAATCCAGATTTATCAGAAAAAGGTTTGGAACGAGCACAAGAATGGCAATTGCTTTTCTCTGAACTATCGTTTGATGCTATTTATTCAACTGATTTTAATAGAACTATTCAAACCATTAAACCTATTTCAGCAAAACAAAACAAAAACTTTACCCTATATAATCCTAAAACTATTGATATTGAGACATTCAAAAAAGAGACTTTAGGAAAAACAATTTTAATAGTAGGTCATAGCAACACAATTCCTAATATGGTCAACCAAATCATTAATCAAAACAAATACAAAGACATCGAAGATAGTATTTTCGGAAACTTATATATTGTTACTATAACAGGGAATCAAATTCATTCACAATTGCTTCACGTCAAATAATAAATATACTTTGCCTTTATATTTTTTCTTTTTTATCCTACTTTTGTCACACTATGCTAAAAACAGTCAACATACTTAATAAAAGAGCGCGTTTTGATTATGAAATAATTGAAACTTATACGGCTGGAATTGTTTTAGCTGGTACCGAAATCAAATCGATTCGTTTAGGGAAAGCCAATATTACAGAAAGCTTTTGTGAATTTAGTAACAACGAACTTTTTGCTATCAATACTTATATCGAAGAATACGCTTTTGGTAATCAATTCAATCATAAGTCCAGAAGTGAACGAAAACTACTTTTAAACAAACGAGAATTAAAAGGACTCGCTCGAAGTGTTCAAGCTAAAGGATTGACTATTGTGCCTTTAAAATTATTTACCAATGAAAAAGGAATGGCTAAACTTGAAATTGGTCTTTGCCGTGGTAAAAAGACGTATGATAAACGCGAATCGCTAAAAGAGCAAGATACTAAACGTGATTTAGATCGAATTAAGAAAGCTTTTTGATAAAAAGTTTTTTTTATTCAAAAATATGACTAAATTTGTCATGACAAAATAAATATCAAGTAGAGATGAAAACACTAATCAAAAATGCAAGAGAACTAAAAGGACTCAAAACAAGAGAACTGGCTCAACTATTAGGCATTGATCAAGCATTGATTAGCAAGTTTGAATCGGGTACTCGCAAACCTACTAAAGAGCAAATTGCCAAAATAGCTTCTGCTTTAGATATGGATTACGAAACCTTAATGGTGGCTTGGCTTAAGGAAAAAATACTATATGAGATAGGTCATGATGAATTTGCCTTAAAGGCATTGCAAGTTGCCGAGGAAGAAATACGATATGTTGCCAAAAGTACTCCTAATACCATATCCAAAACGTTAGAATCCATTTTGGCACAGATTGATATTTTAAAAGCAAAACTTGACACATTTCGTCAATTTGATAGTTATCGAATTTCACAAGCATTAGAGCTTGAATATACTTTTGAAAGCAATCGAATAGAAGGCAATACGATGACGCTTAGAGAAACTGATTTAGTAATTAATGAAGGTTTGACTATTTCTGGAAAAAGTATGCGTGAACATCTTGAAGCTATTAATCATCAAGAAGCCATTGCTTTTATTAAAGAATTAATGAACAAGAATACCTCTTTGATAGAAAGAGAAGTTTTGTCTATTCATAATCTTATTTTAAGAGGAATACATCCTGAAGATGCTGGTCGCTATAGAAAAGTTCAAGTCATGATTAAAGGAAGCGCACACATGCCGCCTCAACCTTTTTTAGTAGCCAAAGAAATGGAAGATTATTTTATTTGGTATGAAACCAATAAAAATAAATTACACCCAATAGTTTTAGCTGCTGAAATGCATGAACGTTTGGTTACCATTCATCCTTTTATTGATGGAAATGGAAGAACATCTAGGTTAGTAATGAACTTGATTTTGTTGCAACATGGTTATGTAATTGCTAATATAAAAGGCGATTACGAAAATAGAATGCATTACTATCAAGCCTTAGAAACTGCTCAAACCCAAAACAACAAAGAAGAGTTTATCTTATTTGTTGCTCAAATAGAAAAAGAAAGTTTAGAGCGTTATTTGGAAATTATTGGTCAATAAAAACCCCGCAAATTAGCGGGGTTTTCTTTTAATTTTTATCTTCTAAAAGTGGTACAAATCGGAATTCGCCAAATTCATGTTTTTCAAACTGGGTTTCGTTTTTTCGAATTAACATCGTCATAGTCTGAACTTCTTCTCCTAACGGAATAACTAATCTCCCACCTATTTTTAATTGTGCCATCAAAGGTTTTGGTATTATTGGAGCCCCTGCTGTAACAATGATACTATCATACGGCGCATGTAACTCTAATCCTTTGTAACCATCTCCAGAAGCAAAATACTTTGGACGAATTCCTAATTTAGGTAACAAAACTGATGTTTTTTTAAACAATTCTATTTGACGTTCTATAGTATATACTTTGGCTCCCATAGCACATAAAACAGCCGTTTGATACCCCGAACCAGTTCCTATTTCTAATACTTTATGTTCTTTTTGTACTTCTAATAATTGGGATTGAAAAGCTACGGTATAGGGTTGGGAAATAGTTTGTCCTGCTCCTATTGGAAAAGCTTTGTCTTGGTACGCATAATCTTCAAAACTAGAGTTCAAGAACAAATGTCTTGGCACTTTTTTAATTGCTTCAAGTACATTTTTATCCGTTATGCCTTTTTGCTCTAAAATGCTTACTAACTGATTACGAAGTCCTTGATGTTTAGCCGTGTCTTTCAAAATTTGGGTTTTACTTTCGGTAAAAGTAACAAAGAATTTTTAATTCCAAATAGCGATTTTTAAATTAAAATTGAACAAATAATTGTCCTTTTCACTTAATGAATTAATCAATTTATTGCTATTTTTGTACAAACTACATTATTATGCTGAAAATTGGAGTATTAGGTGCTGGTCACTTAGGTAAAATACATTTGCGTTTATTACAACAATCGGAACAATACGAATTGGTTGGTTTTTATGACGAAAATCAAGAGAATGGAGCTAAAATTGCAGCTGAATTTGGATACAAACAATTTGATACCATTGCTAAACTAATTCACGCTGTAGATGTAATTGATATTGTAACTCCTACTCTTTCTCATTACAAATGTGCCAAAGTTTCCATCAAATCAGGAAAACACGTTTTTATCGAAAAACCAATTGCAACTACTGTTGAAGAAGCTGAAGAAATTATTGCTTTAGCTAATGAATACAACGTAAAAGGTCAGGTGGGTCATGTGGAACGTTTCAATCCCGCCTTTATCGCTACCAAAAATATGATTGAAAACCCCATGTTTATTGAAACACATCGTTTGGCTGAATTCAATCCAAGAGGAACTGATGTTCCAGTAGTTTTAGATTTGATGATTCACGATATAGATGCTATTTTAAGTGTAGTGAATTCGAAAGTTAAAAATATTAATGCTAGTGGAGTTTCTGTTATTAGTGAAACACCCGATATTGCGAATGCTAGAATTGAATTTGAAAATGGCTGTGTGGCGAATTTAACCTCTAGCCGAATTTCGATGAAGAACATGCGCAAAACCCGTTTCTTTCAAAAAGATGCGTACATCTCTGTAGATTTCTTAGAAAAAAAATGCGAAGTAGTCAAAATGAAAGACGCACCAGAAGTTCCTGGAGATTTTGATATGATTTTACAAAATGCTGAAGGAGTAAAAAAACAAATCTATTTTTCTAATCCCGAAGTACACCAAAATAATGCCATTTTAGACGAATTAGAATCTTTTGCTGATGCTATCAACAACGATACAACGCCAGTTGTAACATTGGAACAGGCCACTAATGCCTTACGAGTAGCCTATCAGATTATTGATTCAATGGAAAAATAACAACATACCAAATGAAAACAATCGCTGTAATTGGAGCAGGAACAATGGGCAACGGAATTGCGCATACTTTTGCTCAAAAAGGTTTTACTGTCAAATTGATTGATGTTTCTGAAAAAGCATTAGACAAAGGCATGAACACTATTGCTACTAATTTGGATCGAATGCTGACTAAAGGAACTATTTCGCAGGAAGATGTTGCCAAAACTATAACTAATATTATCACCTATACCGATTTAAAAGACGGTGTAGTAGGTGCTGATTTGGTTATCGAAGCAGCTACAGAAAATGTTGATTTAAAATTATCTATTTTCAAGCAATTGAATGAGGCTTGTGCTCATAATACCATATTAGCAACTAATACTTCGTCTATTTCGATCGCGCAAATTGGAGCTGTTGTAGCGCATCCTGAACGTGTTATCGGAATGCACTTTATGAATCCGGTGCCAATTATGCAATTAGTAGAAGTGATTCGTGGCTACAATACCAGCGACGAGGTTACTCAAATTATCATGTCACTTTCGGAAAAATTAGGTAAAACACCAGTTGAAGTAAACGATTACCCGGGCTTTGTAGCTAATCGAATTTTGATGCCAATGATAAATGAGGCCATTGAAACTTTGTACAACCAAGTGGCAGGTGTTTATGAAATTGACACTGTAATGAAATTAGGTATGGCTCACCCGATGGGCCCCTTACAATTAGCCGATTTTATAGGATTAGATGTTTGTCTTTCTATCCTAAATGTGATGTATGACGGTTTTAAAAATCCAAAATATGCGCCTTGTCCATTATTAGTCAATATGGTTCGTGCCGGAAAATTAGGAGTGAAATCAGGAGAAGGGTTTTACAATTATGCAGAAAGCAAAAAAGCAGAAAAGGTAGCTGCTCAATTTATTTAATACCAAAGACTTATCATGTCAATCCAAAATAATTTACGCTCTATACAAGCTACACTTCCTGAAAATGTAACTCTTGTTGCTGTATCCAAAACCAAACCTGTCTCCGATTTAATAGAAGCGTATGAAGCGGGGCAACGGATTTTTGGTGAAAACAAAATCCAAGAAATGACTGACAAATGGGAAACAATGCCCAAAGACATTCAATGGCACATGATTGGTCACGTTCAAACCAACAAAGTCAAATACATGGCGCCTTTTGTAAGTTTGATTCACGGTGTGGACAGCTTAAAATTATTGCAAGAAATTAACAAACAAGCACAAAAAAACAACCGAGTAATTGATTGCTTATTGCAAGTCTATATTGCAGAGGAAGAGTCTAAATTTGGCTTAGATGAAGAAGAATTAAGTGAGGTTCTAAAACAAGTTCAACATGACACAAACGAATTCAATCACATCCGAATAGTCGGTTTAATGGGAATGGCGACCTTTACCGATAATAAAACCCAAATCAAGAAAGAGTTTTCTCGACTTAAAACTATTTTTGATCAATTTGCCAATCTTAATACTAAAAACTGTCAACTGAACACGCTATCAATGGGCATGTCTGGCGACTATAACCTCGCTATCGAATGTGGAAGTACCATGGTTCGAATAGGAAGTAGTATATTTGGAGGACGATAAACAATTTCAAAAGTCAATTACAAAATCAAAAATCAAGATAATGTAAATGTCAAAAGCTAAATTCAAATAAAAATGCAAAACAACCCACTTTTTAGCGAAAAAATATTCAATTTTGAAGATAGATTAGTTCGTTTTGCAGGTGAATGTATTTTCTTCACAAGAAATTTGAATAAGTCATTTGAAAACGAATATTACAAAAATCAATTGATTAGATCCTCTGGAAGTTCTTCGTTAAATTTTGGAGAGGCACAAGGATCAATAACCGATAAAGATTGCATATTTAAACTTGCATTAGTAGTTAAAGAACTGAAAGAATCAAGAAATTCTTTAAAAATATTAAATTACATCAAAGAAGGAAATGAAGTTATCAGAGACTCACTATTGATTGAAGTTGAAGAATTAATTGCAATTGCTTCTAAAATGATTATAAATAAAAAATAACTTTCAATAACAACTACAATATCAAAAAACAAAATGCAATCTGACTTACAATCGTAATTTATTGCTGCTTTTATTTGAAATTGATTTTTGAATTTGAATTTTGATATTGATATTGAAAATGTACTGCATACTCGACATAGAAACTACCGGAGGTCAATTCAACGAAGAAGGAATTACCGAAATCGCCATTTACAAATTTGACGGTCGCGAAGTGGTAGATCAATTTATTAGTTTAGTCAATCCTGAAATTCCTATTCAGCCCTTTGTAGTTAAATTAACAGGAATTAATAATGCCATGCTACGGTCGGCACCCAAGTTTTTTGAAGTAGCAAAACGCATTATCGAAATCACCTCAGACTGCGTTATTGTTGCGCACAACGCCTCATTTGATTACCGAATTTTACGAACCGAATTCAAACGTTTAGGCTACGATTTTCAAGCCAAAACATTGTGTACCGTAGAATTGTCTAAAAAATTAATTCCAGAACAACCTTCCTATAGTTTAGGGAAATTAGTTCGTGCTTTAGGAATACCTATGACAGACCGACATCGAGCTAGTGGTGATGCGATGGCAACCACCAAATTATTCAAAATGCTATTAGAAAAAGATATCGAAAAGCAAATTTTGAATGACTTTATCAAGCAAGAAATTCAGAAAGGAATTGCACCCAAATTATTGGATATTGTAGCGCATTTACCCTCCAAAACAGGCATATACTACATTCATAATGAAAAAGGAAATCTGATATATATTGGCAAAAGCCGTAACATTAAAAAACGAATCAACCAACATTTTACAGGAACTTCAACCAAATCGAAAAAGATACAACGAGAAGTTTTTACCGTAACTTACGAAGAGACAGGTAGCGAATTGATTGCCCTTTTGAAAGAAAGCGAAGAAATCAAAATCAACAAACCTATCTTTAATAGAGCGCAACGAAAAAGTATTTTTGAATGGGCTTTGTATGCAGAAAAAGATACAAATGGTTATCTAAATCTACGTTTGCAAAAAGCCGATGGGCGTAAAAAAGAAATCACTTCGTTTACTACCCTTCAAGAAGGTAAAAATGCTTTATTTAGAATTACAGCTCAGCACCAACTTTGCCAAAAATTAACTGGATTGTACCAGACTAAATCTGAATGTTTTCAATATAAAATCAAAGAATGTGATGGAGCTTGTATAGGTAATGTATCGCCAGAGGAATATAACCTTCGAGTACACGATTTTATTACCAAAAACAGTTTCGAAAAGCAAAATATGGTCTTAATTGATCGAGGTAGAACTATCAACGAACGGTCGGCTATATTAATAGAAAACGGCATTTACAAAGGATATGCTTTTTACGATTTGAATTATCAAGTAACTAATATCGACATCTTGAAAAATATTTTGATTCCGATGCAACACAACCGCGATGCTAAAACAATTATTCAATCTCAAATTAGGAAAAGTAAAACACTAAAAGTAATTTCGTTTTAATTTTAGGAGCTATTCCCGCTATCCGTTGCAATCTTTGTTTTTTTTGAAGAAAAAAAGCAAAGGATTTTCACTACTATCGGGGCTAAAACACGTTTAGAATTCACAACAAATGAAGTACCTCATTACAATAATTGGTCCAACTGCTATAGGGAAAACTTCCTTAGGCATTGCTTTGGCACAACATTTTGGTTGCGAAATTATTTCGTGTGATAGTCGTCAATTTTTTAAGGAGATGCGAATTGGAACTGCCGTTCCAAGTTCAGATGAATTAGCCGCTGCAACGCATCATTTCATTCAAAACAAATCGATTTTTGAAAACTATACCGTTGGCGATTTTGAAAAAGAAGCCATTGCAAAACTCGATGAATTGTATCAAAGTAATGATTTTGTCATTTTAGTAGGTGGTTCTGGTTTGTATGTCGATGCCATTTTAAAAGGATTTGATGCTTTTCCAGACATTGATGCTGTAGTACGTGAAGAAGTAACAGCTAATTATGAAAAATACGGTATCTCCTATTTACAAGAACAATTGCAACTTTTGGATTCCAACTATTTTCAAAAAATAAGCATTGAAAATCCACAAACTTTACAAAATCCACAACGCATGATGCGTTTTGTAGAAGTCTGTATTGGAACTGGAAAACCCTATTCTTCTTTCTTGAATCAAACCAAAAACAATCGCAATTTTACCCCAATAGTTATTGGTTTAGAAGCCGAACGTACTGTGATGTATGATCGTATCAATCAGCGAGTGGATATCATGCTCAATGAAGGACTTTTGACAGAAGCTGAGCAACTCTATCCGCACAAAGAACTTAACGCGTTACAAACTGTTGGCTATCGCGAACTTTTTACTTATTTTGACGGTGAATGCACTTTGGATTTCGCCATTGAAGAAATCAAAAAAAATACCCGTCGTTTTTCTAAACGCCAATTAACTTGGTTTAAAAGAAACGAAAATGCAAAGTGGTTTGATTACTTAACCGATAGAAACGAAATTATAGCATTCATTAAAAATATAATTCATAATTCATAACATGCCAATCTCTCCAAATTTCACTTCTGTTTTAAGCAAAGACTGGGAAATCAATTTTACCCAATGTGCGCCTAATGGCTATTTAAAATACACCGAATTATGTAATTTATTGCAAATGACGGCTGCAGCACATTCTGAAGTGGGAGGTATTAGTTTTACTGATATGCAAGAATTTCACCAAGCTTGGGTTTTGAGTAGAATGCGCGTAGAAGTGAGTTCATTACCTAAATGGCGTGACGTAGTCACAATAAAAACGTGGATTAATTCCTTAGAAAATTCCCGCTCGATTCGTGCCTTAGAAATGTATATCAATGGTGAAAAAATAGTGGGTTCCGAAACGTTTTGGGCGGTTTTCAATACACAACTTCGCCGTCCCGAAGCCTTGGCATTGCCTTACGAACATTTTGAATTATTTCCCGATAATAAAGCCACGCGAGAAACATTCTCTAAAATAAACCTCAACCACGAGAAAGAAATGGTATTTGAAAAGACCGTTCGTTTATCGGATTTGGATATTGTCAATCACGCCAATAATGTGAAATATTTAGAATGGTGTTTGGATTTAGCTGACGAAGCTAAACTACTCAATCAAGAAATTGAAAGTTTTGAAATGAATTTCATGAAAGAACTTTCGTTAAAAGATGAAGTGGTTATTCATGAAAATACAGCACAAAACACTTCTACTTTTAGCATTACTAAAGAGGACAAAACCTGCTTTGCTTTGCAATTGAATTGGAAAAATTAATTTGATTTAAAAAGTACTACAATTCTATAAAATTTCTTAAATTTAATTTTATGAAAAGCAATCAAAATTTTAGACTCTCTAGTTCCGAATCTGTATTCGTGAGAGAACCGCTTACAAGACTTAAAAATTTAATTTTCACGTTTAAGGTACAATATCATTTTATTAGGGCTTTTAGAATGATGCATTTTATTGGTCCTTGTGTTACTATATTTGGTTCAGCTCGATTTGGACCTAAAACGGATCATTATAAAAGTGCAGAGAAAATTGGAGCCGAGATGGCTCAACTTGGTTTTACTGTGATGACTGGAGGTGGACCTGGTATTATGGAGGCGGCTAACAAAGGTGCCTTTGAGGCTGGAGGCTACTCCGTGGGTTGTAACATTGTATTACCCATTGAACAAAACCCAAATCCATACCTCAATAAATGGATTTACATTCCTTATTTTTTTGTTCGAAAAGTTATTTTAGTAAAATATTCCTATGCCTTTGTGGTAATGCCTGGCGGAATGGGAACTCTTGATGAATTATTCGAAGCTTTAACTTTGATTCAAACCAAAATGATTAGTGGTTTTCCTGTCGTAATTTTTGACAAAGAATACCATAAAGAATTATGTCACCATATTGAAATCATGGCTAAAAATGAAAGTATTAGTCCTGAGGATATGAACCTTTTGTTTGTTACCGATTCTGTAAAAGAATTGGTCAATCATATTGAAAAAAACAGTATCAAAAAATTTGGCTTAATAAAAGAAAAATACAAACCTAAATGGTGGTTTGGAGAAACTAGATAGCGGATCGTCTATTGGCCAAACATTGCACAATTGCTTGTTGTAATTGGGCTGGATTGATTGGTTTTGAAATATAAGCATCCATACCACATTCCAGACATTTTTTCTTTTCCTTATTGAAAATCCCTGCAGTAAGGGCGGGGCGATAATAGCCGTTCTTTTAGATTGTTCTAATTGTCTTATTTCTAGCGTAGCTTCGTAACCATTCTTTTTAGGCATTTGTACATCCATTAAAATAATATCTAACGGAATACTATTGTATATTTTTACGGCTTGTTTTCCGTTACGAGCCTCATACAATATGGCTTTCGGAAACATTTGCATAAGTATTTTCTTGACCAATAACATATTAATTTCGTTATCCTCAGCAATTAATATTTTAATATTATCTTCTATTATTGAATCTGCTTCTGTAATTTTTGATATTTGAGCTGGATGTTTTTGTACTATCTCTTTTCTATTGACAGCCGTTCTAAACTGAATTGAAAAATAAAAATCACTACCCATACCATATTCACTAGTTAGAAAAAGTTGGCTTTGCATTAACTTCAGTAGTTGATTCGAAATAGACAATCCCAAACCAGTTCCCCCAAATTTTATGGATGTACTAATCTCTTCTTGTATAAACGAATCAAATATTTTTTCTTGATTTTGTTTTTTAATACCTATCCCTGTATCCTTGACCGAAAAATGGAGCGTGGAAAAATTACCGCAGGATTTTATTTCAGTAATGTTTAATGCTATAGTTCCCTCTTCTGTAAACTTAATCGCATTCCCAATCAGATTTACTAAAATTTGTTTTAATCGGATAGAATCTGAAAAAATAAATTGAGGAACATGCTCTCCAATTGTTAAAATGAGTTCAACACCCTTTGCATTTGCTTGTTGTTTAAATAAATTAATTACCTGATTAACTAATTCAAACAAATCTGTTTCTTCTACATTCAATTCTAAACGCCCCTCCTCTATTTTAGAGAAATCAAGAATATCATTAATAATTTCCATCAATAAAATTGCCGATTGATTGACAATCCCCATATATTCTATTTGATCATAATCTAACTTTGTTTTTAATAACAAATCCGTAAATCCAATAATCCCATTCAAAGGAGTTCTGATTTCATGACTCATATTCGCCAAAAAACTGGATTTAGCTTTATTAGCAGACTCCGCCTGTTCTTTAGCTTTAATCAAATCCGACTCCATTTGTTTGGTGTCAGTTATATCGATAAAACTAATTACAATCTCTGATAATTCTCCATTAAAATTTTTTAATGGAAAACCATTAATTAAAAGTAATCTACTATCGTTAGTTTGGGTCCGAAATACTTTGCCTCTAAAATTCTTAAGAGGTTGGCCCGTTCGTAATATAGTAATAACGGGATAGTCATCCACTGCTAATGGCATATCGTTTTCATCAAAAAATAACCATTGGTTGTCATAAATACTCCTATATTTCATTTCTTCAGACGTAATTCCTAATAATTCTGAAGCTTTGGGGTTACTCATTACTATTGAAGTTTCCAAATTATGAACCACAATACCTACGTCTAGATTGGAAATTAAATACCGGTATCTTTCTTCACTATTCTGTAAAGCATTCTTGACTAAATTCAAATCGGTAATATCAACTACTGTAATATGACAAAATTGTTTATCATCAGTTATAATTCCTGAAAGATAGGCATAATGTGTATTGATTTTAGGTTCCAAACATATTTCGCAACATTCTCTAATTTTATTGACGAAAATTTTATCAATAAAAATGTCAAATTCCATTTTTGAAGCATTACACAAAAAAGTCCTAAATTTTGTTTGCATCAAATTGATACGTTCAACCCCTAACATTACAGAACCTGTAAGATTAGCATCTATTATGATTCCTTCTCTAGAAAGGGTAAAATAACCTGACGGAGAAAAATCGTATAATTCAGTATATTTTTCAATCGCTGAATCGGCTTGTTGTTTTGCTAATAACAGCTCTTCATTTTGGAGTTCCAATTCAATTTGATGCACTTCTAATTCATGAATCAGCTTTAGTTTTTCTACTTCTGAGGAATCAACACCAAATCGTTCTAATTTCAATCGTTCTAAATCTGCTAGATTTTGACGAATTAAATCAATATTATTTAAATTCTGATCTGCATTTTCCATGAATAAAACCTTTATATTAGACTATAGTATTCACTATTCGTATTCGTAGTATTCTAAATATGCGTAACCTTATTAACTGTTATTTTTCTCGTATAAAAAATTGGATGATTTTTTTGTCTTTTGATTCATAAACATTTCCAAAACAATTGATTGTTCTGGACTGCTCATCAAAAGTTTGTATTGTAATATTTTCTTTGAATATAACCTCTTTATCATCTAATTCTAACCATTGCTTTTTTGTATTGAAAATAGATTTAAAAAAATCAATTTCCCAAATTGGTTTTTCAGCAACTTGTTCTTTTGTAGTTCCTAACCAATTGAGTAGTGAATAATTCAAATCAATTATTTTTCCAGTTTGCATATCTAAGAAAAATATCCCTTCTTTGGCAGATTCAAAAAAGTGACGGTAATTTTTCTCAGATATCAATGTTTCTTCGGCCTGATGTGCAATAGTTATGTCTGTAAAAGTGATTACTAGTCCATCTATCCTATCATCAATAGTTCGATAAGGTAAGATTCGAACATAAAACCATCTACCATCATTAGTTCCAATAGCATTCTGAACAGGTATTAAATCCTTAATTACTTGAGCTGCATTAATTCCCATTTCTGGATATAGCAAATCAGTTGTTAAGTCAGTAAAAGGCCTTCCTATATCTGTTAAACGAAGTTTAAATATTTTAGTAACAGAGTCTGTAAAACGTCTAATATTCAAATCTTTATCTACAAAAAGAGTAGCGATTTCTGTACTATTAAGCAAGTTTTTCATATCATTGTTGGCCTGCTCAAAATCAATCAATTTACTTTGTAATTCAGCATTTACTGTTTGCAATTCTTCATTTAAACTTTGCATTTCTTCCTTGGAAGTTGTCAACTCTTCATTGGTAGATTGCAACTCTTCATTTGTAGATTGTAATTCTTCATTAATAGATTTCAATTCTTCTTGAGAAGTTCTCATTTCTTCTCTTGTACTTTGCAAATCTTGATAGCATTTTTCTAACTTATCGTCCTGTTCGCTATGTAATGCAGCAGTTTTTAAGTTCGTCTCTTTCTTGTCTAATTTACTTGGCTCAACAATTACCGACACGTCTTCAAAAACAACCATAACCATACCTCGTACTGATACAGGAGCAGTGATTTGCTGCACGGTTACATTAACGAAATTAGTAGCCCCATTATTTTTAATTTTAATATTATTTAATACTACAGGATCATAACTTTGTAATGCTGTTCTAAAAGCATCAGGCAATTCATTTTTTATACCATCACGAGCCATTACATAAATATTCCAATTGGCTTTTCCTGCTACGGGTTCTAAATACTTACCTGTTTTTCCAGTTATGTAAATTATGTCTCCTTTTTCGTTTACCAAAACACTTGCTGGTGCAAATTGTTGTAGTAAAATTTGATCTGCGATAGATTGTATATTCCCTTCTGTTTTGATTGTAGTTTTATCTTTTGATATCATTTTTTTATTGTATAAAAAAGCATTTGGAAACTCATTAAGATCAGGTCTTATTGATGATTCTATGCGTTTAAAAAATTTTAATTTTGAATCGATTATCTCAAATCCTCTATTATTTCTGCCTAAGGTCTCTGCCGATCCTAATAATAAAACTCCTCCTGGCACCAAACTATAATAAAACAACTTCATCAGTTGCTTTTGCAAAGTTGGTTCCATATAAATTAACATATTACGACAGAATAAAAAATTCAATCGCGTGAACGGAGGGTCTTTAGTCACATTATGAGGTGCAAAAACTACCATTTCTCTAATCAATGAACATATACGATATCCTTCTTCCTCTTGTATGAAAAAGTTATTAATTCTTTCTAAAGAAACATCTTCTATAATATGTTCTCCAAAGAAACCTTTTCGAGCTTTGTCAATAGCATCTGTATCTAGATCCGTAGCAAATATTTGCAACGTTATATTCCTTGTTGGGGCAAGGGTATCAATCACTTCTTTAAAAATAATAGCCAATGAATATGCTTCTTCTCCTGTTGAACAAGCGGGAATCCAAGCCCGCAAAGTATATCCATCAGGCAATTGATTAATTACATCTGGTACTACCTGATTTTTTAGTTTTTCCCAAACTAAAGTATCTCTAAAAAAATTAGTAACTCCTATTAAAAGTTCTTTAAATAACAGCTCGACTTCTTTTGGGTTTTCTTTTAAGAAACGAACATAATTTTGAATTTTATCAATCTGATGAATCCCTTTTCTCCTTTCTACTCGTCTAATTAAGGTACTTTTTTTATATAAGGTAAAATCATGCCCCGTTTGTTCTCGCAATAAAACAATAATAGTATCTAAATTTTGTCTTTCTTTCAAAGTCATTCTCTCTTCATCATTAGCAATTGGTTTTGACTGTAAAAGCGCCATCAATTTAACGGGCAATTTATCTGCCGGAGCGACACAATTTGGATTCACTTTTGCAATAGCACTTTGAGGCATACTAGCTGATTTAGCATTTGTAGGATCTTGAACTAATACTAAACCTTTATTTTTTTTAATTTCCTTAATTCCTTCACTTCCATCAGATCCCATACCTGAAAGAATTATACCAACACTTTTGTCTAATTGATCCAAAGCCAATGAATGAAAGAAAGTGTCTATTGGCAATCGCAACCCCCTATTTTCATTAGGAATAGAAAGGTGTAAAAATCCATTTTCAATAGTTAAAGTCTTGTTAGGAGGAATAACATATATATGATTCGGGCAAACTTTAAGCTTATCCGTTATTTGAGAAACAGGCATCAAAGTAGTTTTTTGAAGCAGTTCAGGTAACATATTTTTGAAATTAGGATCCAAGTGTTGAATCACTACAAATGCTAATCCACTATCTGGTGGCATATTTTTGAAAAAGCTCTCTAATGCTTCAAATCCTCCTGCAGATGCTCCTATCCCAACAATCGTAAAGCTAGTACTTCTATTATTACCCCGTCCCGCAATTTTGCTTTCAATTTCCCTCATTTATATAAAAGATTACTAAAATTATATTCTTAATTTTATATTATAACCTCTTCAATTATTAAATAGAAATCTCTTTGAAAATTTATTTATTCAATAAAATCATCCAATTTAAATTTATGAATCGATTGAAATACCAAAAATCATTCCTATTGAAAACCAATTGTAACTTCATTTATTTGGGGACTTAACAAAGATAAAATCAACTGTTTTTATTAATAATTTGAAAACAAAATTTGTTACACTAAAAGTACAACTATTATTTTAAAAATTATAATTAATTTAATTTAACAAAAAAATAACAAACATTTGTATATACAAATAAAAAATACACTACATTTGTACCTACAAATTACATATATACAAATATGAAAATTGAACACGTATTAAAATCAACTGTACCCATGGATAATTCTAAAAAGATTATCATGAACATTATCTATACCCAAAATGTAATTACAGAAAATTTTAATGATATCTTAAAACCTTATGACATTTCTTCAGAGCAATTTAACGTGTTACGTATCTTAAGAGGTCAAAAAGGCAACCCTGCTAATATGTGTGTAATTCAAGAGCGCATGTTAGCTAAAACCAGCAATACCACTCGTTTAGTAGACAAGTTACTATTGAAAGAATTAGTGACTCGAGAAGTTTGTCCTGAAAATAGACGAAAAATAGAAGTGTTAATTACGCCAAAAGGATTAAATTTATTAGAAGAATTAGAACCAAAAGTGAAATTACACGAGCAATCTTTTTCAAAAAATTTAAGCGAAGAAGAAATGATGCAATTAAATGAATTATTAGAAAAATTTAGAAATCAATAAACAACAAATACAGTTATGAGTACATTTTTAGAAAATCAGAATTGGAGATACGCAACAAAAAAGTTTGATGCGTCAAAAAAAATCTCAACAGCCGATTTGAATACTTTAAAAGAAGCAATCCGTTTAAGTGCATCTTCTTATGGCTTACAACCTTACAAAGTTTTAATCGTTGAAAACCCAGAATTAAGAGCAAAATTAGTTGGTGCATCTTATGGACAAACACAAGTAGCCGATGCATCACATCTATTAGTTTTTGCTAACGAATTGAATTTTGGTGCTGCTGGAATTGATCAATTAGCAAATAACATTAGTGCAACTAGAGGTCTTCCGTTAGAAGCAATACAAGGATATGTAGATTATATGAAGGGTAACATTACGGGGTTACCTGAAGAAGTTAGAAATATTTGGACTTCAAAACAAACGTATTTGGCTTTAGGAAATTTACTAAATGCTGCTGCAGAACTTAAAATTGATGTAACACCAATGGAAGGTTTTGTTCCTGCTCAAGTAAATGAAATCTTAGGATTAGACAAATTAGGTCTTAATGCTACATTATTAGCACCTATTGGTTACAGACATACTGAAGATGATACACAACATTACAAAAAAGTAAGAAAATCAAACGAAGAATTATTTATCACACTTTAATTATTAATAACAATCAAATTTAAACACATGAAAAATTTAAAATCAATTGCGTTAGCATTAGTAGTAGCTTTAGCTACAGTATCAGTATCAGCTCAAACTAAAAAAATTGACGCTGCAAAAAGTTCAATTAACTGGTTAGCCAAAAAAGTAGGTGGACAACACAGTGGAACTGTAAACTTTAAAGAAGGGGCTTTAGTTTTCAAAGGAAAAAAAGTAACTGGTGGAAACTTCACAGTAGACATGACATCATTAACTGCGACTGACCTTACAGGAGAATGGTTAGGTAAATTAAACGGTCACTTGAAAGCCGATGATTTCTTTGGAACGGATAAATTCCCAACTTCTAAATTAGTTTTCAAAACCGTAGCTGTAAAAGCTGCTAACGTTTATACTGTAACTGCAGACTTAACTATCAAAGGAATTACTAAACCAGTAACTTTTGATTTAGCTACAACAGCTAACTCTGCTACATCTACATTTAAAGTGAACAGAACTAAATATGACATTACGTATAGTTCAGGAACTTTATTAACTACTCTTGCTGACAAAGCTATTGATGATGAATTTGAATTGACAGTAGCTTTGAAATTCTAATATTTCAAACTCAAACTACCAAAAGCTCTAACAATAGTTAGAGCTTTTTTTATATCCAAAACCAAAAATAGTTGCAAAATCGAATTCCTAATTCCTAATTCCTAACTACCTTTGCACTTTCAATAAATTCATTACTATGAACCTACAAAATATCCCACAAATCAAACATACAGATAGTGGTAACTTCTTTTTGCTTGCTGGCCCTTGCGCTATTGAAGGCGAAGAAATGGCTTTGCGCATTGCTGAAAAATTAGTTGGTATCACCGACAAACTTGAAATACCTTATGTGTTTAAAGGATCGTTCAAAAAAGCCAATCGCTCTAGAATTGATAGTTTCTCTGGAATTGGAGATGAAAAAGCATTGAAAATATTGCGTAAAGTATCCGAAACTTTTGGAGTGCCAACAGTTACTGACATTCATACCAATGAAGATGCTGATATGGCGGCACAATATGTAGATGTACTACAAATCCCTGCCTTTTTAGTGCGCCAAACGGATTTAGTAGTGGCAGCTGCCAATACCGGAAAAACGGTAAACTTAAAAAAAGGACAATTCATGAGTCCAGAAAGCATGAAACATGCTGTTCAAAAAGTATTGGATTGCAACAATCAAAACGTAATGGTTACCGATAGAGGAACTATGTTTGGCTATCAAGATATGATTGTTGATTTTAGAGGAATCCCTACTATGCAACAATATGCTTCTACAGTTCTTGATGTAACCCATTCCTTACAACAACCCAATCAAACTGCTGGTGTAACAGGTGGAAGACCAGATATGATCGAAACTATTGCTAAAGCTGGAATTGCAGTGGGTGTTGATGGAATATTTATCGAAACACACTTTGATCCTGCTAATGCAAAAAGTGACGGAGCTAATATGCTCCACTTAGACTATTTTGAAGCGCTAATGACTAAATTAGTCGCTATTAGAAAAACTGTAAATCAATTTTAATTAAATATCCCTAAATCGTTGAAAAAAATTATTTTATCTAGCGCTTTACTATTAGTTACACTTTCTGTATTTTCACAAGAAGCTATAAAAATTCAAGACAAATACACCGCTCATAACAAAGGAAAGTTCTTTGTCTCATGGGGAGGAAATCGTGAAACCTATTCAAATTCTGATATTCATTTTAAGGGAGCTGACTATGATTTCACAATCTATGATGTATCTGCTCATGACAAACCTAAAGGATGGCATATCGATTATATCAATCCAGGACGAATGACTATTCCTCAAACTAATTTTAGAATGGGGTATTTTATCAATGATCATTATAGTGTAGCTATTGGAGTAGACCACATGAAATATGTAATGGATCAAGACATAGCTGTAAATTATACTGGAACGTATCCTAACAGATATACTTATGGAGAAGCTTTACCTAACAATCAAGTATTATTAACGGAGCAATTTTTAACCTTCGAACACACCGATGGTTTAAATTATGTCAATACCGAAGTATCTCGTCACGATGATATTTCTAAATTATTTCATATTCATGATACCGACAAAGTACAAGTGAACTTAACTGAAGGTATAGGGGTAGGTTTATTATATCCAAAAACCAATGCTAAAGTATTCAGTAAAGAAAGACACGATGATTTCCATGTTTCAGGATATGGAGCTTCAATAAAAGCAGGCTTAAACGTTACGTTCTTTAAACACTTTTATATTCAAGGAGAATTAAAAGGAGGTTATATTAATATGCCAGATATCAAAACTACTTACAGTAACAATGATTCGGCTTCACAACATTTTTTATTCTTCCAAAGAATCATTGCTTTTGGAGGAATCTTCAAAATATAATTCCAATTCAAACTACTAAAAAAGGCTTCTTTCGAAGCTTTTTTTATTATTTTACAATCCCATTTTGGTCAATCAAATACATAAGAGAAGCCATGGTGGCTGCTCCTAACTCCAATTCCCTTTTATTGATTGCATCAAATTTGTCATTCAACGCATGATGGTAATCAAAGTAGCGTTGCGAATCAGGTTTTAGTCCTGCTTTTATTATTTTAAATGAACTTAGTGGTCCAATATCAGCACCTGCATGCCCTTTGACAAAGCTGTGAATCAAATACGGGTCAAATAAGTTCTTCCAAGTTAGAATCTGATTAAAATTAACATCATCTGCTTCGAATGAAAAACCTCTTGGACTAAACCCACCTGAATCACTTTCTAAAGCAAATACGTGGTTTTCTTTATTCAACTGTGCCAATTCTTCGTATTTTTTTCCGCCTCTACCTCCGTTCTCTTCATTCATAAATAAGACTACCCGAATAGTATTTTTAGGCTTGTAACCTAAATTTTTGAAAATATGCAATACCTCCATACTTTGTACCACTCCTGCTCCATCGTCATGAGAACCATCAGCAAGATCCCAAGAATCTAAATGACCTCCTACTACCATAATAGTTTCAGGATGTTCACTTCCTTTGATTTCGCCCACTACATTATACGACAAAACATCTTCCATTTGAGCACACGATTGTTTAAAATAGAATTTTAAGTTTGGATTGGATTTTAATTTTTTACTTAATAACTCTGCCCCATTGGTACTAATAGCTGCCGTTGGTATGTATTCTGACGCAGGTAAATCGCCATAGCTTTGCGCACCCGTATGTGGAAAATCGTCCAATCGTAAATTCATGGAACGTACAATCGTTCCCACTGCACCCAATTTAGCTGCTTCTTTCGCCCCAGCATAACGCTGATCCACACAACCACCATACGATTTAAAAGTTTCAATATTTACAGGATCCATAGGTCGATTGTAAAACACTATTTTCCCTTTGATTTTATCTCCTAAAATTTTAAGTTCTTCAATCCCTTGCACTTCAATTAGCTCAGCAGTCAAACCGTTTTTAGAAGTTGCAATTGAACCTCCCAAAGCTGCAATTGGCACCGCTATTTTCGTTTTGTTATCTAGGATAAAAGCAGTTTCTTTTTCACCACGAACCCATTTAGGTACCATTACTTCTTGTAAGTACACTTTGTCTAATCCTAAAGTCTCTAGTTGAGCTTTGGTATATTGAACGGCTTTTTCTGCATTATCTGAACCTGATAATCTAGATCCAATTGTATTAGATAAATGATCCAACCAAGAATAACATTTGGCATTGGTTAAACCCGACTTATAAATATCTTTTAGCATTTGTTCGTCTTTGGATTGCGCCACCATAACTATTCCGTTAAGGAAAACTAATCCTGCTAATATTGATTTTTTCATTTTGATTTGATTTATTGATTGGGCAATTTCGGAATTCTTTTCCAAACTAGGGTAACCAAAGGCTATAAAAAAACCTGCAAAGGAATCTTGCAGGTTTTTAATTTTAGTTAATCGGTTCGAAACTGATGGCTGTCCCTCCCCCTGGAGCCAAACTCAATTTTATTTTTGAGTTGCTAGTGACTTCTATTGTTCGTATGGTATAGGCAATCGGATTATTTTTCCAATCAGCATCTTTAGCGTCTTCATAAATCGTGACTTTGTATTTTTTTCCTTTGGTTAAAAAGTCCAATTTGATTTCCGTTTGTCTTGCATTTTCATCGGTAATAGCCCCTAAAAACCACGATTGCTTTCCTTTTGCTTTTCTGACAATTGTTAAATAATCTCCAGGTTCTGCTTGTAAATAGGTACTGTCATCCCAATCTACCGCTACATCCTTGATAAACTGAAAAGCATCTGGATATTTTTCATAATTTTCGGGTAAGTCGGCCGCCATTTGAATAGGAGAATACATCGTCACATACAATGCCAATTGTTTTGCCAAAGTCGTGTGTACTTGTTCTGTTTTCTTCTTGTCATAATGACTCATCTTAATTTCAAAAATTCCTGGCGTATAATCCATTGGCCCTCCTAATTGACGAGTGAAAGGCAAAATGGTTTCGTGCATGGGTGGGTTACCCACACTCCAAGCGTTGAATTCAGTTCCACGAGCGGCTTCGGCAGCCACATAATTTGGATACGTTCTTCCGTAACCTGTTGGATGAGACGATTCGTGTGAATTGACCATCAATTTATAATCAGCGGCACGTCGAACCACATGTTCAAAATGATTCACCATCGTTTGTCCGTCATGAAATTCGCCACGGGGAATAATTTTACCCACATAACCTGTTTTAACAGCAGGATAATTGTATTTTACCATGTTTTCTAGAGCGCGATCCAAACGTCTTTCATAATTCGCTACTGAACCCGAAGTTTCGTGATGCATAATCATTTTAACATTCTTCGCTTTGGCGTAGTCTGAAATTGCCGCAATATCAAAATCAGGATAAGGAGTAACAAAGTCAAAAACTTCTTCTTTCCAATTGCCCGACCAATCTTCCCAACCTTCGTTCCAGCCTTCTACTAAAACGCCGTCAAATCCATTTTTGGCAGCAAAATCAATATAGCGTTTGGTGTTTTCTGTAGTCGCTCCGTGGCGTCCTGAGGATGCTAGTTTTGTTCCAAAATCAGTAGTAGCATTTTGAGAACCTGCATAATCCCAAGTCGAATTTCCCACATGCATTTCCCACCAAATCCCAACATATTTCATTGGTTTAATCCAAGAAGTATCGTCAATTTTTGAAGGTTCGTTTAAGTTCAAAATCATTTTTGAACCCACAATATCTCTAGCATCATCGCTAATCATGATCGTTCTCCAAGGCGACACACAAGGGGTTTGTAAATAAGCCTTATCACCAATAGCATTGGGAACTAATTCTGATTTTAATTTATAATTAGTCACATCCGCTTTCAAATGCATCACAGGATAGTTGACTACCGCTGCTTCAAAAATATTCAAATACAAACCTGATGGTGACTTCATCATCAAAGGCGTTTGAACCGTATATTTTCCGGGAATGGATTTGACTCCAATTCCATTGTTCATATTAATTTTTGAATTGTCTATTTCAGAAAATCTAGTTTCGTTGTATTCGTATTCATTACTATCAAAATCGCCTGGCAACCAGAATACTTTATTGTTTTCAGTCAAGTTAAATTGCGTGTTTTCATCGGAAATAATGAAATAATTCAGCTCCTTTTGCTTTGGAAAATCATATCGGAAAGCGACACCTTCATCAAACGCTCTAAATACCAAATTCACTTTTACATTCGTCCCTTTTTGAATCAATCCCACCACCAATTCATTATAATGATTGACAATAGACGCTTGTTCTCCTAAAACCGGTTTCCATGATTCATTGAACGTACTATTTTTAGAGGATTGAATCTCAAAATTAGCATCTAATGCCGGTTTATCCTTTAATTTAATCCCTAAATCACTGGTTACAACAACTGATTTAGCTTTGTAATTTACAGCATAAGTCGGTTGACCAGAAGCCGATAATTTAAAATTAAGTACGATTTTACCTGAAGGAGAACTCACCGTTTGCGCTTGCGTTAATCCAACCGCAAACAAGAAAAAAAGAGAAATTAACTGTTTCATTTATATGTTTTTTTTGAGAAAGCGAATATAGTTAAATTAAGTTTTTATTATTGATTTAGTTCAAGGAATCATATACCTGATTAGCAATCTCTAGCTCTTCATTGGTAGGTATGACTAGAATTTTGGTTTTGGTATTGGCTAAATTAATTTCTCGAATTTCTTTAGAACGAATTTCATTTTTTTGGGTATCCAATGTCAATCCGAAGTAATCCATATCCGTACAAACCAATTTACGCATCAATGACGAATTCTCTCCTATTCCAGCTGTAAAAACAATCGCATCCAATCCGTTTAAAACAGCCGCATACGAACCGATGTATTTTTTAATTCGGTACGCATTCATCGCTAAAGCCAATTGGCAATTTTCGTCTCCTTTTTCGGCATTAGCCTCAATATCTCTTAAATCGCTAAAGCCTGTCAACCCAAACATTCCACTCTCTTTTTGTAAAAGAGTATTGACTTTATCTAAAGTAAAGCCCAAAGTATTGACTAAATAGAAAATAACCGATTGATCGATATCACCACTTCGAGTTCCCATAATGAGTCCGTTCATGGGGCCAAAACCTAAGGTATGATCAATACTTTTACCGTCTTGAATAGCAGTCATGCTACACCCATTCCCTAAATGAATAGTTATGATTTTTGAAGCGGCACAATTGTGTTGCTGCAAATAATCAATCGCCTTTTCTGAAACGTATTTGTGGCTGGTGCCATGAAATCCATACACACGAATTTTATTATCCGTCAAAAAAGAATTCGGAATTGCATATTTATGTGCTACAACAGGAATAGTTTGATGGAAAGCCGTATCAAAAACAGCCACTTGTTTTGCGGATGAAAAAATAGTTTCAGCTACAGTAATTCCTTCTAAATTAGCAGGATTGTGTAAGGGTGCCAAATCAAAAAGTTGTTTGATTTTATCTTTTACTTCATCTGTAATAACAACTGTATCCGAGAAATCACTCCCTCCATGTACTACTCGGTGTCCCACGGCTTGAATCTCTGAAGTACTTTTAATCACTCCTACTTTTTCATCTAACAATAAAGCCGCAATTTTTTCTAATCCTATGGTATGGTCAGGAACAGCGAGAGTTTCTTCAACCTGATTCTTTTGTGTACTGTATAAAAAATTGGAATTATCCAAACCAATTCGGTCAATCATTCCGCTACAAATAACGGTTTGTGATGGCATTTCAATCAATTGGTATTTTATAGAAGAACTCCCAGAATTTAATATTACAATTTTCATTAATCGTGTATTTTATTTATAAACCTTGTGCTTGAATTGCCGTAATAACAACGGTATTAATGATGTCATCAACGGTACAACCACGACTCAAATCATTTACTGGTTTATTTAAACCTTGTAACATTGGTCCAATGGCCAAAGCTCCCGTTTCTCTTTGTACCGCTTTATAGGTATTATTTCCCGTATTCAAATCAGGGAAAATTAATACACTAGCGTGACCTGCTACTTCTGAATTAGGCATTTTACTTTGTCCTACTTCTAAATCAACCGCCGCATCATATTGAATGGGTCCTTCAATTTTTAAATCGGGACGTTGTGCCTTCACCATTTCGGTTGCTTTACGAACTTTATCCACCTCATCGCCTTTTCCAGAAGTTCCCGATGAATAGGACAACATGGCTACTTTAGGTTCGATACCAAAAGCCAAACTTGAGTCTGCTGAAGAAATCGCAATTTCGGCTAACTGTTCTGCGGTAGGATTTGGATTGATGGCACAATCTCCAAAAACAGACACCCGGTCTTCTAAACACATGAAAAATACAGACGAAACGACGGAACAATTTGGTTTTGTTTTAATAAACTGAAGCGCTGGTAAAATAGTATGTTGGGTTGTGTGAGCTGCACCAGATACCATTCCGTCAGCGTGACCTTTGTACACCATCATCGTTCCAAAGTACGAAACATCCTCAAGCAAATCTTTGGCCATCGCCATCGATACATTTTTGGCTTTTCGTAATTCGTAGTAAGTAGCTACATAATCGTCATAATACTCTGATTCAATTGGGTTGATGATTTGTACTTTCGAAAAATCCAAATCCAAACCTAATTCCGCTACTTTACTTTCTATTTGTTTTTTGTTGCCAATAATAGAAATATCAACTACGTCCATTGCCAAAAGTCGAGCCGCAGCAATGATGATTCTCTCATCACTACCTTCTGGCAAAACAATATGTTTTCGATGCATTTTGGCACGTTTGACTAAGTTGTATTGGAACATTTTAGGTGTCATTCCCTCCGCTTTGAAAGTGATTAACTTTTGAGCTAAATTGTCAATAGCAACATACTTTTCAAATGTAGTAATTGAAGTTGCTATTTTTTGTTTGTTATTAGCGTAAATTTTAGATTTAATCGCCCCTATTCTATTGGTAATATAATACGTTCCTTCTTCAACTGAAATAATAGGAACAACAGGAGAAAGCCCTTCTATTAGTTTTAAAATACTCGGTTCTGGAAGAATATTACCAGTTAAAACGATTCCTGCTATTGTGGGGTAATTAACCGATTCATTGGCTTGTAAAACACCCAAAATAATATCGGCTCTATCGCCAGGAGTAATTACTAAACTATCTTCTTTCAAATGCAGTAGGTAATTGCACAATTGCATCGCGCCTACACTAAAATTGCTTGTTTGATTGTTCAAATACGCATCGCCAAATAAAACCTTGGCATTCAAATCAATCACAATTTCTTGAACGGTTGGATGATTCAAGCTTGAAATCACCGGTATCGTATTGATCAAAATACTCTCTGGAAGATTCTTTCTTAAACCGGCAGTCACCAACTCAATATTTTCAGGTTGGACTTTATTGGCAAATATAGCCAACACTTCCACCTCTTTAATCTTGAAAGAATCGTAAACAAGGTGTAAACTATCTATTAACTCTTCTAAAGTTTTACCTACTCCTGTACCTACAATAACTGCGGGAATTCCTAAATTCTTAGCAATTAAAACGTTTATATCTAATTCGATTGCAGTTCCTTCTCCGGTAAAACTCGTTCCTTCAACTAATACAAAATCAAAACGTTCTTCGAGGCGTTTGTATTTTTCGATAATTAAATCAAGAACATCGCCTAATTTCCCTTTGTTTTTTTTCTTAATTAGTTTGCTTTTAGTAATCGCATACGCATCTTCAAACTGAATATCAAGCCCAAAATGAGAAATTACAGTTTCGATATGATTATCCGATCCACCTTCTTCGAAATCCTCAACAATAGGTCTAAAATAACCTACTTTAGCCGTTTTTCCAATCAGCATACTCATCAACCCTAAGGTCACTATCGACTTTCCACTACTTGGTTCGCTGGTTGCTATATATATTGATTTACTCATTTCTGTTTTTGTTTTTATTAGCTAAAGATCAAAACCATCTTCTTCTTTTAAAATAGAACAACATGGCTATTCCCATCACTACCATAATACCAATTACGGTGTAATACCCGTATGAATATTTTAACTCAGGCATATTTTCGAAATTCATCCCATACACCCCAACAATAAAGGTCAACGGAATAAAAATAGCCGACACGATAGTCAAGGTTTTCATGATTTCATTCATCTTATGCGCTTGGTACGAAAAAAAGAAATTGGAGGCGCTTTCAAGAGATACCATATCGTAATCTATTTGTTCCAAAAGTTCTAAACTCTTTTGATGCAATCGGGCGAAGAAACTAAAATTCTCAGTCTCAATTGCATTGAATACATTGTCGTCTTTGATGCTTTTGATATCATACAAGGAATCGCGTAACGGAACAATGGAACGCTTTAAGAAATTAAAATTGTCACGGTGTTTTTCAATGCGTTCTAAAATGACTGGATTATCACTTCTTTTGGAAAGATTGATTAAGTCTTCTACTTTATCTTCCTCATGTTCTAGCGTGATATAGAAATTCTCCATAATCGCATCGAGCAAAATATACAATAAATAATCTGCTTTTTTAGTTCGAACAATCCCGGAATGGGTTCGGATTCGTTCTCGAATGTGTGTAAAGAAATCACTTCGTTTTTCTTGAAACGACAGCAAGACACCATCTTTAATCAAGAAACTAATTTGTTCTACCTGAATGTTATCCGAATGCTCTGTAGGCAATAACGATTTGATATTAAAAAAGAGTACCTCACGCAATTCCTCTAGTTTAGTTCGCTTTGTTGTATTTAAAATATCGGCGAGCATAAAGTTATCGATGGCAAAATAATCGCCAACGGATTTGACTAAATCTAGATTATTCAACCCATGGACGTTGATCCAATTGGTCTTTTGAGGTTCGATACTTTTGGCAAAATCAGCAACATCTATTTTTTCATACTCTATTAAATCAACATCATTATACACAAACAATTGCATTTCAGCATCATGACTTTTATGAAGTCCGGTATACTCTAAATTAAAAGGCTGGATTTTCCGTCCTTTTTTATATCTAATTTTTCTCATTCAGCATGATTTAGTGTTGATTTCGATTTTGGCTTTACAACATTACAAAAGTAACTAGAAAAAACACTCCCTTTCATGAGATTAATCATATTTAACAAAGAAAAAACAATTGATTAAACCAGTATTTAGACAATTAGTTTTTAATATCATTTTTCGTCAGTTCGAGTGATTTTCTTCCGAATCTTCGGGAAGAAAATTGTATCGAGAACATGAAAATGATATTAAAAATGGTTCTCGATACATTTTATATGTATCCAGAAAATTATCTGGATACATATAAAACACTCGAACTGACGTAATAAAATAACAACAATAGGTTTGAAAACAAAAAAACCGAGCTATTGCTAGCTCGGTTTTTTATTTATAGGAATGAAATAGTTATTACTTCACTTCTTCGAATTCTACGTCTTCTACATTGTCTCCTGATTGTGCATCCCCTTGAGGTTGTGCATCCGCTTGACCTTGTTCTCCTTGAGCATACATCGCTTCAGTAGCTTTTTTCCAAGCTGCATTGATGTTGTCCAAAGCAGTTTGAATTGCAGCAATATCTTGAGATTGGTGAGCCATTCTCAATTCAGTTAAAGCATACTCGATAGCCACTTTGTTGTCATCAGATAATTTATCACCTAATTCTTTCAATTGACTTTCAGTTTGGAAGATCATTCCGTCTGCTTCGTTCAATTTTTCTGCTTTTTCTCTCGCTACTTTATCTGCGTCAGCATTCGCTTCAGCATCTTTTTTCATTTTTTCGATTTCTTCTGCTGTTAATCCAGAAGAAGCTTCGATACGAATGTCGTGCGATTTTCCAGTTCCTTTATCAGTAGCCGAAACTTTGATGATACCATTAGCATCAATATCAAAAGTTACTTCAATTTGAGGAACTCCTCTTGGTGCTGGTGGAATACCATCTAAATGGAAACGACCAATTGTTTTATTATCAGCAGCCATTGCTCTAGCTCCTTGCAATACGTGGATTTCAACAGATGGTTGAGAATCAGCAGCAGTAGAGAATACTTGTGATTTTTTAGTTGGGATAGTCGTGTTAGACTCAATTAATGTAGTCATTACACCACCCATAGTTTCGATACCTAAAGAAAGAGGTGTTACGTCAAGTAACAATACATCTTTTACATCTCCAGATAAAACTCCACCTTGAATAGCAGCTCCAATAGCAACCACCTCATCAGGATTTACTCCTTTAGACGCTTTTTTACCAAAGAATTTTTCCACTTCGTCAGCAATTCTTGGCATACGAGTAGAACCTCCTACTAAGATTACTTCGTCAATATCAGAAGTTGACAAACCAGCATCTTTCAACGCTTTAGCCACTGGTTCCATAGAACGTTTTACTAAAGCATCAGACAATTGCTCAAATTTAGCTCTTGTTAATTTTTTCACTAAGTGTTTAGGTCCTGAAGCTGTAGCGGTTACGTAAGGTAAGTTGATTTCAGTTTCAGCTGAAGATGACAACTCAATTTTAGCTTTCTCAGCTGCTTCTTTGATACGTTGTAATGACATTGGGTCCAAACGCAAGTCAATTCCTTCTTCTGCTTTGAATTCGTCTGCCAACCAGTCAATGATAGTTTGGTCAAAGTCATCTCCACCTAAGTGAGTATCTCCATTTGTAGACAATACTTCAAAAACTCCGTCTCCTAATTCCAATACAGAGATATCAAATGTACCTCCACCTAAATCGTATACTGCAATTTTTTGATCTTGTCCTTTTTTATCTAAACCGTATGCTAATGCAGCAGCAGTTGGTTCGTTGATAATACGCATTACTTTTAAACCAGCAATTTCACCCGCTTCTTTCGTAGCTTGACGTTGTGCATCGTTAAAGTAAGCTGGAACAGTAATAACTGCTTCAGTAACTGTTTGACCTAAATAGTCTTCAGCTGTTTTTTTCATTTTTTGAAGTGTCATCGCTGACAATTCTTGAGCAGTGTATAAACGACCATCAATATCCACACGTGGTGTATTGTTGTCTCCTTTTACTACTGAATAAGGAACTCTTTTTGCTTCGCCTGAAACTTCAGCAAAAGAATGTCCCATAAAACGTTTGATAGAAGCAATCGTTTTGGTAGGATTAGTTACCGCTTGTCTTTTTGCAGGATCTCCTACTTTAATTTCTCCGCCTTCTACAAAAGCGATGATAGAAGGAGTTGTTCTTTTTCCTTCCGCATTAGGGATAACTACTGCCTCGTTACCTTCCATTACAGAAACACAAGAGTTGGTCGTACCTAAATCAATTCCGATGATTTTACCCATTTTGATTATATTTAATTTTATTAGATATTCGTTTTAATAACTCGAAGTGCGTAAGTCAATCTTTGTGCCAAGGCACTGACAGTATATAAATTGTCAGTTTTTAGCCCTACTGACGTAAAAATGGCTGACAAGATGACATTTTGAAACTGAATTAATATAGGCTTATTAAAAAAATGATCAAAAGTCCTTTCAATGATTTGTAAGAAAAAAATAATATATTTGAGAAAATAATAAAACGAAACAAACTATCGCCAATTTATTCGGTATTGGGTATATATACGAAAGTTTGTTTCGCTTATATACAAGTTATGCATAATTTAAAATGACAATAATCTACACCATATTAGGTATCATCGCCACCATAGGACTGACGATCTATTTAAAATACTTCATTCCATTAAGATCAAAGGAGTCTGGTTTTGAGTATGTTTATGTCAACGAAGACGGAACTGTTAGTGAATTAGATGAAGAAGATGTAGAGTATTTAAAAACTGAGTTTTTTCCAGCTGACGGGGCAAGACCATATATTAAAAATCAATATAAAGAATTGACACTAGACAGAAAAATGTCTGGTTTTATACTTCGAAATAGAGTTCCGAAAAAGATCGAAATACAAGCTTTGAAAAAACCACAGGACAAAAGAACAATCTCATGGATATATTTAGCTATTTCCATAGCTTCAGATAGAGAACCAGCTGATTTTAATGACATTTCTATGATTGCTGATGGAATTAATCATGTAATTCCAACGCACAAAGAAATACAAACTTCAATTTCATGGCTGTCTGAAAAAGGAATAGTAAGTAAAGTTGGAAATAAATACATCCTGACATCAAAAGGGAAAAATGATTTTAAAATAGCTTCAAAGGGCACAAATACTCTCTTAAAAATCTGGGATAACATGGAACAAAAAATAATAAACTATGCCTAACACACGCTACAAGCAATTTGGGGATTTGGCTTAATTGAAAAATTGGTTTGTATTTGGCAGTTTAGTGATAAACGAAAAATAAATCTTAATTTAGAACTCAAACCCGCTGTATTGCGAGGACGTTGGCAGTAGCGTAAAAAAATGAACTAAAAAATATAGTATGAAAAACTCAATTTTATTATTAATAGTATTAATTCTCACATCTTGTAATAATGATAGTGAAATAGCAAAAAGTAACAATTTGGTTGGTAAGTGGAAATGGATTGAATCATCTGGAGGAATAAACGGAAGAATAGAAAATCCAACAACTACTGGAAAAAGTATCCTACTTGAATTTACGGATTCGACAATTAAAACTTATGAAAATGGACTTCTAAAAGCAGAAGAAAAATTCCAAATTCAATCGCAAAATTCAATTTTTGGAGGACAAAGAGAAATGATAATTACTGGTTCTAACGAATTTAGACAAAGTTATAAAATAGAGTCAGATAATTTATACTTAAATGATGAATGTACTGACTGCTTTCAATCAAAATATATAAAACAGTAAATACACTACTGACAACGAATGCTAAACGCTAGTTGGACAATTGGTTTAATTTGAAAAAAGTTTGCAATTTATCCTTTTGTTTTTACCGAAAGATTACACATAATTAGTTCCTGCTTGAGTTTATCTCGTGAAGATAAATAGGCAATGTAAGTGACTACGAAAAACAAGAATATAAAAAATACTGTTAAAATTTAACTTAACCAATAAATTAAAAAAAATGATTAGAATTATATTAACCGTTTTAGCTCTTTGTTTAACACTTTTTACTTTTGGTCAGGGAAAAAATCAAGAAAAATGGGATAAAGTTATTTCGGAAATGACCAAAGCAAACAAAGGGGACACCATTAGTTTAAGGTCAAAAAAGAATTTAGAATGGTCTGATTTTAAAATGTCACCTGATTTAAATAAAGATTTGAATGCTAATATAGAATTGACATTTGGCGTTTTTACTAAAAATGTAAATTTTTGGACTGGAGTTATTACAGTTGAATCATATGGAGGAATTAGAAGGGATTTATCGTGGGTTAACCCACAACTTGAAACACAACAACTTTTAAATTATCTTCAATTGAAATATGAGATTGCACATTTTTTTGCAAAACAATCAGAAAAAGAAATTAATAGTAAAAAAATAAATGCGGGAAATGTAAATAAAATTAACGGAATTATAGAAACATATTTAAATGCTCGAGACAAATCTCTTAATGAATTTGATATTGAATCTAATTTTGGAAAAAATGCAGAAATTATTGATAAATGGAAACAAAAACTCAGTAATAATGAAATTTAAAATGTATTACTATAACAATCACTGCACTTTATTCAGGTATTTTCGTTAAAACATAACTGCTGAATCAGAATTTGGATTGTTGATTTGTAAGAAAAAAACGAGGAAATAATAAAGCGAAATAAACCTTCGCTTATATACAAGTTGTGTGTAATTTAACTAAAAATTGAAAAAAAATTCAAACATTAATTTAACAAATATGAAATTATTAAAATTGACTTTCGGACTCTTATTCTTACTAATAGTTACAAGTTGCGTAACAACTTTACCTTTGAATCAACAATTTTACAATACAAAAAAAGTTGGAGTAATTTTGCAAGTGGACAGCATTGGAATGGCAAGAGATGGAGGACAAGGATTATTGGATATGGCTTTAACATCCGGCAATAGATTCACTGAGACTTTGAAGAAAGTAGAACCGAAATTTAATTTAAATGAAACATTGAAATCTGAAATTACAAATATTTTAAATTCAAAAAATAAACAATTCCAATTTATAGACAAGAAAATAGATTACCAAAATCTAACTAATTTTGAAAAGCCAAATTCAGAAAAAAAGTATAGCAAAAAAGATTTCAGAAACCTAAAAGCTATAAATAATGTGGACGAAATTTTGTTTGTAAAGGTAAAATACGGAATATTGGTTAGTTATTCCGGATTTATAGAGTTGGACAAACAAGGTTATGTAAATATTGGAACAGAAGTTATTGATTTAAACGATAATTCATTATTGCAACAAGAAAATTTCCAAACTGTCGCTAAAATGAACGGAAATTGGAAAAAAGGCGAAGATTTTGGAAATCTAACAAATTCAATAAATGATGCAATAAATAATTCTATATCAACATTAAAAACAAAATTCTAAAATAACGATTTGCCAATAGCTGTTTTTAAAAATGAGAAAAGAGAAGATTTTATCAATATATTACAACAATTAAAACAACTTTTCCCCATTGTATTTTGAGTAAGCTGTAATTTAGTTGAATTTATATGAAGTTTCGTTAAGCCGTAAACTTAACGGTTACGAATTTTAAGAGAGTTAAAAGTGGTTGAACGGGTCAATAATTTTAACTTTAAAAGTTAAAGAAATTTGAATTATTTTTGAATTATTATTTAAATGAAAATATTATATGAGCAAATTTTTTTTGATAGGTTTTGTTGTGTTTACAATTTGTATTACAAATGCTCAAAATTCTAAGAGTTATTTAGGTGTTTCTGTTGGAGTAGCAAAGCTAGGAGGTGATAGTGTAGGTAATTTGAATAATGTAGGTCTAAATTTGGGGTTTATTAACTTTGGATATCGTTTTAATGATTCTTGGGGAGTAACAATTAATCTTAATTCTTCAGGTTTTTTAGTTAAAAATAATGGTAATTCAGCAGTCGGAGTAGGTGTGTTTTCAGTTGGGCCGATTTACACAAAAAATCTTGGAAAAAAAATATCTCTTGATCTGAAACCTCAGTATGCATTAAGCGTTGTTGGAAAATCTAAAGGTACAGGTGATGATGATGCTACCTTGACAGGAAATGGTTTTGTTTTGGGAAGTTCTGTTAATTTTGGAGTGTCCAAAGGATTTAAAATTTCAATAAATCTTGATTATACTGCTGCTAAATGGCAAGAACTTCAGTTTGGAGGTCAAGTAATCCAAATTAATTCTAATAATAGAATAAATATTATTGCATTAGGTACCGGTTTAAGATATAATTTTTAAACTTAACAGCATTCGGAAGAGGAGAATCAAATATTCCATTTTCTTCATCCTTCAATTATTATAAGTTATTGAAATTAAGAAAGAACTTTAAGGAAATTTAATAAATCTACTAACAGCGGTTTAGTGCAATAACTCTATTAACAATAAACAACACGTTCGATTTTTCGCTAAAAAATCTTAAATTAGTAAGTTTATAAACCTTGCTGCAGGTCGCTACTAGGCCAGGCGAGGGAACGTTAATAATATATTTATGGATACTCGCAATAGCAGGAAATTTAAATATCAGATTCTTCAACTCAATTTCACTTTTTTTTTACAATCCACTCCTATCCCTAGAAACTACCTTCCAACCCAGTTTTGTGAAATATTTAAGATTCAAACTAAAAAATATCATTTAAGTTTGAAACTTATAAAAAATAAAACCAATGATAAAACTAATTTATAAACTGGTGATAGCACTTGTGATGGTGTGCGGGCCAGCGTTTTCAAATACTAAAACTACCCCACAGGTAAAACCAAACTCAGCGACTGAAAAGAAAGCTGCCTTGAAAAAATGGGAGGCCTCGCCTGATGGCATCCAATACAAAAAATGGCAAGTTTCGCCTGCGGGCAAAAAAGTACAAGCGAGTTACACAAAGATCAAAAACTCCATCAAAACATTCGCTCCAATGGAAGGAGTGGTTACCTCTGTTACTTTTCAGCGTCCTACCACGAATGCATCAGGTCCAAAATGGCTTATCGTTCAAATCGATGGTGAAGAATACATGATGCAATACGTTTCAAAAGATTTTGAAAAATTAAAAAGCTTGAAAGTAAACGACAAAATAACTATAAAAAGTCGTAGTGCCGGTCTCTCGCCCAATCATCCTTATTTAATTTTATCTGGTGACTATATTGCTAAAAACAATACCATACTTTTTAAACGTGATTTAAGCAAAAACCGTTGCTAACCCTAAAGAAAACAACATTGACTCCTTTACGCTTCCTTTAGCTAGTCTTGACCAACTTAATACAATTGTTGACAATGGACTGAAAGCAGGTGGGACAGAGCCAACACCACTACTTGACGAGGGCTTTATGCAAGTGCGCAATATTGAAGACTTATACGGACATCAATGGGGAATCATTTACTTGGACATGGACAAATTCAAAGCCATGACTGGAAAGGAATAAACTAAATTAACCCGTAAAAGAAAACATTTTTTACCTAAATTTGCTTCATGGGAATAATTGACAAAAATAGAGAAGATTTGAAATTGCTTTGTACACTATACAATGTGGATAAGATGTATCTATTTGGTTCAGCTTTAAATTCTAATTTCAATACAAAAAGTGACATTGATCTTCTTGTGAAATTTAAATCCATTGAGTTGTCAAAATATTTTGATAATTATATGGATTTCAAAGAAAGATTAGAAAAATTATTTGGTCGTGAAGTGGATTTAGTTGAAGAACAAACACTTAAAAACCCAATTTTAATCAACTCAATAAACAAATCTAAAGAGCTGATTTATGGATGAACGAATTCTCAAATGGCTATATGACATTAAACTCTGTATTGACGAAATAGATAGCTTTTTCAAAGAAGAAGAAAAAGATTTTTTCAAGTACAAAAATAACGTAATGCTTAAAAGAGCTGTCGAAAGAAATCTTGAAATTATTGGAGAAGCAGTAAACAGAATAATTACCCGAGACAATTCGTTTACTGATAAAATTAGTAATGCGAAAGCAATTATTGGATTAAGAAATCAAGTAATTCATGCTTATGACAATATTTCTGATGAAAATATTTGGTCAATACTTACAAACCATCTTCCAAAATTAAAAGTAGAAGTTGATGTGTTAATTACAGAGAATTAAAAATTATTATTTGAAATTACGATAACTATCGCCCTCCCACTACCTCGATAATCTTTCGATTAAAAACTCCAAAACAATTCCTTACATTAGCCTAAAATACACATCGTTATGAAAACCATCAAGACCCTATTGTACTGCTTTGCTATCGTAGTAATCAGTTACAACAGCGCAGCACAAAAAAGAGAGTTGTACCAGATTAAAACCTATAACCTCAAATCAGAGTCGCAGTTAACCGTAACCGAAAATTTTTTAAAAGACGCTTATTTACCGGCGTTAAAAAGAATAGGTATCAAAGCTGTAGGTGTATTTAAACCTAAAACTTTTGCTGCTGATTCTATTAAAAAAATTGTAGTGGTCATTCCGTTTGCATCAAGCAAGCAATTTCTGCAATTGGAGAATAAATTAGCCAAAGACCAAGAATACCTAACCATTGGATCACCTTATCTTGATGCAGCATATAATCAAGCACCTTATGTACGTATCGAATCGGTAGTATTACAAGCCTTTACAGATCATCCGTTATTAACTTTACCACAATTAGATCGTCCAAGAGCCAATCGTGTGTATGAATTGCGCAGTTATGAGTCGGCAACCGAAGCCATTTACCGCAGAAAAGTAGATATGTTTAATGCAGGTGGAGAAATCAAATTATTCCAACGCTTGCAATTCAATGCCGTGTTTTATGGCGAAGTGCTATCAGGAGGGAAAATGCCCAATTTGATGTATTTAACTACGTTTGCTAATCAAGAAAGTAGAGACAATCATTGGAAAGCTTTTGTCGATTCGCCAGAGTGGAAATCCTTAATCGCTATGGATAAATACAAAAATACCATTTCACATATTGATATTTTATTTTTGTATCCAACAGACTATTCCGATTATTAAAATTTTACCATTTTACTTGGACTCCAAAATCAATGGAGTAATAGTATTTAGCAATAGGTACTAGTCGGTAATTGTCATAAGTGTGGTCGTAATGAATCACAAAACTGGTTTTCTTGCTGATTTTAAGATTGGTTTTAAGATCCCAATACCATCTCAAATTGGTAAAATCGCCATTCAAAGGAAACTGAAAATACGACACTGCCGAAATATCCAAGTTGTCATTCAAAGCACACGCAAATTTCCAATAATGATTCAGGCGATACAAATCACGGTTCAATATATTGGGATTGGCAGCCAAAACTAGGTCGTCCACTCCACTCCAATTCCATCGTTCTTTTTCATAAAAAACACCTATACCAGAATACAGATCAATGGCTTTTCTGTCAAAAATTCGAATGCGTAAGTTGGAACCTAAAACTTGACGAAATTCCATTCCTAAGGCGTCATTCCATTGGTATTGCACATAGGATTCATCACTCCATTGACGCTTGTCATTATCTCGATAACGCAGTTGCACATAGCCTTCATTCTGAAGGACATCGTTCCCATTCAAAGTCAATTCATTATTTACAGAACCCACTAAAACATAATCGTTAGTAAAAAATCGAGTGGTTTCTATTCTTGAATTTACATCTAATAAGTTCTTTTTCAATTTATCGGAACTGAGAGAAAAATCAACACTATGCAGCCATTTATTCTTAATCGAATCCGATTGAATTTCTCTATCAATACTCAATACTTGAGCAGTAGTACTTAAAGAAATAAGGAATAAAAATGCGCAATAATGTATTTTAAAAAATGCTTTTCCCATAACTAACGGATACGATTTACTCTTCAAATATAGCGACTTTCTTAAAAACAACTCATTCAGTCGCTACTCTAAATAAGAAACCCCAAGAACAAATTGTTTTTGGGGTTTGTATTTTTATCTGAACTCATTCAACGAACGTTCAATAATTCCGAGACATTCGTGAATTTGACTTTCGGTAATCACCAATGGCGGTGCTAACCGAATTTTATTCCCGTGAGTCGGTTTGGCTAACAGACCATTATCTCTGAATTTCAAGCAAATTTCCCACGCTAAATCCGAATCTTCATCGCTATCAATCACGATGGCATTCAATAATCCTTTTCCTCGTACCAATTGAATTAACGGATTTCTAGAGGCGATTTCTTTCAATCCATGACGGAAAACCTCACCCAAATAGGCCGCGTTTTGTGCTAAATTTTCGTCTTTAATGACTTCCAATGCCGCAACTGCAACAGCTGCAGCAATTGGGTTACCACCAAAAGTAGAACCGTGCTGCCCTGGATGAATGACATTCATAATGGCATCATTCGCCAAAACTGCAGAAACAGGAAATACCCCACCCGAAAGTGCTTTCCCTAAAATCAAAATATCTGGTTTTACTTCCGGTTTGTTTTCACATCCTTTTTTACATTCGCAATTCCCACAAGTCGCTAGTAATCGACCCGTACGAGCAATTCCGGTTTGTACTTCATCAGCAATAAACAAAACATTGTTGGCTGCACATAGCGCTTTGGCTTGTGCCAAATACCCCTCGCTAGGCACATATACTCCCGCTTCGCCTTGAATTGGTTCTACCAAGAAGCCAGCTATGTTTTTGGAAGAAGCCAAGGCTTTCGCCAAAGCATCAACATCATCATATGGTATTTTAATAAATCCATTGGTAAACGGTCCAAAATTCTTACGCGCCGATTCATCATTAGAAAATGAAATAATGGTAGTGGTTCTCCCGTGAAAATTGTTCTCACAAACAATAATTTGAGCTTCATTTTCAGGAATTCCTTTTACTTCATACGCCCATTTTCTACACAATTTCAAAGCCGTTTCCACTGCCTCTGCGCCTGTATTCATAGGCAAGACTTTATCAAAACCAAAATACTTCGTTACATATTCCTCATACGGACCTAATTGATCATTAAAAAATGCTCTAGAAGTCAACGTTAGCTTTTGAGCTTGTTGTACCATGGCGTTGACAATCTTTGGATGGCAATGTCCTTGGTTTACCGCTGAATATGCCGACAGAAAATCATAGTATTGTTTTCCATCTACGTCCCAAACATACACCCCTTCTCCTCGATCCAAAACCACCGGTAAAGGATGGTAATTATGCGCTCCGTATTGATTTTCTTTAGCAATTAAAGCTTCTGAAGTAGCAGATAAAGTAGTAGTATCGTGACTCATAACAAGTGTTTTTTTGTATTAATTTTGAAAACCAAATTTAGTCAATACAACTAACAAAACGAATAAAAATACAATTTTTGACTTATTAATTTTAAATAAAAGTCAAATTATTAACTTAAAACAATTATAAAAGTCAAATTTTAATAAAAACAATCAAAAAGATAGAATAGAAATTAAAAAACACTTACTTTTATCCTACTCAAAAAAGTAATTCTAACTTTTAAACCCTTTCATAATGGAAAAATTAGATGAATTCGACATCAAAATAATTAAAGAATTGGAAAAAGATGGCCGTATTGCCTACTCCACTATTGCTTCTAATTTAAACATTTCCAATACGATGGTGCATCAACGGATCAACAAGTTGACTGAGCAAGGTATTATTGCTGGAATACATCCCGTTATTAATGAAAAAAAGATGGGATACGACTGGGGAGCTTTCACAGGAATCACCTTAAACAAAGACCACGATTCAGGACGAGTGATAGAAGAACTAAAAAAAATACCCGAAATCACCGAATGTTATTTCATTACGGGTTCATACACTTTGTACGTAAAAATGATTGCGAAGAATCACGAACACATGCGAAGAATCTTGTACGAACAAATTGACTCCATTCCAGGAATTGCTAAAACCGATTCGATTATTGAACTCGGTTGTGCTTTCAAACGAAATATTAGTTTGTAATTCATTAAAATCTTTTACATTTATACCAAAACAAAATCAAATGAAAAATTTCAAATACCTATTTTTAGGAGCAATACTATCTTCTGCTAGTTTATTTGCCCAATTAAAACCCGTCCAATACAAAGACGAAACTCAAATTCTGAATGGATTAGCGATCAAACCTAGTAAAGCGAGTGCTCAAAAACCAGGGATTTTAGTACTTCCTGCTTGGAAAGGAATTGATCCTCATGCAAAAACTACTGCTACAGATTTAGCGAACCTTGGCTACTATGCCTTTGTGGCGGATATTTATGGCGAAGGCAATTATCCTCAAACCACTGCTGAAGCGGGTAAAATTGCAGGTTTTTATAAGAAAAACACTGATTTGTACCAAAAACGTATCGAATTAGCCTTGGAACAATTGATTCAATCAGGAGCCAATCCCGATAATATTGCGGTTATTGGTTTTTGCTTTGGTGGAACAGGTGCTTTAGAAGCTGCTAGAGATCATTTAAAAGTAAAAGGAGTGGTTTCTTTTCACGGAGGTTTAGGTAAAGATGCTAATCGTGCCGTTACTCCAATTACCACTAAAGTTTTGGTATGTCACGGAGCGGATGATCCTTTTGAATCTAAAGAAGAAGTGGCTGCTTTCCAACAAGAAATGCGTGATGCTAAAGCCGATTGGGAAATGGTGTATTATGCCAATGCGGTTCACTCTTTCACTGATCCAGATGCAGGAAATGACAACTCAAAAGGAGCCGCCTATAACGAGAAAGCTGCAAAACGTTCGTTTGAACACCTAAAATTATTTTTAAACGAAGTATTAAAAAAATAAAATTGATTCCTTAACCTACATTAAATTAAAATGAAAAAAATACTTTTTCTTTCCCTAATCGCATTAGGAACTTCTTGTAAAAACGGAGCTTTGGTTACATTCAATAAAAATGTAGATCCAACTCAATACATGAAAACTATCACGGCTGAAGATTTAAAGAAACACCTTTACATCATTGCTGCCGACTCTATGGAAGGGCGTGAAACGGGTTCGGCAGGGCAAAAGAAAGCAGGTCGTTATCTAATTAGCCAATACCAAAAAAATGAGGTTTCTTTTCCTAAAGGAGCCACAAGTTATTACCAACCGATTCCTGCGGCTTATTTGAATAAAAAATACGGAGGCAATTTAGGGGATTCAGAAAACATCTGGGCTTTTATTGAGGGTTCGGAAAAACCAAATGAAATTGTAGTTGTTTCAGCGCATTACGACCACGTAGGCACAAAAGACGGAGAAGTGTATAATGGTGCCGATGATGATGGTTCGGGAACTTCGGCTTTGTTGGAATTGGCACAAGCCTTCCAAATCGCTAAAAAAGAAGGACACGGACCCAAACGTTCAATTCTTTTCCTACACGTAACTGGAGAGGAACACGGCTTACACGGTTCGCGTTTCTATTCTGAAAATCCATTGTTCCCATTAGAAAATACGGTAGCTGATGTCAATATTGACATGATTGGTCGTCGTGACGAAATTCATCCAAACACTAACAATTATGTGTACATTATTGGAGCCAATCGTTTGTCTTCTGATTTGGATTTTGTTTGCGCCATAATGAATCAGAAATACGTGAATCTGGATTTGGATTATCGTTTTAATGACCCTAAAGACCCTAATCATTTTTATGAGCGTTCTGATCATTATAATTTTGCAAAACATGGTATTCCTGCTGTTTTCTTTTTTAACGGAGTTCATGCTGATTACCATAAAAAAACAGACGAACCAGACAAGATTGAATACGATGCCTTAGCAAAAAGAGCGCAATTAGCATTTGTAACGGCTTGGGAATTAGCCAATAGAAAAGACCGAATTGTAGTGGATAAAAAATAATTTTCATCCTTAAAATAAAAAAGACGCTTTGATTACTCAAAGCGTCTTTTTTATTTCTCTACAACAATCTCCCTATTATTTCTAGACCATTCACTCCAAGAACCTACATACAATTTAGGAATGGGTAAACCTGCCAAAGCTATCGCTAAAAGAGTATGACAAGCAGTTACACCAGAGCCACAATGCACTACTCTATTCTCTGGCAAAGTATTTTCAAAAGACTTTTGGTAGTTCGATTTCAATTTCTCAGGAGATAAGAAAAAACCATTTTCGTCTAAATTAGTCGTAAACGGAATATTAGTTGCGCCTGGAATATGTCCTGCAACCAAATCTATTGGTTCCTTTTCTCCTTTAAACCGTTGCGATTCGCGAACATCAATCACTACAAAATTATCGTTTTGTATCATTTCATCCATTCCTTCCAAATCAATAGTAGGCCATTGCCAATGTTGAACAGGATAGAGTTCGACTTGATTTGGGACTTCAACTGCTGAACTTACAGGAAAACCCGCTTGAATTGCCGCTTGAATACCTCCACTCAATACTTGTACTTTTTCGTGACCAATAGAACGCAACATCCACCAAAAACGTGCTGCTGCATTCGCTCCATTTTTATCGTCATAGACCACTACCCAAGTTTCGGGTGTAATGCCTAAATCGGTCAGTGTTTTAGAAAATTGTTCGGCTGTGGGTAACGGATGGCGACCACCAGCGGCTACATCTTCTTTGATATCGGCTAGTTGGGTATTGACATCTACAAACAAAGCGCCTTTTAGATGGGATTGTTGGTAATTCTGGTAAGCTGTCTGACTGTTAGTGGCGTCAACCAAAACTATTGCGTTGGTTTGTACAGCTTCAAGTAATTGATTTGGAGTGATTATTGGATTCATGTTAGTATAAGATTAACCAGTATAAACATAGTTATTTTATATAACACCAAACAATTAAATCTTTTCATTTCAAAATATAATAAATAATTTCTTATGTTTGTAATGCCCTGTAACTACAATAGACTCCAAATCAAATTCCATTACAGAAATTATAAACACTTTAAACTTTTATTAAAAACCTCTATCTATAGAGTTTTATTGAAATTTTAATAAATTAATCTAAAATATTTTAATAGAAATAAATCATTAAAAAACTAAAATTATGAGACAAATCGGTATTTATATTTTTATAGTATTCACAATATTTACAATTAGTAGTTGTGAAAATAAAAAACAAACAACAAATAATTATTCAACAATAACTATTAAGGAACCCGAAGAAATATATCAATCATTAAAACTTATTGATAGTTTTGTGAAAATTAATAAGAGTAATATAGAGAAAAACACAGTGCTAAAGGAAAAATATGAAGCTTTGTGTACAAATCAAATGTTGCCTTTAATCGATAAAAAAGGACTATATAATGATTTACCATTTGAATTGATGGCAACCGCTATGAATAATGGAAAAGTTTATGGAAATTTTATATATGAAGACGAAAAATATTATGTAAAAGTAACTTGTATTATTAAAAATTCACAACTTGAAAATCTTCAAGAAAACAATAAATATTACATAAAATTTAATACTGCTAAATTTGAAAGCGGGGTATCTTTTGAAAATGAATTTTCAAAAATTGAATTACCTATTGTAAATGGATATTTAAAATCTTTTACTCCCCTAAAAAAATAAATTGAAAACGATTCTGATAAACTATTTTAAATACTAAAATGAAACATTTTATATATCTAATTTTAGGAGGAGTTATAGGACTTTTTTTTGGCGTAATCTTCGGATTCATATTTGACACTATGTATACTGAAAAATCAGAACTTGCAACAAAACAAACCATTCAAGTAATTATTTTTGGAGGATTAGGAACAATAGCTGGCGCTTCATTAGGTGCTAAAATTGCATCTGAAGAAAAAGAAAAAAGGAAAAAAGAATTAGAATATCAAAAAAGTTTAATTGAAACAAAATGCGACTTCTGCAATGAAAGTTTTCAATACTCTTCACTTGAATTTACAAATAAAAAATATTGTGATAGTTGTATCTCCAAAATTAAGCAAGATTATATTTCAAAGTGCCTGGAAATTAATTCAATAGTAAAAGGAATTGAAGAATTAAAAAGACATTCTGCAATAAATAAAAGATTGGATAGAGTCGCTGAAATTGCAAAAAGTTTAGAGCCTTATGAAAATATTGATCTTGATTTTATTTCAAAAAAACCATCAGAAATATTAGAAAGCACGATTGAATATCGATTAAACCTATCATGATAATCTAAATACTTTATTGCTTATTTCAATTATAGCCACAAAAAAAGCCCCGAATTGCTTCGAGGCTTTTGCCTTTTGGGTGGATGACCGGGTTCGAACCGGCGACCCTCGGCACCACAAACCGATGCTCTAACCAGCTGAGCTACAACCACCATTTGTATAACGGGTGCAAATATAGTACAAATGTTCGCTTTCGCAAATAAAAATTTAAAAAAAATACAGCAATTTTAAATCCAATCTCCTAAGCTATTGACAGCCAAATACCTTTCTACAGTACAGCTCCAGTCCAAGCTAACAAACTACATCTTAAGTACATAAACTAAAGTTCTATGCAGATGAAATTTAGATAGTGTTTTACTCAAGCTGTGGTAGTGAAAATTTAGAAAAACGAAGTGCTATTTTCTCGTGTGTCACAAAAGTGTCATGAAATGAGCTATGAAATTAAATTTTTAAAAAAAGTAAAACTTTCTAATGGAAGAGTTGGGATATCCTTCTTCTATAACAACAAAAGGTATCGTTATTTTAATGGAAAAACAATCGATACTGATTACCAACCAAACACTTGTAAAGCGAATCTAAAGGACAAACAACTTGAATTGATGTTTCTTGCTTTCGCTGAAAAATTAGCAAAAGGGTGGCGTCCTACTGAAGTAATCAAGCCTAAAGCTATCAAACCAATTGACATCAATCTTTACGAAGCAATTACGTTAGCATTCGAACAAAAAAAGAGAATGGACTACAGCAATCGTTATAAAAAAGATTTAACCTGTGCGTACAAAAAAATAAGCGATTACATTCTCCACAAAGGATACAAAAAACTAATGCTAAGTGAATTTGATGCTGGCTTAATCAAAGAGCTGCTGAATTACATCAGTGCATCCAAACGAGTACAACTTAACTACAAGAACAACTACTCCTCTCTGCTAACAGAATACTTCGAGAAGTTCAATCTTTCCAACCCATTTCGTCAAGTCAAGTTAGTTAAGCAAGAAGAAGTACTTCATAAGCCAATTAAGGACATCAAGCTAGTATTTGAAGAGTTACGATTGTTTAATTCAAACCTACACCTGTGTTGTTTATTAGCCTATGGATGCTTATTAAGGCCTCACAGAGAAATAAGAAATCTTAAATGGAGTAATTTTGATGACGATTGTACATTCATTAGCCTCTCAGGATCACAAAACAAAGGTAAGAAGAACAGAATCGTTCCTATTCCTAAATTCGTTCAACAGTATATCGTAAAAGGTAACGATGAGCACAATATTTTCACTAATTCGGAACAAGTATACAATGAGTTCTATTTCAAAACATTATGGGGCAGATACAAAAAGGAGTCCACATTGGTCAAAGATGACAATACACTTTATAGTTTTAGACATACTGGGGCAATCAATGTTTATGAAAAGACTGGAAGTTTGAGCAAATTACAGCAAGTTATGGGTCACAGTAATCTAAATACATCGCTAACCTATTTAAGAGGCTTAGGTGTAAAGCAATTGACAATTGAGGACATGCCAGAGCTGTTTTAATTATAAAGTTAATCTTTGATACTGATGTCCTTGATGCGATGCACAAGCATGTGATTCAATAGTTTATTTTCCTTTAAAGAAGCTCTGGAATGGTTCATTCAGCAGGGCTTCTTTGTATATTTTGCCATCATATTCTGTGCTGAGTAAACGTTGAAGCATCTTTCTGCGTTTTTCTTTAGAACCCTTTGAAAAGTATTTTGGGTTCACGATGTACAAAAATGAAAAGTCCAAGCGTTTTATTAATAAATGCTTCTCTACGAACTTATTAATCAGATTACCTAACGTTCTAATGTTTGGTGCTTTACCTGATATTTCTTCAGCAAAAGCAATGTATTCAGCTTTAAATGAGCCATCAAGTGTAACTATGTTGTCCTCATTCATCCTTTCGCAAATGTAATTCAGGAAAGACACTCCTATAGCGTTTAAATTCAGCTCCAGAATAATATGTTGGAAGTTGTGGTGTACAGTGTGCCCATCCTCCATAAAACTGATGTTTGGATTCACTGTTTTACCTTCGTTAGTGAGGCTTGCTTTTATTGTGATGTACTTTTTTTCCATTTTTATGGGTCTAATATACCCCTGTTTTTCTTTTGTATCCCTTGTTTTTAATGAAATTAAACCCTAAATTTGCTATATGCTTAAAAGATTGTCGATACGACTTACTATTAATTTAGAATGCTTATCGATGTTCCTTGGTAGCGCAATCATTTTACCAGCTTATCATAGTAACCAGCTTATCATTTCAATGCAATTTTATAAAATTTCAGCCACATGTCAAAGAAAACATCCACAACAAGCATCATAACATCTCCCATACACGATGAATTACGTTCTTTCAGTAAAAGTATGGTCAACGAGTTCCATCGTACCAAAGAGCAAGTCAACACGCTTAAACATGTTGCTGGTAAGCGTGTAAAGGAGTCTAGTTCTAAAATAGTAAATGAAACAGGTAAGCCTCAATATCAAACGGATAATATACCTCTTTTAGTAAAGGATGCATCCAATCCTAGTGCAATAATCACGACTAACAACAGTGATGCTGTTAATTTATCCAATCAGAAAATCAGCCTCTCTGATGAAGCATTGCTCTACTTGGTACATCTTGCAGGGCATCCAAAGAACGTGTTTCTGTACATCTTGTATTACTTGCTCAACGAAGAAACACTTGAATTTCGTACTGATTCACTGGTAAAACATTATTACGAAGAGTTCTGCAGGGTAACAGGATACAAAGTATCATCATCAGCTATGAAAGATGCAATAAAGAAGTTGGGTGAAATGCGATTGATTATTAATGTAGCACGTAATAGATACATGATGAATCCAATCGTGCTTGGATTTAAGAACAACGTAATTAGAAACAGAGCATTCACATTGTACGTTAACAAGCTAGCTGAAAAAAAGTTGGTTGTGAAAGATTATTTACTGCCACAGATTGACTTACTAAAGAAATGATTTGTAAGCGTTAAGATGAAGCAGTGGGTTCAGTAGTGCTGATTTGACTGTTTTTATTGAAAGTACCATCCGAGGCTCCCAACTAATTAATATCGCATTAAAATGCTTGCATCACGAGAATTGTTAGTTCTAGCTGATTTGTAACTGGAAAAATTATTTCAGCATGTACAGGACAGTAGTAGCATCCCAGCCAAGTCCCCCAGTGGTTAATTTCAAACCGACAGCACCCCCACATGCTTTACACAAGACGAGAGTTTGTTAGTCTTTTGTAGAAAGTTTGGTGAAATATGCTCTAAAAGAAGCTTTTAAATAACGTTTGGAGTGTTAATGTCAATACTCTTGAAAAGTTCAATAACATCGATTTCTAATGCAGTACAGAATCGTAATAACAAATCGACAGTCATTCTTTGTTTATTCAGGAATACTCTTCTGACAGTAGTTTCAGAACATAGTGAAGCTTTTGCGAATTTTGATTTATTCCCATCGAACTTAACTAAGAATTCTTTATAAATCTTAGTCACTAATTGAGCTTCTATTTGTTCAAACTGATTCTGCATTGAACAAAGGAAATAAAGTAACAAACTAAAAAACTTTCTTTATCACGACTTATAAGTCGAAAAATATTTTACATTTGTAGGATTCTAATTAATTAAAATTGTTTAAAAAATGAAAAGAACATTATTACTATCGGTTGCATTCTGCATCATTTTACTGTCAAGCTGTACAACAATGGTTAGAGTGGCAACAACAACGCACAAACAAGTTATGGATAGCTACAAGACTAAAGAACAAGTTATTGGCAAGTTTGGTATTCCAACATCAAAAAGAACTGATGGTGATTACGAAGAACTTTATTATTTGTTTGGTGTTAAAACCGTAACAGACAGAAATGCATCATTAAAGGCTCTTTTTGGAAGCAGTAAAACGACTAATTCATCAGGTTCTGCAAGTACTTCAAGTTTTGGTGGTATGGCATCAGGTAGTGCAAGTGGAACATCAACTACTAATACAGCTGGTGGAGCAAATGCTAATGCAGCTGCTCAAACTGTTTCACAAGAAGTAAAGACTTACGTTAAGTTTACTTTGAAAGGTAATAACGTGGTTACTTGGGAGAGTAATGGTGTTGATTATGGAATTTACGAAATGAGAAAAAAATAACTTTCAGACTTACAGCCTTACATTAAAATTGTAAGGTTGTTGTTTATTAATTCATTAGAAATGAAAAAATTGTTCTTAATAAGCATTACATTTTTACTACTACAATCATGTTCTTCAAAGGATAGTGGAAGTAATTCAGGCACAACTAATGTTCCAACAACTGTATCAGATACAGATGGAAACTCATATCAAACAGTGGCTATTTGTAATCAAATATGGATGAAAAGCAACTTAAATGTTATACACTATAGGAACGGAGATATTATTCCACAAGTTACTGACCCAATTCAATGGGCAAGATTAACAACAGGAGCTTGGTGTTATTATCAAAATATAACTGCAAATGGCACTTACTTTGGAAAATTATACAATTGGTATGCAGTGAATGATTCAAGAGGTATTGCTCCAAGTGGCTGGCATATTCCTAGCGAAAATGAAGCATTAAGTATGATAAATTGTCTTGGAGGCTGGCAAATCGCAGGAGGTAAAATGAAATCAACAGCTAATGCTACTTGGGCATATCCAAATTTAGGAGCGAATAATAGCAGTGGCTTTAATGCAGTTACAGGAGGTGTTTTAGATTCAACTATGCCTACAAGCTCTAATCCCAGCTCAAGTTTTTCAACATCAGGATTTACAGCAAATTGGTGGACTACTACTAATGATGGTACATATTCTGTTTGTTTTACAAATAATTATAATTTAACGACATGTTACACTTTTGGAACATCCCCTAGGTCGGGTTTTTCTGTTAGATGTATTAAAGATTAAACATAGAATTATGAAATCAGGTTACATATTTTTGGGGATTATACTGATAATATTAATAGCAATTATTCCCGATAAATATTTTTTATTACCTCTCGGGTTTATGATTGCATTGGTATTATTTGGTAATAACAAACGTTAATCCATTAACAATCAAAAGGTCTCTCTACGGGGGTTCTTTTTGTTACGTGATGCTTTTTCAGTCGCTTTAACAAGCTCCATTTCAAAGAACACTTCGCAGATCAAAAACACAGCAGCTTGAAAATAAGCAGCTGTTTTTTTTTGCCTGCTTGTTCATCATCTTCACACAATCACCTTCCCTGCGTTCGTTAGAGCTACTCAATCCAAAATACAGCTTCCATTTCATTGCAGCAGTATTGTTGTATTCCGCTCTATGTTAATTTCGTGGTTGCCATTTTAAAAAGTAGTTGGGGTTGCATCACTACGTTTTGCATTATAATAAGGAACGCTTTGCTGTGGTTAATTACTTCCCCAACGTTTCACGCTCTTATGATTTCACATCACTTCGTAAACTACGTTCTGTTCTCATCCTAAGGCTACTTTTTAATTGCCACACCACTGACAGGCGTTCCTCAAAATTTATTTCGTTGCTCTACATAAATTTCTGCGGTACTTTGGAGTGGTTTTCAGTTTAGCAGTAATATGGTCATCAAGATAAAAGTACAGCAAATGTAGAGTCCATTCTTCACTATCAGTCGGAATGCTTCCTCCATTCTCGTTCATCATTACCTCAATTGGAATGCTTTCTTTTTTCTTTTTTTCTTTTGGGAAATGAAAAGTGTCACAAGTGTGTCATAAAAGACATCTATTTGACAATTTTTAATTAAATTTGAAATTATTAATCAGACATTCGTTTGAATAAGTACACGTTCTTCTAAATTACTGTAGACAGATAATAATCAAGTATTTAGGCATAAAAAAAGCCCTCTTAAAAAGGACTGTGATGCAGAATTGTTATTTTAAAATGTGCGAAACCACAAACCGATGCTCTAACCAGCTGAGCTACAACCACCATTTGTATAACGGGTGCAAATATAGCACAAATGTTCGCTTTCGCAAAGAAATTTTAAAAAAAATAAAGCAATTTTAAATCAAATCTCCTAAGCTATTGACAGCCAAATACCTTTCGACAGTAAAACCTTCAGCATGGTCTACTCCTACCAATCGACCTAAATCTCTGGAACGGTAATTCAAGCTTTCCAAAAAGTTTTTACTGGTTATAGGTGACTCCGGTTCATTAGAGTTAGGGTTGTAAAATTGAGAACGATAGGCTAAAATAGAATCCACTTTTTTATCGGTAAAACCAGTTATATCGACTACAAAATCAGGTTTAATATCCTTCCATTGGATATAATGATAGACAAGTTTTGGGCGCCACGCTTGTTGATTTTCTCCATCTAACTGCGTTTCTATTTTCATCAAACCCGATAAAAAACAGGCATCAGAAACCAATTGACTTCCTTTGGCATGATCAATATGTCGGTCTTCAATGGCATTGCATAAGACAATTTCGGGTTGGTATTTACGAATCATTTTGATTACTTCCAATTGGTGCGCTTCCTCATTCACAAAAAAACCATCTCTGAAACGAAGGTTCTCACGAACTGAAACACCTAAGATTTGAGCAGAAGCTGCAGCTTCTTGGTCACGCAAATCGGCCGAGCCACGAGTTCCTAATTCGCCACGGGTCAAATCGACAATTCCCACCGTTTTGCCCAAAGCAATTTCTTTCAAAATAGTCCCTGCACAACCCAATTCAACATCGTCTGGATGCGCTCCAAAAGCCAGTATATCTAATTTCATCTTGATATTGTTTTTGATATTGTTTTTTGTAATTCTATAGTATTCGTTTCATCGTCATGGACTTATTCACGCTCTCCTTCCATTCTTTCTCCGGATTGCTGTCTTTCGTAATACCGCAACCCATATACAAATGTGCTTGATTGTTTTCAATTTGCATGCAACGCAAATTTACAAACAAATCCGATGCAAAATCCCGATTCAATTCACCTAAAAATCCCGTGTAAAAACTTCGGTCATAGCCTTCGTTAGCCATAATAAATGCTTTCGCAATTTCTTTGGGCACACCACACACTGCAGGAGTGGGATGCAACAATTGAATCGCTTTTTTTAAATTCAAGTTGGCACCAAACGCACCCGAAATATCCGTTTTAATATGCCAAAGACTACCTGCTTTAACGCTATAGGCCGCTGAAACTTGAACTGCAGTAGTTACCGTATTCAACTTCGAGACGATATAATCGGTCACAAACTGTTGTTCTTCTTGTTCTTTTTGTTGCCAAATAACAGTTGCAGCTCCTGTGTCTTTTTGCGTTCCTGCCAAAGCCATCGTTTCGAAATTCGTGGCGTTTGCCTTCAATAATTGTTCTGGTGTTGCTCCTAACCAAGTTCCTATTTTTGGATGGTAAAAACAATACACAAAAGCAGAACGGTACTGCTGCACTAATTTTTCAAATGCAGTAGCCAAATTAAAATCGGTCAAATCCACCGCTTCTTTCCGAGAAACCACTACTTTCTTGAACTGATTATTTTGAATGGCCTGAACGCCTTTTGTAACTAAATTTTGAAAATTTATTTGGGCGGCAGAATCAAATGTATTCTCTTCTTTTAACCAAATAGTTTCACTGGTCGGAGTCCATTCTTCGCTCCATTGTTCCGATTCATTATCAGGAATAATGTAGTTCTGACTTCCGTCAAATGAGGCAAATACAAACCCTTTTTCAGTAAAATCAGCCACTTCAAACAAGGTGTCATTGCGCTGAAACAAACCCAAAATGATATCTGAACTGGGTTTAGAATACACTACAAAAGGTAAATTTTGCTGGTGATGAAGCGTCATTTTATCGACTAATGAAATCATAGTAATGGTTTCTTATTATTCGATTTTTCGTTTTGGCAACACCATATTGGTTAATTTGCAAAGGGAAATTAAACTCCCTTTTTCGTCCACAATTCGAATTTCCCAAAGATGAATACTTCTCCCCTTGTGAATAATTTTAGCCGTGGCAGTCACTATTCCGTCTCGTTTGGATTTCAAATGATTGGCAGCGATTTCTATTCCGCGTACTTCGAACAAATCCGAATTTACAAATAACATCGAAGCCGCACTACCCACACTTTCAGCTAAGGCCACTGTAGCTCCGCCATGTAACAGCCCCATAGGTTGATGAACCGAAGGATTAACAGGCATAGTGGCTACTAAGAAATCCTCTCCCGCATCTACATATTCAATATGCAAAGTTCCCATCAAAGTGGTTGCAGCAAATCCGTTGCAATAGTCTAGTATCTTTTGTTTATCGAATGTCATAGTTTCCATTTAAAGATGTAAAAATAGCCAATTTTATCGAAATGTAATGCTACGTTTTGGATTGACAAAATATCGCCCCTATGGGGCTACCGAAATGTCGTCCCTACAGGACTAATTGGGTTGGACTGTAATCAATTGTCTACCGAAATTTAACTCCTACGGAGTTTATAATAATAAATTGAATATCGTTATTTTAATCCCGTTAGGGATTGTATTTCGGTAACATTATGAGAGAACTAAAGAAAATCCCGCTAGGGATGACATTTAACTAAATACAACTCCTACGGAGTTATTGGTGTCGTCCCTACGGGACTCTATTTGATTTGGACCAGAGATTACCAAGATATAACTCCTACGGAGTTTATATAATGCCTTAATTAATACCTTTAGGGATGACATCACATTAAATCTTTAAAAACATAACGCTCGTCATAATCAATTTCAAAAGCGTTCAAAAAATCCAAATACTCTTCGTTAAACGTTTTTGCTTTATGCTTTTTTTCTTGATTTTGAATGTACCGAATAACATTTTGCACGTGAGATTTTGAATATGAAAAAGCACCATAACCCTCCTGCCATTCAAATTTTACTTTCAAAAACTTCTTCTCATTGATCCATTTTGATGAATTGCTTTTAATATTTTGAATTAAATCAGACACCGATTGGGACGGTCGCATTCCTATCAAAATATGAAGATGATCAGACATTCCATTTATAGCCAATAATTTATGATTATTAGCTATAATTATTCCTGAAATGTATTGATACAATTCTTGTTTAAAAGAGGAATGAATTAATCCATTTCTGTATTTCACTGCAAATACAAATTGAATATGAATTTGGGTGTAGGTATTCGACATAAGATTTGGGTTCAATTGGGATTGGATATAAAGTTAAAAAAATATGTTGTTATGGCTTAAGAAATTATTCATTATTTTTACCAAAAAACTAAACCCATGCAACTGAAACGAGTGCTATTTTTTATCGGAATTGTAGTAGCAGTTTGTTCCTGCCGTTCCGATTTTGAAACGGTAGCCAGTAAGGGAAATTTAGTTTTTTCGAATGATACGATATATTTAGATACTGTTTTTAGTACCATTAGTTCGAGTACTTACCAACTCAAAGTGTACAATAAAAGTAACGAAGATGTACACATTCCTTCCATCAAATTAGGCAAAGGGTTAAACTCAAAATTTCGAATGACCGTTGACGGCATGTCGGGCAATCAAGGGAAGGTTTTTCAAGATGTCACGCTATTAGCGAAAGATAGTCTTTATATTTTTGTTGAGACTACAGTCAATGCAACTGACGCCAATTCGACCGATTTTTTATACACCGACCAAATTGAGTTTGATAGCGGTGCAAATCTTCAAAAAGTAGAATTGGTAACTTTAGTGAAAGATGCTGTTTTTCTCTTTTCGCAACGTTTGGCTAACGGAACCAAAGAAACACTTTCTATTGGAGGTAAAACGCTAGAAGGTTTCTATTTAGACGATACTGAATTGCATTTTACCAATCAAAAAGCCTACGTGATTTATGGATTTGCCGGAATTCCATCAGGTAAAACTGCTGTTTTTGATGCGGGTGCAAGAGTCTATTTTCATGCTAATTCCGGATTGATTGTGGGCAACAATGCTTCGCTACAAATTAACGGTAGTCAATCCGCAACTAACCAACTCGAAAACGAAGTTGTTTTTCAAGGAGACAGACTGCAATCAGACTATGCAGATGTGACTGGGCAATGGGAAACAGTCTGGCTCAACGAAGGGGCAACTAATAACAATATCAACCACCTTACTGTCAAAAATGCGTCTATTGGATTGTTAATTCAAAACAACAATGGAACCAATGTAAATATCAAGAACACCCAAATATACAACTCCGCACACTACGGAATTTTAGCCCAAAATGGAAGAATCGTTGGCGAGAATCTAGTAATCAACAATGCAGGAGAAGCGAGTTTAGCTTGCATTTATGGTGGTAATTACACTTTTACTCATTGTACTTTTAACAACAATTGGAATAGTTCTAGTCAACAAGCAGTGACGTTAAGCAATTTCAAATTGGGTTCAGTTCCCGAAACCAATGCGCTTAGCAAAGCCACTTTCAACAATTGTATTATTTATGGTGCGTACACCAACGAATTGGAATTGAACAAAAAAACAACTGCCGCTTTTGAATACCAATTCAATAATTGCCTCATTAAAATGGATTCGAAATCCGCAAGCGCAAATCCGTTGTATCAATTTACAACAGATGCCAATCGGTACAATGGAATTATCTTAAACCAAGATCCTAAATTTCAAAGTATTGCTAAAAACAAACTCAATATCGACGGGAATTCTGCGGCTGTTGCCAAAGGAAATTTAAACTATTTAATTCCGCTCGATATTTCAGGAACAACCCGAACTTTACCTCCTGATTTAGGCGCTTACCAAAACAAACCTTTTGTTAACTAATTTTTCATAAGTCTTTGCTTTTGATTCTTGCTCGAACTATTTATTTAAACTAAATTTGCATCGCAATACAACAAACTCAATACAATGATTCATTTCTTTGAAAACCAAAGTAAAACTGTTTTTGCCGTTCAAACGCAAAACCAAATTTCGGCTGCAGACATTTCAAAACTAAACTGGCTTTTTGCCGACGCACATAAAATAGAAAAATCCGTATTGACGGATTTTTTTGTTGGTCCACGCGCCACAATGATTACGCCTTGGAGTACCAATGCGGTTGAAATCACTCAAAATATGGGGATTTTAGGAATCATTAGAATTGAGGAATTTCATCCTGCAACGGGAGATTTTACCGATTTCGACCCAATGCTTTCGCAAAAATATACTGAATTACACCAAGATATTTTCACCATCAATATTGAACCAGAACCTATTTTAGATATTGAGGATATTGATGCGTACAACAAAACGGAAGGTTTGGCTTTAAGCCCAGAAGAAGTGGAGTATTTAGATAATTTATCGACTAAATTAGGACGTAAATTAACGGATTCTGAAATCTTTGCTTTTTCACAAGCCAATTCAGAGCACTGTCGTCATAAAATTTTCAACGGAACTTTCGTGATTGATGGGGAAGAAAAAGAAACCTCATTATTCAAATTAATCAAGAAAACCTCTCAAGAAAATCCGAATGATATTGTTTCGGCTTACAAAGACAACGTCGCTTTTCTAAAAGGGCCAAAAGTGCAACAATTTGCACCAAAAAATGCTGACAAACCTGATTTTTATGAAGTAAAAGATTTTGATTCGGTGATTTCATTAAAAGCCGAAACACATAATTTTCCAACAACTGTGGAGCCTTTCAACGGAGCCGCAACGGGTTCAGGAGGTGAAATTCGCGATCGTTTGGCTGGAGGCCAAGGTTCATTGCCGTTAGCAGGAACAGCGGTATACATGACTTCGTATTCCCGATTGGAAAATAATAGAAATTGGGAAAATGGCGTTCAAGAAAGAAAATGGTTGTACCAAACTCCAATGGATATTTTAATCAAAGCATCGAATGGAGCTTCTGATTTTGGAAATAAATTTGGACAACCCCTAATCACCGGTTCAGTTTTAACTTTCGAACACGAAGAAAACAACCGCAAAATTGGTTACGATAAAGTAATTATGCAAGCGGGCGGAATTGGTTACGGAAAATTAGATCAAGCGATTAAACACAAACCTTCAGCTGGCGATAAAATTGTCATTTTAGGAGGTGAAAATTATAGAATTGGTATGGGTGGTGCTGCGGTTTCCTCTGCAGATACTGGTGCTTTTGGTTCAGGAATTGAATTGAATGCCATCCAACGTTCGAATCCTGAAATGCAAAAACGTGCTGCCAATGCCATTCGTGGTTTGGTCGAAAGTGATACCAACCCTATCGTGTCTATTCACGATCACGGAGCAGGTGGACACTTAAACTGTCTTTCGGAATTAGTTGAAGATACAGGAGGTTTAATTGATTTAGATAAATTACCTGTGGGTGACCCTACACTTTCTGCTAAAGAAATTATTGGTAACGAATCCCAAGAACGAATGGGATTGGTTATTGGTCAAAAAGACATCGATACCTTACAACGCATCGCCGACAGAGAACGTTCGCCAATGTATCAAGTGGGTGACGTAACTGCTGACCATCGTTTTACTTTCGAATCAAAATCTACTGGATTGAAACCCATGGATTATGCTTTGGAAGATTTCTTTGGCAGTTCGCCAAAAACCATAATGACAGACAAAACAGTTACTTATAACTACAAAAATATTCAATACGATACCAATCAATTTACTTCTTATTTAAAAGAAGTATTGCAATTAGAGGCAGTAGCTTGTAAAGATTGGTTGACCAATAAAGTCGATCGTTGTGTGGGCGGGAAAGTAGCCAAACAACAATGTGTTGGACCCTTACAATTGCCTTTGAATAACTGTGGTGTTATGGCTTTGGATTACAATGGCAAAGAAGGAATTGCTACTTCTATTGGGCATGCTCCTATTGCTGCCTTAATTGACCCTATAGCCGGAAGTAGAAATGCTATTGCCGAATCATTATCGAATATAGTTTGGGCTCCAATCAAAGATGGGTTGAAAGGAATTTCACTTTCAGCCAACTGGATGTGGGCCTGTAAAAACGAAGGAGAAGATGCGCGTTTGTATGCTGCTGTAGAAGGATGTTCGGAGTTTGCGATCGAATTAGGAATCAATATCCCAACTGGAAAAGATTCGCTTTCGATGAAACAAAAATACCCTAATGATGAAGTGATTGCACCAGGAACAGTAATTATTTCGGCTGGTGGAAATTGTACCGATATTAGAAAAGTAGTAGAACCCGTATTGAGATTCCCAAGCGAGGGAATGACAGCTGGGTCCATTTATTATATCAATTTGTCACAAGACCAATTTCAATTAGGAGGTTCTTCTTTTGCACAGATTTTGAATACCATTGGCACTGAAACTTCAACTATTAAAGATGCCGCTTTCTTCAAAAAAGCGTTCAATACAATTCAAGAATTAATTGGTGAAAACCAAATTGTAGCTGGACATGACATTGGAAGCGGTGGTTTAATTACTACCCTTTTAGAAATGTGTTTTGCTGATGTCAATTTAGGAGCACAATTGGATTTTAGTGCTTTCGCAGAAAAAGACCTTATTAAAATTCTTTTTGCAGAAAATATAGGATTGGTGCTTCAGGCGAAATCAGATACTGAAGTTGAAGCAAAACTAAATGCGAATCAAATTGAATTCTTTAAAATTGGTAAAGCGACCAATACCCCTAGTTTAGAAATAGCGGATTGGAAATTAGATATTGCTGAATATAGAGATATTTGGTTCAAAACTTCGTTTTTATTAGACCAAAAACAAGCTAAAAACGGGACGGCAAAAGAACGTTTCGACAATTATAAAAATCAAGCCTTACAATTTAGTTTTCCAACTCATTTTACTGGAAAAAAACCAGTTGTTGACGCAACTAAGCCTCGTCCTAAAGCAGCGATTATTCGTGAAAAAGGAAGTAACTCAGAACGTGAAATGGCCAATGCAATGTACTTAGCTGGATTTGATGTGAAAGATGTTCACATGACTGATTTGATTTCGGGACGTGAAACTTTGGAAGACATTCAATTTATTGGAGCTGTTGGTGGTTTTTCTAATTCAGATGTGTTAGGATCAGCAAAAGGTTGGGCTGGTGCATTTTTATACAATGAAAAAGCAAAAACGGCTTTGACTAATTTCTACAAAAGAGAAGATACGTTGTCAGTTGGAATTTGCAACGGATGTCAATTGTTCATGGAATTGGAATTAATCAATCCAGAACACGAAGTGCATGGAAAAATGCACCACAACAACAGTCACAAACACGAAAGTATTTTTACTTCGGTAAAAGTGCAAGAAAACAAGTCAGTGATGTTGTCAAGTTTAGCAGGAAGTACTTTAGGAGTTTGGGTGTCGCATGGTGAAGGAAAATTTAACTTGCCAATGGGAGAAGAAAATTACAATATTGTGGCTAAATATGGTTACGAAGGCTATCCTGCCAATCCAAATGGTTCGGATTACAACACTGCCATGCTATGTGATGCCACAGGTCGTCACTTAGTGATGATGCCACATATTGAACGTTCGATTTTTCAGTGGAACTGGGCTAACTATCCAAAAGACAGAAACGACGAAGTTTCGCCTTGGGAAGAAGCCTTTGTCAATGCTAGAATATGGATTGAAAATAGATAAAAAAAAAGCGACCAAATGGTCGCTTTTTTTATGATTACTTATTTCTTTTTTGATACTGATGTAGATAATCTCCTTTAGGGGTTCCTAAATCAAATGAACTCCACTTAGTCAATAAACGAGTACTCGTTCTAGCTTGATCACGATCCATATTTTCATACTCAATTCTGTAAATAGCAGAGTACATTTCAGCACGCCCTACACCGTGATAACAGTGAATTAATACAGGGTAATTATCTTTATTATCCATTATAGAAAAGAACATATCTAAATTCTTTTGGGCTGGTACCTGATCTGAACCATTATTAAAATAATTCACCCCTTTTATTTTTGCAACCGCTTCTTTTTCAGCTGTTAATTCAGCAGGGACTTCGGGATTATTGACATCATCACCTGTACCTGGAAATCGTAAATCGATAATTGACTTAATCTTATATTTTTTTACATAATCCGCGATTTCATTCGGTGGAATAACTCCCGATTTATATACTTTCCCTTCGGTAATTGTTTCAAAATTATGGTTGATATTCATATCGTATACATATTTACCAACGCCGATTAAGACAATCGCAATCAAAGCAATAACTACTTTCTTCTTTACACTCATTTTCTTTTATTTTTTAGATTCTCCTAATCTTTTATCCATAACTCTAGCCATATAATCTTGAATAAAGGCTTTGCATTTTAATTCCTGTACCTCCATTTCGGCATTTCTCTTTGAAATCAAATTGTATTTCAAATCTTTATCCTTCTTATCATAAAAGCCAATCACTTTATTTCCATCAAATGTACAGATATAATTACCACTCATAAATTGGTACACATTCGCTGAATAGCGAATTAAGAAAGGAGTGATTTTAGAATCACCCACTAAACTTCTTCCCCAACTTCTAAATGGTTTATCATAACCCACCATATCTAATATAGTAGGATACAAGTCAATTTGTTGCGCATAGTCTTTGTACTCTCCCACAAATTTAGAATTGGGTTTGTAAATTAACATCGCTACTTTATTTTTATTGACTTCTTTCTTATAATCATCATAAAAAATGGTATTGCCATGATCTCCAACCAAAACAAAAATAGTGTTGTTGAACCATGGCTCTTTCTTAGCTGCTTTGAAAAATTGTTTCAAAGCATAATCAGTATATCCAATACACTGATGAATATTGACATCTCCTTTAGGAAATTTGCCCTCATATTTCTCTGGTATTTGATACGGCTCGTGAGAAGAAACGGAGAACAATGTGGCCAAAAACGGTTGCTTTTTCTTGCTTATTGTACTATTGAAATACTGGAAAAAAGGTTCGTCCCAAATTCCCCAAACCCCATCAAACTCGGCGTCATTGTTGTATTCATTCTTTCCATAGTAATTATCAAATCCCAAAATATTGGAATAGCCTAAAAATCCCATTGAACCATTAGGAGCTCCGTGAAAAAACGAAGTGGTATACCCCTCACTTTTTAGGGTTGAAACCAATGATTCAGTTTTTTGTTTTGGATAAGGAGAAGAAGTAAATGCATCTTTAAAAGAAGGAATACCTGCTAAAATTGATGACATTGCATGGATAGATTTATACCCATTCGAATAGGCATTGGTATAAATCATACTATGTTGTGCCAACGAATCTACAAAAGGTGTATACCCTTTATAATTAGGAATAGTAGACTCTTTATTAAATGCACCATAATACTCTTTGGCATTACTTTCTAAAATAAAAATAACAATATTCGGTTTGGTTTTAGGATTGTTTTTATACTGCTTTATGGGTACAATTAACGAATCGATAGTAGCTTGACTAACAAAATTCACTTTCTTAAAATTGTTGCTAAACATCGTCCTAATTAATGCAAAAGGAGTATTTAAAATTACATCGGCTTGCGATGAATTTTTGACATATCTACTGGCGTCTAGTAAATTAATAGGTCGGGTACTTTTTTTAAAATCACCTCTAATCCCTCCAACAATTAAGGTTGCTATCACTAAAAAACTAAATGTCGAGGTTCCAAAATAAACTACTCCTGAATGATGATTTGTGATTTGTAATGAAATCTTTTTGTACAGATAAATCCACAAAAATGAAATCAAAAAGAACAATACAAAAACATGCCAGTAATGAATTAAAAAATTTAGTAACAACAATGATTTGTTACTCTCGTGTTTTAACGAATCAAGCGCCGCAATAGTTGATCTCCCAAAATTAAAACGATAATAGATAAAGTCTACAAAATTGGTTGCATAACCTAACAAATTGGGAATAAAATACAAGTAGAATAAAAAGGTTTGGTACTTTCTACTATGATTAATTCGAAAAGGAAGAATTGAAAAAACAATAAATAATAAATTCAAATATAAAATAGAGGTAGTATCGAATGCTAAACCGTGATAGCACATGGAAACTACATCAGTTATTCCATCTATTTGAATTAAATTTCGATTGTAAATAAAGAATAAAAGACGAGCAATAAAATAAAATAAATAAGCAAGTAAAATTCTGTAAAACACTAATTTATACTCCTCAAATCTTGGAAATCGTTTCATATTCTGTATCGAAAATTATAATTCACAAAATTAGACATTTCGTACTAACTATTATATATTTTAAATAAATATTGTGAATCCGTATAAATTAATTAATTTGCATGAAATTTATATTAAATGATTTCAATTACAAGACTTTTTGACTTCCCTTACTATCAGCAAGAAAACTTCAATATTGCAGATGCTTTAGTTACCAAAAAAGACGGAAAATGGATTAAAACATCCACTGAAGAATATATTGCTAAAGCCAATGCAATTTCAAGAGCTTTAATACAATTAGGAGTTCAGAAAAATGATAAAATTGCTATCATTTCATCTAATAATAGAACGGAATGGAATATTGTGGACATTGGTGTACTTCAAACAGGAGCACAAACCATTCCTATTTACCCAACCATTTCAGAAGAAGATTATGAGTACATATTAAATCATTCTGAATCTACCTATTGCTTTGTTTCTGACGAAGAAGTGTTACGTAAAGTAACTGCAATTAACGCAAATGTTCCAACTCTAAAACAAGTCTATTCTTTCAATACAATTCAAGGTTGTAATCACTGGAGTGAATTATTGGAATTGGGACAAGATGAAAGCAATCAAAATGAAGTTGAAGATCGAAAAAACAAAGTTGATTCAGGTGATTTAGCTACAATTATTTATACTTCTGGAACTACAGGAAGACCCAAAGGAGTAATGCTTTCACACCAAAATATTGTTTCAAATGTAATTAACAGCGCACCACGAATTCCTTTTGAAAAAGGAAAAAGTCGTGCTTTAAGTTTCTTACCTGTTTGTCATATTTTCGAAAGAATGATACTGTATTTATACCAATATTACGGTGTATCCATCTATTTTGGCGAATCAATCGACAAAATCAGTGACAATATAAAAGAAGTTAAACCGAACGTAATGTCAGCAGTTCCAAGACTTCTTGAAAAAGTATACGACAGCATTTATGCTAAAGGAACGCAATTAACCGGAATTAAAAAGAAGCTTTTCTTTTGGGCAATTGATTTAGGATTACGTTACGAACCTTATGGTGCAAATGGCGCTTGGTATGAATTCCAACTTAAAATAGCGCGTAAATTAATTTTCAGCAAATGGAAAGAAGGTTTAGGAGGCAATCTAGATCTAATGGTTTCTGGAAGTGCCGCTTTACAAACTCGATTAGCACGTGTATTTGCAGCAGCAGAAATACCTGTAATGGAAGGCTATGGATTGACAGAAACCTCTCCTGTTATCTCGGTAAATGACATGAGAAATCACGGGTTTAGAGTAGGTACTGTAGGTAAAGTCATCGATGGTGTAACTGTTAAAATTGCCGATGATGGCGAAATCTTATGTAAAGGTCCCAATATAATGATGGGGTACTATAAAGATGAAAAACTGACGTCAGAAGTCATGACTGATAATTATTTCCATACTGGAGATATTGGCGAATTTGACTCCGATGGCTTTTTGAGAATCACCGACCGTAAAAAAGAAATGTTCAAAACTTCTGGCGGAAAGTACATTGCACCTCAATTAATTGAAAATACAATGAAACAATCTCGTTTCATTGAGCAAATCATGGTTATTGGCGATGGGCAAAAAATGCCTGCTGCATTTATTCAACCTAACTTTGAATTTGTAAAAGAATGGGCTAAAATCCATAAAATAACAATTGGTAACAGCAACGAAGAAATAGTTAGCAACCTTAAAGTTATTGAACGTATTCAAGACGAAGTAAATAAATTAAACGAAAAATTTGGAAATTGGGAAAAAATCAAACGATTTGAATTGACTCCTGACATTTGGTCCATTGAAGCGGGTCACCTTACCCCTACTCTTAAATTGAAAAGAAAAATTGTAATGGAAAAATACCTCGATTTATTTCATAAAATATACAATTAGTTATCTGATTACTCCAATAAAAAACAACTCCTCTACTTTCTTCACAAGGAGGAGTTGAATTAAAATTAAAAAAATTACAAAAATTTACTGTTTTTATTATGCATGCATAGTATTTATTTCTTATATTTGAAATCGATACAACTAAGCATATGAAAGATAAAACAATAGATTACATTCTACGCGCTACTTGGCAAGCAGTATCCAGAATGTACAATGAAGAAGCTGCAAAATACGGTGCTACAATGGCAACGGGTTTTGTTTTGCTTAGCATTGACAAAGAAAAAGGCACACCCTCAACTACTTTAGGTCCAAAAATGGGAATGGAAGCCACAAGCCTAACACGAACATTAAAATCAATGGAAGAAAAAGGATTAATCATCCGAAAAAAGAATCCTTTTGATGGACGTGGAGTCTTGATTTATCTTACTGATTTAGGAAAAGAAAAACGAGAACTTTCTAAAAGCACTGTTTTAAAATTTAATGAAACAGTCAAACAACACGTTTCGGACGAAAAATTGCAACACTTTATGGAAGTGGCCGAAACAATTAACGAATTAATTCAAGATAAAAATATATTTAATCAAAAGGATACGATAAGCGATGAAACGAATCATTAAAAAAGTAGCGGTTGTAGGTTCTGGGATTATGGGTTCTGGAATTGCGTGTCATTTGGCTAACATAGGTCTGGAAGTTTTACTTTTAGACATTGTTCCAAATGCACTAACAGAGGCTGAAGAAAAGAAAGGATTGACCCTAGAAAGCAAAGTGGTTCGTAACCGAGTAGTGAACGATCATTTGGCGAATGCACTAAAGTCAAAGCCCTCTCCTATTTACAATATCAAATTTGCCAACCGAATTATAACAGGGAATACCACTGATGATATGTCTAAAATTGCTTCTTGCGATTGGATTATCGAAGTAGTTGTAGAACGTTTGGATATCAAAAAAATAGTATTTGAGCAAATCGACAAATACAGAAAACCGGGAACATTGGTTACTTCCAATACTTCTGGAATTCCAATTCAATTTATGAGTGAAGGCCGTTCGGATGATTTTCAAGCTCATTTTTGTGGTACGCACTTTTTTAATCCAGCGCGTTACCTAAAATTATTCGAAATTATTCCTGGACCAAAAACCAATCCAGAAGTATTGGATTTCTTAACAGAATACGGTTCAAAATTCTTAGGTAAAACTTCGGTAGTTGCTAAAGATACGCCTGCGTTTATTGGAAATCGAATCGGAATTTTTGGTATCCAAAGTTTATTCCATTTGGTGAAAGAAATGGGATTGACTATTGAAGAAGTGGATAAATTAACTGGGCCTGTAATTGGTCGACCAAAATCGGCTACGTTTAGAACGGTAGATGTTGTAGGTTTAGATACTTTGGTTCACGTTGCCAACGGGTTGTATGAAAACTGCTCGAATGACGAAGCACACGACTTGTTCCAACTTCCTGATTTTATTTCCAAAATGATGGAAAACAAATGGTTGGGAAGCAAAACCGGACAAGGTTTTTACAAAAAAGAAGGAAAAGAGATTCTATCTTTGGATTTGAATACTCTTGAATACAGAGCTGCTAAAAAAGCGTCTTTTGCTACTTTGGAATTAACTAAAACCATTGATAAACCGATTGATCGTTTCAAAGTTTTGGTAAAAGGAAAAGATAAAGCAGGTGAATTTTATAGAAAAAATTTCGCTGCCATGTTTGCCTATTGCTCGAATAGAATTCCTGAAATTTCAGATGATTTCTACAAAATTGACGATGCCATGAAAGCCGGTTTTGGATGGGAAAATGGACCATTCGAAATTTGGAATGCTATTGGAGTAGCTAACGGAATCGAATTAATGAAAGCAGAAGGATACGAACCCGCTGCTTGGGTAACCGAAATGGTTGCGGCTGGAAATACCAGTTTTTACACTGTAAAAGAAGGGGCGAGTTACGCATACAGTATTCCTTCAAAATCGCAAGCTAAAGTACCTGGACAAGATGCTTTTATCATTCTGAATAACATTCGCGAAAGCAAAAAAGTATGGAGTAATAGCGGTGCGGTAATCCAACATTTAGGCGATGGGATTTTGAATTTAGAATTTCAATCTAAAATGAATACCATTGGTGGCGATGTATTGCAAGCTATCAATAAAGCCATTGACTTAGCAGAAAAAGAATATAACGGTTTGGTTATTGGGAATCAAGGAGCTAATTTTTCTGTGGGTGCCAACATCGGAATGATTTTTATGATGGCGGTTGAGCAAGAATATGACGAATTGAATATGGCTATCAAATTATTCCAAGACACGATGATGCGAGTGCGTTATTCGGCCGCTCCAGTGATTGTCGCACCTCACGGAATGACATTAGGTGGAGGTTGCGAAATGACAATGCACGCAGACCGAGTGGTAGCTTCCGCTGAAACCTATATTGGTTTAGTGGAGTTTGGTGTTGGTGTTATTCCTGGTGGTGGTGGTTCTAAAGAAATGGCGCTACGTGCTTCGGATTTGTTCCACAAAAATGATGTCGAACTGAATGTATTACAAGAATATTTCCTAACTATTGGAATGGCAAAAGTAGCGACATCCGCTTATGAAGCTTTTGATATGGGTGTTTTACAAAAAGGAAAAGATATTGTGGTAGTCAATAAAGACCGTCAAATTGCAGTCGCTAAACAAGTGGCGCTTCAAATGGCGGAACAAGGGTACACCCAACCTATACAAAGAAAAGATGTAAAAGTGCTTGGAAAACAAGCCTTGGGAATGTTCTTAGTGGGAACCGACCAAATGCAAGCAGGTAAATACATTTCAGAACACGACAGAAAAATTGCTAACAAATTAGCTTATGTAATGGCTGGTGGTGATTTGTCTGAACCGACATTAGTAAGTGAACAATACCTTTTAGATATTGAACGTGAAGCTTTCTTGAGTTTATGTACGGAGAGAAAAACTTTGGAGAGAATCCAGTTTATGTTAACCAAAGGTAAACCGTTGAGAAATTAGATTTTTAATCTGCGTTCTAAAAAAACAAAATTATGAAAACAGCATATATAGTAAAAGCATACAGAACAGCCGTTGGTAAAGCTCCAAAAGGGGTATTCAGATTCAAAAGACCCGATGAATTAGCTGCAGAAACCATTCAATTTATAATGAATGAGTTGCCAGACTTTGACAAAACTCGAATCGATGATGTCATGGTAGGCAATGCTATGCCTGAAGCCGAACAAGGATTAAACGTAGGTCGATTGATTTCGTTAATGGGATTAAAAGTAACCGATGTACCTGGTGTAACCGTGAATAGATATTGTGCTTCAGGATTGGAAACTATTGGAATGGCAACTGCTAAAATTCAAAGTGGCATGGCCGATTGTATTATTGCAGGAGGTGCTGAAAGTATGTCATTGATTCCGATGGGAGGTTACAAACCTACTCCAGATTATGGTGTAGCTGCTGCTGGAAATGAAGATTACTATTGGGGAATGGGACTAACTGCCGAAGCCGTTGCTAAACAATATACTATTTCGCGTGAAGACCAAGATGAATTTGCTTTCAACTCACACCAAAAAGCTTTGAAAGCGCAAGCGGAAGGAAAATTTGACAATCAAATTGTCCCAATAAATGTAGAGCAAACCTTCATCAATGAAAATGGTAAAAAAGAAACTAAAACCTATACAGTAACAAAGGACGAAGGTCCAAGAGTAGATACTAATATAGCCGCTTTAGGAAATTTAAAACCCGTTTTTGCAGCTGATGGAAGTGTAACCGCTGGGAACTCTTCTCAAATGAGTGACGGTGCTGCTTTTGTTTTAATCATGAGTGAAGAAATGGTTAAAGAAGTAGGTGTGACACCTATTGCACGTTTAGTCAATTACGCTTCGGCAGGAGTTGAACCAAGAATCATGGGAATTGGACCAGTAAAAGCTATTCCAAAAGCATTGAAACAAGCAGGATTGACTTTAAACGATATTGATTTGATCGAGTTAAACGAAGCCTTTGCTTCCCAATCATTAGCCGTAGTTAGAGAATTAGGTTTAAATCCTGACATCGTAAACGTAAATGGTGGCGCCATTGCTTTAGGCCACCCACTAGGTTGTACAGGAGCTAAATTGTCAGTCCAATTATTTGACGAAATGAAACGTCGTGGTAACAAATATGGTATTGTAAGTATGTGTGTAGGAACAGGTCAAGGTTCTGCAGGTATCTACGAGATTTTATAAGCCCCCTAACCCCCAAATGGGGGAATTTAGGTTATGGATACACTTTGTACAAAAAATTATAAATAAAATATTTTATAAAATTTAAACCCTACTTACCCCTAGTAGGATTTCCCCCTTTGGGGGTTAGGGGGCTGATATGGAAGATATAACCAGAGGTGGACAGTTTTTAGTTAAAGAAACTAAATGTGAAAATATATTCACACCCGAAGATTTTTCAGAAGAACAAATTATGATGCGCGATTCTGTAAAAGAATTCGTAGACAAAGAAATCTGGCCTCACAAAGACCGATTTGAAAAGAAAGATTATGCCTTAACTGAAGAAACCATGCGTAAAGCAGGAGAAATGGGTTTCTTGAGTATTGCTGTTCCTGAATCGTATGGAGGAATGGGAATGGGATTTGTGGATACGTGTTTAGTTTGTGATTATATTTCAGGAGCAACGGGTTCGTTTTCTACTGCTTTTGGAGCTCATACGGGTATTGGAACCATGCCAATTACTTTGTACGGAACCGAAGAACAAAAACAAAAATATGTACCCAAATTAGCTTCTGGCGAATGGTTTGGCGCTTATTGTTTAACTGAACCAGGAGCGGGAAGTGATGCCAACTCTGGAAAAACGAAAGCTGTTCTATCAGAAGATGGCACACATTACAAAATCACAGGACAAAAAATGTGGATTTCTAATGCAGGATTCTGCTCGCTTTTCATCGTTTTTGCTCGAATTGAAGATGATAAAAACATCACTGGCTTCATTTTGGAAAATACTAAAGACAATGGAATTTCTTTTGGAGAAGAAGAACATAAATTAGGAATTCGTGCTTCATCGACTCGTCAGGTGTTTTTTAACGAAACCAAAGTACCTGTCGAAAACATGTTATCCGAAAGAGGAAATGGATTTAAAATAGCGATGAATGCCTTAAATGTTGGGCGTATCAAATTAGCAGCTGCATGTTTGGATGCACAACGTCGTGTAACTTCAAACGCGGTACATTATGCAAATGACCGAATTCAATTTAATACTCCAATTGCGAGTTTTGGTGCTATTCGTGCTAAATTAGCCGAGATGGCAACCTCAACTTATGCGGGAGAAAGTGCAACTTATCGTGCAGCCAAATCAATTGAAGACAGAATCAATGTCCGCGTTGCAGAAGGAACTTCTCATCAAGAAGCCGAATTAAAAGGCGTAGAAGAATTTGCTATTGAATGTTCCATTCTAAAAGTAGCCGTTTCTGAAGATGTTCAAAATTGTGCTGATGAAGGAATTCAAATTTACGGAGGAATGGGATTTTCTGAGGATACTCCAATGGAATCGGCTTGGAGAGATGCTCGAATTGCCCGTATTTACGAGGGAACTAACGAAATCAACCGAATGCTCTCTGTTGGAATGCTAATCAAAAAAGCCATGAAAGGTCAAGTGGATTTATTAGGCCCTGCGATGAAAGTACAAGAAGAATTAATGGGAATTCCCTCTTTTGACACCCCTGATTATTCTGAATTGTTTGCCGAAGAAAAAGAGATGATTGGCAAATTGAAAAAAGCATTTTTAATGGTTGCTGGTGGAGCAGTACAAAAATTCGGAGCTGATTTAGAAGCACACCAACAATTATTGATGGCTGCTGCCGATATGCTAATCGAAATTTACATAGCAGAAAGCACCATTCTTAGAACTGAAAAATTGGCTAAAAAACAAGGCGAAGCAAGTATCCAAGAACAAATTGCTATGGCGCAATTGTATTTATACAAAGCCGTTGATATTGTCACTCAAAAAGGAAAAGAAGGTATTGTTTCTTTTGCTGAAGGTGACGAGCAACGTATGATGTTGATGGGATTACGCCGATTTACCAAATATACTAATATGCCCAATGTTGTAGCACTTAGAGAAATTATTACAGCAAAATTAGTTGCAGAAAATAAATATTGCTTTTAAGCAGAAAGATAGTTTTTAGTTTAGATTTAATTTGTTTTAAAAACCGTTTCTGGATTGTATTCAGAGCGGTTTTTATATTTTAAGAAAATATTAATTTTTGCCTATACATTAATACGTAACTTTATAGGATTAAAAAAAAGAAAATCATGAAAAAAATAATTGTATCTATCGTAGTTATTGTAGCTGTAATTATAGGTTGTAAAACCGCCAACTCAAACGACTCAAAAAAATTACTTTTGAATTTCGAACCCAAAAGCAATAGTACAGTGTCTGGAACAGCCACTTTTGTAGAGAAAAATGGTCAAGTAACCTTTGAAGCTAAAATTGCAGGATTAAAACCTGGTATTCATGCTATTCATATACACGAAAAATCAGATTGTTCAGCAGCAGATGGCAGTTCAGCAGGAGGACATTGGAATCCAACCTTTAAAAAACATGGTAAATGGGGAGAAGGAGAATACCACAAAGGTGATATTGGTAATTTTACAGCGGATGAAAATGGAAATGGAACCATTACTTTAGCTACTAATGAATGGTGCATTGGCTGTGGAGATCCAACCAAAGATGTATTAGGAAAAGGATTAATAGTTCACCAAGGTGCAGATGATTTTGTAACTCAACCTACAGGGAATTCAGGAGCTAGAGTAGCTTGCTCTGCAATTATAAAATAATCAACATTTATTTCTTATTTAAAACCGTTTTGTATAGTAATACGAAACGGTTTTTTAATTTTAAATTCATCTTAGAATAAGAAAAAAACATAGCTTTGCATTATTAAATTAAGTTGATGATAAACCCTTCAGTACCTGGTTGGATAGATAAATTTTTCAGTGAACAGAAAATTTCAGAAATGAAATTAGTTCCTGAAAACACCTCTTTCTATGACAACTTAAAAGCAACGGGGTTTATATACGGACACATCATTTCGCTCGATACAAAATCACCAATTCCAATTAAAGGTTGGTTCAAAGAAGAAGTTTCTAAAGTAGCTTTATTCAATTCGTTATTTGGAGTCTATACCATCACAAAACAGGAGGTAAATTGGAACGATTTCATTTCAGAAACGGTATCCTTTTATAATGAAATGCATCCAGAAGAGTTTAACTTATTCAAAAAGTTACTTCCAAAAAATACACCTTCACTTACCCTTGAGAAATTTATTGATGAACGCGTTCAAACAAATGAAAACATCATAAGCAAAAACTTTTCTCATTTGGTAACTAACGCATTGTTATTCATTGATGTTTTGGCTTTTCGTCAGTATTTAATTCACGGAACGATTCCTGATAAGTACCTTAAAAAGATTGAAGAAACTATTGTTAATATTGTCACATTAGCTTTAAAAGTAAAAACCAATAAGTCGCAATATGACGATTTATTAATTAAACTTTTTGAAGCTTCTATTCGCTACAGCAAATTCTCTAAAAACTCCAATTTAAGTTTAGAAACATTGCATTTGGATTATTTCACTAACGAATTGGAAAAAAAATACCTAATTGATATTGCTGGAATGGCGCTATGGAATGATGGTGTATTAGAGAATAATGAATCTTATTTCTTATATCAATTAGCCGAAACACTTACTGTTTCTGATGATTTTGTACAACAAAGTATCAACGACACCAATACGTTAATATCGCAACATAAAAAAGAGATTCCATACTTTAACTATTCAAATCCTGTTAAACATTTTTACGATCAGACTACTCAAAGTGTGGTAACACTTATTGCTCGAAATAAAACTCGTCTAGTTAAAGAGATTGTTCAAAGTAAAGAATTAATGGTTTTGCTCGCCTATTCTACCAGAAGAGATTTGGATGAAAAGGAGAAAAAGAAAATTAAAAAACAATTATTAGACATTTGCAAAACAATCCCATCACTAACCATTTTCCTGTTACCGGGAGGAAGTCTATTGTTACCGATGTTAATTAAATTTATCCCTACCCTACTACCTTCTGCATTTAACGAGAATTTAGATCTTGAGGAATAAGCATAAAAAAACTGCCCTAAAGCAGTTTATATTTTAAAATTTTAATTGGTATACCTCATCCAAATCTACATCAGAACTAAAGTTAACATCCAAGTCAGTTACAAATCCAGAGTTCAAACCGTAAGCCCAACCATGCAAGGTCAATTCTTGTCCAGAATTCCATGCTGATTGTACTATAGAAGTTTTGGCCAAATCAAAAACTTGCTCTTTTACATTGACTTCAACAAACGCATTAAAACGTTCCGTTTCGTCTTCAATAGCATCCAAATAGGTTTTATGCAAACGATAGATGTCTTTAATATGTCTAATCCAGTTATCAATAATCCCTATAGATTGATTGTTCATGGCTGCCTGAACCCCACCACAGCCGTAATGTCCGCAAACAATAATGTGTTTTACTTTCAAAACATTAACTGCATAATCTAAAACGCTTAACATATTCATATCCGAATGAATTACCATATTGGCAATATTTCTGTGTACAAATACTTCTCCAGGTTTAGCTCCAACAATTTCATTTGCAGGCACTCTACTATCTGAACATCCAATCCATAATAAAGGAGGCGTCTGTTTTTCTGCCAAATTTTGAAAATAATCAGGGTCAAGAGCCAAAGAATCCTCCACCCATTTTTTATTATTATCTAATATCTTTTTATAAAAATCGTTGCTCATAAATAAAAGTCTTAGTAGAATCAAAAGTAGTCTAAAATTAAATCCCTTTAATCACTATAAAATAAATTGATTGTTTTTATATTTGCATCAAAATTTACTATACAAATGACCATTACTCAACTAAAATATGTTCTCGCTGTTGCTGAACACCAAAATTTCACTCTTGCTGCTGAAAAATGCTTTGTAACGCAACCCACTTTAAGCATGCAAATTCAAAAAATTGAAGAAGAACTCAATATTCAAATTTTTGATCGAACCAAAAAACCAATTCAATTAACTGATATTGGTCAAAAAATAGTGAGTCAGGCGAAAAATATCGTCAATGAAGCAGATCGAATTCAAGATATTGTAGAACAACAAAAAGGATTTGTAGGCGGCGAATTTAGATTGGGAATCATCCCAACAATTATGCCTACTTTACTTCCCATGTTTTTAAACAATTTCATAAAAAAATATCCAAAAGTAAAACTCATCATTGAAGAGCTCAATACAGATGAAATTATAACCAAATTAAACAATGGTCATCTCGATGCTGCAATTGCTGCTACTCCGCTTCAAGAAGAAAAGATCAAAGAAATAGTCTTATATTTTGAACCTTTTGTAGCTTACATTCCAGAAAGTCACCAACATTATCAAAAACAAGAAATTGAAGTAGCTGACTTAAATTTAGATGAAATTCTATTATTGCAAGACGGTCATTGCTTTAGAGATGGTATTTTGAATCTATGCAAAAATAATAGTCGCAACGAAATCAACCATTTTCAAATCGAAAGTGGCAGTTTTGAAACCCTAATCAAGCTTGCTGATGAAGGACTAGGTACTACCCTATTGCCTTATTTACATACCCTAGATTTAAAGGAATCTGACAAAAAGAAGTTACGTCATTTCAAAGAACCAAAACCTGCTCGAGAAGTGAGTTTAATCTTCCCGAAAAGTGAATTAAAAATCCACATCATTGATGCTTTACGAAGTACGATAGCTGGAGTAGTCAAAGGAGCTATTGTATTTCAAAATGTTGAAATTATTAGCCCAATTCAAAAGAAATAAAAAAAGGAACCATAAAGGTTCCTTTTTTTTATGTATTGATTACTAACAAACAAGGTTTTAATTCTGGCTTTTCATGCGTGAAATTATATAACCATTCTTTCAATTGTTCCATTTCGTAGGGCAGCAAAGTTTTAATTGCTTTTTGTAATTCTTTGTAAAAAAGTGCGGGATCAAAACTGACTCTTTCTAGAATAGATTTGGTGTAGTCAAGCATTACTTTTGTCATAATGAATTCAATTTTGGGTTAAACGTTCATTTTAATTAGCATAAATTTACATCAATATAAAATGCAATTACTATTATTTAACGAAGTTTTAAGTAATTTATTTTATCCAAGATAAATTACTCGTTTACCCTTTACTTGCTCTAAACATTTCCCTTTTTCCCGGTGGACCTGGTAGTTTTTCTACTGTAAAACCAACTTCTATCATACTTCTTTTAACTACCCCTCGAGCAGCATAAGTAACTAATTTTCCTCCTGGACGAAGTGCTTCATACATCTTTTTAAAAATAGCTGTACTCCACAATTCGGGCTGAACTCTGTAACCAAAAGCATCAAAATAAATCAAGTCGAATTGCTGAAAATCATCAATCTCATCAAAAAATTGTTTTCGCTTGGTTAATATAAAATGAGAAGCTAATTCAAATTGTTCGTTCCATTTGCCTTCATGCATTTGTTCAAAAATAATTTGCTGATGACTTGCATTCAATTCGTCCACATAATTCATTGCAAGCACTTCGGAAGCATTAACAGGATAAGCCTCAACACCCACATAATTAATCGACTGATTCAATTTTGAGGATTCCAAAAAAGTAATAAATGCATTTAAACCCGTACCAAATCCTATTTCTAAAATAGATACTGATTGATTTGGAAATAATGAGAGTCCATTTTGAATAAAAACGTGTTGGGCTTCTTGAATTGCACCATGTTTTGAATGATAACACTCGTCCCATTCTTTCAAATGAATTGTGGTAGAGCCGTCAAGAGTTTGAATAATTTCTCTTTCCAATGGATGTTTTTTGAGATTAGTAGTAACTAAGTATTTCTATTTTATGCCCAAAATTAGTTAAAACAAAAACGTTTCATTCGAAAAAAATTGATATTTTTTATATAATTCCCATAAATCACCCTTAATTGTATGATTATTTTTAAATATACATAAATCGCAGTTAATAGCTATAATTAATACAATTTTGATAAGTTTTTTAGTGATTTTTATTTAATTTTGTAATCATTAAATAAGTACATCCCAATTCCAATGTTGTAAGCTGATGCTTATTACTTAATACCATAAAAAAACAATTCTTAATTATGAGTGCAACTCAAAACAAAAAAATTGAAATTATACCATCAACTACTTCAAAAATTAATGAAGTAGACTTTGAAAATTTAAGTTTTGGCGCTGTTTTTACAGACCATTTATTTGAATGTGATTTTAAAAATGGAGAATGGCAGACACCAACTATTAAACCTTACGCACCTTTTTTAGTTGATCCGTCTACACGTGTATTTCATTACGGACAAGCTATTTTTGAAGGTATGAAAGCTTACAAAGACGAGCAAGACGCCATTTGGTTGTTCAGACCTGATGAAAATTTCAAACGTTTCAATAAATCAGCAGTTAGAATGGCGATGCCCGAAGTTCCTGAAGACATCTTCATGAATGGACTAAAAGAATTGCTTAAAATTGATCAAGCTTGGGTAAAAAAAGGAAATGGAAACTCCATGTATATTAGACCATTCATGATTGGAACTGGTACGGGAGTAATTGCTAACCCTTCTGATAACTATAAATTCATGATTATCTTATCTCCTGTTAAATCGTATTATGCAGGCGAAGTCAAAGTAATTGTTGCAGAACATTATAGTAGAGCGGCAAATGGCGGAATTGGTGCTGCAAAAGCGGCTGGAAATTATGCTGGTCAATTCTACCCAACGAATTTAGCCAACAAAGAAGGTTTTCAACAAGTTATTTGGACAGATGACGCTACACACACTAAATTAGAAGAAGCAGGAACCATGAACGTTTTCTTCAGAATAAATGATACCTTATTCACTGCACCAACAAGCGAAAGAATACTTGATGGGGTTACTAGAAAAACACTTATTGATTTAGCTAAAAGAGAAGGTATTACTGTAGAAGTTCGTTCAGTATTAGTAAATGAATTAGTGGAAGCTGCTAATAACGGAAGTTTGAAAGAGATTTTTGGAGCAGGAACTGCAGCTGTTATCAGTCCAATTGCCGGATTCTCTTATAAAGATCACTACTACGAATTACCTAAATTAGAGCATTCAGTTGCTGCTGATTTGAAATTAAAATTGACGAATATTCAAAATAAATTAGCTGAAGATACTTTTGGTTGGACCGTAAAAGTATAATTATTCTTCACTTAAATAAAAAAGCGATTTTCAAATGAAAATCGCTTTTTTTATGTCCTAAATTGGCATCAATTATTCTCCTAATATTTTAGAAAAATCCGGTTTAAAATAGTTAGGTCCTTTCATTACCTTACCGTCTTCTCTGTAAATTGGATTTCCATCTTCACCTAATTTACTCATATTAGAACGTTGAATTTCGTCAAAAACTTCTTCTATTTTATGTTGTAAACCATGCTCTATAATAGTCCCACAAAGTATGTACATCATGTCGCCTAAAGCATCTGCAATTTCAACTAAGTCGTTATTCAAGACCGCTTCTAGATATTCTTCATTTTCTTCTTTCATCAAATTATAACGAAGGTATTTTTTGGCTTCGCCTAAATCAGCAATTGGAGATTCGCTATGACCTATTCGGAATGCGGTATGAAATTCCTTTACCGCTTTAATTTGTTTCTGCATATTATATTTCATTAAATGAATTGGAAAAGTAATAACTATTCCTGAACAAATGACTAAATTTGCTATAAAATTTTCAACATATGTTTAGTACAGGACAATTGATCTTCGCTCTTCTTTTCTTCATAGCTTTTGTAATAGCAATGGTTTTTTCCTATCGAAAAGACGCTAAATTACATCAACTATTCTATAAAGGGAATTATAAAATATTGTTAGGATTTCTTATTTTTATTGGGTTACTATTTGTAATCAAGATTTTCTTCAAACGTTAGTTTATTTCTAATTATTCATTATCATTTTCGAATAAAAGAACTAACTTTACTAAAGAAACCTAAATTGGCACCCAACATGAAAATCTTAAAATACATCTTCCTTTTACTATTACTTAGTTTTATTTCTTTTTCTGTTTTTATTGCAACACAAAAAGGGAGTTTTACTATAGAACGAAGCAAAGTAATTCATACTTCAAAAGCTGATCTATACAATTATGTAAATGATTATCAAAACTGGGAAGATTTTATGGCCTTTATGGTAGAAGATGCTACAACAAGAACACATTATCCTAAAACTACCATCGGTAAAGGAGCTAAATGTATGTGGGAAGGAATTGATGGCAATGGAACTATTCAAACTTTCTCTGTAAAAGAAAATGATAGTATTACACAAAAAATGAATTGGGATGGAACTGAATTTAATACTACATGGGTATTTAAAGACACTTTAGGAGGTACAAAAGTTACTTTGAAATCTAGTGGTGAAATGAGTTTTTCTTATAAAATCTATACAGCACTTCACGGCGGTGCTAACAGGATAATAGGTGGGTTATTTGAAAAAAGTTTAGCCAATTTAGATAAAAGCCTAGATTACGAAATTAATACCTACCAAATAAAAGTAAATGGATTAGTTCAAAAATTAGGTACTCCATACCTTAAACAAAGTTTTACTAGTAAGATTAGTTCTATTGTAAAAAACACCCGAATTGTTTTCCCTAAAATCATTACTTTTTGTAAACAAAATAAAATTGAACTTAACGGAAAGCCATTTGTAATTTATCACACCTACGATGAGAAAAGTGGTTTAGCTAAAATTTCTATCTGTGTTCCAATTAAGGAAGCTATTATGACTAGTTATGGAAGTGATATTATGTCTGATGAATTAGAATCTTTTTCGGCAATCAAAACCACCTTATATGGTGACTATTCTCATACCAAAGAAGCTTTAAAAAAATCAAAGAATTATATCAATCAAAACGTTATTACTCCTGATTCTAAAATTGCTCATCTAGAAGTGTACACTATCAACAAATTGGATATTAAAAATCCTTCTAAATGGAAAACAGAAATGTATTTTCCAGTTAAGCCAAAAAATAGTGCGCCTAAAGTAGTTCCTAAAACTGAAGAACCTAACCCAGAAACGGAAACAACTGCATCTGAAATTTAATCTTTCGATTAAACCTTTTGGATAAATGCTATTCTAATTAGTTAAATAGAAGCTTTGCAAGAAGAAAAAGAATTTATTCAAGAATTATTACATCCTAAAACGCAGAATGAAGCGTTTCAGAAGCTCTTGCAAGATTATCAAAAACCTTTGTACCATCATATTAGAAACATTGTATTGAATCATGATGATGCTGATGATGTGTTACAAAATACATTTATTAAAGTATTTCAAAATCTCAAAAACTTTAAAGGAGATAGTAAACTATTTTCATGGATGTACCGTATTGCGACAAATGAAGCTTTGACTTTTATTAAACAAAAAGCACAAAAGAATAAAGTCTCAACCGAAGAATTACAGAATAAGACAATTGACAATTTAAAAGCTGATGTTTATTTTGATGGAAATGAAATTCAAATCAAATTACAAAAAGCAATTGCACTTTTACCGCAAAAGCAACAACTAGTATTCAAAATGAAATATTTTGAAGAATTAAAATATGAAGAAATCGCTACTATTTTAGAAACTTCTGTAGGAGCATTAAAAGCTTCTTACCATCATGCCGTAAAAAAAATAGAAGCCTATATTACTTCAAATTAAACCTTTTAAATTCTTATTAGTCTAAACGATAGTTATGAAAACATTTAAATTAGAAAACGAACCAAAAATTGAATCAGGATTTACAATCCCAGAGCATTACTTTGATGATTTTTCTAAAAAGGTACTTTCACAATTACCTGAAGAAAAAAGTAAAGTGGTACCTCTTTTTCAAAGAAGAAAAAATCTGTTTTTTGCTGTAGCAGCTGTTGTAATTATTGCCTTGCTACTTCCTATTTACAATCAGTTTTCGACAACTAGTGAAGAATTAGACACAACTACTTTAGAGAATCACTTGACCTATCAAACGGATATAAATCCTTATGAATTAATTAGCGAATTAGAAGAAACAGACATCAATAAAATACACCCTACAACGACCTTAAAAGAGGAAACTGTAGAAGATGTATTAACCACAAACCCAGATTTAGAACGACTGATTTCAGAATAAATTTATTGCAATAACATACGATTATGAAACTATTAAAAATACTACCCATCCTTGTATTATTTTCTTCTCTCAACTTTTACGCTCAAGGTGAGAAAATGAAAGAAAAAAGAGAACAGATTAAAACTATGAAAGTAGCTTTTCTAACTACCGAATTAGACTTAACGTCAGCTGAAGCAGAAAAATTTTGGCCTGTATATAATGCTTTTGAAGACAAACAATTTGAATTGAGACATCAAAAAATGGGCGCTTTTATAAAAAAAATAAAAGATGGTTCTGTTAGTCAGATGACCGAAAAAGAAGCCAGTACTTTCTTAAATCAAATGGAAAGCAATGATGAAGAAATATTTATGTTGCGAAAAAAATTAACCGCTACACTACGAAATATTCTCCCTGCATCTAAAATTTTAAAACTAAAAAAATCCGAAGAAGATTTCAATAGAAAATTACTACATCAATATAGAGATCGCGGTAATAAGAAAGAATAATTATTGCTTAATAACTTCCAATAGCCATCCTCGTTAGGGTGGTTATTTTATTTAAACTGAATTCGAATCAATTTATTTTTACCAGCAGCAATAGCTGTAAAATCATTTAAAAATCGGATCGTATAAAGAGTATTATCTAATGCTAATTGCTTCCAATTATCTCCGCCATCATTCGAATAAAACAAACCAGAAGCTCCCACACTAACTAATCCTTTTCCATTGCTATGGGGAACATATTGTACACAAGAAGCATATCCAAAACCTTGGTTTTGCGCCACTAAATCCCACGTCTTTCCTCCATTAGTGGTTCGCGCTTTATTGTCAAAATTTTGAGTTAGAACTTCGTAATTACCTCCAGAAATAAATCCTATTTCAGAGTCATAAAAATCCGCCGTGAATATTCCTGTCATTTGTTTTCCTTGCACCATTGGTGTTTCATAAACTGTCCAGCTCTTCCCTTTGTCTTTTGAAGAAAATACTCTCGATTTCTTTCCTCCAGATACGATCCAGGTAGTATTTCCTTTGATTACGATATTAGTATTACTAGCGGCAAAAGCAGCTTCACCTTCTTCTAATTTCGGGATTTGATTGGCTGGTATTTTTTGCCAAGAATTTCCTCCATCTCGAGTGGTGATAATTGAAAAACTTCCTTCTAGTGGGTCTCCGATAGCAACACCTTCTTTATCATTCCAAAATTGCATACTATCATAAAATACCTTCTCATGATTTTCTTGATATACCAATTTATAGCTAAAATCCTCTTTTGAAATTCGGTACAACAAAGCGGGATTCGCAACACTAATAATAAATACATACTTATTTGTTTGAGCTATACTCCTGAACTCAACACTTTTCTCAAAAGGTATCTGAACTTCTTTCTTTTGATTCAATGTCAAATCAAAAAAACCAAATCTTGATTTATCAGCTGCATACCAAACTTTATTTTGATCCAAAGTCAACGCTCGAATGCTAATTTTATCTTGAAATAAAGTATCAATAGTTACTGAAGTAAAGTGATTCGTATTTACATTCTGTGATTTACAAGACCAAAAAAGAAGACCAAAAACTAGAGTGAGAATTATTTTATTCATAAAAACAGAAATTTAGAAAGCTAAAATACAATTAATTACAACCTATCCGAAATCTTAGAATCAATTATTGGCATAGTAATTGGAAAGTTATAACTACTAATCTTAAATTGACTTATTATGAAAACGAATTTATTTTTTTTAAGTGCAATCATCACTTTTTGTACAACACAGATACAAGCACAAAATAGAACTCAAATAAATGCAATGAATAGTGAAATTAGTGCCAATTTAGATTTAAGAGCCGTTGCATCTGTATTTGGAGAATCACAAAATTTAGAAGATTTCGAAAGAAGACTAAACGACCCAAAACTTCAATTATCTAACTTGGATTTGAATAATGACAATCAGGTAGATTACCTTAGAGTTGTAGAATCCATTGAAAACCAAACTCATGTCATTCTAATTCAAGCCGTTATTAATAGTGACATTTATCAAGATGTAGCCACAATTGATGTAGCAAAAGATTACTATGACAGAGTGAGTATTCAAATTGTAGGGAATACCAATTTATACGGCCCAAACTACATTTATGAACCCGTATATTATAGTTCTCCGAGTTTATTAAGTCTATTTTGGACTTCAAATTACCGTCCCTACTATTCTAATTGGAAATGGAATTATTATCCTCGAGCTTACTATACTTGGAATCCATACCCAATATACAAATACCGTCGCAACATCTCTTTTTGTATAAACAGTAACAATAATTACAAATATGTAAATTATAGAAAAAATTATCAATCTGAATATCGCTACCCATCTAGATACGAAAACCAACGCCCCAACTATAGTTACTCAAATAGAGATGAATACGATACCAATCATCGAGGTTTTACACAACGCAACTCCAATGAATATTATCGTAATAATGATAGACAATATAGAAGTGGTAACGATATTCAAAGAACAAATTACAGAAGAGAAATGACACAAAATAGACCTTTAGAAATTAAAGAGGTGGAAATTCAACGTAATAGAAATCAATATGTAACGCTTCCGTCAACGAAAGAAAATGGAAGAGGTTCTAGAGAAAACCATAGACGAAATTAACATTAAATTAGAATCATTAAAAACACGGAAATAGTCTCCGTGTTTTTTTGTTATTTTTTACCCTAATTTATTTAAAAAGAGTAAATTTGCCCACTTTTTAATTAAATATCATGAGCGTAGCGCACAAAGATCTCCATAGTAAATTAACACTTGGCGGTTTATTAGTTTCTTTAGGAATTATATATGGTGACATTGGAACTTCTCCTTTGTATGTAATGAAAGCCATCCTTGGCGACCATATAATTAATGCCGATATTGTTTTAGGTGGAATCTCTTGTGTTTTTTGGACACTTACTCTGCAAACTACAATTAAATACGTACTCATCACCTTAAGTGCTGACAACCATGGCGAAGGTGGAATTTTTGCCTTATATGCTTTAGTCAAAAAAACAAAAATTCGATGGTTGATTGTTCCTGCCATTATTGGAGGAAGTGCTTTACTAGCCGATGGAATCATTACCCCTCCTATCTCAGTATCCTCTGCTGTTGAGGGAGTTAGAACCTTTTATCCTGAAATCAATACCATTCCAATCGTAATCGGAATTTTATTTATACTATTTACCATTCAACAATTTGGAACCAAATTAGTTGGAAAGTTTTTTGCTCCTATGATGTTAATTTGGTTTAGCATGTTAGCGATTTTAGGTGGTATTCAAATTTTCAAACACATAGAAGTGCTAAATGCACTAAATCCTTACTACGCCTATCATTTATTATCAATTCATCCAGATGGTTTTTTTGTACTTGGTTTTGTATTCTTATGTACTACTGGAGCTGAGGCATTGTATTCGGACATGGGGCATTGCGGACGTAAAAATATTCGAATCAGTTGGATTTTTGTAAAGATAGCTTTAGTTCTAAACTATTTTGGTCAAGGTGCTTATTTGATACACCACGAAGGACAATCACTAGAAAGTTTAGGTGGGAAAAATGGAAACCCATTTTACCTAATTATGGCCGATTGGTTCCAACCTATCGGAATTGTAGTAGCTACTTTGGCAGCTGTAATTGCCTCTCAAGCGTTAATTAGTGGTTCATTTACCTTAATCAATGAAGCCATGCGTTTGAATTTCTGGCCAAAAGTCAAAATCAAATACCCAACCGAGCTAAAAGGTCAGCTATATATCCCTTCTATCAACTGGTTATTATTCTTTGGTTGTGTGGGTATCGTCTTGCATTTTGAAGAATCTAGCAATATGGAACATGCGTATGGTTTAGCTATTATCCTTTGCATGATTATGACGACTCTTTTATTGAATTACTATTTGATAATGAAACGAGTTAAATGGTTCTTATACGTTCCATTAATTAGCATTTATTTAATGATTGAATTTAGTTTCCTAGCTGCCAATATTACCAAATTTGCCGAAGGTGGTTATGTTACTCTTTTCATAGCAATGCTACTTATTTCTATTATGACCATTTGGTACCTAGCTAAGAAAATCAACAAGGCTTACACTAAAATTGTTAAGATTGAAGACTATAAAAAAGTATTGGGCGAATTAAGTGCTGATTTATCAATTCCAAAATACGCAACCCATTTGGTGTATATGACCAATGCAGGAAGAGTGGATGAAATTGAAGAAAAAGTAATGTATTCTATTCTACAAAAAAGACCCAAAAGAGCTGACATTTATTGGTTTGTTCACGTGAACATTTTAACTGAACCTTATAAAACAGAATATAAAGTAACCGAAATCTTAAAAGACGATTTGTACCGTGTTGACTTTAATTTAGGATTTAGAGAACCTACTAAAATCAATCTAATGTTCCGCGAAGTTCTAAAAGACATGGTTAAAAAAGGTGAAGTAGATATTACAAGTCGTTACGAATCATTGAACAAAAACAACATCCTTGGAGACTTTAAGTTTGTATTGTCTGAGAAATTTTTATCTAATGATAGTGATTTATTGTGGCATGAAAAATTAGTTATGAATTCGTATTTCTTCATCAAAAAACTCAGCTTATCTGAAGAAAGAGCCTTTGGATTAGATAGTAGTTCGGTGAAAATTGAAAAATTCCCAATGGTACTTCATGCACCAGAAAACATAGGATTGACAAGAGTTAAATAAAACTGGATTGTCTACACATACTAAAGACACTGTTTCACGACAGTGTCTTTTTATTTAGAACATTAAAATTTAGCTTTCACACCAATAAATAGTACCTTTGCAATTCAATTATTTAAAATGAGATTACATAGAAATTTAGTTTATACTACCATTGATGCTTTAAATGCAATATTCAACGAAGGAGAATATGCAGATAAAGTGGTAGCACGTTCCTTAAAAAAAGACAAACGTTGGGGAAGTTCCGATAGAAAATTTGTAGCCGAAACGATTTATGAAATTGTACGTTGGAAACGATTATATTCTGAAATTGCTGAAGTAAAAGAACCTTTTGACCGAGACAATCTATGGAGAATATTTTCTGTTTGGGCGGTTTTGAGAGGATATCCAATTCCGGATTGGCGCCAATTAGAAGGTACTCCAGAACGAAAAATTAAAGGTCGTTTTGATGAATTATCTAAAATCAGAACATTCAAAGAATCGATTCCGGATTGGATGGATGAATTGGGCGTGAAAGAATTAGGAGAAAAGGTTTGGGCAAAAGAAATTGCAGCTCAAAACCAACCTGCTAAAGTAATTCTTCGTGTCAATACTTTAAAAACTACCAAAGAAAAACTGAAAGCCATCTTAATGGATTTGAATATCGAAACCGAATATTTGAAAGACCAACCAGATGCTTTAGTTTTAAAAGAAAGAGCAAATGTATTTTTAACCGATGCATTCAAACAAGGTTTTTTTGAAGTTCAAGATGCTAACTCACAATTAGTGGCTGCTTTCCTTGATGTAAAACCAGGAATGCGTGTCGTAGATACTTGTGCAGGTGCGGGTGGAAAAACCTTACATATTGCTTCTTTAATGGAAAATAAAGGACAATTGATTGCTATGGATTTGTACGAAAGTAAATTGAAGCAATTAAAACTAAGAGCCAAAAGAAACAGTGCTTTCAATATTGAATACCGAATTATTGACTCTACTAAAGTCATTAAAAAATTACACGAAAAAGCAGATCGTGTTTTGATAGACGCACCTTGTAGTGGTTTAGGGGTTTTAAAAAGAAACCCAGATGCCAAATGGAAATTACAACCTGAATTTATAGACAACATCCGTAAAGTTCAAGCAGAAGTGTTAGAAAACTATTCTAAAATTGTAAAACCAGGAGGAAAATTAGTGTATGCTACTTGCTCTGTTTTACCTTCAGAAAACCAAGAACAAGTACAACGTTTCTTAACAACCGAAATTGGAAAACAATTTCAGTTTATTGAAGATCGCAAAATATTAGCTTCAGAATCTGGTTTTGATGGTTTTTACATGGCCTTATTAGAACGTAAAAACGCTTAATCGAAAGTTATAATCATAAAAAAAGTCCCAAATTGGGACTTTTTTTATGTATTTATAGTTCAGAATTAATCATTCATTGAAATCAAGAATTCTTCATTATTTCTAGTCTTTTTGAATCTATCATTGATAAAATCCATTGCTTCCACAGGATTCATATCTGATAAATATTTACGCATAATCCACATACGTTGCAAAGTTTGAGGATCTAACAATAAATCATCTCTTCGCGTGCTTGAAGAGGTTAAATCAATAGCTGGGAAGATACGTTTGTTAGCAATTTTTCTATCCAATTGCAATTCCATATTACCTGTTCCTTTGAATTCTTCAAAAATCACCTCATCCATTTTAGAACCTGTTTCGGTCAAAGCAGTTGCAATAATACTCAATGAACCTCCATTTTCTACATTACGAGCCGCTCCAAAGAAACGTTTTGGTTTTTGTAACGCATTAGCATCAACACCTCCACTCAATACTTTTCCTGAGGCAGGTTGAACCGTGTTATACGCTCTTGCTAGACGAGTAATCGAGTCTAAAAGAATGACTACATCGTGTCCGCATTCTACCAAACGTTTGGCTTTTTCTAAAACAATATTCGCAATTTTAACGTGTTCTTGTGGTTCTCTATCAAAAGTAGAAGCAATAACTTCACCACGAACACTACGTTGCATATCAGTCACCTCTTCTGGACGTTCATCAATCAAAAGAACAATCAAGTACACTTCAGGATGATTGGCAGCAATAGCATTGGCAATGTCTTTTAACAACATTGTTTTACCTGTTTTGGGTTGCGCTACAATCATACCACGTTGTCCTTTTCCTATCGGAGAAAACAAATCAATAATTCTTGTCGAAATAGTACTTTGTTTTTCGGCCAATTTGAATTTTTCTTTTGGAAAAACAGGTGTTAAATGCTCAAAAGAAACACGATCACGAACTACTTGTGGATCATGTCCATTAATTTTTAATACACGAACCAATGGGAAAAACTTCTCCCCTTCTTTTGGAGGACGAACCACTCCTTTTACAGTATCTCCTGTTTTTAAACCAAACAATCGAATTTGAGAAGTCGATAAATAAATATCATCTGGCGAAGCCAAATAATTATAATCCGATGAACGCAAGAAACCATATCCATCAGGCATCATTTCTAATACCCCTTCACTTTCGATGATTCCGTCAAATTCATAATCTGAATGTCCAAAATTATTTTTCTTATTCTTTTGATTCGGATTTTGATTTCCATTCCCATTTTGATTAGGGTTCTGGTTTTGTTTATTTAGCTGATTTGGATTTACTTTTTTATTAACAGTTGGAGCTTCTCCACCTTCATTAGTAGTTGATTCCAAAGGCAATTCAGGTTCTCCTTCATTTTCTTTAGGAGCCACTTCTTTTTTAGCTAATTTTTGTTCGTAAGCCGACTTATTAAATTTAACTACTTTCGGAGCTTTTTTGTCGCTTGGTTCATTTGAATTCTCAGGAGTTGTTTCTTCTGATTTTGAATTTGGAATTACTTCTACATCAACAATTCTTTCTGAAGCAGATGCGACTGTTTCCTTTTTCGAAGCTGTGATTCGGGCTCTTTTTGGCTTTTCAGCACTGACTTCTTTCGAAGAATCGACTGAATCTGACGACTTAGCTTGTTGCTCTAAAATTTGAGCAATCAAGTCCTCTTTTTTTACTCCGTTAAATTTTATGGTTTTAGCCAATTTAGCTATTTCTTGAAGCTCAGAAAGCTTCATTTCTTTTAATGCAGAAATATCAAACATGAATGTTCTATGGGTTTAATTTATTTTTAGGAAACTTAATTGTAAAAGATAGGTAGTAAAGTTTTTTTTGGATTGTCCGTAGTATGAAGTGCTTACGGATTTGTTATGCAATAATACGAATATTTTTTTATCATACAATAGTATTTATAAAAAAGAAACTATATTTTTGTGGGAGAATAAGAAAACAATGATACAAAGAATTCAAACTTTATATTTACTTCTTGCTTTTGTAATAACAGGTGTATTACCTTTTATTTTTCCTTTATGGTCAACAGCAGATGGAAAAGACTTTCTTTTTATGCAAAACCAATTGTATGTTATCCTTTTTGGATTAAGTACAACATTAACTTTGTTGAGTATTATTTCTTTTAAAAAGAGACAAAATCAATTTGTTATTGGCAGATTGAACATCATATTAAATTTAATTTTATTAGGATTATTTGTTTATCATTCACTAAATTTATCCGGAGAAACTCCTGCAGTTTCTGAGAAGGGTATTGGGATGTTTCTACCTATCTTGGCTATCGTATTATTAGGTTTTGCTAATAAGGCCATCAAGAAGGACGAAGATCTTGTAAAATCTGTGGATCGATTGAGGTAAACCTATAAACTTAGTTTATTAGTGCGACGAAAACCCGAATGTAACCCATTCGGGTTTTTCATTTTTATTCTATTTTGAAGAAAAATAACAGCTCTTAGTCAAATTTTCTTACATTTGAAAATACAATTCCCAAACCTATGAGTGAAAAAATTAAAATCTACTTAGCCGATGATCATCAAGTACTTCTTGATGGTATACAATTTTTATTGAAAACTATTCCAGACTTTGAAGTCGTAGGATTTTCTTTAGACGGAAAAGACTTATACGAAGAGGTCATAACAACTCAAGCTGATATTTTAATTTTAGATTTGAATATGCCAGAGAAAGATGGCATTGAAGTAATTAAAGAATTTGCTCAAAAAGGCATTCCTTGTAAAGTAATTATCTTATCAAGCTATGACGATTTAAAACTTATCAAAGAAGTCATGCGTCTAGGCGCGAATGGTTATCTTACTAAAAAATGCGCCGGTGAAAACATTGTAGAAGCCATTTATGCCGTTCGAAATGAAGAAGATTATTTCTGCAAATCCGTTCGAGAGAAAATTTTCAATTTGGTTACCAGAGACAATCAAAAAGTAAACAAAGACTTCTCCTTAGCTAATACCCTTCTTACTGAAAGAGAATTGGAAGTAATTACTTTAATATCGCTAGAGCTAAGCGGAAAAGAAATTAGCGACAAATTATTCATTAGCACTAATACGGTAGAAACCCACCGTAAAAATATTATGAAAAAAATTGGCGCAAAAAACACCATTGGGTTAGTTAAGTATGCTATTAAAAATAACCTAATCAAATCGTAACATCTGTTTTCAAAAGCTAATTATGTCATCAAATAGGTTTATATCTTTTATTTTTCTATTCTTTTTCTTCAATGGAATGAGTGTTTTTTCTAAGGAGAAAACGCCTTCTAGAGATGAAATAGCCAAAGAATTAAAAAGTGCTATTCATTTGATGCGTGAAGGAAAACATGATCAATCTTTAATCAAATGCAGACGTATTTTACGCCATGCTATTTTTATCAAAGACAATGATTTAATTGCTTCTACTTACAATACTATTGGAGGAAATTTTGATTTGTTCTCTAATCCCGAAAAATCTTTTTTCTATTATAACAAAGGATTGATTTATGCAGATAAAACGAATGATTCTAAATTAAAAAACTTATTACATAACAATTTAGGCAACATTTATTGCTTCGATAAAAAAGAATATCAAAAAGGAATTGCACATTACAAAAAGTCATTAGAATACAGTGCAAAAGCAAATGATTCTTCTCAATTAGTACTTACCAACTTAAACATTGCTTGGGCTTATTTTGATATCCAAGAATTCAATCAAGGACACCCTTATCTACAATTCGTAAATAAATACCAAGAAAAGTATGGGAGTGGGATGACTATTGTTGCATTAAACATGTTAAATGCCCTCTACTATGCTGATAAAAAAGAGAATCAAAAAGCAGAATTTTATTTCAATAAAGCCATACAACTAGGAAATGCTGGAAGTGAAAAATTTGACTTAGCCCTAACCCATCAAGAATATGCCAAATTTTTAAAGTCAAATGGGCAATATCAAAAAGCCTATGAAAATTTGACCCTTTACAATTCGATTACTGACGAACTTGACAATGAAGAACAACTAAATAAGGCAAAAACAGAGGGGCTAAACCTTGAAATAGAAGAATACAAAAGAGAAGTTGAAAAAATTGAATCTGAATATAAGACTCAGCAAGAAATATTACAACAAGAAAAAACAATGGCTCGACGAAAATTCATAGCTGTGATTTCCATCTTTTTAATTAGTATTGTGCTTTTCTATTTTTATGTTCAAAATTCACGACTTATTCAAAAGAACCGATTGAACGGACTACGAAATAAAATTCAGCAAAACATTATTAATGCATCCTTATCAGGGCAAGAAATAGAACGAAAAAAAATTGCCGCTTTTTTACACGATAACATAAGTGCTTTACTATCTTCAGCGGGATTGCATTTGAGTGTTTTTAATACCAAAAATCAAAATCCAAGCGATGAAATCATTAAAACAATAGCATTACTAGGAGAAGCACACGATAAAGTTCGTGATTTATCTCACGAATTAATTCCTGCTCTTCTAGTTCGTTTTGGTCTTTTATATGCCTTAGAGGACTTGTGCGAAAAAAACTCCAATTCGACTATTACTTTTGAATTTGAAAGCAATATCGACAATCAAAAAAGATATCCCGAGGATTTTGAAATCAAAATTTACTTTATCATTACTGAATTATTAAATAATATTATTAAACATAGCCAAGCCACTATTGGAAAAGTAACACTAACTGAAAATGATACGGTTTTAAAAATTCAAGTTTTTGATAATGGTAAAGGATTTGATACCAATCAATTTCAACTACTAGAGGGATTTGGAATTAACCAAATTAGAGCTAGAATAAATGCTATGAAAGGCAATCTAACTATTGATTCCAAAATAGATATGGGAACCATAATAACTATAGATGTCCCGATTAGTAAGACCTAATCATACCCGCTTTTCAATTTCAATGATTTCTAAATCTTTAATTGCCGTCCCGTCAATTACAAAACGTAATAGGGTACGTACTTGATGAAATCCACTTTTCCCCACAGCACCAGGATTCATGTGCAATAGATTGTTTTTCTTATCAAATTGTACTTTGAGAATGTGCGAATGTCCACAAATAAACAATTGAGGTGGATTCTGAGCTAACTCTTCCCGAATAGCTGGGTTGTATTTTCCTGGATAACCACCGATATGAGTAATCCAAACCGAAACTCCTTCACATAAAAATTGATTGTGCAATGGAAACTCTAAACGAGCTTGCGCATCATCAATATTACCATATACTGCTCGCAAAGGTTTTTGCTTTTTGATTGCATCTGTTACTGCTAAATCCCCAATATCTCCAGCATGCCAAACCTCATCTGCTTGAGCAACATACTTTAAAATAGTATCGTCAATATGACTATGAGTGTCCGAAAGCAAGAGTATTTTTTTCATATTGAAGGTAAATAACAAGGCCAAAGTTACAAACATAAAAGACGATAAAAAAGTCTGGACGAACTTCCTGTTTTTAGGCTTTGCTCTACCTAAAAACTTTGTACCTTTGGGACTTCAACTTTGTGACGATTCAACTTGAGATATTTTATACATTTAGCTTACAACGGAACTCCTTACCATGGCTGGCAAATACAGCCTAATGCTACCTCTGTTCAAGAAACATTGAACAAGGCATTTTCTGTTTTGCTACAATCTGAAATTAATTTGATGGGCGCTGGACGCACCGATACCGGTGTTCATGCTAGAGAAATGTATGCTCATTTTGATTTTGAATCCTCTTTTGATATACCTAATTTGGTCCATAAACTGAATTCTTATTTACCAAAATACATTGTGATTTATGATATTATTCCCGTTCACGACGAAGCACATACACGCTTTGATGCTACAAAAAGAACCTACGAATATCATGTTCACCAATTCAAAAATCCGTTTTTAGACGAATTAAGTTGGTATTTTCATCAGTCCTTAGATGTTGAATTGATGAATGAAGCAGCAAAATTATTATTCAACTATACTGACTTTGAGTGTTTTTCTAAGGTCAACACCGATGTAAATACATTTGATTGCACTATTTTTGAGGCGTATTGGAAGCAAGAAAATTCACAATTAGTTTTTACCATTTCGGCCAATCGTTTTTTAAGAAATATGGTACGTTCAATAGTTGGAACATTAGTCAATGTGGGTTTGCATAAAATCACCTTAGACGATTTTACAAAAATTATAGAAAGCAAAAGCAGAGAAAAAGCAGGATTTTCAGTTCCAGCACATGGTTTATATTTAACGAAAATAGAGTACGATTACATCAACCCATAGCCCTGATAGCAGCGGCATCCTTTTTTGATGAGGACTGAGGCTCTCGAAGTACACATCTAAAAAGATAAAGCGGATAGCAGGAATAGCTACACAAAATATTATGAAAGCAAAAGCATTCGACACCAGATTATTCAAGCGAATTTTAAAATACACTAAACCGTACCAATTACGATTTAGAGGGGTGATAGTTTTTGCCATTTCGCTTTCAGTTTTTGCAGCATTGCGTCCTTATTTATTGAAACAAACCGTAGACGGATATATTAAAACTCACGACCAGCAAGGTCTTTTATTGTACATCTCCTTCATGGGAATTGTGCTTTTGGCAGAGGTTTTTTCGCAATATTATTTTGTGTATTGGGCGAATTGGTTGGGGCAGGACATTGTCAAAGACATTAGAACCAAGCTCTTCAAACATCTTTTGAGTTTTCGAATGAAGTATTTTGACCACGTGCCTGTGGGCCAATTAGTAACGCGCTCGGTTTCAGATATTGAGGCAATTGCTCGTATTTTTAGTCAAGGCCTTTTTATGATCATTAGTGATTTGATGAAGATGGTTGTGGTGCTGATTTTTATGTTTTATATGAACTGGAAATTGACTTGGATTGTCATTGTAGCTATGCCAATTTTAGTGTTCTTCACCCGAATATTCCAACGCAAAATGCAGGTCGCTTTTGAAGAAGTCCGAACCGAAATTGCCAATATGAATTCCTTTGTTCAGGAGCGTGTTACAGGAATGAAAATTGTGCAATTATTCAATAGAGAAGATATTGAATTTGACAAGTTTAAAAACATCAACGACAAACATAGAAAAGCATGGATTAAAACGATTTTGTACAACTCTATCTTCTTCCCTATTGCTGATATTATTTCGTCATTAACCCTTGGATTTATTGTTTTATACGGTGGTTTTAAGATTTTGAACGGGGATACTTTTACCACTTTTGGTGATTTGTTCTCCTACACCATGTTCATCGGAATGTTATTCAATCCACTGCGTCAAATTGCAGATAAATTCAACGAAATGCAATTAGGAATGATTGCAGCTAATCGTGTTTTTGATATATTAGACACTCAAGACCAAATTCAAGATACCGGTACTATTGAAGCGCCTATTTTTAAAGGAAATATCGAATTCAAAGACATTCACTTTGGATATGTTCCTGATGAAGAAGTGATTAAAGGAATTGATTTAGAAGTAAAAGCAGGACAAACTATTGCAATTGTTGGATCTACTGGAGCTGGTAAATCGACCATAATTAATTTATTGAATCGATTTTACGAAATTAATAGCGGGACAATTTACATTGACCATCATAACATTGAAAATTACACTTTGGAGTCGCTACGTAAGCAAATTGCAGTGGTTTTACAAGACGTTTTCTTGTTTGCAGACACCATCTACAACAACATTACACTCAACAATCCTGCAATCACTCGTGAAGAAGTTTTGGCTGCAGCCAAAAAAATCGGTGTGCATGATTTTATTATGAGTTTGCCTGACAACTACGATTTTGATGTAAAAGAACGAGGGGTAATGCTATCCTCGGGGCAACGCCAACTGATTGCTTTTTTACGTGCTTTTGTGAGTAACCCAAGTATTTTGATTTTGGATGAAGCAACCTCTTCTATCGATACCTATTCGGAAGAATTGATTCAACGTGCTACCGAAACGATTACCGAAGGTCGAACTTCTATTGTCATCGCCCATAGATTAGCTACTATTGTCAACGCGGATAAAATTGTGGTGATGGACAAAGGTTTAATTGTAGAAGAAGGCACGCACCAAGAGCTCATCAACAGAGCAACTGGCTATTACAAAAACTTGTACGATTCACAGTTTTCGGTAGCTAATTAACCTTACATCAGGGTTTATATTCCGTTGCTTTTTTTGAAATTTTGTTAGTTTTTGACTTTATAGGTTTGAAAATTTCACAAAACAGAATAATTCCTTAAATTCGCAGCATCAATTAATATAGATAAAATTATACACATGAAATACGATATTATTGTTTTAGGAAGTGGACCTGGAGGATATGTTACAGCCATCAGAGCCTCTCAATTAGGCTTCAAAGTAGCTGTAATCGAAAAAGAAAATTTAGGTGGAGTTTGCTTGAACTGGGGATGTATCCCAACTAAAGCCTTGCTTAAATCAGCTCAGGTTTTTGATTATTTAAAACACGCTTCTGATTACGGATTGACTGTTTCATCATTTGATAAAGATTTCTCAGCGGTAGTAAACCGTTCAAGAGGAGTGGCTGAAGGAATGAGCAAAGGTGTTCAATTCTTGATGAAAAAGAATAAAATCGACGTTATTGATGGTTTTGGTAAAATAAAACCAGGAAAAAAAGTGGATGTAACTGACAAAGACGGAAAAGTAACGGAATATAGTGCAGATCATATCATTTTGGCTACTGGAGCGCGTTCTCGTGAATTGCCTAACTTGCCTCAAGATGGTGTAAAAGTAATTGGATACCGTCAAGCAATGACATTACCAAAACAACCTAAATCAATGATTATCGTTGGTTCTGGAGCTATTGGAATTGAATTTGCACATTTTTACAACTCAATGGGAACTGAAGTGACTATTGTAGAATTTATGCCAAATATTGTTCCAGTTGAAGACGAAGATATTTCGAAACAAATGGAACGTTCTATGAAAAAAGCAGGGGTAAACATTATGACCAATGCTTCTGTAGAAAAAATTGATACTTCTGGAAAAGGAGTGAAAGCATTTGTGAAAACAGCTAAAGGAGAAGAAGTGTTAGAAGCTGATATTTTACTTTCTGCTGTGGGTATCAAAACTAATATTGAGAACATCGGTTTAGAAGAAGTTGGTATTGCTACTGATAGAGATAAAATTTTAGTAAACGCTTACAACCAAACCAATATTCCAGGTTATTATGCTATTGGAGATATTACTCCAGGACAAGCATTAGCTCACGTAGCTTCAGCTGAAGGAATTAACTGTGTGGAAAAAATCGCAGGACTACATGTTGAACCAATCGACTACGGAAACGTTCCTGGTTGTACTTATGCTACTCCAGAAATTGCTTCGGTTGGATTGACTGAAAAAGCAGCTAAAGAAAAAGGATACGAGTTGAAAATTGGTAAATTCCCATTCTCAGCTTCAGGAAAAGCAAAAGCTTCAGGAGCGGCAGATGGTTTTGTAAAAGTAATTTTCGATGCTAAATACGGAGAATGGTTAGGATGCCACATGATTGGTGCTGGTGTTACTGATATGATTGCTGAAGCAGTTGTAGCTCGTAAATTAGAAACTACTGGGCACGAAATCTTAAAAGCAATCCACCCACACCCTACTATGAGTGAGGCTGTAATGGAAGCAGTGGCTGATGCTTACGGGGAAGTAATTCACTTGTAATTCACATAACAATGTCTATTATAAACCCCGATGGAATTATTCTTTCGGGGTTATTTTTTTACTTATCTTTATAAATCGAATAAAAAACAATATCATGCAATACAACAACATATTAGAAACTATTGGCAATACGCCACACATCAAAGTGAATCGCCTTTTTGGCGAAAACAAAAACGTTTATATTAAACTAGAACGCGCAAATCCGGGGGCAAGTATCAAAGACAGAATTGCATTAGCCATGATCGAGGATGCCGAAGCAAAAGGACTTTTGCAAAAAGACAGCACAATCATTGAAGCTACTTCTGGAAACACTGGAATTGGTTTAGCTATGGTAGCTGCCGTTAAAGGCTACCGATTAATTTTGGTAATGCCCGAATCGATGTCAGTTGAAAGAAGACGCTTGATGAGCATTTACGGAGCCGAATTTGTATTGACACCTCGTGAAAAAGGGATGAAAGGCGCCATTGAAAAAGCACAAGAATTAACTGCTGAAATTCCGCATGCTTGGTCGCCACTACAATTTGAAAACCCTGCCAATATTGAAGTTCATAAGAAAACAACCGCGCAAGAAATCATCAAGGCATTTCCAAACGGATTAGATTACTTGATTACTGGAGTTGGAACAGGCGGACATATAACAGGTTGTGCTGAAATATTAAAAGCACATTATCCTAACTTAAAAGTATATGCAGTAGAACCAGAAGCTTCGCCTGTAATCAGTGGGGGATCTCCTGCTCCTCACCCTATTCAAGGTATTGGCGCTGGATTTATTCCAACTAACTTACATACTGATGCCTTAGATGGAACAGTACAAGTAAGCAAAGATGAAGCATTTGAATATGCACAAAGAGCAGCCAAAGAAGAAGGAATTCTTTTAGGTATTTCTTCTGGTGCTTCTCTAGCTGCTGTTGCAAAAAAAATAAAAGATATTCCAGCAGAGGCTACTGTGTTAACTTTTTGTTACGATACAGGGGAACGTTACTTGAGTATCGAAGGATTGTTTGAATAAACTTTCACTCTTATAATTGAAATCCGATTGTTGAAAAACGATCGGATTTTTTTATACCTTATTAGATTTATAAATTTTACGTATCTTTCGTAAGTCAGAAATAACCCTTTAACACACTCTAGATATGAAATGGAAATTAGCCCTTAGTTTTATTATAAGTCTAACTGCTTTTGCTTACAGTCAAAAAATAGATGAAGAAACTGCCATTAAAAAACTTTTAGAAAAAGAATCGGCTACATGGCGAGCTAAAGACGTTCAGGGACATTTGGATTGTTGGCACATTCAACCGTATAGCCGAATTTTAGTTTCTTTACCCAACGGTCAAACCATAGACGTCCCACCTACCGCAATGCAAAACGAAAAACCAGAAACTATGGGTAATGGAGGATTTGCATTACATTCGAATTATAAAATGAGTATTACCGAAAACAATGCTTGGGTTAGCCATGACGAAGTATCCACCGATGCGGAAGGGAAACGTACTTGGTCGTATGAAATTCGATTATTAGAAAAAATTAAAGGACAATGGAAATTGGTTGGACAATCACTCCATATTTATAAAAAAGAGTAATTAGCCGCAATTATTTTTTTAAATTTATGTCCAACTAAAATGTAGTAAAAAGATGAAAATAGCGCTTTTTTCAAACGAATTTCCACCACACATTTATGGTGGAGCTGGTGTACATATTGATTTTTTAAGTCAAGAATTAGCTAAATTAGGCGACGTGGAAGTGCGGTGTTTTGGAGAACAGTCTGAAACTACTACTATGAACGTTCAGTGTATTACCCCTTGTTTGAACAAAATGGAAGACGCTTCCAATTCCCATATCAAAATGTTTCATAATTTGAGTCGAAATGTGGAGATGTCTCAAGCTACTCCTCAAGCAGATGTAATTCATTGTCATACTTGGTACACCCATCTCGCTGGTGTTTTTACTCGAGAATTGCTGCAAGTGCCACTAATTTTAACCACACACAGTTTAGAAACACATCGCCCTTGGAAAGTCGAACAATTGGGAAATGGTTATTTCCTTTCTCGTTGGATTGAAGACAGAGCCTATAAAACTGCCGATGGCGTTATTGCGGTGAGCGAACAAATGAAACAGGATGTAATTGAGGCATATAATGTAGCTCCTGAAAAAGTAACCGTGATACACAACGGTATTGATCCTGAATTTTATCAACCTACTTTTGACCAATCTCTTTTAGTAGAATATGGGATTAATCCTGACATCCCTTTTGTTTTATTTGTGGGCCGAATTACTCGTCAAAAAGGAATTTCGCAACTCATTAATGCAGCCAAATATTTTAATACAAATTGCCAAGTTGTGCTTTGTGCAGGGGCTCCAGACACTCCTGAAATCGCCGCTGAAACTGAAACATTAATTAATGAATTACAATCCCAACGAGACGGAGTTATCTTAATTTCAGAAATGTTACCTCGCGAAAAAATAAAAGTACTGTACAGTCATGCTCGAGTATTTGCTTGCCCTTCGTTATACGAACCGTTTGGAATCATCAATTTAGAAGCCCTATCCTGTGAAACTCCCGTTGTAGGAAGCGCAGTTGGTGGTATTCCCGAAATCATTACAGAAGGCGAAACAGGTTATTTAATTCCGTTAGATAGTGTTTCAAGAACCGACTTCAACCCTGCTCGTCCCGAAGAGTTTCAGAAACAATTTGCCGCAAAAATTAATCTACTATTAGAAGATGAATCTTTAGCTATACAAATGGGAAAAGCCGGCCGTAAAAGAGTTTTAGAAAAATTCAGTTGGGAATCCATCGCTAAAACTACTTTCAATTATTACCAAGAAGTAATTAACCGATTTGAGAAAGAAAAAGCATAAAAACTTACCTTTGGTCAAAAATACAATTCCATGCAACACATTATAGATAGATTCATCAGTTATGTTACTATTGACACCGAATCTGACCCCAATTCAACTACTACTCCAAGCACTAAAAAACAATGGGATTTGGCGAACCAACTTGTTGAAGAATTAAAATCTATCGGACTTCAAGATGTAACTATAGACGACAAAGCCTACATCATGGCTACTTTACCTAGTAATGTAGATTACGAGGTTCCTACTATTGGATTCATTTCCCATTTTGATACTTCACCAGATTTTTCGGGAGCTAATGTAAAACCTCAAGTTATTCCTAATTATGATGGAGGAGATATCGTATTAAATACAGCACAAAATATCGTTTTATCACCAAAGTATTTCAAAGATTTATTGCAATATAAAGGACAAACTTTAATTACTACCGACGGAACTACTTTACTAGGTGCAGATGACAAAGCCGGAATTACAGAAATTGTAACCGCTATGGAATACCTCATCCAACATCCTGAAATCAAACATGGAAAAATTAGAGTTGGGTTCACTCCCGATGAGGAAATAGGACGTGGTGCGCATCATTTTGATGTAGCTAAGTTTGGTGCTGATTGGGCGTACACTATGGATGGAAGTCAGGTAGGCGAATTAGAGTATGAAAATTTTAATGCAGCTGGAGCCAAAATTACCTTCAAAGGAAAAAGTGTACATCCTGGTTATGCCAAAGGGAAAATGATCAACTCCATGCTTATTGCTAACGAATTTATTAATGCATTACCAAAAGGTGAAACCCCAGAAGAAACTAGAGGATATGAAGGATTTTTTCATGTGCATCATCTTAGTGGAAGCATTGAAGAAAGCGTAGTAGAATTGATTATTCGAGATCACAATAAATCAAAGTTTGAAAAGCGTAAAGCACTAATTGAAAAAATCACAAAAAAAATCAATAAAAAGTTTGCCAAACAATTTGGTGAAGATATAGCCATTGCTGAAATCAACGACCAATACTATAATATGAAAGAAAAAGTATTGCCTGTCAAACACATTGTCGATATTGCCGAAAAAGCAATGAAAGAAGTAGGTATTAAACCACTAATTAAACCTATACGAGGCGGAACAGATGGCTCTCAATTGTCTTACATGGGATTGCCTTGTCCTAATATTTTTGCTGGTGGACATAACTTTCATGGAAAGTACGAATATGTTCCAGTAGAAAGCATTCAAAAAGCAATTGAAGTTATTGTTAAAATTGCCGAATTGACCGCTTCTAAAAATTAAGCCATAAAAAAACTCCCAATTCAATAGAATTGGGAGTTTTTTTTTATTTTTTCTTTGAAACTATTTCTTATTCAAAGCAGCACTCATTTCCATTGAAATAGCTGAACGCTCCATTTTCAATTTCCCTGACATTGTTTCAACGACTACTGTAGTTTCAGCTAATTCAGCAATTTTACCGTGAAGACCACTTTTAGTGATAATTTTATCTCCAACTTTTAAGCTGCTTTCAAATTCTTTTTCGGCTTTCGCTCTTTTTTGTTGTGGTCTAATCATAAAGAAATAGATTACTACAAACATTAATAAGAACAGTGCAAATTGACTTAATTGTCCCATGATTTTATTTTATTTTTTGTTAAACGTATTACATCAAGCCTCTTCCTGCTTTGATCATTTTTTTATTCGATTGGAATTCTTTGACTAAATTATCTAAAATTCCGTTGATAAAAATACTACTTTTTGGAGTAGAATATTCTTTAGCCAACTCTAAATATTCGTTCAAAGTTACCTTTACTGGAATTGATGGGAATTTCAACAATTCGCAAATAGCCATTTTAAGAATAATGGTATCTATTTCAGCTATTCGTTCCATATCCCAATTAGGTGTTTTAGAATCAAATTCTTTGGCTAATTCTTTTTCGTTCAAAACCGTTTTTCTAAACAAATCTTTCGCAAAATCTTTATCATCAGCATCTTTAAACAATTTTGGCACTCTAAAACTATCATCCTCAGCTGATTTGATTGCTTTTAATTGCTTAACAATATGCGTATTCACTACTGGAATATCGTCAATCCAAGTTAGTTTATCATCCTCTAAATACTCGTATAATTTTTCATTTGGAACAATAATTTCCGAAAAAAGATCTACAACAAACTGCTTATCTTCTTCAAATGTATTGACAGTAGTACTCATGTATTTAGCATACAATTTACTTTCTTTCAAAGAAGTTAAAAGTAAATTAATATAATCATCATGAATATTCCAATTGGTTATTTTTCTGTTTTCCAAAGCAATACTCAACGAATTATTGTCTTCCAATAATTGAAAAATAGTATTCTTAACAAATTTATTGTTTGGATTGCGTTCTTCAGGGGTTGCCAAATGTTTTTGACTTGATAAGTGTAAGAAGACTTTTTCCTTTTTAGCCATTTCAATTAAAGAAGAAAGCATGATAAGGTATAAATCTTGAATAGCATCGATGCTGTAAAATAGAAATTTTTCTTGACCTTCTAAATTATCCGAACCGTTTTGGTGCATGGCATAAATGGATTGCATAACCTTAACGCGAATGTGTCTTCTATTTACCACTTTGTAAGAACTTTTAATGAATTAGACTGCAAAAGTAGTCATTTCATACCTTAAAATAAAATTAAAATTTCTTTTTTTGAATCAAAAATGAGTTGGTTGCAAATCAATTATTTAATTCACTACTTCTATTTTAACATCTAAATATTCCTTTTAATCCTGTATATTTGCCTTTGAAAAAGAGCAATACTACAATGAAAGAATTAGGTTATTTAAATAAATACTTTGTCAAATACAAGTTTAGTTTTTTACTAGGAATTGTAACCACAATCATTGCTCAATTTTTCTCTTTGTACACCCCTAAACTAATTAGTGAGTCTCTTGGTGCTATTGAACAATTTGATAAACTTTCAGATGCTAAGAAAACTTCTGAAACCGTCTTATCTCATTTCAAAGGAGAATTAGTAACCAATATTTTATTAATCATTGGCACCACCATAATTGCGGGTTTTTTGACCTTCTTGATGCGTCAAACATTGATTGTAATGTCTCGTCATATCGAATTTGACTTAAAGAACGAAGTCTTTAGACAATACGAAAATCTATCCCAACAATTCTACAAACAAAACAGAACAGGTGATTTAATGAATCGTATAAGTGAAGACGTTTCTAAAGTTAGAATGTATGTGGGGCCAGCAGTAATGTACACTATCAATACATTTATCCGTTTTGCGATAGTGATTGCTTATATGTATAACGTATCGCCAAGGCTAACATTATACACACTTTTACCCCTACCTATCTTATCCTATACTATTTTCAAACTCAGCTCTGAAATCAACAAAAGGAGTACTATTTTTCAACAATATTTATCCAAAGTATCTAGCTTTTCTCAAGAAATTTTCTCTGGAATTCGAGTAATTAAAGCTTATTCGTTAGAAAACCAACATCAGAACAATATGATTGATTTGGCTGACGAAAGTAAAAACAAAAGTTTGGATTTGGCTCGAGTACAATCACTGTTTGGTCCATTGATGATGGCTTTAATTGGAGTAAGTAACTTAGTGGTTATTTATTTTGGAGGTTTGATGTATATGGAAGGCACTATCAAAAGTATCGGTACTATTGCCGAATTTATCTTGTACGTAAACATGTTAACTTGGCCGGTGGCGTCTTTAGGATGGGTTTCGTCTATGGTGCAAGAAGCAGAAGCTTCTCAAAAACGCTTGAATGAGTTTTTGAAAATCGAACCTGAAATTAAAAACACCAACCCAAATCATTCAACTGTTGAAGGAAGTATTGCTTTTAACAATGTAAGTTACACTTACGAAGACACTAATATCAAAGCGATTCAAAACATTTCGTTTTCAGTTAAAAAAGGACAAACCTTAGCTATTTTAGGAAAAACTGGGGCGGGAAAATCTACTATTCTATCCCTCATATCTCGTTTACATGATGTTACTGAAGGAGAAATTACGGTTGACGGAACACCAATTAGCCAACTTAATCTGTACGATTTAAGAAATAGTATCGGAATTGTTCCTCAAGACGCTTTCTTATTTTCAGATAGCATTAAGAACAATATCAAATTTGGCAACGAAGATGCTACCGATGAAGCTATCGAATCAGCAGCAAAAAGTGCTGTAGTACACGATAATATCCTAGGCTTCAATAAAAAATATGACACGATTTTAGGCGAAAGAGGAATAACACTTTCTGGCGGACAAAAACAACGTGTATCAATCGCAAGAGCCATTATCAAAAACCCTCCTATTTTACTTTTCGACGATTGTTTGTCTGCTGTTGATACCGAAACTGAAGAAGCTATTTTGAATAATTTATTCGAAATTTGTAAGGACAAAACGACAATTATTGTAAGTCATAGAGTTTCATCGGCTAAAAATGCCGACCAAATTATTATTATTGACGAAGGGAAAATCATTCAACAAGGTTCTCATAATCAATTAATAAATGAAGAAGGCTACTACGCCGATTTGTATTTGAAACAACTTTCAGAAAAAGAATTGCTATAATTTTTTGTTTTATCAATTTATTTTTATCATTTTTGGATACCATTAAACCACTAAAATGACGAAAGGATTATGAGAGAAAATGACTTATTAGAAAAAGAAGAAATATTTTCTAAAGTTTTAAGAGCTGGGAGAAGAACGTATTTCTTTGATGTAAGAGCAACTAAAGCCGACGACTATTACATTACCATTACTGAAAGTAAAAAATTCACAGAAGAAGATGGTTCATTCCATTTTAAAAAGCATAAAATCTATTTATACAAAGAAGACTTTGCTGCGTTTACAGAAATTCTTGGCGATATGACTTCTTATGTTTTAAACCATAAAGGAGAAGAAGTAATCTCTGAAAGACACCAAAAAGATTTCAAAAAAGAATACACTGCTGAAAATTCAGATGATGAAATTACTCCTCAAGTATCGAATTTTACAGATATTGACTTTGACGATATTTAATTACGATTTATAAAAACAAAAAGCCCAAAATCAAATGATTTTGGGCTTTTTGTTTATTTAATATTTTGCCGGCACACCGGGCTTAGGAAGTGATTTTTGAATAAACTCTCTTAAATCATCATTTCCCTTTATCAAATCTTCTTTTCTAAGATACATCATATGCCCACTACGATAACCTTTCCAAGACATTCTTTCTTTTAATTTTCCACTAGGGTCCATTTGCCAAAGATTGTATTTTGCATTAAAATAATCACAAGCTCCATCATAATATCCCGATTGAACTAACACATGTAAATACGGATTTTGAGCCATCGCTTGACGCAAATTTTCTCCTGTTTGATCACCTGAATTATCCCATGGATGAACTGGCCCAAACATATTGTATTTTAAATCCGTTTTGTAATTCAAATCATTTCGGAGATACATATTAATTGCTGGTGTAAACGAATGCAACCAAGAAGTTAACTCTGAATTAAAATCAGGATTATCACCAGCATCTTTACGATCAATTCCTTTATAACGAGAATCCAATCGACCCACTGTAAACCCTTGATCTCTTAATAATTCTTTCCAAAAATAGTCCAAAGGAACATCTAAGTTATTTTGTAAAATAACTTTTTCTGATATTCCTGAATAATGCGCAATTTTAGAAGCAATCTCTTTGCGTTTGGATTCTTCTAAAAATCCACCTTTACTCAATGCAGGTAGTAATTCGTTAATGGTAAACTGCTCTACTTCTGGAAGCATTACAGTTAAATCCTTAGATTGTAAATCAGAGGAAAGCATTTTATGGTACCAGGCAGTTGCTGCAAAATAAGGCAATCGTAAAGCGGCTTTAGAAACAACTCCTCTTTCTATTCCTAGTGTAGTTGGTGAAACTAAAACAACCCCATTTAAATACATCCATTGACTATTTTGTAATTCCAATGCCAAGCCTGAAACACGTGTAGTACCATAACTTTCGCCAATAAGATATTTTGGAGAAGCCCAACGATTATTGCGCGTAACAAATGTTTTTATCCATTCAGCTAAGTACTTGACATCTGCATTTACGCCGAAAAAAGTAGATTTTGGAGTTTCTTTATTCGTTATTCTAGAATAAGCCGTATTTACTGGATTTACAAATACAATATCAGCTACATCCAAGATAGAATGAGGATTTTCCTTAACTCCATACGGTTGAATAGGATATCCTTCACTATCTATATTTAACAAAGTAGGACCTGTATATGCAATTTGCATCCAAACAGAAGCCGAACCCGGCCCTCCATTAAAAGAAATCACTAAAGGACGATTAGCGCGATCTTGAATATCCGAACGCTCATAATAGGTATAAAACAATCCCGCAATTGTCTTTCCATCTTCATCCCAAACAGGCAATGTACCCGTAGTAGCTTGATAAGGCACCTTTTGACCTTTAATGGTTGTACTATGTTGCGTAATTACTTTTTCATCTGGATTGAATTTAATATTGGATGCGAAATTCTCAACTTTTTCGGTTGTAGCAGCAGGGACTTCTGCTTTTTTAAGTTGGTTTTGTGCGTTACTCAAAAAGAACGAACTTGTAATCACAAAAGTTAACAGTGTTTTTTTCATAATAATTATATATTAGATAAGCTTAACAAATGTAAAATAAAATCGACACAAACAACTCTTTGTAAACAAGTTAAATACAAGAACAAAAAAAATCCCAAAGCTTTCACTCTGGGATCTTACTATTTGTAAAGAAATAAATTATTTTACATCCATTAACTCAACGTCAAAGATTAAAGTGGCGTTTGGCGGAATAACACCTCCTGCACCACGAGAACCGTATCCTAAGTGAGATGGTATCACAAAACGAGCTTTGTCACCTACCTGCAATAAAGCAATTCCTTCATCCCAACCTTCAATAACATTTCCTCTTCCTAATGGAAATTCGATTGGTTTTTTGCGTGCATACGAACTATCAAATACTTTCCCATCTGGCAATTGCCCTGAATAGTGAACCGAAACTGTTTTACCATCTTCTGCTTTTTTACCAGAACCTCTTTGGATGAATTGGTAACGCAAACCGCTTTCTGTTTTTTCAAAACCAGCTGCTAATTTTTCCATTTCAGCTTCGGCAGCAGCGCGTTCAGCCTCGATACGTTTAGCACGAGAACCTTCAAACGTTCTAAAAGCCTCAACTGCATTCCATTGCTCAGCCTCAGCTCCTACTCTAATAATTTCTAAAGTTTCCAAAACATCTCCTTGAGCAACAGCATCCACTACATCTTGCCCTTCTACAACATGTCCAAAAACCGTATGTTTTCCATCCAACCAAGAAGTGGGTACATGAGTAATATAAAACTGAGAACCATTAGTACCAGGCCCTGCATTGGCCATCGCCAAAACTCCTGGACGATCGTGTTTCAAACTAGGATGGAATTCATCGTCAAATTTGTACCCTGCATCTCCAGTTCCTGTTCCTTGTGGACAACCACCTTGAATCATAAAATCAGGGATTACTCTGTGAAAAGTTAATCCGTCATAATATTTTGTCCCTTGTGGTTTTACTTTATTTTCCAAATTCCCTTCGGCCAAAGCGACAAAGTTACCTACTGTTCCTGGCGTTAAATCGTGTGTTAATTTTACTAAAACTGAACCCTTAGCGGTGTTGAATTTAGCGTATATCCCGTTTCCCATTTTTGTTGTTTTTTATTGAAATGCAAAATTACAAAATTAATTATAGATTGCGTCCATGTGAAAATTAGAAAATTAAGAAGCTAATAATTTTAAAAAAAAATAACCTTCAATTGAAGGTTATTTTTTTTTATGTAGCATCAAGTTATTTCTTAGTCGATAATCCTGAAATTCTCAAATAAGGCTCAATTTGCATATCATGACCAACAAACTCTTGGAATGCCTTTTTTAAATCTACACTATTACCAACAGATAGAATGTATTTTCTAAAACGCTCACAATTGGCTCTATTCATCCCTCCATTTGCTTCCATCCAATCAAATGCATTATAATCTAATGTTTTGGACCAAGTATATGCATAATACCCAGCTGAATATCCTCCGCCCCAAATATGAGCAAAATAAGGAGTGTGGTATCTGGTAGGGACTTCATTTATTAGAAGTCCGTATTTTTGTAGTGCTTCATTTTCAAAAACTAATGCTGGCTTAAAATCGGATTCTTTTTCCACACTATGCCAAACCAAATCTATGGTTGAAGCTGCTAGTAATTCAGTAATTCTATACCCTTTATTAAAAGTTTCTGCTTTTTTAATTTTATCAATTAATTCTTGTGGTATAACTTCTTTTGTATCGTAATGAATTGCATAATTTTTTAATATCGCAGGAACTAATGCGGCGTGTTCATTTATTTGAGAAGGAAATTCTACATAATCACGAGGCACTGAAGTTCCCGAAAGACTCGTATATTTTTGATTGGCAAAAAGTCCATGCAAAGTATGTCCGAATTCGTGAAACATAGTAGTTACATTATCAAAACTAATTAAGGAAGGATTTCCGTTAACTGGTTTAGCAAAATTGTAAACATTTACAATTACTGGTTTTTGTTTTAAATAATGAGACTGATTAACAAAATTATTCATCCAAGCTCCTCCACTTTTATTATCTCTAGTATAAAAATCCAAATAATATATTGCCATCGATTTTCCATCATTATCAAAAACCTCATATACTTTTACATCTGGATTATAAACAGGTAAATCATTTCGTTCTTTGAATGTTATTCCATACATCCCTTTGGCAGCAAAAAAGACTCCTTTTTCTAAAACCGTATTCACTTCAAAATAGGGTTTTATTTTACTTTCGTCTAAATCATATTTTGCTTTTCTTACTTGCTCAGAATAAAAATTCCAATCCCAAGGTGCTAATTTAAATTCACCTTGTTGAGCATCTATTAAATCCTGAATTTCTTTGGCTTCTTCTTGTGCTTTTGCCACTGCTGGGGTTGCAATTTTAGCTAACAAATCCATAGCAGCCTCTGGTGTTTGAGCCATTTGGTCTTGTAGTTTCCATTCTGCGAAACTTTTTTTACCCATTAACTGCCCTTTTTGCAAACGCAACCTAGCCAACTTTTCTAGAACTTCTCTCGTATCTCCTTCATCATTTTTTTCGGCGCGATTCCAAGAAGATTTATATATTTTTTCTCTTGTTGCTCTGTTTTTAAGACTTGACAATAAAGGCTGTTGTGTTGTATTTGACAATCCAATAAGATATTTGCCTTCATATCCAGCAGCTTTTGCTTTGTCTTTTGCAGCAGCAATTTCATCTGTACTTAAACCTTCTAAATCAGTTATATTGTCTAGTAAAACCGCTCCGTTTTTTCGAGCTAAAAGTAATTTATTGCTAAAAAGCGTACTTAAGCTTGCCAACTCCTCGTTGATTTTTTTCATTTTTTCTTTATCCGCAGGAGATAAATTAGCACCAGCCAACTCGAATTGTTGCAAATAATATTGCTTCAATTTCTCATCCTCTCCTTTTAAAGTCTTACTATTGATAGATTTTATTCTATTATAGAGTTGGCTATTCATGAATATTTTATCATTATGTGCCGAAAAAATGGGAGCATATTCTGCTTCAATTGCTTGTAAAGTAGGATTGGTATTCGAACTTGTTAGGTTGTAAAAAATTCCTGTTGCTCTACCTAAATCAGCACCACTAATTTCTAATGCCAATAAAGTATTTTGAAAAGTGGGTGCAGCGGGGTTGTTGACAATATCTTGAATCTCTTTTTCTTGAAGTTTAATACCTCTTTCAAAAGCAGGTTTAAAATGTTCATCTTTAATTAAATTAAAAGGAGGTGCTTGATACTGTAGCGTGCTTTGTTGAAAAAGTGGATTTGTCATTTCAATAGGTTTATTTTGTGCATTTAGCCTTTGTATTGGAAAAGAAGCAAATCCTAAAACCATTACACCTGCCACAACTACTTTTGATATATTTTTCATAATTAACTAGTTAGATATATTAAGGAGATAAAAGTAGTCAAAAAAAACACTTTGAAAAGTGAAATGAAAAAAATTATAGTTCCTAGTTTTAAAATATTTGGATAATCAACAAAACATATCTTTTCACAAATAATAAAAATACTTTAAACTTTGTACCTTTGCCTCTTTACAACTTTGCAGACTTTACAATGCATATAGATATTATCACCGTACTTCCTGAATTATTACGAAGCCCTTTTGAAGCCTCAATTATGAAACGTGCCATCGACAAAAGCCCGGTCGGGCTGTCCATTATATCTTTTTAGGCGGTCTCGCGTGGATCGACGATCTAAAAAGGATGCCACTTCCTTCCCTCACGCAATTGAAGCGATTCTTTTTTAACTTATTGACAAGAATTATGTACTTCTATTTCTTTTTATTAATATTGTATTGAAATAACAAATTGTAAATCAGCCCTAGTTTACAAACTTTATGAAAAATAAACTATTTCTATTTATTGTATTTATCTCAAATCTACTCTTATCTCAAAATCCTAAAAATTTTATTTCGGTAGATTCTAACGGTCAAATTAGGGAAGTGAACCCCACAAATTGCTCTAGTACACCTATCGCAAGTTGTTCTAATGTTAAAGCGTTTTCTATAGCTTTTTTGAATAATGAAATTTACTTTATAGACGGTACAAATTTCCCTGGAATGGGGCAACAGCTTTTTAAAACTGGATTTAACTCAAGTAGTTCGTGTATCCCATTAGGTTCTTTTCAAGGGAATCTTGTTACTGCATTAACCTCAAGTCAAGATGGTTTTATATATGCGGCTTCTGACAATAGAATTGAAAAATTTGACCCTGTAACCAACACTTTTTCGGTTGTTGGTAACTTACCATCACAATGGGAAAGTTCAGGCGATTTAATTTTTCATAAAGGAAAACTATTAATGGCAACAAAATCTTTTAAACTTATTGAAATAGATCTTGCTAATTTAAATAATTCTAAAGAAATATTAGATTTCCCCTCCGGTTCGCAAATTTTTGGACTAAGTACTGTTAATACTTCTTGTGGAGAAAATCAACTTTTCGCCATAAATGTTTCTGGATTATCTACTAGTTTATTACCCATCAATTTAGACACAAAAACAGTAGGCACGACAACCTGTACTCTCAATTTTACAATTTTTGACACTGCGAGTTCTGCCGAAAATGGAAGTACTTCAATGATTACTCCGACTTTCAATCCAGTTTCCACCATTTGCGAAGGCACAACTTTAACAGCTTTGCCAACTTCATCAACTAATGGAATAACAGGAAGTTGGTCGCCTGCTTTGGACAACACTAAAACTACTACCTATACCTTTACGCCAAGTACGGGACAATGTGCAGCTACAGCCAGTTTGACCGTGACCGTGAATCCGAAAGTAACACCTAATTTCAACCCAGTTTCAGCCATTTGTGAAGGTACAACTTTAGCAGATTTACCAACCAAATCGACTAATGGAATAACGGGAACTTGGTCGCCTGCTTTGGACAACACCAAAACTACTACCTATACCTTTACGCCAAGTACGGGAAAATGTGCAACTACAGCGAGTTTGACCGTGACCGTGAATCCGCAAGCAACGCCTAATTTCAATCCAGTTTCCACCATTTGCGAAGGCGGCACTTTAACAGCATTGCCAACCACATCGACTAATGGAATAACGGGAACTTGGTCGCCTGCTTTGGACAACACTAAAACTACTACCTATACCTTTACGCCAAGTACGGGACAATGTTCAGCTACAGCCAGTTTGACCGTGAGCGTGAATCCGAAAGTAACACCTAATTTCAATCCGGTTTCCTCCATTTGTGAAAGCGCAACTTTAGCAGCTTTGCCAACCAAATCGACTAATGGAATAACGGGAACTTGGTCGCCTGCTTTGGACAACACCAAAACCACAACTTATACTTTTACGCCAAGTACCGGAGAATGTGCTTCCTCAACGAGTTTGACCGTTACTGTAAATTCTTTGCCACGACCTAATCCCATAGATGGGGTAATTTGTTTTAACTCGGTAACAAATACAAATTCCTCCTACACTATTGAATCCAATTTAGATAAATTGTCACACACATTTGAATGGTTCAAAGATGGCATAGTATTGAACGAAACCTCCGAAAGTTTAACCGTGGATACACCAGGCAATTATTCAATCATAGCAAAAGATATCAATACAGGTTGTTTCTCAACTTCAAAATTGATTCTAGTTACATTAATCAATACTCCTATTACTATTAGATATACCTTTTCGGAAGCTTTTCAGGATACACAATCGATTAAAATAATTGCGAGTGGTGGATTAGGTGAATTGAATTATCAATTGGATAATGAATCAATACAAACAAGTCCAATTTTTGAAAATGTAAGTCCCGGTGAGCATCTAATTACTGTGGATGACACAAAGGGTTGCACAACTGAAAAATTAAAAGTGATTTTAATTAATTACCCTCATTACTTTACTCCAAACGGAGATTCTTATCATGAATATTGGAATATAATTGGTCTAAGTAATCAACCCAATTCAAAAATTTTCATTTTTGATCGTTTTGGTAAATTAATTAAAGAAATGAGCGGGGCATCTTTAGGATGGGACGGTACTTTCAACGGTCAGCCTTTACCTTCTAGTGATTATTGGTTTCATGTAATCTTTCGAGAAAATGATATTGAAAAAGAATTTAGATCTCATTTTTCATTAAAAAGATAAGACAATAGATAGAGTGATAATCAAATAAAAACCATTTAGGATTTGATTTTAAACTTTGTACCTTTGCCTCTTTACAACTTTGCAGACTTTATAATGCGTATAGATATTATCACCGTACTTCCTGAATTATTACGAAGCCCTTTTGAAGCCTCAATTATGAAACGTGCCATCGACAAAGGTTTGGTAGAAGTTCACATTCACAACTTACGTGATTACACTACTAACAAACAAAAAAGTGTAGATGATTACCCTTTTGGAGGAGGAGCTGGAATGGTGATGACCGTACAACCTATCGACGCTTGTATTACCCATTTGAAAAGAGAGAGAGAATATGACGAGATTATCTATATGTCGCCTGACGGAGAAACATTGAATCAGAAAATGGCCAATACCATGTCCATGTACGAAAATATTATTATTTTGTGTGGACATTATAAAGGTGTCGATCAGCGAGTGAGAGATCATTTTATTACCAAAGAAATTTCTATTGGCGATTATGTCCTAAGTGGTGGCGAATTAGGCGCATTAGTTTTATCCGATGCTTTAATTCGGTTAATTCCTGGAGTTTTAAGTGACGAAACCTCTGCCTTGACCGACAGCTTTCAAGATGGTTTATTGTCAGGACCAATATACACACGTCCTGCCGACTATAAAGGATGGAAAGTCCCAGAAGTTTTAACTAGCGGTAACTTTGCTAAAATTGACAAATGGCGCGAAGATATGGCCTACGAACACACTAAAAATCGTCGTCCTGACTTATTGGAAGAGTAGTATTTTATTTTTTTTCGATTTTTTATTCAAAATTCAAAATTTATAATTAATTTCGCAGCCGCATTAGATCAACCTCTGGCGAGAACCGTGAATGTTGCTCTATATTAAACCATAATTAAAATTATCATGGCAGATTTAATGAAATTCGTTAAAGACGAATTTGTAACAAGAAAAGATTTCCCTGAATTCGGAGCTGGTGACACTATCACTGTGTACTACGAAATTAAAGAGGGTGAAAAAACAAGAACTCAGTTCTTTAAAGGAGTGGTTATTCAAAGAAGAGGTTCTGGAACTACAGAAACTTTTACCATCCGTAAAATGTCTGGAGCTATTGGAGTAGAGCGTATCTTCCCAGTTAACTTACCAGCTTTGCAAAAAATTGAAATCAATAAGAAAGGTGCTGTACGTAGAGCTAGAATTTTCTACTTCAGAGAACTTACTGGTAAAAAAGCAAAAATTAAAGATAAAAGAAGATAATATACTATCTCTTAATCATAAAAGTCCCAACAATGTTGGGACTTTTTTTTGCTAATTATAGAGGCTAAAATTTACAAATTAGGAATTTTACCCCCTTAAAAATCACAATTTAGAAATAAGGTGTTCAATCCCTAAAAATATTCGCTTTTATCAACTAATCCGAATCGTTTTTACATCTGATTTTCATATATTTGCCCCGCTAAAAAAACGAACTCAAACGTTTGAGTAGCAAAACCATAAATAGATTCGATTTTAAAAATAAAACAATGGCACAGAAATCCAAAATTTTTTACACGCTTACAGACGAAGCCCCTTTGTTAGCAACTTATTCTTTTTTACCGATCGTTCAAGCTTTCACTGGAACATCCGATATTGAAATTGAAACAAGAGACATTTCCTTAGCAGGAAGAATTTTAGCTAATTTCCCTGAATATTTGGCAGATAACCAAAAAACAGGAGATGCTTTAGCTGAATTAGGTCAATTAGCTACAACACCTGAAGCGAACATTATTAAATTACCAAACGTTTCTGCTTCAGTTCCACAATTGAAAGCCGCCATTGCTGAATTACAATCTCACGGTTATGCTTTACCTAACTTTCCTGAAGAACCTCAAACTGAGGAAGAGAAAAATGTAAAAGCAAAATATGCTAAAATTTTAGGTTCGGCTGTAAATCCAGTTTTACGTGAAGGAAACTCCGACCGTAGAGCACCAAAAGCAGTAAAAAATTACGCCAAAGCTAACCCACACTCTATGGGAGCTTGGTCATCCACTTCAAAAACACATGTAGCTTCAATGGAAACGGGTGATTTTTACGGAAGTGAAAAATCAGTTACTGTTGCCGATGCTACTGACGTGAAAATAGAATTCGTTGGAAAAGACGGAAGCACTTCCGTTTTAAAAGCAAGCACACCGCTTAAAGCAGGAGAAATCATTGACAGTTCTGTAATGAACTTAAATGCATTAAAATCTTTTGTAGCCAAAACAATCAAAGAAGCTAAAGAACAAGGGATTTTACTTTCTGTTCACTTGAAAGCAACAATGATGAAAGTGTCAGACCCAATTATCTTTGGCGCCATCGTAGAAGTGTATTTCAAAGACGTTTTTGAAAAATATGCTGCTTTATTTGCTGAATTAAATATCGATACTAGAAATGGTTTAGGTGATGTTTATGCAAAAATTGCTGGAAATGCAAAACAAGCTGAGGTAGAAGCTGCCATCAATCAAGCCATTGAAAACGGACCCGCTTTAGCCATGGTTAACTCTGAAAGAGGAATTACCAACCTTCACGTTCCTTCTGATGTAATTGTAGATGCTTCTATGCCAGCTATGATTCGTACTTCAGGTCAAATGTGGAATGCAGCTGGAAAACAACAAGATACTGTAGCTATTATTCCAGATCGTTGTTATGCTGGTGTTTATACCGCTACTATCGATTTTTGTAAACAAAATGGAGCTTTCGATCCAACTACAATGGGAAGTGTGCCTAACGTAGGTTTGATGGCTCAAAAAGCGGAAGAATATGGTTCTCATGATAAAACGTTCCAAATCCAAGCAGACGGAGTAGTTCGTGTAGTGGATACCAACGGAAATGTATTAATGGAACAAGCAGTTGAAGCTAAAGACATTTTTAGAATGTGTCAAGCCAAAGATGCTCCAATTCAAGACTGGGTTAAACTAGCCGTAAACAGAGCGCGTCTATCAAACACACCTGCTATTTTTTGGTTAGACGAAAATAGAGCGCATGATAGAGAATTGATCGTAAAAGTTCAAAAATATCTAAAAGATCACGACACCACTGGTTTAGACATTCAAATTCTATCTCCAATTGCTGCTACTAAAGCAACTTTAGAAAGAATCGTAAAAGGATTGGACACTATCTCAGTTACAGGAAACGTTTTACGTGATTATTTAACTGATTTATTTCCAATATTAGAAGTAGGAACTTCTGCTAAAATGTTATCTATCGTTCCTTTAATGAATGGTGGAGGTTTGTTTGAAACAGGTGCAGGTGGTTCGGCTCCAAAACACGTAGAGCAATTCACACAAGAAGGCTACTTGCGTTGGGATTCTCTTGGAGAATTTTTAGCATTGGGTGCTTCTTTAGAGCATTTAAGTCAAACATTAAATAATCCAAAAGCATTAGTATTAGCTGAAACTTTGGATGTAGCTACTGAAAAATTCTTAGCTAACGATAAATCACCAGCACGTAAAGTAGGTCAAATTGACAACCGTGGTTCTCATTTCTACTTAACTATGTATTGGGCAGAGGCATTAGCTGCACAAGATAAAGAGGTGGATTTGAAAGCTACTTTCTCTCCAATTGCAAAAGCTTTCATCGAAAATGAAGATAAAATCAATTCAGAACTAATTGGCGCACAAGGAAAACCACAAACTATTGGTGGTTACTACCAGCCTAATCCTGAATTAACAAGTAAAGCAATGAGACCAAGTGAAACATTCAATGCTATTTTAGCAAAGATTGCTTAACACCAACTCCTAAATTATAATTTAAAAAGGCAACTATTTTAGTTGCCTTTTTATTTTTAACGTTTGTTTGGAAATTTTCTCACAACTTTTAATGAAATTTGCACCAATTACTATTGAAAAACAAAACCATGATTTCAAAAAAATATTTTTTATTTTGTTTACTTCTGCTGAGTGGAATTTTGGCTTCAGCCCAAGAAAAATTTACCCTTAGCGGAACTATTAGCGATAACAATAGCAATGAAACATTAATTGGGGTCAATCTCTTTATTCCTGAACTAAAGACTGGAGTAACCACAAATGAGTATGGCTTTTATTCGATAACTATTCCTAAGGGCAATTATAGCATTCGAATCAGCTATATGGGTTATCAAACTCTTGAAGATAAATTGCAATTAAACCAGAATACCAAGACAAATTTCAAATTAATAACCAATGAAAACACATTAAAGGAGGTTATTATTACCGATACTAAAACCCGAACCGATATTCGTAAACCCGAAATGAGTGTCAACAAACTTTCCATCTCAGCTATTAAAAGAATGCCCGTAGTTTTAGGAGAAGTAGATGTTTTAAAATCCATTTTACTACTACCAGGAGTTACAAATGCAGGCGAAGGCGCTTCTGGATTCAATGTACGCGGCGGTGGTGCTGATCAAAACTTAATTTTGTTGGACGAAGCCACCATATTTAATTCATCTCATGTATTTGGTTTTTTCTCTGTTTTCAATCCGGATGCTATTAAAGATTTAAAATTGTATAAAGGTGGTATTCCCGCTCGTTTTGGAGGAAGAGCTTCTTCTGTTTTGGACATTTACCAAAAAGACGGTAGTAGCAAAGAATTTCATGCTAATGGAGGAATCGGATTAATTTCAAGTCGTTTATTATTAGAAGGACCTTTAGTAAAGAACAGAGGCTCTTTCTTAATTGGAGGACGAAGTTCGTATGCCCATTTATTCATGAAATTGTCTAAAGACCAAAAAAATAATGCGGCCTACTTTTATGATTTGAATACTAAAATGAGTTATCAGATCAACCCTAATAATAATTTGTATTTATCAGGCTATTTTGGTCGCGATGTGTTTAGTTTAGCTAATAGTTTTACTAATATTTATGGAAACTCAACACTTAACTTACGTTGGAATCATTTATTCTCAGATAAACTATTCTCCAATTTATCCATGATTTATTCCGATTACTATTATGGACTTGATTTGAATTTTGTAGGATTCCAATGGGATTCAGGAATCAAAAATTACAATATCAAATACGATTTCAAAAATTACATTTCAGACCGATTCAAATTAAATTACGGACTTAATGCAATCTATTATGATTTCAATCCGGGTATCATAAAGCCCTCAAGTGCTACTTCAGGAATAAACTTTTCGCAATTGGATAAAAAATATGCTTTCGAGCCAGCGGTTTATATCAATGCTGATCAAGAACTGTCTAAGAAATTTTCTATTTCTTATGGATTACGATACAGCTTGTTTTATCGTTTGGGACAATCCAATGTGAACATTTATGCAAACAACAATCCTGTGACTTTCAATACTAATATGCAGATTTATGAAAAAGCAACTCCAATTGGAACGCAAACTTTTCAAAAAAATGAGGTATTAAAAAGTTACAATTATCTAGAACCCCGTTTTTCTTTGGCTTACCAATTAAATGAAAAACAATCCATCAAAGCGAGTTATAACCGTATGGTGCAATACCTTCAGCTGATTTCTAACACATCATCTCCTACTCCATTAGATGTTTGGACACCAAGCGACGCATACATCAAACCTCAAATTGCAGACCAAGTGGCAATAGGCTATTTCAAAAATTTTACAAATGACAACTATTCTTTAGAAGTCGAAGGGTATTACAAAAAAGTACAAAATCGAATTGACTACATAGATGGAGCCGATTTAATTGCTAATAATGCTTTGGAACAAGTAATACTTAATGGACAAATGAGGTCGTACGGTCTAGAAGTCATGATAAAGAAAAATGAAGGACGTCTCAACGGATGGATTTCCTATACTTTATCAAAATCACAGCAACAAACTCCGGGAAGAACCACTACAGAAAGCGGAATAAATAACGGGCAATGGTACAATTCAGCGTATGATAAAACGCATAATTTATCTGTAACAAGTTCGTATTTATTGAATGAAAAATGGTCTTTTGGAGCCAATTTTAGTTTGCAAACTGGCCAACCTATAACCTATCCTAATGGTCAGTACCAATACCTAGGCATCACTGTTCCTAGTTATGGACTTCGAAACGAAAATCGCTTGCCTGCTTATCATCATTTGGATATTTCAGCCACATTAACACCAAGAAAAAACAACAACCGCAATTGGAAAGGTGAATGGGTTTTTAGTATCTACAATTTGTACAACAGAAAAAATGCGGCAGCTATTAATTTCAGACAAAATAGTCAAACGGGAACTAATGAAGCGGTCAAAACTTCCATCTTCGGAATGGTTCCTGCAGTAAGCTATAATTTCAAATTTTAAGTATCATGAAAAAAATATATTTCTTTTCAGTTTTTATATTGAGCTTCTTGTTTTTTAGTTGCGAAGAAGTGATTCCGTTAAACTTAGAAACCGCACCACCAAAATTAGTCATTGAGGCTTCAATTGTGTGGAAAAAAGGAACTACAGGAAGTGCTCAAAAAATAAAATTAAGTACCACAACTAGTTTTTATAGCGATACTCCAATTAAGGTTTTAGGTGCCACTGTTTTTATAAAAAATAGCGCCAATACTACTTTTACTTTTACAGAAGTACCCAATACAGGCGAATATAGATGTTCAAACTTTGTTCCCGTAATTGGAGAAAATTATACCTTGACCGTAATTAATAATGGAAATACGTATACGGCAAATGAAACCTTGAAATCTGTAGCTCCTATCACAAATGTAGAACAGAACAACCAAGGTGGATTTTCAGGAAAAGATATCGAACTTAAAACGCACTTTATTGATCCTGCTGCTGAGACAAACTACTACCTGTATCGTTATACGTATTCCACTCAAGTAAAATCGAATTTTTACGTTGACGAAGATGTATTCTTTAATGGGAATCCCTTTTTTAGTCTTTCACGAAATAAAGATGTAAAAGCAGGTGACCGAATTGAAATCAGCCATTATGGAATTTCTAAAACGTATTATAACTACATGAGTATATTAGTAAATATTGCAGGTAACAATGGCGGAGGCCCTTTTCAATCACCTCCTGCAACTATTAGAGGCAACATAATTAACACAACACAACCTGATAACTTTCCTTTAGGATATTTCTCGCTAAGCGAATACGATACAGTTAATTATGTAGTCCAATAAACCGCTATTTTTTTAAAATTTTATAACCATTTAATACATTCATTACCCTAAATCTTATCCCAATGATGAACCCAAAATCTTTAGTAATTCCATTTTTTACTATTCTAACAATTTCCTCCTGCGAACCTACTTCAATTAAAAATACGGAAACAAAAAGTATTTCTAATTCAGGAGGAGCTATATCTTTGGATATTACTAATAAAACATGGAAAATAACATTAATTAATAGCGAATCAATAACTGGCAACCCAACCGATTTCTATTTAAAACTTAATTCCTCTACAAGTAGTTTTGAATCAAAAGCAGGTTGCAATCAAATTATTGGAAAGTTCCAATTAAAAGATAATTATATCTCGTTTTCAAATAGTGTTTCTACTAAAATGTACTGCTTTGAAACCATGAAATTAGAAGATGCTTTTCTTTCTATCCTATCCAATACAAGTAAATACATTGTAATTGACTCGACTAAATTTATATTACTTAAAGACGATATAGTTGTTGCTCAATTTGAATTAGAAAAATAGATAATTTTAGTACATTTACAGCACTAAAAAAATCAAAATGTCTTCACATCATATCGTTCGAGACGATCAAGAACCTGCTCTAATCATTGCTAATGGCGCCGCATGCCAACCTGAATTGCTAGGACAATTATTAGAGTGGTCTCCATTAGTTATAGTACTCGATTCTGCCATAGAACGAGTGATGGAATTAGACATAAAAGTAGATGTTTTATTAGGTGATTTTGATCGAGACTTTAATCCAGAAAAGTATCAAACGACACAATTTCCTATTGAAATTATTCATACACCCGATCAAAACAAAACCGATTTAGAAAAGGCTTTTGATTATCTAATTTCACGAAACATTCCAGCGGTAAATGTAGTATGGGCAACAGGAAAAAGAGCTGACCATACGATTACCAACATTACCAATATCACACGTTACCGGGATGTGTTGAAAATTGTTATTTTAGACGACCACTCCAAAGTGTTTTTACTACCCAAAAAATTCGAAAAATGGTATCCTGCCCAGACCTCCATTTCTTTGATTCCAATAGGTCATGTTACAGGCATTCATTCTTCCAATTTATTTTATCCACTTCAAGATGATACCCTTACCATAGGCTATCGAACAGGAAGTAGTAATCATGTAACTCAAGATGGCATAGTGACCATTGAACACGAAGAAGGAGATTTATTACTCATGGAATGTATTGATTAATATCAACTGGAGATTGAGTATCTTTGCATATAAATGGAAAAACAACCCGCAACAATTAGTCCAAAAAAACAAAATTTACATCCTAGAAATCGCGACAATTCAGGCTATGATTTTGAACAATTAATAGCAATTTGTCCTGAACTTCAATCTTTTGTTTTTACCAATACATATCAAATTCAAACTATTGATTTTGCAAATCCAGAAGCAGTAAAAGAGTTAAACAAGGCTTTATTAGCCTTTCACTTTGGAATTAAAAATTGGGATATTCCAAAAAATTACCTCTGCCCGCCTATTCCAGGACGCGCTGATTATATACACTATATAGCAGATGTTTTAGCTTCAAGCAATAACGGAGTTATTCCAAAAGGCGAAACTGTTCAAGGTTTAGATATCGGTATTGGAGCTAACTGTATCTATCCGATAATAGGAAATAGCTCTTATGGTTGGAGTTTTGTGGGGACAGATATTGATGAAAAGGCCATTCAAAATTGCAAAAAAATCATTCAAAATAATTCCCAACTAATTGATGGAATTAGTTTACAATTACAAACTGAACCACGATTTATTTTCAAAAACATCATCACTCCCGAAGACCGATTTACTTTTACCATTTGTAATCCTCCCTTTCATAAATCAGAAGAAGAAGCTAATAAAGGGACTCTCCGCAAAATTTCGAATCTAAAACAACAAAAAACGAAACAAGCTACTCTAAATTTTGGAGGACAAAATAGCGAACTATGGTGTGACGGTGGTGAACTACGCTTTATTACCCAAATGATTTACGAAAGTGTCAAATACCCTTTAAATTGTTTGTGGTTCACTACTTTAGTTTCGAAAAAAGAACACCTCGCAACCATTTACAAAACATTAAATAAAGTAAATGCAGTCGAAATTAAAACTATTGATATGGCTCAAGGCCAAAAAACAAGTCGTTTTGTAGCTTGGACTTTTATGACTGCTGACCAACAAAAAGCGTGGCAATTTTAGATTAAAAACAAACACTAATTTTAATTACAAATTAGGTTCTTATGCCACTTTTGTGTCTTGGATTGAATTAAGTATCTTTACCAAATGAATTTTCAAGTAGTATCTGATTACCAACCCAAAGGCGACCAACCCCAAGCTATTAAAAAATTAGCTCAAGGGATTAATGACGGCGAACAATTCCAAACTTTATTAGGAGTAACGGGATCTGGTAAGACATTTACGGTAGCCAATGTCATTCAAGAAGTGCAACGACCTACTTTGGTTTTGGCACACAATAAAACCTTGGCGGCACAATTGTATTCAGAATTCAAACAATTTTTTCCTAATAATGCAGTAGAATACTTTGTTTCTTACTACGATTACTACCAACCCGAAGCTTTTATGCCGGTAACTGGAGTCTTTATTGAAAAAGATTTATCTATCAATGAAGAACTCGAAAAAATGCGTTTAAGCACCACTTCCTCCCTCCTTTCTGGTCGTAGAGATATTCTAGTGGTAGCGTCTGTTTCGTGTTTATACGGTATTGGGAATCCGGTAGAATTTCAAAAAAACGTCATCGCAATTGAACGGGATCAAGTGATTTCGAGAACCAAATTATTACACAGTTTGGTTCAGAGTTTATATGCCCGTACCGAGGCTGATTTTACCCCTGGAACCTTCCGAATTAAAGGCGACACGGTGGAAGTTTTTCCAAGTTATGCTGATGAGGCGTTTCGCATTCACTTTTTTGGAGATGAAATCGAAGAAATCGAAAGTTTTGATGTCAAAAACGCTCAAGTTTTAGAAAAATTTGAGAAACTAACGATTTATCCCGCGAATATGTTTGTGACTTCGCCAGATGTATTACAAAATGCCATTTGGGAAATCCAACAAGATTTGGTCAAACAAGTCGATTATTTTAAAGAAATAGGCAAACATTTAGAAGCCAAACGTCTCGAAGAACGCACCAATTTTGATTTGGAAATGATTAGAGAATTAGGCTATTGTTCGGGTATCGAAAATTATTCTCGTTACCTTGACGGACGTGAAGCTGGCACTAGGCCATTCTGTTTATTGGATTATTTTCCAAAAGATTATCTGATGGTGGTCGACGAAAGTCACGTAACCCTATCGCAAGTTCATGCCATGTACGGCGGCGACCGGAGCCGAAAAGAAAATTTAGTCGAATACGGTTTTCGATTACCTGCGGCTATGGACAACCGTCCGCTGAAATTTGAGGAGTTTGAGGCAATGCAAAATCAAGTTATCTATGTTTCGGCTACCCCTGCAGATTATGAATTGCAAAAAACAGACGGAGTCGTTGTTGAACAAGTGATTCGCCCAACAGGTCTTTTGGATCCCATTATTGAAGTACGTCCAAGTTTGAATCAAATTGACGATTTGATTGAAGAAATTCAACAACGTTGTGAATTAGACGAAAGAGTTTTGGTAACCACTTTGACGAAACGTATGGCAGAAGAATTGGCTAAATATTTAACCAAGGTATCTATTCGTTGCCGTTATATTCATTCGGATGTGGATACTTTAGAGCGAATCGAAATTATGCAAGATTTGCGAAAAGGTATTTTTGACGTGCTGATTGGAGTTAACTTATTACGTGAAGGACTGGATTTACCAGAGGTGTCTCTAGTAGCTATTTTGGATGCAGACAAAGAAGGTTTTTTGAGAAGCCATCGTTCGTTAACACAAACTATTGGCCGTGCTGCACGAAACTTGAATGGGAAAGCTATCATGTACGCGGATAAGATTACCGACAGCATGCAAAAAACCATTGACGAAACCAATTACCGAAGAACGAAACAGATTAATTTCAACTTGGAGAACAATCAAGTTCCTCAAGCTTTGAATAAAAAAATTGATTCCGCTTTTACCAAAAATCCTTTGGTGGAATACGAATTAGGACATAACTTAAATGTAGCGGCCGAACCAGAAACGGCTTATTTATCCAAATCTGAAATTGATAAATTGATTCGCGAAAAGCGAAAATCAATGGAAAAAGCAGCTAAAGAATTGGACTTTATGCAAGCCGCAAAATTGCGTGATGAAATAAAAAAACTGCAAGATCAAGCCTCTTAAATGTGTTGAATATGGAATTATTACTAAAAGCCTTCGACCTTCAACTAAAACATACTTTTACTATTTCTAGGAAATCAATTGATATCCAACCCTGTGTCATTGTTATTTTAAAAGAAGGTGAATTGGAGGGATATGGAGAAGCTTCTTCCAATCCCTATTACAATATCACCGTTCCAATGATGCTAGCTGATTTGGAAAAAATTAGACCAATTATTGAGTCTTCGGGAGATGAAACTCCAGAAGAATTTTGGCACAAAATCCATCCTTATTTAAAAGACAATTTATTTGCTTTGTGTGCTTTGGATATTGCCTATAACGATTTATATGCTCGTAAAAAAGGAAAGAAACTCTATGAATTATGGGGTTACACTACAGATAAAAATCCATTGACTGATTATACTATTGGAATCGCTTCTATAGAAAAAATGGTCGCTAAAATGGAAGAATTACCCTGGCCGATTTACAAGATCAAATTGGGAACCCAAGAAGATATTGCTATTGTAAAGGAACTTCGAAAACACAGTACTGCTATTTTTAGAATAGATGCTAATTGCGGATGGGGAGTTGATGAAACCATTACTAATGCAATAGAACTAAAAAAGTTAGGGGTTGAATTTTTAGAGCAGCCTCTAAAAGCAGATGATTGGGACGGACATAAAGAAGTGTTTACACATTCCGTTTTACCAATTGTAGCGGATGAAAGTTGTATCAAAGAAGAAGATGTATCCAAATGTTTCCACCATTTTCATGGGGTAAATATTAAATTAGCCAAATGTGGCGGACTTACTCCTGGCAGACGTATGCTTCAAGAAGCAAAACAATTAGGTTTAAAAACCATGGTAGGTTGTATGACCGAATCAACGGTGGGAATATCTGCTATCGCCCATTTATTGCCCGAATTAGATTATGTCGATATGGACGGAGCCTTACTTTTGAAAGAAGATATCGCTAGTGGAATTACGATGGAGTTTGGAAAAATCAGTTATGCCAAAGGCAATGGAACTGGTGTTCGTTTATTCTAAATTAAATACTTTTTAAATGTACCTTTGTAAAAAATAAAAATATGACCAATAACGATATCTTTAAAAAATTACGTGTCGCCTTGATGCTCCGTGATGACCAAATAGTTGAAATTTTAGAATTAGTTGATTTTAGAATTTCAAAATCAGAATTAGGTGCTTTCTTCCGTGATGAAAAACACGAGAATTATATGGAATGTGGTGACCAAGTGTTACGTAATTTCTTGAATGGTTTGGTAATTCATTTAAGAGGAACAAAAGAAAATCCTAAAAATCCTACTGATGTTTTAGCCAAACATAAAGCTGAAATCCCTAAGAAAGAAAACACAAAAGACAGACCTGAGTTTAAAACTAGTCCAAGAGATACTGAAAAAGCAAGAGGAGATCAAAAACCCAAGTCGGTTGGAGCAAAAAAACCATTTAAGAAAAACAACTCCAAAGCAACCCCAAAAGTACAAGTAGTTGAAAAAGTTCAATTTAAAAACGGAAAAAATAAGAAAAACTAATCTCTAATGCCCCTTCGAAAAAAATTAAACTCAAAAATACGAATAGACAAAAATACCGGCTTTGGAAGTAATTCTTCAAGCTATGGGGGACGTTTCATTACAAAAAATGGTAATGCAAATGTGCGTAAAACTGGCGTTTCTTTTTTCGATAGTATTAGTTGGTACCACACCATGATTACTATTCCAAGATGGAAGTTTTTGTTTATTGTATTTCTTTTTTATTTCACAATCAATTTTGTATTTGCCTCCATCTACTTTATATTGGGGGTTGAGCATTTAAATGGAATTACTGCTCTATCTAGATTAGATAAATTTGGACAGGCCTATTTCTTTAGTGTTCAAACCTATACTACTGTAGGTTATGGACACATTAGTCCAAAGGGTTTCTTAACTAGCTCAGTAGCAGCAATTGAAGCTTTACTTGGCTTATTAAGTTTTGCTATTGCTACCGGTTTATTGTACGGAAGATTTAGTAAACCTAAAGCACACGTACTTTTTTCTAAAAACGCAATCATCGCACCGTATCAAGGTAGAACAGCCTTGATGTTGCGAATTTCACCCTATAAAAACACCAATTTATCAGAGGCCGAAGTAAAAATAACTCTAGGAATGCATATTGAAGAAAATGGAGTTATAACCAATAAATTTTTCACTTTAGATTTAGAAATGAACAAAGTGAATGCTTTGACCTTAAGTTGGACCTTAGTACATCCAATTACAGAAGATAGTCCTTTATATGGTTTCAAAGAAAAAGAATACAAGAATACAATAGGAGAATTAATTGTTTTCACAAAGATGTTTGATGACATGTATAGTACAAATGTAGTTAGACGAACATCGTATACATTTGAAGAAATCATTTATGGTGCAAAATTTGCCCCTATGTTTACCCGAAGTGAAGACGATTCTAAAACTGTATTACATATAGACCGACTCAATCTTTTCGAAAGAGTGAATCTTTAAAATAACCAGTTCACATTATAAACAAAAAAATCCTGAGCTTTCGCTCAGGATTTTTTTGTTTATAACTATTTAATTTAATTAAGAAAGTGCCGCTTGAACTTGGTCAGCTGCTTCTTGAAATTCAACAGCAGATAAAATTGGCATTCCTGAATTATCAATTAATTCTTTTGCAATAGCAGCATTCGTACCTTGTAAACGAACAATGATTGGCACTTTAATAGCATCACCCATATTTTTGTAAGCATCAACTACTCCTTGTGCCACACGGTCACAACGAACAATTCCACCAAAAATATTAATTAAGATTGCTTTTACGTTAGGATCTTTTAAGATAATACGGAAAGCTGTCTCAACACGTTTTGCATCAGCAGTACCACCTACGTCAAGGAAGTTAGCTGGTTCAAAACCTGCATATTTAATTAAATCCATAGTAGCCATTGCTAATCCAGCTCCGTTTACCATACATCCTACAGTTCCGTCAAGGTCAACATAGTTCAACCCTACTTCTTTTGCTTCTACTTCAATTGGATTCTCCTCACGGATATCACGCATGTCAGCATATGCTTTTTGTCTGTATAAAGCGTTATCATCGATATTTACTTTAGCATCAACTGCTAAAATTTTATCGTCAGATGTTTTCAATACTGGATTGATTTCAAACATAGAGGCATCAGAACCGATATAAGCATTATATAAAGCAGTAATGAATTGAACCATTTCTTTGAAAGCATTTCCAGAAACACCTAAATTAAAAGCTACTCTTCTTGCTTGAAATCCTTGTAAACCAACAGCAGGATCAATTTCCTCAGTGAAAATTAAATGAGGTGTATGTTCAGCCACTTCTTCGATATCCATTCCACCTTCAGTAGAATACATAATCATGTTGCGACCTGTTGCTCTGTTTAACAAAACAGATACATAAAACTCAGAAGTTTCGCTTTCACCTGGATAATAAACATCCTCAGCAATTAAAACTTTGTGTACTTTTTTACCTTCTGCAGAAGTTTGTGGTGTTACCAATTGCATTCCGATGATTTGCTCAGAAATCTCTTCCACTTGTTGCAAGTTTTTAGCTAATTTCACTCCACCACCTTTTCCACGTCCACCTGCGTGAACCTGTGCTTTAACTACGTACCAACCTGTTCCGGTTTCGGCAGTTAATTGTTTCGCTGCAGCAACAGCTTCTACTGGACTATTAGCTACAATTCCGCGTTGAATGCGAACTCCATAACTAGATAGAATTTCTTTTCCTTGATATTCGTGTATGTTCATAATTAAGAATTTGTCTGCTTCTCTGAAATTATTTCAGAATAAAAGTGCTACAAAAATAACAAAATAATATACATATAATATTTTTTTTTCATTAAAAACCGATAGAATCCGAATTATATTCTAAGCTTTGCCAAAATCAGTACTTTTTTAATAAAATTTAAATAAAACAAACTAATTTGTTACAAAAAATAACATTCTGTTATATTTCTGTTTTTAAGTTGAAAATCGGCATTTTAAAGGCAATTTTAGCTCTCCCAATTATCAATACCTCAATCCAATCACCTTTTAACAACAATATCTTCATTTATAGAAGCGTTTTCTATTATTTTGGTAAAAATCAACCGAAAAGGGGTTTTGAATTCGGTAAATAGTACGAAATATTTAATTTTGTAAAAAAATTATCAAGCATGAAAGTTAAAGAACAAGGCCTTTATTTACCAGAATTTGAGCACGACAATTGTGGTGCAGGATTTATCTGTAATTTGAATGGAATTAAGTCGAATGATATTATTCACAAAGCACTTGACATCCTAATAAAGTTAGAGCATCGTGGTGCAGTAAGTGCCGATGGAAGAACTGGAGATGGAGCTGGAATTTTATTTGATATTCCGGACGCTTTCTTCAAAAAAGTATGTGATTTCAATTTACCTGAAGTTCGTGAGTATGCTGTGGGTATGCTTTTTTTACCTAAAAGCCCAAATCAAGTTGATTTTTGTGTCAACACTTTTGAAAAATGTATTCAAGATCAAAATTTACAAATATTAGGTTGGAGAGAGGTGCCAGTTGACGTGTCTAATTTAGGACAGGTGGCTGCAGAGAAAGAACCAACTATCAAACAAGTATTCGTTGGTAAAAACGGCTTGAATCTTACAGAACAAGAATTCAATGCCAAATTATTTGCAGCAAGAAAAATTTCGGAGCATGCTATCCGTAATTCAAAAACTTCAGAAAGCCATAAATACTACTTCACAAGTTTATCTACAACTACTATTATATATAAAGGTCTTTTGATGCCAGAAGACATTAGTAGATATTATACTGATTTAACTGATACTGATTTGGTTACCAGATTAGCTTTGGTTCACCAACGTTTCTCTACCAACACCTTCCCTTCTTGGGATTTGGCTCAACCATTCAGATACATGTGTCACAATGGGGAAATCAATACATTAAGAGGAAATGTGAGCCGTATGCGTTCACGTGAAGAGTTGATGGAAAGTCCAATTTTTGGAGACGATATCAAAAAATTATTCCCAATTATATTAGAAGGAAAATCAGATTCAGCTTCTATGGATATGGTAGTTGAATTGTTATTGATGACTGGGCGTTCTTTACCAGAAGCAATGATGATGGTGGTTCCTGAAGCTTGGGAAAAACACCAAACCATGTCTAAAGAGAAAAAAGCATTCTACGAATACAACTCTTGTATCATGGAACCTTGGGATGGTCCAGCTTCTATTCCGTTTACTGACGGAAATGTAATTGGTGCTTTATTAGATAGAAATGGACTTCGTCCTTCTCGCTATACTTTAACAAAAAGTGGATTCGTAATCATGTCATCAGAAATTGGTGTATTAGATATCGATCCAGAAGATGTAATTCAACACGGTCGTCTAGAGCCAGGAAAAATGTTCTTGGTAGACATGAATGAAGGCCGAATTATTGAAGATGAGGAAGTTAAAAATGCCGTTGTTACCAAACGTCCTTACCAAAAATGGTTGGATGGCAACTTAGTACAATTGGCTCAAATCCCTTATACAAACAACCCTATTCCTACTGAAAGTGTTGATTTCCATACAAGACAACGTTTGTTTGGATACACTATTGAGGATTTGAAAACTATTATCAACCCAATGGGAGCGAAAGGCGCAGAAGCTATCAGCTCAATGGGTAACGATACACCTCTTGCAGTTTTATCAGAACAACCACAATTATTATACAACTACTTCAAACAGTTATTTGCTCAGGTGACTAATCCACCTTTGGATGGTATTCGTGAGGAAATCATTACTGATATTAGTTTAGCTGTGGGTGGTGATTTCAATATTTTTGATATTGACGAAAAACACAGTAAAAAAATCAAAATTCAAAATCCAGTTATCTCAAACGAGGATTTGGACAAAATAAGAAACATTGATCACGCCGACTTTAAATCAGTTACCATTTCTACTTTATACAAAATAGAAAAAGGAGTTAACGGTTTAGAACGTTCGTTAGAAAAATGCATTCAAGCTACTTATAAAGCGGTTTCTGAAGGATGTAATATTGTTATCCTTTCAGATAGAGGAGTTACTGAACAATTGGCTCCAATCCCAATGTTATTGGCATGTTCTTACATTCACCATACTTTAAATAAATTAGGTGTTCGTTCTAAATTCGGTATTATAATTGAGTCTGCTGAACCACGTGAACCACACCACTTTGCTTTATTATTTGGATACGGTGCAAGTGCTATTAACCCTTATATGGTAAATGAAATTATTCATGACCAAGTAAATGAAGGACATATCACAGGAGTAAAAGCAGATTACGCTATTACAAACTACAATAAAGCTATTGCAAAAGGAATCGTTAAGATTATGAATAAAATTGGTATCTCTACCTTACATTCCTACAAAGCGGCTCAGATTTTCGAAATTCTAGGTTTAAACAAATCGTTTAGCACTAAATATTTCCCTTTCACTCCTTCTCGAATTGAAGGTATTGGTTTGATGGAAGTAGAAAAAGAAATCAAGAAAAGACATCAAAAAGCGTTTCCGAATTCTAAAATTGCCAACTTATTACCTTTGGAAATTGGTGGTATTTACAGATGGAGAAGATCAGGTGAGAAACACATGTTCAACCCAACTACTATTGCTAAATTGCAACAAGCAGTTCGTTTGAACAGCCCAGAAGCCTACCAACAATACTCTGATATGGTAAACAATCAAAGTAAAAACTTGATGACCATTAGAGGTTTATTCGAATTCAATAATTTAGATCCAATTTCTATTGACGAAGTAGAACCTTGGACAGAAATCGTTAAAAAATTCAAAACGGGTGCCATGTCTTATGGATCAATCAGTTCTGAAGCACATGAGAATTTAGCGATTGCCATGAATAGAATTGGTGGTAAGAGTAACTCTGGAGAAGGTGGTGAAAACCCAAAACGTTTCCAAAAAGAATTAAACGGTGACTCTAAAAATAGTGCTATTAAACAAGTAGCATCAGGTCGTTTTGGTGTGTCAATTAACTATTTGACTAACGCTAAAGAAATCCAAATTAAAATGGCTCAAGGAGCAAAACCTGGTGAAGGTGGACAGCTTCCTGGAGAAAAAGTAGTGCCTTGGATTGCAGAAACTAGAAATTCAACTCCTTATGTAGGATTAATTTCTCCTCCTCCACACCACGATATTTATTCTATTGAAGATTTATCACAATTGATCTTTGACTTGAAAAATGCCAATCGTGAGGCACGTGTGAACGTAAAATTAGTTTCTGAAGTGGGTGTTGGAACTATTGCTGCGGGTGTTGCCAAAGCAAAAGCTGACGTCATCTTAATTTCAGGATATGATGGAGGAACTGGTGCTGCACCATTGACTTCATTACAACATACAGGTATTCCATGGGAATTGGGATTAGCCGAAGCACAACAAACTTTGATTCTAAACGACTTAAGAAGTCGTGTCGTTTTAGAGTGTGACGGACAATTAAAAACAGGTCGTGACGTAGCTATTGCTGCTTTATTAGGAGCTGAAGAATTCGGATTTGCAACTGCTCCATTAGTAGCTTCAGGTTGTATTATGATGAGAGCTTGTCACTTGAATACTTGCCCAGTAGGTATTGCAACACAGGATCCTGAATTAAGAAAGAATTTCAAAGGAACTCCTGAACATGTAATTAACTTCATGTATTTTATTGCTGAAGAATTAAGACAAATCATGGCGCAATTAGGTTTCAGAACCTTGAAAGAAATGGTAGGTCAATCACAAAAATTAAATGTGAACAAAGCGATCGATCATTACAAAGCGAATGGTTTGGATTTATCAACTATTTTGTACAAACCAGAAAAAGCAAACGTAGTTCCAAATCATAATACTACAACTCAAGACCACGCTTTAGAAAATGTATTGGATTTTGATATCATCAAAGCGGCTATCCCTTCTATCTATAGAAAAGAGAAAACAAGAGTTACTTTCAATATCAAGAATACAGACCGTTCAGTTGGTGCAATTTTAAGTAACGAAATTTCTAAAATTTATGGAGCGCAAGGTTTACCAGACGATACGATCTTAGTGGATTTTACAGGTTCCGCTGGACAAAGTTTTGGAGCATTTGCTACGAACGGATTGTCATTCAAAATCCATGGTAACTGTAACGATTACCTAGGAAAAGGACTTTCAGGTGGTAAATTAATCATCAAAGTACCACCAACAGCTACTTTCAAACCAGAAGAGAACATCATCATTGGTAACGTTGCTCTTTACGGAGCGATTACTGGTGAAGCGTATATCAATGGTATGGCAGGAGAACGTTTTGCGGTACGTAATTCTGGTGCAACAGCAGTTGTAGAAGGAATTGGAGATCACGGTTGTGAATACATGACAGGTGGTAACGTAGTCATTTTAGGTAAAACAGGTAGAAACTTCGCTGCAGGTATGAGTGGTGGTATTGCTTATGTATACGACCCTGAGAAAAAATTCGATGCCACTGTTTGCAATATGGAAATGGTAGCTTTCGAAGAAAACGAAGCAGAAGATATTACAAAATTGAGACGTTTGATTAAAAATCATTCTATGTATACTAATAGCCCATTAGCGAAACGAATTTTAGCGGATTGGGAAAATCAACAAAAACACTTTATCAAAGTGATGCCAACAGATTACAAAAAAGCATTACAAAGATTGGCAGAAGAAAATAAAGTTGAAGAATTAATAGCACAATAGTCATGGGAAAGATAGGTGGATTTAAAGAATATAGTAGAGCGGACGAAAGTAATGTAGCTGTAGTAGAACGTGTTTCTAATTACAATGAATTTACCATTCCGTTATCGAAAGAAAAAATAAAAGAACAAGGTTCAAGATGTATGGATTGCGGAATTCCGTTCTGTCACAGTTCATGTCCGTTAGGAAATTTAATTCCTGATTTTAATGACATGGTACACCAAGAAGAATGGGAAAGCGCTTTAGCCATCTTGCAATCAACCAATAACTTCCCTGAATTTACTGGAAGATTATGCCCAGCACCATGTGAAAAATCATGTGTACTTGGAATTATCAAAGAACCAGTTGCTATTGAGAATATTGAGAAAAATATTATCGAAAGAGGTTTTGCTGAAGGTTGGATTAAACCACAAGTTCCTGCACAAAGAACAGGCAAAACTGTAGCGGTTGTAGGTTCTGGACCAGCAGGACTAGCTGCAGCACAACAATTGAACCGTGCCGGTCATACTGTAACAGTGTTTGAAAGAGATAATGCTATTGGAGGTTTATTGCGTTACGGAATTCCAAACTTCAAATTAGAAAAAGGAATCATAGACAGACGAGTAGCTATCTTAGAAGCAGAAGGAATTACTTTCAAAACCAATGTACACGTTGGAGTAAACTTCAGCGTTGATGAATTGAATGCATTTGATTCGGTTGTACTTTGTGGTGGAGCTACTGAAAGAAGAGGTTTACCAACAAAAGGTGCCGATGCTAAAGGTGTAGTTCAAGCCATGACATTCTTGACTCAACAAACTAAAGTAGTTTGGGGAGAATCTGTTCCTGACCAAGTGTTAGCTACTGGTAAAGATGTAATTGTCATTGGTGGTGGAGATACTGGTTCTGACTGTGTCGGTACTTCAAACAGACAAGGAGCCAAATCAGTAACTAATTTTGAGATTATGCCAAAACCACCAGTGGGAAGAAGCGAATCTACTCCTTGGCCTTATTGGCCGTTACAATTGAAAACTTCGTCTTCTCACGAAGAAGGTTGTAACAGAAACTGGTTGATTAATACCAAAGAATTTATTACCAATGATAAAGGCGAATTAACTGCTTTAAAAACAGTAGAAGTAGAATGGAAAATTGTTCCAGGACAACGCCCTGAATTAATTGAAAAAGAAGGTTCAGAAAAAATATGGCCTTGTGACTTAGCGTTATTGGCACTTGGATTTACAGGTCCTGAGAAAACGTTAAGCGAGCAATTAGGCATCGAAACTGATTTTAGAACGAATTACAAAGCAACCAACTACCAAACGAATGTACCTCACATTTTCACTGCTGGTGATATGAGAAGAGGACAGTCGTTAATTGTTTGGGCTATCTCTGAAGGTCGTGAAGCGGCTAGAGAAGTAGATTTATTCTTAATGGGATCAACTAATCTACCAACAAAAGGTAACGGAGACTTACCTAGTTTGTAAAACCAAAACAACACAACACTACTACTAACATCCCTTGGTATTTTATATCAAGGGATGTTTATTTTACAAAAACACTAAAAACAACGTTTAATGTTCAAAAACAAACATTTTGTTATATTTTGTTAAACATTTAGATTTTATTTGTTTGTGAGGATAAAGAACTATAAATTTGCTCAAAATTAGAATCCAATGCAAGGAAAAGACTTATTACAATTAGCAGAACAATTTGGTAGCCCCTTATATGTTTATGATGCCGAAAAGATACAATCGCAATACAACCGTTTGACTAAAGCGTTTTCTAAAGTAGATACCCTTCGCATTAATTATGCAATGAAAGCATTGTCTAATGTAGCCATTCTTCAATTATTGAGAGATATGGGTTCTGGCTTAGACACCGTTTCTATTCAAGAGGTATTATTAGGTTTACACGCAGGATATGCTCCTGAAAAAATATTTTTTACTCCTAACGGTGTTTCTTTAGAAGAAATTGAAGAAGTAGCGGCTATGGGAGTTCAAATCAATATTGACAACTTGTCAATTCTAGAGCAATTTGGAACCAAATATCCTGATACTCCAGTTTGTATTCGTATCAATCCTCACGTAATGGCAGGTGGAAACACCAACATTTCAGTAGGTCATATTGATAGTAAATTTGGTATTTCAATCCACCAATTACCACACTTAATTCGTATTGTAGAAAATACAAAAATGAATATAGTAGGGATTCACATGCACACAGGATCAGATATTTTGGATATCGAAGTGTTCTTGTATGCTGCTGAAATCTTATTTGATGTGGCTAAAAATTTCAAAAACTTAGAATTCTTAGATTTTGGAAGCGGATTCAAAGTACCTTACAAAAAAGATGATATCGAAACTGATATTGAAGAGTTAGGTAAAAAATTATCGAAACGTTTCAACGATTTCTGTACGGAGTATGGAAAAGATTTGACATTAATTTTTGAACCTGGAAAATTCTTAGTGAGTGAAGCGGGATTCTTCTTGGCGAAAGTGAATGTAGTAAAACAAACTACTTCTACCGTTTTTGCAGGGGTAGATAGTGGATTCAACCACTTGATTCGTCCAATGTTATACGGTTCACAACACCATATCGAAAACATTTCTAATCCTGAAGGAAAAGAGCGTTTTTACTCGGTAGTGGGATACATTTGCGAAACGGATACTTTTGCTAACAATAGACGAATTGCTGAAATTAACGAAGGTGATATTCTTTGTTTCAAAAATGCAGGCGCTTACTGCTTCTCTATGTCATCAAATTACAATTCAAGATACAAACCTGCAGAGGTCTTATGGATGAATGGTCAAGGCCATTTGATTCGTGCCAAAGAATCTTTTGAAGATTTACTTCGCAACCAAATTCCATTGCCAGTCGCTGCAAGCGTTTAATATAAAAAAATCCCGTTCTGATTAGAACGGGATTTTTTTATTTCATTTATCGTTATATTTGAAAAGGAAAATAAATTATTTTGAATAAGCTCCAAACAAAAAAACAATCAATAATAATGCAATGCCTAATCAGTATTACATTAGTAGTATCTGTTTCTCTAATTTGTTTTTTTTTATCCAATCACATTGATTATCGAATTACAGCTTTGATATTACTCATGACTGTATCAGTTACGGCAATGTTATTCGACATCATCCCTGTGCTAATAACTGCTTTTTTGAGTGGGTTAATTCTGAATTATTTTTTCATCCAACCCTTATTTACACTTCATATTACAAATACTGAAGATATTCTATTGTTCTTAATGTACCTCATTATTGCATTAGTTAACGCAGTGCTTACTTATAAAATTAGAGAAGCCGAAAATAAGGCTAGAGATAAAGAAGAAAAAGAAAAAACAATTCAACTGTATGATACTTTACTCAATTCACTTTCTCATGAACTGCGAACTCCAATTGCAACAATAATTGGTGCAATTGATACTCTGAAAGAAAACAAAAACAAACTCTCCGAAAATAACCAAACCGTTTTATTAGAAGAAATTGACAAAGCTAGTATTCGATTGAATAGACAAGTTGAAAATTTACTCAATATGAGTAGGTTAGAAACGGGAACCTTGAAAACAAAACAAGATTGGTGTGATTTGAACGAATTGATTTATTCTTTGATTGAAAAAATTGCCGTGGTTAAAAATGAACACAATATTGATTTTGTTCCTGATGAAAAATTACCTTTATTCAAATTAGATACAGGATTAATCGAAGAAATTATTCAAAATTTAGTTTTGAATGCCATTCAATATACACCTAAGAAATCCATAATAAAAATTGCAGCAACACATCAATCAGAAAACTGTATCATTACTATTTCTGACACTGGAAATGGTTTTCCCGAAAGCGAAATTGAATTTGCCTTTGATAAATTTTATCGATTACCCAACACAAAAACAGGTGGTAGTGGACTTGGTTTATCGATTGTAAAAGGTTTTGTAGAAGCGCACAATGGCACTATATCATTAAAAAATATTCCCAATTCGGGGGCTTGTTTCACAATAACTATACCCACCGAAACTTCATATTTAAACTACCTTAAAAATGAATAAAGCTGAAATATTAGTTATTGATGATGAAGCACCCATTCGTAAATTACTTGAAATCACTTTAGAAAGTAATGAATACAAAGTTTGGCTTGCTGAAACAGGAAAAGAAGGTATTCTTTTAGCAGTGAATCACCCGCCTGAACTCATTTTATTGGATTTAGGACTCCCTGATAAAAGTGGTCACGAAATCCTTAAAGAGCTCCGAACTTGGTACAACAAAGCCATTATTATTCTTTCTGTTCAAGACAGCGAAGAGGATATTGTAAAAGCCTTAGACAATGGAGCAACCGACTATCTTACTAAACCTTTCAGAACAGCCGAATTATTGGCTAGAATTCGTTCCGTGATTCGAAGAAATCAAACTCAAAATGATAATAGCCTATTAACATCTGGAAATTTAGAAATTGATTTTGTCGCACGAATCATAAAACGAGATAATGAAACTCTGAAACTTACTGCTACCGAATTTAATTTACTAGCCCTTTTTATGAAAAATGAAGGGAGAGTGCTAACACATCAATACATTTTAAAAGAAATTTGGGGAGTAGGTTATCAAACAGAAACACAATACCTGCGAGTGTTTGTAGCCACGCTACGCAAAAAAATTGAAGAAAATCCAAATCAGCCCAAACACATCATTACTGAAAGTGGTGTGGGATACCGTTTTAGCTAAATCTTTATAAAATCTTTATAAAATCTTTATATCTAACCGCTACATCTTTACATTCTGCCAATACCATTTTATTGAAATTTGTATCATATAATTTTTAACAAATTCAATAATGAATACAACAAAAAATGGAGTGGCAAGTAAAGTAACTGCTGCCTCTCTTTTAGTGGCACTTGGAATCATCTATGGAGATATTGGTACCAGCCCATTATATGCATTAAGAGCTGTAATTGGAGATAGACCCATCGATTTAACTTTAGTTTACGGTGGAGTTTCCTGTATTTTTTGGACTTTAGTTTTTCAAACCACAATAAAATATGTTTGGCTGACACTACGTGCTGACAATCATGGTGAAGGTGGAATATTTTCTCTTTATGCTTTAGTGAGACGCTTTGGGAAAAAATTAGTTATTCCGACTATTCTCGGAGCAACTACCTTATTAGCTGATGGAATTATCACCCCTCCTATTTCGGTTTCTACAGCAATTGAAGGCCTTGGAATGGTGAAAGGCCTTGAAAATACTATCATTCCAGGAAACACTTTAACGATAGGAATTGTAGTCGCCATCTTATCATTACTATTTTTCTTCCAACGATTTGGAACTCATGTTATAGGAAAATTTTTTGGCCCTATAATGGCAGTTTGGTTTACCATGCTATTGGTTGTTGGATTACATGAAATTGCAATCCATCCCGATATAATAAAAGCCTTAAATCCGTATTATGGATACAATCTTTTACTAAATTACCCAAATGGTTTCTGGCTATTAGGAGCTGTTTTTCTTTGTACCACTGGAGCTGAAGCCTTATATTCTGATTTAGGTCATTGCGGGATTAAGAACATTCGAATTACTTGGATTTATGTAAAAATAAGTTTAGTAACCTGCTATTTAGGACAAGCTGCTTGGTTGATGCACCAAGGAGAAAATCTATTAAATGGTAGAAATCCGTTTTTTGAAATCATTCCAACCTGGTTTTTATTACCTAGTATCATTATTGCTACATGCGCTACCATTATTGCATCACAAGCTTTAATCAGTGGAAGTTTTACGTTAATCAGCGAAGGTATGAACCTGAATTTTTGGCCAAGAGTAACCGTAAAGCAACCCAGCGACAGCAAAGGACAAGTCTATATTCCAAGTGTCAACTCCATTTTATGGTTTGGTTGTATTTTAATGATGGTGTATTTTAAAGAAAGTGCGCACATGGAAGCCGCTTATGGATTCTCTATTACGATTACCATGTTGATGACAACTTACTTACTAAGCTTTTTTATCAATTATAGGTTGAAATGGAACAAACTAAAAGTCATTTTGTTCTTAAGTATTTTTGGTACTATCGAGATTGCCTTTTTCATTGCCAATGTTGCCAAAATTAAAGAACGATGGATGTTCTTGTTTTTTGAACTCTTCATTTTTACAGTAATGTACGTTTGGTTTTTCGCTAGAAAAATCAACAATAGATTCACCAAATTTGTTGAATTAGGCAAATACAGCAGTACCCTAACCGAACTTAGTGAAGACGATGCCATACCAAAATTTGCTACTCATTTAATTTACTTATCCAAAGCCGATAGACGTCATGAGATTGAAGAAAAAATCATGAAATCAATTTTTGCTAAAAAACCTAAACGTGCCGATGTCTATTGGTTTCTACATTTGAATCGTACGGAAGATCCTTTTACGCTATCTTATGACGTGTCCGAATTGGTTGACGACAAGGTAATAAAAGTAAATATTAACGTAGGATTTAGAATTCAGCCAAAAACAGAACTGTATTTCAAAAATATTGTCAAAGAATTGGTAGCCAATAAAGAATTGAATTTACATATTCGCCCAGATGGATCCAGTAAATACAATAGCGAACCCGATTTTAAATTTGTTGTTATTGAAAAATTTCTATCTATAGAGAATGAATTTGCATTACGTGAAGGCATGATCCTTAATTCTTATTTCTTACTAAAACGAATGGGCTTAAGTGATGAAAAAGCTTTTGGTTTAGAGAAATCTGATGTTGAAGTGGAACAAATTCCTTTGGTATACCAACCCATTACCAATATCAAATTAGATCGAAAAATTAGACACTAATGAAACCTGATTCATCATTGGCTCTCTTTCAAAAGTATTTTAATCATAGTAATAGATCAATTGAAATTGAATTGAAAAACCATGAAGTTCTAAAAGGAAAATTTATTGGTTATTTCAGAGGAAATAAGGAATATATAACAAAGTGGCATTTTACTGCTGTCGATACAAAATTTGGCAGAGATCAATTTGGTTTTTTAATTGGACAACTTATTGAACACCGAGACATTTTGAGTGTACGGTTCTTGGAAGATGATTCAATTATTTATCTCAATACTATTTAGTCCTCAAAACAAAAAATCCCGTTCTGTATCAGAACGGGATTTTTTATATCAACTAAATTCTAAAAGTTTTATTTCACAAATAACTCTTCCAAAACTTCCGATTCAGTACCATTGGTAAATGGGATTTTTAATAATTGCGAAAGCGTAGGTGCTATTTGAGTAATGTGTTTTTTGGTATGTGAGTTTCCTTTTTTGATTCCCCAACCATAAAAAAGCATGGGTACATGAGTGTCATAACTATTTGGCGAACCGTGTGTTGTTCCTGTTTCGATGTATTCCATATAACCCGCTTTGTCCAAAATAAAGATATCTCCATTTTGTTTTGGATCATAGCCTTTGGCAATAAAACTCAAGAAATAATCATCGCCTGTTGAAGCTAAAATTTCTTCTTCAGTATATACTCGTTTCACTTGGTCTTGCGTCATTAAGAAGTCTTTAAAACTTTGTTTTACTTTTGCCAAGTCTAAACCTTTTTCTTTTAATACTGGTTTATTAAAGAACAAATTGAAATTAGAATAATTCAAGATCAAGTCAGCTCCAAAAGTTTCCGTTGAAAATTTTCTCAAAGCTGCATCAACATTTTTTGCTGGTACATTTTTCACATTGTATTTGTTATCCTTTAAATAATTAGGATTTTCGGCTCCTGCATGATCGGCCGTTAAAAACAACACATAATTGTCTTTTCCAACCGTTTGATCTAAATAGGTCATGAACTTAGCTAAAGTTAAATCCAATCGCAAATAGGTGTCTTGCAACTCCATAGAACGGGGTCCAAAAGTATGCCCAACATAATCAGTTGAAGAGAAACTTACCGTTAAGAAATCAGTAATAGCATCTTTACCTAAATTTTCTTTATCAATCGCTCTTATGGCTAAATCTGCCAAAATATCGTTACCAAAAGGAGTAGTTCGCAATACATCAGCTCCTTTTTCATCGTATATTTTTTTCAAATCATACGGAAAAACTGGGCCTGTAGTTTTATCTATTTTACCTTCATACGGGTTGTCATCTACTAAACTTTCGTCATAAGTACCCACTGGTTTTAATAAATTCCAACCGCCATTGATGTAATTCATATAACGCTTTTCGTTATTAAATTCCGTCACCCAAGCAGGTAAACTAGCACCATAAAATGTACTCGAAATAAAAGATCCGGTCTTACTATACCAATAGGCACCATTAGCAAAATGGCCCGCAGGCAAAATAGCGCCACGGTCTTTAATACTCATTCCAATCACTTTCCCTCTGAAGTTAGTAGCCATGCGCAATTCATCCGTAATGGTAGTGCTTAGCAAATTTTTAGGCGACATAGCACCTTCTTTGTCTGTTCCATCACCCAGCGTTTTCACACTAGCATCATCAGTGCAATACATTTCTTTTCCTGTAGCACGATTGAACCATTCGTTACCCACAATCCCATGAGTAGCAGGAGTCGTTCCTGTATAGATTGAAGCATGTCCTGGAGCGGTGTAAGTGGGCACATAATTATAATGCATATTATGGAACGTATAACCCCCATTCATAATACGTTTGAAACCGTTAGCCGAAAAATCATCTGAAAAACGATACAAGTATTCCATTTTCATTTGGTCAACTACAACTCCAACGACTAATTTTGGGCGTTGTTGCGCTTGAACCGTAAGTACAAGACTGAAAGTCAAAAACAATGCTAATTTCTTCATATAAAAGGTATTTTATGAATCAAAAATACAGATTAATTTGGATAACTATTTCCAATAAATCGGTTTTTTAACTAAAATTAATTTAAAAATAACATCAAGAACGATTTCTATTTTGGATTTTCCTCAAAATAGCGTTTTTCAATTCGTTTGATGTCTTTGATAGAATTCTTGGCCCAAGCCAATCTTTTTTCCAGAATTTCTTCTTCAGATAATTGCCAATCAATATCTGAATTGCGAAGTCTGTTAGTTAAGTTCTGAATAATAATTGCTGCCGAAACAGAGATATTTAAACTTTCTGTAAATCCTACCATCGGAATCTTTAAGAAACCATCGGCTTCACGCATAATTTCTTCCGACAAACCATCTATTTCTGTTCCAAAAAACAAAGCACTAGGTTTAGAAATATCAAAATTTTCTAACAGACAATCATTTTCGTGAGGTGTAGTGGCAATAATTTGATAGCCTTTGTTTCGTAGCGTTTGAACACACGCTGCTGGGGTTTCATAGGTATGAATATCTACCCATTTTTGAGCGCCCATCGCAATTTGTTTGTCGATACTTTTCCCATAACGTTGCTCAATCACATTCAATTCTTGGATACCAAAAACTTCACAACTACGCATTACAGCACTTGTATTGTGCATTTGAAAAACATCTTCAACAGCTATTGTAAAATGATTGGTTCTATTTTTCAAGACATTCAAAAAACGTTCTTTTCGATTGTCTGTCAAAATATTTTCAAGAAAATTAAGGTAATCGATATCAATCATTGTCTCTTTTTTTGGAGACAAAAATACTAAAAAGGTTTATATTTGCACTTTCGAAAAAACAACACAAAAATGACCACTCTAAACGAATTGAATGCTATCTCCCCAATTGATGGAAGATACAGAAATAAAACCCTTTCATTAGCTCCTTTTTTCTCAGAAGAAGCTTTAATCAAATACCGCGTTTTAATTGAAATTGAATACTTTATCGCTTTGTGCGAAGTACCTTTACCTCAACTAAAAAATGTAAATCCGAATTTGTTTGAAAGTTTGCGTGCCATCTACAAAAACTTTTCTACTGAAGATGCCCTTTGGATTAAAGAAACGGAAAAAGTGACCAATCACGATGTAAAAGCGGTAGAATATTTCATCAAAGATGCCTTTGAAAAATTAGGTTTATCAGAGTACAAAGAGTTCATTCACTTTGGGTTAACTTCTCAAGACATCAACAATACCGCGATTCCGCTTTCGACCAAAGAAGCGTTTGAAAAAGTGTATATGCCTTCTTTAATTGGTTTAATTTCAAAACTAAAAGAATTAAGCACCGAATGGCGTGATGTGCCAATGCTAGCACGTACTCATGGACAACCAGCGTCTCCAACTCGTTTAGGGAAAGAAATTGGGGTTTTTGTAGAACGTTTAGAAGAGCAAATGCGTTTGCTATTCAATATTCCATTTGCAGCAAAATTTGGAGGTGCCACTGGAAACTACAATGCACACCATGTAGCATATCCACAAATTGATTGGAAACAATTCGGAGATACCTTCGTAGAAAATAATTTAGGATTACACCATTCCTTCCCTACTACACAAATTGAGCATTACGATCACTTTGCAGCATTTTTTGATGCCTTGAAGCGAATCAATACCATTATCATTGACTTAGATCGCGATATCTGGACGTATGTATCAATGGAGTATTTCAAACAAAAAATCAAAGCAGGAGAAATTGGTTCTTCGGCTATGCCACATAAAGTAAACCCGATTGATTTTGAAAATTCAGAAGGTAATTTAGGAATTGCCAATGCTATTTTCGAACATTTATCAGCTAAATTGCCTATCTCAAGATTACAACGTGACTTGACTGACAGTACCGTTTTAAGAAATATAGGTGTACCCATGGGACACACTATTATTGCTTTTGAAGCCACTTTGAAAGGATTGAACAAATTATTGTTAAACGAACCTAAATTTCACGAAGATCTAGAAAGAAACTGGGCAGTTGTTGCTGAGGCTATACAAACTATTTTACGCCGTGAAGGGTATCCAAATCCGTATGAAGCGTTGAAAGGTTTAACCAGAACAAACGAAGCCATTACTAAAGAATCGATTCACAGTTTCATTGCTAGTTTAGAAGTATCTGACGCTATTAAAACGGAATTACTACAAATTACACCAAGTAATTTTGTAGGGATTTAATCTAAAAATTGAAAACATAAAAAAGGCTTAAGAAAATATCTTAAGCCTTTTTTTATTTGGTAAACTACTTATTATCTTGAATAATTTGGAGCTTCTTTAGTAATTGTCACATTGTGTGGGTGACTTTCTGTGATTCCACTTGAAGTAATACGAACAAAACGTCCATTCTCTTGTAACGTTGGAATATCTTTTGCACCGCAATAACCCATTCCAGCACGAAGACCTCCAATGAATTGCAACATACTTTCGTTTAATTCTCCTTTGTAAGGTACACGACCTACAATTCCTTCTGGAACCAATTTCTTCACATCGTCTTCTACATCTTGGAAATAACGATCTTTAGAACCACCTTGCATTGCCTCCACAGAACCCATTCCTCTATACGATTTGAATTTTCTTCCTTCAAAAATAATGGTTTCTCCTGGAGATTCTTTGGTTCCTGCTAAAAGCGAACCTAACATCACACAGTCCGCTCCTGCAGCAATCGCTTTAGGAATATCTCCTGTATAACGAATACCACCATCTGCAATAACTGGAACTCCAGTTCCTTTGATAGCCGCTGCTACTTCTAAAACTGCTGAGAATTGAGGAAAACCAACACCTGCTACGATACGAGTGGTACAAATAGACCCCGGTCCGATTCCTACTTTTACACCATCAGCACCATTTTCAACTAAATATTTAGCCGCTTCTGGCGTAGCAATGTTTCCAACAATAACATCAATTTGAGGAAATTTAGCTTTTACTTCTTTCAACACATTCACCACACCTTGCGTATGTCCATGAGCCGTATCAATAATAATTGCATCTACTCCAGCTTTCACTAAAGCTTCTGCTCTTTGCACTGCATCTCCTGTAACTCCGATAGCTGCAGCTACACGCAAACGTCCATAAACGTCTTTATTAGCAATAGGTTTCTGAGTTAATTTAGTAATATCTCTAAAAGTGATTAAACCTACTAATTCATTTTTAGCATTAATCACAGGTAATTTTTCAATTTTATTTCCTTGTAAAACGACTTCAGCTTGTTCTAAAGAAGTTCCTTCAGCAACAGTAATTAAGTTTTGAGAAGTCATTACTTCAACAATCGGGCGCGCTCCATTTTTTTCAAAACGCAAATCACGATTAGTAACAATTCCTTTTAAGATTTTATGTTCGTCTACAATTGGAATTCCTCCAATTCCAAATTCTTTCATCGCATTCTTTGCATCAGCTACGGTAGAAGTTAATGGCAAAGTCACAGGATCAATAATCATCCCAGATTCTGCACGTTTTACTTTACGCACCTTAGCCGCTTGCTGCTCAATAGTCATATTCTTATGCAATACTCCAATTCCGCCTTCCTGAGCCATAGCAATCGCCATAGAACTTTCTGTAACCGTATCCATAGCAGCAGCTACGATTGGAACATTTAACGTAATATTTCTTGAAAATTTAGATTGGATACTTACTTCGCGAGGAAGCACATTAGAATAGTTAGGAACTAATAGAACGTCATCGTAAGTTAATCCTTCGCCGATAATCTTAGAATTGTGTGCGATCATTGCAATTTGAAGTTGTGGTTAAATTGCGTGCAAATATAGATAATCTTAAGTAAAAAACCATCGCAATCTTATAATTTATGATTAAATTGCAGTGTATCACATATTTCAATCGATTTCAGTACACACAAATTATTTAGAATAATGTCATTAATTTCTTTTCAATGGCAATACAAACAGAAATAAAAGGGTTATCTACCAATGAAGTACATGAGTCTCGAATCAAAAATGGTTCGAACACATTAGACCATCAGCACAAAAATGCTTTTTGGTCTTCAGTCATAGCAATTAGTAAGGAGCCAATGTTCATACTGCTGCTAACTGCTACCAGTATTTATTTCGTAATGGGGGATTATGGCAATGGGATTTTTATGTCGATTGCAATTGTACTCATGGCTAGTATATCCCTCTACCAAGAATCTAAAAGTAAAAATGCCATTCAAGCCCTTGAAAAACTAACCCAACCTAAAAGCAAAGTAATCCGAAATGGTGAATTAATTGAAATTGCTAGTGAGGAGATTGTTCTAGGAGATTACATTCAAATTGAGGAAGGCACCTTTGTTCCTGCTGATGGAATCATTATTCAATCCAATGATTTTACTATAAACGAATCTGTATTGACTGGTGAATCTTTTTCGGTGACCAAAAATGAAAAATCAGAAAACAAAAACGTCTTTCAGGGTACTATTGTAGCAAGTGGTTTAGCCATTTGTATTGTAACTGCCATTGGAAACGCTACTCAATTAGGCAAAATTGGAAAAAGTTTAAGCAGTATTGAAGAAGAAAAAACGCCGCTTCAGAAACAAATCGAAAATTTTGCAAAAAAAATGTCTGTCGTTGGCTTGGTAATTTTCGGCATTGTTTGGGGGATAAATTATTACCATTCTAGAATTGTTTTAGATAGTTTACTCAAGGCTCTAACAATTGCGATGAGCATTATTCCTGAAGAAATTCCTGTGGCATTTACCACTTTTATGGCACTCGGCGCATGGCGTTTAATGAAAATGGGAATCATTGTTAAACAAACTAAAACAGTCGAAACATTGGGGAGCGCTACTGTAATTTGTACCGATAAAACAGGAACCATCACTGAAAACAAAATGAGTTTGTCACAATGGTACTCCCTTTCCTCCAATCAAATTTCAGGAATAAAAATAAATCGCACTCCAGAAGAAAATGAACTGCTAACCTTGGCTATGTGGGCAAGCGAACCTATTCCTTTTGACGCGATGGAAATAGCGCTACACGATACCTATACCAATCTGGATTTAGTAGACGAACGTGCCGATTTTAAATTAGCTTACGAATATCCTCTGAATGGCAAGCCGCCCATGATGACTCATATTTTTGAAAACGACAAAGGCATTCGAATTATAGCAGCCAAAGGCGCACCTGAAGCCCTGCTTTCTTGTTCTAATTTATCTAAAAATGAATTTGAAAAAATTCAACAAGCCTTAACTACAATGACTCAAGAAGGCTTTCGGGTTTTGGCAGTAGCCGAAGCCAAATTCTATGGAGATAACTTTCCCGAAAAGCAACAAGATTTTTCTTTTCAATTTAAAGGGTTGGTTGCTTTTTACGATCCTCCAAAAAGCAATATCAAAGAGGTGTTTGAAACCTTTTATAAAGCAGGAATAGATATTAAAATCATCACTGGCGATAATACCGAAACTACGACTACTATTGCAAAACAAGTAGGTTTTAAAAATCATGATAAAGCCTTAAGTGGAGACGAATTGATGGCTATGGACGAAATAAGCTTGAAATCAAAAGTAATGGAAACTCATCTCTTTACAAGGATGTTTCCCGAAGCCAAACTTAAGATTATCAAAGCCCTAAAAGACAACAACCAAATTGTAGCCATGACTGGAGATGGCGTTAACGATGGTCCCGCTCTAAAATCAGCACACATCGGAATTGCAATGGGAAAAAGAGGCACTGAAATTGCTAAGCAAGCCGCAAACCTGATTCTAATTGACGATGATTTTGCTAAAATGACGGAAGCAATTGCAATGGGGAGAAAAATTTACATCAATCTAAAAAAAGCCATTCAGTACATTATTTCAATTCATATTCCCTTGATTTTAATTGTATTTATTCCTTTGGCATTAGGATGGATATATCCCAACATATTTTCTCCAGTTCATATTATATTTTTAGAAATTATTATGGGGCCTACTTGTTCTATAATCTATGAAAATGAGCCTATGGAACGAAATCTAATGGAGTTAAAGCCGAGACCATTAACTACTACTTTTTTTAAGTTTAAGGAAATCGCTTTAAGCATTATACAAGGACTTGCAATTACTTTAGGATTAATTGTTATGTACCAGTATGGCGTATGGAATGGAAACTCAGAGAATGGGACTCGGACTTTAGTTTTCTTAACTTTAGTTGGTTCTAATATATTCCTGACACTCTCAAATCGTTCTTTTTATTATTCGATTTTTACCACTTTACAATACAAAAACAACCTGGTTGTACTTATTATAGGAATTACCATTCTTACTACAACATTACTTGTTTTTATCCCGACTTTAGCAAAGTTTTTTCAGTTTGAAGTAGTTACTTTAGAAGATTTCGGATATAGTATGGTTGTAGCTGGTATGGCTGTATTTTGGATTGAAATATTCAAACTTATTCGCCGATTGAAATAAAAATTATTCTTTAAAAACAACATTTAATCCCAGTTGAAACGAAAGGCTATTCGCCTTTGAAATATCAGCATACGACAACAAATTGTCCGCCAATACATAAAAGTTAACTGGTCCCACTTTGGTTGACATCCCTAATCCTAGATTGGTATAAGAAAAAGAGTCTAATGTATAGGTGGCTTTCATTTGTACACTTTTTGAAAAGCTTCTTTTGTAATACGTTGTAAATGCAAACAATGGCGATTTTGGAGTGGTCATGACAAATAATTGCGCTCCTACCGCACTTTTATAAAATATACTAGGATCAGAACCCTCACAATTACAAGTCCCATCTATCACTCTTTCTTCGTCAAAAGAATATTGAGCCGAAGCATTGAATTTAGTTGGCCTCCAAGTAGTGTATTTTGTATGTAAGGTATCCAATACAATGGCATTTTTAAAATCTTGATAATTCGCTTGAGCGGCATTTTCATTGTTAAAATGAGGCACTAATCCTTTGTAATTATAAAAACCTTTATAGCTATAACTTTCTACATTCTTCGTGTGATTAATATAGCCTAAATCAATAACACTAGCCGTAAACTGCAAATTAGTTTGCGGATAATAAGTCAATCCTAAATCCAGTCCAAATCCTAAATTTCCTCCTAATAAAATCCCCTTCTTAACATCTGTTCCAACATTGGTAGTGTTATTTGCATCATTATATTGGGCAATACCTGAAGTATTCAATTGTAAATTAGAATACACTATTTGTTCGTAATAAGCATCTGTAGATGTAGTGGTATAAATATATCCTGCATTATTAATGGAACTCGCATTAAAAATACTAGAATATATTTTGGCTCTAGCGCCTACAATTAAATTGTCTTGGATTTTTTTATGGTATCCAATATGAAACACTGACAATAACTCCGCCTTGGCACTTAGGTCTCCAAGATCAAATCGTTTTCCAATATAATTTTTATTGCCATCTATGGCCAAAGTGGCTATGTCTTGAGGCATATAGGATAGAAAATCAAATTCTTGGTACAAACCAAAAGATAAATAGCCTTTATTTTCATAATTATTGCCTAGTTTAAATCCACCACTAAACAGTTCCATTTGTTGATTCAAACTCAACACATCATTATGCGTAGTTTTGGAAAGTACATTTCTCAATTTGGTATTAAAATCAACTCCATCATTGGCAAACAAATCATACGCTGAGAATCCACTTGAGCTCATATTCATTGAAATACCAGATAAAAACGGAACACCTGCATACCATTTGTACTTCACGTCTGCACCTGGATTAGTCATCAAAGTTTGAGGAATATCAGTAAAATTATACAACAGTTGTTTATTTTGTGCTATTAAATTAGTTGCCGAAAAAAGACAAAAAAGGAATACTACTTTTCTCATTGAATTACAAAATAAGCGGTTATACCTGAACGCATTTTTATGGTACCTGAACTTGTTTCTGTCAAGGCAGTTCCCGAAGCCATTCGTAACGCCATCTCAATTCGAGTAGTACTTTTTAAAGTACTCAATCGAGTCCCTTGAAACACTTCTTTTTGTGTAATGATATTGGACGCTCCATAGTAAGCGGGTACAGCAATCGAAATACTATCCAATTGAGTACCACTAGCATTAAATAATTTGACGTCCAAAGTATATGCTCTTGCTATGGTATTATTAATTTCAAAATCCAAATCAACTTTGGCTAAATCATTGACAAAAAATGTGTTATTAAAAACATCAACTGTAGAACGATCTATAAATTGAGACGATTCTATTCCATTGGTCACAAATTCATTTGCTGGAATATCAAAATAGACCAAATTAGCAACATAGGTAGGTTCTAATCGTAAGTTTTTGGTTTGATTAAAATCCAAATCACTGGAACATGCTGCAAAAAATAGCGATAATAAGCATATTCCTAAATAGCGATAATAAGGGAGATAAAGGAGGCGTTTCATAAAATCAGGATTCAAATAATGTAAAAAAGCAAAACGTAAGAGTGAAGCATTTATTGTTTTTAAAAAAATTGACCGAATACTTTAGAAGCTTCATTATACGCACTTTCAAAACTCATCGGACTTAAATTAGTGGTGGCTTTTTGAGCCGTAAAATACGATAGTAATTTCTCCGTTGGCATATTTCCAGTCAAATGATTGGTGGCCATTGGGCATCCGCCAAAACCTTGAATGGCTCCATCAAATCGGCGACAACCTGCTTGGTATGCCGAATCAATTTTTTCAAACCAGGAGTCGGGTGTAGTATGCAAATGAGCACCAAATTCAATTTCAGGATAAGCTGGGATTAAATTAGAAAACAAATAAGCAATCGTTTCAGGAGTAGAACTTCCGATGGTGTCCGAAAGCGACAAAATAGTAACTCCCATAGCTGCTAATTTTTCAGTCCACTCTCCTACAATTTCAGTATTCCAAGGGTCACCATACGGATTCCCAAACCCCATTGAAAGATACGCGACTACTTCTTTATTTTTGGCATCTGCCAAATTCAAAATTTCTTCTAAACTAACCAAAGATTGTGAAATAGTCTTGTGTGTATTTCGCATTTGAAAATTCTCTGAAATGGAAAATGGAAAACCTAAATACTGTATTTCAGGAAAATTACAAGCCGATTCAGCTCCTTGTGTATTAGCAATGATAGCTAGCAATTTACTTTGAGTTTGTGACAAATCTAATTGTGCTAAAACTTCGGCAGTATCTTGCATTTGCGGAATTGTTTTTGGAGAAACAAAACTTCCAAAATCTATGGTATCAAACCCCACACGCAATAGTGACTGAATATAGGTCACCTTACTAGCCGTAGGAATAAAAGCCTTTATTCCCTGCATGGCATCACGCGGACATTCGATAATTTTTACTGTTTCCATAGCAATCAAAGGTAGCAAAAAAAGATAATCACAAAGGCAATTTCAATTGCAAAGATCGACCTTAAGCAATTACTTTCTTCTTAAAATTGCTTTATTAATCGCTTTGACTAAAGCAGGTCCTTCATAAATAAAGCCTGTGTAGAGCTGAACCAAACTGGCACCCGCTTCTAGTTTTTCAATAGCATCTTCAGCAGAATGAATCCCTCCTACTCCAATGATTGGAAAGGATTTATTGCTTTTTTCAGATAAAAATCGGATCACCTCTGTGGCGCGTTTTTCCAAAGGTTTTCCTGACAATCCACCCGCTTCGATTTTATTTTCAGATTGCAGTCCTTCGCGAGATAAAGTGGTGTTGGTAGCAATCACTCCAGCTATTTTAGTTTCGTTCACAATGTCAATAATATCTAACAATTGCTCATCAGTCAAATCCGGTGCAATTTTCAACAAAATTGGTTTCTGCTTTGGCTTAGCCAAATTCTTATTTTGTAAAGTTTGTAACAACTGTGTTAAGGGTTCTTTATCTTGTAAAGCACGTAAATTAGGGGTGTTTGGCGAACTCACATTCACCACAAAATAATCTACATAATCAAATAAAGCGTCGAAACAAATTTCGTAATCAGAGGTAGCTTCTTCATTAGGAGTTACTTTATTTTTTCCAATATTTCCTCCAATAAGTACTCCGTTATTTTTTTTCAATCGCAATACCGCTTCTTCAACACCGCCATTGTTAAATCCCATTCGGTTGATAATGGCGCTATCTTCTTTCAAACGAAACAATCGTTTTTTAGGATTTCCATCTTGTGCTTTTGGCGTAAGCGTACCAATTTCAATAAATCCGAATCCGAAATTAGACAACTCTTTATACAAAACAGCATTTTTATCAAATCCGGCAGCTAAACCTACTGGGTTTTTAAATTTCAATCCGAAAACTTCGGTTTCTAATCGACTGTCTTTCACTTCATATAAAGCACGAAAAAGACTTGAAAAACCTAGTATTTTAGAAAATATTCGAATAGCAGAGAAAGTAAAATAATGCACTTTTTCTGGATCAAAAAAGAAAAGTATCGGACGAATTAATTGCTTGTACATAGTTGTGTTTTTGTGTGTCGCAAAAGTAAAGAATTGTTTTCAGTAAAGAAACTTCTAGAATCAATTTTAGAAACACTCCTCTTTTTTGAAATTTTTTGCGAATTATTTGCCCAAAAGCACTAAAAACCACTCACAAACCTTGCTTATATTTTGTATGTGTTTTTTCAATACCCTATATTTGCAATCCTAAAAATAATTTAAAATGATTAAGATTACTTTACCCGATGGGTCTGTGAAAGAATTTGCGACTGGGATTACTCCTATGGACGTTGCAAAAAGCATAAGCGAAGGATTGGCTAGAAATGTAATTTCTGCTACATTCAATGGTACTACTGTTGAAACCACGACGCCTTTGACCACGGATGGTAGTCTTGTTCTTTTTACTTGGAATGACGAGGGAGGGAAAAAAGCATTTTGGCACTCTACTTCGCACGTGATGGCGCAAGTTCTCGAAGAAATGTTTCCTGGAATCAAATTAACTCTTGGACCTGCTATCGCCAATGGATTTTACTACGATGTTGATTTTGAAGAACATAAAATTACGGATGCCGATTTCAAAAAAATTGAAGATCGTGTATTAGAAATTTCAAGAGAAAAACACGAATTCAAATTGCGTCCTGTTTCAAAAGCTGAGGCTTTAGAAGTGTACAAGGACAATGTTTATAAAACGGAATTAATCTCCAATTTAGAAGACGGAACCATCACTTTCTGTGACCATTCTAACTTCACTGATTTATGTCGTGGAGGACATATTCCTAATACAGGTATCATCAAAGCGATGAAAATCATGAGTGTAGCTGGTGCGTATTGGAGAGGAGATGAGAAAAACAAACAATTGACTCGTGTGTACGGAATTTCATTTCCTAAACAAAAAGATTTAACCGAATACCTGGAATTATTAGAAGAGGCTAAACGTCGCGACCACAGAAAACTAGGAAAGGAATTAGAATTGTTTGCTTTTTCATCTAAAGTAGGACAAGGATTGCCATTGTGGTTGCCAAAAGGTGCTGCTTTACGTGATCGTTTAGAGCAATTCTTGAAAAGAGCACAGAAAAAAGCAGGTTACGAACAAGTGGTTACTCCACATATTGGTCAAAAAGAATTATATGTAACCTCTGGCCACTATGCGAAATATGGCGCGGATAGTTTCCAACCTATCAATACGCCTGCCGAAGGTGAAGAGTTCTTATTAAAACCAATGAACTGTCCTCACCACTGTGAGATTTATAATGTTCGTCCTTGGTCATACAAAGATTTACCAAAACGTTATGCTGAATTTGGAACGGTTTATCGTTACGAACAAAGCGGTGAATTACATGGATTAACTCGTGTAAGAGGATTTACTCAGGATGACGCCCACATTTTTTGTACACCAGAACAATTAGACGAAGAGTTCAAGAAAGTAATTGATTTGGTATTGTATGTTTTTGGATCATTAGGATTTGAAAATTTTACCGCTCAAATTTCTTTGCGCGATCAAGAAAATAGAGAGAAATACATTGGTACTGATGAAAATTGGGAAAAGGCAGAAAATGCTATCATCAATGCGGCAAGAGACAAAGGACTGAATACCGTTGTAGAATATGGAGAAGCTGCTTTCTATGGTCCAAAACTGGATTTCATGGTCAAAGACGCATTGGGAAGACAATGGCAATTAGGAACAATTCAAGTAGATTACAACTTGCCTGAGCGTTTTGATTTGACCTACAAAGGTTCTGATGACCAACTTCATAGACCTGTAATGATTCACCGTGCGCCGTTTGGTTCAATGGAGCGTTTCATTGCTATTTTATTAGAGCATACTGCTGGTAATTTTCCATTGTGGTTAATGCCAGAACAAGCTATTATCTTGTCATTGAGCGAGAAATACGAAATATATGCCAAAAAAGTTTTAGATTTGCTAGAAAATCACGAAATTCGCGCCCTAATTGACAACCGAAATGAAACAATCGGGAAGAAAATTAGAGATGCTGAAATGCAAAAAACGCCTTTCATGCTGATTGTAGGTGAAGAAGAAGAAAAAAACGGTACAATTTCTATTCGCCGTCACGGTCAAGAAGGAAAAGGAAATATAACAGTTACGATAGAGGAATTTGCCGCTATTGTTACCGAAGAAATCAACAAAACATTAAAAGTATTTACAGTTTAACTTAAATTATAAAGTCATAGCAATAAGAAGCAACAGAGGTTACCAACCTCGCGTAGAAAAGAAAGATGCACACCGAATTAATAATTTTATTCGTGTACCAGAAGTACGTCTTGTAGGTGAAAATATTGAGCCTGGAGTTTTTAAAACTGCAGATGCTTTGAAATTAGCTGACGAATTTGAACTGGATTTAGTTGAAATTTCGCCAAATGCAGAACCGCCCGTTTGTAAAATCATGGACTACAAAAAGTTTGTCTATGAACAAAAGAAACGTGAGAAGGTTTTGAAAGCAAAATCAACACAAGTGGTGATTAAAGAAATTCGTTTTGGTCCTCAAACTGATGAGCATGATTACGAATTCAAAAGAAAAAATGCTGAAAAATTCTTGAAAGAAGGATCTAAATTGAAAGCTTTTGTATTCTTTAAAGGACGTTCAATCATCTATAAAGATCAAGGTCAAATCTTATTATTGCGTTTGGCTACTGATTTAGAAGAATTTGGTAAAGTTGAAGCGATGCCAGTTCTTGAAGGAAAGAGAATGATTATGTTCATTGCTCCTAAGAAAAAGAAATAGTAATTAGGCATAAGCCAACAGGCAAAATTTTTAAAACTAATGGCCGATGGCTAATGGCTAATCACTCAAAAATAGTAAGTAAGATAAATTAAAAACACTAGGAAAAAATGCCTAAAATGAAAACCAAATCTAGCGCCAAGAAACGTTTTAAAGTTACTGGTTCTGGAAAGATTAAAAGAAAGCATGCTTTTAAAAGTCACATCTTGACTAAAAAATCTAAAAAACGTAAATTAGCTTTGACTCACTCAGCGTTAGTTCACCCAACAGATGAAAAAAGCATCAAACAACAATTAAGAATTATCTAAATAGTTGATTGTTGAAAGTTACTAGTTGATGGATTTTCCGACAACCAATAACCGACAACCAAAAACTATTGTATTCTTTAGGTTAAAAACAATTTAATAACCTTGGAGTATGGCCTTAAGTTCCCTTGATTAAATTCGGGACGCCTGCTACAAAAAAACAGTAAAATTATGCCAAGATCGGTAAACTCAGTTGCTAAAAGAGCAAGAAGAAAAAAAATAATGAAGCAAGCCAAAGGTTTCTTTGGTAGACGTAAAAACGTTTGGACAGTTGCTAAGAACGCGGTAGAGAAAGCAATGTGCTACGCTTACCGTGACAGAAAAGTGAATAAAAGAAATTTCCGTGCTTTATGGATTCAACGTATCAACGCTGGAGCTCGTTTAGAAGGAATGTCTTATTCTCAATTCATGGGAAAAGTTAAAGCTAACAATATCGAATTGAACCGTAAAGTTCTTGCTGATTTAGCTATGAACCACCCAGAAGCTTTCAAAGCAATACTTAATAAAGTAAAATAAACGTTTTATCAACTCAATTTAGATTACTTACTTATAGAGAAACCTCAATCGAAAGATTGGGGTTTTTTGTTATTTTTGATTTCATAAACCAATTATCTCAATGAGAAAGCTATTTACGCTACTACTACTTTGTATAACTTCTTTTGGCTTTAGCCAAATCAAAATGATTTCTTGGAATTTAGAAAATTTTGGGAAGTCAAAATCCGATGCTGCTATTAGCTTTATGGCTAATGTTATAAAGGAATATGATATTGTAGCAATTCAAGAAGTGGTAGCCGGATATGGCGGTGCTCAGGCGGTTGCCAAACTGGCTGACGAACTCAACCGTAAGGGAAGTAAATGGGAATATACCATTAGTGACCCAACTACAAGTACTCCCAATAAAACCGAACGCTATGCCTTTATCTGGAAAACAGCACCGCTTAAGAAAATAGGAAAAGCTTGGCTCGAAAAAAAGTATGCATCAGCCATAGAGCGCGAACCTTATTTATGCACTTTTGAATACCACAATAAACAATTTACAGCTGTATCCTTTCACGCTATCACCAAAACTAAACAACCTGAAAAAGAAATTAAATATTTTCAATTCTTCCCTTTAGAATATCCTACGTTGAACTTGATATTTACAGGTGATTTCAATTGTCCACAATCCCACTCTGTTTTTGTGCCTTTACGAAAAACAGGAGTTACTTCTGCTTTGGTCAACCAAAAAACATCTTTGAAACGCAGTTGCAAAAATGGCGAATGCCTTGCCTCTGAATTTGATAATATGTATTTCTCGAAATCAAAAATCAGGAAACTCAATTCGGGAGTAGTTACTTTTTACCAAAACTTCCCGTCGCTAAAGGAAGCTAGAACCGTTTCAGACCACTGCCCTATTTGGATGGAGTTTAGTTTGAATTGATAGTTTAAAACTAAACACTATGTAAAAACACTTCGGCTGGAATACTAAAATAGTTCTTGAGCTTTTGTGCCATTTTTAAAGTGATTTCGCGTTTACCTGAAAGGATTGATGAAACATGACCTTTACTTCCTATAATAGGTTCTAGGTCTTTGGCTTTCAACCCCATTTCTTCCATTTTGTATCTAATTACTTCTAAAGCATCTAACTCTGGTAGCTCATAGTGTTTGTCATCATAATCTTTAACCAAAACCAATAACAATTCTAACTCATCACCTTCTTTGGTATTCGGTGCGGCATGGAATAGCTCCATCAATCGTAAAGACGCTTTACTGTAATCTTCTTCTGTTTTTAATACCTTCCAGTTCATTGTTATTATTTTTTATAAGCTAAAATTGCTGTATCAAAGGCAACCGTTTCAACATTAATCTTGTCATATTCTGCATGTGTTCCAAACCAAATTACATAACAAGCAGTTTGTACAAAATTGATAGCTACTACCAATCTAAAGTCATTTCCTTTAATATTGAAAACGACCCTTTCATTATTGATAACACTTGCATTCCCATAAACCCGTTTAAGTTCATTAAAATTATGAAACTCTAATTTGGAAAACTCATTAAACCAAATTAATAATTGTGTTTTTGCTAATGGGTATTTATCAATGTAAAATAAAACCGTTTTCTTTACAAGAATTTTCATAGGGGCAAATTTAATACAAAAGTTTGCAAAATGCAAACTTTTTGTTTTGTGATGTAATACTAATTTTACGTCTTCTGCTTTTTCTTCTTAGCAGCAGGAAATAAAACATTGTTTAAAATCAATCGATAGCCTGGCGAATTCGGATGTAAATCCAAAACCGTTGGAGGATCGCCTACTTGGTGCTGGAAATCTTCGGGATCGTGACCAGAATAAAACGTGAACATTCCTTTCCCTTTTTGACCGTGAAGATAACGCACTTCGCTATTCAACTCACAACTTCCTAAAACCAAGATATTAGATTTGATTAGATTCGAATCAAAAGCGGTGGTTTGCCCCATAAATCCTTTGACTAACTGAGTATGGTTTTGACACAACATACTTGGAATCGGGTCCCATTTAGCTGAAAACTCCATTAAGGTAAAGTAATCCTTATCTGGAGGAATTTGACGCTTTAACGTCATGTCGATATCCGAAAACTCATATTGTTCCGGTCTACGTTCCAAAGTAAAATCTTTAAACGCAAACGAGTTAGTGTAATTTAATTTGGATTGGTAACTGGCTTCACTTGCGTCTCCGTCAAACATGGCTTCGCAAATATCCAACCCTTCCGCTGCTAACGCAATATCAAAACTATCTGTTGCAGAACACATGGCAAACATAAATCCCCCACCGATAACAAAATCACGGATTTTTTTGGCTACTGCCCCTTTTTCTTGTGCTACTTTGGAAAACCCTAATTGTTGCGCTAAGGCTTCGGCTTGTTTCTTTTGTTCTATGTACCAAGGTGCATTGCGATACGCTCCGTAAAATTTTCCGTATTGTCCCGTAAAATCTTCGTGATGCAAATGCAACCAATCGTATAAAAGCAATTGGTCTGACAACACTTCTTGATCGTAAATGGGTGTGAAAGGAATCTCCGCATAAGTCAATACCAAAGTCACTGCATCATCCCAAGGCTGTTTCCCTTTAGGAGTATACACAGCAATTTTCGGTGCTTTTTCTAATAAGACCGATTCCATATTTTGTGATGGACTCGAAATTTCATTCAAAATAGATTCTTGTTCTCCATCCGAAAGGATCTCAAAACTCACTCCGCGAATTTGACATTCTTTACGAATTTCATCCGCATCGGGTAACAAAAAAGAACCTCCACGATAATTGAGCAACCAATGCGCTTTGTAGTTTTTATCCAAACACCAATAGGTAATACCATACGCCTTCAAATGATTTTGTTGACTGGTTTCGTCCATTGGCAACAAAATAAAAGAAGCCTTCCCTGAAAAAGAAATCAGGAACAGCAATAGCAAAACTATTTTATTGAAGGACATGGTGTTTTTATTTCAAAGATAATTGGTTTCATAAAAAAATCCGCTTCATAGCGGATTTTAATTTATTTTCTAAAATGGAACATCACTGTCCTCATCGTCATCATTTAGATTACTGCCGAAGGCTTCATTAGCCGATGGTAGGTTTTTAGTAATAAACGGATTATCATCACTATTCATACTTGAAGGCAAATCGTCGTAACTACCTGAATAATCATCTAAATTATCAAATTTACCTAAGTGACCAATAAATTTCAACCGTACATTTTCGATACTACCATTACGGTGCTTGGCAATCATAATCTCGGCTTGACCCGCTGTTGGCGAAGCTTCATCATCATCCCATTCGTCAATTTTATAATATTCAGGACGGTATAAGAACGAAACGATATCGGCATCTTGCTCAATCGCTCCCGATTCACGTAAGTCAGACAACAAAGGTCTTTTACTTGAACCACGAGTTTCCACCGCACGTGATAATTGAGAAAGTGCGATAACCGGAACATTCAATTCTTTAGCTAATGCTTTTAAATTTCGCGAAATCGTTGAAATTTCTTGCTCTCTATTTCCGCCGCCTTTTCCGTTTCCTCCAGCAGTCATCAATTGCAAATAATCCACAATAATGATTCGGATACCATGCTGAGATACTAGACGTCTTGCTTTCGCTCTTAAATCAAAAATAGAAAGTGACGGTGTATCATCAATGTATAAAGGAGCTTTTTCAAGGTTTTTTACTTTGGTACTTAATTGCTCCCATTCGTGTTTTTCTAATTTACCTGTACGCAATTTTTCTGAAGATAAACCTGTTTCGGAAGAAATCAAACGGGTAATTAATTGTACCGAAGCCATCTCCAAAGAGAATAACGCTACAGGCATTCCAAAATCAATTGCCATATTACGTGCCATAGACAATACAAATGCCGTTTTCCCCATTGCTGGTCTAGCGGCAATAATAATCAAATCGCTGGGTTGCCAACCCGAAGTAATCTTATCTAATTTTTCAAAACCAGTAGCCACCCCACTTAAACCTTCTTGACCCGCAATCTCTTCAATTCGTTTCTTGGCTTGTAAAACTAAACTCTGTGCCGTTTCAGAACTACGTTTGATATTTCCTTGCGTTACTTCATACAATTTAGACTCGGCTTTGTCTAACAAATCAAAAACGTCGGTCGTTTCATCATACGATTCTTCAATAATTTCAGATGAAATTCGAATCAAACTACGTTGAATAAATTTTTGTAGAATAATTCTAGAGTGAAACTCAATATGGGCAGAAGAGGAAATTTTCTGTGTTAATTGAATCAAATAGAAATCGCCTCCTGCAAGATCTAACTTTCCATTTTTCTTTAGCTGAGCGGATACCGTTAATAAGTCAATAGGCTGCGTTTCAACAAAAAGCTGAACAATCGCTTCAAAAATATATTTGTGTGCATCTTTGTAAAAGGCATCGGCTTGTAAAATATCAATAACTTCATCTACTCCTTTTTTGTCAATCATCATGGCACCCAATACCGCCTCTTCTAGGTCCAATACCTGTGGTGGTAATTTCCCTTTTTCGAGATTAATGATAGTGGCTTTATCGACCTTAACAGGCGCTATATTTCTAAAATTTTCCATGTAGCGAAAATAAGAAAAATTAAAAAATAGTCCACAACGACTTATTACAAAATATTGTTGATAACTAACTATTTTTTGTTTATAAGTCAAAAAAAATCCGAAACCATAAGGCTTCGGATTTGATATTGATTTGTAAGATAATTAGTCTTTAAAATGTCCCATCGCAAGGTATTTCTCATATCTTTGGGCTAATAATTCTTCTGTTGATAAGTCTTTCAACTCATTGTATCCCTTCATGATGTATTGTTCCACCGTTTTGAAAGTGCTTTCTCTATCGAAATGAGCTCCACCTAATGGTTCTGGAATAATATCATCAATTAATTTTTGCTTTTTCATATCGGAAGAAGTCAGTTTCAACGCTTCGGCAGCTTGTTCTTTGTATTCCCAACTTTTCCAAAGAATAGACGAACAAGATTCTGGAGAAATTACAGAATACCAGGTATTTTCTAACATATACACTCGGTCACCAACACCAATCCCTAAAGCTCCTCCTGAAGCACCTTCCCCCACAATAATAGTGATTACTGGTACTTTCAGACGAACCATTTCAAAGATATTTCTAGCAATTGCTTCTCCTTGTCCGCGTTCTTCAGCTTCTAAACCTGGATATGCTCCCGGAGTATCGACTAAAGTCACCACAGGAATACCGAATTTTTCAGCCATTTTCATCAAACGCAACGCTTTTCTATATCCTTCTGGATTAGCCATCCCAAAATTTCGGTATTGACGTGTCTTAGTGTTGTATCCTTTTTGTTGACCAATAATCATAAACGATTGACCCGCAATTTTTCCTAAACCACCCACCATTGCTTTGTCATCTTTAAAACCACGATCTCCGTGTAATTCTAAAAAAGTATCTCCGCAAAGCGCGTTGATATGATCCAACGTATACGGTCTGTTAGGGTGTCTTGACAGTTGAACACGTTGCCAAGCTGTTAGATTTTTGTATATATTACGTTTAGTTTCTTCTAACTTTTTATTGATTTGTTTGCACGTATTGGTCACATCAACATCTGATTCTTTCCCAATAACAACACATTTTTCTAACTGATCTTCTAATTCTTTGATAGGAAGCTCAAAATCTAAATATTCCATAGGAGTTACTGTGTTATTTATTTTTTCGATTAGAACTGCAAATATAAAAATTTAATATCGTTTGACAGTCTATATTTTCTAATTATGTGTAAAAAAAAATGCCTCTATTGGGCTTATTCCTTGCCTTTATAATAGTGTTTGATTACCCCGTTCAAAATAACTGTAATCACTATAATTAATGCCCCAATATAAAATTCAGTACTCATTTTTTCTTTTCCGCCAATGATAAAATAAGCGAGAATAATACCGTAAACTGGCTCCAAATTAGTAGTTAACATTACTGTATAAGGTGTTAATTTGCGCATAACACGAACCGAAGCAGTAAAAGCATAGGCCGTACAAATCGAAGCCAACACAAAAAGTAAAGCCCAATTATTAAAGGTAAGTACAAAGAATTCTGTTTTGAATTTTCCTTGAAAAATAAAATAAATAGAAATAAAAAAGAAGCCAGAAAGGAATTCATAAAACGTAATCACTGAGGGATCGTGTTTTGCAATTAATTTTCCGTTCATTAAGGTAAATAATACTCCTAAAATAATTGATGCCAAAGCAAAAAACACTCCATTAATATAACCGCTTTCTACTTGTAAAATCAAAGATAAACCTGCTATAATAATCAATCCAAAGAACACTTCATACCAAAGCACTTTTCTTCCATAAAAAATAGGTTCAAGCAAAGAAGCAAAAAAAGCACCTAAAGAAAATACAGAAAGTGTAATGGAAACATTCGAAATATGAATGGCTTGAAAAAAGAAAATCCAATGCAAAGCAATCAATAAACCTACAAATACTAATTGCAATAATCCACGGATTGGGATGCGAAATGATTTTTTCTTGGTCAACAAAAATAATCCTAAAAAACCGCTGGCAAAAAGCATTCGATACCAAACTAAATCATCAGCAGGAATGGTAATTAAAGCGCCTAAAATAGCTGTGAATCCCCAAATAAATACTATTAAATGAAGATTGAGGTAGCTCTTTAAATTATCGTTTTGCATTTCGTAATAAATAATAGGCTAATATCCCGAAAAGTACATTAGGCAACCAAACCGCAATCAACGGAGACATACTTGACTTCTCAGCTAATACGCCAAATATCTTATCAAAGAAGACAAAAGAAAAGGCTACAGCAATTCCGATGGCTAGATTCATTCCCATTCCGCCTCTTCGTTTCATAGCTGAAACCGAAACGGCAATAATTGTTAGAATAAACGCCGAAATTGGAATACTGAATTTTTTATAGAAAACCACCAAATACACATTGATATTAGAGGAACCCCGCTTTTTTTCTTTATTGATAAAATCATTTAATTTACCCAGACTTAAGGTTTCTGCTATGTACACCACTGGAGCTAAATCTTCTAAATCGAATTTAAACTTCATTTTCTTCTCTGGTGCTTTTTCAATTTTATCCCCTAAAGCCCCCACAGTTCTTTTGGTATAATCAAATAAAGTGTAGTTTTTTTCTTTGGGATTCCATTGAATTCTAGAAGCCGTAATTTTATAATCTAATTTTTCTTTGTTGCATTTTTCCAAAGAGAAATTGTAAGCCATTTTCGTTTCTGTATTGAAACTATTCACATAGATAAATTCGGTATCACTAATTTGTCTGTACACATCGGTATTGTCTCCTTGCATCAATTGTTTCCCTCCTGTTCTCAAATAGGTATACCTAAAATTATTAAAGCCTTCACTGGCTACGGGAACCAAATAAAAACCCATTAATAGTACAACCAACGAGATAATAGAAGCTCCAATCAAATACGGGCGCATAAATCGAGTGAAAGAAATTCCTGAACTTAGAATGGCAATAATTTCTGTATTAATGGCTAATTTAGAGGTAAACCAAATCACCGATAAAAACAAAAATATCGGGAACAACATATTGGCAAAATAAATGGTAAAATGGAAATAGTACAATAGAATTTTATCTAATGGCACCTGATTTTTAATCATCATATCCACTTTCTCTGAAACGTCAACAATAATCCCAATAGGGACAAACAATAATAGCATCACCGAAAAGGTGGCTAAATATCGCTTTAAGATGTATTTATCTATTATTGTTAATTTATTCATCGCAAAAATTATAATCTTTGACTCATATTTTTAACCATCATTTCTTTCCAAGTACGGAAATCTCCTGCTAAGATATGCTTTCTAGCTTCACGAACCAACCACATATAGAATCCTAAATTATGAATGGTCGCAATTTGTTTTCCAAGGTATTCATTGGCAGCAAACAAATGACGTAAATACGATTTTGAATATTCGGTATCTACAAAAGTGATTCCCATCTCATCAATTGGCGAAAAATCAGCTTCCCATTTTTTATTTTTAATGTTAATGGTACCATTTGCTGTAAACAACATTCCGTTTCTAGCGTTACGGGTTGGCATCACACAATCAAACATATCGATTCCTAAAGCAATGTTTTCCAAAATATTAATTGGAGTTCCCACACCCATTAAATAACGAGGTTTGTCTTCAGGAAGAATTTCGCAAACTACATCCGTCATGGCATACATTTCCTCGGCAGGTTCGCCTACTGAAAGTCCGCCAATAGCGTTTCCTTGTTGACCTGAATTCGCAATATATTCAGCTGATTGTCGTCGCAAATCTTTATAGGTACTTCCTTGAACAATTGGAAAAAAAGTTTGTTCGTAGCCGTATTTATATGGTAATTTATCCAAATGTGTGATACAACGATCCAACCAACGATGGGTCATGTGCATCGAACGTTTGGCATAATTATAATCACATGGATAAGGGGTACATTCGTCAAAAGCCATAATAATATCGGCACCAATCGTACGTTGAATTTCCATCACATTTTCAGGTGTGAAAAAATGATAGGAACCATCAATATGCGATTTGAATTTGACTCCTTCTTCTTTAATTTTTCGGTTAGAAGAAAGCGAATACACTTGGTATCCACCCGAATCCGTCAAAATATTACGATCCCAATTCATGAATTTATGCAACCCTCCCGCTTTTTCTAAAATTTCGGTTTGTGGACGCAAATACAAATGATAGGTATTCCCTAAAATAATATCGGGGTTGATATCCAATTTCAATTCTCTTTGATGTACTCCTTTAACAGAAGCAACCGTTCCAACAGGCATGAAAATTGGGGTTTCAATCACCCCGTGATCAGTAGTAATACTCCCAGCTCTCGCTTTCGATTGTGGATCTTTTTGTAATAAATCAAACTTCATATAGGCATTTTTCAGTCGGCAAAGATAGGCTAATTTGAATCCTTTTTAAAAAATTTTCCCAAATTGAATTTATAAAACCATTCAAACACTTATTTTTGCGCTATGGCAAGAAAAAATACAGACAAAATTGTCTTTCATCAAATAAAAGTCCTTGATGCTGGTGCAAAAGGCGTATCGGTAGCAAAAGCGCCCGACGGGAAAGTAGTTTTTATCCCAAATGTAGTTCCTGGAGACGTTGTGGATGTACAAACATTCAAGAAACGTAAGGCATACTACGAAGGAAAAGCCGTGAAATTTCACGAGTTTTCGGAACACCGAATCGAACCTATTTGCGAACATTTTGGAGTTTGTGGCGGTTGTAAATGGCAAAATATGAAGTATAGCCAACAATTGTTTTACAAACAAAATGAGGTCAAAAACCATTTGCAACGCATTGGAAAAATTGAACTTCCTGAATTTGAACCTATTTTAGGTTCAGAAAAACAATTCTTTTATAGAAACAAAATGGAGTTTTCATTTTCGAATAGCCGTTGGTTAACCGAAAAAGAAATTGAAAGTACCGACGATTTAGGTAATCGAAATGCGTTAGGATTTCACATTCCAAAAATGTGGGACAAAATCTTAGACATCAACAAATGCCATTTACAAGAAGACCCTTCTAATGCAATTCGCAATGAAATTAGAGCTTTTGCTAATGCCAACGGATTGACATTCTTCAACCCAAGAGCGCACGAAGGTTTGTTGCGAACCTTAATGTTGCGAACAGCTTCTACTGGGGAAATTATGGTATTGATTCAGTTTTTTGAAGATGACAAAGCCAATAGAGAATTGATTTTAGATCATATCTTTGAAAAATTTCCTCAAATTACGTCACTTCAATTTGTAGTGAACAATAAAGCAAACGACACTTTATACGACACTGATATTCAATTATACAAAGGTCGCGATTACATTTTGGAAGAAATGGAAGGTTTGAAATTTAGCATTAATGCCAAATCTTTTTACCAAACCAATTCCGATCAAGCTTACGAATTATACAAAATAACACGCGATTTTGCTGGACTTACAGGAAATGAAACTGTGTATGATTTATATACTGGAACTGGAACTATAGCACAGTTTGTGTCTAAAAACGCTAAAAAAGTAATAGGTGTAGAAAGCGTTCCGGAAGCGATTAGTGATGCTAAAGCCAATGCTAAACGCAATGAAATTAGCAATTGCGAATTCTTTGTAGGCGATATGAAAGTGGTGTTTAACGAAAGTTTCATCGCGCAACATGGCAAACCTGATGTGATTATCACCGACCCACCAAGAGACGGAATGCACAAAGATGTCATTGAGCAAATTCTAAAAATTGAACCTCAAAAAGTGGTGTATGTGAGCTGTAACTCGGCAACACAAGCACGTGACTTAGCACTTATGGACGAAAAATACAAAGTAACTCGTGTACGCCCTGTGGATATGTTTCCGCAAACACATCACGTAGAAAATGTTGTACTTTTGGAGAAACGATAATCAGATGAAAAAAGTAATCCTTCTAGTTGTAGTCCTGTTATCTGTCTTTTTGTCCGGTTGTGAGAAAGACGATATTTGTGATGCAAATACTGCAACCACTCCCCGATTGGTGCTTACTTTCTACGACATTAATAATCCTAGTGTTGTAAAGACGGTAACCAAACTAAAAGTGGTGGGAGAAGGAATGACTGATGGAATTGTTTTTAGCTCCACTGCTGTGGGTGACGCTAAATATTTAACTAGTGGAAGTACTATTTCTATTCCGTTAAAAGTGGATCAAGATATAACTACTTACAATCTGACTTTTAATTCCGGAAATACGAATCCTGCTTTAGTTTTTACTGATAAAATTCAAATTAATTACACTAGAACCAACGTATTCGTTTCAAGAGCTTGTGGTTATAAAACCATATTTACCTTAAAACCAACCAATCCTATTGTACATACTGCCGTACCAACAACAACCGACAAATGGATGCAATACATTTCAGTAGAAAAATCAAACATAGAAAATGAAAATGAAACACATCTTAAAATATTTTTCTAGTTGTTGCTTCTTGTTAGTGGTAACCTTGGCACAAGCACAAGAAAAATCTACTGTAAAAACGAATATTGAAACCGTTGCCGAAGAGCAAGCTGAAGATAGTATTCCGGTTAGAAAAGACCGTTACGGACTTCGTGTTGGTGTAGATTTATTCAAATTAACGCGTGGTTTTTACGACAAAAATTACAAGGGAGTTGAACTTACTGGCGATTTTAGATGGAATAAAAAATATTTTTTAGCCGCTGAACTTGGAAACGAAAATAAAACCACCGAAGACGACCGCTTGACCTCAACAAGTAAAGGTTCCTATTTAAAAGCAGGTTTTGATTACAACATGTACGAAAACTGGCTGGACATGGAAAATATCATCTCTGTAGGTTTACGTTATGGTTTTAGCACCTTTAGCGAAGAGTTAAATAGTTACAAAATCTACAATGCACATCCGTATTGGGGAGAATTACCTCCTATTCCTGCGAGTGAAAAATTCAATGGTTTAAGTGCGAGTTGGCTTGAGGTAGTCACCGGAATGAAAGCCAAAATGTTCAATAATGTTTTTGTGGGTTTCAGTGTGCAATTGAAAACTTTAATTACCAACAAGAAACCTGACGGATTTGATAATCTGTACATTCCTGGATTTAATAGAACCTACAACGGTAGTTTCGGGATTGGATTCAATTACAGCGTTACTTATTTTATTCCGCTATATAAAAAGAAAGTGATTACTAAATAATCTGTGGTAATTAACTAGGTGAAAACCAAAAACTACAATTCTTTTATCCCTTTTATAAAAAGCCAAGACATGAAGAGTTTCTCCCCATCTCTAGTTTTAACTGTTTGAAATTTTGGCGAAAGAATCGTTCCTACTACAAATGCAGTAAAAGGAATAAATAAACCTGTCAAATTAGTATATCTAAAAATCAAGTAGCGAAAAGAGATAAATAAGATAGCAAAGCTACCCAACTGATATAAAAAGGCTCTTAATTGTAATTTAGTCATCTGAATTAATTTTTATTTTCTACTTGAAATTTAGTTCGTTTGCTTCCTTCGTACATTTCGTATTTCACTAATCGCGCTTCTAAACTGGCATTGAACAATTTAATTTTACGTGAAGGTTTCAACCCCACAAACTTCAATGCTTCTAAATTGGCTGTAATAAACCAAGCATTCGTTCCAGGATAACTTTTTTTCAGTGTGTCGCCAATATTCTTGTAAAATTCTTCCATGTGAATGTCCAATCGTTCGTCATACGGCGGATTAAAAACCATGTGTAATTTTCCCTCTGAAGTTTTCTCAGTATCAAAAAAGTTATCTTCTGCAATACTCACATAATCTTCCAAGTTCGCATTTCGAATATTGTCTTTGGCTTTACTCACCGCACTTGGCGCCTTGTCATACCCTTTTATAGTGTAATGAAACTCTTTCACTTTTTTCATTAAGCTATTCACAATTTGGTCAAACAAATCATTGTCCCAATCGTTCCATTTTTCAAAAGCAAATTCTTTACGATTGATATTGGCTGGAATGTTACACGCAATCATTGCGGCTTCCGCCAAAAATGTTCCTGAACCACACATTGGGTCAAGAAAATCGCTTTGTCCTTCCCATCCTGAAAGCAACAAAATTCCGGCTGCTAATACTTCGTTAATTGGTGCAATATTAGTAGCCGTTCTATATCCTCGTTGGTGTAACGAATTTCCAGAAGTATCTAAAGCAACTGAAACTTGGTCTTTACCAATGTGAATGTTAATTCGTAAATCAGGATAAGCCTTGTCAATACTAGGACGTTGCCCTGTTCTTTCTCTGAATTGATCGACAATGGCATCCTTACATTTTTGGGAAACAAATTCAGAATGGTTAAAATGATCCGAATGAACGGTAGCATCAATCACAAAAGTTTGATTGGCATTCAAATATTTCGACCAATTAATTCCTGAGATTCCTTTGTACAAGGCATTTTCATTATTGGCTCTAAAAGTGTAAATCGGTTTTAATATTTTCAAAGCCGTTCGCAACGACAAATTGGCTTTGTACATAAATCCTTTGTCGCCTTTAAAACTGACCATTCGAATTCCTTGCTCCACCTCTTGTGCGCCTAAATCACGTAATTCTTTCGCTAATATCTCTTCAAAACCAAAAAAGGTTTTGGCTACCATTTTAAAATTTTCTTCCATTTTTTCGTATCAATTCAACTGCTATACTACTGTTTTAGGTTAAGCAGAAAGTAAAAAACCAACACCCGGATTTTCAATCCAAATAATATGGTTATTTTGTGCAAAAATACACTAAATTTGTGGACTTGAATTAATTGAAAAAGAATAAATGTCTGAAGATTCTAAACCAGCTGTATTAGATGCTCAAAAGCCAACTCAAAACTGGTTTGCTTCCTGGTTTGATACACCCTATTACCATATTTTATACAAGGAACGCAATTACCGTGAAGCACAAATTTTCATGGATAATTTGACACACTATCTTAATCTTCCTGAGAAAGCCAAAGTGTTGGATTTAGCTTGCGGAAAAGGGCGTCACGCGATTTACTTGAACCAATTAGGCTTTGATGTCATCGGTGCTGATTTATCAGAAAACAGTATTGCCGAAGCGAGCAAAAACAGCAATAGCAGTTTGCACTTTCAGGTGCATGATATGCGTGAAAAATTCGACAATCAATTTGATGCTATTTTCAATTTATTTACCAGTTTTGGCTATTTTGAAAACGACGCTGATAACCTGAAAACGCTAATTGCTATCAAAGAAAGCTTGACCGAACACGGTTTTGCTGTGATTGATTTTATGAATGTGAATCAAGTAATTGCCAACTTAGTTCCTGAAGAAACCAAAACGGTGGATGGGATTGATTTCCACATCAAACGCTATGTCAAAGACGGGCATATTTTCAAAGAAATTGCATTTCAAGACCAAGGCGAATCTTTTCACTTCACTGAAAAAGTACAATCCTTGACTTTGCAAGATTTTCAAGATATGATGGAAAAAGCAGGTATTTATTTATTGGATATCTTTGGAGATTATAAATTGAAGAAATTTCACAAAACCGAAAGCGAACGATTAATCATGATTTTTAAATAATGAATTATCTTTTACCCCTACTTTCTGTAGTATTAGGATACATTTTTGCTTTGGTTATCCGACCGAAAAACAAAGCGAAACTCAAATTGCTTTTAGCGTTCAGCGGTTCTTTTTTGTTGTCGCTAACCGTGATTCATTTGTTACCCGAAATTTACGAAAGTCATAATACCCGAATCGGGCTATTCATTATGATGGGTATTTTGTTCCAAATTATTTTAGAATATTTCTCTCAAGGGGCAGAACACGGTCATGTACACGGTCACTCCAAAATGGAACATATTCCTTGGCTATTATTCATCAGTCTTTGCATTCACGCCTTAGCCGAAGGATTTCCTGTAGGACACCATCACGATTTGGCCTTAGGTATTGCCATTCATCACTTACCGATTGCCATTATTTTAACAACATTTTTCATCAATTCCAATCTCGATAAAAAAGCAATTTTTCTGTTTATGATTACTTTTGCAATAATGACACCTTTAGGCACTGTAATTTCTGACTACTTGCCTATCTTGAATGCGTATTATACCGAAATCACTGCCATAGTCATTGGAATTTTGTTTCATATTTCGTCTACTATCATCTTTGAAAGTAGCGAAGGACACAAATTCAATATCGCTAAAATATCGATGATTGTATTGGGATTTGCCTTGGCGTATTTTATATAATTTTTAATGTAAATAGCCCCAGATAAAAATAAAACAAATGACTTTTACTAAAACTACAGAACAAGCCTCAAAATACGAACATTTAGAAAAAATGTCAGTACAAGAATTACTGTTCAACATCAATCAAGAAGACCAAACCGTACCATTGGCTGTGGCCAAAGCATTGCCTTCTATTGAAATCGTAGTAACTCAAATTGTGGCTAAAATGAAATTAGGAGGCCGATTGTTCTATATTGGAGCAGGAACTTCTGGTCGATTGGGAATTGTAGATGCATCCGAATGTCCTCCAACCTTTGGGGTTTCATTTGATTTGGTCAATGGAATTATCGCAGGAGGAGACAAAGCCATTCGCCGTGCAGTTGAAAATGCTGAGGATAATGCTACACAAGCTTGGATTGACTTACAAGAACATAACATCAATGCTAGTGATGTGGTAATTGGTATTGCCGCATCAGGAACAACTCCGTATGTCATTGGTGGGTTACAAGCCTGTAACGAAAATAACATCATCACTGGAAGTATCTCTTGCAATGCAGGAAGTCCGCTGTCGCAAACGGCTCAATTTCCAATTGAAGTGATCGTAGGACCTGAATTTGTAACGGGAAGTTCCCGTATGAAAGCTGGAACGGCTCAGAAATTAGTATTGAATATGATTTCTACTGCTACAATGATTCAGTTAGGGAAAGTAAAAGGAAATAAAATGGTTGATATGCAATTGAGTAATGCTAAATTAGTCGATCGTGGTGTCAAAATGATCATGAGTGAAATTCCTGTTTCATACGAAGAAGGAAGCCAACTGCTAAGCCAAATGGGAAGTGTTAGAAAAGCAGTGGACTTTTACAATTCGCAAAAACACTAAACTCATGGCTACCAACAAAGACCTTTTGGCGAAAGCCCTCAAATACTTATCGGGTGCTTTACCTTTGTTATTTCTGGGCCCTGCCGTAATACATAATGCCTTTATGAACCAAAAAAATAACTGGCATTATTTGGTTTTAGCTGTAGGAATTGGCTTGTGTATTTTTGGCGTATATTGTCTATTTATCGGACTAAAAACCATTATGAAAAGTTTATTCAACGACTAATGGAAAACCTCATCAACATCCAAAAAACATTTGAAAAAGTAGTTGTCCTCAACGGCCGAATCAATCATCGGGAATTTGAAGACTGTGTTTTTAAAAATTGTGATTTCGCGAATTCTGATTTAAGCAACAACACTTTTATAGATTGCGAATTCATTGATTGCAATTTATCTATGGTCAGTTTTATAGGAACGAGTCTAAAAACAGTTCACTTTAAAAATTGTAAATTATTAGGCATTCATTTTAATACTTGTGCTGATTTTCTATTTCAAGTGAGTTTTCAAGAATGTGTTTTAGATTATGCTTCGTTTGCCAATAAAAAAATGCCTAAAACGAATTTCATAGCTTGCTCTATGAAAGAGACCGGTTTCATTGGCACCCAATTAAACAATGCCATTTTTGACAATTGCAATTTGGACAACGCTATTTTTAATGATACCCAATTAGCAGGTGCTGATTTTCGATCAGCTTACAATTACAAAATTGACCCCGAATACAACCCGATGAAAAAAGCAAAATTTTCCACTCAAGGTATTGTGGGACTTTTAGATAAATATGATATCAAAATAGAATAATTATGCAAAAAATACTTGGCTTACTTTCGGTTCTATTAGTAGTATCTTGTTACAACACCGAATACAACTGCAAAGACTTCAAAACAGGAAAATTCAAATTTGAACACGAAGTAGACGGCGTAAAAAAAGTCACTTTTTTCGAACGCAATGACAGCATCGAAATCGAAACTTTTGAAGGAAAAAGAGATACTGCAATTGTACGTTGGATAAGCGATTGTGAATATGTATTGCGTAAAAAACACCCAAAAAACAATCAAGAAAAAAGTGCGATTAGCATGAAGATTTTGACTACCTCAAAAAATTCCTATACCTTTGAATTTGGAATGGTAGGCGTAGATACGAAACAACGTGGAACTGTTACTAAAATTGGAGAAATCAACACCAAATAAACCCAACTAAAATGGAAGTATTTTTAAATCCAGATGCATGGATAGCGCTTTTAACCTTAACCTTTCTAGAAATTGTATTAGGAATTGACAATATCATTTTCATTTCTATAGCTACCGGGAAACTACCTCTAGAAAAGCGTAAAAAAGCCACGAAATTAGGTATGTTTTTAGCTATGTTTATGCGTATTGCGCTTTTATTTGGAATCAATTTATTAATCCAAATGAAAGAACCTTGGTTTCATATTGAATTAAGTTGGTTCTCTGCGGGAATAACTGGGCAAAGTATTATTTTATTGTTAGGAGGTTTGTTCTTAATTTACAAAAGCACGAATGAAATCCGTGAGAAAGTAGATGAAAAAGGGGAAGAAGAAAAAGACATCAAAGAAGCAGCTACGAAATCCTTTCAAAACGTGATTTTACAAATCATTATGATTGATTTAGTATTCTCTTTTGACAGTATTTTAACGGCTGTGGGGATGACTAATGGTGTCGAAGGCGCTTTGTATATTATGATTACGGCGGTAGTGATTTCAGTATTTATTATGATGCAATTTGCAGTTCCAGTTGGAAGTTTCGTAAATAAACATCCTTCGATACAAATTTTAGGATTGGCTTTCTTAATCCTAATTGGAATGATGTTACTTACCGAAAGTGCGCATTTATCTGACGCTTTAATCTTCGGAAATCATGTAACACCACTACCTAAAGGGTATTTGTATTTTGCCATTACTTTCTCTTTAGTGGTAGAAATGATTAATATGAAAATCAAGAAAAAATAATCTTGTCTTTATCAATAAAAAAAGCTCCTGAAAAGGAGCTTTTTTTATGCTTAATCTAAACTCAAAGTAATTTGACCATCGTCATCTGTATCAGTTGGAATGTCTTCCAATTCACCTAATTCTTCTGAAGTTGACTCTTCCACTTCTTCTTCAGGTTCTTCATAAGGCAAAGACTCTAGTAGATTCACTTGTTTTAGCTTATCAGTCGTCAATTGATTACCAATAGCCTTAATTCCTTTTACAGCGATGAATTGTTCCAAATCAATGGTTTGATTCTCTTTTTGAACACCTTTCACTTTGGTAAAAACAATTTCTGCCATTGGACGCCAATCTGTTGAAACAATTTCTAATTGTGATTTTTCGTGTTCGGTAATGAACAATTCTTCTTTGTTTTCATTCTCTACCAAGAAACGTTTCACAAAATAACGTTCTTTTTCTCCGTCATAATAAATGGTAGAAATAGGTTTCTTTGGATTCCATTTTTCTAATACAATCATGTCTTCGTCAAAATGTGTAGTCAACTCTGGAATTATCGTTTTTAGTTTACCCGTTTGATTGATAATCAATAAGCGATCATTCGGTTTGAATTCCCCTAACAACTCTCCTCTACCATCTACATTCAATCGTTGAACTGTATCGTCAAACCAAACTTTTCTTGGTCGTAAAGTCGAAATTCCTTTCTCCTTCAACTCGATTTTCTTAATTGGATATTTAGAAACGGTATTTCCTCTCGAAGCACGTCCTTTAATCGCGATATCAGAGAAATCAACATCCCATTTTAATTTTTTTACACTTCCTACCTGACGCAATAAAATAGTCACAACCTCAGCTTCTCCATTTGGATTAGCTGAAAAATACAAGACCATTGATCCTGCATTTTCTTGCGTTAAATCATAGAATTTATCACGAGTTACTCCCGAAACATTGAAACGCTTGATAAAGGTAGAACCATTTTTACCATCGCGATACATCATGTTATAAATGGTACGTTTGTCGTTTTTGTCAAACACCGCAATATGAATAATGTCCTTACCTATAAATTTCTTTTCATCCACTTTGGTAATCATCATTTTTCCATCGCGAAGGAAAACTATCACATCATCAATATCCGAACAATCGGCAACGTATTCGTCTTTTTTAAGCCCTGTTCCTAAGAATCCTTCTTCTCTATTGACATACAATTTGGTGTTACGTAAAACTACTTTTGTGGCTTCAATTGTATCAAAACTACGCAACTCAGTTTGGCGTTCACGCCCCTTACCATATTTGTCTTTTAGTTTTTGGAAAAAGTCAATGGTAAAGTCGATAATGTTATCCAAATGATGTTTCACTTCTTCCATTTCAGCTTCCAACTTCGCAATAGCATCATCGGCTTTATCCGAGTCAAAACGTGTAATACGAATCATTGGAATTTGCGTCAATTTTTGCAAATCGTCATCGTTTGTTTCACGAACAAAGGATTTTTTGAAAGGTTCAAATCGGTCATACATATATTTGTATAACGATTCTCTGTCTCCATACAATTTGAAATCAATGTACATTTCTTCGCGAATGAAGATTTTTTCTAGTGTAGAGAAATGCCATTTGTTTTCCAATTCGTCCAATTGGATTTCCAATTCCCGTTTCAACAAATCAACCGTGCGATGGGTTGAAATTTTCAACATTTCGGAAACACCAATAAACAATGGTTTATTATCTTCAATAACACAACCTAAAGGCGCTACTGAAGTTTCACAAGCTGTAAATGCGTACAACGCATCAATCATTTTATCTGGTGAAACTCCTGGCGGAAGGTGAATCAAAATTTCTACCTCAGCAGCCGTGTTATCTTCAATTTTCTTGATTTTGATTTTCCCTTTTTCATTCGCTTTCAAAATACTATCAATCAAAGTTGAAGTATTAGTTGAAAATGGAATTTGAGTAATCACCAACGTTTGTTTGTCTAATTGAGCAATTTTGGCACGAACTCTCACTCGTCCACCACGCAAACCATCATTGTAATTAGAAACATCTGCAATACCCGCTGTTGGAAAATCTGGATATAGTGTGAATGATTTACCCTTCAATACTTTGATAGAGCAATCAATTAATTCATTGAAATTATGAGGTAAAATTTTGGTCGAAAGACCTACCGCAATTCCCTCTGCTCCTTGTGCTAACAATAATGGGAACTTTACAGGCAGATTGATAGGCTCAGCTCTACGACCGTCATACGACATTCCCCATTGGGTAATTTTAGGCGAATATAAAATATCATGTCCTAACTTACTGATTCGGGCTTCGATATAACGAGAAGCTGCTGCACTATCCCCTGTAAGAATGTTACCCCAGTTTCCTTGCATATCGATAATCAAATCCTTTTGACCTATTTGCACCATGGCATCACCAATACTCGCATCTCCGTGTGGATGATACTGCATGGTATGTCCAACAATATTGGCAACTTTATTGTATCGACCGTCATCCAACTCTTTCATAGAGTGCATGATACGGCGTTGTACAGGTTTGAAACCGTCTTCAATAGCAGGAACGGCACGCTCCAAGATTACATACGAAGCATAGTCCAAAAACCAGTCTTTGTACATTCCTGTAACTTTAGTAATCGTATCTTCGGGGTTTTCATTATTTTCATAAAAATGATTTCCACCAAAAGAAACGATGTCGTCAAAGCCTTCTTCGTTTTCGTTTGCTGTTGTTTCCAAAGAATCGTTGGTCTCGTCTTCGTTTGGAATGATGTTATCTTCTTCTTCGTCTTTCATTTATGCTGAATTATTTTCAGTATTTTTTTATTTCTCCACTACGTCTAATTCCACCTTCAAATTATTGATGATGAACGTTTGACGATCAGGTGTGTTTTTACCCATATAAAACTCCAATAGTGTTTCAATTGAGGTTGCTTTGTCTAACATTACAGGATCCAATCGAATGTCTGCTCCAATAAAGTGCTTGAATTCGTCTGGCGAAATCTCCCCTAACCCCTTGAATCGGGTGATTTCTGGTTTTGGTTTTAATTTTTCAATGGCATTCACGCGTTCTTCTTCACTGTAACAATAAATGGTTTCTTTCTTGTTACGAACACGGAACAAAGGTGTTTGCAAAATATACAAATGGCCGTCTTTGATTAGCTCCGGAAAAAATTGCAAGAAAAACGTAATTAACAACAAGCGAATGTGCATTCCATCGACATCGGCATCGGTAGCAATTACGATATTGTTGTAACGCAAATCTTCCATGGATTCCTCGATGTCCAGAGCCGCTTGAAGTAAATTAAATTCTTCGTTTTCGTACACAATTTTCTTCGTCATTCCATACGAATTCAACGGCTTACCACGCAAACTAAATACTGCTTGAGTATTCACATCGCGCGATTTAGTAATAGAACCTGAAGCCGAATCCCCCTCAGTAATAAACAAAGTACTTTCTAAATAACGTGGATTTTTAATATCGGGCAAATGCACGCGACAATCACGCAATTTTTTATTGTGTAAACTTGATTTTTTAGCACGGTCTTTGGCTAATTTTCGAATACCTGACAATTCTTTACGCTCTCTTTCTGCTTGTAAAATCTTACGTAACAATAAATCAGCAACTTCTGGATTTTTGTGCAAGAAGTTATCCAATTTGGTCGTAATAAAATCATGAACAAACGTACGAACTGTTGGCCCATTCGGACCAATATCTGTAGAACCTAATTTGGTTTTAGTCTGACTTTCAAAAACTGGCTCTTCTACTTTGATCGAAACTGCCGAAACAATTGATTTTCGAATATCAGAAGCTTCAAAACCTTTGTTGTAATACTCCCGAATGGTTTTTACCACCGCTTCTCTAAAAGCGTTCAGGTGCGTTCCTCCTTGAGTCGTGTTTTGTCCGTTGACAAACGAATGGTATTCTTCTGAATATTGCGATTTACTATGCGTTAATGCAATTTCAATATCTTCACCTATCAAGTGAATAATTGGATAGACCGAATCTTCTTCAGTAATAGTTTCTTCTAACAAATCTTTCAATCCGTTATCCGAATAGTATTTTTCGCCGTTGTAATAAATGGTTAAACCCGTGTTGAGGTAACAATAGTTCTTCAACATTTTTACCACATACTCGTTACGGTATTTGTAGTTTTTAAAAATCTGCTCGTCAGCAATAAAGGCTACTTTAGTTCCTTTACGTTTGGTTGATTCTTGCACTTCTTCTTCCAAAACTAAATTCCCCGCCGAGAATTCTGCTGCTTTTTGTTGGTTGTCACGAACCGATTCTACACGAAAGTAATTCGACAGCGCGTTTACCGCTTTGGTACCTACTCCATTCAAACCTACCGATTTCTTGAAGGCTTTAGAATCGTATTTACCTCCTGTATTCATTTTGGAAACTACATCTACCACTTTACCCAATGGAATTCCACGACCGTAATCGCGAACGGTGACCATCTTGTCTTTAATAGTGACCTCTATAGTTTTCCCAGCACCCATGACAAACTCATCGATGCAGTTGTCTAGTACTTCCTTGAGTAAGATATAAATACCATCATCTGGCGAAGAACCGTCACCCAGTTTCCCAATGTACATACCGGGACGCATACGGATGTGTTCCTTCCAGTCGAGCGAACGAATATTATCTTCGTTGTATTGATTTTGTTCGGACATTTTAAAAAGTATCGATTTGGTGCTAATGTAAGCTAATTTGACAAAAATTAAAACAAGCCTAAGTCAAAGTTATTAAGAATGATATTGACAATACTAAGTACGATTTACGAGGTACGATTTACGAAGCAGAGAAACAAAAAAACCGCTAAATTACTTTAGCGGTTTTATTACTATAATTTGATTGACTACACGTTAAATCTAAAGTGCATTACATCACCATCTTTTACTACATATTCCTTTCCTTCCACCTTGAATTTACCTGCTTCTTTACATTTTGCTTCCGAACCATAGTGAATGAAATCTTCATACGAAATTACCTCCGCACGAATGAATCCTTTTTCAAAATCAGTATGAATAACTCCCGCAGCTTGTGGTGCAGTAGCCCCAATATTGATAGTCCAAGCACGCACTTCTTTCACACCAGCTGTAAAATACGTTTGTTGTTTCAATAATTTATAAGCCGCACGAATCAAAACTGACGAACCCGGTTCAGTCAACCCCATGTCTTCTAAGAACACTTGGCGCTCTTCGTAGCTTTCTAATTCATTAATATCCGCTTCAGCACCTACAGAAAGAATAATCACTTCAGCATCTTCGTCTTTTACTAATTCACGAACCTGATCTACATACTTGTTTCCGTTTACCGCTGAATTTTCATCTACATTACACACGTACAATACAGGTTTATTAGTAATTAACTGAAAACTTTCCATTAATTCCTCCTCATCCTGATTAGCTGGAACAACCGTTCTAGCTGATTTTGCTTGCAATAAAGCTTCGCGAATTCTGTTTAATAACGATTGCTCTGCTTGCGCTTCTTTATTTCCGGTTTTAGCGGCACGATTTACTTTTTCCAAGCGTTTCTCAACCGTTTCTAAATCTTTTAATTGCAATTCGATATCAATTGTTTCTTTATCACGAATCGGGTTTACATTACCATCTACGTGAACAATATTATCATTATCAAAACAACGTAAAACGTGGATAATTGCATTACATTCTCTAATATTTCCCAAGAACTGATTTCCTAAACCTTCTCCTTTACTTGCCCCTTTTACCAATCCCGCAATATCAACAATATCAACCGTTGCCATTTGTACGCGTTCTGGTTTTACTAATTCTTCTAGCTTAGCCATTCTCGAATCAGGAACATTTACTACACCAATATTAGGTTCAATAGTACAAAACGGAAAGTTGGCACTTTGCGCTTTGGCATTAGACAAACAATTAAATAAAGTTGATTTTCCAACATTTGGTAATCCTACAATTCCTGCTTTCATGATAATTTTATTTTCAAATAGTGGTCAACAACCACAAAATTTTGCAATTCCTTTTTTAAAGTGTGCAAATATAGAATTAAAAAAAGTTTCGTTAAACAAAAACATAGAATTCTTACATTCTTTATAAAATTCGCACTAAAACAGGAATTCCACTTACTATTATTCACAAAATTAGTATCTTGCACCCGATTTAAACCAAATAAAAACCAAACCAAATTTATTTATGAAAAAGTACAGCTTACTTTTATTGTTATTCAATTTGACTTGTCTGTTTGCTCAGGAAAACACCAATTCTAAAGCACAAGAATTAAAAGAAGTTCAAATTGTAGGTTCTAGAAATACGAAAAGAACAGTAGTGAATTCTGCTGTACCTATTGACGTTATCAACGTTAAAGATGTAACCACACAAAGTGGTAAATTAGAAATCAACGAATTATTACAATACGTTGCACCTTCATTTAATGCCAACAAACAATCAGGTTCTGATGGAGCCGATCACGTAGATCCAGCTTCTTTAAGAGGTATGGGACCTGACCAAACTTTGGTTTTAATTAATGGTAAAAGAAGACACCAATCTTCATTAATCAATTTATTTGGAACAAGAGGTCGTGGAAATACAGGAACAGATTTGAATGCTATCCCTGCTTCTGCAATTAAAAGAATCGAAATTTTGAGAGATGGAGCAGCTGCACAATACGGTTCAGATGCCATTGCTGGAGTTATTAATATTGTATTAAATGACAATATTGACCAATTGACAGGAGCTGTAACTTATGGAGCGTTCAACACCAATGCTCAAGGTAACTTTTTACCAGGAACGACCAATACTAAAAATTACTTTTTGGATCAAAACGGAAATGGGAATACAGTTGGAAAATACAAAAATTTTGACGGACAATCTCTAAAAGTAAGTGCTAATTACGGTACTGCTTTGGGTAAAAAAGGAGGTTTTGTAAACTTCACTGGAGAATACCTAAATAAAGAAAAAACATTACGTCCTGGATATGATTTCAGAAAAGGTTTTGGAGAAGCAGGAATTCAAGGTTTCAATTTCTTCGGAAATATGGTATTACCTGTTTCTGACAAATCAGAATTTTATGCTTTTGGAGGAAGAAATTACAGAGACACTGATGCTTACGCATTTACAAGAAATGATGGAGAAAGAGTGGTAGAATCAATTTATCCTGGAGGTTATACCCCAAGAATTACTTCTAAAATTATTGATAATTCAGTTGCAGCTGGTTTTAGAACTAAAACAGCAAGTGGATGGAAAATTGATTTAAGTAATACTTTCGGAAAAAACCTTTTCCACTATTACATTAAAGGAACACTTAATGCTTCATTACAAGGAGCTTCTCCTACTCAATTTGATGCAGGTGGACATAGCTTAAGTCAAAACACGACTAATTTAGATTTCTCTAAAAACTATGATTCTGTATTAAATGGAATGAACTTAGCTTTTGGAGCAGAATTCAGAACAGAACAATTTGGCATTTTTGCTGGAGAAGTTGGTTCTTATGCTACTTACGACACTCACGGTTTACCTATCACAAATCCTTTGACTCAAACAGCACCGGTAGATCCAATTTCAGGAGAATTAAGACCTGGAGGTTCACAAGGTTTTCCTGGTTATAGTCCTGCTAACGAAGTAAAGAAAAATCGTAGCAATGTATCTTTATATACTGATGCTGAATTTGACGTTACTAAAAGTTTGTTAGTAAGTACTGCGGTTCGTTATGAAAATTACAGTGATTTTGGAAGCACTTTAAACGGAAAAATTGCTGCTCGCTTGAAAGCTACTGACAATATCAACTTCAGAGGGTCATTAAGCACAGGATTTAGAGCGCCTTCATTGGCACAAGTATATTACAACTTACACTTTACTAACTTTAGTTCTGCTGGAGCTACCGAAGTACTTCTTGCTCCAAATGACAGCCCTGTAACTCAGGCTTTCGGAATTAAAAAATTGAACGAAGAAAAAGCGGTAAACGGATCTTTAGGCGTAACTGCTAATTTTGGAGCATTTACAGCTACTGTTGATGGCTACTTTATTAATGTAAAAGACAGAATCGTATTAACAGGTTATTTCGATGCTTCTGCATTAAACCTTGGAGTTTCTGCAGCTCAATTTTTCACCAATGCAGTAGATACTAAAACAGCAGGTGTTGATTTAGTATTAGCTTGGAAAAAAACAATTGGTGAGTCAAGATTTGGCGCTACTTTAGTAGGTAACATCAATGACATGTCAATTACTAATGTTAAAAATGGTGTTTAGATGAAGGTACTTTCTTTGGAAAAAGAGAAAAAGCATTCTTATTGGCTTCTGCTCCAAAAAGCAAATTTGGTTTGAACTTGAATTACTCAAGAAAAAAATTAGATGCTGGTATGGCTTTCACTCGTTTCAGCAAAGTAGTATTATATGATTATGCTGATGAAGAAGATGTGTATTCTGCAAAAGTAGTTACTGATTTGACTGTTGGATACAAATTATCTAAACAATTAAAATTAAGTGTTGGAGCTAACAATTTGTTTAACATCTATCCAGACAAACAAGATGAGCAAGGAAATACTGAAGCTGGTGGATACTGGGATGCTGTTCAAATGGGATTCAGCGGAGCGTATTACTATACTAGATTAGGATTTACATTCTAATACAATACTTTACAAACAAAAAAATCCTGAGCAAATGCTCAGGATTTTTTTTATACTTAAATTTTTTTTAACCTATTCGTTGTGTAAAAAAGCTTGTCTGTTCAACAATGTTTCTTCAGACTCAACGTGATTTTCATCAGGAATACAACAATCTACTGGACAAACCGCAGCACATTGTGGCTCATCGTGGAATCCTTTACATTCAGTACATTTTCCAGGAACGATATAATACACATCATCAGAAATTGGGGTTTGAGCCGCATCTGAATCAACTTCTGTACCATCAGGTAAAATTACTTTACCACTTAGTTTTGTTCCGTCTTTATATCTCCAGTCATCAGCTCCTTCGTAAATTGCAGTATTTGGACATTCTGGTTCACAAGCCCCACAATTGATACATTCATCTGTAATTATAATTGCCATATTTTCTAGTCTTAAAGTTTGAAAGTCTAAAGTCTTCGATTTGTCTTTTGACTTTCGGCTTATTTATCCTTATTTTTGTGCAAAATTACAATCAAAACCATTCATAAACAAACATTATGGACTTAGAAACAAAAAAAAATGTTTTTGTTACATTAGGACGCTTTTTAAATCAGTTCAATGAAGGCAATTCTACCAAGGATTCTAGCGTCCTGCATAATGATTTGTTTTTTGATAATTTTGAACAATTAATTCAATTGTCCCAATCTCATAACGGTTGGTACACTCCTGAGCAAGTCTATTTCTCAATACAATCTTGGGCAAAAGCCTTAACGGCAGAAAATCTGAACCAATGGACTTCATCCTATGATTTTACTTCAACCGAATCCAAAACCATTGCATTGATTCTGGCTGGAAATATTCCTTTAGTAGGATTTCACGATTTTATATCCGTTTTAATTTCGGGTCACAATGTTTTGGTAAAAACCTCATCAGACGACCAACACTTATTGCCATTTTTAGCCCAATATCTTATTGCAATTGAACCCGAATTGGCTAGTAAAATCACATTTATTGATGGGAAATTAGAAAATTTTGATGCCGTAATTGCCACAGGAAGCAACAATACAGCGCGTTATTTTGAATATTATTTCAAAGACAAACCTTCAATTATTCGAAAAAACAGAAACTCAATTGCAGTACTAAACGGAAAAGAAACTAAAGAACAGCTCATCGCTTTGGGAGAAGATATTTTTCGCTATTTCGGTTTAGGTTGCCGTAATGTATCTAAAATTTTTGTACCAAAAGGATACTCTTTTGATGCTTTTTTTGAAGCTATTTTTGAATACCAAGATGTAATTCATTACGAGAAATATGCTAACAATTACGATTACAATAAAGCGGTGTTTTTGATGAGTAATTACAAGTTATTAGACAACGGATTTTTGACTTTAAAAGAAGATTCAAGTCACGCTTCTCCTATTTCGAGCGTGTTTTACGAGTACTACGATGAACTTGCCGATGTGGAGAAAAGGATAGCTACTGAGTCAGACAAAATTCAATGTGTTGTAAGTGCCAATTTGGTTAAAAATAGCATCCCATTTGGACAGACACAACGGCCGCAATTATGGGATTATGCTGACAACGTCGATACTATTTCGTTTTCGTTAACAATAAAGTAAAAAATTGTTTAAATATTTCTGATTATTTAACGGTTTTTAAAGTCTGATTCCCGAAATTTGCACTTTTAAAATTTGGAACAAACAACAACCATGAAAAAACACAACTACAGCGCAGGACCTTGTATCTTACCACAAGAAGTTTTTGAAAAATCAGCACAAGCTATCTTAGATTTCAATAATTCAGGTTTATCTATTTTGGAAATATCGCACAGAAGCAAAGATTTTGTTGCGGTAATGGATGAAGCTAGAGCATTAGTTCTTGAATTATTAGGTTTAGAAGGCAAAGGATACCAAGCCCTTTTTCTTGCTGGAGGAGCTAGTTTAGAATTCTTGATGGTTCCTTACAACTTGATGAAAGAAAACGGAAAAGCAGCGTATTTAGATTCAGGTACTTGGGCATCAGCCGCTATCAAAGAATCGAAATTTTTTGGAGAAACTGTTGTTGTGGCTTCATCAAAAGAACAAAATTATAACAACGTACCTAAAGGATATACTATTCCTGCTGACGCAGATTATTTCCACTGTACAAGTAACAATACTATTTTTGGAACTCAAATGAAAGAATTCCCTACTACTAACATTCCTGTAGTATGCGATATGAGTTCTGATATTTTTTCACGTCAATTGGACTTTACTAAATTTGATATCATCTATGCTGGAGCTCAAAAAAATATGGGCCCTGCTGGAACAACTTTAGTAGTTATCAAAGAAGAAATTCTAGGTAAAAACGGACGAGAAATTCCAAGTATGTTAGATTATGCTAAACACATTAAAGCAGAAAGTATGTACAATACACCACCTGTTTTTCCAGTGTACGCTTCTTTACTAACATTGCAATGGTTGAAAAAACTAGGAGGAATTGCCGCTATCGAAAAAATCAACAATGCTAAAGCTGAATTGCTTTATAACGAAATTGACAGAAACCCATTATTCAAAGGAGCAGCAGTTGTTGAAGATCGTTCTAACATGAATGCTACTTTCTTATTGAATAACCCAGAACATGCACCAATTTTTGACGCAATGTGGAAAGAAGCTGGAATCTCTGGATTGCCAGGACATCGTTCAGTAGGTGGTTACAGAGCTTCTATGTACAATGCCATGCCAATTGAAAGCGTTCAAGTTTTAGTTGACGTAATGCAAGCTTTAGAAAAAGCAGTATAAAAATAAACAATTTATCAATTTGAGGATGAGATTACTTCATTCCTCGCAATGAAATAAACACAATGAAAGTATTAGCAAATGACGGAATTTCTAAAAGCGGAATTCAAGCATTAGAAAAAGGTGGATTTGAAGTGATTACTACTAAAGTAGCACAAGAACAAGTGGCTAACTTTATTAACGAAAATAACGTAAGTGTTATCTTGGTTCGTAGTGCAACTAAAGTACGTAAAGATATTATCGATGCTTGTCCTGGTATCAAAATCATCGGTCGAGGTGGTGTTGGTATGGATAATATTGATGTAGAGTATGCTAAAAGCAAAGGAATCAGCGTAATCAATACACCAGCTTCTTCATCAGAATCAGTTGCTGAATTGGTTTTTGGTCATTTATTTAATGGAGTTCGTTTTTTACACGACTCTAACAGAAATATGCCTTTAGAAGGTGATTCTAATTTTGAAGGTTTGAAAAAAGCATACGCTAACGGAACTGAATTAAGAGGTAAAACTTTAGGTATTGTGGGAATTGGTCGTATTGGTCAAGCTACCGCAAAAATGGCGCTTGGTTTAGGAATGAAAGTAATTGCTGCTGATAGCTTTATTGACAAAGTAGATGTAAAAGTAGAATTCTTTGACGGTCAATCAGTAACGACTACTATCGTTTCTCAATCTTTAGAGTCCTTGTTTAAAGAAGCTGACTTTATCTCATTACACGTTCCTGCTCAAAACGGATACATCATCTCAAAAGCTGAATTGGCAATAATGAAAGATGGTGTTGGTATCGTTAACTGTGCACGTGGTGGAGTAATTGACGAAATTGCTTTAATCGATGCTTTAGATAGTGGAAAAGTTGGATTTGCTGGATTAGACGTTTTTGAAAGCGAACCAAAACCAGAAATGAAAATCCTTATGCACCCAAAAATCTCTTTGACTCCCCACATTGGAGCAGCTACAGGAGAAGCACAAGATAGAATTGGAACTGAATTAGCACAACAAATCATCAGTATTTTAGGTTAATTTTTTCAAAAAATAGAACTGAAAAGGATGTCTGAAAAAGACATCCTTTTTTTTATGCTTGCTTTATTCCTAAAATGATAACTTTGTAACGCTTTAGACAATCATAATGAAAAAATTAAAACAGCGTTGGGGTGTGCAATCTAATTTCCAACTCAGTATCATTTTTATCGTTTTTGCAATAACCGGTTCGGCCTCAGCTATGGTTTCGAAACCCGTATGTCTTTGGCTAGGTATCACTAAAGATGATTTTGGATTTTTCTTCACTCCTATTCGACTACTTTTGATATTTCCATTGTACCAAGTCCTTTTAGTCAGTATCGGATTTCTTTTTGGTCAATTTGCGTTCTTTTGGAAATTCGAAAAAAAATTGCTTCACCAAATTGGCTTAGGTTTTTTATTGAAAGAAAAATAATCTCACACCAAATTCTTTAACTGAATTTTTAATTTGGATAACCAAAAATCTTTGTTTCTTTGTAAAAACAAGTTTCAGATGATACAAGCGAAAAAACTTCATAAATTTTACGACCAATTAGAAGTACTAAAAGGAGTAGATTTACACATTCAAAAAGGAGAAATCGTTTCTATAGTTGGAGCTTCGGGAGCAGGAAAAACTACTTTACTACAATTATTAGGTACTTTAGATCAACCTTCTGTACAAGAAGGGACGGAGTTGTTCATCAATGGAGAAAATGTATTGACAATGAACGACAAAACCTTATCTAAATTTAGAAATTTGAACCTGGGTTTTATCTTTCAATTCCATCAATTACTACCTGAATTCACCGCTTTAGAAAATGTGTGCATTCCTGCTTTTATTGCCAATAAAAACAAACAAGAAACCGAAACTGAAGCGAAAAAATTACTCAATTACCTAGGTCTTTCGCACCGTATTAACCATAAACCCAATGCGCTTTCGGGTGGAGAACAACAACGTGTAGCAGTAGCACGAGCTTTAATTAATAAACCCGATGTAATTTTTGCTGACGAACCTTCTGGAAACCTCGACACGCATTCGGCAGAAAATTTACATCAATTGTTTTTTCAATTGCGTGATGAATTTGGACAAACCTTTGTCATAGTAACACACAACGAAGACTTAGCTAATATGGCGGATCGAAAATTAATTATGGTAGACGGACAAATTAGTAATTCGTAATTGCAAAATTATTTCTTTTTTTACCACATAGAAACATAGTCAAAATTATACTGAAAGAATAAGATAGACGTTACACTATTCACATAATAACTATGTGGAAAATAGAACTATTTCTATCCCTTCTTTTGAATCTAATACATCTATGTATCTATGTGGTTAAATTTTATTAATATCTGTAATATTTACTAATAATCTAAATTACTCTAAATAACATATCTTTGAAATACCATTTATTCTTGACACTACCATGACTCATTCTGAACTAAAATCTTTTCTTGACGAAAAAGTAATTCAGTACAATACACGCGATTTTATCGATAGTGATCCCGTTCAAATTCCGCATTTGTTTTCTCAAAAAGAAGATATCGAAATTGCAGGATTTTTGGCTGCCACCATAGCTTGGGGCAACCGTAAAATGATTATTAAAAATGCGCATCGGATGATGGAATTAATGGGCAATTCACCCTACGACTTTGTAATTTCACATCAAGAAACCGATTTAAAAGATTTAGAATCGTTTGTACATCGTACTTTTAATGGGCAAGATTTTATTGGATTTATAAAGGGGTTGCAACATATCTATAAAAACTGCAACGGACTGGAAGCGGTTTTTGCACAAAATCAAGAACTTCATTCAATGCAAAAAAGCATTCATGAATTTAAGAAATTATTTTTTGAAGCTCCACATCTTATACGAACCCAAAAGCACATCTCAGACCCAATGAACAATTCGGCGGCCAAACGAATCAATATGTACCTCAGATGGATGGTTCGTCAAGATACTAAAGGAGTTGATTTAGGAATCTGGAAAAGTATCTCACCGGCAGCACTCTCTTGTCCGCTCGATGTACATTCAGGAAATGTAGCTCGGAAATTAGGTTTGCTACATCGTAAACAAAACGACGCCAAAGCGTTAGCCGAACTCGATACTCAATTACGAACTCTAGACCCCAACGACCCTGTGAAATATGATTTTGCTTTGTTTGGTTTAGGAGTATTTGAAGGGTTTTGATTTGACACGAACAACTTAATACACCAAAAATCCCCCTTTTTAATGTACCTTTGCACAAAATAGCAATTTATGAGCACTTTTGAGCAATTCAATCTTCCTAAATCCGTACAAAAAGCCATTGACGAATTAGGCTTTACGACGCCTACACCCATTCAGGAAAAATCATTTTCTGTAATTATGTCGGGACGTGATATGATGGGTATTGCACAAACAGGAACAGGTAAAACCTTTGCTTATTTATTGCCGTTGTTAAAATTGTACAAATTCACGCCTACCAATACACCCAAAATCGTGATTTTAGTTCCAACCCGAGAACTAGTTGTTCAAGTAGTGGAAGAAGTAGAAAAATTGACCAAATATATGTCGGTCAACACCCTTGGAATATACGGAGGTGTCAACATTAACACCCAGAAAAAAGCCGTTTACGAAGGAGTTGATATTTTAGTTGGAACACCTGGTCGAACCATGGACTTAGCACTTGATGCGGTAGTTCGTTTTGACGAAACCCAAAAATTAGTCATTGACGAATTTGACGAAATGCTAAATTTAGGTTTCAGAACCCAATTAACTGCCTTACTGGCAATGATGAAAACCAAACGTCAAAATATTTTGTTTTCAGCTACCATGACGGAAGAAGTTGATGCTGTTTTGAATGACTTTTTTGATTATCCAGAAGAAGTAACGCTTTCGGCTTCAGGAACTCCCTTAGAAAAAATTACACAAATCACTTACCAAGTTCCTAATTTCAACACCAAAGTCAATTTATTAAAACATTTGTTGACTACGGATGAAAGTATGAGTAGAGTTTTAGTCTTTGTGAACAATAAAAAAATATCGGATCTACTTTTTGAAAGTATTGATGAAGAATTTGAAGGACAGTTTGGTGTAATTCACTCTAACAAATCACAAAACTACCGTTTGAGTACAATGGCTGAATTTCAAGAAGGTAATTTACGTGGTTTAATCACTACTGATATTATGGCGAGAGGTTTGGATATTTCCAATATTACCCATGTTATCAACTTTGAAATGCCTGAATTACCCGAATTATACATGCACCGTATTGGTCGTACCGGTCGTGCTGATGCAGAAGGTACTTCTATTAGCTTTGTTACTCCTCGCGAAGAAGAATCGTTTGTGGAAGTAGAAGTCTTAATGAATAAAGAACTTGAGATCACTCCTTTTCCAGAAGAAGTTGAAATTTCTATTAAGTTGATTGGTCCTGAAAAAGACCGCCAACCCGTAAAGTTTTTGATGAAAAAAGTAAAATTGGAAGGCGATGGTGCTTTTCATGACAAAGCCAAAAAGAATACCAAAGTCAACTTAGGTGGGCCTTCAAAAACTAAAAAGAAAACACATGGTTCGGTTAATCGAAATATGCTGAAAACTAGAGCTCAAAAGAAGAAGAAAAAATAAGAGTCTCTTATTTACGCTCTTCGTAAATCGTATTTCGTAAATCTAATATTATTTACCAAATACCAAGCAGACCGGCGAACATAACGCAATGCGCTTACCAGTATCTGTTATAGCTCCTGAAACGGCATCTCTTTTAAAAACAACGACTTCATTAGAGTATTGGTGTGCTACTAAAAGAAACTTACCAGTTGGGTCAATAGCAAAATTACGAGGACCTTTCCCTAAAGAAGAAACTACTGATTGTGAAACCAATTGACCATTTTTCAGGATTTTAAAAATAGAAATGGTATTAGCGTCTCCTCTATTCGAAGCATATAAAAATTTTCCGTCAGGCGAAATATGAATGTCTGCTCCGGTAAAACTACCTTTAAAATCTGTGGCTAAAATAGTGGTTTCTTGGATTTTGTGTAATTGACCATTGGCAAAACTAAAAACCGACAAAGCACCGTTTAATTCTTGCAACAAATAAACATATTTCCCATCTTTACTAAACGTTAAATGTCTTGGTCCACTTCCTGATGGAACAGCAACCGTAGTTTTTAATTTCAAAACTTCAGTTCCTGCATTAGGACGGTATTCATAAATAGACACCGCATCCGTTCCTAAATCGTTACTCAAAACATATTTTTTATCTGGTGAAAAATAGACCATGTGAACATGTGGGCCTTCTTGACGCGAATGAATACCTTTTCCTTTATGCTGTACCACTTGCTTGATCGCTGTCAAACTGCCATTGGAGTTTTTACCAAAAACAGCAATATTCCCACCTGAATAATTGGCAACAATTACATTTTTATCATCATTGATTATATAACAAGGATCGGCTCCTTGTGCTTTTTGTTGATTCAAGCTTGTTAGCTCACCACTTGCTGAGTTAAACTGAAACGAACTCACGGTACTTTCGCTGCCATTTTCATTGACAGCATACACTATTTTTTGGTCTTTAGAAAGTGTCAAATAACTAGGATTAATCACTTTTTCGGTAGCATTTTTAAATACGAAATCCCCAGTATTAGTATCAAAATCATAAACATAAATTCCTTTGCTATCACAAGTATTAGTATAGGTACCAATTAACAAAGGGTACTTTTTTGTTTGGGCTTGTGCCAAAGAAACTAGCAAAACTAATAGAAGAGTAAGTGTATTTTTCATTTTGTGACGGGATTAAAAAGCTAAAATACACAATAAATCGAAATAGTAAGTCATTAAATTGTATACTTTCAAACGGTGCAACTCATTTCAAATTTGTATTTTTGGCTAATGCGTTTTTAATACAACACAAAGAGCAATGCAATTCAAACATCCCGAAATTTTATACTTTCTATTTCTTTTGGTTGTACCAATATTGGTTCATTTGTTTCAATTGCGACGCTTCAAAAAAGAATATTTTACTAACGTCCGCTTCTTAAAAGCACTCACTATCCAAAGTCGGAAAAGTTCTAAAATCAAAAAATGGTTATTACTTGCCACACGATTGCTTTTGGTAACCGCTTTAATTTTGGCTTTTGCCCAACCTTTTTTTACCTCCAAAGATGAATCCCCTACTCAAAAAGATATTTATATCGTTCTTGATAATTCGTACAGCATGCAAGCCAAGGGCAAGAAAGGAGCTCTTTTGCAACGTGCCATTCAGGAATTATTAGAAGTAACACCCGAAAGTCTTCATTTTTCTTTGTTAACCAATACCGAAGCTTTTTGGAACACCGACATTCAATCCATTCAAAAAGAACTTCAAAATCTACAATATAGCGCAACCCCTTTTCAATTGGATCCTATTTTAAACCAAATCAAAGCACATCCGTCTCCGTATAAAAAAGAAATTGTAGTAATTACCGACGGAATTGGTTTAGAGTCGAAACAACTCAAAACAATTAATGATAACGAAGACCTTTCTTTCATTATTCCCAAAGCGGAACAACAAAATAATGTATCTATTGATAGTGTTTTTATTCGTCAGACACTCGATAACTTTTATGAATTAGGTGTTCAAATTAGCAGTTATGGCGAAAACACCCAGCCTATTTCGATGGGCTTATACAATGAAAAAAAGCTGGTTGCTAAAACCCGGTTTACTTTAAAAAAACAAAAACAAGTGATTCCGTTTACTATTCCCAAAAAAGCCTTTCACGGATACGTTTCGCTAACTGATAATGGATTAACTTTTGACAACACATTTTATTTCAGCATTTCAGAAAGAAAAAAAAGCAATTGTATAAGCATTGGCGAAGCAGCTAAAAGCAATTTCTTGGCACGAATTTACACTAGTGACGAATTTGATTACCACAACAGCACCTTAGCCCAATTAGATTACAACCAACTGGAAGCACAGGATGCGATTATTTTGAACGAAGTGGAAGAAATTCCGCAAGCACTTCAAACCACTTTACAATCTTTTGTAAACAAAGGCGGCAATCTAATTCTGATTCCTGCTGCCAAAGGCGAAATTTCAAATTTGAATTCAATCGCTCAAAAATTGGGTAATGTGGTTTTTCAATCTCTCAGTACCAATGAGAAATTGATCACTAAAATTCATTTCAATCATCCTATTTTCAAGAATGTTTTTGAAAATCAAATTTCAAATTTTCAGTATCCAAAAACCAAATCTTCGTTTACCATTACAAGTACAAGCCCTGCTATTTTATCATACCAAGACGAAAGTCCGTTTTTAATTTCTTCAAATAAAGAAGCTGGAACGCTATCTATTTTCTCTGCACCATTAAATCGAGAAAATTCAAACTTTCAACAATCGCCTTTAATAGTACCTGTATTCTACCAATTGGCACAAAGCCATCAAATGAATGACATAGATGCACTGACCATTGGAAATACCGATTCTTTTTTTGTCAAAACTACTATTGCTGAAGAAGGAGTACTAACTATCAAAAATGAGAATGAACAATTCATTCCAATACAACAGATTTTGAGTACTAAAGTCAAAATGAATTTTGGCGAATATCCAAACCTAGCTGGAAATTTTAGTGTTTTCAATAACAAACAATGGATAAAAAATATTAGTTTCAATTATAATCGAAGCGAAAGTGACTTGTTTCAAAATAATGAAAAACTACTTTCTAATAATGTCCAAATAGACTCCGTAGCTACTCTTTTCAATCACATACAATCCGAAAATAACGATAGCCAGATATGGAAATGGTTTCTTATATTTGCACTGTTATTTCTAGTAACAGAAATGGCAATTATACGATTCATGAAGTAAATTTGAATACAATTTAATCTTTTTAAAATTAATAAAATGCGTTATAATTTAAATCAAATAAAAACTTTAAATAAAAACCATTAAAATACTGGTTTAGAATTAAATAAACATTCGATTTTACACAATAAAAAATCAAAGAAAAACATGAAAGCAATCCTCCGAAACGCAAAAATTATCGACTCAAAAAGTCCTTTCCACAATAAGACTGTAGATATTTTAATTGCTGATGGTTGTATTGCCAAAATAGGAATAGCACTACCTAATCCAGAAAATTTTGAAGAAATCAATCGTGAAAACTTACATGTTTCACAAGGTTGGTTTGACAGTAGTGTCTCTTTAGGCGAACCTGGTTTTGAAGATCGAGAAACAATTGGAAACGGATTACAAGTAGCAGCACAAAGTGGATTCACCGGAATTGCGTTACAACCCAACTCCTTCCCTGTTATCGATAATCAATCTCAAATACTTTTTGTAAAAAGCAAAGCCATTGGAGCAGCAACCGAATTGTTCCCAATTGGTGCCTTAACCAAAGGAAGTGAAGGAAAAGACATGGCTGAGTTATTCGACATGAAAAATGCAGGAGCAGTTGCTTTTGGAGATTACAATCGAAGTTTAGACAATGCTAATTTGCTTAAAATTACTTTGCAGTACGTTCAAGATTTTGACGGCTTAGTCATTGCCTTTTCACAAGATGAAAAAATTAAAGGAAATGGTGTGGCTAACGAAGGAATTGTTTCAACACGATTAGGACTAAAAGGAATTCCGAATTTAGCCGAAGAATTACAAGTAGCCAGAAACCTGTTTTTACTAGAATATACTGGTGGAAAATTACATATCCCAACCATTTCAACGGCTAAATCAGTAGCTTTAATTCAAGAAGCCAAAGCCAAAGGATTACAAATAAGCTGCTCTGTAGCAGTACATCATTTGGTTTTAACCGATGAGAAATTAGAAGAATTTGACACTCGCTGCAAAGTAACTCCGCCTTTGCGAACGGAAACCGACCGACTCGCTTTAATTGAAGGAGTCAAAAACGGAACCATCGACATGATTACTTCAGATCACAACCCGATTGATATTGAACATAAAAAAATGGATTTTGATACCGCAAAAAGCGGTTCGATTGGTTTAGAAAGTGCATTTGGCGCTTTAATGACGATTTTGCCTGTCGAAATGGTAATCGAAAAACTAACTGCGGGTAGAACTACATTTGGGATAGAAAGTCCTACAATCACTGAAGGTGCTAAAGCAAATTTAAGCTTATTCAACCCAGAAGGGAAAAGCACTTTTACCGCAGATTCAATCCACTCAAAATCTAAAAACTCCGCTTTTATTGGTACGGAACAAGAAGGAAAAGTGTACGGAATTGTGAATCAAAACCAATTGATTCTAAATCAATAAATCATGAACAAAGAAACAATTGAAGCAGGAAAAGCAACCGCTATTACCAGTTATATTTTAGGAATTGGCGTATTCATTGCCATGTCTATGAATGCTGAAACTAAAAATCCCTTCGCCACCTTTCATATTCGTCAAGGTTTAGGTCTAACTCTAACCTTTATTTCTTTAGGCTTAATCATCAGTAATTTTGACAGTTTATTGATTTCATTTCCGATGTGGATTTTCATTTCGGTTTTATGGGGTTATGGAATATTTACAGCGATTAAAGGTGAAACGAAACCGATGCCGCTGTTAGGAACGTATTTCCAAAAATGGTTGTCTAATATCTCGTAACACCATGAATTTATCTTTAGAATACCTCATCAAGGAACCCAAAATAAAAAAAGAAAGCAATCCGCTTTTACTTTTATTACACGGATATGGCAGCAACGAAGCTGATTTATTCTCATTCGCTTCTGAACTTCCTGAAGAGTATTATATCATTTCGGCGCGCGCTCCGTATGACTTACAATACGGAAGTTATGCTTGGTACGCCATCAACTTTGACGCTGACGAAAATAAATTCTCTGACCACGAACAAGCCAAAGTATCAAGAGATTTAATTGGTACTTTCATTGATGAACTAATAGAAAACTATCCTATTGATGCTAAAAAAATTACGTTAATTGGTTTTAGCCAAGGTGCAATTTTAAGTTATGGAGTGGCACTTTCTGAACCTCAAAAAATTAAAAATGTAATTGGATTGAGTGGTTATGTAAGCCAACCTATTTTAAAAGAAGGCTTTGAACAAAATGACTTTTCTAATTTGGGAATTTTTGCCTCTCACGGAACTGTAGATCAAGTTATTCCTATTGAATGGGCAAGAAAATCAGACGCGTTTTTAACCCAAGTAGGCATTGCTCACACGTACAAAGAATACCCTATTGGTCATGGTATTTCGCCACAAGTATTTTTTGACTTTAAGAATTGGCTACAAGCCCACTCTTAAAAAATATCCTTTATTTTTGATATAAAAGCGACTGATTTACTTCAAAAGAGATAGTTTCATCCTCATTAACAAAGTATTTCAACAATACTTCTCCCCAAATTTCGCCATCGCTAAAATCAGCAATAATCCAACGGTGATTCAAGATTTTCACTTTATTGACAATAAATTTATTAGCTCCAATTTGGTCTTGTCCTGTATAAGGATTCCCTTTTGGATTCGAATTGTAATCCAATAGCTTTTCTGTAACTACAGGAATTAGTTTCTCATACTGAATAGTCTTCTGAGTATTTTGATTCTCAAAATAATTCTGTGCATTTTCATTTTTGGCTAGAGAAAAATAATTAGCATCTGCTAATTGATTCGAAAGGGAAGTCAAACTATCTTTCAATCTGGTGGTTGACTTGTCGAAACGTTTTTGTTCAAAAGAAACTTCATTACTTAAAAACACGTAGGTAAACAAAGTAGTCAAAGCAAAAAGTATCGTTAAATAAAGTAGTAGTGAACGTTTCATATAGGAATTAAATTGTGATTTCTAAATTATCATACGCCAAGAAAACATTTTCAGGAAGCTTTTTTTGTACTTCTTCATGAAAACTTAAATGATGACTAATGTGAGTCAAATATGCTTTTTCGGGTTGGACCAAAGTTATAAAATCTAAAGCTTCTTGCAAATTGAAATGAGTTTGGTGCGGCTCTTCACGTAAAGCGTTTACGACCAAAACTTTGAGTCCTTTTAGTTTTTCGATTTCTGATTCTGCGACTGTTTTTACATCGGTCAAATAAGCAAAATCATCAATGCGATACCCAAAAACCTGCAAGTCGCCGTGCATCACATTAATAGGAATTGCTATTTTATTCCCAATAGTAAAAGGAGCATTATTTTGAACTTCAAAAGTAGTAACAGAAGGCGCCCCAGGATATTTATTTACTGTTTCGAATACATAATCAAAACGTTGCTTCAAATTATCAATTACGCGTTGATGTGCATAAATTGGCATTGCCCCTTGTCTAAAATTAAAAGGACGAATATCATCTATCCCAGAGGTATGATCTGCGTGTTCGTGAGTGAACAAAATTCCATCAACTTTCTGACATTTGGAAACCAACATTTGTTGCCTGAAATCAGGCCCACAATCAAACACAAAAGAATAATTTTCCCACGACACCCATGCCGAAACACGCAAGCGTTTGTCTTTTGCATCAAGACTTTTGCATACAGGATGATCGCTTCCAATAATTGGAATTCCTTGCGAAGTACCGGTACCTAAAAAATATACTTTCAAAAGTGGTGGTTTATTTAGAATTGGTTTCAAATTAGAATCCGTTTCTTCTACTATCAATAACGAAAAAATCAGTATTCAAAAATAGTAATTCTACATTTGAATGCACTAAAAATACGATTCAAATAATAATGATGCTAAGATGTCGATTTTTTACAAAAATAAGGTTAAATATCTTTCATCAAACCGCTAATTTGTTAACTTTGTAACATAAAAGCACTTTTGATATAAATAATGCATACCAAAAAGATAAAACTCAAAGGAGATAAGGTAATGGAGCAAATTCCTTCTATCAAGGATAAAGCGCTACGTATCAACCTTAACGAAAATATTTACGGAACTTTTGCTGAAATTGGTGCCGGACAAGAAACGGTTCGCCATTTTTTTAGAGCGGGTGGATCGTCTGGGACTATTGCAAAAGCGATGTCTGCCTACGACAAGGACTTTAGTGACGCCGTTTACGGAATAGAAGAAGATGGTCGCTATGTAACCGAAAGCCGTTTAAAAAAGATGCTTTCTCACGAAGTGAGTTTGATTGAAAAGCGTTTGAGTAGAGACAAGCACCCCAACAAAATGTTCTTCAGTTATGCCAATACCGTGGCAACTATTGATTTTGCAAAACAATTTAAAGGTCATGGTTGGGTTGGGATCAGTTTCCAAATCGAACCTGATGAAGCTTATAACGAAATCATTCTTCACATTCGTTTCAAAGAAACCGATTCGAGATTGCAACAAGAAACGCTAGGTATTCTTGGAGTAAACTTAATTTATGGAGCTTATTACAAATACAACGATCCTAAAAAGTTATTGCGCTATTTGTACGACCACTTAGACAAAGACCAACTTGAAATTGATACTATCAACTTCTCCGGACCTCGTTTTGCTGATGTTGATAATCGTTTGATGAGTTTACAATTGGTAAAAAATGGAATGACAGATGCCGTAATGTTCAACCCTGAAGGGAAAAATATTCTACCCGCAGCTATTCTATACAAGAAAAACTTATTGGCTTTTAGAGGAAGTTTCCGTCCTGTTACCAAGGTAAACATGGACATGTATGAAAAATCCTTGAAGATGTTCCTTGAAGAAAACAAGGTAGAAAAAGAGAATACACTCGTGGTTTTTGAAATTACCTTGTCTAACTTACGCTCTGACGGAGAAATCGACGAAAGAGATTTCATGGATAGAGCAGAACTACTTTGTTCACTAGGCCAAACGGTTATGATTTCCAATTTCCAAGAATACTATAAAGTAGTCGAATATTTTGCTAATTATACCAAAGCCCGTATGGGATTGGCAATGGGTGTAAATAATCTTGTTGATATTTTTGACGAGAAATACTACCGTCATTTAAGCGGAGGAATCCTAGAAGCCTTTGGTAAATTATTCTATCGCGACATGAAAGTATTCTTGTACCCAATGCTTGGCGAAAATGGAGAAATCATTACTTCAGAAAACTTAAAAGTACATCCACGAATGAAAGAATTATACAAATTCTTTAAATTCAATGGTAAAGTGGTTGATATAGCAGATTACAATCCTGATATTTTAGAAGTCTTCTCTCGTGAAATCTTAAAAATGATTAGTCAAGGAAAAGAAGGTTGGGAACCAATGCTCCCTACTGGTGTGGCTGAAATTATCAAAGAACACCATTTGTTTGGTTATGAACCGAGTAAATTTTTGAAAGAAGTATAAAACTGAAATATAAAATCAAAAAAATCCCCAACTTAACCGGTTGGGGATTTTTATTTTACTTGAATAAAATTACTTCAAAATCTGAGCGGCATGTGCTTTCGTTTTAACATCTGAAATCACATCCTCAATAATTCCGTTTTCATCAATCACAAAACTCGTTCTGTGAATTCCATCGTATTCTTTACCCATAAATTTCTTTGGTCCCCAAACTCCGAATGCTTGAATTACAGATTTGTCTTCGTCAGCCAATAATGGAAAAGGGAAATCGAATTTTTCTTTGAATTTGGCTTGTGCTTTTTGCGCATCGGCACTAACTCCTAAAAGCGCATAATTATTAGCTTGAAAACGTTCAAAATTATCTCTTAAATCGCAAGCTTCGGCGGTGCAACCTGGAGTATTCGCTTTAGGATAAAAGAATACCACTAATTTTTTTCCTTTGTAATCTGCTAATTGGTGCGGTTTACCATCCTGATCTACGCCTGAAAATTTTGGTGCGGGATCCCCTATTTTTAATGTTGTCATAAATTCTATTTTTGAATAATTGAAATTGTGCTATTTTTACAGGAATAAAAATACAAAAATGAACAAACAGGAACGGGTAACATTTGTTATAAATACGTTAAAAGAATTGTATCCTACAATTCCTATCCCTTTAGATCACAAAGATTCGTATACTTTGCTTATTGCAGTATTACTTTCTGCGCAATGTACTGATGTTCGAGTGAACCAAATCACGCCTCTTTTATTTGCAAAAGCTGATAACCCTTACGATATGGTAAAATTAACCGTAGAGGAAATCAAAGAAATCATTCGCCCCTGCGGCTTATCGCCAATGAAATCAAAAGGTATTTATGGTTTATCTCAAATTCTTATTGAAAAACACAACGGACAAGTTCCTCAAAGTTTTGAAGCCTTAGAAGAATTACCCGCCGTAGGACATAAAACGGCGAGTGTTGTCATGTCACAAGCTTTTGGTGTTCCAGCTTTTCCTGTGGACACACATATTCATCGGTTGATGTATCGTTGGAATTTAACCAATGGAAAAAATGTGGTGCAAACTGAAAAAGATGCCAAACGTATTTTCCCTGAAGATTTATGGAATGAATTGCACTTACAAATCATTTGGTACGGGCGCGAATATTCGCCTGCGCGTGGTTGGGATTTAGAGAAAGACATCATTACCAAAACTATCGGACGCAAATCTGTTTTAGAAGATTACTCCAAGAAGTAAAACATAAAAAACTGCCTCTATTCTACAAGAATAAAGGCAGTTTAGTAACTAACAATGAAATTTTAATTAGCGATTAATTCAAAAGTAGCTTGCTCAGTTTTGACTACTTTCAACGCTTTTGAATAGTTCAACAAGAAAGACACAACTTCTTTCTTTGGTTTCATTTTTGGAGCAACAAATGATTTCTTAGAGTAGATTTTTGCCATAGTTTGTGTTTACAATTTACACTACAACGCCAAAATCTATGAAATATTGCTTAGTTGGTCAAAATAATTTGGTGCTTATCAATCACTTTCCTCAAATTCAGCAAAGCATAACGCATTCGACCTAAAGCAGTATTAATACTTACTCCAGTTGCTTCTGATATTTCCTTAAAACTCATGTCTTGGTACAAACGCATCATCAAGACTTCCTTTTGATCTGAGGGGAGTTCCTCAACCAATTGACGTAAATCTTTAGCCACCTGATCCGAAATTAATTTATTTTCTATCGTGAGCGTATCATCGGTCATAATGGAGAAGATAGAAAACTCCTCTGTTTCTCTGTACAGCGGCATTTTTTTGTTTCTGCGAAAATGGTCCACAATCAAATTATGTGCAATACGCATTACCCAAGGAAGAAATTTACCTTCTTCATTATAAGCGTTGGATTTTAAAGTACGAATTACTTTAATGAACGTATCTTGAAAAATATCATCGGAAAGATCTCTATCGCCTACTTTGGAATAGATAAAACCGAAAATTTTAGATTGGTGTCGTTTGATAAGAGTTGCTAAAGCAGTTTCATTGCCAGCAATATAATCATTTACTAATGTAGCATCATCAATAGGAGTAATAGCCATAATATACCTTTTAGAGGGTTTGTAATTCTAAATAATGTTCTAAAAAGTAATATTGTTAAATAGGCGTTTTGTTTTATATGATGATTATACGGACAAATTTAACTTAATTTTATCGGAATATGCAAACAAAAAAGGAATAAAATCCATGTTATGTGAGATTCACGATAAAACAACTCACCAAATCTTAGCTCGTAAACCTTCTTTTGAGGGAGCCAAAAAAGAAGTAATTAAACCCTTAATTTGTATTTCTGGTAGTAGTAATTCTCAGTTGAAAATTGATTACTTTTGTGAAAACTATACTTTTTATGTCAATTGACCTTTCTACATTAGATCCGAAGAAAAACATCATTATTAAAGGCGCTCAAGTACATAACCTAAAAAATGTAGATGTAGCGATTCCTAGAAACAAACTGGTAGTCATTACAGGACTTTCAGGTTCTGGAAAATCAAGTTTGGCTTTTGATACTTTGTATGCCGAAGGACAACGTCGTTATGTAGAAAGTTTATCGTCTTATGCGCGCCAATTTTTGGGACGTTTAGACAAACCCAAAGTAGAATATATCAAAGGTATTGCGCCCGCTATTGCTATTGAACAAAAAGTAAATACCACTAATGCGCGTTCCACTGTGGGAACCTCAACAGAGATTTACGATTACATCAAATTGCTATATGCACGTGTTGGGCGTACTTTTTCTCCAATTTCTGGTCAAGAAGTCAAAAAAAATACCGTGACTGATGTTGTAGCAGATGTAAAACAACTTCCTATTGATAGTAAATGGCTCCTCCTCGCTCCTATTCATTTAGAAAAAGGACGCCAACTAGAAGACAAATTGAAAGTCTTATTGCAACAAGGTTTTGCTCGAATTTTAGTCGATGGCGAAATGGTTCGTTTGGACGAATTACCAAAAAATTTGGGTAAAAAAGAAATCTTTTTGATTATTGACCGAATCGTTGTTAAGGAGGAAGAAGAATTTTACAACCGATTAGCCGATGCCGTTCAAACCGCTTTTTTTGAGGGAAAAGGAATTTGTTATTTGCAAGAATTAAATGCCGAAAAACGTTTTTCATATTCCAATAATTTTGAGTTAGACGGAATTACATTTTTAGAACCTAATGTTCATTTGTTCAGTTTTAACAATCCTTATGGAGCATGTCCTGTCTGCGAAGGCTACGGTAATATCATTGGAATTGACGCTGAATTGGTAGTGCCAAACACAACTTTATCTATTTTTGAAAATGCTATTTTTCCTTGGCGTGGCGAAAGTATGAGTTGGTTCAGAGATGAATTAGTCAAAAATGCCTACAAGTTTGATTTCCCAATTCACAAACCCTATTTTGAACTGACAGATGCTCAAAAAGAATTGCTTTGGACAGGAAATCAATATTTTCAAGGACTAAATGATTTCTTCAAAGAATTAGAAGAAAAAAATTATAAGATTCAAAATCGTGTGATGTTGTCGCGTTACCGAGGCAAAACCAAATGCAACACTTGCAAAGGCAAACGCTTGCGTGTAGAAGCTTCTTATGTGAAAATAAATGGCAAAACCGTTTCGGATTTGGTAGATTTACCGATTCGTCATTTGGTAACATTTTTCAAAAATATTGACCTTAACGAATACGAAAAACAAATTGCTAAACGACTGTTAATTGAAATCAACAATCGTTTGTCATTTCTAACTGAAGTTGGGTTAGATTACCTCACACTCAATCGAAATTCAGCTACCCTTTCTGGCGGTGAGTCGCAACGCATCAATTTAGCGACTTCATTAGGAAGTAGTTTGGTTGGTTCCATGTATATTTTGGACGAACCCAGTATTGGTTTACACCCCAAAGACACTGAACGATTGATTAAAGTATTGTTGTCTTTACGAGACTTAGGTAACACCGTAATTGTAGTAGAACACGACGAAGACATTATGAAAGCTTCGGATATGATTATTGATATTGGACCAGAAGCAGGAACACATGGAGGAAATTTAGTGGCCCAAGGGACGTATGACGAAATTTTAAAATCGGATTCGTTAACTTCTCAATATTTGAATGGCAATTTAGAAATTTCGGTTCCGAAAAAGCGAAGACCTTTCAAAAATCATATCGAAATAAAAGGCGCACGTGAAAACAATTTACAAAATATAGATGTTACTTTTCCTTTAGACGTTTTAACTGTAATCACAGGTGTTTCTGGAAGTGGAAAGAGTACTTTAGTAAAGAAGATTTTATTTCCTGCTTTACAGAAAAAATTAGATAATGCAGGTGAAAAAGCGGGTCAATTTACTGAAATGACAGGCTCATTTTCGCACATCAAACATATTGAATACGTAGACCAAAATCCTATTGGAAGAAGTTCACGTTCGAATCCAGTAACCTACATCAAGGCGTATGACGATATTCGGGATTTGTATGCCAAAGAGAAACTATCTAAAATTAGAGGGTACCAAGCTAAACATTTTTCTTTCAATGTGGATGGTGGTCGTTGCGACAGCTGTAAGGGAGAAGGTACAATCAACGTAGAAATGGTTTTCATGGCTGATGTGCAATTGCATTGTGAAGCGTGTAATGGAAAACGTTTCAAAAAAGAAGTGTTAGAAGTAACCTTTGAAGGCAAAAATATCAATGATATTTTAACGATGACTATTGATGATGCGATTGACTTTTTTGCCACACACAAACAAACTAAAATCAATCAGAAGTTACAACCACTTCAAGATGTTGGATTGGGCTATGTTCAATTAGGACAATCATCATCTACCCTTTCTGGCGGAGAAGCACAACGTATTAAATTGGCTTCCTTCTTAGTAAAAGGAGCTACCAAAGACAAAGCGCTTTTTGTTTTTGACGAACCAACTACGGGATTGCATTTTCACGACATCAAAAAGTTATTAGCCTCTTTTGATGCATTAATCGAAAAAGGACATTCTATTATTGTCATTGAACACAATCTGGACCTTATTAAATGTGCCGATTGGATTATCGATTTGGGGCCAGAAGGAGGAGAAAATGGCGGAAAATTATTGGGTGCGGGAACTCCTGAATCATTAGTAAAAATGAAGGAGTCTATTACAGCTACTTATTTAAAAGAAAAACTATAAATCGGATAATTAATAGCATCGTTCCTCGAAAGTTTTACCGTCTTCATCTATTGCAATAAGAATTCTTTTTTCTTTACCGTAGACAAAAGTCAAATACAACCATACAATAGACCATAAACCGAAAGTCAAACAAAACAACACAAAATTAAATGTGTGATTGATGGCTCTGGCTTCTCTTGACAAAATAGCAAAAGGTAATTTATCGTTTTTTTCCTTTACAGTAAAGCCTGCACGTATTTTAGTACTAACTCTATTGTAATAGTCTTGTAAACTTTTTTCAGAACTAATGGGATTGTTATTCATTTGAATTGGGATTATGTTTCATAAACTAATAACAAAAATAATTCCATTACATAGTATGTACAATACCCACTTTTAGTGATATTTACAATATAAAAAAAGAAGTAGTTTTAAGGGTATATTAAAATTACGATTATAATTTTAGTTTCGTAAAAATACTATCTAAGAAACGATTAATTTCAATAGAAATAACCAATTTATAGTTCAAATACACATAAAGAACAGTTACTAAAATCGACTTCAATCCAATACCTATAATCGGATGAAATGGGAATTTCCAAAAATAAAATAATAAAAAGAGTACAAAAGTAATTCCTATAGAATACAACGTTTGCTTAGTGAATGGATACAAATGCATCCGTTTTACTACAAACATCAATTTGGCTACACTATACAACGTAATAGATAATAAAGTAGCAAATGCAGACCCTATAATACCATACAGAGGAATAAAAATCATATTCAAAATAAGTGTAACAAACACTAACATTAATCCTAAAAATAAGACCATTCGGTAGTATTTAGAATTAAAAATGATGGCATTGTTATTTCCTAATATTAAATCAAAATATTTAGAAAGCCCAATCATAAAAACCACCACAATTCCTCCTGCATATTCTTTGGGAACCATCTCGTACAATTGTTCAATATTCACAAAAATGCACAACATAACAAACCCTCCTACTAATTGCAAATTGATAGAGGTTTTCTTATACAAATCATTCAATTCGTCGTGTTTGTTTTCGTGCATTAATTTCGCGGTAATAGGATAAACGATTTGGTGCATCGCACGGCTTGGAACCGAAATCACCAAAGCGATATAAGTAGCCACAGAGTAATAGGCTATATTTCCAATGTCCATGTATTGATTTAACATGATTTTATCTCCATCTAAAAGTAAGTTCGCTACACTTCCTGACAAAATGATATAAAAAGTATATTCTAAAATAGCTTTAACATTGTGAGGAATAGAAAATTGGAAAACTGGCTTTTTGACCTTAAAAGCATACAACATGGTCACCAAAAAGGCTACAAAATAAATCACCGCAGTAAGATAAATAAAATCAATTGCTGTAATTAATTTAAAATAAATGCCTAAAAGTCCCACTACTGAAAACAAACGCAAACCTACCTCTTTGATAAAGTTGCCAAATACGGAATGCATATGAACTCTAGCCCAAGCGTAAAAAATCTCAAAATACGCCATGCATAGTCCGGTAAAAGGAATTAAGTAGATAAAATCTTTTACGATTGGATTTTTCTTTGTCATAAAAAAAGCAATCTCATCATAAAAAAACAAACCAATTAAAATCAATGGGATACATAGAAAAAGCGGGAACAAAACTGTAAAAGACAAGAATTGATTTTCTTCTTTTTCTGTTTTGCATTGGGAATAAAATTTAACCAAGGTGTTTTGCATTCCAATAGCAAACAAAGGCATAATTACATTGGCACAAGACAAAATATAGTTAGATAAACCGTAATATGTTTTTCCTAAAATGGGAGGAAATAAAAACAAAGTACTTACACCACCAACTGCAAAACCAATATAGGTAATGATTGTATTTTTCAAAGATTGGTTTAAAACGATTCCCATAGTTGACTTGGTTACTTGTTATTGATTGATTAATTCAACCAACTGTTTGGTTAGGTTTTTTCGAGAATAATGTTGTAATCCAACTCCATTCGATTGTAATTTACCTTCTAAAAATTGAGTATAATAATCTAAAATGGTTTGTTTTAATCTGGCTTTTTCTGAATAGTCAAAAAACACTCCCGTATTCGTATTGGTAATAATTTCAGCAAAATCAGAATCTTTTGGGCCAATGGCAATAATAGGTCGTTCCGAAACCATGTATTCGAATAATTTTCCTGGTATAATACTTTTGGTATCCTCTGAATTGATTTCAATTAACAATAGAACTTGTGATTTACGTTGGTGTTCCACCGCCACAGCATGTGAAACATACCCTAAATTATTCAAACAGGAATTCAAACCAAATTGCGAAATGGTTTCCAATACCTCTTGGCTTACAGCACCCATCAATTTAATCTCCAAATGGGATTGAAAATAGGGTATTTCTTGAAGTAGTTCAACCAAACTTTCCCATAAAATCAGTGGATTTCTTTCAGATAAAAACGAACCGATGTGGGCCAAACTGAACTTGATATCCAAGGTTTGTTTTTCTATTTTTTCGACATCAAAACCATTGGTAATAACAGATATTGGTTTAGATGTAATCGCTTGAAATTCTAATTTAGTAGTTTTACTCGTTACTATAATAGTGTCTGCCGAATTCAGCACTTGATGTTCTAATTGTTTATGACGTTTAGCTGCGTAATTAGACAATCGTAATGATTTATGGTATCCAATTGTAGTCCAAGGATCTCGAAAATCAGCCAACCATTTTAAGTTTAGTTTTTGCTTCAATTCCAATCCAATTAAATGCAAACTATGTGGCGGTCCCGAAGTAACAATCATGTCAATTTCGTTTTCACGAATGTATTTTTCTAAATAAGCTACAGAAGGTTTTATCCAAAAAACGCGGGCATCAGGGATAAATAAATTACCGCGAACCCAAAGCATTAGCTTCTCTAAAAAAGATTGCTTTTTCTGATTGGGAATAATTCCTGAACTGATTTTTTTGGTTTTATTTTTGGATAAAAAAGACGCTAATTGATAGGGTTCGAAAATTTTATTTTTTAAAATAATCGCTTTGTCCGAAACCTCAGTTTCCAAATGTGCATCGACAATAGGATACGTTGGATTTTCAGGGACATAAACAATAGGTTGAACATCAAACTCTGGTAAATACTTGACAAACTTCAACCAACGCTGCACACCTGGTCCTCCTGCTGGTGGCCAATAATAGGTAATGATTAAAAGTTTTTTTTGTTTTGGTTCCAAATTTATTAATTAGATTTATGATTGATTTTTTCTAATTCTTCAATATCTAAAATATCTTTTGGACGATTTGCAGCTTTCTTAGCTTTAATTAAATTATTGTAATCTAAAAAGTAAACTGGTGTTTCATTAATCTCAACAATATAGGCTTGTTCTAAAAGCTGCTCAAAAGAACTATTTTCTAAACCTTTTACAGAGGTCATAATATCTAATCGTAAATTAAAATTCAAAGTAATATCAGTCCAACCCGGAATAAACTGCATCGTATTGATATTTTCAAAATCACCAATGCCAAGTTGTTTTAATGCTTCTCTTAAGTTTTTTCTATTGTCCAATGAATCTTCAATATATATATCAATATCACCAGTATTTCTTCCATAGCCATAAATATTAACCGCAAATCCTCCAATGGTCAAATATTTGACTTTACACAAAGAGAAGTACTTCCATATCTCAGTTATTTGACTATTCATTTAATTACTTTGATATTTTTTTTGCATTTTTCAGCATATTTGAAAGTTCAATTATTGCCATCATTTTTTCAAACCGTTGTTGAGGAGTCATATTTCTAACCTCATCAATATGACGAGCTTCCATTTTTGAGGGGTGATCATGATTTATTTTGTTTGCCTTCATTTTTACTGAAATTAATAATCAAATTTACAAATTTAACTTCAACTATTAAATTGACTTTTTTCTCTCCAAATAAATCCCTGCAATCAAAAGTAAAACTATTCCAATGGAACTTATCAAAGTGATTGTACTTCCTGTTTGCACAACTTGAGGTTCAAATTTAAACTCTATACTGTGTTTTCCTGCTGGAATTGGCAAAGCCCTCAATACATAATCCGCTTGGAAATGATCCACTTTTTTACCATCTATATAAGCATTCCAACCATTTTTATAATACATTTCAGAAAATACTGCCAAACCTTCATTCGTATTGATCGAAGTGTATTTCAAATCATTCGGCTGATACAAATCTAAGGTTATAATTGATAAACTGTCTTTGACAAAATTTGTCTTTTTAACCTCAAAGTTGTTGGTATTGATTACCGCTACATTTTTAGAATCCAATTTATCTAAAGCTTTCATCTCTTCGTCTGCAGAATGTGCTGCTTTCACCTGACTAACAAACCAAGCATTCCCATTCGCATCTGGATTGGCAATTGGAAATTCTTTTCCATCTTTATCCGTTTGAATCAGGTATTTTACATTCAGAAAGTTTAAGGCTTCTAAATTATTTTTAGCTATTTGGTAATCAAATAATTGCTGCATTCTTCTTGGTTTCGCCGCATGATAACCTCCAATCGATTTATGAAAGAATGAAGCTCTTGCGCTCGATAAATTACCATTGATTTCAAAAACACGATAATTAGACGAGTCTTTCAATATTTGCAAATCCACTGGTGTTGCTTGGAATGGAACTTCTACTTCCCTTTTACTTACAAAATCTTTTTCAGAAACGTATTTTTTATCGACTAAGAATAAGTCAAAAATCATCACTAAACCAATAACTATAATAGTTGTTTTTTGTGCCAATTTATTTTTAATAAACAACCATAAAGCAGCGGTCGTAATTACAATAAAAAAACCAGAGCGCAATAAATCAGCGCTATACATTGTTTTCCTATCTGCTTTTAAAGCATCCACAAAAGCAGGTCCGTAGCTTTTTAAGAAATATTCATCTCCGCTCCCAGAAAAATTAAATAGTCCTTTGGCAAAGAACAAAATAACTAGGGTCCCAATTCCAAATAAAGTAGTTTGTAATAGACCTTTCTTTTGCTCGTCGCCATTTAATTGAAAAAAAGATTGCAATCCCATGACCGCTAAAACTGGGAAACACAATTCTAGAATAACTTGAATGGATGAAACAGCTCTAAATTTATCATACATTGGAACATAGTCTATGAAGAAATTGGTTACACTCGGGAAATTTTTTCCCCAAGAAAGAACCAAAGCAATCATCGCTCCTCCAAAGAAAACATATTTAATTTTTCGATTGTCAATAAATAGCGCTAAAAAAGCCAAAAAGAAAACTACTGCTCCGATATAAGCTGGAGCTGCCACAATAGGCTGATCTCCCCAATAGGTTGGCATTCCTTTTACATAATCTATTGCTTGCACTTCAGGAACTCCTTGATTGATCATGAATTGATACATACTGCTATCCGATCCCAAAGCTTCATTATTGGAGCCTCCGAAAAGTCGTGGCGCAATCAAATTAAAACTTTCCGCTATACCATAACTGTATTCGGTGATGTAATCGCGGGACAACGCACTATTTTCAGTTACTTTAGAACCATCTGCATTGAAAGTCAACTCGCTTTTTCCTCGAGTACTAAATTTGGTGTATTCCGTTGTGGCTAATAAATTAGTTGCATTGGCACCAATTGCAAAAATTCCAGCTATAGCAAGCGTCCCAAAAGTAAATCCTAATCCTTTGAAGTCTTTTTCTTTGATAAATTGACACGAGAAGTACCCCACCAAAACCAATAAAAAAATCAACAAATAATAGGTCATTTGAAAGTGATTTGCATTGATTTCTAATGCCGTAGCAAATAAAGTCAGTAAACCTCCCCAGACATATTTTTTTCGAAATACCAATAAAAATCCAGCAATTACAAGAGGCATATACGCAATCGCATGGGCTTTCGCATTATGTCCCACACCTAAAATGATAATCAAATAAGTCGAGAACCCAAACGCAATAGCACCGAAAAAAGCCTTGAGTGGATCAATTTTCAATACTAACAACAACCCATAAAACCCTAAGAAATAGAGAAACAAATAATCAGCCGGACGGGGTAAAAAACGCAATCCATCATCTAAAGCACCAATGTAATCATGAGGGTATTTAGCTCCTAACTGGTACGTTGGCATACCTCCAAAAGCTGAATTCGTCCAATACGGTTCAATATGAGTGGAAGCTCTAAAATCATTTTGCTCTTTTGCCATTCCGGTGTATTGTGCTATATCTGATTGAAAGATTTGTTTTCTTTGTAAAACAGGGTAAAAATAAATCAACGAAATCAGAACGAAACCAATAATGGCAAGCAAATGAGGATAAAACGTATGGAGTTTTTTCAATGTAAAAGTAGTTTGGTTAGAATATAAAAAGTGGGGTGAGACAAATTTAATCTATTTCTTCGTAATCCACATAATCCCCTACTTTTTTGGTTTCGCGAGGGTTTTTAGATTCGGTTTCTTTATAAATTATATCATCGTTATGTTGTGCTTTTTTCCAAGCGGCATCCTGTGTATATTGTTGTTGTTTTTGAAAATTTTCTCCTGCTTTTTCAACCGCTTTTTTGACTAAAATTGGCAAAAATATACGGGCTAAAAATTTAAAAACATAATAGAACATCATTATATAGAATATTGTTCTTATCAAATTAGAAAAAGAGGCTTCTTGCATAATCAAATATTTTTTTCAAAAATAATAAATTCCTCCCGAAACTTCGGGACAAAATAAAAATATCATTCTTAAATAAATGATAAAATATAGTACATTTGGGAAGCGTTATTTCTTTTTAATCCAAACAAGATCATTATGTTTAAACCCAACACCTCCTTGTTACTGACACTTTTGCTAATGCCGCTACTGAATTTTGCTCAATATACTGACCAAATTAATTCCAACAGGCCTGGAGAAACGATGTCGGCTTTTTCAGTAGGAAAATCAGTAATACAATTAGAAACAGGCGCTTATGGCATTTCTCAAAAACACCATTTACTGAATTATGTAGCTAATGGTTATGGAATTGACGCTACTTTGCGTTATGGAATGTTGATGGAAAAATTAGAAGTAATTGCCGACATTCAATACCAAAGTCAGGTATACGAAGCATTGTACACAAAAACAAATCAAAAAGCCTTAAAACAAACGATTTTAGGAGCTAAATACTTACTCTACGACCCGTTTAAAAATCACGAAAAAAAAATCAACGTATACAGTTGGAATGCCAACAAAAAATTTAGCTGGCGTCAATTGATTCCGGCGGTTTCCGTATTTGCAGGAGCTAATTTTACATCTGCGAATAATCCATATCATTTTTCACCTAATGCGGGGATTTCTCCTAAAGTAATCCTGATTACTCAGAACCATTTAGGAGATGGCACTTGGGTATTTGTAACCAATACCATTGCCGATTATATTGGCACCGAATATCCAAGTTACGGATACGCAGTGACTCTAACTAAGGGATTCAACGACAAATGGTCTGGTTTTGTAGAAAATCAAGGATATAAAAGTGATTTTTATAGCGATGCTATCGTGAGAGCTGGAGCAGCATTTTTAATTACCGATGATCTTCAAATTGACGCCTCTGCCAGTGCCAGCTTAAAAAACACACCCTCTATTTTTTATGGTGGGCTTGGATTTTCTTGGCGCTATGATGGCAACTATAATGAAGTCCGAATGCCTGTTGAAGATCCTAATGTTTTGAAAGCACAAAAAAGAGCTAAGAAAGGTACAAAAAAGAAAAAATTCCTGATTTTTTAGATTAATTACCATGATTCAAATTAAAGAAGCGATTACTAAAAGTGAATTGACTGACTATATCAAATTCCCTTTTTTCTTATACAAAGACAATCAATATTGGGTACCACCCATTATTGCTGACGAATTAGAAACCTTTGACAAAACCAAAAACCCAGCTTTCGAAAATGCCGAAGCCTATTTTTATTTGGCGTATCGCAACAATGAAATTGTAGGCCGAATAGCCGCTATCATCAATTGGGAAGAAGTCAACAACCAACAAAAAAAGAAAGTTCGCTTCGGGTGGTTTGACGTAATTGATAATGTTGAAGTAACCCAAGCCTTGCTAGAAAAAGTGTATGAATTGGGTCGGAAAAATAAGTTAGAATATGTTGAAGGTCCAATGGGATTTTCAAATCTAGACAAAGTAGGCGTTCTTACCGAAGGGTTTGAAGAAATAGGCACCATGATTACGTGGTACAACCATCCGTATTATGCTAAGCATTTCGAACAATTGGGTTATGCGGTTGAAAAAGAATATTTAGAAAATAAGTTTCCTTTTGCAAATGTTAAACTAGAACATTTTGACAAAGCACAGGAATTAATCAAAAGGCGTTACCAACTTCGCCCAATCAACTTCAAGAAGACTAAAGACGTTATGCCTTATGTGGACAAAATGTTTGATTTGTTCAATGCTTCCTATGCTAATTTATCATCATTTGTTGCTATTTCAGATGTTCAAAAAGAGTATTTCAAGAAAAAATACATCAGCTTCATCAATCCGGAATATATCAAATTTGTTGAAGATAAAGACGGTAATTTAGTGGCTTTTGCCATTGTGATGCCTAGTTTTTCAAAGGCATTGCAAAAAGCCAAAGGAAAACTTTTCCCTTTTGGACTCTTTCATTTATTAAATGCAAGAAACAATAGTAAAGACGTTACTTTTTATTTGATTGGAGTGCATCCAGAATACCAAAACAAGGGTGTTCACGCGATTATTTTCAAAGAGTACCACACTACTTTTACCGAGAAAGGAATTCAAAATTGCATCCGAACACCAGAACTGATTGACAACCATGCAATACACCTGTTGTGGAAAAACTTTGACCCTAAAATTGTTTGTCGTAGAAAAACGTTTCGAATAGAATTATAAAAATTTATGCATAAAAAAATCCATTCAAACGAATGGATTTTTTATTTATCAAAGTAGGGGTTTCTTAGTTAAGAAACATCAATTGTAGTTTTTTCAGCAATTTGCTTATACGTTCCGTTTACTAATTTTTCACGGATGGCTTCAAAAGCAGCCAAGGTTTCGTCAATATCAGCCAAAGTATGAGAAGCTGTAGGAATCATACGCAACAAGATAATTCCTTTTGGAATTACAGGATACACCACAATAGACAAGAAAATTCCGTAATTCTCTCTCAAATCGTTTACCATAATCATCGCTTCAGGAATAGATCCTTCAAGATATACCGGTGTAATACAGGTATTTGTATCTCCGATATTAAAACCTCTTTCTTTTAATCCATTTTGCAACGCATTTACATTAACCCACAATTTATCTTTAATTTCAGACGATTGACGCAGTAATTCCAAACGTTTCAATGAACCAATCGTTTGAATCATTGGCAACGCTTTAGCAAACATTTGCGAACGTAAATTGTATTTTAAGTAATCGATAATATCTTTATCCGCTGCTACGAAAGCACCAATATTAGCCATTGATTTAGCAAAAGTAGAAAAATACACATCGATATCATCTTGGACACCTTGCTCTTCACCTGCTCCGGCTCCTGTTTTTCCTAGTGTACCAAAACCATGCGCATCATCTACTAACAAACGGAAGTTGTATTTCTTTTTCATTTCAACCACTTCCTTCAACTTTCCTTGTTGACCACGCATTCCAAAAACACCTTCGGTAATGAACAAAATTCCGCCTCCAGTTTCTTCTGCTAATTTTGTGGCACGTTGCAAGTTTTTCTCCATACTCTCCACATCGTTATGGCGGTATGTGAAACGTTTCCCCATGTGCAAACGAACTCCATCAATAATACAAGCATGTGCATCAACATCATACACAATTACATCATTTTTAGTTACCAAAGCATCAATAATAGACACCATTCCTTGGTAACCAAAATTCAATAAATAGGCTGACTCTTTCATTACAAAAGCAGCCAATTCTTGTTCTAATTGTTCGTGGTATTTAGTATGACCACTCATCATACGAGCTCCCATAGGATAGGCAGCACCGTATTCAATAGCAGCCTCAGTATCCGCTTTACGCACTTCTGGATGATTGGCAAGACCTAAATAGTCATTCAAACTCCAGTTCAAAATATCTTTCCCTTGAAATTTCATTCTTGGTCCTAATTCGCCTTCCAATTTTGGAAAAACAAAATAACCTTCTGCTTGTGAAGCCCATTTCCCTAACGGACCTTTATTTGTCTGAATTCTTTCGAATAAATCTTTTACCATAATTATATGTAAGGGATTATTTATTTTAAACCAGCAGCAAAAATAATTATTTAAAATTTATAAAAGAATTGAAAGCAAATTTATTTTTGAGAGCTTAATCATACTATATCTTACAATCTTACCCAGTTTATAGTAAAACCTACCTGTAAAGAAGTTTTTTTCACTACTCCCTAAACTTCGAGACTGAAATAAATAAAAAAAGGAGGACCTTTAGAGTCCTCCAGTTGTAGATTTTGAGATACCATTATCTTACCGATACTTTTTACTCGTATGGTAGACTATTGAACTGTCAACCAATCCTAAGTTAAGGAATATTGACATACTCAAGCACCATCAAAAACACACCTAAAGTTAATTATTAAACTTATATAAAATATTATAAATCAATATTTTAACATCAAAATAACATTTTTAATTTTATCAAAAATTAAGAACTCAAATTTCAATACCTTTGAAAATAAATCAAACCTAAATTATGCAACTCGTTTTCGCTTCTAACAATAAAAATAAAATCAAAGAAATTCAATTACTCGTTTCTGATACTATTCAGATTTTAAGTTTGGAAGAAATTGGTTGTACCGAAGATATTCCCGAAACTGCAGACACGATTGAAGGAAATGCTATTTTAAAAGCCAATTATGTAACTGAAAAATTCGGTTTTAATTGTTTTGCTGATGATTCTGGTCTTGAAGTAGATGCTTTGAATGGCGAACCCGGCGTTTTTTCGGCGAGATATGCAGGCGAACCTAAAAATGACGAAAATAATATTGACAAACTATTAGTCAATTTAAAAGAAATTGAAAATAAAAAAGCCAATTTCAAAACCGTAATTTGTTTGAACATCAATGGAGAACAACAACTTTTTACAGGTATCATAAACGGACAAATTATCGAGGAAAGAGTCGGCACAAACGGATTTGGATACGATCCTATTTTTGTGGCGGATGGCTACCAAAAAACCTTTGCAGAACTGACCTTAGAAGAAAAATCAAACATCAGTCATCGTGGAATCGCAGTAAAACAATTGATTACTTTTTTGCAAAAACAGTTCCGATAGGCAAACTCCAATTATTTTTAAATGCAATCAATCGAAAACTGATTATAAAAGAAACTACAATCAATGAAATACTATTGGACGCCACTTGTAGTTCTTGAAGAATAAAAAATAAGATTCCACCAACAATACACAGAGTAGCGTAAATTTCTTTTCGAAATAAAACTGGGATTTCGGCACACAAAATATCACGAATAACTCCTCCAAAAGTAGCCGTAATAGTACCTAAAATTATACAAACAACTGCATTTAAATGATACTCCTGACCAATTTCTAAACTTATTAAAGTAAATACCCCTAATCCAATAGTGTCAAACAAAAGCATGGAAGTTCTCAATCGCTCCAAATAACGATTAAATACAATTGAGAGTACAAATCCTAAGGTGATAATGTACACATAATCAATATTTAACATCCAACCAACTGGGGTTCTTCCTATCAAAACATCTCGCAAAGTTCCACCTCCCAAAGCTGTAACAAAAGCGATACAATACACACCAAACAAATCTAATTTCTTGTATATAGCAGTCAAAGCGCCTGACATAGCAAATACTAATATTCCAATAGTATCTAAAAATTCAAACATATCTCTCTTTTTCAGTAAAAGTAGTTCTCATTTTTCACATTTTTATTTTTTATTTTACTTAAAACCCTCTTTTAGAAAATACATCAAAATTCAACAAAACATAATTCATTGAAAATCAATAATTAACAAATTAGTTTATATGGTTTTTAAAACCTACCTTTGCAGCCAATTTAAAATAATATATGAACAAATTTGAACAATTAGGTCTGAATGAGTCGCTACTGCTGGCGATCAAAGATCTAGGATTTGAGAATCCGTCAGAAGTGCAAGAAAAAGCGATTCCAGTACTATTGGAACAAAACACAGACTTAGTAGCTTTAGCACAAACAGGTACAGGGAAAACGGCAGCTTTTGGTTTTCCACTTATTCAAAAAATTGATGCTGAAGACAGAAGTACACAAGCGTTAATTTTATCACCAACGCGTGAGCTATGCTTACAAATCACCAACGAGATTAAACAATACTCAAAATACGTAAAAGGTTTACATACAGTGGCAGTTTATGGTGGTGCAAGCATTACAGAACAAGCCCGAGAAATTAAACGTGGAGCACAAATTATTGTGGCTACTCCAGGTAGAATGCAAGACATGATTAACAGAGGTCTTGTGAACATTAAAAACATCAATTTCTGTATTCTTGACGAAGCAGATGAGATGTTGAACATGGGTTTTTATGAAGACATCGTATCGATTTTATCAGATACTCCAGACGAGAAAAACACTTGGTTATTCTCTGCAACAATGCCTGCTGAAGTAGCACGAATTGCTAAAAAATTCATGTCAAACCCAGCTGAGGTAACTGTAGGTAGTAAAAACTCAGGTTCGGCTACAGTATCACACGAATTTTACTTGGTAAATGCTCGTGATCGTTACGAAGCATTGAAACGTTTAGCTGATGCTAATCCAGACATCTTTTCAGTAGTTTTTTGTAGAACAAAACGTGATACACAAGCTGTTGCCGAAAAATTAATTGAAGATGGATATAGCGCTGCTGCCTTGCACGGAGATTTATCTCAAGCGCAACGTGATGGTGTAATGAAATCATTTAGAGGTCGTCAAATTCAAATGCTTGTTGCAACTGATGTTGCGGCTCGTGGAATTGACGTTGATAATATTACTCACGTAGTAAACTATCAATTACCTGACGAAATCGAAACCTATAACCACCGTTCAGGTCGTACTGGACGTGCAGGTAAATTAGGAACTTCTATTGTTATTGTAACTAAAAGTGAAATTCGTAAAATTTCTTCTATAGAAAGAATTATCCAACAAAAATTTCAAGAGAAAACAATTCCATCTGGAATTGAAATCTGCGAAATCCAATTGTTACACTTAGCTAACAAAATCAAAGATACTGAAGTAGATCACGAAATTGACAACTACCTTCCAGCTATCAACGAAGTATTAGAAGGATTATCTAAAGAAGAGTTAATCAAGAAAATGGTATCGGTAGAATTCAACCGTTTCATCAACTACTACAAGAAAAACAGAGATCTTTCTTCTCAATCTTCAGGTTCAGACCGAAGAGAAAGAGATGGAGCTCCAAGAGAAAACAACAATGGTGGTGCTACACGATATTTCGTAAACATTGGATCTAGAGACGATTTCGATTGGATGCAATTGAAAGACTTCTTGAAAGAGACATTAGAATTAGGTCGTGACGACGTTTTCAAAGTAGATGTAAAAGAAGGTTTCTCTTTCTTTAACACCGATGCAGAACACACGGATAAAGTGATGGAAGTACTTAACGGATATGACTTAAACGGAAGACGAATCAACGTTGAAATTTCTAAAAATGATGGTGGCGGAAGACGTGACCATAATGGAAGAAATTCTGGTGGTGGATTTGGCGGAAGAAGTTCAGCTCCAAGAAGAGAAGGAAGCTTTGCTCCTAGACGCGAAGGCGGTTTTAGAAGCGACAGAAATTCAGCTCCAAGAGAAGGTGGTTTCCGAAGTGAAAGAGGATCAGCTCCAAGAAGAGGCGAAGGAAGAGAAGGCGGAGTTTCTGAAAGAGCGCCAAGACGTTCTGAAAGCTTTGGTGATTCTTCAAGACCAAGAAGACCAAGAAGAGACTAACAGCTTTTGTTAATTTTCTTATAATTATAGAAAAACTACAAAATATTCCCGACTGATTTATTACTTTTAAAGTCTTAAATCAGTTTATGAAATATTTTGTAGTTTTCTTTTTCATACTACTTTCAGTACATCTTACTGCACAAGAAGTAGAACCCTCCCAAAAAGTTTCGGGAATTGTTGTTAATGACAATACTAATCAGCCCTTATCTAATGTAAATATCATTAACTTGAACAAAGTTCGTGGTGCCACAACCGATGCGAACGGGCGTTTTGAAATCAATGTACAAGTTAACGACACATTACACTTTACTATTCTAGGTTTCCAACCCCTACGCGTACGTGTAACTAATGATTGGATTAAAAACAAAAGTACCCGCATTCAGTTAACGGAAAAAGCAATTGCTCTAGAAGAAGTCATCATCAGACCTTTTTATCTAACAGGCTATCTTGAGGTTGATTCGAAATTGATTCCTACCAAAGAAAACTTCCGTTATAGCATTTCAGGTTTAACCCAAGGTTACGAAGCTGGAGAGTATTCGCCAAATGCCTTTGGTAGAGTGATGGGATCTATTTTCAACCCCGCCGATATGCTATATAATTTCTTCGGTAAAAAACCCAAAGAGCTCAAAAAGCTGAAGGAAATGAAAAAAGATGAAACTGTTAGAAAACTTTTAGAATCCAAATACGATAGAGAAACTGTTACCGCATTACTGGGTATTGACACCAAAGAAATTGCCGAGATTTTGCAACGTTGTAATTACTCTGAATCGTTTATCCAAACGGCAAATGATTTACAAATCTTAGACGCCATCAGTGGTTGTTATGAAGAATATAAAATATTAAAGAAAAAATAATTTTTCAATTTATTGCCAATAAAAAAGCCTCGTTTAGTAACAAACGAGGCTTTTTTTATTGTATTAAAACATTACTTCATAGGAATGTTACCTAAAATTTCCACTAAAAATTTCCAGAATTTTTTTGCTGAAGAAATGCTTGCTCTTTCATCTGGCGAATGCGCACCATGAATAGTTGGTCCAAAAGAAATCATATCCATTTCAGGATAATTAGCGCCTAAAATACCACACTCTAAACCCGCATGACAAGCTACTACTTTGGCTTTTTCATTATTTTGTTTTTCATAAATAGAAGTCAATACATCTAAAATTTCGGATTTAGAATTAGGAGTCCAACCTGGATAAGAACCTGAAAATTCTACTTCGCAACCCATTAATTCAAAAGCAGAACGCAAGGCATTTGCCAAATCCATTTTAGCCGATTCTACAGAAGAACGCGTTAAACACTGAACCGAAAGTTGACCATTACTTAAATCTACTTTAGCAATATTGTTAGAGGTTTCTACTAAATTATCAAAGTCAGCACTCATGCGATATACCCCATTATGAGCTGTGTACATGGCGCGAACAAAATAAAACTGAGCAATCGAAGGCATTACCTTTGCAGGAGTAGTTTTCATTTTTTCGAAAACAATCTCTAAGTTAGGTTCGGTCGTTTTTAATTCCGATTTGATTTCATTTACGATTTGTTGCATGTCAAATACAAACGCTTCATCATACACTTCAGCAATAATTACTTTTGCCACACTTTCACGCGGAACAGCATTACGTAAACTTCCACCTTGAATAGATGCGATTTGCAATCCAAAATTATCAAAGCCGTCAAATAACAAGCGATTCATAATTTTGTTAGCATTTCCCAATCCTTTATGAATATCCATTCCTGAATGTCCTCCATTCAATCCTTTAACCGTAATAGTATATCCAACTGATCCTTCTGGAGTAGCTTCTTCATCATATTCAGCTGTAGCCGTTACATCAATCCCACCTGCGCAACCAATGTCAATTTCGTCGTCTTCTTCGGTATCCAAATTCAAAAGAATTTGTCCTTGTAAAATTCCGCCTTTTAGGTTTAAAGCACCGGTCATTCCAGTTTCTTCGTCAATAGTAAATAAGGCTTCAATTGCTGGATGCTGAATATCTTTACTTTCTAAAATCGCCATAATAGCGGCAACACCTAGTCCGTTGTCAGCCCCCAAGGTAGTGCCGCGCGCGCGAACCCAATCGCCATCTACATACATATCGATCCCTTGAGTATCAAAATCAAAAATGGTATCCGCATTTTTTTGATGAACCATATCCAAATGCCCTTGTAGCACTACTGGCTTTCTATTTTCCATACCTGGAGTAGCAGGCTTTCTGATGATTACATTTCGAATATCATCTTCAAAAGTTTCTAATCCTAATTGGTTTCCAAAGTCTTTCATAAACGCTATAACACGGTCTTCTTTTTTAGAAGGACGTGGCACTGCATTCAAATTGGCAAACTGATTCCAAAGTACTTTAGGCTCTAAATTGCGTATTTCTTGGCTCATTTATTGTATTCGTTTTTAAGTATCAAACGAGCAAAGTTACAAAGTTTAAACTCGTTATGAATTGATATTGTGATTATATTTACATCCTAAAATGTATTTTGTGAAACGCCAATACCTACTACCCTATTTTCTCTTGATTCAAATCATTTTAGTCAAAGTAATTGGACTTTTTCCAAAGACTGTAGAACAATGGTATAGTAACGGACTGTACCCCTTAGTTTCTAAAGCACTCCGAATTGTATTTGGAAGCATCCCTTTCTCAGTAGGAGATATTGGTTACTTCATATTGATTGTATTAGCGATACGATGGATTTGGTATTCCCGAAAATCTTGGAAAAACCATTGGAAAAAAAACACACTTTCAATAGTGAGTTGTCTAGCACTATTTTATTTTTTCTTACATACGCTTTGGGGACTAAACTATTATCGCGAACCTCTTTTTGAGAAAATGAAAATTGAACGTGATTATACCGATGCCGATTTATTGGTTTTTACCAAAAAATTAATTGCTAAAACAAATGCTATTCAATCCCAAATAACCAATGATAAAAATGCAAAAATAGTCTTCCCCTATTCACAAGAGCAAGTGTTTCAAATGGATCCAAAAGGATATAAAAATATAGCTACACAATATCCTTTTTTAAAGTATTCTGAATTAAGTGCTAAAAAATCGCTTTTCAGTTTGCCATTGACTTATATGGGTTTTGGCGGTTACTTGAATCCGTTTACCAATGAAGCTCAAATCAATTATTTAATGCCTATGTATAATTCGCCCACTACGACTTGTCACGAAATGGCCCACCAAATGGGTTATGCTAGCGAAAGCGAATGTAACTTTATTGGCTTTATGGCATCTATAAAAAATAATGATTTGTATTTTAAATACTCTGGGTATAGCTTTGCTTTGCGGTATTGCTTAACAAATTGGCAAGTCCGAAATGAAACTGTTTACAAAAAATTGCTTCAAACCATTCATCCAGGTATTTTGAAAAACTATGAAGAGAGTGATACCTTTTGGAAAGCCTATGAGACTCCTATTGAAAAAGGATTTCATCTTTTTTATGATAGCTTCTTAAAATGGAACCAACAAAAAGACGGGATGGAAGGGTATAGTAAATTTGTCAACTTGATGGTTAATTATTACAAAAACAAACCCTTGTGAAAATAACAATATCAAAAATCAAATTCAATATCAAAAAACAATTGTAAAATCTGTGCACCAGAGGTAAAGAATAAAAAAAGTGATGCCTTTGTGTCTTTGCGGCAAAAAATATGTAACAAAACAACTCAATCTACTACTAATCCCAATATGAAATCGGAACTAGAACACTCTTTTGTAAAGCAATTGCGAGAGAATCAGAATATAATCCACAAAATTTGTCGATTGTATACTGAGGACGAAGACGCGCACAAAGATTTGTTTCAAGAAATTACGATTCAGTTATGGAAAGCCTATCCCAAATTTAGAGGCGATAGCAAATTCTCCACTTGGGCCTACCGAGTAGCATTGAATACCGCTATCACTTTATACCGAAAGACAAAGCGATCCATTAATACTGTAGGCTACGAAGGCAATTCCCACTTTGTCCCCGAAGTCCATTACAATTACGAAGAAGAAGAACAACTCAAATTATTATACAAAGCCGTCTACCAACTGAATGACATCGAAAAAGCCCTCATTTTTATGTATTTGGAAGACAAAGATTACACTGAAATTGCAGAAACATTAGGAATTAGCGAAGTCAATGCAAGAGTAAAAATGAACCGAATTAAAGGAAAATTAAAAAAACTATTAAATCCTCAAGGAATATGAAAGAGCTGGATTTACTAAAGAAAGATTGGCAAAAGAGTGAGGCCTCTTTTGAACAACTAAGCGAAAAGGATATTTATGCTATGATTCATAAAAAATCATCTTCTATAGTGAAGTGGATTTTAATTGTGAGCATATTAGAATTTGTAGTTTTGAATGGGATTGGACTTTTACTTCCTGATCCATACAATTCAAAATACAACGAGCTACACCCTTATTTAAGTATTGCAGTAAATTTAAACTATTTTGTTATTTTAGGTTTCATCTACTTATTCTTTAAAAACTACAAAACAATTTCTGTTTTGAACAATGCTTCAATACTTATCAAGCATATTTTAAAAACTCGAAAAATAGTTAACTATTACATCTATTGGAATATTATTATAGGTGGCTATATTGCTGCTTTCAGTTTTATAGACAGTTGGAATCAAAGTTGGAAAGAATCGGGTAAAATAGGTAGTATTCCTGACCATGGAACAGCTATGATACTACCATTTGTATTTGCTATGCTGTTTATAATGTTATTTATTTGGGCATTTTACAAATTATTATATGGTAATTTCTTAGGAAAACTAAAAACCAACTACGAAGAACTTCAAAAAATAGAATCGTAAAAAAAAGAGGCAAAGCCTCTTTTTTTATATTAACATTCCCAATTTCTCAATTTATTTAAGCGTTCTGCTTCATCTAATTCCTCAACAGGAATTACTTTTAAAAAGGAAGGATGCTGCTCAATGGCATATTCTACTTTTTCAACAATCTCGTCGATAGTGTCATTTTCATAATCAATATCCAACGGTTCTTTGATAATGAAAGACTGTAAAATCCCTTTCTTTTTCATGCGGAGCCCTTTTTTGTCAAAAGAGCGTCTAAAGCCATCAATTACAATTGGCACTACAATTGGTCTGTGTTCTTTAATAATGTGTGCTGTACCCTTTCTAACTGGCTTAAACGACTTGGTAGTTCCTTGTGGAAAAGTAATTACCCAACCATCTGCCAAAGCTATTTTAATATTCTCCGTATCATTCGGATTAACTTCTCGTTTTTCAGTTACATCGACACCTTTGGCACGCCAAGTACGCTCCACAGTAATCGCTCCTACATAAGCAAAAATTCGGGGTAACAATCCAGCTTGCATAGTTTCTTTTGCAGCTACATAATACAAATTCATTTTGGGTTGCCACAAATAACCCACATTTTTAATCGAATCTGTACGTCCGCTTAAACTCGCATTGAATACATGAAACATCGCAACAACATCAGCAAAATAGGTCTGATGATTTGAAATAAACAATACATTAGTATCGGGCAGGTTCTTAATAATCTCTGAACCTTCAATTTGTAATTCGTTAAATCCTCTATACCTTCTATGAGTCAAACATCCCAAAATTCGGATGAGCCACTTTTTTATAAATAGTATATGACCAAAAGGATTTCTCTTTAACAATCCCATAAATTAGGTGTGTTTTTAAACATTTAAAAAACAAACATACAAAATTTATTTTTGGGTGCAAATGGTCTATAAATACGTTTGAAATTAGGAAACAAATGTAGTTTTAAAAACTTCCTTTAACTCACTCAGCATCATTGCTGTAGCTCCCCACACAATATGGTTTTCGATTTCAAAAGCAGGAACTTTGATTGAATTGGCATAAGAGGTCTTAAGTTCTGTTTCTATTACAATTGTATCGCTTAAGAAAGTTGTAATTGGTAACTCAATAATTCCCGCTACTTCTAATGGATCTGGAATAAAGCTAATTTCTTCTCTACAAATTCCTAAAAAAGGATATACCATAAAATTACTTGGAGGTATGTACACCTGTGTAAATGATTTTACAACTTCAATTTGGTTGGGATGAATTCCAACTTCTTCATGGGTCTCCCGAATGGCAGTAGCAGCGAAATCAACATCCTCTTGTTCAAACTTACCTCCGGGAAAAGCAATTTGAGCCGAATGAACACCTTGATAAGAATTACGAACTATCAAGACCAGATGGGTTTTTCCATTTTTAGGATAACATAACATTAAAACAGCAGCAGTTCTTGGATTTTTATTATCCACAGAATTATTTTTCAAACTAACCACGCGTTCCAAAGGAGCCATTTTAAGATGCGCATCCATGGCGGGTAAGTTGGAAGCAATTAATTTTGGAACATATTGTAAAAAGTCTTGAAAATCCATAATCAAAGTCTATTTTTGCAATAACAAGAGTATATAAATTTAGTTTATAAATAGCAAGTACACAAACTTTCTACATCAAAATCAATACCTATGTACAGTAAAGAGGAAGCACAACGATTGAAACGTGAATTTTGGATTGCCTTTGCCGAAAAATATCCTAGAAAATGGCTTTTGTATGATACAAAAATTAAAGATTTTTCTTTTAAGTTTTATGTTGACAATAAAAAAGCGCAAGTTCTCATCGATATTGAACCTCGAAATGACGATAAACGCATCGCTTATTTTGAAAAATTAGAAGCACTAAAAAGTATTTTGGAAGAAGAATTCATTTCTGACCTTGTGTTTGAAAAAAATTACTACCTAGAAAATGGAAAGACCATTAGCCGTATTTGGATTGAAAAAGAAGGAGTAAGTGTTAGCAATAGGAATTATTGGGATGCTATTTTTGATTTTTTCAACGAAAAGATGATGGCTTTAGAATTGTTTTATGCCGAATATGACGAGTTCATCAAAGACATTGAACTACCCTAATTAATCCATATTAAAGATATTGTACACTATAATTTGATTGCCATAATTAAGGTACAACTGTTTTCGATTACCCTGTTTTTTTCTAGTAATGATTGACACGTTACAATCTACTCCATCATTGTCTTTACAAGTAAAACCATACACAATATCGGTTTCATTTTCTGTAGTTGGGAGGTAGTCTACAATCTCAAACAATTGTATAATTTGAGAATAAATCACAATTCTATTTTTGTTGGTATCCAAAGAAACCATCATTTTAGATAGTTCTAAATCGGACCATTCGCCCCATTTCCCTTTCTCATTTTTTTCTAACACACTAAAACCCGAAGTGCTAAATTTGTACACCTGCCCATAGGACTGTTGCCATCCTAAAGTTATCAAAAGAAAAAACAGATATCGAATTAATTTATTCATTAGTGGGTATTAAAAAGTCCATTTTGCACTTTCTTTTTGTGCCAATTCAAATTCAGAAATAATCTCTTCAATAATTTCACTCACTGGTTGAATCTTATGAATCAAACCTGCAATTTGGCCAATCTCTAATTCCCCATCGTCCAAATCACCTTCAAACATACCTCTTTTTGCTCTAGCACGGCCTAATAATTGAATTAAATCTTCCTTAGTAGCTCCTTTAGCATACAATTCTTGAACTTCTTGATAAAACTTATTTTTAATCAAACGAACAGGAGCCAATTCTTTCAAAGTTAATTGGGTATCGCCTTCTTTCGTATTCACTACCGTATTTTTAAAATTGTCATGAGCCGAAGATTCATTCGAAGCCACAAAACGGCTTCCCATTTGTACTCCGTCAGCACCTAAAACTATGGCGGCAAGCATCCCTCTCCCTGTAGCAATTCCTCCTGCAGCAATCAGTGGAATTCTGATTTTTTCTTTCACCATCGGAATCAAAGTGAGCGTAGTGGTTTCTTCTCTACCATTGTGTCCTCCAGCTTCAAAACCTTCTGCCACAATTGCATCTACTCCTGCTTCTTGTGCCTTTAAGGCAAAGGTAGAACTGCTCACCACATGAACTACTGTAATACCATTTTCTTTCAAATAAGGCGTCCAAGTTTTTGGATTTCCTGCCGAAGTAAAAACGATCTTCACCCCTTCTTCAATGATTATTTTGAGAATTTCTTCAACATTTGGATACAACATCGGAACATTTACTCCAAAAGGTTTTGAAGTCGCTTTTTTACATTTTTGAATGTGTTCACGAAGTACTTCAGGATACATCGAACCAGCACCAATTAACCCTAAACCTCCTGCATTGCTCACCGCACTAGCTAATTTGTAACCACTATTCCAAATCATTCCGCCTTGAACAATAGGATATTTAATTTTAAAAAGATTCGTAATACTGTTCATACTGTATTATTTTTTAATGATTTTGCCTGATTTAGAAAATCCTTCCGATTCGAATGTATAAAAATAAATCCCTTCTTGCAAATGAGATACTGAAAGCATAACAAATCGACTTGAACAAACTTGTTCAATACATTTTTGTCCCAAAATAGAATAAACAACTAAAGTTCCTTTTGTACTATTTTCTGGAAGATTGAAATGAATTTCGTCAGCACTTGGGTTAGGATACACCACAAAATCATCTTGGGTCAATTGCCCATTGGCTAAAGCCAAACTAAAATTAGGGATTCCATAACCAAATTGGGGATTGGGACTCGCATATCGATCTGCCGAAGTTTGCACCAATTGCCTAATTTCTTGATTGGTTTTATTTGGGAAAGCTTGCCATAAACTAGCAATCATTCCCGCCATAATTGGACCTGAAAAAGACGTTCCGCTAGCGGTAACTATATTCCCATATTCATCTGAAAGTACAGAAGACTGACCTTGTGCCATCACATTGGGCTTGACCCTTCCGTCATAAGAAGGTCCTATCGAACTAAAACTTGCCAATGCTTTTGAAGCCGTCACAGCCCCCACCGCAATTACCTCCGTTGCTTCTGCTGGCGCTCCCACATGTGGTTCTGATGTACCACCTTCATTTCCTGCCGAAGCCACTACAATCATTCCCTTCAAAAAAGCGATATTAGCTCCTTTAGATATAAAATTAGTGTCGCCCGTCATATCGGAGTACCGGTGACTATAATTGGGATTATCATAACCAAAATAGCCCAATGAAGTATTGATAACGTCCACCCCTAAACTATCGGCTTTTTCAGCGGCTTCAACCCAAAGCGATTCTTCAATTGGATTTTCGGATGTTGTGTCTTCCGTAATAAACAAATAATAGGAAGCATCCGGTGCAGTGCCTACCAAAGCAGTTTCTTTATAACCACCCATACTCGATAGCACCATTGTTCCATGATGATTTCCAGAATAGAAATTGGAAGAACGATGCACAAAATCATAGCCTCCCAAGATTTTATTTTGATCGCGCAAGCGTTGAAAAGGTTGCGCTGTGTTGACACCTGGAAATCCAGCATCCATAATGGCAATAATTTTGTCTGAAGCCGTGAAATTTTGTTGGTGTAACAACTGACCATTCAACATCTGGATTTGGTTAGCCGAACTTCCATAAGCAAAATCAATTTGGGTTTCCAATTTATTGATTAGGTTCTTAGGTTTAGCAATGGATGCCGTTTTTGCCGTTGAATTCAACGAACGATTAGCAAAAACTATTTTTTCGACAATAGCCAGATTTTTCAAGGCATTTATAGCCGCTACAGTTCCCCGAATATGGAGCGCATTCAACCATTTGGATTGAGCCATAACGGTAATCCCATTAGCTGATTTGATTTGATTGACAAAGGATAACGAAATGGGAATATCTTTGGCGTCCAAAGCAATATTTTGTCGAATTCTCCTGTCCAAAGCTCTTTGCGAAAGCATTTGCAAAGGCGCATTATAATAGGCTTGCGCATTGGATTTTGCATTAAAATAGACCCAAGCATCTTCTTGCGAAAAAACCATCGAACTGGTAAGCGATAAAAGGAAAATAAAAACAATTCTCATATCAATTTCTTTTACCTTTCTATGGCAATACATCTAAGCTAAGAAATTACTCCCGAACCTACTAATTCTTCGCCTAAATGCCAAGCTACAAATTGTCCTTCAGTAATAGCGGATTGTGGTTCGTCAAAGGCGACGTACATTCCTGATTCAAATTGGTGTAAAGTGGCTTTTTGCAATGGTTGTCGGTAGCGAATACGCGCCATTACCTCCATCGATTCTCCTTTGGCTAAAGCCAAATCTGGGCGCACCCAATGCACTTCCGAATTAGAAATAAATAACGCCTTACGGAATAACCCTGGGTGCTGACTAGTCAAACCCGTGTAAATGGTATTAGTTTCCACATCAGTAGCTATGATGAATAAAGGATCAGTGGTACCTCCAACATTCAGTCCTTTTCGTTGACCGATAGTAAAATAGTGCGCACCTTGGTGTTTGCCCACTACTTTGCCCATTTCAGGAGTATAGTTAATTTTATTCGCATCAAAAGCCAAACTTTCTTCTATCGAAAGTCCTTCTGGTTTAGCTATTTGATATACTGGATTATTTTTATCGATTTGAACAATTAATCCTGCTTTAGGTTGTAATTTTTGTTGTAAAAACTCGGGTAACCGAACTTTTCCAATAAAACACAAGCCTTGAGAATCCTTCTTTTCGGCAGTAATTAAATCCATTTGTGCTGCTATTTCGCGCACTTCTGGTTTGGTTAAATTCCCAATAGGGAACAACGCTTTTGCCAATTGCTCTTGCGACAACTGACATAAAAAATACGATTGATCTTTATTATTATCTGCCCCCGCTTTCAATTGGTATATCATTTTTCCGTCTACCTCAATTTCACTTTTCTGACAATAGTGACCTGTAGCAACATAATCAGCATCAAGGCTTAAAGCAATTTTCATAAAAACGTCAAACTTGATTTCGCGATTGCACAATACATCAGGATTTGGAGTGCGTCCCTTTTCATATTCGTTGAACATATAGTCCACGATTTTTTCTTTGTATTGTTCGCTTAAATCAACTGTCTGAAAAGGAATTCCTAATTTTTCAGCTACTAACAACGCATCATTGCTATCTTCTAGCCACGGACATTCATTAGAAATGGTAACCGAGTCATCGTGCCAATTTTTCATAAAAAGGCCAATCACTTCATACCCTTGTTGTTGCAACAAATAGGCAGCAACACTCGAATCAACACCTCCGGAAAGTCCAACAACTACACGTTTCATTTCTACTATATTAGGATTAAATGGGAGACAAAGTTACAAAACATTTGGCTGAATTTGGCTTTGCCTCTATCTTAATTCTTTTTGGTAATTTTCGATTTTGTGGCCAAATCTTCGCTCGATTTTTTAACTAATTTCCCATTTTCCACAACTTCCCAAATTCCTATTTTTAGACCTTTGGCAAATAGTCCTTTTGAAACCACATTCCCATTTACATTTCTAAAAATAGCCAAGCCATCATATTCATTATTTTTAAAAAACGATTCTTCAATCACAATCCCAGTTTCGGTGTACTTTTTATACGCTCCTTCCTTTAAATTATTCACATAATTGATTTGTTCTGCAATCTTTCCGTTAGGGAAATATACAGTTCTTAGTCCTTCTAACTTTCCGTTTTTATAATTCTCTGTTGTCATCACAGCTGGAGAAGCATAATGGTAATATTTCCACAATCCTTCAAATACCTTATTAACCACTTTACCTTCGCTCACTTTGTTTTTATTTTGGTCATAAAAAATCGTGTATGCTGAATTGTCTTTTGGATTAAATTCACGTGTGGCAATTACATCTCCTTTTTGAGTATCATCAAAAAATTGGAACAGACCAATTTCCTTTCCGTGCTCAAAAGTACCTTGATAACGCGGTCTTTTTGACTCTTCGTAAAGACCTTTCCAAACACCGTGCTTTAATCCTTTAGCGTCTAATTTATTAGTTTCTGTTTGCGCATGCAAAACACTAAACAGCATGGTGAACAAGAAGAATAGTATATTTCTCATATTTTATTTTTTTATACTAACGAATCGTTTTACATAAAATTATTGCTGCAAAAAAAATCCCGAAATGAATCGAGATTTTTTTGAAAATTATTTTTTGTTACGTTGTGCTTTTTGAGCTTCGGCTTGTTCCATTGCCTCTTGCAATTTTTGTTGGAACTTACTTGGTTTTTTAGGCTCTTTCAGTTTGTTTTCCTGAATTTGAGCGTGAATTTTATCGCTATCAATAAAGTACTTTTTAATCACGATCATAATTCCAATTGTAATTAAGTTAGAGATAAAGTTATACAAACTCAATCCTGCCCCGTAACTATTGAAGAAAATCAACATCATTAATGGCGATATATATATCATATATTTCATCATTTTTGCCATATCAGGCATTCCTTCTTGTTGAGGTGCCGCCATTTGTTGGTCACCCGAAGTCATTTTCATGTAGAAGAAAATCGCGATTGCTGCCATAATTGGAAACAAACTAATATGATCTCCATACATAGGGATGCGGAATGGCAATTTGATTACCTCATCAAATGACGATAAATCATCCGCCCAAAGGAAACTTTTTTGTCTCAATTCGAAAGCCGATGGGAAGAACTGAAATGAAGCATACATAAATGGCAACTGAATCAAAGCTGGAATACAACCTGCCATTGGATTCACACCCGCTTTGTTATACAACTTCATCGTTTCTTGTTGTTTTTTCATTGGGTCTTTTTTAAATTTTTCACCCAATTCAGTAATCTCAGGACGCAATACTTTCATTTTGGCTTGAGACAAGAATGACTTGAAAGTAATTGGCGACATGGCCACTTTAATAATGATTGTAAATACAATAATTGCAATACCATAGGCAATAAACGAACTTAAAAATCCAAACAATGGAATGAAAATCAATTTATTAATCCAACCAAAAATTCCCCAACCTAGAGGAATAATTTTTTCTAAATTCTTATCGTATGCTTTTAACGTTTTATAATCTGAAGGCCCAAAATACCAATTCATTTTATAATCCAATTCGCCATTGGTAAACGCTAAAGGTACTTCTGCTTTAAATTGTTTGGTAAAAACAGTATCTTTTGTTTCGTCATTCACTAAATTAGTAGAATGTAATTTTGAAGTTGCAAACGGCGTATTAGTCAATAAAATAGCACTAAAAAAATGTTGCTTGAAAGCGATATAATTTACTTTTTCCGGTGTTTCTTCTTTGTCTTTACCTTGTCCTACATAATTAATTTTATCCCCTTCGTGTTCAAAATAAATTTCAGCATAACGGTTCTCATACGAAATACTCTTCTCGTTTCTAAACGTTTTCATGTCGAACTCTAAGTCCAAAGGTTTAGCAGTATTTAAGACTTTATTCAACCCTCGAGAACGCAAATCGAAACCAACCATATAATCATTCGGTTTCAAGATGTATTTGTACTCCAGAAATTCGTTAGCTCCCGATTTTAATTTCATCGAAAGAATTTGATCCTCTCCTACTTTTGACAAACTAGGCTCAAAATACAAATCCTTTGTATTTAATGATCTATTATCAGTAGTTTGTAAGGTAATGTTTAAATTAGTGTTGTTGTCTTTAATCAACTCAACCAACTGACCTGATCCTTTTTTGAATTTCTCATATTTCTTTAAAACAGCCTCTACAATAAAACCACCTTTGTTTGCGATTTTTAATTGTACCAAATCATTTTCAAGTGTAGTAAATTCCGCTTTTGCAGAAGGTAATGTAGCTGAATACGCGAAGTTTCCTAATGTTTTTTGCAATTGAGCCAATTGAGTTGAATCACCTGAAGTCACAACAGCTACAGCTGCTTTTTCAATTGATTTTTGAGCTAATTCTTGCGCTTTAGCTGCTTTGGCAACCAATTCTTTTTTAGCTTTTTCAGCAGCAACTACCTTAGGTTCGGGTTGATTTTGATACATAATCCAAATCAAGATTCCGAAAATCAATACAAAACCAATGATTGAATTGAGGTCTAATTTTTTTTCTTCCATTATACTTTTAAAATAGTTATTGTTTTAAGAAACGGGGTTCTTTGTATTATTTTTTCTTTGCTTTAACTGCTGCCGCCACAAAATTCACAAAAATAGGATGCGGATTGGCTACTGTACTTTTGTATTCTGGATGGTATTGTACTCCAATGAAAAACGGATGATCTTCAATTTCTACAATTTCTACCAAACCAGTTTGTGGATTTGTACCTGAAGCCAATAATCCTGCTTTTTGCAATTGGTCTAAATAGGCACTATTGTATTCATAACGGTGACGGTGACGTTCTGAAATAGAAGTTGTTCCGTAAATTTTATGAGCTAATGTACCTGGTTTAATATCACAATTCCAAGCTCCCAAACGCATTGTTCCACCTTTATCTGTAATCGTTTTTTGCTCTTCCATCAAGTTCACCACTGGATTGGAAGTTTTTTCATTCATCTCAGTAGAATTGGCATCCGAAAGTCCTAAAACATTTCTTGAATATTCAATTACCGACATTTGCATTCCTAAACAAATTCCAAAAAATGGGATCTTGTTTTCACGCACATAACGTACGGTTTCGATTTTTCCTTCAATTCCTCTTTCGCCAAAACCAGGCGCTACTAAAACAGCATCCAATCCCGCTAATTTTTCATTGACATTTGACTTGTCAATATGTTCAGAATGAATTGAAATCACATTTACTTTGGTTTCATTGGCTGCACCTGCATGAATAAAGGCTTCTAAAATAGATTTATAACAATCCTGCATTTCTACATATTTCCCAACCAAACCAATATTTACGGTGTGTTTTGGGCTTTTCAAACGCTTCAAAAACGTATTCCAGTTTTTCAAATCAGGAGCCGCTTTCTTAGGTAAATCTAATTTTTTCAAAGCCACAACATCCAATCCTTCTTCTAACATCAAGTTAGGCACTTCGTAAATAGTTGAAGCATCAATAGATTGAATCACTGCTTCTCTTTTTACATTACAAAACAAAGCCAATTTATTGCGAATCTCATCTGAAATCTCATGTTCAGTTCTACACACCAAGATGTCCGCTTTTATTCCGCTTTCCATCAACGTTTTCACCGAGTGTTGTGTAGGTTTTGTTTTCAATTCTCCGGCTGCAGCCAAATAAGGCACCAACGTCAAATGAATAACAATTCCGTTATTTTCACCCAATTCCCAAACTAATTGACGAACCGATTCGATATAAGGCAATGATTCAATATCACCCACAGTTCCACCAATTTCAGTAATGACAATATCGTAATCACCTGATTTTCCAAGCAACTGCATTCTGTCTTTAATTTCATTGGTAATATGAGGAACCACCTGAACGGTTTTTCCTAAAAATTCTCCTCTACGTTCTTTTTCAATTACCGAAAGATATATTCTACCAGTGGTTACATTATTCGCTTGAGAAGTAGGAACGTTCAAGAAACGCTCATAGTGACCTAAATCCAAATCGGTTTCTGCACCATCATCAGTTACATAACATTCTCCGTGTTCATAAGGATTTAGCGTCCCTGGGTCCACATTGATATAAGGGTCGAACTTTTGAATGGTGGTTCTATATCCTCTTGCTTGTAATAATTTCGCCAAAGATGCCGCTATAATCCCCTTCCCTAAAGAAGAAGTTACACCGCCAGTAACAAAAATATATTTCGTTTGATTCATTCTGTGTTAGTTTGTATTGTAGTTGTGTAAAAAACGTCGCAAAAATACAATTATAAATTGAGAAAAAGCGAATTTGAAAATGTGAAAATTGGAAAATTTGCAAACATTCAAATTATTACTCAAGTTCCATTTAAAATTTAAGTTCTGGCAGTAAAAAAACCTTTAAATAGGTTTAGGATACTGCTTTTTGATGTTCCGAATTAAGTCTTCCAATCCGTTCAATTTTAATTCGTAAACCAATTGTAATTGTTGTCCCAATTCGCCTTTAGGAAATCCTTTATTGCTGTACCAAACCACATAATACTCGGGCAAGTCTATTAAATGCCAACCTTCATATTTCCCAAAAGGCATTTTAGTATGCGCCAGCTTGATTAATTGTTTTTGGTCGTTTTCCAATTGGTCAGTTGAGATTAGTTTTTCTGAATTACATTTAAGGGACACTCTAACAAGGGTCTATCATCCTCAGCCAAGTAAAAATTAATTATTAACTCATTTTTATTCGTCAAATCAAGAAAATTAGTAACAATCGATTTATATCCAATTGATATTACTTCAATAAAAAAATAATCCTGCTTGAAATTTTTAGTTGTAAAAGAATAGTTGCCTTGAGAAGAAACTTCAACCTTAAGACAACCAACTTTTAAAATTACTGGTGGTTTTACTGGAGCACCTGTATTTACGTCAAAAACAGTCCCCTTAATAATAAGTTGGTCAGAATTAGTTTTGGATTTTGATTTAATAACATCCATTGTATAACCACCTTTATTTGCAGTTGGAATTAATTTATTATTAACCAAAGAACACCCTCCTAATATCATTAGTAAAGTAACTAGAACTAAATTTATGGTAGCTTTATTCATAAAATAGAAATTAGACGAAGTATATTATTTATTAATTCGAATCAAACTATCATTACTTTGCCACTTTAACCGTCAAATCGGCATCGTAATACAAAATATACAATCCTTTATTAGCAAAACCTCCCATTTCATTTTTGAAATAATCGAACTTACTTTCGACTTGTTCCGTAGCTTGAGTTGAGGCACTTTCTGCAAAAGTAGTAGCTTGAGACAAACGCATCAACGTATCGAAAGTAACATCAAATCCACGGATAGCAAAAGCATTAGGTGTTACTTTGTTTTTCAATTTATAATTCTTTTCAAAAATAGTAGCTTCTGGACTAGTATTTTCTCTCGTCATTGAAGGATACAATAATTTTAGTTTGAGTAAATTGGCAAACTCAATTTCATCCGTATCCAAAGTTTCATTGGGTTCCAAAATCACAAGTTGGATTGCACATTCTTTTAGTTTGGATAAAAGTAGTTTTAACGTTGCTTTAATCAAAACTGTACTTTCTGTTTCTAGCACAACATAATTTATTCTGTCTTTTTGCAATTTACTCGACAAACTTTCAGGAATTAATGCTCCTATTTCTGTTAAACTGACTAATCGAACATCTTTTTGATTGTCTATAATGTATTTTTTAACCGATACTTTCTTTTTATCTACTACCGCAAGAATATTTCCATTTTTAGAACGCATAAAATCAAAAATAGCGGAACGAATTAAAGTTGGAGAAGTAATGGTTTGAAATAAATTAGGATACGATTTCCCAATTTCCTTTGACAAAGGCGAAATCACTGCTACTTGATTAGTGGTTAGCAATTCGGCTGTTTTTTCCACATTTGTTTGATAAAAAGGCCCTATCACTGCAGAGAAATCATCCAACTTATTCTGCTTAATTAGGTTCGCAATATTGGAATTATTCTTCGTTTCTTCTGAATCAAATACACTTACATCTACCGAAATTCCTAATTGTTTCGCCGAGTCAATCGCCACCAATGCACCGGAATAAAAATCCAAAGTCATATTCAGAAATTTATCTTTCTTCAAGCGGTCTGCAATAGTATTTACAGTGTCGTTTTGGACTTTTGCCAAATTAAAAGGCAATAGTAAAGCCAACTTTTTAGTTTGATTTACCAAAGGCTTTTCTAACTGCAATGTGCTACTTTGATTCTGAGTTGTAGTAGTTTCTTGCGCACCAATTGTATTGGCAAACAATAGCGAAACAATTAATATTTTGAAAAAACAGTTCATTTTATTTTGTTTTAAAACAATTCCTTTATAACAATCGAACGGTATCAAATTTATAACAAAATCTGATACCGTTTCAATTAAAAACTTTCAAATAAGCGATATTATTCCCACTCAATTGTGGCAGGTGGTTTTGAACTAATGTCATACACCACACGATTCACTCCTTTTACTTTATTAATGATTTCGTTTGAAATTTTCATCAAGAAATCATACGGTAAATGTACCCAGTCAGCGGTCATACCATCAGTAGATTCAACAGCACGAAGCGCCACTACTTTTTCGTAGGTACGTTCGTCGCCCATTACCCCAACACTGTTTACTGGCAATAGAATTGCTCCTGCTTGCCAAACTTTATCGTACAATCCCCAAGATTTCAATCCTTCGATAAAAACCGAATCCACATCTTGTAATATTTGTACTTTTTCTGGAGTAATATCTCCTAAAATTCGAATAGACAATCCTGGTCCAGGGAAAGGATGTCTTCCCAATAGTTCTGGATCAATTCCTAAAGTAGCTCCTACTCTACGCACCTCATCTTTGAAAAGCATGCGCAAAGGTTCTACAATTTGTAATTTCATATAATCTGGTAAACCACCCACATTATGGTGTGATTTGATAGTTGCTGACGGCCCTTTTACCGAAACTGATTCGATTACGTCAGGATATATAGTTCCTTGTGCCAACCATTTTACATCTTCAATCAAATGTGATTCGTCATCAAACACTTCAATAAATACACGTCCGATGATTTTTCGTTTGGTTTCTGGATCACTCACTCCTGCTAATTCAGACAAGAAACGATCTCCAGCATCTACCCCTTTTACGTTCAATCCCATTCCTTTGTATTGATTCAATACATTTTGGAATTCGTTTTTACGAAGTAAACCGTTATTAACAAAAATACAATATAAGTTTTTACCGATTGCTTGGTTCAATAATACCGCTGCTACCGTTGAATCAACTCCTCCAGAAAGACCTAATACTACTTTATCGTCTTTCAATTTTTCTTTTAACTCTGCTACCATATCGGTAACGAATGCATTCGGAGTAAAATTTTGAGGTACTTCGGCTATGTTAACCAAGAAGTTCTCTAACATTTTCGTTCCTTCTGTCGAATGGAACACCTCTGGATGGTATTGAATAGCATAAGTTGTCTCACCTTCAATTCGGTAGGCAGCAAATTCAACATCGTGTGTACTAGCTAATTTTACCCCATGAGTTGGTAATGCTTTAATACTATCACTATGGCTCATCCACACTTGGCTATTTGGAGAAATTCCTTGGAAGAAAACTTCGTCTTCTTTTATGAAAGACAAATTAGCTCTTCCGTATTCTCTTGTGTTTGACGCAGCTACTTCTCCACCACTAAAGTGAGCTAAATATTGTGCTCCGTAGCAGACCGCTAGCATAGGTAATTTACCTCTAATTTGAGATAAATCAGGATGAGGCGCATCTTCTGAACGAACAGAAAATGGACTTCCACCTAAAATTACAGCTTTGTACGGTGATAAATCTGTTGGAAAATTGTTGTAAGGAAAAATTTCGCAGAATATATTTAATTCGCGAACTCTACGCGCAATAAGCTGTGTGTATTGCGACCCGAAATCTAAAATAAGTACGTTGTGTTGCATGCGCAAAAATACTTTTAAAATTCGGAATTGAAAAATGGATTTTGAAAAAAATATTTTTTTATTCTTTGACCAATAAAATCGTTGCTTTGAAGCCTGTGCCTAGGTTCCATTGACTCGCATTAATCAAAACCCCTTTATCGTCATACACCCTAAATTCGGCAGTGTTTGGACCCGAAGTTCCTTGGTTTAATGCCTCAAAATCAATTTTATTGAATCCTTTTTCTAATACAATTTCGAAACCCTTAAAAGCACCTTCAAGGGTTACTTGACTTTGAATTACTTTGTCATTTAAATAGACCCGAATAACGTCACCATCCACATACTCAGCATCGCGGTACATCACTCGTGCTTTTTCGGCTTTGGTTTTAAAATCACCCAAATTTTGATTTCTTCGATACACAATAGCACCAGGATCTTCGTCTTTTTTATTCAAGCGTGCTTCTACTTCGGCACCTGGTCTGATAAATTCATTTTTTTGAATCATCGAAAAAGTATTCGATTGCCCTAATTGGTAGGATTTAGCAGGCGTAGGTTTATTGACCATCGCATCGGGGCTATTGAAAACATTGGGTACTTTAATAGACGGGATATCCGAATTAAGAGGTGCTACTTTTTTAGGCTCAGCTGCTTTTTTAGGAGCAATCGGAAACTTTCCTACTGGAATTGCCTTGAACTTAGCACTAAACTCGCTTTGAGCTTGTCCTTGCCATGCCAAACCAAGAATCGCAATAAATACTAGTAATTGTTTCATTATACCCTACACTGATAAAACTTGTGGTGACAAAAATAGTATAAATACCTTTTGTGATTCACGTATTAGAAATTTCTTAACAAATTCCGGTTCTAAAATTCTAACAAATCATTTGAAAACATAGCATTATATAACCGCTTTTATGCTCCCACTCGATTCCTAATTAGGTTGATTATCGTAAATTGCACCACTTAAAAATCAGCTTAAAAATAACAAAATGAAAAGAGAAAATATCTTGACAGGCTCACCATGGGAAGATAAAATGGGCTATTGCCGTGCCGTTCGTATTGGAAACATCGTTGAAGTATCTGGAACTGTTGCCATTGTAGATGGAGAAAAAGTAAAGGCCGACGATGCGCACGCTCAAACCTTAAACATATTAGAACGCGTAGAAAAAGTATTGGAAGATTTGAATGTAAGCATGAAAGATGTAATTCGTACTCGTATCTTCACTACTGATATTAACTCTTTTGAAGCAGTTGCAACAGCACATGCAACTTTTTTCAAAGACATTAAACCAACTACAGGTTTTTATGAAATCAGTAAACTTGTTGCTCCTGAATATTTGGTAGAAATTGAATTTACAGCAGTTGTTAGTTAAAATTATAAATTATTATTTATTAGAAAAAGCCGCAAACGAATTTGTTTACGGCTTTTTTTATTCCTTAATAATTAATGATTCACGAATTTAATCTATTTTTGACCCACTTATAATTTGCTATACTTGAGTATGAACCTACAAAAAACACTTCGTCTTACCCTACAATGGTTGGTCATTTGTGCTTTGATAGGACTTTTTTCAGGTTCGGCATCCGCTTTCTTTTTAGTCGCTTTAGAATGGGTTACTCAAATTAGAGAATACCACAACGGGATCATTTGGCTATTACCAATTGGAGGTTTAATTATAGGTTTGTTATACCATTATTACGGTACTTCGGTAGTAAAAGGCAATAATTTACTTTTAGAAGAATACGAAAATCCACAACAACCCATCCCGTTCAAAATGGCGCCTTTGGTACTTATTGGTACTTTAATCACACACCTGTTTGGAGGGTCTGCAGGGCGCGAAGGCACGGCAGTGCAAATAGGAGGTGCTATTGCCGACCAATTTTCGAAGCTATTCAAATTGGACAAAAACGACCGAAAAACCATTCTTATTTTAGGAATTAGTGCTGGATTTGCTTCCGTTTTCGGAACGCCATTAGCAGGAGCTTTGTTTGCTTTGGAAGTGGTCTATTTCAGTAAAATCAATATCAAAAGTGTGGTTTTGTCATTTGTAGTAGCTTATGCAGCTTATTACACTGTCGAGTTTTGGCAAGTCCAACACACCCACTACAGTATTCCTAGTATTCCCGAAATGAGTTGGACTAATCTAATTTGGACTATTGGCGTTGGAATTCTTTTTGGATTAGCAGCGTTATTATTTTCTAGAACTGCCCATTTTTGGAGTCGTTCATTTTCAAAATACGTTCAGTATGCTCCACTTCGTCCTCTAATTGGAGGAACTGTCTTAGCAATACTCATTTATTGTATTGGTACCACTAAATACATTGGTCTTGGGGTTCCTGAAATAGTAAAATCCTTTTCAACACCCAACGAATCGTATGATTTTTTAGTGAAAATTCTCTTTACTGGATTTACTTTAGGTGCGGGTTTTAAAGGCGGAGAAGTAACTCCTCTTTTCTTTGTGGGAGCTACTTTAGGAAGTGCATTGTCAGTAGTTATTCCGTTGCCAATTGCACTATTAGCAGGAATGGGATTTGTAGCTGTTTTTTCTGGGGCAACTCACACCCCTATTGCATGTACCGTTATGGGGATAGAACTTTTCGGAATTGAAAGTGGTGTCTTTATTGGTGGAGCTTGTTTGGTAGCCTATTTTGCTTCAGGTCCTGTTGGGATTTACCATTCGCAGATTGTAAAAGGTCCTAAATACCTTTTGTACCAAAAATTCAATCCTTCTAGACAGGATCTTTTCTAAACATGTGAAAATTAGGTTAATTATTTAAATGATTTTTCGTTTAAATTAAAAAAATGTAATTTCGCAATCTATGAAAACACAAGATATTCAAGCGATTCAGGAGCTATTATCTACTCCTAAGAAGATTGCAATTATTCCACATCGTGGACCTGATGGAGATGCCATGGGTTCTACCTTAGGTTTATACCATTTTTTACTTAAAAATAATCACCTGCCAACTGTAATTTCGCCTAACGAAATGCCTCATTTTTTAGAATGGCTTCCGGGAGCAAATACAGTGAAAATATACGAAAAAGATACCGCAAATTGCACCAAAATACTAGAAGAAGCCGAAATCATTTTTACTTTAGATTTTAATGCTTTACACCGAACTGGCGAAATGGAAACTGTTTTGAGCAGACTCAAAGTTCCTTTCATCATGATTGATCATCATCAATTCCCGCATGATTATGCTACCTATACCTATTCGGATACGAATTTTGGTTCTACTTGCGAAATGCTATACAACTTCATTTCCTTTTTAGGAAAAAAAGCAGACATTGACGAAAATATTGGGACTTGTATTTATACCGGGATTTTAACCGATTCAGGGTCATTTCGTTTCCCAAAAACTACGGGAACTACGCACCGAATCATTGCCGAATTAATTGATTTAGGAGTAAAAAACACCGTGATTCCTACTTTGCTTTTTGACAATAGTTCGTTTGGACGCTTGCAAATTTTAGGTCGTGCATTGCAAAACATGAAGGTATATACCGAACACAAAACGGCTTATACGTATTTGACACAAGACGAACTGGATTCTTTTGACCATGTAAAAGGAGATACCGAAGGAATCGTCAACTACGGATTGAGTATTAAAGGAATCATTTTTACGGCAATTTTCATCGAAAACAAAGACGAAAAAATAATTAAAATATCGTTCCGCTCTCAAGGTGATTTTGATGTGAATCAATTCGCAAGAGACCATTTCAATGGAGGCGGTCACATCAATGCTGCTGGAGGAAAATCAGAAAATTCGATGGAAGATACCATTCAAAAATTTGAAGATTTAGTTAAAAACTTACCCATCTAAATCATGAAACAATTAAAAAATACATTAGTTGCGGCTATTCTATTACTTGCTCTTTTTAGCAGTTGCCAACGGAATCAAGAAGCACGAAAACCGATTTCGCATGCTTCGGGAACTTTCATGAGACAATCAATTGATCGCAATAAAAAATTGATTGCAGGAGAAGAAGCCGAAATTGCACGAGTGATTCGACAAAACCCTAAAACTAAATTTATTGCTTCTACAAAAGGATTTTGGTATTCGTATTCTACTTACAATCACATCGATACTTTAAGTCCTAAGAAAGGAGATGTCGCTTTGTTTGATTACGAAGTAAAAGACTTGAAAGGTAAAGTGATTTATTCCAAAAGCGAATTGGGTCCTCAAACCTATTTCGTTGACAAACAAAATATCATGACGGGTTTACGTGAAGGAATTAAATTAATGCACCGTAAAGAAAAAGTGAATTTTCTTTTCACCTCGCATATAGGATACGGTTATCACGGCGATAATAAGAAAATTGGCACTAACAAACCGCTATTTTGTATTGTCACACTTCGTGATTTTATGTCGGAAGCCAATTACGATCAAAAAATGAAAGCCGATGCAAATCCCGTTTTGGAAACTAAAAACGATTCTTTAAACTAAATACTATTTTGAAATGAAAAAAAGCATTCTATTTGCCTTAGCTATTATTGCTTCTTTTTACTCTTGTAAAGAAGAAAACAACAATTTACCCGATGGTTTATATGCCAAAATTGAAACCAACAAAGGCGAAATTATCGTTCAATTGGATTATGAAAAAGCACCTATAACAGTAGCTAACTTTGTTAGTCTTGCCGAAGGTAAAAATGAATTTGTAACCAATGAGAATATCAAAAATAGACCTTTTTACGACGGATTGAAATTTCACCGAGTAATTGAAAACTTCATGATTCAAGGAGGAGATCCTCTTGGAACAGGTTCTGGTGATGCAGGTTATCATTTTAAAGATGAAATTACCGATTTGCGTTTTGACAAAGGTGGTGTTTTGGCGATGGCCAATAATGGTCCAGCGACCAATAGTAGTCAATTTTTTATTACTCATGTTGAAACGCCTTGGCTAGATGGTAAACATACTATTTTTGGTCATGTAGTAGGCAACGGAATGGAAGCGGTAAACAAAATTCTTCAAGATGATTATATGAGTAAAGTAACGATTATTCGTAATGGAGATGCTGCTAAAAAATTTGATGCCGTAAAAGTATTCCATGATTATTTTGCCGTTGAGGCGGAAAATCAAAAGAAACAAGCTGCCATTGACGCAGAGAACAAACGTATTTTCAATGAAAAATACAAAACTGTAATTGATGCTAAAGTAAAATCTTTTGCCGCATTAAAAGTAAAAGCAACTACAACAAAATCAGGATTACAATTTGTAATTACTAAAAAAAGTGGCGGTGCTAAACCTAAAGCGGGAACAGGAATTTTCATTCACTATGCCGGCTTTTTAGAAAACGGAACTTTGTTTGATAGTAGCATTGAAAGTGTATGCAAGACATTTGGTACTTTTGACCCTAATAGAGCAGCTCAAAATGGCTACCAACCTATTCCTTTTCAAGCAGGTAAAAAAGACGGCATGATTCCTGGATTTATCGAAGGAATAGAACAACTATCTTTTGGAGACAAAGCCGTGCTTTTCATTCCTTCTAAATTAGGATATGGAGAAGCTGGTGCTGGAGGAGTTATTCCGCCAAACGCTAATATTATTTTTGAAATTGAATTATTAAAAGCACAATAAATACTACCTAATAAAATCATACCCAATGAAATCAAAATTTCTAGTATTCTTATTTTTAGGAATCGTAAGTGTACAAGCACAAAAATTAAAAAAAGGACTTCCTGCAAAAAAACCAGCTATTTCACAAATGGCAAGTCCTAAAACTACTGAAGGAATTTTTGCCAATATTGTAACCAATAAAGGAACTATTGTAGTTCAATTAGAATTTCAAAAAACACCAATTACCGTAGCTAACTTTATCAGTTTGGCAGAAGGGAAAAACACTTTTGTAGCTGATGAAAAATTAAAAGGGAAACCATTTTATGATGGATTAAAATTCCACCGAGTAATTAAAGACTTCATGATTCAAGGTGGTGATCCTGCGGGCAACGGTTCTGGAGGTCCTGGCTATTCATTTAAAGATGAATTTACCGATTTAAAACACAGCAAAGGAGGAATACTTTCTATGGCTAATTCAGGTCCGGCTACTAACGGAAGTCAATTTTTTATCACTCATAAAGAAACCCCTTGGTTAGATGGAAAACATACTGTTTTTGGTCAGGTTACGCAAGGAATGGATGTAGTGAATAAAATTGAACAAAACGATGTTATTACTAAAGTAACAATTACTCGAAAAGGGGCTTTAGCCGCTAAATTTGATGCTGTTAAAATTTTCTCTGATTACTATGCTAACAAAGCAGAGGATGCTAAAAAACAAGCTGCAATTGATGCAGAAAACAGAGCTAAACAAGCCGCTATTCAAGCTGAAAACAAACGTGCATATCTTGAGAAATACGGAAGTGTAATCAAGGACAAAGCCGCTTACTTAGCCGCTACTAAAGCGACAGCTTTAACCACAGCCTCAGGATTACAATATGCGCTTTTACAAAAAGGTTCTGATGTTAAACCTGTTGCTGGAAGCACTATTTATTTCTATTATGCAGGTTATTTTGAAGACGGTACTTTATTCGATAGTAACTATGCAGAGGTTGCTAAAACTTTCGGTCAATTCAATCAAGCCCGTGCAGATCAAAATGGCTACCAACCTTTCCCTTTTGAAGCAGGTAAAAAAGACGGAATGATTCCTGGCTTTTTAGAAGGATTGAGTTTGATGAATATTGGTGATAAAATGTTGTTGTTTCTTCCATCTAAATTAGCTTACGGAGAAAGAGGTGCTGGGGGTGTAATACCACCCAATACTAATTTAGTTTTTGAACTAGAGATTTCAGACAAAGCTCCTACTCCAAAACAATAAAAACAATTTAACCCAAATAAAAAACCTCAACAGTTAATGTTGAGGTTTTTTATTCATATCGAGTCAATTGTTATTTACCAAATTTCCAATCAAATTCATCTTTTGCATTGATAATGGCTCCGATTTCGAACTTTACTACTTCTTCAAATTCGGTCTGAAAAATAATCCAGTTCTCTTCGTTAAAATAGTTTTCAAACGTATCAAATTCTTCTTGAGTGAATTTGGCAATATTGTTAGATGCTAAGTCTTTTTTCACTTCACTTATCTTTTTTCCAATAATTGTATTTCCGAATAATTCCAAATCAGCACTAGAAGCTACAATATACCCTAATTTAAACTCTTCCTCTTGGTAGAATGTCAAACGTGCTTTAAGTTTGTTATACACTAAAATTTGGTTATCATCTTCGTCTTTATAATTGCGGTCTGGTTTCCCGTAAATCGCTTCTACGTCTTTTTGTTTCATCCCAAAAAGTAATTTATCGATTCCGTTTTTTAGATTGATTTTCATAAAATAAATTTTGAGACAAAGTTCGGGAAGTTTTATAAAAGAAAGCCTGTTCTAAAATTTTATTTATAACATTTTAAATCTTGCAAAATGACAACTTTTAATTTTATTTCGATTTGTAATATTGTATGTAAAGAAATCTGTACTTATTATTGTCATTCCGAAGCATGAGGAATCGCATAGTGAGAGTCGAAAAACGAATGTGATGCTTCCTTACGTCAGCATGACAAAAAAACAAATTCTTTGTCATTCCGAAGTATGAGGAATCACATAACGAGAGTTAAAAAACAGATGTGATGCTTCCTTACGTCAGCATGACAAAATAAAAATAATATAAATGAATAATATACTATTTGAACATACCGAAGGTTATCATAGCTATTATGTCTACATAATTACAAATCAATATCGATCTACATTTTACATAGGAATGACCAATAATCTAAAAAAACGATTGTTACAACATAATGAAAACATAGAAAAGCAAATAAAGACTTTTGCCTCAAAATACAATGTTAAGTTTTTAGTTTACTATGAAAATTTCACTTGGGTACAACAAGCTATTGCAAGAGAAAAAAAAATTAAAGGTTGGAGAAGGGATAAAAAATTAAATTTAATACGAGAGTTCAACCCTACTTTTGAATTTTTAAATCATCATTTCCAACAAAACTTATAAAATTAGATTCTTCAGAAGATTACCAAAAATTAAAAACTATTAAATACTGGTTTACAGTTGTTAAATTAGAAAATATTTTTTATCTTAGTAATTGACTTTAATTGCTAATCAATTACAGTTTCCTCAAATTTGTTCTTAATTATTTGCAAAAACCTACCAACTGGGACGCTTAATAAAAAAGTGTGACCCGTAAAACTTTTATTTTAACTTTTAAAGGTAATGTGTATGTGTTTTTCAGCCAATGCAAGTTTTGGGGCAGGTATAGTTTTAGCAGCTATTGGAGTAGCCTCCATCAAAAAGACCCAACAAACCTCTCAATTTTATTTTGCTACTATTCCTCTTATTTTTTCAATCCAGCAATTTGCTGAAGGTTTTGTATGGATTTCATTAACTAATTCAGATTTTGAATATCTTCGGCAACCTTCAACTTACATTTATCTATACTTTGCACAAGTCGTTTGGCCAATTTGGGTACCATTTTCAATAATGAAATTAGAACATTTCAAAAAAAAACAACGATTACATATTCTATTTCTAGTTATAGGCTGCTTAATCGCTTTTTATTTAGGGTTCTGCATGATTAGCTATCCCGTTCAATCCAAAATAATAGGATATCACATTGCTTATACTCAAGATTTTCCATTATCGTTCCAGGGATCTGGTGAAATTCTTTATGGTTTGGCTACAATAATTCCTCCTTTTCTATCTAATGTAAAACGAATGTGGATTTTAGGAATCAGTATAATGGCTTCGTATATCCTAACCATTTTTTTCTATGAAGAATATATTATTTCCGTTTGGTGTTTTTTCGCTTCAATAATTAGCATTGCTGTATTTTTTATTTTAGAAAGTATCAAAAATAAAACTGAAGGTTGGAACGGATACCTCAACCCTCAGGTTCAGATCACACAACACTAACCTATTCTCTACTCTATTATGAAAATTACTTTTGAAAAAAAAATAACGCTCGGCTTCATCGTAAATGTATTGGTAGTACTTATTTTAGCTTGGGTTGTTTTTACACGAATTCATAGTCAAGGCAAGACTAATTTAAATCAAGTTTTAGACGGGGTAATGCTATTCTTGTTTTTGCTTTCGATAGCACTTTTGACGGTTGTTAACTTTATCATTAAAGCACAACTTCGAGCAAAAAATCTTTCACAACAACTATTGGTTGAAAGCCAACAACTATTACAATCTATAATTGACAATACTTCAAGTCCTATTTATATTAAAAAAATAAATGGTGAATACATATTGATTAACAAACAATATGCAGCATTATTTCAAGTTGACCCTTCTGGCATTATAGGAAAAACAGATGCTGATTTTTTGAACTCAGACTTAGTATTTGCTAATCGAAATTCAGATATGGAAGTTGTTAAAGCCTTGAAAGAAATCAAAAGTGAAGAAACTATAGAACAAAAAGATGGGAAACATATTTACCTAGCTATAAAATTTCCTTTATATGATTCTAAAGGACGAATATATGCAATAGGAGGTATTTCAACGGATATTACAGAACGAAAAAAACTGGAAGAGTCATTAGCGTCTTCTGACAAACTATTCAATATGTCAACTGAGATGATGCTGATTGCTACTCTAGAAAAATTCATTCGTGTTAACCCGGCAACTTCTAAAATATTAGGATATACTGAAAAAGAATTATTAGACCAACCCTTCCTTAATTTTGTCCATCCAGAAGATAAAAACAATACTAGTCAAGAAGTTACTAAATTAAAAGGTGGAAATATCACTTTGCAATTCAAAAATCGATACATCTGCAAAGATGGCTCAATAAAATGGCTACAATGGGCTACTTCTCCCGATACTTCAACAGGATTATTATATGCTGTTGCAAAGGACATCACGGCTTTAATTGAATTGGAAAACGAACAAAAAAATACTATTGGCCAACTGTATGAAAATGAAGAAAAACTACGTATTATTCTCGAAAATATTAATGAAGGGATTCTAGTTGCTAATACAGATAAAAAAACGATTTTAGCTAACACAATGGCAAATGAAATTTTTGGAATCGAAGAAGATGAGGATATATCTCCCAATTTAATTGACCATTTTGAATTGTATTATCCTGATGAAAAAACCATTTCCCCTTCTCAAAATTTACCAATGGAAAGGGCTTTACTTGGAGAAGAAACAAATGATATTGACTTGGTACTTTGGAGTCCTAATAGCCAAGAAAAAAGACGAGTTTTAATTAGTGGAAAACCTTTAATTGATCAAAATAATACCGTAGTCGCAGGAATTGTAACGATTAAAGATATTAGCCAATATAAAAAACTGGAAGAAGAGTTAAAAGAAAGTGAAACTAAATACCGAAAATTAATCGGTTTTAAAAAAGAGTGAAATCTAAAGTAACCTTAACTTATTCACTCATTTCATCGAAACGCACCGGCACTTGAGGATCGTAACACGGACATTTGAATTCTTCTAAAGTAGTAGCCAATAATTCCATTGTTTTACCTTCGGTTCCATAGCAATCAATCTGAATACTTTGAGACGTTGTTTTTACTTGAAAAGCACCTTTCCCGTTTGGATTTTTCCAACTGTTATCATCTACTTTTTCCCAAGTTGAAAAAACACTAGCTATACGATTTAGAATTACGGTTACAGGCAATTCTTCTAGTCCTTCCACCATCTCTTGTTCTACTAATGATTCGTAAACCAATTGATGATTCAAATAAATCCCTTCTTGATACTGCCAAAATACTAATTCGTACATTTAAATCGTTTAAAAGTTTAGGTTTATTAGTTTATAAATAATAAACTAATGATTAGTACTCAAAAGTACCGTACTCACTTGAAATTGTTAATTTCTTAGTATCCGAAGCTTCTACTCTACCCACAATTTGGGCATCTACATTAAACGATTTTGAAATCGCAATAATATCTTTAGCTACTGCTTCTGGAACATACAATTCCATACGGTGACCGCAGTTGAAAACTTGATACATTTCTTTCCAATCTGTTTTAGATTGCTCTTGAATCAATTGAAACAAAGGCGGAACTGGGAACAAATTGTCTTTTATAATATGAAGTTGGTTTACAAAATGTAAAATTTTAGTTTGCGCTCCTCCACTACAATGCACCATTCCGTGAATTTCTTTTGAAGAATAGGTATCTAAAATTTTCTTGATAATTGGAGCATAGGTTCTAGTCGGAGAAAGTACTAACTGACCCGCATCTATTGGCGAATTTTCTACTGCATCAGTTAAGTTGACTTGCCCCGAATAAATCAATTCTTCAGGAACTGCTGAGTCAAAACTCTCTGGGTATTTGTGTGCCAAATACTTCCCAAACACATCATGACGCGCCGAAGTCAGCCCATTACTTCCCATACCGCCATTATAACTTTTCTCGTAAGTAGCTTGTCCAAAAGAGGCTAAACCTACAATTACATCACCCGCTTGAATATTGGCATTGTCAATTACTTTAGCACGAGGCATTCTTGCTGTAACGGTTGAATCAACTATAATAGTTCGAACTAAATCACCCACATCAGCGGTTTCACCACCAGTAGAATGAATAGTCACTCCAAAAGAATCCAATTCTTTAATTAATTCTTCTGTTCCGTTAATAATCGCCGAAATTACTTCTCCAGGAATTAGATTTTTATTTCTTCCAATTGTAGATGAAAGTAAAATATTATCAGTTGCTCCCACACACAATAAGTCGTCAATATTCATAATCAACGCATCTTGCGCAATGCCTTTCCAAACCGATATATTTCCTGTTTCTTTCCAATACATATAAGCTAAAGACGATTTGGTACCCGCACCATCAGCATGCATAATCAAACAGTAATTATCATCTTGGGTTAAATAATCAGGAACGATTTTACAAAAGGCTTGTGGAAACAATCCTTTATCAATATTTTTAATAGCATTATGCACATCTTCTTTGGATGCCGAAACACCGCGTTGTGCGTATCTTTTTGAAGTATCTGAACTCATGTAGTTAGTTGTGTGTCATCTGCCTTTCGGCAAATTGTATTTTGGGCAAAGATAATTATTTTTTTGGCTTTTGCCTAAGCCGAATACCTAGCTAATTCATCTATTTTTCATTCCATAAAAAAGCCGCTTCAATGAAGCGGCTTTTCTTTAAAAATTACATACTAATTATTATTTAGTAAACAATAATTCTCTGTATTTAGTCAATGTCCATAGCTCATTATCTACTAATAATTCCAATTTATCACAGTGGTTTCTGATGATGTCAAAATATGGTTTTACCTTATTACAATAAGCTTCAGCCATTGCTTGAGCATCGGTTAAACCATTGGCTTTTTTTCTTTCTTCAGTCATTTCTTCCACCTTAGTATTGATTCCTTCGATATGTCCTGAGATTTGTTTGATAATTGAGATTTGTTCTTTCGAAACACTTTCAAAATCTTTTCCAAATATCTCTTTCAATCCACGAACGTTTTCAATCAAGGTATTTTGGTAACGAATCGCCGTTGGAATCACGTGATTGCGAGCAATATCACCTAATACACGACCTTCAATTTGAATTTTTTTAGTGTATTCTTCTAATTCAATTTCGTAACGTGCTTCTACTTCAACATGATTCATGATTCCCAATTCAGAAAACAAATCCAACGCTTGTTTAGACGCTCTTGCTTTCAAGGCTTCTGGAGTAGTTTTGTAATTACTCAACCCTCTCTTAGCCGCTTCTTGTTCCCAAGCATCGCTATAACCATCTCCTTCAAAAAGAATTTTTTTAGATTGTTTGATGTATTCTCTTAAAACGTTAAAAATAGCATCGTCTTTTTTCATGCCTTTTTCGTCAATCAAAGTGTCTACCTCCACTTTAAAATCACGCAATTGTTTGGCTACAATAGCATTCAAAGTTGTCATAGCATTTGAACAATTAGCAGAAGAACCAACCGCTCTAAACTCAAATTTATTTCCTGTAAAGGCAAATGGAGACGTTCTATTTCGATCCGTATTATCCAACATCAAATCTGGAATTTTACCTACTACATTTAATTTCAAGTCGGTTTTTTCTTCAGGCGATAATTTTCCAGTGGTAACCCCTTCTAACTCTGCTAAAACCTTAGTTAACGATTCTCCAATAAATACCGAAATAATGGCTGGCGGTGCTTCATTCGCGCCTAATCTATGATCATTACTTGCCGTTGCAATCGAAGCTCTTAAAAGAGATTCATTATCGTTTACCGCTTTAATTGTATTGATAAAGAAAGTCAAAAATTGCAAATTGCTCATTGGTGTTTTACTTGGACTCAACAAGTTAACACCTGTATCTGTTGCCAATGACCAGTTGTTATGCTTTCCAGAACCGTTTACTCCTTTAAAAGGTTTTTCGTGGAATAAAATTTTGAAATCATGACGTTCTGCCACTTTTTCCATTACATCCATTAATAAACAGTTGTGGTCTACCGCCAAATTGGTTTCTTCAAAAATAGGTGCCAACTCAAATTGGTTCGGTGCCACTTCGTTATGACGTGTTTTAACAGGAATTCCTAACAACATACATTCCTGCTCTAAATCCCTCATATAGGTCAATGCTCGTGTAGGAATTGAACCAAAATAATGATCGTCTAATTGTTGCCCTTTTGCCGATGTATGTCCTAGCAAAGTTCTTCCCGTCATCATTAAATCAGGACGCGACTTTGCCAAAGAACGATCTACCAAGAAATATTCTTGTTCCCATCCTAAAGTAGCAGTTACTTTCTTTACATTTTTGTCAAAATATTTACACACCTCAGTAGCTGCATCATCCATTACAGTCAACGCACGCAACAAAGGTGTTTTGTAATCTAGAGCTTCTCCTGTGTAAGAGATAAAAACGGTTGGTATACAAAGAGTTGTCCCAAATATAAACGCTGGAGAAGTTGGATCCCAAGCAGTATAACCTCTTGCTTCGAATGTATTTCGAATTCCACCATTAGGAAAACTTGATGCATCAGGTTCTTGTTGTACCAATTGTGCGCCACCAAATTTTTCTACTGGATCACTTCCATCATACGAAGTTTCAAAGAAAGCATCGTGTTTCTCAGCTGTAGTACCTGTCAAAGGCTGAAACCAGTGTGTGTAATGAGTTACTCCTTTTGAAAGTGCCCATTCTTTCATCCCCATAGCTACATAATCCGCAATCTTTCTGTCGATTTTAGTTCCATGTTGAATAGCCCCTTGAACTGCTTTATACGCTTCTGAAGTCAAGTATTGCTTCATGGCTTTGGCATTAAAAACATTAGACCCAAAAATTATTGATTTTTTTTCGGCCTCTTCAAAGTGTAGTGGCTTTCTTGTAGATGCTTCTCTCAAAGCTTGAAAACGTAATGTTGACATTTTGACAATTTTAAATTATTAAATACTCATTTTCACTAAGGAAACAAAGATAAACAATAAAAAACAATTTAAAATCGAGAGAGACAATTGCGAAATTATTTTTTATTAGTTGAAAAAATTGTTTTTTTTTAAATATACCCCTCATAAAATGCAGTTCTGTGAAAAGTAACCTATTACAATATAAAAAACACCCCCTTTTTTTTTAGCACCGAAAAAATATTTTAAATTTGTACCAGAATTTGAATCACAAAATAAATTTATATTATCATGGCTAAAATTAAATTAGAGTACCTTTGGTTAGATGGTTACGAACCAACTCAAAATCTTAGAAGTAAAACTAAAGTAGAAGAGCACGAAAACTTTCAAGGAACTTTGGCAGAAATTGGAAACTGGTCATTTGACGGGTCTTCAACAAAACAAGCTGAAGGTGGATCTTCAGACTGTTTATTAGTACCAGTTGCAATCTATCCAGATCCAACTCGTGTTAATGGTTATTTAGTAATGTCAGAAGTTATGTATGCTGACGGAACTCCACACCCTTCTAATGGTAGAGCAACTATCGACGACGAGGATGATGATTTCTGGTTTGGTTTTGAGCAAGAATATTTCATCATGGATACTAAGACTTTATTGCCTTTAGGATTCCCTGTTGGAGGTTACCCTGCACCACAAGGTATGTACTACTGTTCAGTTGGTGGAAAAAACACTCACGGAAGAAAATTAGTTGAAGAGCATGCTGATTTATGTATTGCTGCTGGAATTAACTTCGAAGGTATTAACCAAGAAGTTGCTTGTGGACAATGGGAATTCCAATTGTTTGCTAAAGGAGCTAAAAAAGCAGGTGATGAAATCTGGGTTGCTAGATACTTATTAGATCGTTTGACTGAGAAATATGGTTACTATATTGAATACCACCCAAAACCACTTGGAGATACTGACTGGAATGGTTCTGGTATGCACGCTAACTTCTCTAATTCTGTTTTAAGAACTTGTGGAGATCAAGCTACTTACGAAAGAATCTGTGAGGCGTTCCGTCCTGTAACTAAAGAACACATTGCTGTTTATGGTGCTTACAACGACCAACGTTTGACAGGTAAACACGAAACTGCATCTATCCACGATTTCTCTTATGGAGTATCTGATAGAGGAGCTTCAATCCGTATCCCATTAATCACTGTTCAAAAAGGTTGGAAAGGTTGGTTAGAAGACAGAAGACCAGCTTCAAATGGAGATCCATACAAAATTGCTGCTAGAATTATCAAAACTGTAAAATCAGCTTTGTAATCTAATTCCAATTATATAAAATGAGTGCCTTCCAAAAGAAGGCACTTTTTTTGTGAATAAATATCAAAACACAAAGCCTTTTACATCCTATTTAAAATCCTTATTTTTGTCTTTATGACAGATACTTTAAAATTATATATGGTCATGTTGGGATGTACTCCCGAAGGCCGATATACCGAACAACACGATATTTTTTTTGGAATTGGAAATTCTTTAAAAGAATTAATTCCACAAATGAATGCTTTTTGGCCTGAAGCCAAAGGGAAAATTCATATTGACGCTTGGCGCGAAGTAACTACCGTTGCTAATTTTTCGATTACAATCGGAACTAAAGCAACAACAGCAACTAACGAAAACTTGTACTTCATTAATTTAGGAGGCTATAAAGAAAATGAATTCGAAGAATACCATTATAAAACATTGGCAGTAGCCGAGAGTTTAGGTTTAGCCTCTAAAGTAGCCAAAGCCACTACTTTTTATAAACACTTTAGTTTTGAAGGAGCTACATCTCACATTGATGATAAATATGGTATTGATGTAGATGATATTTATAATGTAGCGGATATTTTAGCACCAATTTTCAAAGAAAACTATTCAATCCAAATTACACCTTCTGAAGTGGCATTAAAAGAGGACCAACTTCACATTGGCTATTTAAAAATTGACAAAATTTAAACTCCATTTCTAAACAATTCCACTTCATATTGTTTTAAAAATGAGGTGATTCAATTGAAAAATAAGTTTAGTTTTGAAACGAGATTAACAAACAAAAAACTAGTTCCAAAAAACAAAACATATGCAACGAATTACAATACTTATTCACTGCGAAGACCAAAAATCAATTATTGCTACGGTGACTAACTATATTGCTTCGATTGATGGAAATATCACCTATCTAGACCAACATGTAGATGCCGATGAAAATGTATTCTTCATGCGTTTGGAATGTGAATTTAGTGCCAAAGACTGGAGTTTAGAATCGATTAAATCGCATTTCGAAACTCATTTGGCCAACCCATTCAATATGAATTGGGAAATATATCCTCAAGAACAGAAACCAAGAATGGCATTATTTATTTCTAAATACGACCATTGTTTGTATGATATTTTAGGGAGATATAGTGCAGGCGAATTGAATCTAGAAATTCCCTTAATTGTTAGTAATCACGAAGATTTAAAACCAGTTGCTGATCGTTTTGAAATCCCATTCGAATATGTGCCTTTTACCAAAGAAATTAAAGCACAAGGAGAACAGCAACAATTGGATTTATTAGCTAAGCACCAAATTGATTTTGTTGTATTGGCGCGTTATATGCAAATTATTACACCTAGTCTAATTACAGCTTATAAAAACAAGATTATTAATATTCACCATTCCTTTTTACCCGCATTTCCAGGGGCAAAACCCTACCATTCGGCTTTCAAACGTGGCGTAAAAATCATTGGAGCAACAAGCCATTATGTAACTGAAGAATTAGACGAAGGCCCAATCATCGAACAAGATATTACTCGAGTTTCTCACAGCCATTCCATTGAAGATTTCATTATGAAAGGACGGGATTTGGAGCGAATGGTTTTAGCAAGAGCTATCAAATTACATTCAGAACGCAAAACTATTGTGTACAATAACAAGACGGTAGTATTCTCATAAGAATTAAAAACTTAACGAATCACCAACAAACTAATAACAAAACCTTAACACAATTACTATCAATCATTTATGATATTTGCAGTGATAATAAACTGGTTATTTATTATTTTGGTTTTGGTTAGTTATGAAAATGCCGATAGCTTAAAAAGTTATCGGCATTTTTTTAATGATTTATTTTAATAAAGGAAAGTACCTCCGAATTAAATACAACAGGTTGTTCCACATTAACCACATGACCTGAGTTTTGTATCACACACAGTTTAGAGCTTCGATAATGACTCTCCACTACTTTTCGAACGGCAGGCAAAAACATATAATCTTCCTCACCCATTACATACAAGGTCGGAATATTCAATTCCACTTGACGAAACCATCGCAAAACAGGATTGATTTCAGCAGTCAATTTGAACCATTTGATAAATTCTTTTTGGTACAACTTCTTCGCTTCGTTAATAAAAAGGATTCGAGATTGCTTGTGGTTTTTATTAGGCATAATAACAAAGGCAAAAAAGCGGTATAAAATCAAATACGGTAAAACATATTTGAATGTATTTCCAACAACCATTAAAATTTGAGAACGGAAATTCATTTTTAAAATAGCGCCACCCATAATCATACTTTGCACGCGTTCTGGGTACATTTCAGCCAACTGGCGAATTAAGATAGTCCCTAACGAAATCCCAACAAAATGCGACTTCTCAATCTTTAAGTGATCCAAAACTTCCAAAATATCATTAGCCAAAGCCGAAAAAGTATATTTCTGTTTGAATGCCTTTTTTAATTTGGTTTGAGAAGCTCCATGACCCCTTAAATCCAATAACAATACATTGTACTCTTTTTGAAAATCACGAATTTGCTTGAACCAAATAGACGAACTACCTCCAGCCCCATGGACAAAAGTTACCCATTGGTTGCTATCTTTATTTTCGTAAATGGTATAATTAATCAAGGGGTCTTTTTTTGTAAATATAGAAATTTAAACTCTGTTAGCTCAAAATAGCCTGCATTTCTTGTTGTACTTGTAAAGCTTCGGCTCTTGCTTTTTCTGCAAAATCAGTCCCATTAGAAGCATAAATAATCGCTCTTGAAGAATTGATTAACAACCCTACATTAGCATTCATACCGTATTTACACACTTCTGACAAACTTCCTCCCTGCGCTCCTACTCCAGGAACTAACAAAAAGCTATCCGGAACAATTTTTCGAATCTCAGTAAAATATTCGGCTTTGGTAGCCCCAACCACATACATCAAATTATGACTGTTTTTCCAAGTTTTAGACGTTTCTAATACTTGCTTGTATAATTCCGTTCCATTCACATTCAAGGTTTGAAAATCGAAAGCTCCTTCGTTAGACGTCAAAGCTAACATAATGGTATGTTTGTCTTCAAAAGCTAAAAAAGGTTCTACTGAATCTTTCCCCATATACGGAGCCACGGTTACTGAATCAAAATTCAAATCCTCAAAAAAAGCTTTGGCATACATCGAAGACGTATTGCCAATATCGCCTCTCTTGGCATCAGCAATGGTAAAAATAGCAGGATAATTTTCGTTGATATAACCAATCGTTTTTTCTAAAGACAACCAACCTTTGATTCCGTAAGCCTCATAGAAAGCAGTATTAGGTTTGTAGGCTACCGCTAAATCATGCGTGGCATCAATAATGGCTTTATTGAATTCGAAAATTGGATCTTCGGTTGCCAATAAATGCTTCGGAATTTTATTCAAATCCACGTCCAAACCTACGCATAAGAATGATTTCTTCAATTGGATTTGGTCTATTAAGTGCTGTGTTGTCATTGTTGTGTGTTTATTTCAAAAAAAAATGCCGCACGCTATAATTTTAGGAGGGCATTTTTTATTTTATACTTTCATACTATTGAATTAAAAAACTTCGCTAGCTTCTTTCAATTTTTCTGTATTGTTCACCAATTGCAATTCGTCAACAATTTTCTGAATATCACCATTCATAATATTACCCAAATCATATAACGTCAACCCAATTCGGTGATCAGTTACACGACCTTGCGCATAATTATAGGTGCGAATTTTAGCCGAACGGTCACCCGAACTTACTTGAGAAGTACGTTTTGAAGCATCTTCTTCTTGCTTTTTAGCCAATTCCATTTCGTACAAACGAGAACGTAAAACCGTTAACGCCTTATCTTTATTCTTATGTTGTGATTTCTGATCTTGACACTGCGCCACCAAACCTGTTGGAATGTGTGTCAAACGTACCGCTGATTTAGTGGTATTTACAGATTGTCCTCCAGGTCCTGACGAACAGAAGAAATCCACACGAACATCATTCATATCAATTTGCACATCAAATTCTTCCGCTTCTGGCAAAACCATAACTGTCGCTGCCGATGTATGAACACGACCTTGCGTTTCCGTTTGTGGCACACGTTGCACACGGTGAACCCCTGCTTCAAACTTCAAAGTACCATACACATCTTCGCCAGTAACTTCAAAGATAACCTCTTTAAATCCTCCCGAAGTTCCTTCATTCATATCTACTACCGATGTCCTCCACCCTCTACCTTCACAATATTTAGTGTACATACGGAATAAATCACCAGCAAAAATACTCGCTTCGTCTCCACCAGTTCCAGCACGTACCTCCACCATCACATTCTTAGCATCTTCTGGGTCTTTAGGAATCAACATAAACTTGATTTCTTCCTCTAATTCTGGCAAACGTTCTTTCGCTTCGTCTAATTGCATTTTGGCCATTTCCACCATTTCAGCATCTGAACCGTCTGCAATAATTTCATTAGCCTCATCAATGTTAGCCATCAATAAAACATATTCATCGCGTTTCTCAGCCAAGGCTTTCAGGTTTTTATATTCCTGGTTCAATTGCACATAACGTTTCTGATCAGCAATCACATCGGGTTGAATAATCAAATCCGAAATCTCATCGAAACGCTGCTTAACTATCTGAAGTCTATCTAACATCTTATTTCTTTCCTTTATTTGGACGGCAAAAATACAAAAAAGATTGCAGAATTAATTTCCGAAATTCAGATTTTTTAGAAGCTCCTTCCAGCTGTCCGCTATATCTGTATCGGCGAACCCCGCCGCCACAGGATGCCGCTATCATCTGGGCTAATTCAAATCTTTTTCCTAATATTGTATTCGTTTCAAAACACTTTTAAATTATACAAAATGCGTCAATTATATCTCTTTTCAATAGTAAGTCTCCTGTTATTATCTTGTACTAATAGTCATAAAAACGACAAAATAAAAGCCTCCGAGTGGTTAATTGGAGATTGGAAAAACCAATCTGAAGAAGGAATTTTAAATGAAACTTGGTCCAAACCCAACGACAGTACTTTGGTAGCAGGTTCATTTTTTATTAAAGAAAAAGACACCTTACATTTTGAAAATATTGTTTTAAAAGAAAAAGAGGGCGAACTCATTTATGAAACCATTATAAAAGGACAAAATAATGACAAACCTATTCTATTTCCATTGCTATCCGAAACAGAAAACGAATTGGTTTTTGAAAACCTTAAAAACGACTATCCTCAAAAAATAAAATACCACCGCAATTCTAAAACAGCGATCACGATTTCAATTTCTGGAAATCTAGCTAAAAAAGTAGTTTCGGAACAGTTTAAAATGACCAAAACGAATTAAATAAATCGCTTTACTAGAATAACTATTCACACCTTGCCCTAGAAAAGCAAGGTTTTTTATTTCCTAAAAAACTGATTTTCAACAAACCAAAACCAAATTTAATATTATTATTAAGATTTAATCTAAATAAACTTTGATTATTCAAACAGCGCTTTTATATTTGCATCATTATTTTTATTTATTCCAAATAAACTATTATGATCGCACAAATTAAAGTTCTATTTTTATTATTTTTCATTTCCTTTTTAAGCACCGCTCAAGAAACAGGCTCTATTGAAGGAAAAATTATTTCTAAAGACGGCTTTCCTCTTTCAGGAGTAACCATCAAATTAGGCAAAAAAATCACTAGTTCCAAAACCGATGCTAATGGATTATTTCATTTCGACAATTTTCCTATTGGTATACACACCATAACCATTGATGCAGAAGGACTCAAAAGGCAAAGTCAAGAAATAAAAGTAGTCGCTAACGAAATTACGAGAGTCAGTTTCACTTTGGAAGAAGAAATGCAAACCTTAAAAGAAATCGTAATTGTCATTAAAGAAAGTCCAAATAAGAAAAAAGAAACGATTTTATCTGGATTAAACATCAAACCGATGGACTTACCACAAAGTATTCAAATTGTGAGTCAGGCTGTTATTACACAGCAACAAACGATTCGTTTAAGCGAAGTGGTTAAAAACGTAAATGGTGTTTATGTAGGTTCTGCAAGAGGAGGCGCTCAGGAATCCTTTTGGTCAAGAGGTTACGATATGACCGCTAATAATATGCTAAAAAATGGTTTTCGTCAAAATGGAGGTTCCATGCCCGAAATCGCTACTCTTGAAAAAGTAGAAGTACTCAAAGGAAGTGCCGCATTATTATTTGGAAATGTAACTCCTGGAGGAATTCTGAATATGGTAACTAAAACCCCTTCTTTTACTAAAGGTGGCGAAATCAATTTTCAAGCAGGAAGTTATTCATTTTACAAACCTACTTTGGATTTTTACGGTCCCCTTTCAAAAAAGATAGCTTATCGTTTTGTTGGCACCTATGAAAACTCTGGAAGTTTTAGAAATAATGTTACCCGAGACCGTGTATACTTGAATCCTTCGTTCTTGTATAAAGTAACTCCTAAAACCGACATCATTATTCAAGGAGATTACCTAAAAGACAATTGGACTCCTGATTTTGGAACAGGAGTAATTGGCCAAATTGTAGCCAATGTTCCAAGAGCAACCTATTTAGGGGCGCTTTGGTCCAACGGACAAACTAAGCAAGCCTCGCTTTCGGGATTAATCAAACATCAATTGAATTCAGATTGGAAACTAAGTTTCAATTCGTCATTTCAAAATTACGATAGAATTTCAATTGGAACAGAACGTATTTTACCTTTAGCTAATGGAGATTGGACGCGCCCCTTGGGACAAAATAAAGCTACCGAACAAATCATTGGTTCTCAAATTAACATTCAAGGTACTTTTACTACCGGGAAAATTAAACACCAAGTGTTTTCTGGCATCGATTCAGAAAACGCATTGGCACAAGCCTATACTTTTGTTTTCAACCCTGCTAATTATGACATTATCAATATTTTTGACGCTTCCAAATTCCTTACAAGAACAGATATCCCAACAGCAACAACTACTAAAATAGTCAAAACTACCACCAATCGTTTTGGAGCCTACGCTCAAGATTTATTGAGTGTAACCAAACAGTTTAAAGTTTTAGCTGGGATTCGTTGGTCTTGGCAAGAAGCAGTTGCCGACACCTACAATTTTTCTCCTCAAAATAGTACCGCCAAAGGAGATGCTATACAAAATAAGGCTTTTTCGCCTAAGCTAGGTTTGGTGTACCAACCCAATCCAAATACCTCTTTATTCAGTAGTTATTCTAACTCATTTATTCCAAATACCGGAGTTACCATTACTAATGAGCCTTTGAAACCCTCTTTAATTGACCAATACGAAATAGGAATCAAGAAAGATTTTTGGAAAGGAATCCTAAGTACCAACCTCACTTTGTACCAAATAACCAATAGTAATTTAGCCCAAACTGCCGAATTCAAGTCGGATGGAACAATCAACACCGATACGAATGTAAAAACCTTGAATGGTACAACCACTAGCAAAGGAATTGAAATTGACATCCAAGCCAAACCGGCTGAAGGGATAACCATTATGACGGGATATAGTTATAATGATATGCGCTATACAAAAACTACTGGAGTAACAGGTAGTTTTATCGAAGGAGATCGATTGGTAAGAACACCAGCACATACAGCAAACTTTAGCTTTTTCTATACTATCCCTTTTGGCAAACTAAAAGGCCTTTCATTAGGTTCTATGATGAATTATACAGGCGAGCGACTTGGAGGATACAATAACACCATTGGACAAACTATTCCTGACCGAACCATTCCTTTGAATGGCTATACTACTATTGATATATCTACAGGTTATACTTGGAAAAAATGGAGTATTTTATGCAAACTTTCGAACATCACAAATGAATTAAGCTATACGGTACATGAGAATTACAGCGTGAATCCAATTGCACCTCGTCAAATTTTATCCAGTTTAAAATACAAATTCTAATTAAACCTTTTTATATTCGCTTAGTCTATATATAAACCAAAAAACATATACTATGAAAAAAATCAATTGGAGAAACTTACACCGTGATTTAGGCTATTTTTACATCGGCTTAATTGTTTCTTTTGCCCTTTCAGGAATTATTCAAAACCACAGAAAAACTTGGCATCCTGAGAAATATACCGTTTCGACTAAAGCTGTAACCTATGCCCTTCCAAAAGAAGAAGCCTTATTAACCGAAGATTTTGCTAAAGACTTAGGTAAAAAATTAGGCATTGAAGATGAGTTCAGAAGATCTCGAGTAAAAGACGGAAAATTCCAAGTATCGTTTGAAAAAAATGATGTCGAATTTGACTTAGCAACCGGTAAAGGAGAAATTTCAAGTTTTGCTAAAACACCTTTTATCAATCATATTGTAGAATTACATAAAAGCAATTCGAACTTCTGGATTTACTATTCAGACATTTTTGCAATAAGCTTAATTACAATTGCTTTAACAGGAACTATTATGATCAAAGCGGGTAAATTCAGTTGGAAACAACGCGGTTGGAAACTAGCTGTTGCTGGAATTATTTTCCCTTTGATATTCTTATTTTTATTGAGTTAGTTTTAAATATAATTCACAAAAAAAATCCCGTTCTATATTAGAACGGGATTTTTTTATTTAAAAGTCAGAAGCTATTTCAAGCCAACCAAACTTTGCTCAATCGTTGCAATTTTTGCCAAAGCATCCGCTTCTTTCTTGCGTTCCATTTCGATTACTTTTTCTGGCGCACCAGCCACAAATTTTTCATTTGATAATTTACCTTGCACTGATTTTAAGAATCCTTTGGTATAGTTCAACTCTTCAGTCAATTTGGCAATTTCTTCTTCTACATTAATATTTCCGGTAATTGGAATAAAATACTCGTTTGATTTTACACGGAAAGACAACGCACCCTCCACTTTATCAGATACATAATCCAATGCACTGATATTACCTAACTTGCTTACTACCGTATCAAAATAAGTCGAAGCTTTGTCGTTATTCACCACTTTCAACTCAATCGTATCTTTGAATGGAATATTTTTGTCTTTACGAATCGTTCTAATGCCCGAAATCACCTCAATTGTGTTATCAAAATCAGTAATCAAACTCGCATTAAATGGTTTCATTGTTGGCCAAGTCGAAACAATCAACGCTTCTTCTTTGGTTCTTTCAGCCAATAACTGCCAAATTTCTTCGGTTAAGAACGGCATAAATGGATGCAATAATTTCAAGTTGTTTTCCAACATTTCAATGGCTTTCGCCAAAGTAACACTATCAATAGGTTGTTGGTACCCTGGTTTAATCATTTCTAAAAACCAAGAACAAAAATCGTCCCAAACGAGTTTGTAGATACCCATCAAAGCATCTGAAATTCTATATTTTTCAAAATTATCTTCAATTTCCAAAAGGGTTTGTTGCAATTTGGCTTCATACCATTCAATCGCAACTTTAGACGATTCGGGTTGCGGAATAGCATCCGAAACTTCCCAACCTTTAATCAATTTGAAAGCATTCCAAATTTTATTGGTAAACGCTTTTCCTTGGTTACACAATTCTTCGTCAAACATAATATCGTTTCCTGCCGAAGCACTCAACAACAAGCCTACACGAACACCATCCGCACCAAATTTATCAATCAAGTCCAAAGGATCAGGAGAATTTCCTAATGATTTAGACATTTTACGTCGTTGTTTATCACGAACTAAACCCGTTAAATACACATTTGTAAATGGCTTTTTACCTGTGTATTCGTAACCTGCAATTATCATTCGCGCTACCCAGAAAAACAAAATATCTGGACCTGTAACCAAATCATTCGTTGGATAATAGTACTTAAAATCTTCGTTTTCAGGATTCATAATACCGCCAAAAACTGCCATTGGCCACAACCAAGAAGAAAACCAAGTATCTAAAGCATCAACATCTTGTGTAAGTTTATCGGCTGTCAGTTGTGGGTTGTTGGTTCTTTGTTTTGCTAATTCAAGAGCATCTTCGATCGTTTCGGCAACTACAAAATCTTCTTTTCCGTCTCCATAGTAATAGGCTGGAATTTGTTGTCCCCACCACAATTGTCGCGAAATATTCCAATCGCGAATGTTATTTAACCAATGCGCATAGGTATTATCAAAACGTTTAGGGTGTAATTTGATTTCGCCATCTTCCAAAACCGCTTTGATGGCTGGTTTTACCAAATCCTCCATTTTCAAGAACCACTGGTCAGACAAACGAGGTTCGATTACCGCTTTGGTACGCTCCGAAGTTCCCACTTTATTTAAGTGAATTTCCGTTTTAGCCAATGCACCAACCGTTTCTAATTCTTTGGCAATTGCCTCACGAACCACAAAACGATCTTGCCCTTGGTAATGCAAACCAAAACTATTCAAAGTAGCATCTTCATTAAAAATATCGATGATTTCTAAATTGTGTTTTTCGCCCAAGGTTTTGTCATTCATATCGTGAGCAGGCGTCACTTTCAAACAACCCGTACCGAATTCCACATCTACATATTCGTCTTCAATAATTGGTACTACTCTACCACAAATAGGCACAATTGCTTTTTTATCTTTCAAATGAGCAAAACGCTCGTCGTTCGGGTTAATACAGATGGCAGTATCACCAAAAATAGTTTCAGGACGTGTGGTTGCCACTGTCAAGAAGTCTTCGCTTCCTTCGATTTTATAATTAAGGAAATACAATTTCCCTTGTTGCTCTACGTAAATTACTTCTTCGTCAGACAAAGTCGTTTTTGCTTCTGGATCCCAGTTGACCATTCGGTACCCGCGATAAATCAATCCTTTGTTATACAAATCCACAAACGAACGAATTACAGACGCTGACATATCTGGATCCATAGTGAACTTAGTTCGCTCCCAGTCACAGGAAGCTCCTAGTTTTTTCAATTGGTCCAAAATCACTCCGCCATATTTGTCCGTCCATTCCCAAGCGTGTGCCAAAAATTCCTCGCGAGTCAAATCATTTTTATTGATTCCTTCGGCTTTTAATTTGGCCACTACTTTGGCTTCGGTAGCAATAGAAGCATGATCCGTTCCTGGTACCCAACACGCATTCAAACCTTTCAAACGCGCTCTACGAATCAACACATCTTGAATAGTATTGTTCAACATATGTCCCATGTGCAACACTCCAGTTACATTGGGTGGAGGAATTACAATCGTATAAGGCGTTCTATGGTCGGGTTCTGAATGAAAATAATTATTTTTCATCCAGTAGTCGTACCATTTTTGTTCAATCGTTTTGGCTTCGAATTGTGCAGGAATTGTCATTGTATAGTAAATTCGTTTAATCGTTATTTTGGGTTATTTATAAATTGAATGCAATGTAGTATCAAAATCAGAAATAACACTTTGTCATTTGGCCTACATTTTGTGAGCCAAATAAGCAACAAAAGTAAATAATTAAGTACACTATAAAAAGCGAAATAAAAATTTGTAGAGTAAATAAAAGAAACTAACTTTACTAAACAATTAAATCATTTTTGAAAATGCAAAAAATAATCGCCCTCCTCCTATTCACATTGTTTAGCAACATCAGTTTTTCGCAATCTGCCAAAATTGAATTTTCAGCTAAAGAAAACACGATTGATTACGGAAAAGTAACTAAGGCTAGTGATTCTGGTATTCGTGTTTTTGAGTTTACCAATACTGGAGATGCTCCTTTAATAATAACCAATGTTCTTTCAACTTGTGGCTGTTTGATTCCTTCAAAACCTGAAGGGCCAATTCTTCCAGGTAAAAAAGGAAAAATCGAAGTCAAATACAATATGGCCATAGGACCTATTCGTAAAACAATAACCGTAGAAACAAATGCCGCCAATTACGAAGGCGGGAGGATTGCTCTAAAAATCAAAGGAGAAGTAACTGAGTAAGTACTTTTTACCCTACCAATTAGAGAACGCCTTTTGAAATCAAAAGGCGTTTTTCTTTTTAAATTACTTTGGTATTCGCATTAATAAAATTCCATTTTAACCACACAAGTACTTAAAAATATAACATTTTAAGGTGTTTTTATGAGCAAATACAACGACTTATTACAATAACTTAAGAAAAAAAATTGCAAATTTGCAATTCAAGATTAAACACATGCCAAAATTATCCACCCGAGGACACTCCATGCCAGAATCGCCAATTAGAAAGTTGGCTCCCTTTGCTGATATGGCAAAGAAAAAAGGACATAAAGTGTACCATTTAAATATTGGACAACCCGACATCAAAAGTCCTGCTATAGCTATTAATGCTATCAAAAATATTGATTTAGACGTAATCGAATACGGTCCTTCTGCCGGTTATGAAAGCTACCGAAAAAAGTTAGCCCAATTCTATACCAACCAAAATGTAAACGTCAATACCGAAGATATTTTAATTACCACAGGTGGTTCTGAAGCCTTATTATTTGCTTTAGGAAGTATTATGGACCCCGAAGACGAGTTGATTATTCCTGAGCCATTTTATGCCAATTACAGCGCTTTTGCTGCAGAATCTGCTGCTAAAGTAGTTCCGGTTAATTCGGGTTTTGAAACGGGATTTGAATTGCCTTCCATTGCTGATTTTGAAAAATTAATTACACCTAAATCCAAAGCAATCTTGATTTGTAACCCAAATAACCCAACCGGTTATTTGTATTCCGAATCGGAAATTCTTCAATTGGGTGAATTAGTAAAAAAACACGATTTATTCTTAATTGCCGATGAAGTGTACCGTGAATTCATTTATGGAGACGATATTCATTATTCCGTAATGAATTTGAAAGATGTAGAACAAAATGTCATCATGATTGACTCCGTTTCGAAACGTTACAGTATGTGTGGCGCTCGAATTGGCTGTATGGTTACTAAAAACCAAGAAGTAATTGCTGCAGCAATGAAATTTGCACAAGCCCGACTTTGTCCTCCTACTATTGAGCAAATTGCTTGTGAAGCAGCTATTGACACTCCTCAAAGTTATTTTGACGAAGTGATTTCTGAATACAGAGACCGAAGAGACACTTTAATTGCCGAATTGCAAAAAATTGAGGGAGTAAAAGTAAGCACTCCTAAAGCGGCTTTCTATTGCATCGCTGAATTACCCGTGGACAACACCGATGATTTTGCGCAATGGCTTTTAGAAAGTTACAATTTGAACGGCGAAACCGTAATGGTTGCCCCAGCTGGTGGATTTTACTCTACTCCAGGAATGGGATTGAACCAAGTACGTATTGCCTACGTATTGAAAAAAGAAGATTTGGTTCGTGCCGTAGCCGTATTGAAAGAAGCGATTCCTGCATATAATGCGAGGTAAATAGCAATTTCAAAAATCAAATTTAAAATACTATACCAAGATTAAAAACGTTTCCCGACCCTTCGGGACGAGTTTTTTTTAATCTTGGTAAAAAATAGTCACTAATGACTTATTTGTAAAATAATTCTGTTATATTTGACTTAGTCTTGTAATAGACTCCCACACTTATACACCCCACAAAGTAAGTGCAACCTAATGGCGTTTCCGTCATTAGTTTTTTTTCAGTAAAGAGGTAAAATTTATAGTCCAATAAATGGAATGTTTTTGTGCGTTTTATTTTGGACTAACATAATTATAGACCTAAAAAAACTAACATAAATATGACGGACCCAGTATCTTTTACTTCAGCTATTGACAATGCATCAAAAGTTGCTAACACTCCATTTTTCACAACAATTATTGACAAACTAATTGGATTTCGAATTAGCATCTGGGCAGCAGAAGGAGAAGTTAGGAAGAAGCTCATACATGATGAATATCAAAAAGCAAAGGAAAGCGGTATTGTTGGAATGCAGTACATAGAAAACCTTAGGCATACAACTAATCTAATTGATACGGCTAAAAAAAGCGCAAAATACATAGACCAAAATAAACAAAACGAAATAGAAATTAACAATGACTTCTTTTGGAATGCTATTGAACATGCAAAAACAATTTCTAATGAAGATATGCAAGAATTAATAGCAAAAATTATCGCAGGTGAATATAACCAACCCGGGACATATTCCATAAGTACTCTTCAATCATTAAAAATGCTTGGAAAGAATGAATTAGAACTATTTGAAACAATGTGCTCATTATGTATTAACTCAAATCAAATACCCAAAATAATATTTTCATTACCGGAAAGTATAAAACCCTTTTTGCATTTACTAGGTATTGATTTCGGAAGCTTACAAACATTACAGAATTTAGGACTTTTTTTACCTAATGAAATGTCCATAAGTATAGATAATCCTGAAAAAAAGAATTTTGAATTGAATTATTTAGGAAAAATTATTCAATATAAGCCTACTCATGAAACTAATTTCAAAATAGATTTACCCGCATTTTATGGTTTATCTAATACAGGAAAACAAATTTTAAGGCACCTAAATCCTGAATTCAAAAAAGAATATTACATATGGTTAAAAACAAATTACAACTTACCAAATTATATTATAATTTAAAATCAATCTGATAAACATTATTATAAGTAATAAAAGTATAAACACAAATTTAGCTTAAAGTTAAAAACAAATAAACGCTTTGTAAGAAAAGAAATAGAATCAGTAATTATTAAATTAAGTAAATATGAAAAAAACAATTTTAGGAATATTGATGTTATCATTGTTGAGCTGTAAACAAACTGAAAAAAAATACACATTTGAAGAACAACAACAAATAGACAGCATAAAAAATTCAATAATGAAAGAAGCTGAAAAAAAAGCATACAAAGAAGAAATTAATGGATGGAAATATGAAACCAAGATCAATAAAATGACTAGCTCAAAAGATAAATTTTGTAGTGTACAGAGCAATGAAAGTTTAGATTTAAGTTTTCCTTATGAAGGAGTAAATTACGGAACGTTAACTGTTAGAAGAATGGATGGAGAAATAGATATACTTATTTCTATAATGAAAGGTCAAATATATGGAGGATATGAAAACGAATATTTTAAAGCTCGATTTGATGATGGCAAACAAATAACTTTTTCTTATATAACACCATCTGACAATTCCTCAGAAACAATTTTTGTAGAAAACAGAACTAAATTTTTGAAAAAACTAAAAATGTCAAAAAAAGTATTGATACAAATACCATTGCATCAAAATGGGAATCAAATTTTAGAATTTAACACTTCAGGTTTAAAATTTTAATAAATCAAAAAACACAACCTAAACCATTGTAAAACTTTAAAATAATTACCCATTCATTTACAAACTAACCCCCTAAATCTATTATTATGACTTGGTTTAACATTAAAGAAGTAGAAAGAAAATTAATTAACGACGAACTAACCGACAAAGAGAGTTTCGACTATTTGTTGTACACCTCGGTACTATTTACATTTTTTACCTACGTCGGAGTAAAAGAACACACCAATGATTGGTTGCATTTTTTAGAATTTATTATTACATTAGTTATAACCATAGTTGGAATAAAGGCAACCTATACAATCAATGCAAAAGGAGGCCAAAAAGACTATTTAAAACGGTATACTTCACTGTCTTTTGTTGCAGGCATACGATTATTTGTATATGCTTTTTTAGTGGCTATTCCTTTTGGAATTATAATGGCTGCTCTAAATGGCAACATCGAGAAAAACCAAACTAATGATGAAATTATAAAACTTATTTTGGTTGTAATTTTTGGAATTGTATATTACATACAACTTACCAACTCATTTAAAAGAGTCAACAAAATCAACTCATTATGAAAAACACTATTTATATCACAAGTTTACTAATCATTCTAATTTCGGTATTTTTAATGGTTCAATATCCCGAATCAGGAAGAATGAATCTGATTGCTGGTGGTTTATTCCCTATTGGAATTATCTTAAATTTTGTAGCATTTAGAATGGAACCCAATTCTAATAAAAAACAACTTTAATCAATTCTTGTTTACTACAAAATATTTATACTTTTTATCTCGATATTGTTCCATAATTAGTTAACTTTGCGCGTTAAAAATAAGTAGAGAAATTCATTTTTACAAAGAATACTTTGACGATTTTTTTGAAACCTTAAACGATAATGCTAAGGTTAAAATTGACGAAGTGCTGTATATGATAAGTGTTTTAGAGCGTATTCCATCCAAATTTTTTAAAAGTATTGAAGGGAGTAAAGGACTTTTTGAAATTCGAGTAGAATACGAGAGTAACATTTACAGAATATTCTGTTGTTTTGACAAAGGAAATCTAATCATCTTATTTAATGGTTTTCAGAAAAAAACACAAAAAACGCCTCCAAAAGAATTAAATAAAGCAAAAAAAATAATGGAGGACTATTTTAACGAACAAAAAGAGTTGAATAATGGAACCAAAAGATAAAAACACAAGAACTTTCTCCCAACATCTTGATAAAAGATACGGAAAAGTAGGCACCAAAGAAAGAACTGATTTTGAAATCAAAGCAAAATCTTTAGCCATTGGAGAATTAATAAAAGAAGAACGTAAATTAGCTAATTTAACTCAAGAGCAACTTGCAGAAAAAATTGGTGCAAAAAAAAGTTTTATATCACGAATTGAAAATGGACATAGCGATATTCAACTCTCTACCTTATTCAAACTTATTGAACTAGGACTTGGACGTAAAATCAATTTCACCATTCAATAATTACTGGTCCCACTGAACTAATCAGAATAGGTTGACCACTCCCTATTTTCTTCTTGAATCATAAAGAATTCATATCCACTTTTTAACTATGCTATTTTGCATTTTATTAATTATCTTTACCGCTTGAATTGACATACCCATTATAACAATAGCTTTGATGATAAACAACGAAGAATTTCAAGACGAAATAGGAAACAATCATATTAGTACCAACGCAAAAAATCCGCTTAGGGATGATGCTTTTGCTATTGCTGACGACGAAAAAATTGAAAGAATAAAAAAAGACGTGGAAAATATCCTTACCACTTTGGGTATGGATTTGACCGATGACAGCTTAAAAGGAACTCCTAACCGAGTGGCTAAAATGTTTGTCAAAGAGATTTTTGGTGGGTTGAATCCTGCTAAAAAACCTAGAGCTTCTACGTTTGACAACAACTACAAATACGGCGAAATGCTAGTAGAAAAAAACATTACCGTTTATTCTACTTGCGAACACCACTTACTACCTATCATTGGAAGAGCACATGTAGCCTACATTTCGAATGGAACCGTAATTGGTCTTTCTAAAATGAACCGTATTGTAGAATATTACGCTAAAAGACCACAAGTTCAAGAGCGTTTAACCATGCAAATTGTACAAGAATTACAAATGGCTTTGGGCACTGAAGACGTAGCTTGTGTGATTGATGCCAAACATTTATGCGTAAATTCGAGAGGGATTGGCGACATCGAAAGTAGCACTGTGACTTCAGAATTTGGTGGTAAATTCAAAGAAGCTCAAACCAAAAGAGAATTTTTAGATTATATCAAACTCGAAACTCGATTTTAAAGTAATAAACGACTTTAGTAACCGAAAAACCTAGCCCTGATAAAAGCGGCATCCTTTACTTCCGGAGTTTGGCAGGAAAGATAAAGCGATTAGCAGGACACAGCTCCTAAAAAATATAAAAATGCCATTATATAAAAGTCAACAACTAAAAATATACAATTCTCTTTCGGGAGAAAAAGAAGTTTTTACCCCTATTCACGAAGGAAATGTTGGGATGTATGTTTGCGGACCTACCGTGTATAGCAATGTACATTTAGGGAACCTGAGAACTTTTATGTCGTTTGACGTGATTTTTAGGTATTTCCAACATTTGGATTACAAAGTGCGTTATGTGCGAAACATTACAGATGTAGGCCATATTGTGGACGATGTGGATGAAGGCGAAGATAAAATTGCTAAAAAAGCACGTTTGGAACAACTGGAACCGATGGAAGTAGTGCAACGCTACACGGTAGATTTTCATGAAATTTTAGGTGCTTTTAATTTTTTACCGCCCAGTATTGAACCTACAGCTACAGGACATATTATTGAACAAATCGAAATCATCAAAAAAATTATTGAAACGGGAATTGGTTATGAAGCCAATGGATCAGTATATTTTGATGTTGTAAAATTTAACGAAACCAACCATTACGGGCGTTTGAGTGGGCGAAATATAGAAGATATGTTAGCCAATACTCGTGATTTAGATGGTCAATCTGATAAACGAAATCCGCAAGATTTTGCTTTGTGGAAAAAAGCTGAACCGCAACACATTATGCGTTGGCCTTCGCCTTGGAGCGATGGTTTTCCAGGTTGGCACTTAGAATGTACTGCTATGAGTACCAAATATTTAGGCAATCATTTTGATATTCACGGTGGCGGAATGGATTTGAAATTTCCGCATCACGAATGTGAGATTGCACAAAATGAAGCTTGTACAGGTCAAACTCCTGTTAATTATTGGCTGCACGCCAATATGTTAACACTGAATGGCAAAAAGATGGCAAAATCAACTGGAAATAATATTTTACCAAGAGAAATTTTGACGGGTGAAAATACGATTTTGAGTAAGGCTTTTTCAGCTTCGGTGACGCGTTTCTTTATGTTACAAGCCCATTACAGAAGTATTTTGGATTTCTCTGATGATGCTATTGTAGCAGCTGAAAAAGGATACAAACGTTTGATGGAAGCGATGAGTAGTTTAGACTCTATTCAGAAAGCTCCTCAAAGCACATTGAATATTGCCGAATGGAAGCAATGGTGTTATGATGCCATGAACGACGATTTCAACACGCCTATTTTAATTGCACAATTGTTTGAAGGTGTTCGCTTTGTGAATGTGCTAAAAGAAGGGAAAGAGACCTTGACTGCCGAAGGTTTAAAAACTTTTGCAACTGCAATGAATGGATTTGTTTTTGATGTTTTAGGTTTAGAAGACGAGAAAGTGGCCGATGGAAACAATGACAAATTAGAAGGTACGGTAAACTTGCTTATCGAAATGCGTAAACAAGCAAGAGAAAACAAAAATTTTGCTTTGTCTGACCAAATTAGAGACCAATTATTGGCTTTGGGTATTCAATTAAAAGACGGTAAAGAAGGAACTACGTTCAGTTTGTAATACGACTGTTGGTTTTGCGACTCATTCAAAAAATACGATATGTTTTCTAAGATACTCATTTTTCCTTTTTTGATGTTGGTGCGCTTTTACCAAGTGGCTATATCACCATTTACTCCAGCTGCCTGTCGATTTGAACCTACGTGTTCGTCCTATATGCTCGAAGCACTAAAAACGCATGGATTAGTTTACGGCTTATTTCTAGGTACTAAACGTATTTTGAGCTGCCATCCTTGGGGCAGAAGTGGCTATGATCCCGTTCCTCCAAAAAAATGCCAACACAAAGTATAAACCCAATTAAATCTTTATTTTTACGCTAAATAAAAAATACAAATGACACACGCTTCAGCTCTAGTTTGGAATCCATCAGAAGGAATTGATTTAGGTTTTTTCATGATTCGCTATTACAGTTTAATGTTTGTAATTGCCTTTGGATTGGGGTGGTACATCATGAAACATATTTTTGTTCGCGAAGGCGAAACCATTGAAAAATTAGATTCATTATTCATTTGGACGGTGCTGGCTACTTTAGCTGGCGCACGCTTAGGACACGTTTTCTTTTACGATTGGGAGTATTTCAGAAATAATTTATTAGAAATCTTTTTGCCCGTTAAATTCGAACCTAGTTTTCATTTTACAGGATTTCAAGGTTTAGCGAGTCATGGTGCAGCTATCGGAATCATATTAGCCATGTATTTTTACAGTAAAAATATTTTGCAAAAACCACAATTATGGATTTTAGACCGTATTGTTATTCCTGTAGCAAGTGGGGCAATTTTTGTCCGAATCGGTAATTTTTTTAATTCAGAAATTATAGGAAAAGAAACTACATCCTCTTTTGGAATTAAATTCATTAGAGATTATTTCAGTCCAAGAGATGCGGTGAACGCTACTCAAATTCCAGATCCGAACGAAGCTTATAAAGCCATTGCAACGGATCCAAAATTTGCTACCCTTTTAGAGCAAGTTCCTGCTAAACACCCAACCCAATTATACGAAGCCTTCTGCTATATTTTTGTTTTTGCCATTTTGTTTTTCTTGTATTGGAAAACCGAAGCTAGAAAGAAATCAGGTTATTTATTTGGTTTGTTTTTAGTATTATTATTCTCGGTTCGAATTGTAGTAGAATCCGTTAAAGAAAGTCAAGGCGGATTTGAAAGCGCTTTAGGATTGTTATCTACAGGACAATGGTTAAGTATTCCATTTATTTTGACTGGCTTCTACTTTGTGTTAACAGCCAAACAAATCAAAGAATAATAGTAAACAAAACTGGATTTTAATAAATAAAAAAGGCTGTCCACTCAATTTGGATAGCCTTTTTACTTTTAGCTTCATCACTAAATGAGAATTATTTTCACATAATTCTTTCACAAAAAGAGAAACTTCAAAAGTAAAACCATTAAGAAATTAAGTTCCATTAAGATTTAATTAGCTTAATTTCTTAATGGTTAAAATTTTAAATTCTAATAGAATATAGTCCCTCTTTTTATACAGTTCAATTATTTTATTGGCAACGATTGAATTCCCATATTATACAAAGTGAAGGCTTGTAAATCAGCCGCTTCTTCAATAGTCTTAGAGACAGGCTTTCCTGCTCCATGACCCGCATTGGTCTCTATTCGGATTAACACTGGATTAGCTCCAGCTTGTTTGGCTTGCAACTCCGCCGCAAATTTAAAACTATGCGCTGGCACTACCCTATCGTCATGATCTCCTGTGGTAACTAATGTAGCAGGGTATTTTACACCGGCTTTCACATTATGCACTGGCGAATAGCCTTTGATATAGTCAAACATAGTTTTCGAATCTTCCGCAGTTCCATAATCGTACGCCCAACCAGCACCTGCCGTGAAAGTATGGTAACGTAACATGTCCATGACGCCCACTGCAGGCAACGCTACTTTCATTAAATCTGGTCGTTGCGTCATGGTTGCTCCAACCAATAAACCTCCGTTAGAGCCACCTTTTATAGCTAAGAAATCTGATGAAGTATATTTTTGAGCAATTAAATATTCTGCAGCAGCGATAAAATCATCAAAAACGTTTTGCTTTTGTATTTTGGTTCCTGCATCGTGCCATTTTTTTCCATATTCGCCACCACCTCTTAAATTAGCAACGGCATAGATTCCACCCATTTCCAACCAAACTGCATTGGCAATACTAAAAGAAGGTGTCAAACTGATATTAAATCCACCATAACCATACAGAATAGTTGGATTCTTTCCATTTAAAGGAGTTCCTTTTTTATAAGTGATAATCATCGGAACTTTAGTCCCATCCTTAGAGGTATAAAACACTTGCTTTGACGTGTAATTATCACTTATAAAATCAACTTTAGGTTGGACATAAATAGATGACTTTCCTTCAGTAGGTATAAATTGGTAGGTAGTTGTTGGCGTCACATTATTGGTAAACGAAAAATACAAAACTTCATCTTCATTCTTACCACTAAAACCTGTCGCGGTTCCTAATCCTGGTAATTGAATTTCGCGAACTAATGTACCTTTGTAATCAAATTGTTTTACTACAGAAACAGCATCTTTCATGTAATTGGCAAAGATAAATCCTGCACCTGTAGAAGGCGAAAGTACCTGTTCTGTTTCAGCAATACAATCTTTCCAGTTGGATACCGAAGGAGCATTGACATCAACGATTACAATTCGTTTGTTTGGCGCACCTAAATTAGTAATCAAATACAATTGAGTCCCCACGTTATCTAAAACATGTACATCGTATTCAAAACCAGAATGAATGGATTTGATTTCCGAGTTGGGTTGTGTTAGGTCTTGTACATATAATTCGTTTCCAGAAGTAGAATTAGCGGCCGTGATAAACAAATAATGATTGTCTTCAGAAACACTTCCTCCTACATAGCGGCGCTTTTCTTTGTCGCCAAAAATCAATTGATCATCGGATTGACTAGTCCCTAGTCGATGGAAATACAATTTATGTTGGTCTGTCTTGGCTGACAATTCACTTCCCTTTGGTTTGTCATAACTAGAATAATAGACTCCTTCATTTCCTTTCCATGACAATCCGCTGAATTTTACATCTATCAATTGATCAGCAATATTTTGTTTAGTTTCAGCATTAATGAAAATGACTTTTCGCCAATCGCTTCCTGCTTCAGAAATAGAATACGCACATAACGACCCGTCTTTAGAAAAACTTACGGCATCTAATGACGTAGTAGCGTCTTTTGAAAATGTGTTAGGATCCAAAAACAATTCTTCCTTTCCAGAAGCATCTTTTCGATACAAAACCGATTGATTTTGCAAACCATTATTTTTGTAGTAATAGGTATATTTACCCTCTTTGAATGGTGCAGATACCTTTTCGTAATTCCATAATTTTTCCATGCGTTGTTTAATCGCATCTCGAAATGGAATTTTAGCTAAATAATCAAAAGTTACTTGATTTTGAGCTTTGACCCAGTCGGCGGTTTCTTGTGATCTATCATCTTCTAACCAACGGTATGGATCGGCTACTTGGGTTTCAAAATAGACATCGATTTTATCTCCTTTTCTTGTTAAAGGATATTTGTTTTGTTGTTGACCAAAAGAGGCTATTGTTGATGACATAAGTAACGTTACAATTATTTTTTTCATGTGTCTACTAATTTATTTATCAAAAATAAACAAATAAAGTATTCAAATTTGTTTTATAAAAAAAGGATCCAACTTTCGTTGAATCCTTTTGAATATACAATACAATTTAAAATTAAGCTTCTTTGTGCTCTTTTTCAATTTGATTTTTATCTGATCTTGAGATGGTATCTACCAATACTGGAGTTGCGATAAATAATGAAGAATAGGTTCCTACTACAATACCTACCAACATAGCAAAGATAAATCCTCTGATTGACTCTCCTCCAAAAACAAACATAGTTAACAATACTAAGATCATCATTAATGAAGTATTCAATGTTCTAGATAAAGTAGTATTAATAGACGCATTTACAATTTCTTCAAAACTTCCTTTACGTTTACCCATGATAAACTCTCTAATTCTATCAAATACAATTACGGTATCATTCATTGAGTAACCAATAACTGTTAAGATAGCCGCAATAAAGTGTTGGTCCATTTCCATGTGGAAAGGCATGAATTTATAACATAAAGAGTAAATTCCTAATACAAATATTACGTCATGCGCTACCGCTGCAATCGCTCCTAATGAATACTGCCATTTACGGAATGAAATCATTAAGTATAAAAAGATTACTGCCATTGCACCTAAAACTGCCCAATACGAGTTAGTTTTAATGTCTTCAGAGATAGAAGCTCCTACTTTTGAAGCTTGCAACACACCTACTGTTTTACCATCATACGAGTTGATGAATTTTTCATACGAACTGTTAGTATAGTAGTGTTGTAAACCTTTGTATAATTTTTCGTTTACTTCTTTATCTACATCAACACCTTCTTCAGTGATTTTGTATTTAGTCGTGATTTTCAATTGATCATCAGAACCAAATATTTTAGCTTCTACTGTAGTTCCAAATTCTTTTGATAATTCTTCAGCCACTTTAGTCGCATCGATTGGTTTTTCAAATTTCACTTGGAATGTTCTACCTCCAACAAAATCTACTCCTTGATCCAATCCATTTACAAAGAAAATAGAAACTAAACTTACAATAACTACTATTGAAGAAAACACATAAGTGAATTTCTTAATTTTAATAAAGTCAAAATGGAAATTAGTAAACCAATTTTTAGTAATTGAAGTTGAGAATGTCAAGTTGCTATTAGAAGCAATATTTCTATCGATAAAGATTCTTGCAATAAAGATCGAAGTAAACAATGAAGTTACAATACCAATCAATAATGTCAAGGCAAAACCTTTAATTAATCCTGTACCGAAAGTAAACAAAATAGCACCTGTAAGAATGTGCGTTACGTTAGCATCAATAATAGAACGCATAGCACCTTTCCATCCGTAAGAAGCAATAACTGATTCTGATAATGATTTACCATCACGCAATTCTTCTTTTGCTCTTTCATAAATAATGATATTCGCATCAACCGCTGTACCTAATGTTAAAACGATACCTGCAATACCTGGCAATGTTAATACAAAACCAAAACTTGCCATAATTCCGAATAAGAACAATAAGTTCAATAATAAAGCCAAATTAGCGTACCAACCTGCTCTACCATAATAGAACACCATCCATAAACAAACTAATAGGAATCCTACAACAGAAGAAATAGTACCTGCATCAATAGCTGCTTGACCTAAAGATGGTCCTACTACTTCTGATTGAATAATGTCAGCTGAAGCAGGTAATTTACCCGCTTTCAACACATTGGCTAAATCTTTAGTTTCAGTCAAATCAAAACTTCCTGAAATTTCAGATCTTCCTCCTGCAATTGGTCCGTTAGAAACTCCTGGAGCAGAATACACTACATTATCTAAAACAATGGCAATATTACTTTTTTGAGTATACGCTTTACCTGTTAATTCTTCCCATGCTTTAGCTCCTTTACCGTTCATTTGCATAGAAACGGCTGGTTTTCCTGATTGATCAAATGTATCACTTGCATCAGTTACTACACCACCACTCATCGCAGCAATATTATCTCTATTTCCTTTTAAAGCATATAATTCAACAGCGTCAATCTCTTTTGATTTAGCATCTTTAATTTTAGTTGGTTTACCCCAAACAAATTTAGCATAACGTTGATCACCTGCTAATAAAACTCTAATATCAGCTCTTCTCAAATACCCACCTACAATAGCAGTATCTTTTGGTGCAAAAAGACCCAAAACTGGACCACCACCTTGACCAATAATTTTATCCAATAAAGGATTATTCCCTTTTTTAGTTACAGCTGAATCTTTAGTATCTGCCAATAAAGAACTCAATGAGTCTTTAACTACTTTTTTAGGAGCTACTTTATTGATTTCCGTTTTTTTCAATGACTCATTTGCAGCCATCAAGAAATTACCAATTTCTTCAACTTTATAGGTTTCCCAAAACTCTAATTGAGCGGTACTTTGCAATAATTTTTTAATTCTATCTACATCCTTAGCACCTGGAAGTTCTACAAGAATTCTTCCTGTTTGTCCTAATTTTTGTATGTTAGGTTGTGTAACCCCAAATTTATCGATACGTTTTCTCAATACTCCAAAAGCACTTTCTACAGACTCATCAACTTTTCTTTTGATTACCTTTTGAACTTGTGCATCAGTCATTTGAAAATCAACTCCACCTTCTCCTTGTAAATTTCTGTTAGCAAAGATATCAGGCGACGCTAATTTCACAGTCCCTTTTGAGTTAGCCTCAAAAGCTTCAAAGAAAGCATCAATATAGGTTTGATTTCCTTTTTGATTAGCCGTTGCATCTGCTAAAGACTTATTAAAAACTGGATTTTTAGAGTTGTTTGATAATCCTTTCAAGATATCTTTTACAGACACTTGAAGAATTACGTTGATTCCCCCTTCTAAGTCAAGACCTTTGTTGATTTGTTTGTCTTTTACTTCGTTAAAAGTAAAATCAGAAAAACCAAGGTTAAAGACTTTTTCTTTACCAATTGAATCTAAATATTTTAACTCTTTTTCAGGATTTCCTCCTGCAAAAGCTTTAGCATCACTTGCTACTTTATTAGCTACGAAAGTGAAAGAAAGTTGGTAAATACTTACCAATGCAAATAGAATTGCGAAAAATTTAATGAGGCCTTTATTCTGCATTATTACTAAAAATTAATTATTCTTATATTTATTTGTACTTAAATCACTGTAAAACAGCGATTAAAACTACTTTTCAAAACATTCAACCGCTTGAAAAGCAATACTTATTTTTTTAAACCGAGCAAATATATAATTTAAGGTTAAGATTAACCAATTTATTTGTCAATTAATATCAAAAAAAAGACTGCAAAAAAGCAGTCTTTTCAATTTATATTTAAAAATTATGCTAAAACTGATTTTAAATCAGCATTCATATTTCTAACTGCATCCGCACTTTTAGCAAATAATGCTTTTTCTGCGTCGTTCAATGTAATATCAACGATTTGCTCCACTCCGTTTTTACCAATAATACAAGGAACTCCGATACAGATATCATTTTGTCCGTATTCTCCTTCTAACAAAACAGAACAAGCTATCATTTTCTTTTGGTCATTCAAAATACTATCCACCAAATACGCTACTGAAGCTCCTGGCGCATACCAAGCTGAAGTCCCTAAAAGACCTGTCAAAGTAGCTCCTCCAACCATAGTTGATGCCGCTACTTTTTCCAATGCTTCTTGCGAAAGAAATTCAGAAACTGGAATACCATTATAAGAAGCCAAACGAGTTAAAGGAATCATCGTAGTATCTCCATGACCACCAATAACCATAGCCGAAACATCATTAGACGGTTTGTCCAAAGCTTGCGATAAATAGTATCTGAAACGAGAACTATCTAAAGCACCTCCCATTCCTATGATTCTGTTTTTAGGTAAACCTGTTGATTTCAAAGCCAAGTACGTCATTGTATCCATTGGATTTGACACTACTACTACAATTGTATTGGGAGAATGAGCTAATACGTTTTCAGCAACTGTTTTCACAATCCCTGCATTAATACCGATCAATTCCTCGCGAGTCATACCTGGTTTTCTTGGAATTCCAGATGTAATTACTACTACGTCGCTATTCGCTGTTCTAGAGTAATCATTGGTTACCCCAACAACTTTAGTATTAAAACCCGTATTGGTAGCACATTGCATAATATCCATTGCTTTACCTTCGGCAAAACCTTCCTTGATATCCAATAAAACTACTTCGCTTGCAATTCCTCTATAAGAAATCACATCAGCACAGGTTGCTCCCACATTTCCTGCTCCTACAATTGTAACTTTCATATTGTTATATTTTAAAAATTATTTTATTTTCTAAAATTAGAATGAAGCCCTAAGTTACGCATCAATATTGGCATAAACCGCATTTTTCTCGATAAATTCTCTTCTTGGTGGAACTTCATCTCCCATCAACATAGAGAAAACTCTGTCGGCTTCAACCATATTATCAATTGTTACTTGACGTAAAGTTCTGAAACTTGGATCCATTGTAGTTTCCCACAATTGTTCCGCATTCATCTCCCCAAGACCTTTATAACGTTGAATAGCGGCACTTCCTCCCATTCTTTCGTTCGCAATATCGCGTTGATCTTCTGTCCAAGCATATTCTTTTTTATTTCCTTTTTTAACCAAATATAAAGGAGGTGCTGCAATATACACGTGACCTCTTTCGATTAATTCTCTCATAAAACGAAAGAAGAACGTTAATATTAAGGTAGCAATGTGACTTCCATCGACATCGGCATCACACATAATAATTACTTTATGGTAACGCAATTTCTCAATATTCAACGCTTTACTGTCTTCTGCTGTACCAACAGTTACCCCAAGAGCTGTAAAAATATTTCGAATCTCTTCGCTTTCAAAAACTTTGTGATGCATTGCTTTTTCCACATTCAGAATTTTACCACGTAATGGCAAAATCGCTTGGAAGTTTCGATCACGTCCTTGTTTTGCAGTACCACCTGCCGAATCTCCCTCGACAAGATATACTTCACATTTTTCTGGATCTTGCTCAGAACAATCGGATAATTTTCCTGGCAATCCACCGCCACCCATAACGGTTTTACGCTGCACCATTTCACGTGCTTTTTTAGCAGCATGACGGGCTTGAGCAGCCAAAATAACTTTCTGAATAATGATACGAGCATCATTTGGATTTTCTTCCAAATAATTCTCCAACATTTCTCCTACCGCTTGACTAACAGGAGAAACTACTTCTCTATTCCCTAATTTTGTTTTTGTTTGTCCTTCGAACTGAGGCTCAGAAACTTTTACTGAGATAATTGCAGTCAATCCTTCACGGAAGTCATCACCAGCAATTTCGAATTTCAATTTATCTAACATTCCAGAAGCATCCGCATATTTTTTCAGTGTTCTTGTCAAACCACTTCTAAAACCTTGTAAATGCGTCCCTCCTTCGTGTGTATTAATGTTATTTACATAAGAAAAGATGTTCTCTGAGTAACTTGTATTGTATATCAAAGCAACCTCAACTGGAATTTCTCCTTTTTCGTGATCCATTGAAATTACGTGCGCAATAATTGGCTCACGGTTCCCATCTAAATAACGAATGTACTCTTTCAATCCTTCAGTAGAATGAAACACTTCTGAAACGAAGTTTCCGTCTTTATCTAATTCTCTTTTATCTGTGAAAGTGATTTTTATTCCTTTGTTCAAGAAAGACAATTCACGCATACGCGCCGACAAAGTCTCGTATGAATACTCCGTAGTTTGCGTAAAAATAGTTGGATCTGGATAAAAAGTAACGATTGTTCCTCTTTTAGTAGTATCTCCAATTTGTTTTACTGGATACAAAGCTTTACCTCTTTCATATTCTTGTTCGTAGATCTTTCCATCACTACTATGAACTGTAGCTCTTAAATGAGATGACAATGCATTCACACAAGAAACCCCTACACCGTGCAAACCTCCAGAAACTTTATACGAATCTTTATCAAATTTACCTCCGGCACCAATCTTAGTCATTACAACCTCTAAAGCCGAAACACCTTCTTTTTTATGAATCCCTACAGGAATACCACGTCCATTATCTTCTACAGAAATTGACCCATCTTCATTGATCGAAACACTGATAGTATCACAATGACCACCCATAGCCTCATCGATGGAGTTATCTACCACCTCATACACTAAATGATGCAATCCTCGTACTCCAACATCTCCAATATACATTGATGGACGCATTCTTACGTGCTCCATTCCTTCTAATGCCTGAATACTATCCGCTGAATAATTATTCTTGTTAATTTCCTCACTCATATTTTTAATCTAAAATGTAAAATTGTATAACAAGCAAATATATAAAAACAGGGGATATTTGAGAAAGAAATTACCCTTTATAAATGTTAAGTTATCAACATTTGTTTATATTTTCAACAAAAAAAGACGTTCTTCTTACGAAAAACGTCTTTTATCAATAGAATTTGAACTAATCTAATAAATATTATTTAGCAATCTGCACATCCGCTTGAACGTGAGCCGCATTTGCTCGTCCACTTGGATCTTGATTTTCTTGCCATTTCGGAATCCATTTTCTTACGGTTTGTGCCGCACTTACTTGTGGATAGTATTTATGGAAAATTGATCTGTAGAAATACGCTTCTTTAGTCGTTGGCGTATTGTAAGGAAACTCAGCCTCTGCTCCCGCTAATTGCTCATCTGTAACTTGCGAAGAACAGTACTCAATCAATTGATCAATCCAGTTGTACCCCACACCATCAGAGAATTGCTCTTTTTGTCTCCACAATACCTCATCTGGTAAATACGGATTGTCAGGTGTATCAAATGCTTTTCTTAAAATATATTTCTCTCTACCCTCGTAAGTCTTAGGCATTTTCTCTTCTGCTTTAATACGAATTGCCATATCTAAGAACGCTTTGTCTAAGAAAGGAACTCTTGCCTCTAAACCGTGAGCCATAGTCGATTTATCCGCTCTTAACAAGTCGGCAGTAAATAATTTTTGAACTCTTTCAATGGTTTCTTTTTGGAAATCCTCAACTGTTGGCGCATTTCTAAAATACAAATACCCTCCAAAAATTTCATCAGCTCCTTCTCCAGAAAGCACTACTTTGATTCCCATATCGGTAATTGCTTTTGACAAGAAATACATTGGTGTACTCGCACGAATAGAAGTCACATCATAGGTTTCTAGATGCCAAATCAATTTATCTAAGATTTCGATACCTTGCTCAATCGTAAAATGTACTTCGTGGTGTTCTGTACCTAAAAATTCAGCTACTTTTTTAGCCGCTTTAGCGTCTGGCGCATCTGCATCTAAACCAATAGAAAATGAATGTAATTTTTTACCACTTTCTTTTAATAATCGTGACGCAATTGAAGATGTTAAAGACGAATCCAAACCTCCTGAAAGCAATACTCCAATTGGCACATCACTCATCAAACGTTTACGAGTAGCCTCAGTCAAGGTTTCTCTAATCAAATCTAAATCTAAATCTTGGTCCGCTTTAGTGTAATCTTCGTATTCTGGTTGGTAGTATTTTACAAAACCAGTGTTTGGTGTATAATAGTGTCCTGGAGGAAAAGTAGAGAATGTTTTGCATTGATCAGCAATAGGTTTCATTTCTGAAGCGAAGTAGATTCTTCCTCTGTCATCCAATCCATAATACAATGGTTTTACTCCCATTGGATCTCTACCGGCAATAAAATCATCACCATCAACTACCACAAAAGCCCAATCCCCATCTAACATGTTACAGAAATCGTATTTGAATTCTTCATACAAATGAACAATTACTTCTGAATCGGATTTGGTTCTGAAAGTATGCCCTTTCAAAACACCATCTCTCAACGATTGGTGATTGTAAACCTCTCCATTATGTACCATCCAAGCAGTTGAAGTTCCTTGAATAGGTTGACGTCCTGAATGTAAGTCAATAATTGACAAACGCTCGTGACTTAAAATATGTCCATTCTCTGTAATATGTAAATCACTTTCATCTGGACCACGGTGTGTCATTCTTTTTGAAAGTTCTCTAACTAATTGCTCATCTTTTCCTTTTCCAATAATGGCTAATATTCCGCACATAATCTTACAATTTACTTTTTTGTTATTTTGATACGGCAAAGATGGATTAAAAGTTACGATTGAAAAACATAAAATCTATTTTTAGTTATAAAACTAAACTAAAAAATACTATTTATAATTAAAATGTAATTAAAAAGAAGGAAAATCAAAACTTAAAGTTAAAAACTGTAAAAAAATGGCTCAAAGTCGGAGGACTTTGAGCAGCAGGATTAGTTATTGACCACGCGAAAGGATTCGCGCGTTAGCGGGGGAAGGGATTAGCTTCGCTGAATTTCATTTCGTGCGGTAGCGGGGTTAGCAGCAGACTTTTATTTCAACAAGGAGACCAATATTCTATTTTTGTCAATTTTCCCTTTTTCAATTCAATTCTAACTCCATCATCTCCATTATTACTTGGAATTAAACGCGAGCCATTAGCTTTGATTTTCATGCCAAATATTTTTGATAATTGAGCATCTGTAGATTGATAATTTAGTTTAATTTTTCCATAAAAAACGACCACAGTTTCATCTTTGAAATCAATCATCTCTAAAAGATATTTTTCTTTGGAATTACCAGTGAATTTTATTTTTCCATAATCTAAAGTCAAATATTTATCGTTTTGTTCTTCATCTGATAAAAACCCGCATTCGTAGTTCGGATTGTATATTTTTTTAGCTCTTCCAAGCTTTTGTATTATTTGATTTTTAGTTGAATAAAAGTTCAGTCCATTGTATTGGATTTTCTTAAAATCAATATTTTGTCCTAACATTTGTTGGGCTAAAAGAAATGACAACAAAAGAATGAATATTTTCATATGATAGTACTTAAAGCTTACAGTTAACGAGTATATATGCAAAATAAACTTTCGTATATACACCCAAAAAATCGGGCGTTAGCGGGGGCTGTTATGTGATGTAGCTTTATTTAGAGTTACATTTTTCTTTCTGTCCCAGGCTAATCTTTCTATGTCTTCACTTTCGAGTTCTGAATTTTCAATTTCGTTAAATCTACTTTTTTCTGTTTTCAGAACTTCAACTATGATATATTTTCTTTCGTCAACATATTCAGCCTCCATAAACTTCAAATATTCTACAACGCAATCTTTGTCGAGCATCACTTTTCCACCGCCAGCCCAGTGTCTATCTTCACCGTTTTTCTTAATCCCTGAAATCCAATATTCTTCGCCGGTTTCAATGTCAAAATGATTTCCACTAATTCCAGTAGTTTTAAGTTTCTTTAGCGCTTTATTGTTGAAGTAAACTGTTTGTCCAGACTTTGAGAATTCAGCGTAACCAATCCAAGCTGAACCATTATGTCCTTCAGATTTATTTTCTATGTACATTATTTTCGGCTTCATACTTTCGGTTTTTCCTTTTTAGCAGTTTCGGAAGGATATATCACATAACTTGTATATATGCGTAACAAACTTTAGCATATAGACCCATTATTGGGTAGATTAGTTCAAGTTGGTTTCGCTTTATATTTCTCAAATATAATTATTTTTCCTTACAAGTGTAGGTTCTGCGTTGGTAGTAATTTTGAACTTAACGTTTTTACGCAACACTTTCAATACAATAGTGCGTACTATTGATTTCAAAAGTAAACCCAATTTGATTTCCCATTAACTTAGCGCCTAAAGGCGATTGAGGCGACAAGGCAATGACGTTAATTCCTTCTATAGTAATTTTAGGCAATGCGACACTGAGATACAAATAAATGCCATTGGCTTTGACCAAACTCCCTAAAGCAATAGTATCCAATTCTTTTGAAGCGTCTATTTTATCTAAGATCGTTTTTTGTTGGAGTACTTCTGCCAGTTTGTGATTGATTTTCTCCTGCTCGATGTGCATCATCGACAATGCCGTTTCGTGCTTATCACCTGCCGAACCTTTGGCATCGTTTTTAGAATCTTCAGTCAAAGCGACAATCATATCCCGAAAGACATCGATTCGATCTTGAACTAATTGCAGATAATAGGTATGTATTTTTTGTTTGAAAGTAGCCAAAGTAGAATCGTATTTAAAAATCGTTGTATGAAATTATCAAAAACGTCAGTTCGAGTGTTTTTTGCATAATGAAATGAAGCAAAAAATGTATCGAGAACCGTTTTTGATAATAAATTTTCTTGTTCTTGATACGATTTTCTAACAAAAATCACTCGAACTGCTTCGCCTGTTCGCTTTCAGCTCGGGTGACGAAAATTTACAATCAAAAACAATTTCACCCAACGGGTTATTTAAAAATCAAACTTATAATTAGCACCTAGCACCACTTGAAATCCTTGCACAGGATAATTCATCCATTTTTGATAGGATTGATTCAAGATATTATTCGCTTTCAAAAAGGCAGTCAATCGTTCACTGTGTTTGTAACCTACGTGCGCATTCAAATCAATATACGATTTCAATGTCGTTGGAATATAGGTTTGAGCTACTATAGTCATCAGGTCATTATTGATTTGCGAATCTTTTCGAGAACCTACAAAAAAGACATCGGCTCCTGCATACCATTTTGGGTTAATCGTATAATCCAAAGTAGCATTCAACTTAATCGCTGGTAAATTCCATGCTTCTGCTTGTGTTTTAGTAGTATAAGCAGACAATGTACCATTAGCACTGAAACTGATGGCTTCCGTAATATCCGCTTTCAACTCTCCAAATAAACGAAACGTTTTTACATTATCGTATACCAATTGCAACGAATTGCCATACGAATAAGGTCCATAATTGAAATTAGCCGAAAAATCATTGCTTCTAAACAAGGCTTTATTGTTCTCGTCCACCAAAGAGCCTCTAACATTATAACTTATATTGTCGGCCAATTTCCCTTTTAAACCAGCATAAAGATCATACTTTTTATTGGTTGGCGCAATTAATAAAGTAGGCGACAAAAACGGGTTTTCATCTACAAAATTCAAATACGAATTTTGATCTAGTCCACCTTCAGCTCCAGCATAAAAAATCATTAAATCACCCACTATTTTATGAGAGGCCGTAACCTGTGGATAAAGAAACAATTGATTGTTGCTGTTTTTAGTATCTAAACTATAGTACAATCCTAAACCTAAATGCATGGTCCAATTGTCTTTTTCTAATTCATAGCTAGGAGAAAGTCCAAAATTAGTATATCCGTATTCTATAGGCTCTGTATTGGTTCGTGTGAAATTATGGTCGAATTTACCCCTCAAATAATCCACAATAGCGTTTAGTTTTATTTCTTTACCAAAAGCAGCAAATTTAAAAGACGGCTTAGCATAAAATCGGTTTTCCGACGAACCAAAAGCATCTGAAAAATGTGCAAATTTAAAACTCGAGGCTTCTAAAATACTTTCGTTAAATTCAATTTTGGAATCCAATGTAATCGTGTTATAGGATTGTTTTGGATCAATTCCAGCAACTAAAATATCATGAGTCGAAGGCAACAACCAATTCATAAAAGTTGTTGGCAATCCATACCAATGGTAGATTTGATTTTGATAGCCTAAATTAATGTTCCAAGATAATTCTTTTGCTTCTGTACCATAAGTCAAATCTAGAGAAGTATCATAAAACGAATCTTTCAATTCCGTTCCTTTAATTCCTCCTTGAGACGAAAGATGACGAAACATTCCCGCTACATATTCTTCTGTATTCAAATCTTGAGTAGCAAACAACTCCGCATTCAAAGTACCATAATTCCCACCTCCAAAGGTGGCATAACTTTTATAAAATCGACCTATTTGTTCTTTATCCACATCTTCAGCACTTCCTTTTGAGGGGGTGAAAGTAGAGGCAACTGGAAAAGAAAAAATACTGTACTTCACTGTTTCTTTTGCAGATGTTCCTTCTTCATTCAACGAAGGAGTTTCTTTTATTTTAAAAGCGTCAGAAATAGTTGGGGTATATGATTTTACCACATTCACTTCTTCTGTTCGCATTTTTTCTTGTTTTTTCTGTGCCAAACCTAACTGAACAAACAATAAAGCGAATGAATATAGAATACTATTTTGGATAATTTTTCTCATAATAATCAAGGTATTTGAAATACAGTAGTGTTTTTTATTCTTTTAGTATTGACGAATTCGTTTTGGATTCCTCTGCTTTGATAGCATCTAAATCGGTTTGCGCTTTAGCAACAATCTCCGGAAAATCAGTAAAGTTTTTGATAACACTTTCTAATATAAATGTTGCTTGATAACTATCTTTTAAAGCATAAAAATTAGCTGCCATCAACAACAATCCTTTGGCTCCAAAATACTTGTAATCCGAATAATTCTTAGCTAATTGTTGTATCACTGCGTTAGAGTCTTCAAATTTGCCTTCTTTGTTTTTGAAATACGCATCAAAATACAACGCCTCTGCCCCTAATTCGCCTTGAGCAGTAGCTAATTTTTCGTACCCCGCTTTGGCTTTGGCCTCATCACCCGTTTCCATGGCAGAGCGTGCTACTACAATCTGAGCATCACTTCTTACATCTGCTTCTGTTTTAGGATTGTCCAATACTTTTTCAGCATATACTACAGCGTTAGCATAATCTTTCTTTTCGTAATACAATTTCATCAAATTGGCTTGTGCAAAAGTTTTATTTTGCAACAAATCAGCTTCAGTTTCAATTCGAGATAGAACCACAATGGCTTTTTCCACTTCTTTTGCCTTCAAGAAAATTTGTCCCAAACGCATTAAAGAAGACTCTGTGAATTCATTTCTAGGCTCCCCAATTACATATTCATAATTAGCCGCCGCTTTCTCTTCTGAACCGCTCGAATAAAGTGATTGCGCCAAATAAAAATGAGCTTGTAACGCATGAATTCCTTTTGGAAAAGCCGTCAAATACGCTCCAAATCCAGTAATCGCCTGATTTGTATTGCTTTGTTGGTATTGCTTTTCTGCTGACTCGTAGGTATCATTATCTAAATCAGCATCTGTAACTGCCACAAAATCTAAAGTACGAACCCAGGAAGCATATTCGTCTACTTTACCATTTTCAACATAAATTAATCGCGCGGTAGCAACCGCTTCTAAAGCTTCCGATGATTTTGGGTATTCCGCTACAACTTGTTTGAACTTTACCAATGCTGGTGCGTCTTTATCTGCATTATAATATACTAAACCTTGTCGTAAAATAGCTTTAGAAGTAAATGACCCTTTTTCAAATTCTTTAATTAATTGGTCATACGTTTTAATAGCTTGTTCATCTTTGTTTTCAGCAACATACGTATTACCTAACTCAAACAACGCATCGTCACGATATTCTGATTTTGGATAGAGTTGTAAAAACGATAACAGATTTTCAATCTTTTTCTCATTTTTACCCACAAATCCGTAAGAAATGGCTCTTTGATAAAAAGCATAATCAGCATCAACACTTTTTTGCTCAATTACTTTTGCATACGCTTCCATTGCTGGCCAATACTTTGAAGTTACAAATCGACAATCTGCTAAACGCAAATACGCATCATTCATACGCACTTTATCAGTCCCTTTTTCGATTTGCTTTTGGAAATAATTCCCCGCTTGATCGTATTCCTTCATTTTGAAATACACATACGCTATGTTATAATTACAATTTTTAAACTCAGGAGTAGTTCCTGCTTCAGCAAAGCCAATGAATTGTTTAAAGCTCACTAATGCGTTTTTAAAATCATCTAAAACAAATTGGGTTTCTCCTTTCCAAAACGTAGCTCTTGCCGTAATAGAAGCCTCTTTTTGTTGACTGATTGCTTTCTCAAAACGTTGTAAGGCTTCTTGATATTCTCCATCTGTAAAGGATTGTAAGCCACTATAAAACAGCACTTTTTGATAGGCTGATTTATTTTCTTGAGTTCCATTTTTCTCTAAAATAGCTAAGGCTTCTTTATAATTTTTAGAAGAAATATACGAGTCAATCAATAATTTTTGAATTTCTGATTGATTTGAATTTTGAGGATAGTGTTCTAAAAAAGTCGTCAAAATAGCCGGGACACTTTCATACGAATTCCCTATCTCATAACTTAATTTAGCATAATTCAAACTTGATTCTTCTTTTAACGAAGCATCAAAATCCATTTCTGAAGCATTTTTAAACGCATTCAACGCTTCTTGTTTTTTATTCAAATTCAAATAGCTCTGACCTAAATGGTAATACCCATTTTGTGAAACAAAATCTTTTCCGTCAATAATTTTATTGAATTGCGAAACGGCATTTTCAAAATCTTTTTGTTGGTAGTACGCAAAACCCAACTGATAAAAATCAGTATTCGACCATTTGCCATTTTTACCTTTATACAATTCCAAATACGGAATTGCTTTGACATACTCTTTTAAATTAAAGTAACTTTCGCCAATAATCTTATTCAATTCCGATTGTTCTGCAGGTGTTGATTTTGACATCGCCTGTTCTCCCAAATCGATCGCTTTTTGAAAATTACCCAACTTGAAATTCATATCCGATTGGTAATAGGACATGCGTTCTTTGTATTTCGATTCGGTTGAAACTGCATCAAAATATTGGGTAGCTTTTTTATAATCGTCTCCTTCATAAGCCATGAAACCCAAATAATATTTGGCTTGCGAACCATAATTTGGAGACTTCAATACTTTGTTCAAATAAGTGGTAGCTTCTTTTTTGTTTTTAGAAACAAAAAAACTGTATCCTTTTTGAAAAGAATACTTATCACTTTCGTTTATCCCCAAATACATTTCGTCTACTTTTTCATACCAAGACAAAGCCTTTTCATAATTTTCTTGTTGAAAATAGAAATGACCTATTTCAACACAAGCTTGATTTTTTTTAGTACTCGTTGGATATTCTGAAATAAAACGCTCCAATAAGTTTCCTGCATTGGGTTGGCGTTCACGAATGGCACACATAGCGGTATAGTACAAACAATCAGATTGTATTTCTTGAGCAACAGCACTTAACTTCACTCGGTCAAAAACTAATTTTGCAGAAGCATATTGACCTGCATTATATAACGAAACTGCCGTTTCGAAATCTTTTGAATTAGAATTATATATAGTTGATTTTTGAGCGGAAACCGAAAAAGTTCCCCAAAAAAGTAGGACAAATAAAATCCCAGTAAGTCTACGCATTGTGATTTTTGTTTAAAATTCAAATGTATCATATTATACGGTGTATAACGTAGTGGTTGTAGTATTTATTATGAACAATTGTTTTAACAAAAAATAAAAAAAATTACGATTGATAATTGTAAATTGCCAATTGATAATTACTTTTACAACATAAACAAATGCAAATTATGTCACAATCCATTTTATCGTTAAGAAACGCTACTATATACCAAGAAGGAAAAACCATTTTATCTGACGTAAACCTTGAAGTAAATCAAGGCGAATTCATCTATGTTATTGGAAAAACAGGTTCAGGAAAAAGTAGTTTATTGAAGACTTTATATGCTGATTTAGAGCTTAAAGAAGGAGCTGGACATATTGTAGATTTTGATTTAGCAACCTTAAAAGAAGATGATATTCCTTTCTTGAGAAGAAAAATAGGAATTGTTTTTCAAGATTTTAAATTGCTTCCAGACCGTACCGTTAAAGACAATATGCTTTTTGTTTTAAAAGCAACAGGCTGGACTGACAACGACGAAATGCTTAACAAAATAGACGAAGTATTGGATAAAGTAGGCATGAAAGATTTTGCTAACAAAATGCCTCACCAACTTTCAGGTGGAGAACAACAACGCGTTGCCATAGCAAGAGCCTTGTTGAATGACCCAGAATTAATTTTAGCGGACGAACCAACAGGAAACTTGGATCCACAAACTAGTGCTGAAGTATTAGAGGTGTTGCGAAAAATCAATGCCAATGGAAAAACAGTTTTGATGTCAACCCATGATTATGCTTTGTTAGTTAAATTTCCTTCAAAAACTTTAAAATGTGAGGATGCTAAAATTTTTGAAGTAGTTCAAAAAACAGCTTAGTCCTAATGAAGCAAATTAGTTCAGTTCAAAATCCATTTATAAAATCCTTAGTGTTATTGCAGGAAAAAGCAAAAGCACGTAAACAAACTGGCACTTTTTTAATTGAAGGTCAACGCGAAATCAATATTGCCATCAAAGGTGGATACGAGCTTGAAACGGTACTTTTTTTACCAGAAGTTTGCTCTGAAAAAGAAGCCCAACAATTGGCTCCTAAAGCTGAATTAATCGAAATCAATAAAGAGGTATATCAAAAATTAGCCTATCGCGATACTACCGAAGGTATTTTGGCTGTAGCCAAAACTAAATCGACACTTTTATCGGATTTAAAATTATCCGAAAACCCTTTAATTTTAGTCGCCGAAGCACCTGAAAAACCAGGTAATATTGGTGCATTATTACGCACTGCCGATGCTGCTAATTTAGATGCCGTGATTATTGCCAACCCCAAAAGTGATTTATACAATCCTAATATAGTTCGCTCGAGTGTGGGATGCCTATTCACCAACCAAATCGCTACGGGAAGTACAGCCGAAATTATCGCGTTTCTGAAAGAAAAAAATATTCAATTTTATTGCGCAACCTTGCAGAATTCAAATGGCTATCATCTAGAAAACTACACTACACCTACTGCATTAGTTGTTGGTACTGAAGCAACTGGCTTAACTCAAGAATGGCGAGATGCCGCCACGCAAAACATTATTATCCCAATGCAAGGCGAAATTGATTCTATGAACGTGTCTGTCGCAGCAGCTATTTTGATTTTTGAAGCCAAAAGACAAAGAGGTTTTTAAATTATCAATCAAAAATATTCTCTCTATTCACTTGTGTATTTAGTCGGTTTTTTCTATTTTTAGAAATTGAACCCCGCCTACCATGACAGAAATAGATATCGAGAAAGAAAATAAGGCCATTGCCCAAGAATACAAGGAGTTACTTCGAATTAGTTACCAAACACTAACCGATAGTGACAAGAAATTGATTCGTAAAGCATTTGATGTAGCCGTTGACGCACACAAAGATCAAAGAAGAAAATCAGGCGAAGCCTATATTTTCCACCCAATAGCTGTGGCAAAAATTGTCGCTTCTGAAATTGGGCTGGGTGCTACTTCTATTGCTGCAGCCTTATTGCACGATGTGGTCGAAGACACACCTATTACTGTTGAAGACATTGAACGTCTTTTCAATCCCAAAGTAGCTCAAATGGTAGAAGGATTGACGAAAATCTCGTTGGTTCAAAAAGATTTAAATGCTTCCATTCAAGCCGAGAATTTTAGAAAAATGATTCTTACGCTGAATGATGATGTCCGAGTAATTCTTATAAAACTTGCTGACCGTTTGCACAACATGCAAACTATGGAATCCATGCGAGAAGACAAGCAAACCAAGATTGCATCAGAAACCTTATATATCTACGCTCCTCTCGCCCACCGTTTAGGTTTGTACAACATCAAAACTAAACTCGAAGATTTAGGACTAAAATACACTGAACCTACCGTTTATAATGATATTTTAAGCAAAATCAAAGAAACTAAAGAAGAGCAAGACGCTTACATCAAAGACATTTCAGATGTTCTAAAAAAATCTTTAGACGAAGAGGGAGTGGAATACGCTATTAAAGGCCGACCAAAATCTATCTATTCTATTCGTAGAAAAATGAAAGCGCAAGGAGTTAGTTTTGACGAAGTCTATGACAAATTTGCTTTACGAATAGTCTATAAATCAAACCCACACGACGAGAAGTTTTTAGCTTGGAAAATTTACTCCATTGTAACTGACCACTATCGTCCGAGTCCAAGTCGTTTACGAGATTGGATTTCGTCGCCAAAATCAACTGGTTACGAAGCCTTACATATTACAGTCATGGGCCCCAAAGGACGCTGGGTAGAAATTCAGGTTCGAAGTGAGCGAATGGATGAAATTGCCGAAAAAGGCTACGCTGCGCATTATAAATACAAAAACGGAGCAACTGAAGAAAGTGGATTGGATGTTTGGCTCAACTTATTGCGTGAAGCACTAGAAAATGCTGAAACGAATGCAGTTGATTTTGTAGAAGATTTCAAAATGAATCTATATTCCAAAGAAATCTTTGTGTTTACACCAAAAGGCGACATCAAATCATTACCAAAAGGTGCTACTTCACTCGATTTTGCTTTCGGAATCCACTCTGAAATTGGAATCCGCACCCGTGGAACTCGTGTCAATGGAAAATTAGTCCCTCTTAATTATGAATTAAAAAGTGGTGACCAAATTGAAGTAATCACGTCTCCTAATCAAAAACCAACCACACATTGGTTAGATTTTGTAACAACCGCAAGAGCTAAAACTAAAATAAAAAATGTCCTTAATGAGGATACTAAGAAAATTGGCGAAGAAGGAAAAGAATTACTAACACGTAAACTGAAACACTTAAAAATTAATTTGAATGAAAAAACAGTTAATGAATTAGTTAATTTCTTCAAATTAAAAACAAGTTTAGATTTATTTTATCGCGTTGGAATTGGTGCTATTGAAAATCAACAATTAAAAGATTATGCTGCTCAAAAAAGCAATACGTTTATTAGTTTTTTCAAAAACAAAATCAAGCGTAATGCCAACACGCCCGACGAAGAAATCAACAAACCAATTGTTAGCAGCAATTATGATATGCTTGTTTTTGGGAAAGAGCATGACAAATTAGACTATAAATTTTCTTCTTGCTGCAGCCCAATTCCGGGAGATGATGTTTTTGGTTTTGTAACCGTGAATGACGGAATTAAAATTCACAAAAGCGATTGCCCTAACGCTATTGGATTACAATCTAACTATGCATACCGAATAATGACTGCCAAATGGATTGATTCTACTCAAGAAGAATTCAAAGCTATTATTAAAATTACTGGAATGGATTCGTTAGGATTGACCAATCAATTAACCAAAGTAATATCCAATAATATGCATGTGAACATTCAGAGTATCTCTTTAAGTACTGAGGCAGGCATATTTGAAGGACAAGTAACCGTAGTCGTTCAAAACAATACGATTTTGAAAAAATTAATTAACAATATCAAAAAAATAGAAGGTATTGAAAAAGTAAGCCGCGTATACACCTCGTAACTATTTTTCAACAAAAGGCAAACTTATCAACTGAACTTTAGAGTTTAACCAAAAAAAATTATCTTTGCAGGATATGACACTTATTTCCACAGACAATAATAAAAATCAAGAAATTGTAAAAAACGTTTTTACACTATATCTTGAAAAGAAAGGGCATCGCAAAACTCCAGAGCGTTATGCTATTCTTCAGGAAATTTACGAAAGTGAAGAACATTTTGATATAGAAAACCTCTACATCAAAATGAAAAATAAAAACTACCGTGTCAGCAGAGCTACTTTGTACAATACAATCGAATTGCTTTTGGATTGTGCTTTAGTGCGCAAACACCAATTTGGACAAAATCAAGCCCATTACGAAAAATCGTATTTTGATAAACAACACGATCATATTATTATGACCGATACGGGAGAAGTAATTGAATTCTGCGATCCAAGAATTCAAACCATCAAAAAAACAATCGAAGAAATTTTTGATATTGAAATCACCAATCACTCTTTGTATTTATACGGAAATAAAAAAACAAACAACTAATTAGAATTACACAATTCTACCAATACAAACAACACAAATAACACACAGAATGACCATAGATTTACTACTAGGATTACAATGGGGAGATGAAGGAAAAGGAAAAATCGTTGATGTATTAACTTCTAAATACGATATTATCGCGCGTTTTCAAGGGGGACCAAATGCAGGACATACTCTAGAATTTGACGGAATCAAGCACGTTCTTAGAACGATTCCTTCTGGAATATTCCACAAAACAGCAGTAAATATCATTGGAAACGGAGTTGTTATTGACCCTGTAGTTTTTCAAAAAGAAATTGAAGGTTTAGAAAAATTCAATATTGACATCAAAAGCAAATTGATTATTTCTAGAAAAGCACACTTAATCTTACCAACACACCGTTTGTTAGATGCTGCTTCTGAAACAGCTAAAGGTAAAGCTAAAATTGGCTCTACTTTGAAAGGTATTGGACCAACGTATATGGACAAAACCGGTAGAAATGGTATTCGTGTAGGAGATATTGAATTAGCTGATTTTAAAGAAAGATACCGTGCATTGGCTGACAAACACGAAGAAATGATCAAATTCTACGATGTAGCCATTCAATACAATTTATCCGAAATGGAAAAAGAATTCTTTGAAGCTATCGAAGAATTGAAAAAATTAGACTTCATTGATAGTGAAGAATATTTACACCAAGCTCAAAAAGCAGGTAAATCTATCTTGTGCGAAGGAGCTCAAGGATCGTTATTGGATGTTGACTTTGGAACCTATCCATTTGTAACTTCATCTAATACTACTGCGGCGGGAGCTTGTACTGGTTTAGGAATTGCACCTAACAAAATCAAAGAAGTTTTTGGGATTTTTAAAGCCTATGTTACTCGTGTAGGAAGTGGGCCTTTTCCAACAGAACTTTTTGACGAAGATGGTGCTACTATGGCTAAAATTGGAAATGAATTTGGTTCTGTAACAGGAAGACAAAGACGTTGTGGATGGTTAGACTTAGTCGCTTTAAAATATGCTATCCAAGTAAATGGTGTTACGCAATTAATGATGATGAAAGGCGATGTTCTTTCTGGATTCAAAACCTTAAAAGTATGTACTGAGTACAACTACAAAGGAGAAAACATCAGCCATTTCCCTTATAACATTGAAGAAGAAAATGTAACACCAATCTACAAAGAATTTAAAGGATGGCAAGCTGACTTAACTGGAATGACTACCTACGATGAATTACCAAAAGAATTAAAAGAATACATCGAGTTCATTGAAAAAGAAGTGGAAGTACCTATCAAAATTGTTTCTGTTGGACCAGACAGAAAACAAACGATATTAAAATAGTTATTGAAAACGCTCTGAAAATTCAGAGCGTTTTTTTTTATAAATGCATACATTTACTTTTTAAAGTGATTTCAAGTGAAGTATCAACATTGTATTCTCAAATCGTTTCTTTTACTTTTCTTTTTTGGCTCCTGCCAAAAAGAGGAAAGTAGTATTAATAGCAATTCAGGATACCAAATCGCTAATTCCAATATTAGCTATAACTCAAAAAACATCCAACTCATTGGTGCGAATACTTTTCATGTATTTGGTGCCGGAAGTGCGGATATGAATTCTTGGAATCTTGATATTGCTAGAGAATTTATTGGCAACATCAAAGAGACTCCTCTAACTGGGAATCCTATTCAAGATAGCCATGCAGCCTACCTATATTCTATTCAAAACATTGTTAATGAAAATAGAAAACAAAATAAAATAAGTTGGATTTGCGCTTTTGGTTGGGATGGAAATCAAGCTACTCTTTTTACTGGAAAATCTCCCGCAACTACATTTTGGTGGGAAGACTATAAAGCAAAACTACGATTGTGGGCTATTCAATTTAAAGATCAAAACGATGTTTGGATTGAAGTTTGGAATGAACCTTATCGCTACGATCGTGCCGATGGTTATACTGATGCTATTTGGTTACAAAACATGAATGAGTTAACTGAAATAATCCGTACCACTGGAAATAAAAACATAGTGGTCATTCCTTGTGCCGAACAAGGGCAAGATGAAAGTGTATTATTAAATAAAGGAAATGCATTTTTGGTGGGTAAATCCAATATTCTATTTGATATTCATGCCTACGAAAAATGGTTGTTAGACTCCCCTACCAATATGAACAATCGACTTAACGCATTAAATCAATCTAATATACCTATCATTTTTGGAGAAACAGCACCAATGAATGCTGGTGTTTTGATGAACCCTGAGCCGTTTTTAAACTTGATTTATGACAAAGGAATTTCTGTTTGTGCTTGGGTTTGGAAAAGAGACGAATCCGATCAAGATGCATTAATGACCCAAAACGGACTTCCTAATAACATCAACAATAACAATTGGGGAACTACTTTTAAAAATCTAGCCCTTAAAACCAGAAATCCAAAACCTTAATTGTAATGAAAAATCCAACAATAACGATACAAAAAACCGAATTGCTCTCTGATAATTGGTACCTCTTAAACAAAGTGACGTTTGACTATCAAATGGACAACCAGGAATCCGAAATTCAAGTTCGAGAAGTATACGATCGCGGTAATGGCGCTGTAATTTTGTTGTATAACAGTGCTAAAAAAACAGTGGTATTAACAAGACAATTTCGACTACCCACTTACTTAAATGGCAATACATCAGGTATGGTAATAGAAGCTTGTGCTGGATTATTGGATACCGAAAATCCAGAAGAATGTATTATTCGTGAAACAGAAGAAGAAACAGGTTACCGCCTTTCATCTGTAAAAAAAGTGTTTCAATCGTATATGTCTCCTGGATCTGTAACAGAAATTCTACACTTTTTTATTGGTGAATACCAATCCGAAATGAAAGTTTCTGAAGGTGGCGGACTTGCAGAAGAACACGAGAATATCGAAGTACTCGAATATTCATTTGATGAAGCCTACCAAATGATTGCTTCTGGAGAGATAAACGATGCGAAAACTATTATGCTATTACAATATGCCAAAATAAATCTGGCTTTGTAAAGCAAACAACTACGTTTATTTTTAGTATTTTTACTATTCAAATGAATTGCATTGGCATCTAAAAAAACACATTCTTCGGCACTACAAGAAAAAGCTGGTATTTCACAACCCGAAACTATCAGCACTCTATCCGTAGAACACATTCAGCAATTTAGAAAGCTACAACCTTCCGCAGAAGAATTAGTGGAAGGAATTTTAGCAGGTAATATCACTTCTTTAAGTCGTGCTATTACTCTTGTTGAAAGTACCAATCCTACTCATTTAGCAAAAGCCAACAGCATCATTAACGAATGTTTACCTCATGCCAATCAATCCGTTCGAATAGGCATAACTGGCGTTCCTGGCGTTGGAAAAAGTACGTTTATTGAAGCCTTTGGAAAACACTTAACAAGCCTTGGAAAAAAAGTAGCCGTTCTGGCTGTAGACCCAAGTAGCACGATTAGCCATGGAAGTATTCTAGGGGATAAAACCCGAATGGAAGAATTAGTTAAAGACCCCAATGCTTTTATTCGTCCCTCGGCATCAGGAGAAACTCTTGGTGGTGTTGCTAGAAAAACTAGAGAAACAATTACACTTTGTGAAGCTGCAGGTTTTGATACCATTATTATTGAAACTGTTGGCGTAGGTCAAAGCGAAACCGCTGTTCACAGTATGGTTGATTTCTTTTTATTACTAAAAATAGCAGGTGCTGGAGACGAACTTCAAGGCATCAAACGCGGTATTATGGAAATGGCGGATGCTATCATCATCAACAAAGCAGACGGAGACAACATTAAAAAAGCACAATTCGCTAAAGTCGAATTCAATCGTGCCTTACATTTATTTCCTGCAAAAAAATCAGGTTGGACACCTACAACAGCTACTTGCAGCGCCATCACTTCTGAAGGCATCCCCGAAGTTTGGAACACTATCAATGAATTTATAAACTTGACCCAAACCAATTCGTATTTCTTTCAAAAACGAAAAGAACAAAATCAGTTTTGGATGCTGGAAACCATCAACGATCAATTGAAATCGCATTTTTATAGCAATACAGCAATTCAACAATTACTTGAATCTACAAAAAAAGCGGTGCAAAATGATGAAATTTCACCCTTTGCAGCCGCTACTATATTATTGGAAACGTATTTTAAAAAATAATCTATTCCTCGTATCGACCGATTTCGCGATCGTAAAATTCATTCGCTTCAACAATCAAAGCTTCCATTTCGGCATTCAATTCTGCTTCATCTAAATCTTCAGCTTCTTCCATAAACTCTACCTCATCGTCTTTCAAATTAATGATAAAACGAGGATAATCTAAGTGAATGATAAAAATATCATCAGGAAAGTCGGTATTGTCGCCTAGTAAAAATTTTGGTAATTCCATTATATGTGTTTAAACGTTAATCTATTATTTATCTGAAAGTATAACTGGTGCATTCCCTTTACCATTCATAAAAATGATTTTGGTATTGGGTGAAGCCGCTAATTCTTTTTGTGCTTTAATTTGTTCGTATTGCAATTGTTTGTCTGACAAACCTGTTGAAATAATTCTTTGATAATCAGCAATACCTTGTGCTTCTACTCGTTTACGTTCTGCTTCTTGTTTTTCTTTTTGCAAGATAAACGTCATTTTTTGAGCATCTTGTTCGGCATTAATTTTACTTTCGATAGACGCTTTTACTGAACTTGGCAAATTGATATTTCTAATCAACAATTGCTCTAAAATCAAACCTCTCGTTTTAAAGTCCGCTTCGATAGTTTTGAAAATACGTTGTTGAAATTCATTTCTTTTAGTCGAATACAAAGCCACCGCATCATAATAAACTGCGTTGTCACGAATACGGGTTCTAGTTACAGGGCGAACAATTTTATCAGTGTAATTAACCCCAATTTGTTTGAATATTTTAGGAGCTGATTCTGGTGAAATTCGGTATAAAACGGTCAAATCAATCACTACTTCTAATCCATCATTTGAGAGTACTCGAATAGCATCATCTCCTTCTTGTGCGCCTTCGCCATGGATGGCTGACATGGTATAATTTTGAGTTTGAATATCAAAATCAGTAACATCCAAAAGTGGATTGATGATATGCAGTCCGCTTTCTAAAACATCTGTATCAACATTTCCATACAATGATTTTACACCTACTTTTCCGGCGTCAATTTGTTTGAACATCGACGAAAAAAGTCCTAGAGCAATTACCACAAAACCGATTAATTTTAGAACGTTCGAATATTTAGAAAAAGGGGTGATGTTGTTTTTTAATGAAAAACTCAACAACAACAAAATAATTCCAAGAATAATAAATACTATCATTTTTTTTGATTTAGGAGGGTTAAACTAAGTGTTTGACGAAAAATGAAAACGACTGTTACACGTTTTAGCAATTAATTACTAATTTTCTAAAACCAATCGCTTCGAGATTCTCGCAAAGCGAATATACAAAAATAAAGCTGCCGCTGACAATCCTGCCAAAAGTCCTATCCAAATTCCAACTGCTTTCAATTCGGTATAGCGTCCTAAATAAAATGAAATTGGAAAACCAATCAACCAATAAGCCACAAAAGTAATATACATTGGAATTTTTACATCCTGTAATCCACGCAAAGCTCCCAGAACAACTACTTGAATGCCGTCTGACAATTGAAAGACTGCTGCTACTAAAAGTAACTGAGCCGTAATTCCTATAATTTCCTGATTATCTACATATTGAGCTGAATCTCCCATATTTAAGAACAAATGCGGCAAATAATTATGAAAAATTACAAATATAATCCCGAATACCGTTTCCAAAATTATCGCTAATAAAAAGATAGAACGTGCTACCACAATCATGTTTTTATAATCAGCCATTCCTTTACTATGACTTACCCGAATCATTGCCGTAACACTCAATCCCATTGCTACCATAAACGTAGAGGAAGCTAGGGTCAATGCAATTTGATTGGCTGCTTGATTATTTTTTCCCAATGAACCTGAAAGCCAAATCGCCGCAGTAAACAAAGTCACTTCAAACAACATTTGCATTGCTGAAGGTAAACCGAGATCAATAATTTTTCGCAACATCGATTTTTTAATTTCCCTAAAACTAAAATGCTTGAAATAGTTGCTAAATTTTTCATTATGTCGCAACAACAAATGAAGAAAAACTACCATCATAATTCGAGAAATAACGGTTCCTAAAGCAGCACCCAAAATCCCCAATTTAGGAAATATCCATACCCCATAAATCAAAACATAGTTGAAAAAAATATGCACCACATTCGCCATAAAAATAGCGTACATCGAATATTTGGTTTGAGATAAACCATCGGCAAACTGCTTGTAGCCTTGGTACATAATCACTGGAATCAATGAAAAAGCCACCCAATCAATATACGGAGCTGCCATATCAGCAACTATTTTAGGCTGATGCATGAAGTACATCAATTGTTTAGACAAAACCGTTACGATGAATAATACCACTCCTAAAACCGTACACAATAATAAACCGTGATGCAAAGTAGTTCTAATTTTTTTATTATCTTGTTCAGCATCAGCCTCCGAAATTAATGGTGTAATCGCAGTCGAAAATCCAATTCCTAATGACAACGCAATAAAAATAAAACTGTTCCCTAAAGAAACCGCAGCCAATTCAGTAGAACCCAAATTTCCCACCATAAAGTTATCCACGATTCCAATCAAGGTATGTCCCAACATACCCAAAATAACTGGATAAGCTAGTTTAATATTATACGAAAACTCTTTGGTGTAAGTAGCTAATTTCAAAATAAGTTTAGGATATTGAAAGGCAGTTGCCTTTTGATTATGGTTAGGCTAAAGCTTCCACAAATTGAACGCGAACAGTTCCGTCTTCGTCAATATGGGTCAACTGAATTTTGTGTAATGTATTGGCCAATTCGGGATTCCAAGGCGCTTTCACTTTTACATAGTTTTCAGTAAATCCGTGAATGTAGCCTTCTTTATTTTCCGTTTCAAATAAAACGGTTCTTTCTGTTTCCAACTGACTTTCATAGAAAGCACGACGTTTTTTAACCGATAAGCCACGAAGCATTTTACTGCGTTTAGCACGCACATTGGCAGGAACAACGCCTTCCATTGCAGCTGCTTCGGTATTATCTCGCTCCGAATACGTAAACACGTGCAAATACGAAATATCCATTTCGTTCAAGAAATGATAGGTTTCTAAAAAATGCTCTTCTGTTTCGCCTGGAAAACCAACAATCACATCCACACCTATACAGGCGTGAGGCATCACTTCCTTAATTTGATTGACTCTGTCGGTATAGACTTCACGCAAATAACGACGTTTCATTAATTTCAAAATCGCATTACTGCCTGATTGCAACGGAATATGAAAATGAGGCACAAAAGTTTGACTTTTGGACACAAAATCAATGGTTTCATTTTTTAGTAAATTCGGTTCAATAGACGAAATACGCAAACGTTCAATACCTTCCACTTGATCCAAAGCTTGCACCAAATCTAAAAACGTATGTTCGTGTTTTTTATTCCCAAATTCGCCTTTGCCGTAATCACCAATATTCACACCAGTCAATACAATTTCCTTGATGTCTTGCTCTGAGATTTCTTTGGCATTTTGCAATACATTTTCCAAAGCATCACTTCGAGAAATACCTCTTGCCAAAGGAATCGTGCAATAGGTACATTTGTAATCGCAACCGTCTTGTACTTTTAAGAATGCACGAGTTCGGTCGCCTATCGAGTAACTGCCTACATAAAAATCCGCTTCGGCAATCTCACACGAATGCACTTCACCAAAATCATTTTTAGATAAATCATTCACATAATCGGCCAGCTTGAATTTTTCTGTCGCACCCAAAACCAAATCCACTCCATCAACATTTGCTAATTCTTCTGGTTTCAACTGCGCATAGCAACCCACCGCTGCCACAAAAGCCTTGTCGTTCAACTTCATTGCTTTTCGCACCACTTGTTTGAATTGCTTATCGGCATTTTCGGTTACAGAACAGGTATTGATCACATACATATCTGCCACTTCTTCAAAATCCACACGATCAAAACCTTCGTCTTGTAAATTACGTGCAATAGTAGAAGTTTCCGAAAAATTCAGTTTACAACCCAGCGTATAAAAAGCTACTTTTTTTCTTTCTGACATTCTTTTGATTTTTTGGGCGAAACCCCAGGCAGATTATTCAGTTTATAAAAACCCGTAATTCTCAGCCTGCGGTCGGGCTATACGCTCTATCTTTTGTTCCACTTACGCTTCACAAAAGGATGCCGCTGCTCTCCCTTTCGCGGGACAAAAATACGTACAAAAAACAACATATAAAACAATGGATTATTTAGTCACTGCGCGCGCAATGACTACAAAATAAACCGTCTTACTACCTCAGCTACACCGTGGTCGTTATTGGAAGCTACAATCACATCGGCACGGTCACGCAATTCAGGAGTTACATTATCTACCCAAACGCCTAAACCAGCATATTCTACCATAGTTAAATCATTGCCTGCATTACCTACAGCAATAATTTCTTTTTGATGAATATTCAATTTTTCAGCTAAGAATCGGATGCTCGCTGCCTTGTCAATACCATTTTGTGCTACTTCCAAAAAGAAAGGCTTGGACATACAAACACTCAAATGCGGCATAGCTTCTTTTAAATGGGTTTCCACATTTTTAAGATAGTCAGGATCTTCTAACAAAATACATTTTATCGCCGAGGATTGTACTTCGGCTTTAAAATCAAGCACTTTGTTATGAGCTAAACCAGTAATATTTTTTTCAATGTCGATATATTGGGAGTCGGTTTCACTCACAATTTGATTGTTCACATAGGTAATAATATGCGTTTTGTGCTGTACACTATAATCGTACAAAGCGTGGATTTGTTCTTGAGTTAGGGTTTGCTCAAAAATCACTTCATCATTGGATAAATCCGTAATCACCGCTCCGTTATAGGAAATCATATAGGAATCGTCTAATTCTAATTCTTTAGCATACGCTGTCATGGCAGGTGTTGGTCTTCCCGAAGCTAAAACCACATATACGCCTAATGCTTTGGCTTGAGCCAACATACTTTTATTTTCTTCAGAAATGGTATGGTCATCGGTCAACAGCGTATCGTCCATATCCAAAACCAACATTTTATATTGCATCTCTTTTGGGTTTCGAAATTAAATACTCATTCTGAATTCCTCAATCACCGGATTGGCTTTTGCAAAATCAGTTTCTTGTATAAACAATTCCACCGCTAAATCTGCATTACCAAATCCACCCAATCGTGCCGATTGAATATTGTCTTTCTTCATTGTAGTCACTCCCGCTTCTTCTAATTTTTCCTGCAAGCCCATCGCTAAGACTTCGCTTCCAGAAAACACTTTCATTAATCCCATATTTTATTTATAGTTTAAATTCAAAAAAATAGTACGCATTACGAAATTAAGACCCATTAAGTTATTCCTTAATTTTACTTAATATCTTAATGGTTTTAAAATTACTCTTCCTCTGCATCTTCTTCGTTTTCTTCTTCTTCGAAATCAAATTCAAACGGCTCCAACAACATTTTGTCTGCCAAAATAGCCACTCGTTCGGTATATTGTTCCGTAAAAATAAGGCGTTGCGTTTTGGCAATACTATTCGAAATACGCATGATTTTAGTATCATGACGCAATTTTAAAATAGGATCAGCATCATCCAAAATGAACATTTTCAAACGGTTGACATTGTAGCCAGCCGTTGAAAACATATCACTCAATTTGTTGGGTGTCCCAATCAAAACATCAATACCTGTAGAAATATAATTTTTATCATAATCCATGTCGCCTTTATCATGAACTCCATATACCTCAAGTGGATCATATTTACCGTATTCTTCAAACAAAGCCTCCATTTCCAGCACCTTCGCTTTGTCTTCCACAATGATTAAAGCACGGGGAGATTCCTCTTGTTTTCCGGCTAATTGCTGAATTACATTTAAGACAATCGTAGTTGTTTTACCACTGCCCTTTGGCGCTACAATCAAACAATCTGCTCCACTTTTAATGGTAGAAAATGTTTCTTGTTGCAGCTCATTGGCTTCAGTTAAACCACTTTCGATTAAAGCATTCTGAAGGGCTTCGTTTATTTTTTTTAATTTCATCTTCTTTTTTTAGAAGCGATTTTTATTCGCTTTTATATTTATTTACTAGCAAATAGCTTGACATCATTCTCCGAGATTTCATTTCCTCCCAAAATAATCAAACGCTCCACTACATTGCGTAATTCTCTAATATTTCCTGTCCAATCGTATTCTTGTAACAACTGAGTGGCTGCCTTCGAAAAAGTTTTAACCGCAGTCCCTTGTTCCGAAGCAATCTTGTCAGCAAAATGAGCAATGAGCATCGGAATATCTTCTCTTCTATCGTTCAACGCAGGCACTTTAATTAAAATTACCGCCAAACGATGGTACAGATCCTCACGGAAACGCCCTTCGGCAATTTCTTTTTTCAAATCTTTGTTCGTAGCCGCTACCACACGCACATCGACTTTAATGTCTTTGTCGGCGCCTACTCGCGTAATCATATTTTCTTGCAAAGCACGCAACACTTTGGCTTGAGCCGAAAGACTCATATCCCCAATTTCATCTAAGAAAATCGTGCCTTTATCGGCCGCTTCAAACTTACCTGCACGGTCTTTTACCGCTGAAGTAAAAGCGCCTTTGACATGACCAAACAATTCGCTTTCTATCAATTCTGACGGAATGGCGGCACAATTGACTTCTACCAAAGGAAAATTAGCACGTTCACTTTTCTCATGCAACTGATGGGCTACCAATTCTTTTCCAGTTCCGTTGGAGCCTGTAATCAAAACACGGGCTTCAGTTGGCGCCACTTTTTCAATCAACAATTTGATGTGGTTAATTGCTTCGCTTTCGCCAATCATTTCGTAGTTTTTGCTAACTTTCTTTTTAAGAATTTTGTTTTCGACTACCAATTGTTTTTTGTCCAAAGCATTTCGAACCGTATTCAACAACCGATTCAAATCAGGTGGTTTTGAAATGTAATCAAAAGCCCCCAAACGCATCGTATTAATTGCCGTTTCCATATCGCCATGACCCGAAATCATGACCATCGGAATTTCTGGTTTGATTTTTTTTACCGCTTCGAGCAATTCGACACCGTCCATTTTAGGCATTTTGATGTCGCACAAAACCAAATCGTAATCGGTATTTTTTATCTTTTCATATCCTGCAGCACCATCCTCAGCTTCCTCAACAACATAAGCTGTATTCTCTTCCGAAAGAATTTTAACCAAAACTCTTCGGATAGCGGCTTCATCTTCTATGATTAATATTTTACTCATTTTTGAACAGGTTATATGTTGATTTGGTTATTTGGTTAAACTATTAAACTTATAACCTTTTAAACTCATACACATTAATACTTCAGCCATCGATACAATTCTTTCCATGTTGGTTTTTTGCCATACATTAAAATTCCTACACGATAAATTTTGGAAGCAAACCAAACCACTAAAAAGAAGGTCGCAAATAATATAGTAATAGAAAGCGCAATCTGCCACAAAGGTACGCCAAACGGTATACGCATCAGCATCACAATAGGAGAAGTCAGCGGCACCATCGAAAAGACTGTAGCCACTGTTCCGTGCGGATCGTTAACTACCGTAAAAAATCCAATGTAAACACCCAATACCAAAGGCATGATAATAGGCAATAAAAATTGTTGCGAATCAGTTTCGTTATCTACGGCCGCTCCAATTGAAGCGTAAAAAGAACTATACAAAAAGTATCCTCCTATAAAGTAAATGACAAAGCAAATTAAAATGGTAGCAATGGGTAAATTCCATATTTCAGTAATATACATTTGAGCGGTAGTAGCCAATTCTTGTTGGGCTGATTGTATCATTTCAGGTGGGATTTGATTAGTAGCTCCCACATTAGCTCCCAAAAACATAGAAGCCGAAAACAACAAACTCAAACCGATAATGGCCCAAATAAAGAATTGCAGAATTCCCGCTAAGGAAGTTCCTATGATTTTTCCCATCATCAATTGAAATGGTTTTACCGAAGAAATAATAATTTCGATAATTCGGTTGGTTTTTTCTTCAATCACAGAACGCATCACCATATTGCCATAAATGATGATAAACATCATAATCAAATAACCGAAAGCACCGCCAATAGCAATTTTAATTTCGTTCAAGCCTTTCAAACTTTGTTCGCCAGAGGCTTTTTTCAAATTAATAGTGACTTTGGCTTCTGCCTGGTGAATTGCTAAAGTATCTAAATGTGCCTCTTCTAAATTAGTCAAAGTCATTTTCTTAGAAATAACTTCTTGTGTTTTTTCGACAAAGGAAATACTCGGACTTTCGTTAGAAATAAACTGAATTTGATTTTCTAAAGTCGTATTGTTTTTTGCTTTTGGAATGAACAAGACCCCTTCGTAAGTTTCGTCAATAATATTTTTCTTGAGTGTAGGTAAATCTACCGCCGACAAATCAAGATAATTATATTCCTCAGCCGTTTTATTTTGAGCTAAAAATTCACCGACAAATTTTCCCGATTCATCATGAATAGCAATCTGTTTGGTATCCGCTTTCATAGAGCTCAAATACCCTACAAATAAAGCGATTCCAACAAATAGTAAGGGACTTAAAAAAGTCATTACAATAAAGGATTTATTGCGCACTTTGGCAATGAATTCTCTTTTAATAATTAACGAAATGATACTCATTTAGCTTTTATTTATTGGTTACTGTTTGAATAAAAATATCATTCACACTAGGTATTTTTTCTACAAAATGAGTCACTTGTCCGCGTTGTGTTAAAATATGTAGTAACTCGTTTGGACTTGCATTCCCCAACTGCACCTCTAATTTCAATTCATTATTCAACGATTTAAATTGGGCTGGTGCCAAAGTGAATTTTTGAGTAATATCATACATCAGGCCTTCTACATTGTCCGAAAGGATACCCACTTCAAAACTATTCGTTCTAAATTGTTTTTTAACGTCGTCTAATTTTCCTTCAATCAATTTATTGGATTGATGAATCAAAGCGATGTCATCACACAGTTCTTCTACACTTTCCATTCGATGCGTAGAAAAAATAATGGTCGAACCTTGTTCTTTCAATGCTAAGATTTCGTCTTTAATGACATTCGCATTCACAGGATCAAAACCAGAGAAAGGCTCATCAAAAATTAACAGTTTTGGCTGGTGCAATACACAAACTACAAATTGGATTTTTTGCGCCATTCCTTTCGATAGCTCTTGGATTTTTTTATTCCACCACCCTTGAATTCCCAGTCGGTCAAACCAATAATCGAGTTGTTTTTTGGCTTCGGCTTTGGTCAAGCCTTTCATTTGTGCCAAATACAAACATTGCTCCCCAACTTTCATACTTTTGTACAAACCTCTTTCTTCTGGAAGATAACCAATGTACTGCACGTGTTTGGGTTGTAATTTTTCACCATCCAAGATGATTTCTCCGCTATCGGGTAATGTAATTTGGTTGATGATTCGAATAAGGGAGGTCTTCCCTGCTCCATTGGGTCCCAATAAGCCGTAAATACTCCCTTTTGGAACTGACAAAGAAACTTCATTTAGCGCTACGTAATCGCCGTATTGCTTCACTATTTTATTAACTTCAAGTAAAATACTCATACTGGATTCTATTTTAGTCCCTTTTGACTTTGGTGTGTAAAAGTAAAGAATTAGTCCCTAAATACTTGGTTTTGTTACATAAAAAAACCCACCCTTATCAGAAACAAGGATGGGAAAATATTTTTTGAATTCACTAGTAGAAAAAACTAAGAAAACATGTCTTTTACTTTTTCAAAAAAGGACTTGTCTGATTTTTCTGGATTAGGAGCGAAATTCTCATCGTTTAAATTTTTCTCGAAGAATTCTTTTTGTTCCTTGTTCAATGTTTTTGGTGTCCAAACATTCACGTGAACTAACAAGTCTCCGTTTCCATATCCATTCAAACTTGGAATTCCTTTGCCTTTCAAACGAAGAATTTTACCCGATTGAATTCCTTCTTCTAATTTGATTCTCACTTTTCCGTTTACCGCTTCAATATCTTTTGAAATACCTAGAACCGCTTCAGAAAAACTGATGTATAAATCGTAATGTAAATTCTCGCCTTCACGTTTCAAGAACTCGTGTTCGATTTCTTCGATAGCTACAATCAAATCCCCTGGAATACTATTTCCTGGCGCATCGTTTCCTTTGTTAGACACTTTCAATTGCATGCCATCCACTACTCCTGCTGGAATCTTGATTGCTACTGTTTCGTCTTCTTGAATCATCCCTTGCGAATCTGCATTCGCTGGTTTTTTATCTAAAATCTGACCCGATCCGCCACAAGTTGGACAAGTCGAAGCCGATTGCATTCTTCCTAAAATGGTATTCGTAACACGCATCACCTGTCCTTGACCATTACAAGTCGAACATGTTTTATACGTTACGCCTTGCGCCTGAACCTTACGTTTCACTTTTACTTTTTTCTCTACCCCATTGGCAATTTCTTCCAAGGTCAGTTTGACTTTGATACGTAAATTACTTCCTTTTGTACGACGAGGACCGCTACTTCTACCACCACCAAATCCGCCACCGAATCCGCCACCAAAAATATCACCAAACTGACTGAAGATGTCATCCATATTCATTCCGCCATGACCACCACCAAAACCTCCAGCACCATCAAATGCTTGGTGTCCGTATTGATCGTATTTGGCTTTTTTCTGAGGGTCGCTCAAAACTTCGTAGGCTTCAGCAGCTAATTTGAAGTTTTCTTCCGCTTCTTTATCCCCCGGATTTTTATCAGGGTGGTATTTAATTGCCGATTTTCTATAGGCTTTCTTAATTTCAGCTGCATCCGCACTTTTTGAAATGCCTAATATTTCGTAAAAATCTTTTTTCATAATACTACCATTTTGGTTTAGTTACCAATAACTACTTTTGGGAAACGGATAATTTTATCTCCTAATTTGTACCCTTTCTCCAAAATATCAACGATTTTTCCTTTCATTTTATCAGAAGGAGCTGGAATTTGAGTAATTGCTTCAGCAAAATCAGCATCAAATGCATCACCTGCCTTTACTTCAACTTCTTCTAATCCTTTAGCAACTAGAGTCGATTTTAATTTTTCATGAATTAATTCTACCCCTTTAACTAAAGATTCGTCCCCTGATTTACTAATTTCGATCAAAGCTCTGTCAAAATCATCTAAAATTGGAAGCATTGCTAACAACACTTCTTGATTAGCTGTTTTGAACAACTCTACGCGTTCTTTTGAAGTTCTTCGTTTGTAATTTTCAAATTCAGCAAATAATCGTAGAAATTTGTCTTTTTCCGCTGCTAAATCTAAGGCTAATTGCTCTTCAACTGGTAATTCTTCGATACTTGCTTGTTCTTCATTTGCCTGTGTTTCCGTTGGCGTTCCTTCAATTTCTTGATCGATTTCTGTTTTCTCAGTAGTCATATTACTTGTATTTTTAAAAATATTCTTAAACTTCATTTTAATTTCTTTTGGATTGCAAAAGTACTGCCAAATCTTCAAAAATGTCAAATTGTCACCTTAAAGGCAGTTATTTATTGGAAAAATTCATTGGGGTTTTTTTACTAATCTCTTTTTTATAGCCAATAAAATTTAATAAAATTTTAAGACTATTTCGTTTTCGATTAGATTAAGTTTGTACTCGAATCAGTCATTACATTGGATTGAATCCCTAAATTAAAATTAAGGTTCGTTTTTAAATAATTATTAATTCAGTATTACCTTATAGTAGAAAAAGCTTCGTTCCCATCAAACGAAGCTTTTTTTTATGCTAAAACTTTTTTTAGTGCTTCTAAATCTAGTGAATTTTGTTCGCCGGTAAGAAGATTTTTTAAAGTATACGTATTCGAATTCATCTCTTGATCACCCGCCATTACTGCAAAAGGAATATTTCGTTTATCAGCGTGTTGAAATTGTTTGGCCAACTTAGCGTTGTCTGGATACAACTCTACTTTTATTCCTGATTGACGCAATTCTTTGATGGCTTTCATCGCATAAAATGCTTCTTTTTCACCATAATTAATAAATAATGCTTGCGAAGTTGCCGTTACTGTTGTTGGAAACAATCCTAATTCTTCTACGACCAAATAAATACGGTCTAAACCGAAAGAGATTCCAACCCCACTCATGTTTTTCAAACCAAAAATACCTGTCAAATCATCGTAACGACCACCGCCACCTATGGAACCCATAGCCACTCCTGCTGGTGCCGCCACCTCAAAAATAGCTCCTGTATAATAATTCAACCCTCGAGCCAAGGTAACGTCCAAATCTAAAATAGCGGTTGTCAATCCTAAGTCGGTCACTTTATCACAAATAAAACGCAGTTCTTCCACCCCTTTCATTCCTTCTTCTGACTCCGCTAACAAAGTCGATAACTGATTGATTTTCTCTGAAAAAGATCCAGTAAAGCTAAACAAAGGTTGCACCTTAGCAATCGTAGTTTCCGAAATTCCTTTCTCTATCATTTCCTTTTTAACGCCGTCTTCACCAATTTTATCCAACTTATCTAAAGCTACCGTAAAATCAATCAATTTATCTGAAGCGCCAATCACTTCTGCAATTCCAGAAAGGATTTTTCTATTGTTAATTTTGATGGTCACTCCATTCAATCCTAAAGCAGTAAAAACACCGTCGTACAATTGCACCAATTCCACTTCTTGCCACAAAGAGGCAGAACCTACTACATCGGCATCACACTGAAAAAATTCTCTGAAACGCCCTTTTTGAGGACGATCAGCTCTCCAAACGGGTTGGATTTGGTATCTTTTAAAAGGAAATTCAATTTCGTTTTGGTGTTGCACCACATAACGTGCAAAAGGCACTGTCAAATCATAACGCAACGCTTTTTCTGAAATACTTGACGTTAATTTAGTGCTGTCCTTTGCTTCCAAATGAGTTGCATTGGCTTTTGCCAAATAATCCCCTGAATTCAATATTTTAAATATCAAACGATCCCCTTCTTCACCGTACTTACCCATCAAGGTTTCAGAATTTTCAAAAGACGGAGTTTCAATAGGTTGAAAACCAAATTTCTCAAAATTACTTTTGATTACTTGGATAATGTACTGACGTTTTGCCACCTCAGCAGGTGAAAAATCTCGGGTTCCTTTTGGAATACTTGGTTTTGATGCCATTTTAAATATACGATTTACGAAATAGGATGTACGATATATGATATACGATGTACTATTATACTTTGAAATTCTAAATACTGAAATTCGGTACAAATATCTTATTTTTAAAATAAATATCACGGATTCTAAAGCAAACTTGTAACAAAAATTGTATTTTCGTGACAAATTGGTACTATGCTAAATTTATTCAAAGAAAACGTGAAGATTGCAATTGGTTCTGTTCGAACACAATTGTTGCGTACCATATTAACGGTATTGATTATTGCTATTGGTATTACCGCATTAGTGGGGATTTTAACCGTAGTAGCCGCCTTAGAAAATACCATTTCTACTGATTTTGCTTCGATGGGTGCCAACACCTTCAACATCAATCAATACGAAAACACCACGAGACGAAGAGGAAACGAAGAACGAGAAATCATCAATCCTATTATATCGTATCCTGAAGCAGTCTCTTTTCAGAATAAATTCAAGTACCCGTTTACCGAAACTTCGCTTTCTTTTACTGCAACTTCTAAAGCTGAAGTGAAATTTGGCGCTATCAAAACCGACCCTGAGATTACGGTAGTAGGAGTTGATGAAAATTTTATTCCTAACTCCGGTTTAGAAACTAATTTAGGACGAAACTTTAATGGATTTGACATTGACAACAATACCTATATGTGTGTAGTGGGATCTGATTTTGAAAAAGGATTGCTTAAAGATGTAAATCCAATCAACAAAGTAATTTCTATTAGAGGGGCTAAATTCAAAGTAATTGGAGTATTAAAAGAAAAGGGATCTACTTTTGGCAACAGTCAAGATCTACGTGTTTTAATTCCTATTCAAGTGGCTCGTTCTTTATTCACCGCACCCAAAATAAATTACACGGTAAGTGTAATGGTCGGTAAAAAAGAATTGCTTGATCAGGCCATTGACAATGCCACTAGTACCATGCGTAGTATTCGAAAATTGAGTCCTGTAAAAGACAATAATTTTGCAGTAGTCCGATCTGATGATTTGATTAATAGAATTCTTGGAATTACCAAATACCTTGGACTAGCATCATGGCTCATTGGAGTAATTACCGTTTTAGGATCCTCAATTGCTTTAATGAATATTATGATTGTTTCGGTTACCGAACGTACCCGAGAAATTGGCGTTCGAAAAGCCTTGGGAGCTAAAAAATCAACTATTGCTTTTCAGTTTTTTATTGAAACTTTATTGATTGGTCAATTAGGCGGATTAGTGGGTATTATCTTCGGAATCTTGATTGGTTTTGGAATTGCCACTGCAATGCACTTTGATTTTGTTATTCCTTGGGGAGCAATAATGGCAGCCTTCATCACGAGTTTTATTGTAGCTATTGTTTCAGGATTGTATCCAGCAATAAAAGCGGCAGTATTGGATCCAATTGAGGCGTTGCGCTACGAATAAGTCTATTTACGATTTACGATATTAGATTTACGATATTGGATATTAGATATTGGATATTAGATATTGGATATTGGATATTTCGTAAATCGTACTTCTTATATCGTATATCTTACCTCGTACTTTTCGTCATTCTATCGTTTCCGTAAACATCTTTACGAAGTTCTGTATTTTGAAAGTTCATTTCTTTCAATAATGCTACCATTTCTTGTCCTAAATACTGATTGATTTCAAAATACAATTGACCTGTTAGACTCAGATTTTTCTGTGCCAATTGCACAATCTTTCTATAAAATAGCAAAGCATCATTATCGGTTACAAAAAGTGCCAAATGGGGCTCATTGTCTAACACATTTTTCTTGATTTCTTGTTTTTCCAAATCACGAACATAAGGCGGATTGGAAACAATAATATCAAATTGGTGTCTTAAATCTTCCGTTTCCAAAATACTTTGATGAATGAACTGAATAGCAACTTGATTTGATTCGGCATTTCTTTGTGCAGTAGCCAAGGCATGTTCCGAAACATCCAAAGCAAAAACTTCTGAATTAGGCAAATTCTTAGCTAACGAAATCGCAATACAGCCACTTCCCGTTCCGATATCGAGAATTTTCAACTTCTGAGTTCTAACTTCTGAGTTCTGACTTTCGATTATCCAATCCACCAACTCTTCTGTTTCTGGTCTCGGAATCAAAACATTGGGATTAACCTCAAATTCCAATCCGTAAAAATGAGTTGTACCTAATAAATATTGTATTGGAATTTCTTTCTTTAGCTGGTCCAAAATCAAATTCCAAGTTTCCAATTCTGTTATCGAAAAAACTAAATTGGGTTGTAGTGCTAAATCCACTCGCTTTAGCTGATGTTTCGCATCCAAAATAAGATAGAAAAAACTATCCGCTTCTTCCATACCATATATGGGAGTCAGTTCTTGAATAAATTGATCTCGGTACTGTTTTATTGTCATATTAAGGTGTTACTATAGTTTTACAAATCCTGCAACATCCATACTGGACAACTGGTATGCCCCGTACAACCCATAGGTGCATCAATGTATTCAAAACCTGATTTTTTGTATAATTTTTGTGCCGCATGCATAAAAGGCATCGTCTCTAAATAGCATTTTTCAAAACCAAATTCTCTTGCAGATTGCAAACAAATTGCCATCATTTCACTGCCGATTCCTCTCCCACGAGTTTCAGGTAAGAAGTACATTTTTTGCAATTCACAAATACTTGGCGCTTCATTTTCCAAAGGAGCTATTCCGGCAACGCCCTTTATTTTTCCATCCTGTTCAACAACATAATATACTGACCTTGGCTTGTTGTATTCTTCATACATCAAGTCCAGATAAGGATCCTCATAAGCCGTCCCCACTTTAGGAATATTCAATTCATCAAAAACAGCGCGTATTAATTGAGCTACTGCTGCATTGTCTTTTTTCTCTATTTTTCTGATGAGCCAATTTTCCATTTGTATAAAAACTAATTTAAATGGCAAAAATAACTATTTGTTTATTACAATTTTCGAAACTTATCCCATAAATCGGAAAGCTAAAAAGTAGTACTTTTGTAACATGAACAATCACGAACACTATATCGCTCGTTGTATCGAACTTGCTAAAAACGGTTTTGGAACTACCTATCCGAATCCGATGGTGGGTAGTGTGATTGTGTATAATGGTCAAATCATTGGCGAAGGTTGGCACAAAAAAGCGGGCGAACCTCATGCCGAAGTGAATGCTATTCGTTCAGTAAGAGATCGATCATTGTTGGACAAAGCCACAATTTACGTCAGTTTAGAGCCTTGTAGTCATTTTGGAAAAACACCTCCTTGTTGCGATTTAATCATTGAAAATAAAATCCCAAATGTTGTTATTAGCACAGTCGATTCTAATATAAAAGTGGCTGGAAAAGGCATCAAGAGGCTTAGAGAAGCTGGAGCCAATGTTATTGTTGGTGTTTTGGAGGACAAATGCTACGAACTCAACCAACGCTTTTTTACGTTTCACGAAAAGAAAAGACCCTTCATTATATTGAAATGGGCGCAAACCAAAGACGGATTTATTGCTCCTTTAGAAAAAAAAGAACAAAAACCCGTTTGGATTACTAATTTGTATTCCAGACAATTAGTGCATAAATGGCGAACCGAAGAACAAGCTATTTTAGTAGGTACACAAACGGTAATTGACGATAATCCTCAATTAAATGCTCGAGACTGGGACGGTAATAATCCTATCCGAATCATAATTGACCAAAACAATCGCATTCCTAGAACTTCGTATGTATTTGACAATCAAACTAAAACTATCCTGTTTTCTAAAAACAAAACTTTAATTTCCTCGGAAAATTGTATCTTTGAAGTAATTGATTTTCAACAAAATATAGCCCAACAAATCATTGACAAATTGTACGAACATCAAATTCAATCCCTAATTATTGAAGGTGGGGCGCAAACATTACAAACTTTTATTGAGGCAAATTTGTGGGATGAAGCCCGAATATTTACTGGAAATATTGAGTTTGGAAACGGAATCAAAGCACCAATACTCAACCAAATTCCTTATAAAAAGGAAGAAATAGCTACTGATGAATTACTAATAATTAGAAATTATGATTGATACTATTATTTTTGATTTTGGAGATATTTTCATCAATTTGGACAAACAAGCCACAATTGATGGCTTGCAACGTTTAGGTTTATCTTCATGGAATGAAGACTTAGACCAATTGAATATTTCGTTTGAAAAAGGTCAAATTTCTAGAGATAATTTTCTTTTAGGGATTCAAAAACACATCCCTAATGCGACAATAGACGAAATTTTAGCTGCTTGGAATGCCGTTTTGCTAGATTTTCCATTGCGCCGCTTGGAATTTTTACAACTATTATCTCAAAAGTACCGACTCTTTTTATTGAGTAACACCGATGCCATCCATATTGATCATTTTGAACAAAGAGAAGGCGCCTCATTTTATGGTGACTTTTACCAATGTTTTGAAAAGGTGTATTTTTCTTATGAAATGGGTATGCGAAAACCAGATGCCGAAATTTATAATGCATTGATTCGTTTACACGAACTATCGCCAAAACGCACTTTATTTGTAGATGACAAAAAAGACAACACTGATGCGGCTAAAACTTTAGGATTACAGGTTTGGAATCTTCAAGTAGGTCAAGAAGATGTGGTTGAACTCTTTGACAAAAAAATAATTTAGAATACCATTAGCCTTTTGGAAATCAAAGATACCTATACTACAATTGCGCAAGCTACTGATGAAATTATATTCAAAGAAAAGAGCAGTAAATTCTTTGGCTATGCCTATCCTATCCAATCAGAAGATGAAGTAAAACCCATAATTGATATTTTACGGAAACAACACCCGCATGCAGTACATTATTGTTATGCCTATCAAATTGGAACTGAAAAAATAAGTTATAGAGCTAATGACGATGGCGAACCTAGCAATACGGCTGGTGCTCCAATTTATGGTCAAATTCAATCTTTTGGGTTAACCAATGTACTTTTAGTAGTTGTTCGAATCTTTGGAGGTATCAAATTAGGAGTAGGTGGATTGATTACAGCTTACAAAACTACCGCACAAATGGTATTAGAAGAAGCTGAAATTATTGAAAAAACAATTGATATTCATTTTTTGATTTCGTTTGACTACAAAAACATGAATAAAGTGATGCGAGTTATCAAAGAGAAAAAATTAGACATTGTCACTCAGACTATGGAATTAGAAGAAGATTCCGGAATCGCTTTAGGTAAAATTGAAATCAAAACCCGAAAAAAAAATGCCGAAATAATTTTCGACATTTTTGACACCTTATTTGAAATCGAAATTAAACGCCTTTAAAAAAACTAAAAAAGCATTTATTTACTGATTTATTCCATATCCTTTAAAAGTTCCAAAATATAATCTGGAGGAGCAATTGGACGACCTGTTTTTAAAGATACAAAAACTAAAATAAATTCGGCAGTTGTTAATAACTCATTTAGCTCATTATAAATCTTACAATCGAATTCTATCTTAACCGAAGACTGACTTTTGAAAGCGGTATGAACCGTCAACAACTCATCATATCGCGCTGACTTTTTGTAATTAATATTCATTGAAACAATCGGAAGCGCAATTCCTTCCTCTTCCATGCTTTTATACGAAACCCCTTTGTTTCTAAGCCATTCAACACGACCCATTTCAAAATAAGGGATGTAATTCCCGTGATACACTACTCCCATCTGATCGGTTTCAGAGTAACGTACACGAACTTGAATTTGATGATCTTTCATTATTTATTATTTAATTTTTATTGATTCTAAAATGTCCTATACAACAATATTTTTACTAAAAAAACTATCGAATAATTTTTTTTTAAAGAAATTTGTTCACATATTTGTTGTCCCAGAAAAATACAAGAATAGCCCCACCTTTTTTTGTAAAAATAAAGTAACCAAACTTAAATAATTTAACCGAATATATGAACAAAACTGCTCAATCAGTATGGGAAAACTGTTTATCTTTCATAAAAGATAATATTCAAGACCAAGCCTACAAAACTTGGTTTGAACCAATCAAGTCAGTTGAGCTTACAGATAATGCGTTATATATTCAAGTACCAAGTAAATTTTTCTACGAATGGCTAGAAGAACATTACGTTAAATTATTAAAAGTAGCGCTTACCAAAGAACTTGGAAAAAACGCAAAGTTACTCTATAAAATTAAAATGGAGAACACTTACGGTAATAAACAACCCTATACAGAGCAATTACCGAGTGCCAACAGAACGCAAATGAAACCGCAAGATGTTGATGCCCCATTAAAAAATTTAAACCCTGAACTTAAAAACCCTTTTGTAATTCCTGGTATTCGTAATTTAAAAATCGAATCGCAGTTGAATGCTAATTACAGTTTTGACAACTTCTTAGAAGGAGACTCTAACCGTTTAGCACGTTCTGCGGGTATGGCTGTTGCTAATAAACCAGGAGGAACTTCTTTTAACCCATTATTGATTTTTGGTGGAGTTGGTTTAGGAAAAACTCACTTGGCTCACGCTATTGGTGTAGAGATTAAAGACAAATATCCCGAAAAAACTGTTTTATATATTTCTGCTGAAATTTTCACGCAACAATATATTGATTCAGTTAAGAAAAATACTCGAAATGATTTTATTCATTTCTACCAATTGATAGATGTATTAATCATTGATGATGTTCAATTCCTTTCTGGAAAATCAGGAACACAAGATGTATTCTTCCATATTTTCAATTATTTACACCATAACGGAAAACAAGTTATCTTGACTTCTGACAAGGCACCTGTTGACATGCAAGACATTGAACAACGTTTGTTGTCTCGTTTCAAATGGGGATTATCTGCTGAATTGCACCAACCAGATTATGAGACTAGAGTTTCAATCTTAAAGAATATCTTGTATCGTGACGGTGTTGAAATGCCAGAAGAAATTATTGAATACGTAGCTCGCAACATTAAAACTAATGTTAGAGAATTAGAAGGCGCTATAATTTCTTTGATTGCTCAATCTTCTTTCAATAAAAAAGAAGTGACAATTGAATTAGCAAAAAGTATCGTAGAGAAATTCGTAAAGAATGTCAAACGCGAAATTTCTATCGACTACATTCAAAAAATTGTTTCCGACTATTTCCAATTGGATTTAGAAACACTACAATCTAAAACTAGAAAAAGACACGTTGTACAAGCAAGACAATTAGCGATGTTTTTTGCCAAAAAATTCACTAAAGCTTCTTTGGCAAATATCGGATCTCAAATTGGAGACCGCGACCACGCTACTGTATTGCACGCTTGTAAAACCGTTGACAATTTAGTTTCTACTGACAAACAATTCAAAAAGTTTGTCGAAGACATCAACAAAAAATTAACCTTATAGACAGCAAATGTCCGTAAAAATCGTAATGGTTTGTTTGGGAAATATCTGTCGGTCACCCTTAGCCGAAGGAATATTAGCCTCTAAATTACCCAAAGATAAATTTACTGTAGATTCTGCAGGTACTGGTTCTTGGCATATTGGTCAATCTCCTGATGATCGTTCTGTGGCAGTTGCTCAAAAAAATGGACTAGACATTTCCTATCAAAGAGGAAGACAATTCAGCCGTACCGACTTTGATACTTTTGACTACATTTATGTAATGGATAATTCTAATTATGACAATGTTATCGCTTTGGCAGAGACCAAAGAACAAAAAGAAAAGGTAATTCTTATAATGAACGAGTTATATCCATCACAAAACAAAGACGTCCCTGATCCCTACTTTGGAATGCACAACGGATTTGACATTGTGTACGCCATGCTAGACGAAGCTTGCGATGTAATTGCTCAAAAATTGATAGCAAAACATCAATAAATACATTTCTCAACTCTAAAAAACATCTATATGAACAACACTAACTCTTTAGGAAAACTGTATTTAATTCCGGTGACCATGGGAGAATGTGACCCTATGGATGTCTTACCTCAAACAGTAAAAAGAACCATTGAATTCATTGACTATTATATTGTTGAAAACGAAAAAACAGCACGTAAGTCTATCAAAGCGGTACTTCCTGAAAAAAAACAATCCGAATTAGTTCTTTTTGCACTGAATAAACATACCGATGTAAAAGAACACCTTAGTTTTATCCAACCTTTACTTGAAGGAAAAAATGTAGGTTTAATGAGCGAAGCAGGTTGCCCAGGAGTGGCTGATCCAGGTGCTGTTATTGTAAAATTGGCTCATGAAAAAGGAATACAAGTTATTCCTCTCGTTGGCCCTTCTTCTATTCTTTTAGCGATGATGGCTTCTGGAATGAACGGACAAAGTTTCACTTTTAACGGTTATTTACCTATTGATAAAGGAGAAAAAAAATCAGCTTTGAAAAATTTTGAAAAATTGTCTTTTGACAAAAATCAATCGCAAATTTTTATTGAAACACCTTATCGCAACAATAAATTAGTAGAAGATATTCTGCAAGCACTTCAACCCTCAACGCATTTGTGTATTGCAACCGATATCACCTTACCAACCGAGTATATCAAAACACTACGAGTTGCTGATTGGAAAAAAACCAAAGTAGACTTACACAACCGTCCTACAATTTTTATCATACATAAAATGTAATTCTTCTAAGTTTACATTTTCTATTAGCTGCATAAATAATATGCATGCATATTATTTATTTGTTATATTTACTTCTAAAATTGATGAACTATGAGTTATACAGATAAAATGCTACGCGACGACGCGTTGAAAGGAAAAGTAATTGTGGTTACTGGAGGTGGAAGCGGTTTAGGCAAAGCAATGACTAAATATTTCCTAGAATTAGGCGCTAAAGTAGCCATTACTTCACGTGATTTAGACAAACTAAAAAATACTGCAGCCGAATTAGAAACCCAAACTGGCGGAACTTGTTTGCCTATCCAATGCGACGTTCGTCACTATGAAGAAGTGGAAAACATGCTTCAAGAAACCCTAAAAGCATTTGGCAAAGTAGATATTTTATTAAACAATGCAGCTGGAAACTTCATTTCGCCAACAGAGCGTTTGTCGTCCAATGCTTTTGATACCATTATAGACATTGTATTAAAAGGAACCAAAAATTGTACGCTTGCTTTTGGAAAACATTGGATTGACACCAAACAAACATCCTCTACCGTTTTAAATATTGTGACTACTTATGCTTGGACAGGTTCAGCTTATGTAGTTCCTAGCGCCACTGCAAAAGCGGGGGTTTTAGCTATGACCAAGAGTTTAGCAGTAGAATGGGCAAAATATGGGATTCGTACCAATGCCATCGCTCCAGGACCTTTTCCAACCAAAGGAGCTTGGGATCGATTATTACCTGGTGATTTAGCCGAAAAATTTGATATGGCTAAAAAAGTGCCACTAAAACGGGTGGGAGATCACCAAGAATTAGCCAATTTAGCTGCCTATTTAGTATCAGATTTTTCAGCTTACATTAACGGTGAAATAGTAGTAATTGACGGAGGCGAATGGTTAAAAGGCGCTGGACAATTTAATCTATTAGAAGATATTCCTGCGGAAATGTGGGATATGTTAGAAATGATGATTAAAGCCAAGAAAAATAAATAATACCAGTAAGAAAGGGAGTTCAAAAAAGAACTCCCTTTCTTTTGTCAATGAACCTAATAAATATATACCAAATTAGCAAACATTTAGCAAAAAACGAATTCACTCTGAATTAAATTCCTATTTTTGTTAGATAAAAACACAACATAATCATATGCTCATTATTGGAATCGCAGGCGGAACAGGAAGTGGCAAAACTACTGTAGTAAATCAAATTGTAAACGAATTACCAGAAACTGAAGTTGGTATCATTTCGCAAGATTCTTATTATAAAGAAAATATCGGAATGACTTATGAGGAAAGGGCTGCCATCAACTTTGACCACCCAAGATCCATTGATTTTGATTTATTAGTGCAGCATCTCAAAGAATTAAAAGCAGGAAATAATATCAATCAACCGGTGTATTCTTTTGTGACGCACAATAGAACAAGCGATACTGTTTTTACACATCCGAGAAAAGTAATGATTGTAGAAGGTATTTTGATCCTAACAAATCCTGAATTAAGAGATTTATTTGATGTGAAAATATACGTTCAAGCTGATCCCGATGAGCGCCTAATTCGACGTTTAAAAAGAGATATTGCTGATCGTGGAAGAGACATGGATGAAGTATTGAATCGCTATCAAACGACATTAAAGCCGATGCATTTGCAGTTTATTGAACCCACAAAAGCATTTGCGGATATTATCATCCCAAATGACAAGTACAACACCGTAGCAATTGATGTAGTACGTGCCGTAATACATCAAAAAATTCAATAATTAAGTTATAAATTTATACTGTAAAATAATATACAAATCCCTGATTCAATTGTAGGTATACAATTTTTTTAGGAGCTATTTCCCGCTTTTCGTTTCAATCCATTCTAAAAAGAATGGGATTTTCACTGCAATCGGGGCTAAAAAAAAGTAAAATGACAAACCCATTTAAAGACAAATCTTGGTTTAAATTATTGAGTAACAAATACATTTTAGTATTAGTGTTCTTTACTACTTGGATGCTATTTTTAGATAATTATTCGTATTTCGATCATCGCTTCTTAGACAAACAAATAGATGAATTAGAAGATAATAAAACCTATTATCAAGAAGAAATAAAGAAAGATAAACGACATATCAAAGAACTCAAGAATATTGAACACGTAGAGAAATACGCTCGTGAAAAGTACTATATGAAAAAAGACAGCGAAGATATTTACATCATCGAGTTTGAAGGAGATAGTGCCATCAAAAGCAAATAATTCTGCGATTTTTTTGAATCAGAACAAAAAATAAAACAAATGAAACATCTTTTTAATGATTTCGCCCCTGTTTCTGCCAAAGAATGGAAACAAAAAATTCAGTTCGAACTCAAAGGAGCTGATTATAATGACACCTTGATTTGGAATTCTCCAGAAGACATTAAGGTCAAGCCATTTTATGATCAAGAAGATGTTAAAGAAGTGCTTTCTGTTGCTACCAAAGCTTCTGAATTTAAAATTTGTCAAAATATCTTTGTACACGACTTAAACAAATCTATTGAACGCGCTTTAGATAGTTTGAATCGTGGTGCAGAAAGTATTCGTTTTACTATCGAAGACGAATCTGTTGATGTGGCTCAACTATTAGAAAAGTTGCCTTTAGAAAATACTCCTATTTTCTTTCATTTGAATTTTATTTCAATCGATTTCGTTCAAAAATTAGAAGCTATTGCTAAAGCAAAGAAAGCTACTATTTTTTGTAATATTGACCCAATCGGTCAATTAGCCAAAGATGGAAATTGGTTCACCACTACTGAAAAAAGCAATTTCGACACCTTAAATATACTTACAAAACAAGCTGAATCTCTTTCACTTATTAGTGTTAATGGTACTTTATATCAAAATGCAGGAGCTACCATTGTACAACAAATTGCGTACACATTGGCGCACACTAATGAATATTTTAACCGATTGGATGCGATACCTCAACCCATCGTAATTGAAGTCGCTGTAGGAACTAATTACTTTTTTGAAATTGCTAAACTAAAAGCTATTCGATTGCTTTTTAATACAATTGCGGCAGCCTACAATCCGAACTGGTCGTGTCACTTATTGGTTACCCCAACAAAAAGAAACAAAACATTGTACGATTACAATGTCAATATGCTCCGCACCACAACCGAATGTATGAGTGCAATTATCGGGGGTGCTGACACAATTGCTAATTTACCTTATGATGCTTTGTATCATAAAGACAATGAATTTGGAGATCGAATTGCTCGAAACCAATTGTTAATTCTGAAAAACGAAAGTCATTTTGATAAAGTTAACAATCCCTCGGATGGAAGTTATTATATCGAAAGCCTGACCCAGCAATTGACAGACAAAGCCTTAACGTTGTTCAAGGATATTGAAGCTAATGGCGGATTCTTAAAACAACTTAATGAAGGAATCATCAAAAGAAAAATTCAAGAAAGCGCTGATAAAGAACAAGACTTATTTGACAACGGAAAAGAAATTTTATTGGGAACCAATAAACACGCTAACAAAGACGATCGTATGAAACACGATTTAGAACTTTTTCCATTCGTTAAAATCAAACCTAGAAAAACACTTATCACCCCGATCATTGAAAGACGATTAGCTGAAAAACTAGAACAAGAACGATTAGAAAAAGAGTAATTGTTTAGTATCCTAAAACACATTGTCAAATAGAAATTTGTCACCAAAATGAAAAGAAAAGACCTTCAACATATTCAAATTCAATCCGAAAAAAACTCGCCAGTTAAAAATACAGCAAGCGCTAATTTTCAAACTGCAGAAGGTATTGATTTGAAACAAAACTATACTCCAGAAGACCTTCAACCATTAGAGCATTTGGATTTTGGAGCAGGATTTGCCCCTAATTTAAGAGGTCCTTATGCTACAATGTATGTACGTCGCCCTTGGACAGTACGCCAATACGCAGGTTTTTCAACCGCCGAAGAAAGTAATGCCTTCTACCGACGTAATTTAGCCGCTGGTCAAAAAGGTCTTTCTATTGCTTTTGATTTACCTACTCATCGTGGCTACGATTCGGATCACGAACGTGTTGTAGGAGACGTTGGAAAAGCTGGTGTTGCTATCGATTCGGTGGAAGACATGAAGGTTTTGTTTGACCAGATACCACTAGACGAAATGTCAGTTTCGATGACTATGAATGGAGCCGTACTTCCTATTATGGCTTTTTATATCGTAGCAGCCGAAGAACAAGGTGTAACTCCAGACAAACTTTCTGGAACAATACAAAATGACATTTTAAAAGAGTTCATGGTTAGAAATACGTACATCTACCCACCTACTCCTTCTATGAAAATAATCGCTGATATATTTGAATACACCAGCAAAAACATGCCTAAATTTAATTCGATTTCAATTTCAGGCTATCACATGCAAGAAGCAGGAGCTACAGCCGATATTGAGTTGGCATACACGCTAGCTGATGGTTTAGAATACATCCGAACTGGTTTAGCAGCAGGAATGAAGATTGACGAATTTGCTCCGAGACTTTCGTTCTTTTGGGCAATTGGAATGAATCATTTCATGGAAATTGCTAAGATGCGTGCGGGACGAATGATTTGGGCAAAATTGGTCAAACAATTTGAACCTAAAGATGATAAATCATTAGCATTGCGCACCCATTGCCAAACATCGGGTTGGAGTTTAACCGAACAAGATCCTTTTAATAATGTAGCTCGAACTTGTATTGAGGCAGCAGCGGCGGCTTTTGGAGGAACCCAATCGCTACACACCAACGCGCTAGACGAAGCCATTGCTCTACCAACGGATTTCTCAGCTAGAATTGCTAGAAACACCCAATTGTATCTACAAGACGAAACTAAAATCACTAAAACAGTGGATCCATGGGCAGGAAGCTACTATGTAGAAAATTTGACCCATGAAATCGCTCAAAGTGCTTGGAAGTTAATCGAGGAAGTAGAAGAATTAGGCGGTATGACTAAAGCTATTGAATCTGGAATTCCAAAACTAAGAATTGAAGAAGCTGCAGCAAGAAAACAAGCCCGAATTGATAGTGGACAAGACATAATAGTTGGTGTCAATCAATACCGTTTAGAGAAAGAAGATCCGCTTCAAATTTTAGACGTAGACAACCAAATGGTGCGTAGACAACAATTAGAACAATTGGAACGCATCAAATCAACTCGAGATTCTGAAAAAGTAAAAGTTGCATTGGATAAATTAATTCTGTGTGCCAAAACTGGTAAGGGAAATTTATTAGAAATTGCCGTAGAAGCAGCTAGAAACAGAGCAACTTTAGGAGAAATTAGCGATGCATTAGAAACAATTTTCGGAAGATATAAAGCACAAATTAAATCTTTTAGTGGCGTGTATAGTAAAGAAATAAAAAACGACGAAAGTTTTGAAAAAGCAAAACAATTAGCCAATATTTTTGCAGAAAAAGAAGGTAGAAGACCTCGAATTATGATTGCAAAAATGGGACAAGATGGACACGACCGTGGTGCTAAGGTGGTAGCAACAGGTTATGCCGATGTAGGTTTTGATGTGGACATCGGTCCATTATTCCAAACTCCTGCGGAAGCCGCTAAACAAGCCGTTGAAAATGATGTTCATATTCTAGGCGTATCTTCATTAGCAGCCGGTCATAAAACATTAGTCCCACAAGTTATTGAAGAACTAAAAAAATACGGACGAGAAGATATTATGGTAGTAGTAGGAGGCGTAATTCCAGCACAAGATTACCAATTCTTATTTGATGCAGGTGCAGTAGCTGTATTTGGCCCAGGAACTAAAATTAGTGAAGCCGCGATCAAAATATTAGAAATTTTAATAGATTAAACCTTCTAACTATTCAAAATAAAAAAACAGCCAGTAGGCTGTTTTTTTATTTTCAAACCACTGAATATCAAAATATTAATATTTTATTAACGCAATAATTCAATTATTAGATTTATTTTTACTTGTATTCTCTCTCTAAAATGAGAATGTACTGCTCCAAATCATACTATTTTCAATTACCTATTGATGTGTCATTAAATAATTAACCAAAAGGGGAAGAAAACTAAAAACCTTACACCATTATTTTAATTCATTTAAACACAATCAATATTAATTTAAACATGAAAATTATGAAATCAAGTAGTATTATTTTACTGTTCTTAGCATTAACTGCTACATCTTATGCTCAAGAAAAAGGTCAGATCAAAGCAATCGAATTACCAGGAGTAGTAATCAAACGAGTAGGCAAAGACTTTTCTATTTACCTTCCGGATAATAATCCCGACCAAAGAGTAAGAGCTATCGAAGAAAAATTCATAGCCTACGATCTTGGAAAAGAAAATGAAGGATATGAAGAATACCTTTTAGTAATGAAAGGAAAAAACGGTCAGTTGGCCGCAACTTATGATGAAAAAGGAAAATTAACTCGTGTTGTTGAAAATTACAAAAATGTCATACTTCCAACCCAAGTAATTTATTCTATTTACAGAACATATCCTAAATGGACTATTGTAAATGACAAATTTTTGTACACTCAAGAATCAGGAGATGTTATGAATAAACAGTACAATATTAAGATCAAAAAAGACAAAGAAGTCAAACGAATCGTAATAAAATCGGATGGTGAAATTATCAAAATCAGGTAATCAAATTATTCAAAAAAAAGCCACTAATTAATTAGTGGCTTTTTTTATAAGATTGCTTGTACTTATATGTCATCAACATTAGCATTGCTATCTGGCTCTATAAAAGAAGTATCATACCCTCCAAAAGCTTTCATATAACTAATAATAGACGTTCCATAAGCATCTCTAAAATAACGTTTCCCATTAGTTCTGAAATATCTTTTTACTGAACGAACACCTCCTAGATGTGCCGCTGCTAAAATTCCAGACTCCGTAATATGAATACCATTAATCACACTCCCTTCATATTTTTCAATTTCATTACGCAACAACCATTTGTTTTTTGCTAAAAGAGTCAAAAAAGCCTTTTCTTGCAAATCAGGGTTATTCAAAAAAGCGGAATTATTGTAAACACCAATGGTGCGTAGTGTTTCTGGACCAAATTGATACTTACCTAAATAACCTAAAGTGTTTATTTTTTTGTATTTACCTTGAGATTCTTTGTAAGCAATAGCTTCTTTGTAACCAATAAAGAAATTGGCTGTAAAAGGAATATTCAATTTAGCGTAATCTTCTTGTTTTTGAGATGGAAATAAGTAGTCGGATTTGTCTGTTCCATCGGTTAGAAACCAAGTGTTGGAATCTAAGTTAAAAGGTTTAAAACCTGAGCTTAAAAAAGCGATAATTAGTAGTAAAGTGGAATAAAAATGCCATTTCTTTATCATAAATTGTTTTTCTTCTAAACGCTGTCCCATTCAGAAATTTCTACGGTGCAAATATACAACAAAAAATACAATGCTTAAAATCAGGCTGTTAAAGTTTTCTAAAAACAATTTTTTACCCTTTTAGAAACATTGGCAACCCTAGTACTCAAACGTTAGCGCCACAATTTTTCATTTCATAAAAACACATAAAAAAAGAGCTCTAAAAAGCCCTTTTTAATTATTTTATTGCCGTTAATAGTTTTAAAAAAGGCGAAAAACATTCTGTTTTTCGCCTAAAAATTATCTTTTCACTCCTTGACTATTAATCCAATTGTAATATTTTTTAGCATTTTGTTCGTGTTCTGCTTGAGTTACCGCAAAATCATGGTATCCAAAACGTTCTACACTAGCACAAAAATAGATATAATTGTGTTTTTCTGGATTCAATACTGCCTCAATCGCAGTAATATCTGGCATCGCAATTGGCCCTGGAGGTAATCCCGCACTATAATAGGTATTATATGGAGAGGCAACTTGTAAATCTTTATTCAAAACTCTTTTAATTACCTGATTAAAATCGTTTGATTTCTTTTTAACTGCATATATCACCGTTGGATCTGCCTGCAACAAAATACCCTTATGCAAACGATTCAAATATACCCCTGCAATTCTAGGTCTTTCATCTTTTTTAACTGATTCCTTATGTACTATTGAAGCCAAAATAGTAGCTTCAATTGGTGTTAAACCTTGCGCTTTCGCTTTTGCAACACGTTCTTCATTCCAATAATTACGGTATTCCTTAATCATTTTATCGCGAAACTTTGTAGCTGTTGTATTCCAATACAATTCATACGTATTCGGGATGAACATGGTCAACACATTTTCTTCGTTAAACCCATTTTCTTTTAAGAAAGTAGAATCTTTAATAGCAGCCAATAACGAGACACTATCTGCTTCGATTTCAGAACCTATTCGCCCTGCAAAATCCTCTAAACGTTCTTGATTATTGAAAGATAGTTTCACCTCATTATTAATACGTAGCGCATTAATCAATTCGTTACTATTCATCCCTTTTTTGAATAAAAATTTTCCTGGCTTTACATTGTTTGGGTATTTCTTTTTATTCGCTACTGCATCAAATCGATCCATATCCACAACATATGGTTCCACTATCTTTTTAACTGCTTCATAATCAGAACCCGTTGGCACGTAAACATAGACTTCATTCTCTTCGAATTTAGTATTGTCTGAAAATATTTGACGTACTAATATCAGTCCGTAAATCATTAAGACTGAAATTAAAACGATACTAACTGTAGTGATGATTTTTTTTATATTCAAAATTGTATTTTTAAAATGAATGATTAACTAATTGAAAAAGAGCTTCGTCTTTAAAACGGCCATTAACTAAAGTCCAATCTTTTTTAACGCCTATTTTTTCAAATCCAAATTTAGTAAAAAGTGCTAGACTAGCCGTATTTTCTGTTGCAATATTTGCAAACAATTGATGTAAATTCAAATGATGAAAGGCATATTTGATTAACAACTCTAATGCTTCTGACCCAATATTTTGCTTCCTGTTTTCTACAGCTTGAATTACAATACCTATTCCAGCTCTTCTATTTTGAGGATCAAAATCAAATAAATCAATCAACCCTAAAGCTGGAAAATCTTGGTCTTGGCAAATCGCCAATCGCAATTGTTTGGCTTCATAAATATCTTGATGCGCATTTTCCAAGTATTGTTTCACTAAAAACCGACTATAAGGCGTTTGTGTGTTGCTCACTTCCCAAATACTTTGGTCGTTCTCCATGGCATAGACAAACTCCAAATCATTCGGTTCAAGCGCTCTGAGGTAAATATTTTCGCCTGTTAGGGTTATCATAGCCTGATTATATTTCGATTGTTCCTTTGAAAACAAATTCGGCAGGACCTTTCAAAAACACGTTGGTATATTTCCCATCTATTTTTTCAAAAGAAACCGCTAATTTTCCTCCTTCAACATTTAAATTGATGACATTCAAATCTGTTTGTCCTGTAGCATTCATAGCAATAGCAACTGCAGTAGCTCCAGTACCACAAGCCAACGTTTCGTCTTCAACCCCTCTTTCATAGGTTCTCAAAGAGAAAGTAGCCTCGTCAATTTTCTTTACAAAATTGATATTACTACCTTCTTTTCCATATAGTTCACCATAACGAATTGCAGCTCCATTATCTTTCACATTAAAGTGTTCCAAATCATCAACTAGTTGTACATGATGTGGAGATCCTGTATTTAAAAAAGAATATTCCGAAGTGTTGTTTATCGCTTCAACATCAATCATTTGTAATGAAACAATCCCATCATTTCCCACTGTAGCATAATGCAATCCATCAGTTGCAATAAAAGTAGTTTCGTTTTGAATAACATTTAATTTTTTGGCAAAAGCTACTAAACAACGCCCACCATTACCACACATTGAACTCAAATTGCCATCTGAATTGTAATACACCATTCTAAAATCGGTATCCGTATCGTTATCGAGTAAAATAAGTCCGTCAGCACCTATCCCAAAACGGCGATCACATAAATGCGCTACTAATTGCGTATTCTCTTTAGGAAAAGTATTGAAACGATTATCAATCATTACAAAATCATTTCCGGTACCTTGGTATTTATAAAAATCTAATTGCATTTTCTTTGGTTCTAAAACACAAAAGTACGAACTATTAATGAAATGTTAATCATTGTTAAAGAGCGTTAAACTGTTTTTTATAAAACAATTTCTCTTTTAAATTTACCTCAATAATTTAAAAACGAATACTATTATGAATCGCTTTTCAAATCTATTTTTAGTTTCCCTATTAAGTGGAGCTGTAACCTTAAGTGCTTATAAATTACTCTTTGACCAAGATGGTTATTTTTCAAAAAACAAAGATGGATTAGTTACCGTTGCAAACGATTATTATGGAAAACGCGTAGGTTTTTCTCCTGAAAATGTAGATTTTACTGAGTCTGCCGAGAAAACCATCCATACTGTAGTTCATGTGAAAAACGTTTCTAGAAGAACCGTTTCTAATCCTATTATGGAATTCTTTTATGGTTATGGAGGCAGTCAGCAACAAGAACAAATTGGTACCGGATCAGGAGTAATCATCTCCGAAGACGGTTATATTGTTACCAATAATCACGTGATAAAAGATGCAACTGAAATCGAAATTACATTAAACAACAAAAAATCATATAAGGCAAAACTCATTGGAACCGACTCCAAAATGGATATTGCTTTGTTAAAAATTAATGCTGACGAAAAATTACCGTATACGGCGTTTGCCAATTCTGATTCGGTAAAAGTGGGCGAATGGGTATTAGCTGTTGGAAATCCGTACAATTTAACTTCTACTGTAACAGCTGGAATAGTTTCTGCCAAAGCAAGAAATCTAGACACTAGCGGAATCCAATCTTTTATTCAAACAGATGCTGCAGTCAATCCTGGTAACAGTGGAGGTGCTTTAGTCAACACCCGTGGAGAATTAATTGGTATTAATACCATGATTAGCTCCCCTACAGGAAGTTATACAGGGTATTCTTTTGCAGTACCTTCCAATATTACCCGAAAAATAATCGAAGATATTATGGAGTATGGCAACGTACAAAGAGGAATTCTAGGTGTTGAAGGAGGGGAATTAAATGCTAAATCTTCTAAAGAATTAGGGGTTTCACAAACCGAAGGTTTTTATGTTAGCAAAGTAACTAAACGTTCAGGTGCAGAAAAAGCTGGACTTCAAAAAGGAGATATCATCGTAAAATTAGACAATCAATCGGTGGCTACTTTTGCTGACTTATCGGGTTATATTAATACCAAACGTCCGAATGATAAAGTAGCGGTTACCATTATTAGAGATGGAAATAGAAAACTTGTTCCGGTAATTTTAAGTAAAAATGAATTCTTTAGCACTGAATTTAAAGGTTTAGAGTTGGAAAATATTGACGCTACGGATAAGAAACGTTTCCGACTCAATTATGGCGTAAAAATCAAATCAATTACAAACGAGAATTTGAAACAATACGAAACTGAACTTTTAGGCAATATCATTTTAAGTATTGACAATATAAAAGCAACAGATATTGAAACCATTTCTAAGTTACTAAATAATAAAGAAGAGAATCAGAGCATTCGAATTGAAATGATCAACCAAAATGGAGAAATTTTTAGAATAATTATTTAATTCACACCACTTTTAGTTGAAAAAGCCATCTTAGAAATCTAGATGGCTTTTTTATTAAATTGGCACAACTGTAGTCATCTTCACTTCCGAAATAATAAAGAAACTATTAATCAACGAAACCTCAGGTAAAACCGATAATTTTTGTTGGTGAAAATGATGGTAACTATCCATATCTGGCAATACTACTTTCAGTAGGTAGTCAAAATTTCCTGAAACAAAATTACACTCTACTACTTCAGGCATATTTAAAATAGAACTATTAAATCCTTCAGATACATCATGGGTTTGCTTTACTAAAGTCACCTGACAATAGACTGTAAGGTGCATTCCTAGTTTCTTTTTATTCACAATAGAAACATATTTTTCTATTACCCCTTCACGCTCCAAACGCTTGACTCTGTCGTGAACTGGAGTTAATGACAAATTAATCTTATTTGAAATGTCTTTCAACGTTAAATGAGCATCTTCTTGTAGTAAACGAAGAATTTTTTTATCAGTAGCATCAATATTCATCATACCGTTCAAAATGAAATAAATTAGAAATTCAATTTAGCGATTATTTTTCTTTTTGCAAGCGTCAAACAAATAACAAAAAGAAATAAATGATACAAAAATACAATTTAAAAGAAATAATTACCTATTTAAATGCTTAATATCAATAATTTTTTCTATATCAATACATTTGTTATGAATTTAAAATCCAACTTTTAAAACTATAAACCATGATAATAGGTGTTCCTAAAGAAATCAAAAACAACGAAAATCGTGTAGCCTTAACACCCGCAGGTGTAGCTGAATTCAAAAAATACGGACATATCGTTTACATACAGTCAACGGCAGGAGAAAATAGCGGATTTAGCGATAGCGCTTACACCAATGCTGGAGCTCAAATTTTACCAACTATTGAAGCGGTCTACGAAATTGCCGAAATGATTATTAAAGTAAAAGAACCTATAGCATCTGAATATCCTTTGATTAAAAAAGACCAATTGGTTTTTACCTATTTTCACTTTGCTTCATCTGAACCATTAACCAAAGCGATGATAGAACGTGATGCAATTTGTTTGGCTTACGAAACTGTAGAAAAATCAGATCGCAGTTTGCCTCTTTTGGTGCCAATGTCTGAAGTAGCAGGAAGAATGTCTATTCAAGAAGGTGCCAAATATTTAGAAAAACCAATGCAAGGAAAAGGAATTCTTTTAGGAGGAGTTCCGGGGGTAAATCCTGCTAAAGTAGTTGTTTTAGGTGGAGGAATTGTTGGAACTCAAGCAGCAAAAATGGCAGCTGGATTTGGCGCTAAAGTGACTATTATGGATGTGAGTTTGGCACGTTTACGTTATTTAGATGATGTTATGCCTGCTAATGTGACTACACTAATGTCAAATCATTACAATATATGCGAGGCTATCGCTGATGCCGATTTAGTAATTGGAGCGGTTTTAATCCCAGGAGCCAAAGCACCTCACTTAATCACAAAAGATATGTTGAAATTGATGAGTCCTGGTACTGTTGTAGTAGACGTAGCTGTGGATCAAGGAGGTTGTATTGAAACTTGTACACCAACCACTCATGAAAATCCGACTTTCATTATTGACGGAATTGTTCATTATTGTGTAGCCAATATGCCTGGAGCTGTGCCTTATACTTCTACTTTGGCATTAACAAATGCTACTTTGCCTTATGCGTTACAATTAGCCAATAAAGGATGGAAAAAAGCCTGTAATGAAAATGAAGAATTGAAAAAAGGTTTAAACATTGCCAATGGCAAAGTTGTTTACCAAGGTGTTGCCGAAGCTTGGGGGTTACCTTTTGAAGAAGTTAATACTATTTTATAATACATACTCCCCCACATTATTCAAAAAGCCGTCTTGTGTAAAACGAGACGGCTTTTCTATTTTAGATTATTCTTTAGGCTTAGTAGCGTAATAAATCGGGATTCCTGTTAGCATAATTAATACACCCCAACCACAAGTGGAGAATTTTGTAATTAATAACGATACACATACCGCAGAAGCTATTACAATATAAACTAATGGAAGAACTGGATAACCAAAAGCCTTGTAAGGTCTTTCTACTTCAGGCATTTTTTTACGAAGAATAAAAATGCCGTAAATGGTAAGAATATAAAATATCAAAACAATGATAATTACAAAATCTAATAAATCACCGTATTTACCAGTTAAACATAAAAGAGAAGCCCAAATGCACTGTACCCAAAGCGCCCATTCTGGCACACTTGCCGAATTCAAATTAGCTGCTTTTTTCAAGAACAACCCATCTTTAGCCATGGTATAATAGACTCTTGCTCCCGCCATAATCAATCCGTTATTACAAGCAAAAGTAGAAATCATAATCATTAAGGCAATGATGATAGTTCCCATATCTCCAAAAGTATATTGAGAAGCTACTACCGCCACTCTATCTGATTTGGCAGTAGCGATTTCGTCTAGTGGAATTACGGCTAAATACATCAAATTAGTCAACACATAAATCACTGTGACAATAAAAGTCCCTAGAAACAAACTCAAACCTACATTGCGTTTTGGATTTTTTATCTCCCCTGCAATAAAAGTTACTCCTACCCAAGCATCACTAGAAAACAACGACCCTACCATTGCAGCAGAAATCCCTGTTAGCAAAGCAGTACCTCCAATTGGCAACCACGACCCCGTATCTGTATTAAATGAACGTGTATTCCAAGCATCTGACCAATTGGCATTCCAGATTTCAGCTTTAGCGGCTAGTAAGAATCCGAAAATAATCAACCCAAATAAGGATAGAATCTTAATTACCGTTAAAACGGTTTGCAGAATTTTACTGTTTTTTACTCCTCTACTATTCACATACGTAAGTAGGGCAATCGTAATAATTGAGACTATTTGTGCTACATTCAATTTAAAAGAACCTAATTCGTATAGGATATTTTCGTCACTTAGAGACGGAATCAAATAAGCCGCAAATTTTGAAAAACCTACCCCTACAGCTGCAATAGTTCCTGTCTGAATAACCGCAAAGAAACTCCATCCGTACAAAAAGGCGATCAATTTATTATAAGCCTCTTTTAAATACACATATTGCCCACCTGCTTTAGGAAACATAGCACTCAACTCGCCATAACTTACTGCAGCAATCATCGTAATTATTCCTGAGATTAACCAAATTAAAGTTAACCAACCTGCTGAACCTACCTGTCTTGCAATATCAGCACTTACAATGAATATTCCAGACCCAATCATAGAACCAACTACTAACATAGTTCCGTCTAATAATCCTAATTCTCTCTTAAAATCTCCTGATTGATTTTCTTCCATACTATTTGGTTTTAGTTTTTGGTTGGTTAAAGATATACTTTTTTTCAAAAATTGAGTTTTTCAAATCAAAGAATTAGCTCAATACCTATTTAAAACAAAAAACTCCTCAAATTGAGGAGTTGAAAATTAGAAGTTTATTGTTGTAACACCCTATTAATCTGGGTAAAATTTTTCTCGTAATATTTTTCTTTGGTAGAAGAAATAATAACACCACTTTGTGTTGAGGAATGAATAAATCGGATTTCACCATCACAAACCTCCACAACCATTCCAACGTGATTAATTTGATTTCCTCCTCTTGTCTTAAAGAAAATTAAATCGCCTTTTTTAGCCTCTTTTGTATCTACTTTTGTCCCAATTGCTGCCATTTCAATAGAAGATCTTGGCAATTTGATATCCAAAGAACTAAAAGTAGAATACATCAATCCCGAACAATCAAACCCATTTTTTGAGGTTCCTCCAGCACGGTATCGTGATCCTAAATTATCAGATGCCATACGAATTAATTCATCGGCTAATTCCTCGTTCGTATTCCATTGAGCAACACTACTCGCAATAGTAAGATTCTCTTGATTTGAAACGCTATTACTACTTTCTGAAGTTGCAACTTTTGTATCAGCAACATCTTCTTGAATTTCTTTTGCACCAGAAATAGTCAATTTAGCACCTACATACAAATTTTTAAGTATCGATGGATTTTGTATTTCTAATTCTGCTACCGAGATACCATATTTTTTTGCAATTCCGTATTTGGTTTCTTTAGGAAGCACCTCATGTACTATCGTTTTTTGATTTTGCTCAACAGCAACTTCTTTATTGACAACAGTAATTACTTCCTTAGTTTTTTCTTTCGTTTCTGTCTTATTAGAAACAATCACCTCAACTGGTTTGACTACCGGAGGAACTGTAACACTTCCTTCTTTTACTGGAATTACAATTTTTTGACCTGCCTTCAAAGGTTCTTTTTCTAATATTGGATTAGCTTTGTCCAAATCAGCCACGGAAATACCATATTGTCTAGCAATCCCAAATTTGGTTTCTGATGGCAATACCTCGTGAGTTGTTGTTTCCGTTTGTGTAACAACTGGTTCAGGAATACTCTTTTCTTGTTTTTCTTTTTGAACGACTTCTCTTTTTGGTTCAAATTTAGGAGCTTCTTTCTTAGTTATTGAGCTACCATTTGAATTGACTTTAGTAGGAATCTTGATTTTTTGTCCCGCTTTCAAACCTGTTTCTGCTAACTCAGGATTGGCATTATTCAATTCATCCAGAGAAATTTCATATTGCTTTGCGATACCAAATAATGTTTCTTTCGGTTGTACCTCATGAGTATTTTCAACTAAAGTAACCTTCGATTCCGTTTTTACTTTTACTCCTTTTGAAGTCTGACGCGGAATCAAAATAATAGATTCCAATTTTAGTACTCGGCTACAATCTGGATTGAGTTCGTAAATCGCACTTGGATCTACTTTATATTTTTGGGCTATTGCAGTTATAGTTTCCCCTTTTTGTACCGTATGCTTAATCAATTTTTCTTGAGAGAAAGCTGATAGACTAGTTAGGAACGATAAAATTAAAATTAGTTTGTAATACTTCATTCTGTTTTTAATTTTCAACCCGATTTAAACATCACGATGATTTTGAAACTTAAAAAATGACTTATAATTATCATTTCTTTACTGAAAAACGGGAATATTTCAAGAATTACAAAGATAGCCCTTTTTATCTCTAAAAAAGTTAAAGCATTTATAAAATTGACCACTTAAGTTGGGAAAACCAATTGAAATTAACCTTTTCAATGGGTAAAAAACAAAAAAGTCTAAGTAAAATTACTTAGACTTTTTAATTATTTATATAACTTATTTGTTACCTAACTAACAATTTGTGTGGCGGTGCAAACTTGGTTAAGTTAATTCCTTCCACTGCTTTTTTGTATTCTTCTATTGAAGGTGTTCTTCCTAGAATAGTAGATAAAACCACTACTGGAGTCGAAGAAAGTAATGATTCTCCTTTTTTCTCTGCAGTGTCCTCTACAACTCTTCCTTGGAATAAACGAGTAGAAGTTGCCATAACTGTATCTCCTTTAGATGCTTTTTCTTGATTACCCATACATAGGTTACACCCTGGACGCTCTAAATACAACATGTTTTCGTACTCAGTACGAGCTGTTCCTTTAGGTGCGTTATCATCAAATTCAAAACCAGAATATTTTCTCAACACTTCCCAGTCTCCTTCTGCTTTCAATTCGTCAACGATATTATAAGTAGGAGGAGCAACCACTAAAGGCGCTTTAAACTCTACTTTCCCTTCATGTTTCTCGATATTTTTAAGCATTTGAGCTAATATTTTCATATCACCTTTATGCACCATACAAGAACCAATGAAACCTAAATCAACCTTTTTAGTTCCTCCGTAGAAAGACAATGGTCGGATAGTATCGTGGGTATAACGTTTAGAAACGTCTTTATTATTTACATCTGGATCCGCAATCATTGGTTCGTTGATTACATCTAAATCAACTTCTAACTCTGCGTAATATTTAGCATTTGAATCAGGACGTAATGCTGGTTTATCACCTGTTTTAATTTCCTCAATTCTCTTGTTTGCTTTATTGATAAGGCCTTGAAGTACTTTTTTAGAATTATCCATACCCTTGTCAATCATGATTTGGATTCTTCCTTTAGCAATTTCTAAAGAGTTAATCAACGTGTCGTCTTCAGAAATACAGATAGATGCTTTTGCTTTCATTTCAGCAGACCAGTCCGTAAAAGTAAATGCTTGATCAGCCGTTAATGTCCCAATATGCACTTCGATAATTCTACCTTGGAAAACATTTTCTCCTCCAAATTTATGCAACATTTGTGCTTGGGTAGCATGAACTACATCACGGAAATCCATGTATTCTTTCATTGTTCCTTTGAAAGTCACTTTAACCGATTCCGGAATTGGCATAGAAGCCTCACCTGTAGCTAAAGCCAATGCAACCGTACCTGAGTCAGCCCCAAAAGCAACTCCCTTAGACATTCTAGTATGCGAGTCTCCACCAATAATGATAGCCCATTCATCAATAGTAATATCATTCAATACTTTGTGAATAACGTCTGTCATTGGATGATACACTCCTTTCGGATCACGTGCAGTGATTAATCCAAAATCATTCATAAATTGCATCAATTTCGGAATATTAGCTTGCGCTTTTTTATCCCAAACCGAAGCAGTATGACATCCTGATTGGTATGCTCCGTCAACAATTGGAGAAATCACTTTAGCTGCCATCGATTCTAATTCTTGGGCAGTCATCAATCCAGTTGTATCTTGCGAACCAACAATATTTACTTCTACACGAACATCTGAACCTGCATGTAATACTTTTCCAGGTGTTGTTCCAACCGCATTTTTGTTAAAAATTTTCTCAACTGCAGTTAAACCTTGTCCTTCATGTGAAACTTCTTTAGAAGGAGCAAAAACGGTTGGAATATCAATTCCTAACACTTTGCAAGCGAAGGTTTGAATTTTTTTACCAAAAACAATGGCATACGATCCACCTGCTTTAATAAATTCAATTTTTTGTGGTGTAAAAGATTTTGATAAATCTATTAACTCTTTATCACCATTATATAATTTCTTAGCTTTAGTATTGATTGTTAAAACCGTTCCTGTAGCAACTGAATACACTTGTTCTAAAATCGGATCTCCATTTTCATCACGAACCAATGTACCGTTTCCATCTACTTTTTTAACCCAGTTTTTCAAATCAATTCCAATACCACCTGTTACGTCAACAGTAGTAAGGAAAATTGGAGAAATTCCATTAGTTCCACCAACAATTGGTGCAATATTTACAAACGGAATGTATGGACTTGCTTTTTTCCCTGTCCAAAGTGCCACATTGTTCACTCCTGACATTCTAGAAGAACCTACACCCATTGTTCCTTTTTCAGCGATTAACATCACACTTTTATCTGGGTGTTGTGCTTGAAGTGCTTGAATCTCTTGTTGTGCCTGAGGAGTAATCATACATTTACCATGCAATTCACGATCTGAACGTGAGTGCGCTTGATTTCCTGGAGATAATAAATCGGTTGAAATATCACCTTCACCAGCAATGAATGTAACTACTTTAATTTCTTCTGGCAACTCCGGTAATTTTGTAAAAAATTCCGCTTTTGCATAGCTTTCCAAAATATCTTTTGCTACAGTGTTGCCATTGACATACGCTTCTTTCAAACGATCAGTATCGGCATCGTAAAGATATACTTGTGTTTTAAGAACATTTGAAGCTTGTTTTGCAATTGCTGCATCATTTCCTAAAGCCAAATCTAGTAACACTTCAATAGAAGTTCCACCTTTCATGTGAGACAACAATTCAAATGCAAAAGCTGGGGTAATTTCACTTACCACTTCTTTTCCAAGAATAATATCTTTTAAGAAATAAGCCTTTTTACCCGCTGCACTGGTTGTTCCAGGCAATGTATTATAAATAAAAAACGAAAGACATTCTTCTCTATTTGGGTTGTTAACGTCTTTGATTTGCGCTATGATTTCACTTAGTAAATCAGCACTATCAATTGGTTTTGGATGCAATCCTTGACCTTTTCTTTCTTCGATTTCTTTAATGTATTCGTTATAAAGATTCATTGCATTATCAATAGCCATAATATATTGGGTATTTTTTGTTTTTATATGTTTAGCAAATTTAGAAATTAAAGCCGAGATTTAAAAATAATTTAATAAAACTAGCTCTATCGCTTATTATTATTACAAAATAACAAATGAGATTTAATTTAATTATTAAAAGAACAATTTAACCTAATAAATACTAAATAATTAACAAAATAACTGTGTATTTACAAAGTCAAACAGGTCATTTTGATAAAAAAATAATCCTGAATTTCATCCTGACTATCTATCGTGTTTATAATAGTGTATCAATAATGATTTCTTCCGTAATTCCTTCGGCGTCAGCTTTGTAGTTTTTAATGATTCGATGGCGCAGAATCCCAATGGCAACTGCTTTTACATCTTCGATATCTGGAGAGAATTTCCCATTGAACGCAGCATGTGCTTTGGCAGCCAAAATTAAATTCTGAGAAGCTCTTGGCCCTGCCCCCCAATCCAAATAATTTTTCACAAAATCAGTTGACAATGGACTGTCTGGACGTGTTTTACTTACTAAAGTTACTGCATATTCAATGACATTATCTGCTACTGGGATGCGGCGAATTAAATGCTGAAAATCGATAATTTCTTGAGCCGTAAATAAGGGGTATATGTCACTTTTTGTATCCGAAGTGGTTTGTTTTACCACTTGTACTTCTTCTTGAAACGTGGGGTATTCCAATTTAATAGCAAACATGAATCGGTCTAATTGCGCTTCTGGCAAAGGATAAGTTCCTTCTTGCTCAATAGGGTTTTGAGTTGCTAAAACAAAATAAGGCAAATTCAACTGATATTGATTACCCGCAATAGTAACCGAACGTTCCTGCATCGCTTCAAGCAAAGCCGCTTGTGTTTTAGGAGGCGTCCTATTGATTTCATCCGCTAAAACTATATTGGTAAAAACTGGTCCTTTGATGAATTTAAACTGTCTGTTTTCATCTAAAATCTCACTTCCCAAAATATCCGAAGGCATTAAATCTGGCGTAAACTGAATGCGCTTGAAATCCAATCCCAAAGCCTGTGCCAACGTATTTACCATTAAGGTTTTGGCTAAACCTGGAACCCCTACTAACAAAGCATGTCCGCCAGAAAAAATAGCCAATACAATTTGGTCAATCACAGCATCTTGACCCACAATAATTTTGGCAATTTCATTTTTTAGCGCTGTTCTTTTTTGAACTAAACTTTGTATAGCAGCAACATCAGACATTTGAGGTATATTTTAAATTGAAAAGAGTTAGCAATATGATTTTGATTTCATAAAGCTAACCCTTTTTTGATTTTTTAAAAAATTTATTTTTTCAACCAATTGTTGGTAAACACACAATCTCTGTATTCACCTACAATTTTAATATAAGTAGATTTTATTTTTTCGTCAAACCATTTTGCTATCGCTTTGATTTGTTTTTCTTTTAACGCTAAATCTTTAATTTTAGTATAATCTTTGGCATAATCTGCCGTATGCTCGTTGATTCTATTCGTAACCGTAATTAATTTGTATTGCTTTTTACCTTCTTGTAATTCATCTAAAACCGGTGACGAAATCTCATTCTCTTTTAGATTAGAAACTTGAGCATACAAACTTGGATCCATTTTAGTCAATTCAAAACGCGTATCTTGTGTTTTAGGATTAATTAAAGTCCCTCCATTCGTTCTCGTTTCTTTCTCATCAGACAAGGTTCTTGCTGCTTCCGCAAAAGTGATTTCTTTGTCCATAATTCGTTTACGAATCAAGGCAATTTTTTCTTTTGCTTCTTGCAACGACTCATCAGTAACTTTAGGAGCCAATAAAATATGACGCAATTCTATCTCTTGTCCTTTTATTTTCTCAACGTAAATAATATGATACCCAAAATCTGTTTCGAAAGGCGCTGAAATTTCTCCTTCGGCTAAACTGAAGGCAACGTCTTTAAATTCTTTTACAAAAGGCGTTTTACGATTCATCTTGTAATACCCGCCACTTGCTCTTGAACCTGGGTCTTGTGAATACAAAACGGCTTTGGTTGCGAAACTAGACCCTTCTTGAATTTCTTTTTTAAATCCATTCAAACGATCAATTACTTTTTGTTTGTCAGCATCTGAAATTTTAGGTTTGACTACAATTTGAGCCACTTCCATTTCGGCACCAAAAACAGGCAATTCCTCTTTTGGTATTTTCTTAAAGAAATTACGAACCTCTTCGGGTGTAATTTGTACATCATCCACAATTTTCTTTTGCATTTCTGATGTCAACTTATTTTCTTTAAGAATGTCAAAGAAATAGGTTCTGAATTCTTCTTCGTTATTTTTTTTGTAGTAACTCACTACCTTATCCATAGAACCTAATTGTTCAGTCATGTAGTTCAAACGCTCGTCCATTAAGGTTTTTACCTCTGAATCGGTTACTTTAACACTATCCTGAACTGCCTGGTGCGCATACAATTTGTCTTCCATTAGTTTTCCTAACATCTGACATCTTGAAATATCCTTAACCGAACCACCTTGACTAGAAATTTCCAAATAGGCTTTATCAATATCTGAATCTAAAATAATATAATCTCCAACGGTAGCAATTACACCATCAACTTTCATTTTTTTAGTCGAGTTGGTTTTAGGAGTTTCTTTTGCCGGTTGCTCTTTAATCACTTCTTGAGCGGTTAAAGTCACTACAGAAAAAAGAAGCAAGAAAAAAGAAAGTACCTTCTTATTCATAAAAATGGTAATGGATGGTAATTGAAATATCATTGTTTAATTTTTATTTTTTAGTACTTCTATTACTAACTACAGAAGCCAAAATGTATTATTGCCAACAAAAATAACAATTCAATTAGAGAAAGCAAGTACTATGCGTACTATTAACAAAAAATTATTAGGAAATACAAAGGAAACGTTTTGAAAATAGAGTTGAGAATTCTTGAAATAACTTTTACTTCGAGGAAAGGAAACTTTGTGATAACGATATTCTTTTACTCTAATAATTTAGTAGTTTAACCATTTTGAGTATTCTCTCCAGTCATCTAAATAAATACTTTTTATATTGGTTATATTAAAATCTTCAAATCCAAGTTGTGAACACCTAGGATATTCTGCTTGAGATAAAACATCTCTATTATCACTATTAGCTTTATCGATATAAAAATTCAATAATGAAAGGTCTTTATCTGCGAGTTTCAAGATTGCGGCTGAAATCCTATTTATACCATCTGAACTATATCCGTTAAGTTTATATAAAGCTAAGGTCACTTCTTCAATATGTTCAGGAAATTCTCTTGCAATAAGAACCTCAAGTTTATTAGTTGTGACTTTAGCTGCAGGCTGAATTCCGAAAATTTTTATTTTAATCTCTTCAAACATTTTGTTAATTATCTGTTTATATATTCCTCTTTGCTCATCTTTTCATTTTCATATAATTTTTTGTATTGAGTCTATCAACGAAACTTGCTCTACAATTTTATCAATCTACTCAAATAATAAAGCTTTATATGTTTATCAAAAATATAAAAAAATTTGTACAAATAATTAAAAAGGCTGGAAGCTTTAAAGACATATCCAGAAAAGCATATGGAATTAGTTAATTAATGAAGTAAATAGTATTTTTGCAATCCATTATAGCAATTATGAGTTTTTTAGAAGAAATACAACGTAGGAGAACCTTTGGAATTATCTCGCATCCCGATGCAGGAAAGACGACACTAACCGAGAAATTACTCCTTTTTGGAGGGGCAATTCAGGAAGCGGGTGCGGTAAAAAATAACAAAATCAAGAAAGGCGCTACGTCTGACTTTATGGAAATTGAGCGTCAAAGAGGAATTTCGGTTTCGACTTCGGTTTTGGCATTCAATTACAAAGAGAAAAAAATCAACATTCTGGATACGCCTGGGCATAAGGATTTTGCCGAGGATACGTTTCGAACTTTGACTGCTGTGGACAGCGTAATTGTAGTGATTGACGTTGCCAAAGGAGTCGAGGAACAAACTGAAAAATTAGTTTCGGTATGTAGAATGCGAAACATTCCGATTATTGTTTTCATCAATAAATTAGACCGCGAAGGAAAAGATGCCTTTGACTTGATGGATGAAGTGGAGCAAAAACTGGGCTTGACCGTGACTCCGTTGAGTTTCCCAATTGGGATGGGTTACGACTTCCAAGGGATTTATAATTTATGGGAACAAAACATCAACTTATTTAGTGGCGATAGTCGCAAGAATATTGAAGAAACGATTGCTTTCTCGGACGTTCAAAGTCCTGAATTAGAAAAAATTATCGGTCAAAAACCTGCGGATAAACTCCGTGAAGAATTGGAATTGATTGACGAAGTCTATCCAAAATTTGACCGTCAAGACTACTTGGACGGAAAATTACAACCCGTGTTTTTTGGTTCGGCTTTGAATAATTTTGGAGTTAGAGAATTGTTGGATTGCTTTGTAGCGATTGCACCTTCGCCTCGACCTAAAGATTCTGAAACGCGTTTGGTTGATCCAAAAGAAGAAAAAATGTCAGGTTTTGTTTTCAAGATTCATGCGAATATGGACCCCAAACACCGAGATCGTTTGGCATTTATCAAAATCGTTTCGGGAACTTTTGAAAGAAATAAACCTTATTTTCACGTTCGCCAAAAGAAGAATTTAAAATTCTCAAGTCCGAACGCCTTTTTTGCTGAGAAAAAAGAAATTGTAGACATCTCCTACCCTGGTGACATTGTAGGATTGCACGATACGGGGAACTTCAAAATTGGAGACACTTTAACCGAAGGCGAAGTAATGAGCTTTAAGGGGATTCCGAGTTTTTCGCCAGAACATTTCCGTTACATCAATAATGCCGACCCACTAAAAGCCAAACAATTGGACAAAGGTGTGGATCAATTGATGGACGAAGGAGTAGCGCAGTTGTTCACCTTAGAAATGAACAATAGAAAAATCATTGGAACCGTCGGAGCCTTACAATACGAAGTAATTCAATACCGATTGGAACACGAATACGGTGCGAAATGTACGTACGAGAATTTTCCTGTTCACAAAGCATGTTGGGTAAAACCAGACGATGCTAAAAGTGAGGAATTCAAAGAATTCAAACGTATTAAGCAAAAGTTTTTGGCTCATGATAAATACGGACAATTGGTTTTCTTAGCCGATTCCGATTTTACCATTCAAATGACCCAAAGTAAATATCCGAACGTGAAGTTGTTTTTTACTTCAGAATTCGAATAATTAAAACGCAAATTCAAAGTCATTTTTGACCACTTCAACACAATTTTGAATATCTGAAATCAATTCATCGATTTGATTTTTAGTCACACTTGGCATACAAATGATATGTGAAATTGTTTCTTGAGTAGCTAGTTGCCATTTGGCAATAATCGTGTCAGCAACTTTTGGAAACACTACTGTAATAGCATTGGGATTTCTCCACGCAGGAATCCCAATTTCATTTAATCTCGTTTCGCAATAAGCAGCCACTTCAAGACTGTTTTGGAATCGTTGTCTCAATCCTTCTACTCCCATTTTTTTTAAGGCATACCATAAAAAAAGAGGACAGTGTCCGTTTCTAGAACCTGTAATTGTAGTATCTAAAGAACCTATATACGATATTCCTTTGGCAATTCGATCTCTATTCGAACGCTTGGTAATAATAACTCCTGAAGGAATTGGCGAACCAATAAACTTGTGTCCGCTAATAGAAATACTATCTGCACCATCCATAAAGTCAAACGGCACTCGCGGCTCAATAAAAGGGCCATAACTACCCGATAACGCTCCGTCACAATGAATATAACTATCTTGAATTGCTAGACTTCTTAAAATGGTTTTGATTTTAGAAACATCGTCTTTAGCTTCTTTCATGGTGGTACCAAAATTAGCTAAAATAATAGCGGGCTTATCGCGATTAATTCGCAAGGTGTTTTCTAAATCAGTATAATCAATTTCACCATTTTCTTGAGAACGAATGACAATACTAGGAATATTTAACAAATGAATATTTTTTCGAATACTATAATGTGTCGATTCAGAATAATACACCATTCCTTTAGGATACAATTCTCTGGCCAGATATAAACCATACAAATTACTTTCGGAACCACCATTAGTAACGTACCCCCAATAATCATTCGGATCAGCTCTAAACAATTTAGCAAAAAAACCTACTACTTCTCTTTCGAGTTCATGAGTTTTTACTTTATTTATCGAATTTTCAAATGGATCACCTACATTGTTAATTGGGTATTTTAAAAATGGCATCACTTCTGAAAAATCAAAATCTTTTGAAATAGGATATCCTATGGAGTTGTGATTAGAAATAGCAATAATTTGCTCTAAATCTACTAAACGTTGTGCATCTGTATCGGTCAAGAAAACTGAATTTGATTCCATTATGTTTTTTTGGTAAATTTATATTTATTTTAAAAATATTCTAAATAATAACAAAAATTGATATTTTAATTCTAAATAATACTACATTAGCAGAATAATACTATTAAAACCGAATTGGTAAATAATAAAAACAATAAAAATATTTTGAAATGGACGCTATAGACAAACGAATTTTAATGGTTTTACAAGATGATGCTAAAGCCAACATCAAAATGATTGCCGAAAAATCAGGTTTATCAGTCTCTCCTACCTTTGCCCGAATCAAAAAGTTAGAACAATTAGGCTATATCAAAAAATACGTAGCCTTACTCGACGAAGTGAAAATTGGGAAATCGATTCAAGTATTTTGCCAAGTAACGCTATCTACTCATTCTAAAGATTTTATTGATAATTTTAAAAAACAAATCCAAAAACTGCATGAAGTAATGGGCTGTTATCATGTCTCTGGAAACTATGACTTTTTATTAAAAATAGCCGTGAAAGACATGAATGAATACCAAAAATTTGCAGTAGATAAATTAGCTATTATAGAAGGTATCTCCAATGTTCAGAGCACATTTGTGTTAGAAGAAATTAAAAACGAAGTAGCACACAAACTACAATAAATAAAAAAGAGGTTTCATTTCTGAAACCTCTTTTTTGTATTAAGCTTGTCCCGCAGGACCAAAATTCAATGGAATTGGAGCTTGCTCCGTGTCTTTTATTTCGCCATGAGCGACTTCAAAACGGTGAATATTTTCTCCAATGGCTTTCAACAATCTTTTAGCATGTTGCGGAGTCAAAACAATTCTTGATTTTACTTTTGCTTTAGGAATGCCTGGCATAATGCTTACAAAATCTAAAACAAATTCAGAAGAAGAATGATTAATAATAGCCAAATTAGAATAAATCCCTTCGGCAGTTTGCTCATCTAACTCAATGTTGATCTGGTCTTGTTGCTCTGTCATAATAAAAAGAGTAAAAAAATCAAAGTCTGTATTGCTACAGACTTTGAAACTTTATATTTGAATTAATAAATATATTCTTCTTTGTTAGCCATCATTTCATTGTAGTCTTCTTTAGATCCTACAATCGTATGATCGTATTCTCTCATACCTGTACCAGCAGGAATTCTATGACCTACAATAACATTTTCTTTCAATCCTTCTAAGTAATCTACTTTACCTGCAACTGCAGCCTCGTTTAATACTTTAGTTGTTTCTTGGAAAGAAGCAGCTGAAATAAATGATTTCGTTTGTAATGAAGCTCTTGTAATACCTTGAAGAACTGGAGTAGCTGTTGCAGTGATTACATCGCGTGCCACAACTAGGTTTTTATCATTACGTTTCAATAACGAATTTTCATCACGTAATTGACGTGGCGTAATAATTTGACCTGGTTTCAAGACATCAGAATCGCCTGCATCTTCTACCACTTTCATTCCGTATAACTTATCGTTTTCTAAGATAAAATCTTTAGTGTGAATCAATTGATCTTCTAAGAACAATGTATCTCCTGGATCTTGAACTCTTACTTTACGCATCATTTGACGAATAACCACCTCAAAGTGTTTGTCGTTGATTTTTACCCCTTGTAAACGGTATACCTCTTGAATTTCATTTACCAAGTACTGTTGAACAGCTGCTGGACCTTGAATTCTTAAAATATCGTCTGGAGTAATAGCACCATCTGACAAAGGAACACCTGCTCTAACGAAGTCATTTTCTTGAACTAAGATTTGACTTGATAATTTTACTAGGTATTTCTTCACTTCACCAAATTTAGATTCGATGATGATTTCACGATTACCACGTTTGATTTTTCCGAAAGAAACAACACCGTCGATTTCTGAAACTACCGCTGGGTTTGAAGGATTACGAGCTTCTAACAACTCTGTAATTCTTGGTAAACCTCCTGTAATATCTCCTGATTTAGAAGAACGACGTGGAATTTTAACCAATACTTTACCCGCTTTAATTTTCTCACCATCATCAACCATCAAGTGGGCTCCAACTGGTAAGTTGTAAGAACGAATTAATTCATTGTCTTTACCGTAAACCAATAAAGTTGGAATTAATTTTTTGTTTCTTGCTTCAGAAATTACTTTTTCTTGGAAACCAGTTTGCTCATCGATTTCAACCATGAACGATTGTCCTTGCTCTAAATCTTCGTAAGCAATTTTACCAGTAAACTCAGAAACAATAACTCCATTATATGGATCCCATTTACAGATTACTTCTCCTTTTCCAACAGACTGACCGTCTTTTACAAAGATACTTGAACCGTAAGGAATGTTATTGGTACTTAATAAAATACCTGTTTTTTCGTCAACTAATTTCAATTCAGTAGAACGAGAAACAACAATATCCACTGCGTTTCCTTCGCTATCTTCTCCTTTTACTGTTTTCAAATCTTCAATTTCTAGTTTTCCTGGGAAACGAGCAACAATGCTAGATTCTTCAGAAATACCTCCTGCAACCCCTCCAACGTGGAATGTTCTAAGTGTCAACTGTGTACCAGGCTCTCCAATAGATTGAGCAGCGATAACTCCAACTGCCTCTCCTCTTTGAGTCATTTTTCCAGTAGCTAAGTTTCTACCATAACATTTAGCACAGATTCCTTTTAATGCCTCACAAGTTAATGGAGAACGAACCTCTACTTTTTCTAATGGAGATGCTTCAATTGCTTTCACAATTGCTTCTGTAATTTGTTGACCAGAGGCAACTAATACTTCATTGTTCAAAGGATTAATAACATCTTGCAATGCTACACGTCCAAGAATTCTTTCTCCTAAAGATTCTACGATTTCTTCGTTTTTCTTTAAAGCAGAAACTTCAACACCTCTTAATGTACCACAATCATCAATGTTTACAATTACGTCTTGAGAAACGTCATGTAATCTTCTTGTTAAGTATCCTGCATCTGCAGTTTTAAGAGCGGTATCCGCAAGACCTTTACGAGCACCGTGAGTAGAAATAAAGTACTCAAGGATAGAAAGACCTTCTTTAAAGTTAGACAAAATCGGGTTTTCAATAATTTCACCACCACCAGCAGTCGATTTTTTAGGCTTAGCCATCAAACCACGCATACCAGTTAACTGACGAATTTGTTCTTTAGATCCCCTTGCTCCAGAGTCAAGCATCATATACACAGAGTTGAAACCTTGTTGGTCTTCTCTAATGTTTTTCATTGCTGCTTCTGTTAATTGAGCATTGGTTGAAGTCCACACGTCAATAACTTGGTTGTAACGTTCGTTATTGGTGATAAGACCCATGTTATAGTTAGCAGAAATACCTTCAACTTGTTCTCTAGCATCTGCAATCAATTTTGTTTTTTGCTCTGGAATTCTAATATCCCCTAATGAGAATGACAATCCACCTTTGAAGGCAAATTTGTACCCCATATCTTTCATATTATCTAAGAACGCAGCTGTAGTAGGTACATCAGTAACACTTAAAATGTGACCGATAATATCTCTTAAGTTTTTCTTAGTCAATACATCATTGATATATCCAGCAGCTTCAGGAACTACTTCATTAAACAATACACGACCTGCAGTAGTTTGGATTATTTTGTAAACCAACTCTCCATTTTCATTAAAATCTTTAGCTCTAATTTTCACACGAGCATTCAATTCTAATTGGCCTTCGTTTAATGCAATGTTTACCTCTTCAGCAGAATAGAAAGTCAAATCTTGACCTAAAATTTTATGCTCAGGAGTAGATAAACGTTCTTTGGTCATATAATATAGACCCAAAACCATGTCTTGAGAAGGTACCGTGATAGGCGCTCCATTAGCAGGGTTCAAAATATTGTGAGAAGCCAACATTAATAATTGTGCCTCCAAGATTGCTTCTGGTCCTAATGGCAAGTGAACTGCCATCTGGTCTCCATCAAAATCCGCGTTGAATGCCGTACACACTAAAGGGTGCAATTGGATTGCTTTTCCTTCAATTAATTTCGGTTGGAACGCTTGAATACCTAAACGGTGCAAAGTAGGAGCACGATTCAGTAATACTGGGTGACCTTTGATTACATTTTCAAGGATATCCCAAACTACAGGCTCTTTTTTATCAATTATTTTTTTAGCTGATTTTACCGTTTTTACAATACCTCTTTCAATCAATTTACGGATTACGAAAGGTTTGTACAATTCAGATGCCATATCTTTTGGGATACCACATTCGAATAATTTCAACTCAGGTCCAACAACAATTACCGAACGAGCAGAATAATCCACACGTTTTCCAAGTAAGTTTTGACGGAAACGTCCTTGTTTCCCTTTTAATGAATCCGATAATGATTTTAATGGTCTGTTCGATTCTGTTTTTACTGCAGATGCTTTACGAGTATTATCGAAAAGTGAATCTACAGACTCTTGCAACATACGTTTTTCGTTTCTCAAGATTACCTCAGGAGCTTTGATCTCCATCAATCTTTTCAAACGATTGTTACGTATAATTACACGACGGTATAAATCATTCAAATCAGAAGTAGCAAAACGACCTCCATCAAGTGGCACCAATGGACGTAATTCTGGTGGAATAACTGGAACTACTTTCATAATCATCCATTCTGGGCGATTTTCACGGTTCAAGTTAGACTCACGGAAAGACTCTACTACTTGTAATCTTTTTAATGCTTCTGTTTTACGTTGTTTAGACGTTTCATTGTTAGCACTGTGACGTAAACTGTATGATAACTCATCTAAGTCGATACGTGCTAATAAATCCATAATACACTCTGCTCCCATTTTGGCAACAAATTTATTAGGATCAAAATCATCTAAATATTGATTGTCAGCTGGAAGTGTATCTAAAATATTCAAATACTCTTCTTCTGTCAAGAAATCTAATCTTTGTAAAGACTCTCCTTCAGCATTTTTAGCAATACCCGCTTGGATTACTACGTATCTTTCGTAGTAAATAATCATGTCTAATTTCTTAGATGGCAATCCAAGGATATAACCAATTTTGTTTGGAAGAGAACGGAAATACCAAATATGAGCAATTGGCACAACAAGGTTGATGTGTCCTACTCTATCTCTACGAACTTTTTTCTCCGTAACTTCAACACCACAACGATCACAAATGATTCCTTTGTAACGAATTCTTTTGTATTTTCCACAAGCACATTCAAAATCCTTAACAGGACCGAAAATTCTTTCACAGAAAAGACCATCACGCTCTGGTTTGTGTGTTCTATAGTTGATAGTCTCTGGTTTTAATACTTCACCTCTTGATTCTTTTAAGATAGATTCAGGAGAAGCAAGTCCTATCGAAATTTTGTCGAACCTTTTTACTTGGTTCTTGTCTTTATTATTTCTATTATTCATCATAGTTTTTACTATTGATTTATTTGCAATTAAAAAATTGATTTAGATTTATGACTTGTTCCAATTAGTGATTAAACTCTTCAAAACAAACCATTCAGCTAATACCTCGAATTACTTCTCTAAACTTCAAACTAATTTTGAAGTGCTAGTTATAAAAACCTAAAGGCTTCAATAAAAAATCGGAACGGTTTACGGGTATAAATCCTTAAAAACTTATTATAAATAAAGTATTCAGTTCCAAACTAATGGAACTGAATACAGCATTCTTTTTTATTCTTCTAATCTGATGTCTAATCCAAGACCTTTCAATTCATGCATTAATACATTGAATGATTCTGGCAATCCTGGTTCTGGCATAGACTCACCTTTAACGATTGCTTCGTAAGATTTAGCTCTACCAATAACATCATCAGACTTAACAGTCAAGATCTCTCTCAATGTACTTGAAGCTCCATATGCCTCAAGAGCCCAAACCTCCATCTCTCCAAAACGTTGACCTCCAAATTGAGCTTTACCACCCAATGGTTGTTGTGTAATCAACGAGTATGGTCCGATAGAACGTGCGTGCATTTTATCATCTACCATGTGTCCTAATTTCAACATATAGATAACACCCACAGTTGCAGCTTGGTGGAAACGTTCTCCAGTACCTCCATCATAAAGATGTGTGTGTCCAAAACGTGGTACACCTGCTTCGTCTGTCAAGGCATTGATTTCGTCTAAAGAAGCACCATCAAAAATTGGAGTAGCAAATTTTCTACCCAAGTTCATACCTGCCCATCCTAAAACGGTTTCATAAATCTGACCAATGTTCATACGAGAAGGTACCCCAAGTGGATTCAATACAATATCAACTGGTGTTCCGTCTTCCAAGAAAGGCATATCTTCATGACGAACGATACGAGCAACAATACCTTTGTTACCGTGACGACCCGCCATTTTATCCCCAACTTTCAACTTACGTTTTTTAGCGATATATACTTTCGCTAATTTCAAGATTCCCGCTGGCAATTCATCCCCAACAGTAATCGTGAATTTTTCTCTACGTAAAGCTCCTTGTAAGTCGTTCAATTTAATTTTATAGTTATGAATCAAATCATTAACCATTTTATTAGTTGCATCATCAGCAACCCATTGACCTTTACTTAAGTGAGCGAAATCTTCAACAGCGTACAACATTTTTTGAGTATATTTTTTACCTTTTGGTAAAACTTCTTCACCCAAATCATTCATTACACCTTGAGACGTTTTTCCGTTAACGATAACGAACAATTTCTCTACTAATTTGTCTTTCAATTCAACAAATTTAGTTTCGAATTCAGATTCAAGAGCTGTTAAAGCATCTTTATCTTGCGTTCTCTTACGTTTATCTTTTACCGCTCTTGCGAATAATTTTTTATCTAAAACTACACCGTGTAGAGAAGGAGACGCTTTTAACGATGCATCTTTTACATCACCTGCTTTATCCCCGAAGATAGCACGAAGCAATTTCTCTTCTGGAGTAGGATCTGATTCTCCTTTTGGCGTAATTTTTCCGATAAGAATATCACCAGGTTTCACCTCGGCTCCAATTCTAATCATACCGTTTTCATCTAAGTCTTTAGTGGCCTCTTCAGAAACGTTAGGAATATCATTCGTTAGCTCTTCGTTACCTAATTTAGTATCTCTCACTTCTAATGAATAATCATCAACGTGAATAGAGGTAAAGATATCGTCACGAACTACTTTCTCAGAAATTACAATCGCATCCTCAAAGTTATACCCTTTCCAAGGCATGAAGGCAACTTTAAGGTTTCTACCTAAAGCCAACTCTCCATTTTGAGTAGCATATCCTTCAGATAAAACTTGACCTGGAACTACTCTATCACCTTTTCTTACGATAGGTTTCAAGTTGATACTTGTTCCTTGGTTGGTTTTTCTAAATTTGATTAAATTGTATGTTTTCTCATCAGTATCAAAACTCACCATTCTTTCTTCTTCAGAACGATCGTATTTAATAGTAATGATATTAGCATCAACGTATTCAACTGTTCCGTGTCCTTCAGCATTAATTAATACTCTAGAATCCGAAGCCACTTGACGCTCTAAACCAGTTCCAACAATTGGAGCTTCTGGACGAATCAAAGGTACTGCTTGACGCATCATGTTTGATCCCATCAACGCACGGTTCGCATCATCATGTTCCAAGAAAGGAATTAATGAAGCCGAAATCGATGCAATTTGGTTCGGAGCAACGTCAGTATAATGAACATTAGATGGTTCAATTACAGGGAAATCACCTTCTTGACGTGCAATTACGTTATCAGCAGTAATTTTTCCTGAATTATCCATTTGAATGTTTGCTTGCGCAATCATCATACCTTCTTCTTCTTCAGCGCTTAAGTAAACAGGAGTAGATTCTAAATCTACTACACCATTAGTTACTTTACGGTAAGGAGTCTCAATGAATCCCATACCATTCACTTTAGCATAAACACCTAAAGATGAAATCAAACCAATGTTTGGTCCCTCTGGTGTTTCAATAGGACATAAACGTCCGTAGTGCGTATAGTGAACGTCACGAACCTCGAAACCAGCTCTTTCTCTTGAAAGTCCACCTGGTCCAAGTGCAGATAATCTTCTTTTGTGTGTAATCTCAGCTAATGGATTCGTTTGATCCATAAATTGAGACAACTGGTTAGTTCCAAAGAAAGAGTTAATTACAGAAGATAATGTTTTAGCATTAATCAAATCAATAGGTGTAAACACCTCGTTATCTCTAACGTTCATTCTTTCTCTAATGGTTCTAGCCATACGAGCTAAACCAACACCGAATTGTTGAGACAATTGTTCACCAACTGTTCTAACACGACGGTTTGATAAGTGATCGATATCATCAATCTCCGCTTTAGAGTTGATCAATTCAATCAAATATTTTACAATGGTAATGATATCTTCTTTGGTAAGCACTTGCTTTTCCATTGGGATATCTAAACCAAGTTTTTTGTTCATTCTGTAACGACCTACTTCACCTAAGTTATAACGTTGGTCAGAGAAGAACAATTTATCGATAATGCCTCGAGCAGTTTCTTCATCAGGCGGTTCTGCGTTACGCAATTGTCTGTAGATATGCTCAACAGCTTCTTTTTCAGAGTTTGTTGGATCTTTTTGTAACGTATTGTGAATGATAGCATAATCACCTTGATTAGCATCTTCTTTATGTAACAAAATAGATTTAACGTTAGAATCAATGATTTCTTCTACATTATCTTTGTCGATAATGGTATCTCTATCAAGGATAATCTCGTTACGTTCGATAGAAACCACCTCGCCAGTATCTTCATCAACGAAGTCTTCGTGCCATGTATTCAATACACGTGCCGCTAATTTTCTACCAATATATTTTTTAAGTCCTGTTTTAGAAACTTTAATTTCTTCAGCAAGGTCAAAAATTTCAAGGATATCTTTATCTCTTTCAAAACCAATTGCTCTAAAAAGAGTCGTAACTGGTAATTTTTTCTTTCTATCGATATAAGCATACATTACGCTATTGATATCAGTAGAAAATTCTATCCAAGAACCTTTAAAAGGAATTACTCTGGCAGAATATAATTTAGTTCCATTTGCATGGAATGATTGTCCAAAGAAAACACCAGGTGATCTGTGTAATTGAGAAACAACTACACGCTCAGCACCATTGATAACAAAAGTACCACTTGGAGTCATGTAAGGAATTGTTCCAAGATATACATCTTGTACAATAGTTTCAAAGTCTTCGTGTTCTGGATCTGTACAATACAGTTTTAAACGCGCTTTTAAAGGCACACTATACGTAAGTCCTCTTTCTATACATTCTTGAATTGTATAACGTGGTGGATCTACAAAATAATCGAGAAATTCTAATACAAAGTTATTTCTTGTATCTGTGATTGGGAAGTTTTCCATGAAGGTGTTGTACAACCCTTCGTCGCCTCTTTCGTCAGATTTAGTTTCCAATTGGAAAAAATCTTTAAACGATTTAACCTGAACATCTAGAAAATCTGGATATGCAGGAATATTTTTTGTTGAGGCAAAATTCAATCTTTCAGTCTGATTCGTTATCATCGATGGACAAAATTTTGATTTAAAAAAAGTAATTTTTTGTGTAAAACACTGTTTAATCTATACTTTCTTTTTGTAACCAACACATCTTTAAAAATAGACTATCAATAGTGTATTTTTTGTCTTCGTATTGATCAAAAACTTTTTCGTATTTTAAACTAATTTATAATAAAACTGGTAATAATTTTATTATACGAAAAATGGTTTAGGTCATTGAGTGTTACAACTCAAGACCTAAACCTTGTTCTAAAACTATGTAAAAGTTATTTTAACTCAACAACAGCTCCAGCTTCTTCTAAAGATTTTTTAAGCCCTTCAGCTTCTTCTTTAGAAACACCTTCTTTAACGTTACTTGGAGCACCGTCAACTACATCTTTAGCTTCTTTCAAACCTAAACCTGTAAGTTCTTTTACTAATTTAACAACTGCTAATTTAGAAGCACCAGCATCTTTCAATACTACAGTGTACTCTGATTGCTCAGCAGCACCACCAGCATCAGCACCACCAGCAGCAACTACTACAGCTGCAGCAGCAGGCTCGATACCATACTCATCTTTTAATATTGTTGCTAATTCGTTAACTTCTTTTACTGTTAGGTTAACTAATTGTTCTGCGAATTGTTTCAAATCTGCCATTTTTTCTATCGTTTTAAAATGATTTGTAAAATATAATTTATTTATTGTGCGCGTTTTCTACACTTAATTTAAGCAAAGCTTAATTAAGCAACCTCTTCGTCTTTGAAGTGGTTTTGAAGAGCAGAAATAACTCGTTGTGCTGGTGATTGAAGTAATCCAATGATTTCGCCAATAAGTTCTTCTTTCGATTTGATAGTTGCCAAAGCATCTAATTGATCGTCTCCAATGTAAACTTCAGAATTAATGTAAGCACCTTTTAATACAGGCTTATCTGATTTTTTTCTGAAATCTTTAATTATTTTTCCAGGTGCATTAGCTATATCTGCAATAAAAATAGCGCTGTTACCAGTTAATACTGATGGCAAGTCACCATAATCATTATCAGAAGCCTCCATTGCTTTTGCAAGCAAAGTGTTTTTTACAACCTCTAATTTAATACCTGCTTTAAAACAAGCTCTTCTTAAGTCTGAAGTAGTCTCTGCATTAAGTCCAGAAATATCAGATACATAAATAACATTTGTACCAGCTAACTGTGCAGTTAAATCTTCAATCGCGATTGATTTTTCTTCTCTAGTCATACTAAAAATTATTAACTACCAATTATACTGCTTTTGGATCCAATGCAATTGCAGGACTCATTGTGCTTGTAAGGTGAATACCTTTAATATAGGTACCTTTAGCAGCAGTTGGTTTAAGTTTGATTAATGTTTGAATAATTTCGTGTGCATTGTCATAGATTTTATCAGCATCAAAAGATACTTTACCTATACCTGCGTGTACAATACCAGTTTTATCAACTTTGAAATCGATTTTACCAGCTTTAACTTCTTGAACTGCTTTTGCAACATCCATAGTTACCGTACCTGTTTTTGGGTTTGGCATTAAACCTCTAGGTCCTAAAACACGACCTAATGGACCTAATTTACCCATAACAGCAGGCATAGTGATGATTACATCAATATCAGTCCAACCGTCTTTAATTTTTTGAAGGTAATCATCTAAACCAACGTGGTCTGCACCAGCCGCTTTAGCTTCAGCTTCTTTATCAGGAGTTACAAGAGCCAAAACTCTTACATCTTTACCTGTTCCATGAGGCAATGTTACCACACCTCTTACCATTTGATTCGCTTTTCTAGGATCAACTCCTAAACGTACTGCGATATCAACAGACTCATCAAATTTTGCAGAAGCAATAACTTTAATTAATGCAGCAGCATCTTTTAAAGAATACAATTTGTTCTTTTCAATTTTTGAAGCAGCCTCTTTTTGCTTTTTTGTCAATTTTGCCATGTCTTTCTCTTAATTAAAAAGGAGCTTCTCCTGATACAGTTATACCCATAGATCTAGCTGTTCCAGCAACCATACTCATTGCAGACTCGATTGTGAATGCATTTAAGTCAGGCATCTTGTCTTCAGCAATTGCTCTAATTTGTTCCCAAGTAACACTAGCTACTTTTTTACGATTAGGCTCACCAGAACCAGATTTTAGCTTTGCAGCTTCCAATAACTGAACTGCTGCTGGAGGAGTCTTAACGACAAAATCAAATGATTTGTCTTTGTACACAGTGATTTGCACTGGACAAATTTTGCCAGGTTTATCTTGAGTTCTAGCATTAAATTGCTTACAGAACTCCATGATGTTTACCCCAGCAGCTCCTAAAGCAGGTCCAACCGGTGGCGACGGATTCGCAGCACCTCCCTTAACTTGTAGTTTAACTACCTTACTAATTTCTTTAGCCATTTTTTAAAAAATTTAACATTACAATCATTGGAAGCAATTGTAATGATTATTATAGATGTAACAAAAATTATACTTTTTCAACTTGCATAAAACTCAATTCTAATGGTGTTTTTCTTCCGAAAATTTTCACCATTACTTCAAGTTTACGCTTTTCTTCATTTATTTTTTCAACCGTACCGTTGAAACCGTTGAAAGGTCCATCAATAACCTTAACTGTTTCTCCTAAGTTGAATGGTATCGCTTGAGTATCTGTAGTAACAGCTAACTCATCTACTTTACCTAACATTCTATTTACTTCTGCTACTCGTAAAGGAACTGGTTCCCCATTTTTAGTTTCACCTAAAAATCCAATAACACTAGTGATAGACTTAATAATATGAGGAATCTCACCAACTAAGTTAGCTTCAATCATAACGTAGCCAGGAAAATACACTTTATCCTTAGCTATTTTTTTACCATCTTTAACGGTAACAATTTTTTCTGTTGGAACTAGTACCTGAGAAACATAATCTCCCATACCCAAACGAGCAATTTCAGTCTCGATATAAGCTTTAACCTTATTCTCTTGACCGCTTACTGCACGAACGACATACCATTTCTTAATATTATTATCTGTCATCACAAAAAAATTACGCTTTTAACCAGTTAAAAAATCCAGCTAATGCTTTCGCAAAAACTTCATCTACTCCCCAAGTTGCCAAGGCGAATACTACTGAAAAAACAGCAACAACAATTGTTAGACGTTGTACTTCAGACCAAGCTGGCCAAGTTACATTTGATTTTAACTCTTCAAATGCTTCCGATATGTAATTAACAACTTTTGTCATTATGATATATATTTTGCACGGGCGGAGGGATTCGAACCCCCATCAACGGTTTTGGAGACCGCTATTCTACCCTTGAACTACGCCCGTTTGTTAATAAAAGCCAGTAATGTTTCCATTACTGGCTTTTTATTTTTATACTTAAATAGTACTATAGAATTTCAGTTACCTGACCAGCACCTACAGTTCTACCACCCTCACGGATAGCGAAACGTAAACCTACATTCATAGCGATTTCGCTCAACAAATTAACTTCGATAGTTAAGTTATCTCCTGGCATCACCATTTCTACACCAGCAGGCAAAGTAATTACACCTGTTACGTCTGTTGTACGAACATAGAATTGTGGACGGTAGTTATTGTGAAATGGTGTGTGACGACCACCTTCTTCTTTTTTCAAGATATACACCTCAGCTTTGAAATGAGCGTGTGGTTTTACAGATCCTGGTTTTACAATAACCATACCTCTTTTGATATCTTCTTTAGCAACACCTCTTAACAAGATACCTGCGTTATCTCCAGCCTCACCTCTATCAAGGATTTGACGGAACATTTCGATACCTGTAATAGTAGAAGTTAATTTTTCAGCACCCATACCGATGATTTCAACTGGATCTCCAGTATTACAAACTCCAGTTTCGATACGACCTGTAGCAACAGTTCCACGACCTGTAATTGTAAATACATCTTCAACCGGCATCAAGAATGGTTTTTCAGTATCACGAATTGGCTCTTCAATCCAAGCATCAACAGCTTCCATCAATTCAATGATTTTAGGAACCCAGTTTGGATCATTGTTCAATCCACCTAAAGCAGAACCTTGAACAACAGGACCATTATCTCCATCATATTCGTAGAAAGATAATAAATCTCTAATTTCCATTTCTACTAATTCTAATAATTCCGCATCATCAACCATATCCACTTTGTTCATGAATACAACGATTCTAGGAATACCTACTTGACGTCCTAAAAGGATGTGCTCACGTGTTTGTGGCATTGGACCATCAGTAGCAGCAACTACTAAGATAGCACCATCCATTTGAGCAGCACCAGTAACCATGTTTTTTACGTAATCCGCGTGACCAGGACAGTCAACGTGTGCGTAGTGACGGTTAGCAGTTTCATACTCTACGTGTGAAGTATTAATTGTAATACCTCTTTCTTTTTCTTCTGGAGCATTATCAATTTGATCAAATGATTTTGCTTGACAGTAACCAGCATCAGATAATACTTTCGTGATTGCTGCTGTTAAAGTTGTTTTACCGTGATCCACGTGTCCGATCGTACCAATATTTAAGTGTGGTTTCGAACGGTTAAAGGTTTCTTTTGCCATTTTACTTAATTTTTAATCTTAGTTATATATTTATTAGTGTTCAAATATTCTATTTTGAGCCAATGACGGGAATTGAACCCGTGACCTCTTCCTTACCAAGGAAGCACTCTACCCCTGAGCTACACCGGCAAGGATTGTAAAGTTTTCACCGGCGACCTAAAAAACAAGAACTACAACTCTCATCATTAGGCATCGAGGATTGCAAGCAAGCTCGCGATCCGTAAGGGTGAACCCTTACTAAATTTTCAAAACAAAATTTTCATCAAAGCAAGCTTTATTAAAATTTCATTTCTGAAAATTTTGTGGGGAGAGCAGGATTCGAACCTGCGAAGTTCACACAGCAGATTTACAGTCTGCCCTCGTTGGCCGCTTGAGTATCTCCCCAAACTTTCTTTATTTTTTTGAAATCTTCCGACTTTGAGCCGGCGGAGGGACTCGAACCCACGACCTGCTGATTACAAATCAGCTGCTCTAGCCAACTGAGCTACGCTGGCAATTTCAATAAAAAAAGTCCGCTATTTCTAACGGACTGCAAATGTATAGATTTTATCTCTCTTTCAAAACATTTTTTTAAAAAAATTTCAATTTAAACCGATGTTCTGATTTTTTCTTTTCTTTTTACTAATAAACGTTCTAAAGATTCTGTTGCTAAATCAACTGCCTCTTCAAATGTTTTACATTGTTTTTTGACTACAAAATCATCTCCCGGCACATTTATTTTTATCTCAACCAATTTATTTTCCTTATCACTAGTTTTCTCCACCTTTAAAAAAACATCTGACGACACTACTTTGTCATAATACTTTTCTAATTTATCCATTTTTTCCTGAATAAAATCAACTAGTTTTCTGTCAACTGCAAAGTTAACGGCATGAACACTTACCTTCATAATCAAATTAATTAATAATTAAACATTTAGAACTACTTCTGATTTCTAGGATGTGCGTCTTTATATACTTTTTTCAGTTCAGACAAACTATTGTGAGTATATACTTGTGTCGATGCTAAACTAGAATGTCCTAATAATTCTTTGACTGAATTCAAATCGGCTCCGTTATTCAATAAATGAGTGGCAAACGTATGACGTAATATATGCGGACTCTTTTTTACTTTTTCGGAGACAGTACTAAAGTAAGAATTTATTAATCGATACACAAAAGATTCATTTATTTTTAACCCTTTTGTGGTAAGAAAAAAATAATCTACATCTATTTGGTTTTCTAATTTAGACCGTTCTAAAAGATAACTCTCAAATTGAGAACTAATTACAGGTAATATAGGAATAATTCGTTCCTTATTTCTTTTCCCTAAAACTTTAATGGTGCGAGATGCAAAATTAACATTTGACACTTTTAAATGAATCAATTCTGTTCTTCGCATCCCTGTAGTATAGAATAAGTCAATAATCAATTTGTCTCGGACAGCTTCAAAACCCGTAGAGTTTTGCAAATGCACCAATACCGCATCAACTTCTTTTTCTGAAAATGGAATTTGGATTTTTTTTGGCGTTTTTAGCGCCTTGTGTTTTAAGAGCGGACTTGAATCAATCTGTTTCGTTTTAAGAAGAAATTTATAATAGGCTTTTAAAGACGCTATTTTTCGATTTACCGAAACATTAGACACGTTTGCATCAACTAACGAAACTATCCAACTCCTAATTTGACTATAATTAACCTGGTCGATGTTTTCTTGTTCAAAATGAATTGCATTAAAAGACTCGAAAGAAGCAATATCATTCCAATAGGCCAATACAGTATGCGGAGAATATTTTTTCTCCAACTGCAAATAATCTCGAAATGCCTCTTTATTATTCTTCATAAAAAAAACCGTTAGCATCAAAATTATATAATTTCAATGACTAACGGTTAGTATTTCAATAAATTTAGATATTAACTTTCTAAATTATCTCTCATGTTTTGGATGTAAGCCGCTTTCTGGAACTTCATTCTATTGGTTACAGATGGCTTAATGAAAGCTTGACGCGCACGTAACTGACGAACAGTTCCTGTTTTATCAAATTTTCTTTTATAGCGCTTTAATGCTCTATCGATATTTTCTCCGTCTTTAATTGGTATAATTAACATAATATAGACACCTCCTCTCGTTAAGGCTGCAAAAGTATATTTTTATTTTGAATAACAAACGTATTTTTTAAAATATTTTTTTTGGCGTGCCGGCGAACTTCCCAGAAACATACTCCCATTCGCCGTCAGGCTATTCGCTTCAAGTCCTCATTACATTCCGGGCTTTTCACTACTTATCCTTCACGCAAAAAGAAGCGCCGAAAAATAAAAATTCCTCGGCGCTTCTTTTTAATACTTAAATTCTCTCGACTAGTCTTTCAATATATTTCTTGAGATAACCACTTTTTGAATCTCAGTAGTTCCTTCTCCGATAGTACATAATTTAGCATCTCGGTAAAATTTCTCCACAGGATAATCTTTAGTATACCCATACCCTCCGTGAATTTGAATAGCATCAGTTGCTACCCTTACACACATTTCAGAAGCATACATTTTGCCCATAGCGCCTAGTGTAGTCACCGGACGATGTTGTTCTTTCAAGAAAGCCGCTTTATGCAAGAGCAATTCTGCCGCTTCAATTTCCGTAGCCATATCCGCTAACTTAAATGAAATACCTTGAAATTCAGAAATTGCTTTACCAAACTGATGTCTTTCTTTCGAATATTTCAATGAAGCTTCATAAGCCCCTTTGGCTATTCCTAAAGCTAAAGCCCCAATAGAAATTCTACCACCATCTAAGATTTTCATGGACTGAATAAATCCTTGTCCCACTTCTCCCAAACGATTCGCATCTGGAACTCTGCAATTATCAAAAATCAGCTCTGCCGTTTCACTGGCACGCATTCCTAATTTATTTTCTTTTTTTCCTGAACTAAATCCAGGAGTTCCTTTTTCAACCACAAAAGCAGTTATTCCTTTTGAATCTCCTTTTTCACCTGTACGAACTACAACAACTGCAATTTGTGCTGATACTGCGTGCGTAATAAAATTTTTAGACCCGTTAATAATCCAATCGTCTCCATCACGAACCGCAGTAGTATTCATCCCACCAGCATCTGAGCCTGTATTGTGTTCGGTTAAACCCCAAGCCCCAATATGTTCTCCAGAAGCCAACTTCGGAATCCATTTCTTTTTTTGCTCTTCGTTTCCAAAAGTCAAAATATGATTGGTGCATAACGAATTGTGAGCTGCAACTGATAGACCAATAGAAGGATCCACTTTTGAAATCTCTTCTACTATTGTGATATACTCGTGATACCCCAAACCTGAACCACCCAATTCTTGAGGAACTAAAATCCCCATAAAGCCCATTTCTCCTAATTTTTTAAATAAAGGAACTGGAAAAACTTGCGCTTCATCCCACTCCATAATATGTGGTCGAATATTTTGTTCTGCAAAATCTCGTATAGATTGCGCGATGAGCGATTGGGTTTCGTTATAGTCGAAGTTCATAATGTATCATTCTGATTAAAAGTCCAAATATAAACCAATTATTTTTGCTTTATCAACAGGAAAATATTTAATTTTTATCAAATCATCAATACTATTGATAGTCCCGTTCATACTTCTATAGATTACTATTTGTTTTGCCAATGCATATTTAAAATACGGAAATTGAGCTAATTCTTTGATTGAAGCCTCATTTATAGCTACTTTCTTTATCCCCGAAAACGATTCTACTTTAAAATAAGATTTCAAATTATTCACCACTTCAGGTGAAAGTCCCCATATCTCACTTAACTGCTCCATCGTTACAAAACCTCCAAAACTATCTTTATAACTCAATATTCGTTGAGCTGTCACTTCACCTACTCCATATACTTTGACTAAATCTTCTACTGTAGCTTTATTAATATCCAATACTACTATTTTTTCTTTTTTAGCAAAAACAGGATAATTTGTATTTGGAAACGATTGGGAGGTTTGTTTTTGATTTATCCAATCTGGAAATTTAAAAAGCGGACTGATTCTCTTCAACAAAGAATCTGAAACTCCTGTAACCTTTTGAAACTCTTCAGCAGAATTAACATATTTGTTGTGTTTTCTAAAAGCGAACAAACGATCAATTTCTTGAATAGACATCCCTAATTTATACCCTTTGTAATCTGAAATAAAATTAGGATTGAACGGGTATATTTTTTGGCTTCGGTTTAATACTTCTCCTTTTATTGAATCAATTTCTGATTGTACAGCAAGCCATTTCTCTTTTTCAGGATTTTCTTTTATTGGCAAACTAAAGTCGACAACAAAATAAAACACTTGTAAAACGACGATCAAGACCAATAACACTAAAAGACCTAATCGTTGGGGCTTAGAAAAATTAAAATAGGACGTAATTAATTTGAAATTCATAAGTTGGGACAATTTAGATTTGGTATTTAAAAATAATAAAAAAATCTAGCTCCCACCATAAACCTTAAAAAAATATTGGTATAAGTACGTACTCTCAAATTATAATTTACTTTTTATAACTTTAAAAGCATTTATTGTTTTTATTTTTTATAAAAAACAATACATTTGGAACTTAATAACAATAAACATCATAAATATGTCAATTTGGAAAAGAAAACCATTAGCACAACTTTTGGCCGAAGCCGCTGATTCTGAGAAAGGATTAAAAAGAACGCTAACCGCATGGTCATTAATTGCTCTTGGAATTGGAGCTATTATTGGAGCTGGACTATTTGTTAGAACGGCTACAGCAGCTGCTCAAAGTGCAGGACCTTCAGTAACAATTGCTTTTATTGTTGCCGCTATAGGATGTGCTTTAGCTGGACTTTGTTATGCAGAACTTTCATCTTCAATTCCAATTTCTGGAAGTGCTTACACCTATACTTATGCCACAATGGGTGAATTTTTAGCCTGGATAATTGGCTGGGATTTAATATTAGAATATGCGGTGGGTGCCGCAACTGTTGGAATTGCTTGGAGTGAATATTTAAACAATTTACTTGTGAATGTCTTCCATATTAGCCCCATACCGTATGAATTCTCGCATTCTCCATTCCAAACATCAGCAGAAGGAGTAAGTGGTATTATTAATCTACCTGCTTTATTTATTGTAGGGATTATTAGTTTACTATTGATTAAAGGAATTCAAGAATCAGCTTTTGTAAACGGAATCATTGTGATTGTAAAAGTTGCTATCGTGATTCTTATCATAGTAATTGGATGGAATTTCATCAATCCAGTTAACCATACTCCTTATATTCCAGAAAGTTCAATTTTCACAGACGAACATGGTATCGAACATAATTACGGAGGAGTTTTAGGAATATTAGGAGCCGCAGGAACCGTTTTCTTTGCCTTCATTGGATTTGATGCAGTAAGTACTGCTGCTCAAGAAACTAAAAATCCTAAGAAAGCAATGCCAATTGGTATTTTAGGTTCATTGGCAATATGTACCCTTATGTATATTCTTTTTGCTCACGTTTTAACAGGAGTAGCAACTGTAGAAGACTTTAGAACTGGTGGTAAAGAAGCTTCAGTAGCTTTTGCAATTAATAAATATATGATTGGATACGAGTGGTTAGGGCAATTAGTAACCGTAGCTATTTTAGCAGGATTCTCATCTGTTATTTTAGTAATGTTACTAGGACAATCTCGTGTATTCTACGCTATGGGTAAAGATGGTTTGTTACCAAAAGCATTCAGTGATTTGCATTCAAAATACAAAACTCCTTACAAAGCTAATATTGCTATTTTAATCATCGTTGGTGCTTTTGCCGCTTTTGTACCTGGAGATATTGTAGGGGATATGACTAGTATTGGAACTTTATTTGCCTTCGTATTAGTTTGTATATCTGTAATTATATTAAGAGTTAAAGAGCCTAATATGGTTCGTGAATTTAAAACTCCTTTTGTACCATTAGTTCCTTTATTAGGAGTAGCAGTTTGTATTGCTATGATGTACGGTCTAGGATGGACTAACTGGTTGCGACTATTCGTTTGGATGGCAATTGGTATTGTATTGTATTTTTCATACGGAAAAAAACATAGTGTTTTAAACCACGGTGAATAACTGTAAATAACCACAAAAAAGGAGCTTAACAGCTCCTTTTTTTATACCCATACTTTACAAATCAAATACCGAACTGCGTTTGGCACGTATTAAATCTTTCAAACGAATCCAAAAAGCTAATATCAAATAGACCGCAAACCATAATCCCACAGTCACAAAAGACAAATAAATAAAAAACAATCGCACACTACTCGCACGCATTCCCAAAGCGTCTGCTAAGCGGGAAGAAACGTGAAATCCATGTTTTTCTAAAAAGAATTTTAAACGATTCATAAGTAATTTATTTGAATTCAAAATTACACAAATTTATACAACTCCTCAACTTATTTATTTTGTAACAGTTCAACTCCTATTGCACATTCCAAACATTTACTTTTATTACAATACTCCTTTTTTAACTGCAATAATGATTGGGTTTCAAATGCATTTTTTGAGGTAATACCAAACGATTTGAATTTATCAATTATTGAATTTTTCTCTGGACTAATCGCAACTAATAACTGTATTAAATCTTCACTATTCTCTTCCCCTAAACTTTGCGAATAAGCAAACTGTATGGGCAAAATTGTATTTATGATTAGTAAATCAATGAATGATTTTGACATCAATTTCTTTTTCTTTGGACTCTCTTTGTCGAATTGATAATGACTTGACCAATACGAACTAGCCGACACTTCAAAGAACTGATAGATAGCTAAAGCAGAATTTAATTGTATAATTTTTGAAAACAAATTCTGTTGGCTGTGATACAAGGCTGCCAATTGAGACAAACGAATCGTTGGAAAGTTATCTGGGCGAAGCTTAAAAAACTGTACAGGAGCTATTATTGGCTTCTCTAACTGGTACTTTTGAAGTAAATAATAATAGCGAAACTTCAAATCACTAAAATATTGATCTTCTTTGTCTGAATCCAGTAAACCTGCATTGCCAAATAGTAGCGCTTCAATATTCGCTAATTCAAAGCCTTCTTTTCGAATTATTGAGAACGGAATCGAACTAGCTATTTTAAAAAAAGATTCTCCATTTGTATTCAACCCAAAGTTCTTTGCCAGCAAATAAAACAAAACCGATTCCCAATCCGAATTTGTTTGATGAAGCAATTCAAAAATAGGTTTTGATTTTCGCTCCAATCGTTCAAAAAATAACCGTTCTTGCCAATTGCTTAAAAGAAAATCATCCAAATCAGCTAATTGTTTTTCGCAATAAATCCACGATTTTGTCGAGCGCAAAGAATTGTAATTTGCAATTGTTTCTGATGAAACAAACTCTTTTAAAGCTAACACAGGTACAACTGAATTATCTCTCCTGTAAATTTCGACATCATGTTCCCAAACTACATGAAGAATGATATTTTCATACGCACTATCCTTTTCATGATGATGTGCATACCAATCCGATGATTTCAAATGTATTTCTACATTTCCTGCCCATTTTTGATTTCCAATGATAATTTGAGCATTAAAAAAATCAGGACCAGCTTGTTCTAAATACTGTCCAACATGAATAATGGTAATTAACTCGCCAGTGGTAGATTTGAGAGTACGAGTATTAAAATTTTTAAATTTCCATAGGTGATGTAAAAAATCTTCTTTCATTCAGGGGGCTATTAAATGAAAAACTAAGATACTAAAAAAAGAATTACTTATTTCAGTTCAACCTAAAAGAGCATCCGATTTTATTCAAAGAAATTCCAGACTAAACCAAAGCGAATCGTTAAATCACGGTATGGATTATTAGGAGAAGCATAAAAATTATTACCTGACAAAGAGGAGTTAAAATGTTCTGCTTTAAAATAGATTCGAGTACGTTGAATTTTAGCATTTACAAAAAAGTCAAGGTTTGGAAAGTTGCCAATTTGCTTGTCTCTTTGAACAAAAAACTCACCAATAACTGGATTGTAATCATTCGCATAGTATTTAGTAAAATAATTAAATACGACTCCCGTTTGTAAATACAAGGCTTTTTTGAAGAAGTAATTAGTATAATAAATGGTATTTCTTGTCACTACTTCTGGCACATTCAAAACAGACTGATCTTGCCCGACTTTCTGATATAAAATGGTATTATCCAAAGCAAATTTTCCAAATTGAAACTCTTTACTCATTTTCAAAGAGAGATAATTAATGGTTCCTGCATATTGCGAGGGAGCTACAATTTGAGTTTCAGCTAATTTTTGAGTGGCACTTGATAGATCATCAAAAAACAAATGATCTTTTAAAACCGAAAACTGAAAAGAAGCATTTACCCAAGGTGTTGTAGCACTAGCCGATAACGAATTGATTTTTTCGTTATTAAAATTATTGGACCAGTTATAAGCTACATAACTACTTTGGTATAAGTTGTAATTGTTATTTGGCAACTTATTGATATTTTGGTACTGAAAAACAAACTGATTTTCATCATCCAAATCAAATTGCATTTTTGCATCTAAATTAGACAAAGACTGATTCGTAATCGATCTTGAGTACAAGAACTTACCATTCCATTTATTTTTTCGGTATTCGTATTGACCTCCTGCACTGTTTATTTTTTGCGCTAAGGCATTCAAAACTGTTCTATTGTCAAAAATCAAAATTTGATTGTAATAATAATTCGATCTAAAATCATCTACAAAAAACTGAAATTTTCCTAACGAAGTATTTTCATAAGTCAATCCTAACTTATTATACATTCTGTTATAATGCGTTTGATCGTTAATTCCGCTGGTTTTAAATGAGTCCCCAAAACGATACACTACACTTCCATTTGAAGTTGACGGAACGGTTCCTTGAGCAAATTCAAAAAATTTATTTTCGTAATTAAATTGATGGTTTACGTATAAATTATTTGCGCCTTGAGTTCCATTTACTCTAAAAAAATGATCTACAAAAATTCTTCTCCCTTTCAAAAAAGACGAAGCATTAGTAAGATACACTTCCAATCGCTGTCTATTTTTGTAGTCTGGATTTTCACTTTCAAAGTCCTCAACAGTTGTAATTCCACCATTTTCCTCATTTGAAATATCTTGCTGTGTGTAATGCGCATTGGTAAAATAACGCTTGTTTTTGGTATTATAACTAACTGTAAATCTAAAATTTCCAGCACTCGCTAATTGATTGATATACTTTCCAACAGAACGTAAACCTCTATATGCTATGGAAAAATTAAGATTAGGCTTGGTATTTAAACTAAAATACGAATCAACCGATTGACCTCTTTGCTGCGTTGATTTAAAATACAATTCGGTAACAGGAGTAGCCATTGAGGCATACCGAATTTGATTGGCTTCTAAATAATTAAAATGTTTCGCTTTAAACCCAAATTCAGGATAGGGCGAAAATTCGGTTAAACTGTATTGTAACGTATTGTACGTTTGTCCATCATTAGGAAATGGCAACAATCCGAAAGTATCTCTTCGTAAATAATTATGACTGTATTCTTTTTGAATAGTCAAAGACGTATCGATGTAAGTAGTATCCCTATCCAAAGTAATTACACGATACATATCTATTGTAGCTATTTTTTTAGGCTTAGCAGCTTTAGTAGTATCAGATGCACTTTGGTATTTGGTATTAAAATCTAGGACGTTTTTTTGTTTTTGAGAAAACAGTAACGTCGAAGACAAAATAAAAAGAAAACTAAAATACAGTCTCATGTGCAAATAGGATAGGATTTATCTAATAACCAGCACAAAGGTAATTCATATAATGGGATAAAAAAAACAGCAGTAAACTATTGCTTACTGCTGTTTTAAAATAAAAGAATATATAGTTATAAAATAACTAATAAATTCTAGGTTTTATGGTCTTGTATCCCAAAATACTTTTACATTCATTCCTGCTTTTTGAGTAACATTTTCACCGTTCAAGTCAATCTCACTCTGAGGATAGTATAATGATCTTGGAACAAATGAAATAACCGCATTACTTGGAGGAGTAATCGCAGGATAACCTGTTCTTCTCCAATCTGACCAAGGCTCTAAAACTACACCATAGTTAGCAATATACTTTTCAGTAATTATTTGTTCTAATTTCTGAGCACTAGTACCAGTTAAAGTACCATTAGCCGCGATGTAAGCTGTAATATCAGCTGTAGCAACTCCAGCATCTTGCATAGAGGCAGTTATACCTGCTTGGAAAAAAGCTTGTGCATCACCTGGAGAAGCAAATCTTAAAGCAGCTTCTGCTCTAATGAAATTGTATTCTGCAAAAGTTAACATTCTAATTGGTGCAGCTCCTGAATAAGCAGTACCACTTAGCGCACCTCTTAAATAAGTATGCAATTTAGAATAATTGTTTGCCGCTGACGCAGCTCCACCTACAGCTCCAACATACAATCCAGAACCAGCAGGATATTGAGTGAAATAAAATTGACGTCTAGGGTCAGTTTTAGTATTCATTAGGTTAACAATTTTAGCATTCGCAACAATATAGCCAGCTCTTGCTGTTTCAAATTGATCTATAGGATTTTTAGCACCAGCTGCACTAACAAAATCCATTTTGAAATTATCAGCATTACTTGCAATAAAAGGAGCAGATGCATTAATTAAAGCATCTATTTTGCTTTTAGCAAAAGTTGCATCTTTTTCACTATAATGCAAGAAAATCCTAAGTTTTAATGTGTTAGCAAACTTTATCCAATTATTTTTTGTAGTAGAAAAAGTTCCTGGAAAAATTGTACTATTAGTTCCAGGTGAACTGCTTGAAGTAGTAGCACTTACCTCAGCAATACCTTGATCTAGTAAATTTACAATTTCTGTATAAATCTGTTGATCTGAATCATATTTTGGCTTAGTGTTAGCCGCTAACTTTTGAGATTCAGAATATGGTATACTTCCCCAAGTATCAACTGCAACTTGATAAGTATATGCTTTCAAAATTTTTGCAACACCAGAATAATGTGGACTATTCGAAGTATTAGCTGCATTGATAATATTTTCTGCATCATTTAAAATTGTAGCATAAATACTAGACCAAACATTATTTTGGTCTGACCCTGTAATTAAATACGATTCATAATCTTGAGTTTGATTTTTCGAACCAGTACTCTGACCTGAAAACTGCTGCATAATTAATGACGAATACCTATTTAAATCGCTACCTGCAAAAAAACCTACATTTACAGTTAACGAAGTTAATTGTTGATTTATTGGTGCAGCTACGATATTATCCGGATCTTGATTAAGATTGCCATAGTCACAGCTACTCATAGAAAAAGCAGCTAATAATAGTGACGCAATGACTGTGTTTTTTATATTTTTCATATTTCTAATTATTATTATAATACTACTTTAAGATTAAAACCAAATGTTCTAGTGTTTGGTAAAGAGTTAAACTCTAAACCTTGAGCATTACTTACACCTAAAGCATTTTGCTCTGGATCGAAATGAGGATAATTAGGTGCGCTCAAGAAAAGATTTCTACCAAAAGCACCTACTTCAAATTGTTTGAATGGAGTTTTTTCTAAAAGTTTTGAACTCAATTTATATGAAAACGAAACTTCTCTTACTCTAAACCAAGAAGTGTCATAAATATATCCTTCAGCAGCAACATATTTACCTGAATTACCATAATAATTTTGAGCATTTACCTTAGTAGTATTTGGTTGCCCTGCACTAGCTCCTGAAGCATAGACCCCGTCAAATAAATAAGGCGTGTTTGCAGTTCCATCTGCATTAAACCTTGGATATTCAGCAGTTTCAATTGCAACTCCATTTCTTTGAACATCTGCAATATTTCTAGAATATTGATCCCCACCTTTTCTTATATCCATTAATACATATAAGCTGAAATTTTTATAATTAATATTATTAGTAATACCCATTGTAAACTTAGGATTAGGATTACCAATTTTTTGAATTCCAGCAGTAGCTAATGGTAAACCAGTAGAAGGATTAATCAATAATTTACCTGAAGCATCTCGTTGATAAGCACTACCGTAAATTTGACCGTATTCGTCACCTGCAACTAATCTAATATTTGGAGTAGTAAAACCTCCTAAAAATATGTTAGAAACACCAGGAGCCAATTCATCTACCATTGATTTATATTGAGTGTAATTAACACCTAAATCCCAAGAAAAATCTGCTGTTTTAATTGGCGTACCAGATACAGATATTTCAACACCCTTAGTAGAAAGTTTACCAGCATTTTTAAGAACAGAGGTAACACCAGATCCAGCAGAAACAGGAACACTTAAAATTACATTTCGAGTATTTCTATTATACATAGTCGCATCAATAGTCAATCTATTGTTAAAAAATCCTAATTCAGTTCCGTAAGAGATTTCTCTGGTAAATTCTGGGGTTAAAGCAGCATTACCCGCAGCATCACCCAATGAGAAACCAGCTTGTCCATTAAATGGAAAGTTAATTACTGGACCAAAACCATCCGAAGCAGAAGCTTGATAATAATAAGAATCTGTTCCATATGCTGGAGCTCCTTTACCTACTTCACCAGCACTTACTCTAAATTTAATTAAATTTATTTTATCGTCTAGCTTGATTGCAGGAATTGCTTCAGTAAGAACAAAACTTCCAGAAATTGCAGGATAGAAAATAGAATTATTTGCAGGAGCTAAAGTTGAAGACCAGTCATTTCTTGCTTTTAAATCAACTGATAAGAAATTTTTATATTCAACAGCAACATCAGCAAAAACACCAAATAATTTAGTTTGGGTACTACCTTGACTCGGTTGATAAGTTAAAGCATTTTTTAAATTATCAAAACTAGGTACTACTAATGAATAACCAAAAACACTTGATGAATAACTATAATTATTACTGAACTCATTTCCTAAAGTTCCAGAAATAGTAAAATCATTAATTTTTTTATTAGCATTTAAAGTAAAGTAAGAGTTAACATTATGAACATTACTTACTCTATCTACAATACCACCAACACTATTACCTGATGAGCCTGTAAATCCACCACCTCTATTTCCTATTTGATCAAAACCTTTACTAGTTAAGTCATAGAAATCAGTACCAATTTTAAAATCAGCATTTAACCATGAGGTAAAGTTATATTTAGCATTGAAATTAGCTAAAATTCTATTTACTTTATCCGAATACTTGTTGTTTTTAATACTCCAATAAGGATTATCTTCTCCTCCAGGATATAATTGTTGACCTATTGCATTTTCAAATGGCAATCCAGTTAAGTTATATGACCTAGGGATAAAATATGCTCTAAAAAGAGGGTTTGACAATTGATTTCCTTGAAGAGTTCTGTCAGAAGAAGTGTTTGTATAAGTAAACGAAGCTCCTATATTTAACTTGTCAGAAACTTGACTATTTCCAGAGAAAGTAATATTGTTACGGATCAATTTATTATTATCTAACACATAAGTCTCTTCTGTATTTCCTAAAGCTATTCTGTAATTAGATTTATCAGTACCCCCGCTGTAACTCAAGTTATTTTGCGTATTAGTAGATTTTTTGAAAATATCTTTAATATTATTAGCATATGCCTGTAATACTTCAGACTGACCATAAGCATTTGTATAGATTCTTCCGTCAATTTTTGGTCCCCAAGAAGTAATTGTCCATCCACCAGGGCTATTTACTGTACCGATTTGAGTACTAGTAAGAGTTCCATTAGAACCTTGTGCATACTCATTTTGATATTCAGGTAATCGACTCACTGTTCCTACATTTAAACTTGAACTAAAAGTAACAGTAGATTTTTCACCTTTTTTACCTTTTTTAGTGGTGATTGAGATAACTCCAGAAGCACCTCTTGATCCATAAAGTGCTGTAGATGCAGCATCTTTCAGAACAACGATACTCTCAATATCTTCAGGATTTATATCAATAGCTCTATTAGAAAGAGATGGCCCTGTTTGTAAGGGTGTTGCACCACCACTATTGTCAATAGGCACACCATCAACAACATAAAGAGGTTGATTACTTCCCGTAAAAGTTGTAAACCCTCTAATAATAACACTAGAACCTGTAAATGCTCCTCCAGAACCAGAAACACGAACTCCTGCTATTTTACCGCTAAGTTGGTTTGTAACGTTAGTTGCTTTTGACGCCGTCAATTCTGCAGCATCAATTTTAGGAGTTGAATACCCTAAAGACTTACGGTCTCTTTTGATACCAAAAGAAGTAACCACAACTTCTTCAAGAGCATTACCTTGTTGTAATTTAAAATTTAGTGAATTAGAAGCTCCTACTTTTAAAGATACGTCTTGCATCCCTACAAAAGAAACTACTAAAACATCTCCTGTTTTAGCTTTGATAGAATATTTTCCATCAAAATCAGTTTGAACACCATTTTTCGTTCCTTTAACGATTACGTTAGCACCAGGAACAGGACCTGTTCCATCAGAAACAACACCTGAAACTGTTTTCTCTTGAGCAAAAGAAAACTGCATAGACAACGCTAATAAAAGCGTATAAATCCACTTGAATTTTAATCTCATAGTAAAATTAATTTTGAATTAGTTAAAACAAAAGTCTTAATTATTTCTTAATAAACAAACATTTAATTAAATAAATGTTAATTTAACAACTGTTGAAGGTAAAATAAATTGAATTGCGATTAAATCAGTGTTTAATTTTATTATCTCTATTTTTTTGGATTGTGAATTTATAGTATTAATTTTATTGGCTACCAAAATAACAAAATGCTTTTACTAAAATTCTCTGATTACTCCATTGAGACTGGCACCGATGAAGCTGGTCGTGGCTGTCTTGCCGGACCTGTTACTGCTGCTGCGGTCATTTTACCCTCCAATTTTGAAAATAAAATACTGAATGACAGCAAACAATTATCTGAAAAATCAAGAGAACAATTAAAACCCATTATTGAAGAACAAGCAATCTCATTTGCTGTAACTCATTTAGAGCCTTTAATCATTGACGAAATCAATATTTTGAATGCATCTATTAAAGCAATGCAGGAAAGTATTTTTAAACTCGATCCAAAACCCGAATATATAATTGTAGATGGCAATCGGTTTAAACCCGTTTTAGATATACCACACAGTTGTATTGTCAAAGGAGATGCGAAGTTCATGAGTATAGCTGCTGCCTCTGTTTTAGCAAAAACGTACCGTGACGAATACATGAATCAAATACACGAAGAATTCCCTATGTATAATTGGAAACAAAATAAGGGCTATCCGACGCAAGAACACCGAGAGGCTATCCGAAAATATGGAGTAACCAAATACCACCGCATGAGTTTTAGATTATTGCCTGAGCAATTTAAATTAGAATTTTAGATCTTTAGATTTCAAGAGAAATCTAAGAAGTCTAAAAATCTCATTGTCTAATGATCGAACATTCAAACAATTGAGCAAAATGGTTTAGAATTTTAGCTTTCACTTGGTCTTCATCCACTTTTTCAACTCCTAATTCAACGTTTAAAGAAGTTACCGCTTTGCCTCGGATACCACATGGAATAATATTATCAAAATATCCCAAATCTACATTAACATTTAACGCAAATCCGTGCATGGTAACCCAGCGAGAAGCACGAACACCCATAGCACAAATTTTTCGAGCAAAGGGAGTTCCAACACCTAGCCAAACCCCCGTTTCTCCTTCGCTTCTACTGCAAGTCAAACCATATTCGGCAAGAGTTAAAATGATAGCTTCTTCCAGCAATCGTAAGTATTTATGAATGTCGGTAAAGAAATTTTCTAAGTCCAAAATAGGATACCCTACAATTTGACCTGGGCCGTGGTAGGTAATATCCCCTCCTCGATTGATTTTGTAAAACGTAGCCCCTTTGGATTCCAATTGTTTTTCGGAAAGTAACAAATTACTCAAATCGCCACTTTTACCTAAAGTGTACACATGCGGATGCTCCACAAAAAGAAAGTAATTAGGCGTAGGCAAACTAGTTTCTTCTTTTCTATTTTGGATTTTTAAATCAACAATGCCTTTAAACAATTCCTCTTGGTATTCCCAAGTGGCTTTGTAATCTTTGTTCCCTAAATCGAATAATTGGATTTGTTTGTTCATTTGTCCTTGCGAGGAACGAAGCAATCTTTTCTCGTTCACTTTTTTATATCTGAGTTCCAAAGGTACAAAGTTTTCAAAACAAAATCGTCTTTTCGCGACCCAATAGGGTTCCTGTCATTTCAAAGCTTCAGCCTTTTAAAGAATTGAAGTTTTAACTTCTTATTCCAAAACCACTTCTAAATTTGTACTTTCGGGATTTGCCAAAACTTCCAAAAGAGAAAAAGTGAGCAATAACGACTTCTTGTCGGAACCTACAACTGCCTTAGGATTGGAAACCGATTGTATCGATTTAGGGAAATAATAATGTAATACAAATACTTCTTTCAATGGCAATACTGAAATGCGTTTTTTAGCTTCATTTATTTCCTCTTGCTGTTTTTTCAGTTCTTCTGGATTAGTAATTGCTACTATTCGGTTGAATCGGGTACCGTCAAAAGTAAAATGTACCGAATAATAATGTTTCTCGGCACTTAACGCATAATTATTTTGAATGTTATCTGCATAATCTTCGGTTTTATACAAATCGGCGACTTCAGAAATAGCTTTGAATTGCTGGGAAAGTTGCGTGCGAAACTCTTTTTCATAAGAACTTTTTTTAATCTTAACCTCAACTGGAAAATGTTTTTCGTAAACCGATTTCTCAAATGACGTTAGTTTAGCAAAGGTTTCTCCATATTTTTTGGCATAATCTTGAAAGACATAAGTGGTATCTTCAAACTTTTCTTCTTTTGAATAGTTTTCTCTAGCCAAGAGCTGATACGATTGTTCATCACGAAATTGTTCTACTGTAATACTTCCACTTTCATCAGAGTTTAGATGAATCGTTTCGGTTACTTGACAACTTTGAAGTGTTAGTACAACAAAAGCAAAAAAGATTTTTTTCATTTCGATTTGGGTTTTTGGTTGGGATTTCAAATATACAAAAGGTTTTATAGGTTTTGGAACCAAAATCGTCTTTTCTAGCCCCGATAGCAGCGGCATCCTTTTTAGGGAGGGCTGAGGCTCTCGAAGTCCTCCTTAAAAGATAAAGCGAATAGCGGGACTAAACGAAATTAAAGCACTAAATAACTGCTCCTTAAAAAACTACTATCATTTTAAAATTTTGAAATTGCCACATTTTCAAATTTAACTATCTTTGCGCTCTTAAAATCTGATTACAATGGCATTATCTGAACAAGAAATTATCCGAAGAGAAAAACTTCAATCCTTACGCAACTTAGGAATCGATCCTTATCCTGCTAACCTTTTTCCTGTAAATCATAGCTCAAAACAAATCAAAGAGCAATTTGAAGAAGGTAAGAAGGTAATTGTTGCTGGACGTTTGATGAGCGTGAGAGACCAAGGAAAAGCTTGTTTTGCCGAATTACAAGATAGCGAAGGCCGTATCCAATTGTACGTAAACCGAGATGTATTGTGTAAAGAGGAAGATAAAACATTGTACAATCAGGTATTCAAAAAACTAACCGATTTAGGTGATTTTATTGGTATCGAAGGAGAATTGTTTACCACACAAGTGGGTGCGCAATGTATTCGTGTGGATGGATTTACCTTTTTGAGTAAAACGTTACGCCCGCTTCCTTTACCAAAAATAGACGAAGACGGAAAAGTACACGATGCTTTTAATGATGCTGAATTGCGCTACCGAATGCGTTATGTCGATTTGACGGTAAACCAAAATGTAAAACAAACGTTCATTAAAAGAACCAAATTGTTCAACGCAATGCGTTCTTTTTTTAATGATGCAGGATATTTAGAGGTAGAAACTCCGGTTTTACAATCGATTCCTGGTGGCGCTGCAGCACGACCTTTTATCACGCACCACAACTCACTTGACATTCCGTTGTACATGCGAATTGCCAATGAATTGTACTTAAAAAGATTGATTGTTGGAGGATTTGACGGGGTATATGAGTTTTCTAAAAACTTCCGTAACGAAGGAATGGATAGAACGCACAATCCTGAATTCACTGCCATGGAAATATATGTAGCCTACAAAGACTACAACTGGATGATGGAATTTACCGAAAACTTGTTGGAGCATTGTGCTACGAGCGTTAATGGAACAAGCGAAGTAACTTTTGGAGAACATAAAATCAATTTCAAAGCGCCTTACGCTCGTGTAACGATGGCCGACTCTATCAAACACTTTACTAGATTTGATATTTCTGGAAAATCAGAAGCTGAATTGTTTGCTGCTGCCAAAGGAATGGGAATCGAAGTAGACGAAACCATGGGTAAAGGAAAATTGATTGACGAAATTTTTGGCGCTAAATGCGAAGGAAATTATATCCAACCGACTTTCATCACAGATTATCCAAAAGAAATGAGTCCGCTTTGCAAACAACACCGAGACAATCCGGATTTGACAGAACGTTTTGAATTAATGGTTTGCGGAAAAGAAGTAGCCAATGCCTATTCTGAATTGAACGACCCAATTGACCAAAGAGAGCGTTTTGAAGACCAAATGCGTTTGGCAGAAAAAGGAGACGATGAAGCGAATGGAGTTATTGACGAAGACTTCTTGAGAGCGTTAGAATACGGAATGCCACCTACATCTGGATTAGGGATTGGAATGGACCGATTGATGATGTTCTTGACGAATAATGCCTCAATTCAAGAAGTATTGTTCTTCCCGCAAATGCGTCCGGAGAAAAAACAAATTCAAATTGAATTGACTGACGAAGAAAAATTAGTAGTAGATTTATTGAAAGCCAACAACAACCAAATGGATTTGGGCGAATTGAAAGCCAAATCAGAATTGAGCGGTAAAAAATGGGATACTGCTACTAAAGGTTTATCGCAACACAAATTAATCAAAGTAAGTGTAACTGGCGAAAGCAAAATAATGGAATTAATTGGATAAATTAATTCTGCAATTATAAAAAAAGGAGCTTCAATTGAAGCTCCTTTTTTAGTTTTATAACGAATAATTCAAATTAATACTCCAACGGTAATTGGCTTCTACATTACCTCCTGTTAAATTTTGCTGAATAGGCAACATAGCATTGGCTCCAAAAGAAAAAGCATTACGTCCCACTTCAAACCCCAATTTACCAAACAAGGCATTTCCTGCAGTTTTGTTTAATCTTTGTCCATGTTGGTAATTATTTTCGTAGTTTTCACCTGCAATTCCTATTTGAGGGGCAAAGGAGTATGCATCCTTTTCATACAAATAGAAAAACGTAGCGGCATAATTCAGCTGGTTTCCAAAGCGGTAATTTTTCTGATTTTCAGTTTTTATCACGTAATTCAATAGCGTGTTGAGTCCGAATTGTTTTCTTCTTACAATATATTCGGTTGCCAAAAGATAATCCCAACTCCCCGTTCCAACTTGAAAACTCGGATTAATGTTCCCAGAATTGGCTTCATTGAATTTTCCTGTTGGCATTTTTACACCACCTCCCATTTGTAGGGTATGAACCAAAAAAGTACTGTCTTTGTGTGTTTGGTACAAACGATACATAACCAAAAGTGTAATATCTCCAACACCATTAATCGTTTGATCTCCTGTAGCCGTGGCTCTATTGTGGGAATGATATGGAAGTAAAACGGATAGCTGTATATTTTCCTTTACAGGAATTCTGGCCCAAACTTGAGTGGTATTAAAATTTTCTTTGTACCAAAGCGAATTGCTATACAACCCGTCTGTTGATTGGTATTGCTGATTGAAATATCGGATCCCAACGAAATTAGAATTCAACATGGATGCAAATCCCATACTTCCTCCACTAGCAGAGCAGCCACAAGCATCACAATCGTCATCCAAAAAATGATGAAATTGGGTAAACGGATTTTTGAATTGTAAACTGTCTTTTTCAGTGGCATTAGCCAATTGAAAAAGAAATAGTATCAATAAGGTTATTTTTTTCATTTAATAAGTTTTGTTTGAACAAGTTTTTAAATAAAACCTCTATTTAAAATTTAACCATTAAGGAATTAAGTTTCATTAAGCCTTAATTTACTTAATCTCTTAATGGTTTTAGAAAATTAAATTAATATTCCGAGAAACGTTTATCGGTTAAATACTGTGTATCTGTTAATGTTTTTAAAAAAGCGATCAACTGCGTTTTTTCAGTTGGTGTTAGCGCTATACCTAAACGTCCATTAGTATTTAAAATAGGATCCAAATTGGTTGAATTTCCAACACCTGAATTATAGTGTTCTAAAACTCCTTCTAAAGTTAAAAAACGCCCATCATGCATATAAGGTGCTGTTTTTTCAACATTCCGCAAACTTGGCACTTTAAATTTATGCAAGTCTTGAGCTAATTGAGTAACACGAAAACGTCCGACATCATTAATTAAAGGATTAACAGGCAACCCATTATTTCGGAACGAATTATCGGTAAATAAATCCGTTGCGTGACAGGTTGCACATTTTTGGTTAAATACAGCGTACCCATCTAATTCTTGTTGAGTTAGAGTTCCACCTGTTTCATTGCGGCGGTATTTATCAAAACGAGAATTGGACGAAGTGACCATTACCATAAATTGTCCCAAGGCTTTGAGCATGTTTTCAGAATTAATTTGTCCGTCTGTAAAAGCTAAACGAAATAATTTTTGATATTCGGCATCGGATTTCATCATGGCGATAGCTTTACTAAAATTACCATTCATTTCTATAGGACTTGTAAATGGTATAATCGGTTGTAAATCCAAATGAGTTGTCGCTCCATCATACATAAAACTGGTTTGGAACCCAAGATTCTGAATCGAAGGTGTATTTCTAGTTCCAATAGCATCATTCACCCCATGACTTAAAGAGTGACCGTGATGTGTAAAAGCATCTTCTTGGATATGACAAAACCCACAGGAAACTATTCCGTCTGAAGCTAGGCGTCCTTCATAAAATAATTTTTTACCTAATTCGAATCCTTTTTGCGTAGGAGGATTATTTACCAAATCATACGCCAAAGGCGGAAAATTAGAAGGCACCTTGAATTCCAAAGGAATGTTTTGGTACGCATCATCATGATCATTGGAACAACTCCACAACAATGGTAAAATGAGTAACAATAAATAATTTGTTTTCATTTTCTGATATTTTTAAAGCGGTCAGCCATAGAACCAACCGCTTCAAGATTAAATTTAGTCGTTATGAACATGTTCCACACTAAACATGTTGGAAAGATTTGCTGTAATTAAAGGCAGATTTGCCCCACTCATAATCATTGCTCCCATTCCCATACCATTACTTGCCGTTAAACTAACTTTATTAGTTCCATCTAACACTTTTGAAATATCTGTCATAATATGGACTTGTGGCGTTATGGTAGTTCTTACCAATGCATTTGTTGGCAAATTCAATGTAACTGTAGTATAGTTATAATCCGTTCCTGTTTGTCCTGTGTGAACCATAAAACTAGTAGGACTAGTTACTGTTGACGAAGTAAAAGTTCCTTCAAAAGCTAAAAACTTATATCCTGCCGACCAAGACCACATCATTCCAGCAGTTTGCGCTAATGCTAAAAAATCACCTTGACCCGTAGCTCCTAAATTAAATTGGGCTTGATCTACTCCAATTCCAAAACTTACTTTAGTATAATTAGCAGCAGGAATATTTAGAAGATTTAACAATGTACTTGCAGTTGTTGACTCATCAACAATAAAATAACTTTGTGATTTTGGCACTGTAAATGTAGTCCCATCTACTTTTGTCAATACAATATTGCTTACAATATATTTTAGCTTATTTATCTTGACTACTTCACCATTAGAATTGGTATATGGTGTATCAAAAGCTAAATTATTAGCATTATACACATTGTCAAATTCTAATTTTAAATTCCCTTCACCAGTAATTACTTCGTCATTTTTATCGGTACAAGAAAACAAAGCAAACGCGATAGCTATAGCAGCTATACTATATTTAAATTGAAATTTCATTTTTTAAATTTTATGTAATTGTATTAATAATATACGTGTACACCCTATTCTAGAATTTTCTAAAAAAGGCATACAAGAATAAATTCGTTCATAATAATGAATCGAAAAGCACTAAAATGCAATAAAAGATTTAAGAAATAATGGTGGGTGGGTGAAATACTGAATTGGTATTCAAATAGGAATACAATTCTAAATACGAGGAATTAATTTTACTTTCAGTTGAAAAACTAAAAGATACTATTGAGAATGATTTGATTTCTTTGAAAAACAACACTTCTTGTATCGGCGTATTTTGTTTCTTATCTGAAGATTTTGGATTTTCTGTCTCAGCAGCTTTTGCCAATTCTTTCATCAAGTGACATTTTCCATTACAATGCATCATTGGCTTTGCCTTGTTCACACAAAGCACTTTGGAAATGTATTCATAATTAACAATATAATCTACAACCGGAAGAATTGGCTTTAGAATTAATGCGATTAATATTATGAAGACTATTTTTTTCACGATGCAAAATTAATCAATTCTATCATAAATAAATTGATTCCATTAACTTAAATCAAACCAAATCCCAAACTTTTGTTAACACTTAAACCTTTTTGCTATTCAAAAGTCTTATCACTATAACTTAAAAATTATAACCATGAAAAAAGTATTTATTGTAGCGCTATTAGCTATTAGCTTAAGTAGTGTTGCGCAAGATCGAAAAGAAAGACCTTCAAGAGGAGAAATGGAACAAATGACTCCTGAACAACGCAGCCAATTACTTGTAAAGAAAATGACCTTGGAATTGGACTTGAATGCCAAACAACAGGATCAAGTGGCTAAAATCATAGCGGAACAAAGTGCTAAAAGAGAAGCTATGAGAGCGGAACGAAAAGCTAAGATGGAAGAAGGAAAAATCAACCGATTTGAAATGGCTAACAAACTGTTAGACGAACAAATCGCAATGAAAGACAAAATGAAAAGCATTCTATCTGCTGATCAATTCGCAAAATGGGAAACCCTAAAAGAAAAAACCAAAGAACGAATGGGTGATGAATGGAGAGAAAAACGCAAAGACCATAAAAGAGATTAATTCAAAAAAAACTTCCGGCATAACCGGAAGTTTTTTTTATATAAATTAGAATGTTTTAGAGACTTTATCAATCGCCTGGATAGTAAAATCCAAATCTTCGTAGGTCAAAGCATCTGTAATAAACCAAGTCTCATACGCAGATGGCGCGATATAAATTCCTTCTTGCAGCAAACCGTGAAAGAATTTCTTGAAAGTGTCATTATCTCCTTTTGCGGCGGATTGAAAGTCAACTACTGGATTGGCATCAAAATGAACCGAAATCATAGACCCTACTCGGTTTATTGTAAACACAACATTATTAGCTTTTAAAACACGATCTATTCCTGCTTCTAAATAGGCTGTTTTTTCTTCCAATCGCAGGAAAACAGCAGCATCATTATTCAACGCTTGCAACATGGCTAATCCTGCTGCCATAGCCAATGGATTCCCAGATAAAGTTCCAGCTTGATACACTGGACCTAATGGCGCCAAATGATTCATAATTTCTGATCGAGCCGCAAACGCACCAACAGGCAAACCGCCTCCAATCACTTTTCCGAAACAAACTATATCCGCTTGAATTCCGAATAGCTCTTGAACTCCTCCTTTTGCTAAACGAAAACCCGTCATTACTTCGTCAAAAATCAATTGAATTCCGTTGTTGGTACACAATTGGCGAAGACCTTCTAAAAATCCCTTTTGAGGAGGGATACAACCCATGTTTCCAGCTACTGGTTCTACAATAATAGCAGCAATCTCATTCTTATTCGCTTCAATTAAAGTCGCAACATTTTCTAAATCATTGTAACGCGCTAACAAAGTGTCTTTTGCTGTACCTGCTGTAACTCCCGGACTATTGGGTGATCCAAAAGTAATAGCTCCACTTCCCGCCTGAATCAAAAATGAATCAGAATGACCATGATAACAACCTGCAAATTTGATAATTTTATCTCTTTTAGTATAACCACGAGCCAATCGAATGGCACTCATACAAGCTTCAGTTCCTGAATTTACAAAACGAATTTTATCAATATTCGGCACCATTGCTACTGCTAAAGCAGCAATTTGCGTTTCTAATTCGGTTGGCATTCCAAAGGAAGTACCTAATTGCGCTTTCGCTACAACCGCTTCTACCACAGGTTCAAAAGCATGACCTAAAACCATCGGTCCCCAAGAGTTGATATAATCAATTAATCGGTTTCCATCTTCGTCATACAAATAGGCACCTTTTGCACTTTTAACAAATATTGGAGTTCCTCCTACGGCTTTGAAGGCTCTTACCGGCGAATTTACGCCTCCAGGAATTACTTTTTCGGCTTCAGCGAATAACTGACTGCTTCTTTGGTATATCATTGTTATTGAATTTTATAATTACTTTAAGCGAAGTTTTTGCCCCACATAAAGTGTGTTATCTATCATGTTATTTTTTTGTTTCACTTCTTCTAAACTCAAATTGAATTTTTTGGCAATGGAAAACAAAGTATCTCCTTTTTGTACTTCATAATCACCTTTAATTTGATTTTCGGCCAATACAGGCGTTTCTATTTTCTTTTTATTGATAGCATATTTCTTCCCCAAAACCTGATTGTCGTATTGGTACAATTCATAGCGTTCTATGTACGAAATCAGCTTTTCAGGATAATTGGGATCAGTAGCATAACCTGCCAAACGCAATCCTTTTGCCCAGGCTTCATAATCATCTTTGGGTAATTCAAACAGACTAGCATAACGGTTTCTTCCTGTCAAAAAAGTAGCGTGATCTTTAAATGACTCCGCGGGATCGTTGTATTTTCTAAAACATTCCTGTGCTGCATCATCGTCTTGTAAAACGCTTTCTCCAGTCCAATCGTTATGACATTTGATCCCGAAATGATTATTTGCCGTAACTGCCAAAGTACCTCTACCCGCACCCGACTCTAAAATGCCTTGTGCCAAAATAATACTCGCAGGAATACCATAACTCTTCATATTGTTCATGGCGACTTCTTTGTAATTAGCAATATAACCATAGACTACTACATTGGTAGACAGTTGTTTTGTAGAAGTTGACCCAGATTGATTTTTATATTTACTCGAATTGTATCGGTCGTCTTTTTTGGTCACAATCACCGATTTTTTGGTGTGACAACCTACTAATAGAAATACTACAAAAACAAGCGCAATTTTTTTAATCATAAGGTATTTATTGTTGGTAGACCTTTCTTTTTCAGTTTCAAATTCATCCCTTGAATCCCTTGTAATCCACCAGTATGAATTAATAAAATTTTAGAGTTTTCTGGGAAATAATTTTTCTCGATTAAATCGAATATTCCAAAAACCATCTTCCCTGTATAAACAGGATCTAACGGAATCGTAGTCTTTTCGAAAAACCAATTGATAAAATCAATTAATTCATCATTCACTTTCGCATAACCTCCAAAATGATAATCGGTAATTAACTCCCAATTGTCATTGTGTACAAAATTACGAATTTCATCTTGTAAAAAGTCACCTTTTAAAGCAGGAAATCCTAAAACTTTTTGATGAGGCAATGCACTATTTATAATCCCCGAAATAGTCCCTCCCGTTCCTACAGCACATCCTATATAATCAAATATAGTGTCTTCATTAGTTAGAATTTCTTCGCAACCTTTAATCGCAAGTGCATTCGTTCCTCCTTCGGGAACCAAATAAAACAAACCGTATTGTTGTTCCAATTGCTCTAAAAAAGAAGGTGCAGTTTTTAAGCGATAGTTATCTCTTGATACAAATACCAATTGCATACCGCATTCTTGAGCAAATTTCAGGGTAGGATTATCTTCTATTTTATCTGTTAATTCATCACCTCGAATAACACCGATGGTTTTAAAATCATTCTCTTTGCCGGCATAAGCCACTGCTGCAATATGATTCGAATACGCCCCGCCAAAAGTTAATAGTGTAGTTTGATTTTCAATTTTAGCTTGACGCAAATTGTACTTTAATTTCCTGAATTTATTCCCCGAAACAAAAGGATGAATTAAATCCTCTCGTTTAATTACTAGAGAAATACCCTTTGGAAATTCGATAAAAACCGCTTGATTCAATGCGTAGTTGATATTAAAGTGTTAAATATTTAGTAACGAATAACAATAGACGCTATTAAATTTCTAAATTTGTTAGAGAACAAGTTACTGTTCAAATACTAATTTATGGATAGGCAAAGTAATGAAAATAAATTAACAGGAGACGAAGATTTCTATTATACTCCTGAAGGATATAAATGTTTTACAGAAAAATTCCATCTCAAACGGGGGTATTGTTGTAAAAGTGGCTGTCGCCATTGTCCTTATGGATTTGACAAAAAGACCAATACTATTCGTAAAAAATAAAATTTCGGCATAGTAGTTGATTTATAAATTGTATCACTCAATTTCCAACTCTTAAATTTAAAAAAATGAAAGCAATTCAATTTTTATCCTTAGTAACCCTTTTGACACTTGCTTCTTGCGGTTCAATGATAAGCGTTAACTCTGATTACGACAAAAAAGTCGACTTTTCGGCTTATAAAACGTATGCCTATTATAAAACCGGAATTGACAAAGTAGAAATTTCAGATTTAGACAAACGTAGAATCTTGAATGCTATTGACCAACAAATGCTTGCTAAAGGATTTACCAAAAGTGATACTCCTGATTTATTAATTAATCTTTTTACTAAATCCCGTGAGCAAGTCAATGTAAACCAATTCAATGCAGGTTGGGGATACGGATGGGGTTGGGGATGGAATCCTTACATGATGGGAGGCAGACAAACCACCGTAACTACTTCTACTGAAGGCACATTATACATTGACTTTATTGATGCTAAAAAGAAAGAAATGATTTGGCAAGGAGAAGGTACTGGGGTACTCACCAAAAACACCAACAGGAAAGAAGAACGAATTAATGAATTTGTCAGCCAAATTCTATCTCAATACCCTCCCACTAAAAAATAAAAAAATCAAACCTCCTTATTCAGGAGGTTTTTTTTATCAATAAGACAAACAACAGATGAAAACAATTCGTATTTTTGAATTAAAATTAATAAAATATGAATCTTTTTAAAGAAGCCATAATTGCCAAGAATCAATTACAAGGTGTTGTATCTCCAACACCGTTGACAGAAAATACTAATATTTCTGCTGAATTTGACGCTACAATTTTATTAAAAAGAGAAGATCTTCATATTGTACGTTCTTATAAAATTAGAGGGGCTTACAATAAAATAAGTTCGCTTTCAGCATCCGAAAAGCAACAAGGAATTGTTTGTGCAAGTGCGGGTAATCATGCCCAAGGCGTTGCTTATTCTTGTAATTTATTACAAATTAAGGGCAAAATATACATGCCCAAAACCACCCCAAAACAAAAAATAAAACAAGTTCAGTTATTCGGAAAATCCTTTGTGGAGATTGAATTAATTGGAGACACTTTTGATGATGCTTACGCTAAAGCAGTAACCGATGCGAAAGAAAATAATAAAATATTCATTCACCCTTTTGACGATCTAAAAGTCATTGCAGGACAAGCAACTGTGGGATTAGAAATTTTAGAATCGTATCACAAACCTATTGATTATGTTTTCGTTCCTATAGGTGGAGGTGGATTAGCAGCTGGTTTAGCAACCATTTTTAAAAAACTGAGTCCTACAACAAAAATCATCGGAGTTGAACCCGAAGGAGCGCCAACAATGAAAACTGCCATAGCTGTAGGCAAGAACACCCCTCTTGAAACCATTGATAAATTTGTAGATGGAGCTGCTGTAAAACAAGTAGGTAACCTAACTTTTGAAATTTGTCGACATCTTTTAGATGATATCATTCTTGTTCCAGAAGGGAAAGTATGTACAACAATTTTGCGATTGTACAACGAAGAAGCAATGGTGGTAGAACCTGCAGGAGCTTTAACTATTTCCGCTTTGGATTTTTATAAAGAAAAAATCAAAGGCAAAACAGTAGTTTGCATCGTCAGCGGAAGCAATAATGACATTGAACGTACTGCCGAAATTAAAGAACGTTCATTATTGTACGAAGGCTTGATGCATTATTTCATCATTCAATTTCCTCAAAGACCTGGTTCGTTAAAAGAATTTGTCAACGAAATTTTAGGTCCAGACGACGATATCACCTATTTTCAATTTACCAAAAAGAACAATCGAGAATCGGCACCCGTTGTAGTTGGTCTAGAATTGAAAAATAAAAATGACATCCAAGCTATTAAAACCAAAATGATCGAAAGAGGTTTTCAATACAACTACATCAACGAAAAGCAAGACCTATTCAACCAGTTAATTGGGTAATTAAAATTGAATAAAAGGAAATTTAGCTTGTACTTGAGCTATCTTTTCTTGTAATTTAGACACAAATTTCTGATGACTTTCAGATGCTGGATAAAAAGGTTTGTGCAACAATCCTTTTTGAATCGAATCCACTTCTTCAAGAGTTGAGAATGTCGTTTCAGAAAGTGTTGTCTCTCTAAATCGCTCCCAAACATAATCAATAGCTACCGAACTTGGGTGCAATAAATCGTCACTATAAAAACGATAATCACGTAACTCATCAATTACAATTTCGTATGCTGGAAAATATTCCGAATAATTTAATTGTTGTTCATAAAGTAGATTTTGCAACGCAGTAATTAAATGGGCTTTACTTCTTTGATTTTCTACAAAACCATCCTTGATATGTCGCACTGGAGAAATCGTAAATACAAAAGCACAACTGGGATTCAATTGCCGAATAGTATCTACCGTATTTTGGATTGCCGTTTCAATGGTGGCTACTGACAAAATATGTTTGTCAAAATGAGTTTGCGGCATTTTATGGCAATTAGTAACAATCACACTTTTTTCCTTTTCTCGATACACCCAGGAAGTTCCGTAAGTAATTAATACATGTGTTGATTCCTTGATTTGTTGATGTGTAGATGCTACTATTTCATTGAGACGCTCTAAAAATTCATTTTTGTCTTGATGACTTAAATCAGAATGCACTGCGTAGCAATGAAAACGTTCGTTATGAAAGAAAATATCTGCCTCCGTAAACATTCTTTGATCCACTGCCCTTGCAACTAATTTTTCAATGGATACGGGATTAAAAATAATTCCAAACGGATTGGTTCTATTTTGGAACTTAAAATAATCCAACTTCTCGCCCATATTTACAGCAAAACAGGACCCTAAAGACACAATTTTAGCATTGTAGTCAATTGGATGATTTGAATTGGCAATAGGTACAGGAGTAGTAAACTTCATTTTCTTTATTTTGCTACTACAAATTACAATTATTTTAAAAATAAATAGTGAATTATAGATTTTAATTTTCAGCTCCATAACAAAGCCCTTAAAAAGTATAGACTTTAAAAGGGCTTCATTGAATTTCTATATTGTATTATTGTATAAAATCAACTGCTTTAGTTAAGGCCTCAGCAATTCCTGCAACATTTTTTCCTCCTGCAGTAGCAAAGAACGGTTGTCCTCCTCCTCCACCTTGGATAAATTTTCCTAATTCACGAACTACTTGTCCGGCATTAAGATTCTTAGCCGCCACTAATTCTTTCGAAATATAGCAGGTTAACATCGGCTTGTCTTCGTCGGCAGTAGCTAAAACTAAGAATAAATTAGTTCCTAAATTACCTAATTCATACGCCAAATCTTTAGCTCCTTCTGGATTCAATTCAACCTGAGTAGCCAAAAATTGAACACCATTAACCTCTTGTATTTGTGCCGCTAAACTCGCTTTCAAATGTTTCACTTTGTCTTTCATCAAAGCTTCAATTTGTTTCGCTAATTTCGCATTTTCATCTTGTAAATTATGAACGGCTTTCAAAATATCTTGTGGATTTTTCAAAGCTCCTTTAATCTCATTTAGCGTGTTTTCATACGAAGCAAAATGCGATTTTACAGCATCACTTGTAATAGCTTCAATACGACGAATACCCGCCGCAACAGCACCTTCTGAAACAATTTTAAAATGCCAGATTTCAGCCGTGTTTTTCACGTGGATGCCACCGCACAATTCCATGCTTTCGCCAAATTTAATTGCACGAACGTTATCTCCGTATTTTTCGCCAAACAAAGCCATAGCACCTTCGTCTAAGGCTTGTTGAATTGGAATACTTCTTCTTTCTATCAAAGGCAATTGCTCTTGGATTCGAGCATTTACAAAATCTTCTACTGCTTGCAATTCTTCCTCAGTCATTTTAGCAAAATGAGAAAAGTCAAAACGCAAATAATTAGGGTTAACCAAAGATCCTTTTTGCTCAACATGTGTCCCTAAAATACTTCTCAAGGCTTGGTGCATCAAGTGCGTAGCCGAGTGATTGCGAGACGATAAAGTTCTCAAATCCGTATTGACTTTTGCAACAAAACTAGCCGTTACATTTTCAGGTAATTGCTTCGCCAAATGCAAAATCAAATTGTTTTCTTTTTTAGTATCGATGATTTCAATCGACTCATTGGCAGAAACTAAAGTTCCTTTATCCCCAACTTGCCCTCCTCCTTCTGGATAAAACGGTGTAGTATCTAAAACGATTTGGTACAAAACCCCATCTTTTTTACTGTCAATTTTTCTGATTCTAGAGATTTTAACCTCATTTTCAGTTTGGTCATAGCCCACAAATGTTTCTACATTTCCAGGAATCAAAACCGACCAATCTTCGGTTGACACTTCTGAAGCAGCACGCGAACGTGATTTTTGCTCTTGCATGGCTTTTTCAAAACCAGCTTCGTCTAATTGGTAGCCTCTTTCTCTTAAAATCAAAGCGGTTAAATCAATTGGAAATCCGAAAGTATCATACAATTCAAATGCTTTTTCTCCCGAAATTTCTTTTCCAGCGGTTTGATTCATTACATTTTCAAGCAATTGCAATCCTTGATCCAAAGTTCTTAAAAATGACGCTTCTTCTTCACGAATTACATTCGTAACCAAAGTTTGTTGTGATTTGATTTCAGGGAAAAATTCACTCATTTGGTTGGATAAAACCGTAACCAATTCATAAATAAATGGCTCTTTCGTATTCAAGAAAGTAAATCCGTAACGAATGGCACGACGCAAAATACGACGAATTACGTAACCTGCACCTGTATTCGACGGCAATTGACCATCTGCAATAGCAAAGGCTACCGCACGAACGTGATCAGCCACTACACGAATTGCAATATTTGTTTTGTTTTGTTCTTCTGAAATATTTTGAATTTCATTTGAAGTATATTTCAAACCTGTAATTTGTTCTACTTTTTCAATTAGCGGACTAAAAACATCAGTATCATAATTGGAAGTTTTTCCTTGTAAAGCCATACACAAACGCTCAAATCCCATTCCGGTATCGACGTGTTGGGCCGGTAATTTTTCTAAAGAACCATCCGCTTTACGGTTGAATTCCATGAATACATTATTCCAAATTTCCACCACTTGCGGATGATCATTGTTGACCAAACTTTTACCCGAAACTAACGCTTTCTCTTCTGCTGAACGCAAATCGACGTGAATTTCAGAACAAGGTCCGCAAGGTCCTTGGTCACCCATTTCCCAGAAATTATCTTTTTTATTTCCTAGAATAATACGATCTTCATCAATCAATTCCTTCCATAAATCCCAAGCTTCTTGGTCAAAAGGAACGTTTTCGTCAGGGTTTCCTTCAAATACAGAAACGTATAAGTTTTCTTTTGGAATTTTATACACTTCAGTCAATAATTCCCATGCCCAGTTGATGGCGTCTTTCTTGAAATAATCGCCAAAAGACCAGTTCCCCAACATTTCAAACATAGTGTGGTGGTAGGTATCAAAACCTACATCCTCTAAATCGTTATGTTTTCCAGAAACACGAAGACATTTTTGCGTATCGGCAATTCGTTGACTTTTAGGCGTTCCGTTACCTAAAAAATATTCTTTAAACTGCGCCATTCCTGAATTGTTAAACATCAGGGTAGGATCGTCTTTAAGAACGATAGGTGCCGAAGGAACGATCAAGTGTCCTTTGCTTTGAAAAAAGTCCAAAAATTGTTTACGTACGTCTTGTGATTTCATCTGTATTTTTTATTCGTTTATTGAGTTAAGGTTCAATAGGTTCTCGCATCAGCGAATAACCAAATCAACACATCAACTTTTTTATTCTCAAAAAAGAAGCGAACCAATGAAACATTTATTAAATTTGTTCGTCTAACTTTTTTACGAAGTGCAAAAATAGGGTATTTTAAAATATGTCGAAAGTAAAATATTATTACGATTCTGAAAATCTGGCGTATCGAAAAATAAAAACGAAAAAAGCAACGAAATTAGGTGTGGTTTTCTTGTTTTTATTGGCTTCTGCCCTATTCGGATTTTTAAGTTTTGTAGTTTTATTGAATACACCCTATTTTGAGACACCCAAAGACCGATTGCAAGCGCGCGAAATTGACAATTTGAAATTGCATTATGCTATTTTGAATAAAAAAATAGACGAGTTAAACACAGTGGCAGATGCTCTTGAAGAACGGGACAACAATATATATCGTACTTATTTTAATACAGCTCCTATTTCGGATGAAGAAAGAAAAGCAGGGTTTAAAACAAAAAATCGCTACGCCGAATTAGAAGGTTTTGACAATTCAGAATTGGTAAAAAACACCACACAACACGTGGATATTTTAAGTAAAGAATTGGCTATTCAATCCAAATCTTTGGATGAAATTTTAAAATTAGCCAAGGCAAAAGATAATTTATTGAGTGCTATTCCTGCCATTCAACCTGTCAAAAATGAAAATTTGAGACGAATGGCATCAGGTTTTGGCTATCGTTCTGACCCATTTACTAAAGCACGAAAAATGCACGAAGGAATGGATTTTACTGCCAAAACAGGCACTCCAATCTATGCTACTGGCGATGGTGTAGTTGCAAGAGCTGACAATTCAGCTTCCGGTTTTGGGAATCATATTGTGATTCGGCACGGTTATGGTTATGAAACTTTGTATGCCCATTTGAGCAAATACAAAGCGCGTGCGGGACAAAGAGTAAAAAGAGGAGACATCATTGGGTATGTGGGTAGCACCGGAAGATCAGAAGCACCACACTTACATTATGAAGTACATAAAGACAATAAAGTCGTGAATCCGCTTAATTTTTATTACGGAAATATCTCGGCAGTGGAATATGTGGCCATTTCAAAATTGGCTAATCAAGAAAATCAATCATTAGACTAATGCACATTAATTTATCAGCAGACAAAAGGTATTACAGCATTGGCGAAGTAGCCAAAGCTTTTGGAGTAAACGCATCACTCATTCGTTTTTGGGATAGTGAATTTGACATTTTAAAACCAAAGAAAAATGCCAAAGGCAATCGCATGTTCACTCCCGAAGATGTGAAAAACTTACAATTAATTTTTCATTTAGTAAAAGAAAGAGGCTTTACTCTAGAAGGGGCTAAGACACACTTGAAAGAAGGCCAAAAGAAAACTTTAGACAAATTTGATATCATCAATAAATTAGAAGCTATTAAGGCACAATTATTGAGTATTAAAAATGAAATATAAATTATTAATAAACAATCAACCTTAAATTAAATTAAAAATGGACTTTAAAAAATTCTTACCTTGGATTATAGCAGTTGTAGTAGTAATAGGAATCTACAGTTGGGTAAAAGGAATCAACAACACCGCAGTGACTTACGAACAAGACATTCATGAAGCTTGGGGTAATGTTCAAACTTCGTATCAAAGAAGAAATGATTTGATAGGTAACTTAGTTAATACCGTAAAAGGTGCTGCTGACTTTGAAAAAAGTACTTTGACTGCTGTGATTTCGGCTAGAGCCAAAGCGACTTCAATCACGGTTGACCCTACTAATATTAGTCCAGAACAATTGGCAGCATTTAACTCAGCGCAAAGTGGTGTTAGCAGTTCATTATCTAGATTATTAGTTTCAGTAGAAAAATACCCTGACTTAAAAGCCAACGAAAACTTCTTGAAATTACAGGATGAATTAGCGAGTACTGAAAATCAAATTTTAACAGCAAGAACTCGTTTTAACGAAGCAGTAAAACCGTATAATACACATATCAAAACGTTCCCGAATTCAATTTTTGCAGGAATGTTTGGATTTAAAGAAAAACCGTATTTTGAAGCAGCTGTTGGAGCTGACAAACCGGTAGAAGTAAAATTCTAAACGAATAACAGACAACTTATGAAACCAGAAACCGCTTTTTTAACCAAAGAAGAAGAAAACGAAATTGTTGAAGCCATTCGATTGGCTGAAAAAAATACTTCTGGCGAAATAAGAGTACACATAGAACAAACGACTTCCAAAGTTCCTTTTGACAGGGCTTTGGAAGTTTTTTATGAATTAAAAATGAATGAAACGCAATTGCAAAACGGCGTTTTGATTTATTTGGCTAGTGCCGACAAACAATTTGTTATCTGTGGCGACAAAGGAATTAATGATGTGGTAACTACTGATTTTTGGGATAGTACCAAAAAAATTATGGCTACCCAATTCAAAAAAGGCAATTTTAAACAAGGTTTAATTGACGGAATTACCCAAGCTGGCGAACAATTGAAAACCTATTTCCCTTGGCAAGCCGACGACACCAACGAATTATCAAACGAAATCTCCAAAGGATAATGAAAGCACTATTACCTACTCCTACTTTTCTACAATTATTCGTTTGTTTTTTGGTGACACAAATTGGTTTTGCTCAATTTACTATTCCTGAAAAACCAGCATTTCAAACTTCAGTCTATGATTATGCCCAAGTGCTTAGTGCCAATGAAAAAGCACAACTGGAAGAAAAACTGGTACGCTATTCGGATTCTACTACAACTCAAATTGTTATCATTACTATTGAAAGTCTTAAAGGAGAGGATATAGGTATTTTAACCCCTAAATGGGGACACAAATGGGGAATTGGGGGTAGCGAAAAAAATGACAATAGAGTAATTATTTTATTAGCGAAAGCAGAAAGGAAAATTTGGATTTCTGCTGGATATGGTTTAGAAGATAGATTATCTGCAGGAATTGGCGGAGAAATTACAAGAAATATCATTATACCCGAATTTAAAGCAGGGAGCTACTTTAACGGATTGGACAAAGGAACAACTGCTATTATTGATGTTTTTAAAGGCAAATACAAAGGAACCCGCAAACAAAATAAAGGAGAAGATTTTCCACTACTCCCTTTTATAGTAATCATCGTTATTGTTTTGATTCTATTCTCAAGAAATAAAAAAGGGGGAGGCAATTCAGGGGGTTCTGGCGGTTTTAATGGAGGTCCAAGTTTATTAGACATCCTTGTATTAAGTAGCCTAGGTAGTGGTAACAGAGGAGGTTTTGGAAGTCCATCAGGTGGTGGTTTTGGCAGCGGAGGCTTCGGTGGTGGTTTTGGCGGCGGCGGATTCTCTGGTGGCGGTTCTGGAGGAAGTTGGTAATTTATTTGATTTCTAACCAATTGACCATTATATTTGTAAAAACAATCGTAGAAAATGCTATCTCACAAAACTAAATATGCGCTTAAAGCTTTATTATTTCTTGCTCAACAAGAGCCAGGATACATAGCTCGTACTATAGAAATTGCTGAAGTAGCCTCTATTCCTAAAAAGTTTCTAGAGCAAATTTTATTGGATTTAAAACGCGCTCATTTTGTAGGTAGTAAACAAGGAAAATTTGGTGGTTACTACCTTATAAAGTCGTCTAACGAAATTACTTTAGCCGATATTCATCGATTATTTGATGGCGCCATTGCTTTACTTCCATGCGCTTCACTTAATTTTTACGAACCTTGTTCTGATTGCAAAAGCGAGTCAGAATGCGCATTAAGACACGGTTTAATTGCTATTCGAGAAGAAACTTTAAAAGCAATGCAAGACATTTCTATAGCTTCATTAGTAAAAAAATAAAAAAATATTTTTTAAACTCTACTATTTTTATAGAATTAATTATATATTTGCACTCGAAATAACTTTTAAAATTAAAAAACAGATGAAAACAAATCAAAATCAATTTCGTTTTTCAGCAAAAAAATCAACTCACAAGACTAATTGCAATTCTATGTGCATGATGATGCGAATGTGTTGCTAAAAAAATAATTTTAAAGTCTACTAATTACATATATATACATAAATTAAAATTCAAACTAATGAAAACTAAACATATATTTTCTATACTTATTGCGTTCCTAACTTTTGGAATCGCTAATGCACAATCATCTGATGATGTATTGAATTTATTAATCCAAAGAGGGATTGTAAAACAAAATGATGCGGATTCAATTCGTGCCGATTACGCTTTCAAACAACAAGAAATCAAAGAAAAACAAAAACTATTTAATGTGTTGTCAAGTCGTAATATCAATCTAGGTGGTTACACACAAGTACGTTATCAATCTTTACAAGAAGCCAATAAAATTGACGGATTTGACTTAAGAAGGGTTCGTTTTGACCTAAAAGGCAACTTTTCTCCTGAATGGGAATACCGTTTACAAACCGATTTTGCAGGTTCACCAAAAATTATTGATGCCTATTTTGCATACAAACCGTATGATTATTTGAAAATTACTGGTGGGCAATTCATAATTCCAATCTCATTAGAAAGCACTACATCTGACAATACTTTAGAAGTTATTGACAGAGCACAAGTAAGTGGTTTAGTGGGTCGAAATAAAGATGCACTAGGTGATCAAAATGGTCGCGATATTGGAGTTCAATTGAGTGGGAACTTGTTCAAAACCGAATCTGGGCGATTCCTTTTAGACTATTATTTAGCTTACTTCAACGGACAAGGAATTAATATAGCTGACAAAAATGAGGCAAAAGATATTGCAGCTCGACTTGTAGCGCACCCATCTGAATATTTCGATTTTGGACTATCCTATTCCAATGGATTTGACAACTGGGGAACAGTGGCAAAAGATCAAGTTCAAAACCGTATTGGAGCTGATTTGGCTATCAACTACAACGATTTTACTTTCAGAGCTGAATATTTACAAGCTACACAAGGTTCTTATGTAGTAAATGGGGCCGTAAAAGATTTAGTAAGAGTCGGATGGTATGTTCAAGCAGGTTATTTTGCTTTGCCTAAAAAATTACAATTTGTAGCACGATACGACACTTTTGATCCTACAAAGAATAACGCAATAGGAGATATTAGTTCTATTTATACTGCCGGAACTAATTTCTATATCAATAGTTTTACCAAGTTACAAATCAACTACAAACACAAAGAAGAGCAATCTAACAGCATTAACAAAGATGAAATTGTAGCTCAAATACAATTAAAATTCTAATTCAATAATCGTAAATAAACACAAAACAATGAAAACATATAAACTTACATTATTAGCTGTGGTCATAGCATTATTTGCTAACACAACAACCAGCAAAGTAACTGCACAAGAATTAAAAGGAAACATCAGTATTTCAGGAGCTTTTGCCTTATATCCTATTACTGTAAAATGGGCTGAAGAATTTAAAAAACAAAACCCAGGTGTAAAAATTGACATTCAAGCAGGTGGTGCTGGAAAAGGAATTACTGACGTTTTATCTAAGGTAACTGATATTGGTTTAGTTTCAAGAGATTTGAATGGAGCGGAAGCCAAAAAAGGAGCTTATGCTATTGCTGTAACCAAAGATGCTGTAATTCCAACCATCAGTGCTTCTAGCCCTTACAGAAAAGTATTATATGAAAGAGGAGTGAAAAAAGATGCTTTCAACAACATCTTTATCACAGGTAAATACAAAACTTGGAGTACTTTAGGATTCAAAAGTGAGGCGCCAATCCACGTATATACAAGATCTGATGCTGCTGGAGCTGCTGAAACTTGGGCAAAATACTTTGGTAAAAAACAAGAAGATTTACTAGGAGTTGCTGTCTTTGGAGATCCAGGTTTGGCTCAAGCTGTAAAAAGAGACCCTTCTGGAATTGGTTACAACAACATCGTTTACATCTATGACACTAAAAGTAACAAACCAATCAACGGTGTAGTTCCTGTGCCAATTGACTTGAACAATAACGGAAAATTAGATCCAGACGAAGATTTTTATGGAGATATCAACGATGTAATTGCGGCTATTGTTGCCGGAAAATATCCTTCTCCGCCTGCAAGAGATTTGTATTATGTAACTGTAGGTAAGCCAAAAAATCCAATAGTAAAAGAATTCATTAAATACATTCTTACTGACGGACAAAAATTTGTTACTGAAGCTGGTTACATCAAATTCTCAAAAGAGAAGTTAACCAAAGAATTAGAGAAATTAAAATAATTTAAGAATACACAATACTAATCCCAACTTATATTTTTTAAAATTGAAATTTCTAAGTTGGGTTTAAATCCAAATAAATGAAAAAATTTAGACTATTAAAAGATAGTTTCTTTAGTAAAATTTTCTTCATACTTACCATCCTATCAATATCCACTGTGGTGTTGCTAGGATTTGGTTTGTATTATAAGTCCATTCCAGTACTCAACAGTAACTCATTGAAAAACTTACTGTTATCTTCAGATTGGAAACCATTCAAAGAATCCTTCGGATTTTATTCCTATATTATGGGAACACTTTGGGTAACAGGTATCGCTTTACTAATTGCATTACCCCTGTCGTTACTCACAGCCATATACCTTTCTGAATATGCGCCTTCAAAAATTAGAAAATCAGTACTGCCGTTAATTGAATTATTATCTGGAATTCCGCCAGTACTTTTTGGTGTTTGGGGAGGATTAGTCATCGTACCTTTAATTCAGGAAAAAATCGCACCCCATTTTGTCGAATTTTCTACGGGATATTCTGCTTTAGCAGGGGGGATTGTATTAGCCATTATGATTTTCCCGTTGATCATCAGCATCTTAATTGAGGTATTTAACAACATCCCACAAGAATTACGAGATGCTTCCTTGTCACTAGGAGCAACTCAATGGCAAACAATCAAAAAAGTGGTACTCAAACGTTCGGCAGAAGGTATCATTGCAGCCACCGTATTGGCTATTTCAAGAGCATTTGGAGAAACAATTGCCGTGTTAATGGTCTGCGGAAATTTGGCACAAGTGCCAAAAAATGTATTTGATTCGGTCTATCCTTTACCAGCACTTATTGCTAATAACTATGGCGAAATGATGTCCATTCCTATGTATGATTCTGCTTTGATGTTTGCTGCTTTACTACTTTTTGTCATCATCTTTTTATTTAATGCAGTGTCGAGAATCATTTTATTCCGAATCGAAAAAAGAAACAATTAAATCTAAAAAACATGAGAAAAATAGAAGAAAATATCGCTAAAGGCATCATGATTTTTAGCACATTGATTGTAAGTAGTACCTTATTCATGATATTGTATACCATTTTTTCAAAAGGAATTGGTTCGCTTAGTTGGGATATGGTATCCAAAATACCTGAAGGAGGATTCTATATTGGTAAAGGTGGCGGAATTTTAAATGCAATTATAGGTTCCATTTACATTACCATTGGTTCAACCTTATTAGGACTTTTAGTTAGTCTTCCTATTGTGATTTATATTAATATCTACACTAAGAAAAATTCGTTATTAGCCAATATTACCCGATTAAGTTACGACATCCTTTTTGGAATCCCATCCATAGTTTATGGCGCATTCGGATTTGTGATTATGGTGTATTTTGGATTAAAAACTTCTCTATTAGCAGGAATTGTGACAGTGACTTTATTAATTATTCCTATTTTGGTTAGAGCCATAGACGAAGTCGTACGAGTGGTTCCTGAGGATATGAGTAATGCCGTTTATTCTTTAGGAGGAACCCGATATGAAACAGCTAAAATAATTCTTAGACAATCCATTCCAGGTATTGTAACAGCCATTTTACTTTCCTTTGGTAGAGCTATTGGAGATGCTGCTTGTGTACTTTTTACAGCAGGATTTACAGATAGTATCCCTACCTCACTAGATCAACCAGCAGCCACGCTACCCTTATCTATTTTCTTTCAATTGAGTAGTCCAATTGTAGAAGTTCAAAATAGAGCTTATGCTGCCGCAGTAGTTCTTACCATAATCGTTTTAATCATTAGCATTAGCGCAAAAATAGTTAGCAAAAACCTTTCAAAAAATAAAATATGATCATTCAACCACATATCAGTATTCAAGACCTTAATGTACACATTGGTGACAACCATATCTTAAAAAACATTAACATTGATTTTCCAGACAAAAAAGTAACCTCGCTAATTGGGCCTTCAGGTTGTGGAAAAACAACCTTGCTAAAAACCATGAACCGACTTTTAGATCGCCAAAATGATGTAAGAGTAGAAGGTAAAGTTTTAGTTGACGGTGAAAATATTTACGACCCTGGAGTAGAAGTAACTCACATTCGTAAAAAAATGGGATTACTATCTCAAAGACCTTTCCCATTGCCAATGAACATCTATGACAACATTGCTTATGGGCAACGCATCCATGGGAACAACAACAAGGCAGAATTAGATGAAATTGTAGAAAAATACCTTCGTGGTGTCAACCTTTGGGATGAAGTAAAAGACCGATTAAAATCACCTGCAACCCGTTTGTCTATTGGTCAACAACAACGTCTTTGTTTAGCAAGAGGGTTGGCGATTGAACCTGAAATTATTCTAGGTGATGAACCAACATCTGCCTTAGATCCTATTTCTACGCAACATATCGAAGAGTTATTTTTACAGCTAAAAGACAAATATACTATTGTATTAGTAACTCATATTTTACGTCAAGCTAGAAGAGTTTCCGATTATATTGGATTTGTATACATGGGAGAAATTATTGAATTTGGTCCTACCGAAGAAATTTTGTTGAATCCTAAAGAGAAATTAACTAGAGATTATGTAAAAGGATTTTTGAGTTAATCAAAAACAAATACTAAAATAAAAAGTCCCGATTTCTCGGGACTTTTTTGTTATTTTTCTCTAATATAAATATCGATTGGCACTCCTGAGAAGTCCCATTTTTCTCTGATTTTGTTTTCCAAATACCTTTTGTATGGTTCTTTTACATATTGAGGTAGGTTAGCAAAGAATACAAACTGAGGTGTTTGTGTTGGCAACTGCATACAATATTTAATTTTGACATACTTACCTTTGGTTGCAGGTGGCGGATAGGCTTCAATCACTTTCAACATAAACTCATTGAATTTAGAGGTTGGAATACGCTGTTGTCTACTTTCATACACCTGAACCGTTGCTTCTAAAGCTTTTAACAAACGTTGTTTGGTCAAAGCCGAAACAAAAAGAATAGGCACATCCGTGAAAGGCATTAATTCTTTTCTGATTTTTTCTTCGTAATCGCGGGTTGACATGGTGTCTTTTTCAACCAAATCCCATTTGTTTACCAAAATCACAACCCCTTTACGGTTTTTCTCAGCCAACCAAAAAATACTTTGGTCTTGCCCTTCAAATCCACGAGTAGCATCAATAATTAAGATACACACATCCGCGTGTTCAATGGCTCTAACGGAACGCATTACCGAATAAAATTCTAAATCTTCTTTTACCTTCGCTTTACGACGAATTCCAGCGGTATCGACTAAGTTAAATTCAAATCCAAAACGATCAAATTTAGTATCAATAGCATCACGTGTAGTTCCTGCAATATCGGTAACAATGTAACGGTCTTGACCAATCAAGGCATTGATAAAACTAGATTTACCCGCATTAGGACGTCCTACTACTGCAAAACGAGGTAATGTCACTTCTTCTTCCGTTGGTTCTGGTTTTACAGGGAAAGCGTCAATCAAAGCGTCTAATAAATCTCCCGTTCCACTTCCAGATATACTGGCAAAAGTGAAATAATCTCCTAAACCTAGGTTATAAAACTCTACTGCATCTTTTTCACGCATCGCATTATCTACCTTATTCACGGCTAATAATACTGGTTTAGTCACTTTTCGAAGTAATTTTGCTACAGCATCATCCATAGGAGTAATACCTTCTTCCACATCCACCACAAAAATGATTACATCCGCTTCATCAATAGCTAGTTCTACTTGTTTGCGAATTTCTCCCTCAAAAATATCGTCCGATCCACGAACATATCCACCCGTATCAATTACTGAAAACTCTTTTCCATTCCATTCACTTTTTCCGTAGTTTCTATCACGGGTTACCCCTGAAACTGAATCTACGATAGCTTCTCTTCTTTGGATTAATCGGTTAAAAAGGGTCGATTTTCCTACGTTAGGTCTTCCTACTATGGCTACTATGTTATTCATAATCTAATTTGAAATATTTTGCAAAGGTACGGTATTATTTTATATGCTACTATTGTGGTGCGTGAAGGATAGTAGTGAAAATCCTTTTTAAGTTGACTGAGGTTCTTGAAGGCAACTTAAAAAGATTGAAACGGATAGCCTGACCCTTGTGGTCACGCCAAAAAATTATTGATTGTACCCAAAACGTTTTAGCATATTGGCATTGCTTCGCCAATTTTTATTGACTTTAACGTACAATTCGATGTGGATTTGTTTGCCAAAGAATTTTTCTAAATCGGCACGGGAATCCATTCCTACTTTTTTCAAAGCGGCTCCTTTGTGACCAATGATAATTCCTTTTTGGGTATCGCGTTCTACCATAATTAAGGAACGAATGCGAATGATATTCTCATCTTCAAAAAATTCCTCCGTCACGATTTCAACTGCATACGGAATTTCTTTGCTGTAATTCAACAAGATTTTTTCTCGAATGGTTTCGTTCACAAAGAAACGTTCCGGTTTATCGGTCAATTGGTCTTTTGGATAATAAGCCGGTGATTCAGGCAGTAATTCTATAATACGTCCAAAAACTTCAGGTACATTGAAATTTTGCAAAGCTGAAATCGGAAAAATTTCAGCGTTAGGTACTTTGGCTGTCCAAAAAGCCACTTGCTCTTCTAATTGTTCTTGATTCGAATTATCGATTTTGTTCAACAACAATAATACTGGAATTTTGGCGTGTATAATTTTATTAAAAAAGGCATCGTCTTTTAACTCTTGTTCGCCAATTTCGACCATATAAATCAAAATATCAGCATCTTCAAAAGCCGACTTTACAAAGTTCATCATTGATTCCTGCATTTCGTAAGCTGGTTTAATGATTCCAGGTGTGTCTGACAAAACCAATTGGAAATCTTCTCCATTTACGATTCCTAAAATTCTATGACGAGTCGTTTGTGCTTTAGAAGTGATAATAGACAATCTTTCACCAACGAAAGCGTTCATCAAGGTTGATTTTCCTACGTTTGGATTTCCAATGATGTTTACAAAACCTGCTTTGTGTGCCATTTACTGCGTTTTAATTTTTTGCAAAGGTAGTTATATCAAGCTAATAGAAGAAATAAAAGATTTTTTAATTTTTTTTGTTGCAATAGTCGATTTTCGTTGTATATTTGCACTCGAAACATCGCGGGATAGAGCAGTAGGCAGCTCGTCGGGCTCATAACCCGAAGGTCACAGGTTCGAGTCCTGTTCCCGCTACTAAGACAAACCTCAAAAGCAATTTTGAGGTTTTTTTATGCAATACAATCAGTAACTGGTTCTACTGAGAAGCGGCGGGTATGGTTTTTTTTGTTATCTAGTAAACATTTCCTTGCCAAACTTAACATCCAAGTCTTTCCAATGCTCAAATTCGATGCGCTTAACTTTATCATTAGGATGTAAATGACAAAACATACTCTTTTTAGAGAAAATTTATAGATTAATAATCAATTAGTTAGAAAAATTTTACCGATTTTTGGAATAAAAAAACCTCAAGGAAAATCTTGAGGCTTTTGAATTACTATTAAATTAATAGAATATTTTTAAACTCTTTCAACATCATAAATTTTTTGATTTCTTTTTCGGAAATTTCAGGATTTGCTCCTTCTTTTGATGCTACCAATGCCCCCATTGCACAAGCAAAATTCAATGATTTTTGAGGTGAATCTCCTCGCAAAAGTTTAGTTACTAATGAAGCTAAAAACGAATCTCCTGCCCCTACTGTGTCAGCTACTTTTATAAAATATCCACTGTTATAATAAAATTTGTCATTGTAAAACAAAACAGCC
>NZ_JAVKNB010000009.1:0-303646 GCF_031537875.1 Flavobacterium sp. | reverse complement strand
CCGTTGTAGTAGCACTGGTTCCATATCCATCCCCATCAGCATCTCTATACCATACTGTAGTTGGATTCAAACTCGCATCACTATCATTACAATCCGAACTGTTAGTCACATAGCCTGAGGGTTGAACACTATAATACACCGTTACCGAAGTACTACCATAACCATCACCATCCGCATCTCTGTAAAAAGTAGAAGGAGCAATATTGGTAATATTTGCCGTGCCATCATTATAATCACTTGCATTACGAACAAAACCTGAAGGCTGAGAACAAGACGCGGTGGTTGTGCTACTAGTCCCATAGCCATCGCCGTCTGCATCACGATACCAAACCGTAGCTGGGTTTAATGTACTGTCATAATCATTACAGTCTCCTGAATACCTTCCATAACCCGAGGGTTGCGAACAACTAAATATTGGTCCACCTGTGCCGTATCCATCACCATCATTATCCCTGAACCAGGGAGTATTGGGATTAATACTTGAATCACCATCATTACAATCCGAACTGTTAGTCACATAGCCCGAAGGTTGAACGCTATAATACACCGTTACCGAAGTACTACCATATCCATCACCATCGGCATCCCTGTAAAACGTTTGGGGAGCAATATTGGTAATATTTGCCGTGCCATCATTATAATCACTTGAATTACGGACATAACCAGCGGGCTGATTACAAGATGTGGTACTTACACTACTGGCTCCATACCCGTCACCATCGGAATCACGATACCAAAGCGAGGTAAATGCCACGGAACCATCCGAATCATTACAGTCACTGTAATTACTCACATAACCTGTGGGTTGGGTACAACCTGTAGTAGTATTAGCCGCATTTCCGTAGGTATCTCCATCGGCATCCTGGTACCATGTTGTGCCCGGATTAATGGCTGCGTTGGAATCATTACAATCAGTATTTCCTGTAGAATAGCCACTAGGTACTTTGTAGGTACATTGCAAACTTGTTGATTTTTGAGTGCTCCCATAACCATCCCTATCAGCATCAATGTAGAGATAGGTGTGTAAATGGGCAAAAGAGTAATTGTTATTACTACAATACATCAGCACTTGACTAAAACTGGTGTTTGACATTAAAAAGAATACTGCCAAACTTAAATAGAGTTGAATTGATATTTTTTTATCGCTCATAATGATTCTCTTTATTTGATTCAAAACAATGATTGATTGGATTGATTTTTATAATGGTACTGGTTCTCACCCAAAATATTACCTTGTGCATCTTTGACATTTTGTAACCTACCTAGTCCATCATAATTATAATATACCGTTTGTCCTTTAGGGTCAGTAATACTGGATACTCCCACTAGTGGAATATGAGTATAGGTGGTGACCATCGCATTGGGTAACCCTTGTCTTAAAGCGTTTATAGCAGTTAAATTAGATTCGGTAACCGCATTGAGGTCGCTGACTCCCAAAGCACTCATTACTTGGGCTGTAGTAGCGTTTTCAATCTTGGCAATAGGCTGGGTTTTGTTATAACCCCATATAATAGTTACTGATGTGCCTCCTTCAGGAGTGTACTGGGTTAGATTCCCTGAACTATCATAACTATCGTAAGTGAGTTTCTTTTCTAAATTGCCAATATTGGCAATCGTTGGAAAGCTATTAGGAAACTTAGCACCATAGGTACTCTTGGGTACTACTAAATTAGTAGTAGAAGCATCCTTGGCATAACTCATTTTTTGTTCGGATAATTTAGTAGTGCCATTATAATTCTCTGTACGCACCGGATTTGCTTTACGATTTTGAGTTATTAGCTCTAACATAAGCGGCTCATTTTGCAGGTCATTAGGGTAGTACATCTTAGAAATTAACTGCTCCCCCGAACTATTAGTAGTGGTAGTTTTGGTTGGTTGAAAATGATTTAGTCCTGTGTATTCATAATCTTTGGTTACTGTAACATCCTGATTGTTTACCCTTGTAGTTTGCGTTTCTGTTTTGAGAGTCTTAGTCTGCCCTTGAAGGGTATACACATTGTAGAGTATAACCAAACCACCAGCACCACTATACACTGAAGGAACTATTCCTTTAACTGTGGTATCAGAGCCACTATAGTTGTAGTCATATGTACTTTGCTGAACTGTTTGTTCAGTGGTATTGATCGTAAGCACACTTTGTTTCTCTCCAGCCAATAAAGACTGTGATTTAGGTAGCGGTGGAATACCATAATCCGAACTAAAGCTATTGAGTTCAAAATACCCTTTGTAGCGATTGAAAAAATGTTTGGAGACACCATCACCATCAGTTTGGTCTACCTCCCCATAGGATATAGTAGGTCCCATAAAATTGATTTCTAATGGGTCAAACCCAGTAGAAAAAGTGTAATACAACCCTTTATCCCATCCAATTGATTTAGCATTATTCACTAGTGCTTGATTAAATACAATAGCGTTTTTAGGAACAACACTAAAGAAATTAGATAAATAGGCATCACCATTTACATCCCATTGTGTTGGATAAAATAACTTCGGGTTACTGATAATTTTCGGTTGAGAGTAAATATAATTAGTTTCTTTAATCACCGAACCATCATCCTCTTTATGCACTATTTTTTTTATTCGTAAACCTCCAATATCATAAATTGGAACAATTGGAACCCTATCTATTTTAGCATAACAGATATTACACATATTATTCACTCCATTAGTTCCGCCGTAACCTTGGGCTATTAATTTGTATTGTCTCCCGTCAATTAGTAGTTTTTTATCAATGGGCAAAGCAATGGTTTTTGAAGTAGTAACTCCCGCATAAAAAATAGTCGCTATCTGAGTATTGGTCACCATATCCACAATTGAAGCAGCTCTTACAGCACTAGTAGGGGAACATCCCGCGGTTCCCGTAGGATTGTAATACAAATTAGCTGTCAATAGTAAACTTTCGGCATCATTAGCTGCATAGGTAAACAACGTAGATTTAATCCCATCGGTAGATTGAGTAGAAGCAATTGTACCCACAAGAGGAGATGTATTATTTACATCATAAAACAAATCCACAGCTACATCAGATTTATGAGACTCGTACTGAAAATTTACAGACCCTTTGGTTGGATAAATTATTTGCTCTAACGCCCCTGCTTTAGCAAAGTTCAAATCTACTTTTCTATCAGCATATAGTGAGGTATTCAAAGTAATTCCTGCCGGTGGAAATAGGGATGGGTTTTGTGTCTTTCCATTGTAATACCCCCATTTGTCTTGAGCAAACGAAAGTTTACTCGGCAAAGAAGTGGTATTATACACAAAAGTGTAGGGTTTAGTCAATTGCTCATTGGCATTCATTTCGGTAATACCTGTAAGTTGTAATCGTTTGATATCCGTTGCATCTTTACTACCAGTGGTAATAGCACTTTGCTGTGTGGTATAGCTGAATTTAATTTTTTTAATGATTTCTGCTACTTGAGTAAGGGGATTTACCACCGTGATTTGTACTTCATCCAAACGTTTAGGGGTCACCCCTGATTCAGGAGTTAAATCGTCTCTATTACTGTAGATAAAATTAATTTGAGTAGTCCCCGCTTTAATTTTGCTAATTAATTTAGAAATGACATGACTCTGAGAGGTAGTACTTAAGGAGTTCTCCGCTAAAGTGGCATATTGACTCTCAGGGGTTATATTGCAATTCGGACTCATCATTGTTGAATTGGGCAAACACATAAATGTACTTTGAGATACGGGTTTGCTGATGATAGTATGGGTGTAATTATTATCCACATACTCCAATTGAATTTTACTTAAACTGGTAAAATTGGATATTTCGGTCAAAAACCAAGAGTTAACAATATAATTATTGTCAAATGTTATTTCATTTATAGACTGGTTCGTATAATTTTTCTCTATTGCATTATTCGCTCCAAAATTTGTTCCTGTATCCAATCCGAATTTATATTTTGTCCCTTTAGGAGAAGTCACCAACCATGTTCTAAAGTAGTTAGGCACATAGTCTTCTTGAATCATAAAATCCGTATTTTCAAGATAGACTACTTTTCTTTGGTCATTGAAAACAAATTTACTTCCTCCCTCGGGGGTACTGAAGTAAAACAAATCCGGTTGGGCATCTTTCTTACCTGCATTGACATCTTCTAACCACCAATTGAATTGCATAAACCTACTGTTTTCAACATTGGTATATCTATCCAATTCCTTCTCTAAATTGGTTAGACCGTAATCTTTGTAGTAACCATTAACCATAATGGAACTCTTAGGATACCCTACCGAACCCTCATCGGGTGCTCCTTTAGCATTTCGGCTCACCACACCACCTACATTCAAACTCCAGTTTTGTCCCACTGAAGAGGCTATGGATTCTACTTTAACTCCTGAGGCATCGTATTCCAATGAAATTGGTAGTGTCATCCCTCCATATTCTAACGTATAGATAGGAATGGAGACCTGTGGTGTTCCTGAAACTAAGTTCACGGGCATATTCATGTACTGTTCAAACTTATTCACCTCAGGTGATTTTACCTGTGGTCGCAAGTCGGTATTGATTTGTGCCATTAGTGTTGAAGTGCTACATAACACACTCAGAGCATATAGTAGGTAGATTGTCTTTTTCATGGTAGATTGGTGCAATTTGGAATTACTCTTTTTTGGTTTTCTTAATCAGTTTGAGACCATCGGTTCTCACATCGGTTTTGATGTTCACGATATAAACGCCTTCAGGATACATCGTAAAATCAATGGGTACCGTTCTACTGGTAATAGGGAACTGTTGGAGTATTCTTCCCGATAAATCCACTAGCGTAGCAGTACCACTAGTGTACTCATACCCAATAATTACATTAGTAAAGGTGTCAACTGGATTCGGAAAAACTTCTATTGCTAGTTTAGCAGGTTCTATCTTGGTTTTGTCTTGTAGTTTCACCACCCAAAAGTCATTACTGCCTATGGTGCTGTTCTTATCCATTGAAGAAGCCGCATTAGAGGTTCCCGCCAATAGATAACCCCCGTCTCTGGTTTCTATTAGTTTTCGTAAGATGTCTTCCCCTGAACTCCCAACGGATTGTGTCCAAATTTCCTGTCCTGTAGCATCTACCTTTAAGGCGATGTAGTCGTTGATACCTTTGGCTTGTTTCTTTAAGGCTAATCCGCTTTCACTGGTGACATCATTTTGAGCATACCCTCCAATTAAAAACGTATGGTCTTTGTTCTCCACCAAAGAAGTTAAGATATCCACCTTGCCATAGTCATAGGTTTGTGACCACTGTTCGTTGCCTTTGGCATCAATTTTTAGTAGCCAAAAATCAGTACCATTACTCACTGTTCCTCCTTTGGTGGTTAGAGAGTTGGTACTGTTGGAGTTGCCTCCAATAATATACCCTTCGTCGCCGGTTTGATGAATCACATAGAGTTGATTGTCTCCGTTTCCTCCATAGGTACGTTGCCATTCTATGGTGCCTGAGTTGTCAATTTTAACGACCCAATAATCTCCGATACCAATGCTCGGCTGGGTTTTATCACCTGACTCAGGAGAATTAGAATAGCCTCCTAAGATGTAACCCCCATCTTTGGTTTGTTCCATACTTCTAAGCTCATCGGCATACTTGCCTCCATAGGTTTTTTGCCATTGTACTTCGCCTTGTGCATTGAGTTTTACTATCCAATAATCCATATTACCACGGCTATTAGAGGATTTAGCGGTAAGGTCTTTTTTAGTAGTTGTAAGAGCATTTTTAGCCGTTGTAGTTAGTGTGGCATCTGAACTAGAAGAGCCTCCTAAGATGTACCCTCCATCTGTAGTTTGAAAAACAGCTAGTAATTCTTCCTGTCCAGTGCCTCCTAAGGTTCGTTGCCACTGCTCATCGCCTTTAGCATTGAGTTTGAATACCCAAAAATCCGTATTGCCTTTACAAGAATCTTTTTTATGAAATCCCGCCTCAGAGTTGGAAGTACCCCCTAGAATAAAACCTCCGTCTTTGGTTCCACGAATGCTTTTGAGTAAATCAAAGCCTGAACCGCCTAAGCTTTTTTGCCAATCGGGTTTTCCAGTTTCATCCATCTTCCAAACCCAATAATCCAAATCACCTTGGTTGTTCTCTGATTTGGTTCCTGATTTATCCGACAAGGAACTCCCTGCCAAAATAAAACCGTAATCCGCCGTAGGTTGTACATCAAAAAGGTAATCAGCATACTTGCCTCCATAGGACTTCTCCCATAGAATGTTCTGAGAATAAGAAACAAAAGCGCATAAGCAAATTAGAAACAAAAGGGGGCATTTTTTCATAATTTAAATAGGTAAATAAGATAAGAACAAATTGGAATCGTAAAATAAAACGGTAGAATAGCATTTAGTTTAATCAATGATTAAATATACTAGCCACCTAATTATTCATTCTACAAAAATTGAAAAGAATAATGAGAATTCCTATTCACTATAAATTCTAAATAATTCCATATAGGACTAATATATTTTTTTTGCCTGTTTAACCTTTTTTATGTATAATTGTAATCCCCCACTATTATAACAATAGTATTTATTTTGACTAAATTGTAATGAAATATGGTAACTTTAATTCTGAAATCAATTCAACTCGCTAGAATTGAAAATAATTATTCCCAAGAATTTATAGCAACAAAGTTGAATTTCTCTCAAAGTTATTATGCTAAAATTGAAGGTGGTAAGGCAAAACTTTCAGCTGAACTTCTTTTCCAACTACTTGAAATATTAGAACTTGACTGCGTAGATTTTTTCAAACAAATAAAGAAAAAAAAGAAAAAAAATGATGTAACTAATTAATTGAACTCATCGGTTACAATTATTAAAGATATCTTCCTACACTTCTAGATTTTTTTTTTTTTTATTGTATTTTCAAAGCGGAGCTTTACTGAATCTATAATCCAGAAAAAACTAGTAATTTAGCCCCAACAACAACCAATACTTCTATATGACATCCTATTTCTTCGATACCACCTACCAAGACACCACTTATGGCGAAGAAGAAATGAATCTCAAAGAATTTGAGTCTTGTCAATTTATCAATTGTGATTTTACCGCTTGTAATTGTATTGGGGTCACATTTATTGATTGCACGTTTACCAATTGTAACTTCAACAGCACTAAACTCAATCATACTGCTTTACGAACTGTACACTTCAACAACTGCAAAATGCAAGATATTAATTTTTCGATGTGCGATAAATTGATTTTTGAAATGGCTTTTAGTCGCTGTAATTTGGATTTCTCCAAATTCTACACTTTGAGACTCAAAGAAACACAATTTAAAAACTGTAGTTTGATTGCTGTCGATTTTATGGCAGCCGATTTGTCTGAAGTAGTATTTGACAATTGTGATTTGTATCGCGCGGAATTTGACAAAGCCAATGCCTCAAAAGCTGATTTTAGAACCAGTTATAATTACACTATTGACCCTGAGAAAACCAAGATTAAAAAGGCAACCTTCACTTTAGAAGGTTGTAAAGGATTGTTGTACAAGCACAACATTATTGTGGAGTAGTTAATTTTATTAAAAACGGTTCTCGATACACGTCACTTCGAGTGCGAAGCGTATCGAGAAGTTTTGTTTCGTTTCACTACTCAAAAAATACTCGAACTGACGTTTTTAATAATTATAGTTTGAACTCCATTTTGTAATCTTCCATCAAATAGCCGTGATCTAATTCTACGTCTTCTTCTCCTACAATTTCAAAACCCATTTTTTGGTAAAAAGAAACCGCTTTGTTGAAACGATTCACATTCAAAGATACCACGTCCGATTGGTTTTCTGTGGCAGCTTTCACAACCGAATCAATCAACAACTTCCCCGCTCCTTTCCCTTGTGATTCGGGCAATAAATAGATTTTATGCAAACGAGTCGTATTGGTGTTCAAATAACCATGTTCGTACGAAGCAAAACCTAGGTTAACATCTCCTTCATTCACCAAAATAAATTGATGTCCTTTCTCCTCCATTTGGGCGATCAACGCTTCATCAGAATAAAACAATTCCAACATGTATTGTAATTGCGCCGCAGGAACAATGTCCCCATAGGTAACGGGCCACGTTCTATAAGCAATATCACGTATTGTTGTAGTATCTACGGGTGAACCTATTTGAATGGAAAGCATTTGAAGTTAGATTAATTAGAAGGTTAGATTTTGAAATTGAGATTATTTTTAACCATTTAAGGAATATAAGAAAATATAAGTTTCAATATTGAACAACGAACTTTGAATCTTGAATCTTAATATTGACCTTTGAAATTGCTATTGAAATTTACTATCCATGAACGGTTTCACTTTTACCATAATTGGTAATAATGGATGCTTCAAAATCCAACCATTCTCTCCAGCGTTGTTCCACATCGATTCCTTCTCCGTATTTTCGGGCATAACCAATAAAAGTAGTATAATGTCCCGCCTCGCTTTCCATCAAATCACGATAGAAAGTCGATAATTCTTCGTCTTCAATATTTTCTGAAAGCACTTTAAATCGCTCACAACTTCTCGCTTCAATCATAGCCGAAAACAACAAACGTTCTACTAATCCAGAAACACGACTTCCTGTGTTACTGCGCTTCATGTACAAATACAACTCATTCACATAATCATCTTTGCGCTCACGACCTAATTTAAGTCCGCGTTTGATGATGATATTGTGTACTTGTTCAAAATGGTCAATTTCTTCCTTGGCCAAAGCTAATAAATCTTGTACTAAATCTTGATGCTCCGAATTGTGTGTAATAATGGTAATGGCATTGGTAGCGGCTTTCTGCTCGCACCAAGCATGATCTGTCAGAATTTCTTCAATGTTCTTTTCAACAATATTTACCCATCTTGGGTCGGTAGGCAATTTTAATCGTAGTATTGACATTAATTATTTGTTTAAAGTTTAAGGTTTCAAATGCGTCTAGAAGAAAAAAATAAGGCTTTGCCATTACTTTCCGTAAAAACAAAACCTTATTTTTGAATCTGAAACTTAAAAAAATTTAGAAAACGAAAATCGCTCTTTCGCTCATCATTTCGTTTACTTCACCAGCTACTTCTTCGATTACATCTTCGTCAGTGTGATTCATCAAGACTTTGTCGATAAGTGCTACAATAGTTTCCATATCTTCTTCCACTAAACCACGAGTAGTAATAGCAGCAGTTCCCACACGAATTCCAGAAGTTACAAATGGTGATTTGTCGTCAAATGGAACCATGTTTTTATTTACTGTAATTTCTGCTTTTACTAACGCATTTTCAGCATCTTTACCAGAAATATTTTTGTTTCTTAAATCAATCAACATCATGTGGTTGTCTGTACCACCAGAGATGATTTCGTATCCTCTTTTTACAAAAGCGTTAGCCATAGCTTTTGCATTTTTTTGCAATTGCATTGCATACGTAAAGAATTCATCTTGCAATGCTTCACCAAAAGCTACTGCTTTAGCAGCGATGATGTGCATTAATGGTCCACCTTGGTTTCCAGGAAAAACAGCTAAATCTAATAAATTAGACATCATTCTGATTTCTCCTTTTGGAGTAGTCAATCCAAATGGGTTTTCAAAATCTTTACCCATTAAAATCAATCCACCACGTGGTCCACGCAATGTTTTGTGAGTTGTTGTTGTAACAATATGACAGTGAGGCAACGGATCGTTCATCAATCCTTTGGCAATCAAACCTGCTGGATGCGAAATATCAGCCAATAAAATAGCACCGACGCTATCCGCAATTTGTCTGAAACGAGCAAAATCCATATCACGAGAATAAGCCGAAGCTCCTGCGATAATTAATTTAGGCTGCTCTTTAGTCGCAATTTCTTGAATTTTATCATAGTCTAATCTTCCTGTTTCCTTGTCAACACCATAAAAAACTGGGTTATACAAACGTCCAGAGAAGTTTACTGGAGAACCGTGAGTCAAGTGACCACCGTGTGCTAAATCAAATCCTAAAATAGTATCACCTGGTTTGATACAAGCGTGATATACTGCTGTGTTAGCTTGAGAACCAGAGTGTGGTTGTACGTTCGCATATTCAGCACCAAACAATTCTTTAGCTCTGTCAATAGCAATTTGCTCCACAACATCTACTACTTCACAACCTCCGTAGTATCTTTTTCCTGGATATCCTTCAGCATATTTATTAGTCAAAACAGAACCTGCTGCTTCCATCACTTCGTCACTTACAAAGTTCTCTGATGCAATTAATTCTATTCCGTGAATTTGTCTTTCTTGTTCTTCTAAGATAAGGTCAAAAATTTGTTCGTCGCGTTGCATTTGTGTAGTTTTCGTTAATTTGACGCAAAAATACAAAAAAACGTTTGCTAAATAGTGAGTTACTGCTATTTTTGACCGAGTATTTTTTAACAAATTAATTAACAAAGCTATTTTTAATGGCATCGTTTTTGAAAAAGGTACTTCATCCCAAATTAAATTAAAACCTAGCTTTATGAAAAAAATTACGCTCTTACTCTCTTTTATAATTGTATTTACAAGTTGTGCGCTCAAACAAACCCAAAAATTAGTGCATTCTGGCGACTATGATAATGCAATTTCAATAGCCGTTTCAAGTTTAGAATCTAACAAAACTAAGAAGAGCAAACAAGAGTATGTGTATCTCTTGGAAGAAGCTTTCGCCAAAGCCAAAGAAAGAGATTTAAACAATTTAAACTTACTCGAAAAAGAAGCTAATCCTGCGCAATTAGAGAAAATATACCAAACGTATGTCCAACTCAATAATCGACAAGAAAAAATTAAGCCATTACTCCCATTACAATTGATTAAAGAAGGACGTAATGCCATTTTTCCTTTTGAAGAATACAACAATCAATTAGTTGCTAGCAAAAATGCTTTGTCTAACTATTTGTATTCCAACACCAAAGCCCTACTCAAGAGCACTAACAAAATGGATTACCGAAAAGCATTTGATGATTTAACCTATCTGAACCAAATCAATCTTAATTATAAAGACGTCGTTGAGCTACTCAAAGAAGCCAAATTCAAAGGGTCTGATTATGTTTTAGTTAGTGCTAAAAACGAAACCAATATGATTATTCCAGTTCGTTTACAAAACGACTTATTGGATTTCAATACCTATGGATTAAACGATAAGTGGACGGTATATCACAATTCGGCACAAGACGGAATGCAATACGATTTTGGAGTTCGCATTCGTTTTAGAGAAATAAACATTTCGCCAGAGCAAATCAAAGAAAAAGAATTCATCAAAGAACGTCGTATTAAAGACGGACAAAAAAAGTTAATTGACGCTAATGGAAAAGAAGTGTTAGACGAAAAAGGAAAAGTAGTTTTCGTTGACAATTTAAAAGATGTTACTGTAAAAATCAACGAAGTGAGACAATTCAAATCGTGCATGATTGTGGCTAAAGTTGAGTACAGCAATTGGACAACGAATCAATTGTTGCAAAGTTTTCCGCTGAGCAGCGAATTTATTTTCGAAAACGTATATGCTAACTATAAAGGCGACCGAAGAGCAGCAGACGATAGTTATTTTTCTAATTTTGATAAAAAAGCAGTGGTTTTTCCAACCAATGAGCAAATGATTTATGATACTGGCGAAGATTTAAAAAACAAATTGAAAGGAATTTTAAACCAAAATCCGTTGCGAAATTAAATCTAGCTTTATTACCCTATTAACTCGTTGAATATCAAAAGTCAACGAGTTTTTTATTTATACATCCTAACATTGACGCAAAAAAATGTTAGAAATTGCAAAATTGGTCTTGTTTTATAAAAAAAGTTGTATTTTTGCAGTCGATGAATAAAATCAGTTTACATATAACTTCTTTATCACGGATAAACACACATTCGACTTCTCCCGAGGTACGGACACTATCGATATAGTATCCACAATGTGTTTTATCATTTATTCATTTTTCAATTTACCGTTTTGAAATCATTTTCGTTTTACATTGGATCTACATATCCTAAGAATTATATTTTAAATTCTATAGCACTAAGTTGGAACACTACTACTGAGTGTACTACAGCTGTGAACGCTATTGATTCAAAACAAATTGCCATTGTTTCATCTACTATAAAATTCAACTCTTGAAATGAATATTAAAATTTTTGTAACTCAAGAAGAGCATTATAAATTCGCCGAAGAAATTTGCGATACTATCGAAACCTCTGCCAAATTAAGAGGTACCGGTATTGCGAAGAGAACTCCTGAATACATCCAAAAAAAGATGGAAAATCAGGACGCCATCATCGCTCTAGCTGATGGTAAATTTGCTGGTTTTTGTTATATCGAAAGCTGGGAACACGGAAAATTCGTAGCACACTCGGGTTTAATTGTACATCCAGACTTTAGAAATCACGGCTTAGCCAAAAAAATCAAATCAAAAGTATTTGATTATTCGCTTAAAAAATACCCCGATGCCAAAGTTTTCGGGATCACTACTGGTTTAGCGGTGATGAAAATCAATTCGGATTTAGGGTATAAACCCGTTCCGTTTTCAGAATTGACAACTGATCCAAGTTTTTGGAAAGGATGCCAAACCTGTACCAACTATGAAATTTTAAAAAGTAAAGACAATAAAATGTGTTTGTGTACCGGAATGTTGTACGATCCAAAAGAACAACAAAAAATTCCGCCAAGACATCCATTTAACGTAAAAGTACTCAATAGATTAAATAAAATTAAAGAAGCCTTATTCTTAAAAAAATAATTATACCATGAAAAAAGTTGTATTAGCCTATAGCGGAGGATTAGACACCTCATATTGCCTAAAATATTTAAAAAATGAAAAAGGATACGAAGTTCACACTGTATTAATCAATACAGGAGGATTTGATAACGAAGAGCTACAAGCTATCGAAGACAGAGCCTATGAATTAGGGAGTGCTAAACACGCTAACCTTACTATTTTAGATAAATACTACGACAAAGCGATCAAATATTTGATTTATGGTAACGTATTGAAAAACAACACCTACCCACTTTCTGTAAGTGCGGAGCGTGTTTTTCAAGCTATTGAAGCTATTAAATATGCAAAATCTGTAGGTGCTAGTGCTATTGCTCACGGAAGTACTGGCGCAGGAAACGACCAAATTCGTTTTGATTTGATTTTCCAAACCATAGCGCCTGAAATCGAAATCATCACTCCTATCCGTGATTTAAAATTATCACGTCAGGAAGAAGTAGATTATTTGGCTAAAAATGGCGTACATTATTCTTGGGAAAAGGCACAATACTCTATCAACAAAGGACTTTGGGGAACTAGTGTAGGTGGAAAAGAAACTTTAACTTCTCACGAAGCCTTACCAAGCGAAGCTTACCCTTCTCAATTGCAAAAACAAGGCGAAGAAAAGGTAACTCTAGAATTTAACGAAGGACAATTGGTTGCTGTGAATGGTAAAAAAGATACTCCTCCTAACAATATCGTGATTTTAGAAAAATTAGCAAATGCCTACGCAATCGGTAGAGATATTCACGTGGGAGATACTATTATCGGAATCAAAGGAAGAGTTGGTTTTGAAGCCGCAGCTCCGTTGATTATCATCAAAGCACACCATTTATTAGAGAAACATACTTTAGGTAAATGGCAACAATATTGGAAAGAGCAATTAGGCAACTGGTACGGCATGTTATTTCACGAAGGACAATTCTTAGATCCAGTTATGCGTAATATTGAAACGTTCCTAGAAGACACTCAAAAAACAGTCAACGGAACCGTAACAGTTACTTTAAAACCATATCACTTTTCATTGGATGGAATTGAATCTAAAAACGATTTGATGAACACTGGATTTGGACAATATGGCGAAATGAACAATGCTTGGACTTCAGAAGATGCTAAAGGATTCATCAAGATTTTAGGAAATGCACAAAATATATTTTCATCTGTAAACCAATTGAGTCATGATTAAAGTTGGAATAATTGGGGGTTCAGGCTACACGGCCGGGGAACTCATCAGAATTTTGATGTTTCACCCTAACGCCACTATTGATTTTGTATACAGCACAACCAATGCAGGCAAACCTTTATCAATTGCTCACCATGATTTGATGGGTGATATTGAAATGAATTTCACGGACCAAGTAAATCCGAACGTTAACGTGGTTTTTTTATGTTTGGGTCACGGGAAATCAAAAGCGTTTTTAGAACAAAACCAATTTTCAAGCGAAACGAAAATTATTGACTTAGGGAATGATTTTAGATTGACCAAAGACGCTGAATTTGACGGAAAGCAATTTGTTTACGGCTTACCCGAATTGAACAAAACAGCCATTCAATCTGCGAATTATATTGCTAACCCAGGTTGTTTTGCTACGGCAATTCAATTGGCATTATTGCCCTTGGCAAAAAATGGATTATTAAACGAAGACGTGCATATTAACGCTACAACAGGAAGTACTGGAGCTGGAGTAAGTCCTTCAGAAACTACGCACTTCAGTTGGAGAAACAACAATATGTCGCATTACAAAGCCTTTGAACACCAACATTTAGGAGAAATCAATCAAAGTATTCAGCAATTGCAATCGGGATATCCAAACGAATTGATTTTTGTTCCGAACAGAGGTGATTTTGCCAGAGGGATTTTTGCCACATTATACACTACTGTTGAAGATGGTTTAGAAAATATTGTTGCGAAATACGAAGCGTATTATGCTGACCAACCTTTTGTTACTATTACTACTACGAATATCAACATGAAACAAGTAGTGCAAACGAACAAATGTATCATCAGTTTACTAAAAAAAGGAAACCGGCTTTTGATTACTTCGGTAATCGATAATTTAACCAAAGGAGCCTCAGGACAAGCCATTCAAAATATGAACTTGTTATTTGGCTTAGAAGAAACCACAGGATTGCATTTAAAACCTTGTGGATTTTAGCCCCCTATCCCCCAAAGGGGGAATAAAGAAATGATTTAGATAAAACTATGAACTTATAAAAACAATTTCCCCGTTGCTCAATCCCCCTCCTTTGGAGGGGTTAGGGGAGGCTTATTATGAACTTATTTGACGTTTATCCTTTATACAACATCACCCCTGTAAAAGCAATAGATTGCACTATTACAGATAATAACGGTGTAGAATACTTAGATTTATACAGTGGTCACGGAGTAATATCTATTGGCCACACCCAGCCACACTATGTCGCAAAATTAAAAGAACAATTAGATGCGATTGGATTTTACTCGAATGCGATTCAAAATCCATTACAAGTAGAATTAGCTCAAAAACTAGGTAAATTATCCGGTTATGATGATTACAGTTTGTTTTTGTGTAGTTCTGGGGCTGAAGCCAATGAAAACGCACTAAAACTAGCTTCTTTTCATACCAATAAATCACGTGTAATTGCTTTTGACAATTCTTTCCACGGAAGAACATCCGCAGCGGTTGCAGTAACTGATAACAAAAAGATTGTAGCGCCTTTAAATGCGCAGCAAGTCGTAACCTTTTTGCCTTTGAACCAAATTGAACTGGTAGAGGATGAACTTAAAAAAGGAGATGTTTGTTGTGTTATTATTGAAGGGATTCAAGGCGTTGGCGGTTTAGACGAAGGTACTACTGAATTTTTCCAAAACTTAGAAAAAGTCTGCGCTCAATACGATGTAGTTTTAATCTTAGACGAAGTGCAATCTGGTTATGGAAGAACAGGTAAATTCTTTGCACACCAACACCACAATATCAAGGCTGACATTATTTGCTTAGCTAAAGGTATGGGGAACGGTTTTCCAATTGGAGGGATTTTAATTTCACCAAAATTCAAAGCCAGTTATGGTTTATTGGGAACTACTTTTGGCGGAAGTCATTTGGCTTGTGCTGCTGGAATTGCAGTTTTGGATGTCATTAAAGACCAAAAATTGATGGATAATGCGAACGAAGTATATGCCTATTTCTTAGAAGCCATTCAACAAATTCCTGAAGTAAAAAAAGTAAAAGGAAAAGGATTAATGCTAGGAGTTGAATTTGATTTTGAAATCAATGAGCTGCGTAAAAAAATGATTATCGACAAGCATATTTTTACTGGAAATGCCAATAACAAAAATCTATTAAGAATTCTTCCGCCCTTGACAATCAATAAGAAAGATATTGATACTTTCATTATAGCTTTAAGAGAAAGTTTGAACGAAATCAAAGCCTAATTTCATGAGTACACTACTCCCAATAGAAAAAAGAAATGCAGTTTTAAGCCGAATGGCAACCCTTCTTGAAGAAGAAAGAGCCAATCTTAAAGCTGTTAACCAACAAGACTTGGAGAATTATTCTGGAGCCGATTTAGCGATGGAGAAACGCCTTTTGGTAGACAACGCTAAAATTGACGGAATGATTTTATCAATGCAACAATTGGCAAGTCAAGAAGATCCTATTGGAGTAGAACGTTTTCAATTTGTTCATGAAAAAGGAATGAAAATCACCAACAAGACTGCTGCTTTTGGCACGGTGATGATTATTTACGAATCACGCCCTGATGTTACGGTTGAGGCTGGTGGAATTGCTTTCAAGTCAGGAAATAAAATTCTATTGAAAGGCGGTAAAGAATCCTTGCTTTCTAATTTGAAAATTGTCGAATTATGGCATCAAGCTTTGAAAGAAAATGAAGTTTCTGAAAATTGGGTAGAATACCTCAATTTCAATAGAGCCGAAACACAAGCTTTTCTTGAAAAACCAACACAACGAGTGGATTTAATTGTTCCGCGTGGTGGCGAACAATTGATTGCTTTTGTAAAACAGCATGCTACTTGCCCTGTTATTGTGAGTGGTCGTGGCAATAATTTTGTGTATGTCAATCAAGAAGCTGATATACAAAAAGCGTTGAATATTATCATTAATGGCAAAACATCCAATATTTCGGTTTGCAATGCTCTGGATAAAGTGTTAATTGATACTAATTTGAGCAATTGGAAATCTTTTGCTCAACAATTAGTTGAAGCTTTGCAACAACACAAGGTAACTGTTTTGGGTGACCAACAAATAGCCGATGTAACAGGAGTTGCTCCAATCGAATCAGATTTAATTTGGTACGAGGAATTTTTAGATTATAAAATCGTGATTGGAACGATCAATTCCGACCAAGAAGCTATTGAAAAAATAAATCAATATTGTGGGGGACATTCTGCTTCTATTATCACAGAAAACGAGGCTACAGCACAAGAATTCATGGATAATGTAGATTCAGCTGCCGTTTATCACAATGCATCTACCCGATTTACGGATGGAGGACAATTTGGATTAGGTGGCGAATTAGCGATTAGCACAGATAAATTACACCAACGTGGACCGATAGGTTTACAACACTTGGTAACTAATAAATGGTACATTTACGGCAATGGACAAATCAGATAAAAAAAGAATTTTATTAAAAATAGGAAGCAATACGCTCACCAAAGAAACCAATCATATCTCAAGAGGAAAGATTGAAGATATTGGAATGCAAATTGCCGCCTTGAAAGACAATTATGAGTTTGTAATTGTAAGCTCGGGAGCTATTGCAGCGGCGAAACAGTTTGTGAAATTGGAAGCCCCTGACAATGAAATTTTCGTGAAACAAGCCCTAGCTTCTATTGGACAGCCCCATTTAATGCGGATTTTCCATGAAAATTTCAGTGATTTAGGATTACACACCTCTCAATGTTTGCTTTCCTATTCTGATTTTGAAAAAAATGAAACCAAAGTAAACATTGTAAATACCATTGATGTTTTAGTCAAGAACAATTACATTCCAATTATCAATGAAAACGATACGGTTTCAACGGATGAGATTAAATTTGGAGATAATGATAAATTAGCCGCATTGACTGCTGTTTTATTGGATGTTGATATTTTGATCATTGCCACCAATACGAACGGAATTTACACCAAAGCCTCAATCCATGATGCACAACCAGAAACGATTCGTTTGGTAACGGATTTACATACTTTAGAAAAAGAAATTGGCGAAGCCAAATCGTCTCATGGAACGGGTGGAATGCAGTCTAAAATTGATTCTGCAGCCATCGCCAAAGCAGCCAAAATCGAAACTTGGATTGTCAACGGATTAGAAGATAATTTTATTTTAAAAGCATTAAATAACGAAATTCCTTTTACAAAGATAATTTGATTGGAACACAGATGATACGGATTCACTTCGTGAAAACACAGATTTAAACGGATTTTAAAAATTATAGAAAATAAAAGAGCAAACAATTGAATATAAAGAGTAATCTGCTATTATCTGCGTCTTCGCATAGCGAATCTGCGTAATCAGCGTCCAGATTAGTACACTAATTACACAGATTCACTTCGTGAAAACACAGATTTAAACGGATTTTAAAAATTATATAATGGAATTATTACATCAAGAATTAACAGACAGGATAATAAAAACATTTTATGAAGTTTATAACGAATTAGGGTATGGTTTTCTAGAAAAAGTATATCAAAATGCTTTATTTTTAGAATTAAAAAATAAAGGATATAAAGTTGAAGCTCAAAAGAAAATTAGCGTTTATTACAAAGGAGTCGAGGTTGGTGAATATTATGCTGATTTAATCGTAGAAGATTTAGTAATATTAGAATTAAAAGCCGCTGATTGTATAGTAAAAGAGTTTGAAAATCAAATTTTAAATTATTTGAGAGGTACAGATTGTGAAGTTGGATTGCTACTAAACTTTGGGAAGAAACCCGAATTTAAACGCAAAATTTTTGAAAATAATAGAAAGTAAAATAATAAAATTGAATATATAAAGTAATCCGCTATTATCTGCGTCTTCGCAAAGCGAATCCGTTTAATCAGCGTCCAAAAAAAACTTAAAGTAATGAATTACATCAACATACAAGAAATAGATTCGCTTCAAGAATGGGTAAAAGAAGCGATTGCAATCAAAAAAAATCCATTAAAAAACAAAGCCTTAGGTGAAAATAAGACCCTAGGAATGTTGTTTTTCAATCCTAGTTTGAGAACCCGTTTGAGTACGCAAAAAGCGGCACTTAATCTAGGAATGAATGTGATGGTGATGAACTTTACCAATGAAGGTTGGACACTCGAGTTTGAAGATGGAGCTGTAATGAATCAAGGAGCATCAGAACATATCAAAGAAGCCGCTCAAGTAGTGTCACAATACTGCGATATTATTGCGATCAGAGCTTTTGCTGGATTGACTGACAAAGAAAAAGACAATGCAGAAACTGTACTTTCAGGATTTTTAAAATACGCTACCGTGCCAATTGTGAACATGGAAAGTGCTACGGGACACCCTTTACAATCTTTGGCGGATGCGATTACTATGGAAGAACACAAAACGGCACACCGCCCAAAAGTGGTTTTATCATGGGCGCCACATCCAAAAGCGTTGCCTCAAGCCGTTGCCAATTCGTTTGTGCAAATGATGCAATTGCAAGACGCTGATTTTGTAATTACGCACCCTGAAGGCTATGAACTGAATCCAGCCATTACAAAAGATTCAAAAATTGAATACGACCAAAATAAAGCGTTTGAAAATGCTGATTTTATTTACACCAAAAATTGGAGTAATTACAAAGAATACGGTAAAGTAACGAATTCAGACCCGAATTGGACGGTAACTGCAGAGAAAATGAAGTTGACTAACAATGCTAAATTCATGCACTGTTTGCCTGTAAGACGTAATGTAATTGTAGCAGACGAAGTGATTGACAGTGCTAATTCGGTAGTGATTGAACAAGCCAATAACAGAACCTACGCGGCACAATTGGTTTTACAAAAAATACTCAAAGATGGAAAATAAACAATCGGTATCCATCATCAAAATTGGAGGAAATATCATTGATAATCCTTCCGAGTTAACTGCTTTTCTAGCTGATTTTGCTGCTTTGAAAGGCAATACTATTTTGGTTCACGGTGGAGGAAAATCAGCTACGAAATTAGCTCAAAGTATGGGACTTACACCACAAATGATTGATGGTCGCCGAATTACAGATGCACCCATGCTTGAAGTAGTTGTTGGCGTTTATGCTGGGCAAATTAATAAAGAAGTAGTAGCACAATTACAAGCTAACGGATCAAATGCTATGGGATTTTCGGGAGCGGATGGTAATTTAATTCAATCGGACAAGAGAAATCACCCTACCATTGATTATGGTTTTGTAGGAGATGTTAAAAAAGTAAATACTAACTTATTAGCTAGTTTACTTGATAGTGGTATTACACCTGTTTTTTGCGCTATTACGCACGATGGAAAAGGACAATTATTAAATACGAATGCCGATACGATTGCTAGCGAATTAGCCATTGCCTTAGCTACTCAATTTGAGGTGACCTTAACGTATTGTTTTGAAAAACCAGGCGTTTTATTTGATGCTGAAGATGACACTTCTGTAATAGAAGCCATTAATCCTGATTTGTATGCTCAATTAAAAGCAGAACAAGCAATTCATTCGGGTATGATTCCTAAATTAGACAACTGTTTCAACAGTTTGTCTAAGGGTGTAAAACAAATCCGAATTGGGCACCATAGAATGTTACAAGATCCAAAAGCTACTTATACGACCATAACGCTATGAAGAATATAGAAATCCTTACCCAAGAAGCTATAGCTTTATTAAAAGCGCTAATTGAAACGCCTTCCTTTTCAAGTGAAGAAGATCAAACTGCGTTGTTAATTGAGAATTGGTTTAACCAAAACAATATACCTTTTCAAAGAGAAAACAATAATGTTTGGGCTTTCAACCAACATTTTGACGAAAGTAAACCAACCCTTTTATTGAATTCGCATCACGATACCGTAAAGCCCAACCAAGGATACACCAATGATCCTTTTAAAGCCATCGTAGAAGACGGCAAATTATTTGGATTAGGTAGTAATGATGCGGGAGGTTGTTTAGTCTCGCTTCTAGCAACATTTGTCCATTTTTATGCACAAGAAAATCTACCTTACAATATGGTAATCGTAGCCTCTGCAGAAGAAGAAAGCAGTGGTAAAAATGGTTTGAACAGTGTTTTAAAACATTTGCCAGAACTAGATTGCGCCATCGTGGGCGAACCTACTTTGATGCAATTGGCTATTGCCGAGAAAGGATTATTAGTGTTGGACGTGATTGTAAAAGGTACTGCTAGTCATGCCGCACACCAAAACGAAGATAATCCCATTTACAACGCTATGCCAGTTATTGATTGGTTCAAAACCTATCAATTTGAAAAAATATCGGAGGTGTTAGGGGCTGTAAAAATGACCGTAACCCAAGTTAGTGCAGGAAAACAACACAATGTAGTGCCTGCGGAATGTCATTTGGTTGTCGACATTCGAGTGAATGATTGCTATAGCAATGCCGAAATATTGGCTACGGTAAAAAATCATGTAGCAGCCGAAGTAAATCCACGTTCCATGCATTTAAACGCTTCGTCTATTCCGTTACAACATGGTTTAGTACAAGCTGGAATTGCATTAGGAAGAACTTCTTACGGTTCGCCAACCTTATCCGATCAGTCGGTGTTGAGTTGCCAATCCTTAAAACTAGGACCTGGAGAAACATTACGCTCCCACTCAGCTGACGAATTTATATTTATTAACGAAATAGAAGAAGGAATTGAGTTGTATATCAAAATATTAACGGATTTTTTCAAACAATAAAATTACAAACATGAAACTCTGGGAAAAAGGTATTACTACTGATAAACAAATAGAACATTTCACGGTTGGAAACGACAGAGAATTAGACTTGGTCTTAGCCAAATACGATGCTTTAGGTTCTATTGCTCACGCTAAAATGTTAGGTCAAATTGGTTTGTTGACTGCTGAGGAAACAACTTCATTAGTTACCGCATTAGAAGAAATCATTAAAGACGTAGAAGCAGGCAATTTTGAAATCGAAGATAGTTTTGAAGATGTTCATTCTAAAATTGAATATTTATTAACAATCAAATTAGGCGATGCAGGTAAAAAAATCCACACAGCACGTTCTCGTAATGACCAAGTTTTAGTAGATGTTCATTTGTATCTAAAAGATGTTGTCAAAGAACTCAAAGAGCAAGTAAAAGTACTCTTTGATTTATTAATGGAGTCGGCTGACAAACACCAAAATGTATTGTTACCTGGTTATACACACTTACAAATTGCGATGCCATCTTCGTTTGGGATGTGGTTTTCAGCCTATGCAGAGAGCCTGATTGACGATGTTACAATGTTGAATGCTGCCTTAACCATTGTAGATCAAAACCCATTGGGTTCTGCTGCAGGTTATGGAAGCTCCTTCCCTATCAATCGTACATTTACCACTCAAGAATTGAATTTTGAAACTTTAAAATTCAATGCGGTTGCTGCACAAATGAGTCGTGGTAAGGCCGAAAAAACAGTGGCATTTGCCATGAGCAGTGTTGCAGCTACTTTGGCTAAATTGTCTATGGATGTTTGTTTGTACATGAGTCAAAATTTTGATTTCATTAGCTTACCTTCTCACCTAACGACAGGTTCGAGTATTATGCCGCACAAGAAAAATCCTGATGTATTTGAATTGATTCGTGGAAAATGCAACAAGATTCAAGCCTTACCTTATGAAATCACTTTGATTACGAATAATTTACCAAGTGGTTATCATAGAGATTTACAATTACTAAAAGAAGGTTTATTTCCTGCTATTCAAAATTTAAAAGCCTGTTTGGATATTGCGATTTTTGCTATCAAAGACATTACGGTAAAAGAACATATTTTAGATGATAAAAAATACGACTATCTCTTTACAGTAGATTCCTTGAATGAAATGGTGGTGGCTGGAGTTCCTTTTAGAGATGCGTACAAAGCTGTTGCTGAGCAATTAGAAAACGGTACGTTCCAATCGCCTAAAGCGACTAAGCATACTCACGAGGGAAGCATAAATAACTTATGCTTGGATGCGATAAAAGATAAAATGAAACGTTCGTATTAATTCAAAAAACTAATGCATAAAAAAAGCTCCAATTTCTTGGAGCTTTTTTATTGAAATAAATTTCGTTATTTTTTTACCACCAAACGGAAACCTTCTCCGTGGATGTTTAAAATCTCAACGTTTTCATCTGATTTTAAGTACTTTCTCAATTTGGCAATATACACATCCATACTTCTTGAAGTAAAGTAGTTGTCATCTCTCCAAATTTTAGTCAAAGCCAATTCTCTTGGCATCAAATCATTTTCGTGAAGAATCAACATTTTCAATAATTCGTTCTCTTTTGGAGACAATTTAATTGGTTCTTCATTTTGATAGGTTAAGAATCTCAATTTAGAATTCAAATGGAATTTACCCACGTTAAATTCAAATTGTACTTGTTCTGCTTTTACATCGGATGATTTTCTTTGGATAATCGCTTTGATTTTCATAAGCAACACTTCAGAGTCAAAAGGTTTGTTCAAATAGTCATCTGCACCCGCTTTATAACCTTTTAACACATCTTCTTTCATCGATTTAGCTGTCAAAAAGATAATAGGCACTTCGGCATTTTTCTCTCTGATTTCTTTGGCTAAAGTATAACCGTCTTTGTAAGGCATCATCACATCCAAAATACACAAATCATAATTGTCTTTTTTGAATTTCTCAAAACCTTCCATTCCATTTTTTGCTAAAACAACTTCAAAATCATTTAGCATCAAATAATCTTTTAGTACCGCTCCAAAATTAAGATCGTCTTCAACTAAAAGTATTTTTTTATTGGTATTTTCCATAGTCTAATTTATTAGTGGTAATTTTATTATGAAGGTACTTCCTTTCCCTTTTTCACTTTCTACATATACTTGACCGTTATGGTCTTCAACAATTCGTTTTACGTAAGCCAATCCTAAACCGTGTCCTTTCACATTATGAATATCTCCAGTGTGTTCTCTATAAAATTTCTCAAAAATTCGTTTCTGAGCCACTTTACTCATTCCAAGTCCTCTGTCTTGTACTTTAACCAACACCATATCTTTAATATTCTCTGTATAAATATCAATAACTGGAGCCTCTGGCGAATATTTAATTGCGTTTTCTAAGATATTTACAATCACATTGGTAAAATGATTATCATTAATCAAAACCGTTGTTCTTGTCGCATCAAAATGCGTTGTAATAGAGCCTTCTCTATCTTCCAAAATTAAATTCACATGCTCAATAGCATCGTTAATTACATCTTCAATTGAATTGGATTCCTTATCAATTTCTAATTCCTTTTTTTCCAATTTCGAAATTCGCAATACATTTTCAACTTGAGCATGCATACGCTTATTCTCGTCTCGAATCATCTGAAGGTAACGCAATACTTTCTCCTTATCATCAATTATTTTTGGATTCCGAATTGCATCCAAAGCTAAATTAATCGTCGCTATTGGTGTTTTGAACTCGTGCGTCATATTATTAATGAAATCTGTTTTGATTTCTGAAATCTGACGTTGACGAATCAGCTGACTCAAAGCACTTGTATAAGCAATAATAATAATCAACGTAAAAATGATGGAAAGTATTGTAATACTGACCAATTCCGACAATAAGAATCGCTTTTTATGCGGAAAACTGACCATCAATTTGTATTGTTCATGCCCTTCGTTGTCCGTTAAAATTGGAATCGAATAACTGGCATTTTGATCGTATTTAAAATCCGCTGATTTTACTTTTGTAGCCAATCCATTGCTATAAATTCCAAACTCAAACTTGGTATTTACACCATATTCTTCCAATTCTTTTTTAATTAACTTTCGAATATTTTCAGCCGAAACCCTTTCTTGTAAAGGCATTGCAGTGGCAATATCTTTGTAAAAAATTTCAAATTGGGCATTGTCTAACACATCTAAATTTCCAGATTTTTCTATTCGTTCATCGGGAATCAAACTTTGGTTCAAAACCGAATTATCCAAAGGTTTATTGTTGTAAATCTCTGTAACACGTTTAGAACTAAAGTTTTTAAACAATTTTGTGTTGTCCGTTTTTTTGTCAAAGAGCGAAGAATTAATATGAAAATCTTCTGCGATGATACTATTGGAATAGACAATCGTCTTGTTGGTTTTCAAATTCTTTTGAACGTAGGTAAATTCTAGTAAGTCATCTTTCTTTGGAATTTTACCTGTACTATCTTTCAAATGATTGTAGCGGTCATAAAAACTATACGCCTCTTGTTTTTGCAATTTTTCAGCTACATTACCAAGAACTTGTTTTACATGAAATTTGAATTGTTCGTCATTGTCTTTTAATGATGTATTGAACCAATACACCTGTACCAGAATAATCCCAATTAGGGACAAACTCATTAACAAAACCAACAATCTAAAAAAAAGCTTACTCATCAACACAAATTTAGTATTTTAACAATATAGTAAATAATATATTAACCAAATATTAACATCTACCCTTCATTTTGCTGAATCTTTAAAATTTTAAGAATTTCGTCAAGTTGTAATTTTGCATTTTGAGTGTAGGTATTATCAATTACAAAGTCACTTTTAGCAATGCGTTGCTCGTCTGTCCATTGTGCATTAATACGATGTAGAACCTGTTCCCGAGTGTTGTTATCACGTTGCATTACTCGTGTAATTCTATCTTCTAAAGGAGCAGTTATTGTAATAATAGAATCGCAGTTTTTATAGCTGCCACTTTCAAATAGAATAGCGGCTTCGTACACCACAAAAGGTTCTGATTGGTATTGGTCAAGCCAAAATCCAAATTGCTTTTTTACAGCAGGATGAATAATAGCATTGAGTTGGCTCAACTTTTCTGGATTAGAAAATACTATAGCCGCGAGTTGTTGGCGATTCAAAACACCATTTTCAAAAATAGCAGTTCCAAAAACAGTTTGTATTTCGGCTACAACTTCAGGGGATTGCATGAGTTTTTTAGCTTCATCATCGGCAATAAATACTGGAATCCCAAGAGACTTCAAATAAGTAGCTAAGGTCGTTTTACCACTACCTATTCCTCCCGTTAAACCAATAATTTTTGTCATGAATTACTTTTTAAAAAACAAATACGGAAAAGCTACTTGGGGTTGGCGTTTTAAAACAATCACTTTGATATACGATTCTAAAAATCCTAAACCGTAACCATAAAATTGTTTCCAAACGGCAATTAAAGACAAGTACCCTATTCGCACGCTTCTATTTTGAATACTTGAAGTTACAAACAAAATAAAGAAGTACAACATATAGAGTTGTAAAAAATAATCAAAAGTCAACAACAATAAGGCCACCGATAAAAAGAAACCTAATATAAAAGCCGTTGGAAAGAAAAAAGTTAATTTATTATGTTCTGGATACCAACTATTCAAAATTGGTCGGGCTTTACCAAATTTACTCACTTGAACCGAGAATTTATCCCAATCAATTCTTCGCTTGTGATATACGAATGCTTTAGAAAATAATCGAGTTTCAAAACCAAGATTCCACAAACGAATAGACAAATCAGGGTCTTCACCTGGATGAATATTCCCAAAACCTTTAGAGGCTTCAAACGCTTTACGGGACAATCCCATATTAAAACTTCTGGGTTGGAATTTTCCGATTTTCTCTGATCCACCACGAATGCCTCCTGTGGTTAAGAACGATGTCATAGCAAAATTGATGGCTTTTTGAATATCTGAAAAACTATCTAAGGCTTTGTCGGGTCCGCCAAAACAATCCACATAATCCTGTTGTAAGGCTTTATCCACTTCATCAAGATATTGTGCTGGAATAATGCAATCCGAATCAAAAATGATAAAATAATCACCACTTGCCTTTGCCATTCCGTAATTACGAGAATCACCAGGACCTGAATTTTCTTTATAAAAATAGGCAATATTCAATTGTGCCATGTATTTCTGAATCACTTCTCCGCAAGGAATGGTAGAACCATCTTCGACTATGACAATTTCAAAATCATTGGTATAAGTAGTTTTAGATAAACTTTCCAATAATTCATCTACTTCATCAGGACGGTTATAAACGGGTATAATAAGAGAAAAATGCATATTCTAATTAAAATATAGTGTTGTTTTTGGATTGTGGAACAAATATAGTCTTTATAGCGTATTGGTTGCAAAAAATAGTTCGTACATGATTGGAGGCTTATCTAGGATTCAAAAAAAGCACACTAAATCTTATTTTATTAAAATAATTCTGTTATTTTTGAAATTCAATACGCAAGAAATTGCACAGCTGAACTCCCCCACTACAATCAGCTGCACTACAGTGACTTTTCTGTTACTGTATTTTTCAAAAAAGAGGTAAAATAAACAGCATCTAGAAATGGAAAGGCTTTTGCATTTTCATTTCGAAGAGCATCGAGCCGATGGCTCTTGCACATGATACGATAATCAGATTGATGGGCATATCGACTGGACTGAAGTCCAGCCGTTCAATATAGGTCGAGCCGATGACTCTCGCAAGTTATTTGTAAATCCCGTAGGGATGGCCCATTTTATAGCAATGGATTTCAATCCGTTGCGAATATATAACGTAAAATAAATGTCCCGTAGGGATAACGCATTTTGTAGTCCCTTAGGGACGAGCCATTTTGTTGCGATGGATTTTAATCTATTGAAAATAATAAAAACAAAAATATTTTGGCGATGGATTTCAATCCGTTAATAATAGTGAGAAATAAATAAATTAAAACAATGGCAAATTCGTATCATCAAGTGTACATACAAGCTGTTTTTGCAGTAAAATATAGGGCTGCTGTTCTTGATAAAGAGTGGAGATCTCATGTTTTCAGCGTTATAGGAAACCTGATTAATGAGACAGGCTGCAAAACCATCATTGTGAATGGCGTTGAAGATCATGTGCATTGTTTTTTGGGTTTAAAACCTACGGTTTCTATATCCGAATTAATGAAAGTGGTAAAAGCAAAATCTTCAAAATATATCAATGACAACCGTTTTCTATTGAATCGGTTTGAGTGGCAAGAAGGATATGGTGTGTTTTCATACAGTCATAAACAATTAGACGCTGTGTATAAATACATCAAAAATCAAGAAAAACATCATTCAAAAAAGACTTTTAATGAAGAGTATCTAGCTATTTTGGAAAAATTTGAGATTCAGTATGACGAAAAATATCTTTTTGAACAATTAAAATGAGTTCCATCGCTGTAGTCAATACTCATCTGATAGTAAACCATCTAACCAATAACCATAGATGTGGAGTCCAGAAACCACTAAAAAACGGGGCGTAACCGAAAAGCTATACGAGTAGGACAATTAAAATACAATAAAATATGGATGCACAAAAAGTAGATATGTTTATCATGTCAAACGGAAAATTCTTTGAAAGCCATCAAATGAATATGATTAGAGAGCGTTTACTAGCTCTTGATGATTCAAAATGGGACAATTTATCTACGATTCAATTTAAAGACCCCACAACTTCTTTAATTGTTTCTATTTTAGCTGGAGGCTTTGGAATCGACCGATTTATTATTGGCGACACAGGACTTGGAGTAGGAAAACTTTTAACTTGTGGTGGATTAGGTATCTGGACTATCATTGACTGGTTCTCAATTCAAAAGGCAACAAGAGAAAAAAACATGCAAAAAATTCAAGGGTTTTTATATTAATGACACATAACAGGAATCAGTTGTATGCAATATTGCTAATTGCTTGCGCTTCAGGGTATAGTTGGCTTTTCTATAATTTGACAGACAATACTAATGAAAATTCATCGGTTACGGTTTGCTTGTTTAAAAAACTGACCTCTATACCCTGTCCTTCCTGTGGCACAACGCGTTCTGTTGTCTTATTATCTAAGGGTAATTTTAGCGAAGCTTTATTTCTAAATCCCTTGGGTTATCTCGCTGCTTTTTTACTGCTAATTATTCCATTTTGGATAAGCATAGACATCGTAAGAAACAGAATCTCATTATTGGTTTTCTATCAAAAAACAGAAACCTACCTTAAAAAAACAATATTTGCAATTCCATTGTTAGTTCTCGTAGTTATCAATTGGATTTGGAATATAATTAAGGGACTATGACAAACATAAAAAAATTTAGTTATGAGCCTGGCGAACATGAAGCTGAGACTGCTTCTAGTAGTTATTTAATGTCTTTAATAGCTATTATAGTTGGCCTTCCGTTACCAATAGTCAATTTAATTGCTACATTAATTTTTTATTTGAGCAATCGAAAATCAACCTACTTTGTTCGTTGGCATTGCACACAAGCTTTATTATCCCAATTATCTATGCTATTCATCAATAGCTATGGATTTTGGTGGACTGTAGCAATATTATTTACAGATAAGTCCATCACAAGTAACTATGTTGCTTATATAATGGCAGCAATACTCTTTAACTTAATTGAATTCATTTCAACTATCTATACCGCAATTCAAACCAGAAAAGGGATTCATGTTGAATGGTGGTTTTATGGCACATTAACTAACTTAATTTGCAAATCAAAATGATAAAGAAAGTAATTATTCAAGGTATTTTAATTGTTCTTTTATTTTTTGGAACATGGATTGGGTTAACCCAAATTGATTGGGTTAAAATTTTTAAAATTCAACAAATTACTAATAAAACAGAACAAAAGCTAGGTGATCTATTTTGGGAAGTGTACCAAAAATCCGAATCGGAAAATAAAAATCCTCAAGTGCTCAAATCAATTGATAGCATCACTACAACTATTTGCAAAGCCAATCAAATTGACAAAAACAAACTAAAAATCCATGTACTCAACAAAGACGAAATCAATGCCTTTGCATTACCAAATGGCCACTTAATTGTATACAGCGGACTAATTAAAGATACCAACAATCCCGAAGAACTCGCAAGTGTTATTTGTCATGAAATAGCACATATAGAACGTAATCATGTAATGAAGAAACTAGTCAAAGAAATAGGACTTTCTGTTTTAATATCCATGACTACAAAAGATGGCGGTCCAGAAGTTATTAAACAAACGGCAAAAATGTTGTCTTCAACTGCATTTGATCGAAGTTTAGAAAAAGAAGCTGACCTCCAAGCCGTAGATTATTTAGTAAACGCAAAAGTGAATCCTAAACCATTTGCTGATTTTCTCTTCAAGCTTTCTGATAACGAAGGTGATACTTCAAAAAACCTTACTTGGATTAGCACTCATCCCAATTCTAAAGAAAGAGCCGAGTATATTGTAGAATACAGCAAAGGTATATCTACCTCTTACAAACCTATTCTTTCTAATAAAATGTGGGAGGAATTAAAAACCGAATTTAAAGATTAAAAAAACGCTCTATCCCCTAAACTATCCCAAAGCTACAAAGTATCCCAACATCATAACTAATACCCAAACAGCCCCCAACTATGAAAATAAAATTCAAGAAAAAAAGATTAATATATAATTTAGTATTGAGTACATTTTATATAGCAATTGGGTTAGAAAAAATACTCGATTTTGAAAATACAAGATGGACAAAATACGTCTTTTTCATAATTGGTTTAATCTATTTAATAACTTCTCTGTTAGAAATAAGAAATCAATACCTAACCATTGAAAACGGAACACTTCAAAAAAATGGATTTTTTGGTTACCACAAAAAAATCAATCTGAAAGATATCATTCAAATCAAAGAGTTTGCAGGAGATTACAAATTGATTACCGAACAAACAGTGCTAAAAATCAATACAGAATTAATTGACCCCAATTCACTTGAAGAACTATATACCGTTTTAAAAGAATTCAATTTACCCACTGATAAAACTCCATTTCATAATTAAACAATTCACCAACAACTGACAACCAACAACAGATAACAGATAACCCCAAATCCATAAAAGCTCCCCACCTTTTATAGAAAATACTGCCCCCAAAAATGAAATACAAAAACATTCGTGAAGAAGAGTTAAAGAACAAAGTGGGTGCCGACTGGTTTGCCGCCTTCGACACCACCGAAATACTTGGAAATATTGATTTTACTGTTTTTCCTAAACAACGCCCCCTCCCTTTTGGGGAGGGTTGGGGTGGGGCTACGCCTTTGCTTTGGGCGGAAGCCAAAACTGGCAACTTTGATATTCCTGCCATGTTTGTCCAACTGATTTTAACCATTGGTAAAGCTCGAACCTTTGACAAAACCATGCCTCCCGCTTTTTTGGGTGCGTTTGACTTTAAGAAAATTGCGTTTGTGCCGTACATCAACGTGCAGGATATTTTTTACTTGAACGACTTCAATTGGAACGTGACGCCGAGCAACCACGAAACCAAAGAATTCCAACTCATTAAAACCCGAATTGAGTCCACACTAAAGCAAAATACCTATGTTTTTGAGTACGAAAAAGACGCCAAAGAGTTACATACGTTTATCAAAAACAATGTAGCCAAGGCCACTACTTCGAACAAAATTAAGATTGACAAAAATAACTTCATCCCTATTTATTTGCGATGGTTGGATGTGGTGAAACCCATTATTGATGTCAATTGGGACGACCTCAAAAAAGCGAATATTCTAGATAGCGACTTTTACCTTGCCGACTTGTTTGTGGACGACAAAGACACCCAAGCGTTAGAAGATGATTCTACCATTCGCGATAATTTATTTGTGGTGTTCCAAAACCAAGGCTATAAAATTGCCAAGGAAAACATCAAGCAAATGTTTGATGCCACGATTAACCTCAAAGTGAAAGAGACCTACCTCCTATTTTGGAAAAATTACAAACGACCGCCCCTCAAAGAGTTTCAAGATTACATTATTGAACGCCGCGATTTGTTGGTTCCACAAGACATTAGAGAACGAAAAGGTGCTTTTTTTACGCCCCGAAAATGGGTCGAACTGTCTCAAAAATACCTTACGGACTATTTGGGCGAAAACTGGCAAGACGACTATTATATTTGGGATTGCGCCGCAGGAACAGGCAACTTGCTGGCAGGTTTAACCAACAAATACAACATTTACGCCAGCACTTTAGATCAAGCCGATGTAAGTGTGGTACACGAACGCATTGACCACGGTGCCAACCTACTCAAAAACCACGTCTTTCAGTTTGATTTCTTAAATGATGATTTTAGCAAACTACCCCAAAGCCTACAAGACATTATCAACGACGAAGAAAAACGAAAGAAGTTGGTGATTTATATTAACCCGCCGTATGCGGAGGCGACTTCGACAAAAACAGTTACAGGAACTGGCGAAAATAAAAGCGGTGTTACAACCAATTTTAAAATAAATGAACATTTGAAACCTAAAATTGGAGCTGCAACCAATGAAATTTTCGCCTTATTTATGGCAAATCTATACGAAAAAATACCGGGTTGTATTTTGGGTCAATTCTCTACTTTGAAATTTGTAAATGGTTCTAATTTTAAAAAATTCAAAGAGTATTTTTTAGCCGATTATATAAGTGGTTTTATTGTTCCTGCGGAAACTTTTGATAATGTAAAAGGAAAATTTCCGATTGGTTTTACACTTTGGAATACTGCAATTAAAACTAAAATCAGTACTATTTCTACTGATGTTTATGATAAAAACGGAAATTATAATTCAGGTAAAAACTTTTATGGAGAGTTGCCAGTAAGTTTGAATAAATGGTTTGGACTTTTTGAAGATGAAAAAGAAAATCATATTGGATTATTTTCATTTTATCCATCCGATTTTCAAAATAATAATAAATTTTCCATATTAACAAAGCAACAGAAAAGATATTGCAAAAAAATAACTGTTAAGAATTTAATTTCATCTTCAATATATTTTTCGGTACGTCATTGCATTACTGCGACTTGGCTTAACGACAGAGACCAATTTTTATATCCCAATGACGGTTGGCAAAACGATTTTGAATTTCAAAACGATTGTTTGGCATTTACATTATTCAATAGTCAAAATAAAATCACAAGCCAAGAAGGCACCAACCACTGGATACCCTTTACAGAACAAGAAGTCAATGCCCAAGCCAAGTTTGAAAGCGCTTTCATGACTGATTTTATGAAAGGGAAAATAAGCCCAGCCCTACCCAAAGGAGAGGGAGAGCAACAAACGTTGTTTCAACAAACGGCTACAACTCCCACTACACTTTGTCATTCTGAACGCAGTGAAGAATCACATAAATCAACTACTACGGTATGTGATTCCTCCTTTGTCGGAATGACAAAAAGAGAGTACAATCCACTCATATTCTCACCCGAAGCTACCGCCGTTTTCGATGCTGGAAGGGAATTATGGAAATACTACCACCAGACGGCTTCGCAAAATCGTAATGTCGTTTACAACGTGAATGCCAGTTTGTACGACATTCGAGAATATTTCCAAGGTCGCAACGACAAAGGCCGCATGAATTCCAAAAGCGATGATACAAGGTACATGGAATTAATTGGCGCCTTGCGAAGTCAATTGGCTGTTTTGGCGGATAAGATTAAACCAAAGGTGTATGAATATGGTTTTTTGAAGGAATAGTAGTCACTATGATTATATCGACAGGACTGAAGTCCTGCCTTGTAAAATGGGTCGAGCCGATGACTCTCACCAGTTATTTGCAAATCCCGTAGGGATGACCCATTTTGTTGCAATGGATTTTAATCCGTTGGAAAATAATGTTATAGTTCCATTGATTGGTGTATCGACAGGACTGAAGTCCCGCCTTGTAAAATAGGTCGAGCCGATGGCTCTCGCAAGTTATTTACAAATCCCGTAGGGATGACCCATTTTGTTGCAATGGATTTTAATCCGTTGAAAATATAAAATGATATGATAGGCAGAACGATAGATATCGACAGGACTGAAGTCCTGCCTTGTAAAATAGGTCGAGCCGATGACTCTCACCAGTTATTTGCAAATCCCGTAGGGATGACCCATTTTGTTGCAATGGATTTTAATCCGTTGGATATATGACATAATATAATAGGCATAACGATAGATATCGACAGGACTGAAGTCCTGCCTTTAAATATAGACCGAGCCGATGGCTCTCACAAGTTATTTGCAAATCCCGTAGGGATGACCCATTTTGTTGCAATGGATTTTAATCCGTTGAAAATATAAAATGGAAAAGAAAAATCCCGTAGGGATGACCCATTTTGTAGTCCCAGCGGGACGGGAGATTTTTATAACAACGGATTTCAATCCGTTGGCTATGGAGTAAACAAAAAAATGCACCCAATTGGGTGCATTTATATAGAAATGTAATCAGAAATTACGAAATACTCGGTACTTGTACCATTTCATCTGCATCAGCTAAATAATCAACACCTTCGAATCCAAAACCAAATAGGTTTAAGAAATCTTGTTTGTATCCCGCTAAATCACCTATTTCTGGTAATGACTCAGTAGTAGATTCTTTCCACAATGCTGCTACTTTAGCTTGTACGTCTTCACGCATTTCCCAATCGTCGATACGGATTCTTCCTTTATCATCTGTTGGAACTGCTTGTCCGGTGTACAAACGTTGTTGGTACAAACGTTGGATTTGTTCGATACATCCTTCGTGAATACCTTCGGCTTTCATGATTTTGTATAACAATGAAATGTACAATGGAATTACTGGAATAGCTGAACTCGCTTGGGTAACCAAAGCTTTGTTAACAGAAACATACGCTTTTCCATTCAAAGAAGCTAAGTCTTTTGTGATTTCAAAAGCAGTCGCTTCCAAATGATCTTTGGCACGACCGATAGTTCCTTTTCTGTAAACTGCTTCAGTAACTTCAGGCCCAATGTAGGAATAGGCCACTGTGGTAGCTCCTTCAGCTAATACATTAGCTTCTTTTAAAGCCTCCATCCACATCGCCCAATCTTCGCCACCCATAACCACTACGGTGTTATCGATATCTTCTTGATTAGCAGGTTCAATAGACACTTGAGTTACATTTCCGGTATGAAAATCAACGGTTTTATTCGTAAAAGTACCTCCAATTGGTTTTAAAGTAGAACGGTGCAATACACCCGTTTTTGGATGCATACGCACTGGCGAAGCCAAACTATAAATCACTAAATCAATCTGACCTAAATCTGTCTTGATTAAATCAATCGCTTGTTGTTTCACTTCGTTTGAAAAAGCATCTCCGTTGATACTTTTTGCATACAAACCTGCTTTAGTCGCTTCTTTTTCAAAAGCCGCAGAATTGTACCAACCTGGCGAAGCCGTTTTCCCTTCAGCTGGCGCTTTTTCGAAGAAAACACCTAATGTAGTAGCGTTAGAACCAAAAGCACTTGTAATTCTTGAAGCCAATCCAAATCCTGTTGAAGCCCCAATTACTAATACACGTTTAGGACCATCAATAGTGCCTTTTGATTGTACGTAAGCTATTTGATTTTTTACATTTTGCTCGCATCCAGCTGGGTGAGCTGTCAAGCAAATAAATCCTCTCATTCTAGGTTCTATAATCATATCTTAAATTCTAATAATTTACTATTTATTCTTTTTTAGTTGTGTGCAAATATAAACCAAATCTTTAGTTCAACAAGGATTTGGCGTGATTTAGAGCCGAGTCAGATACTACTGCTCCCGATAACATTTGAGCAATTTCTAGTACTCGTTCCTCAGTATTTAATAATTTCAATTCCGATTGTGTATCGTCTCCAATAGTAGATTTGAATACTTTGAAATGCGCATTTCCTTTAGCCGCTATTTGTGGCAAATGGGTAATCGCAAAAATCTGCATCGTCTGACTCATTTCTTTCATAATCTCCCCCATTCGGATGGCAATTTCCCCCGATACTCCCGTGTCAATTTCGTCAAAAATCAAGGTTGGTAATTTAGAGTATCGTGCTAAAATCGCTTTTACAGCCAGCATGATTCGGGACATCTCCCCTCCTGAAGCTACTTTTTTGAGTAAGCCAAAATCGGTTCCTTTATTGGCCGAAAACAAAAACTGAATCTCGTCTTTACCATTTTGATGATAGCTTTCAGTGTCTTTAATTTCAATATTGAAACGAACATTAGGCATACCTAATGGATCCAAAATAGTTATTAATTGGTTTGCCAAAACGGGTACTGCATCTGTTCTTTTTTGATGAATCGCCAACGCTAAAGCATCCAATTGATTCGCTTTATCTTGAATGGATTGGGTCAAAGTAGCAATATCACTTTCTAGATTACCCAATTCAAAAAGAGTCGTTTCTAATGTATTTTGGATAGCCAATAATTCGTCAACAGTAGTAACCTGATGTTTCTTTTGCAAATTGAAAATCAACTGCAGTTTTTGACTAATCAAATCCAATTGTTCTGGATCATTAATTAGTTTTTCGGAACAATTAGTCAATTCATCTGAAATATCGTCTAATTCAATTACTAAACTCGTAATACGCTCTAATAACGAAGCATATTCAGGAGCAAATGAAGCAATTCTTTGTAGTGAATTTTTGATCTCTTTCAAATTAACCAATACTCCTATTTGTTCTTCATTGGCTAATGCCAACGATTTATCCACGGATTCTTTGATTGTTTCAACATTGTTCAATTTCTCAAAATCAGCTTCTAATTGTTCTTGTTCTCCTGATTTCAATTGAGCTGCAACTAATTCGTTCAACAAAAACGTATTGTATTCTTGTTCCTTAATAGATTCGGCTTGCTTTTTTAAGAGCGAATTCAAATGGAATTTATCTTCTTTGTAACTTTTTAAAAGAGCTTGATAACTTTGAATTTCGTCTTGATTATCTGCAATAGCATCAATAATTTTGAATTGCACATTTTCATCTGACAATTCTTGGGTTTGCTGTTGCGAATGAATATCAATCAAAAATAAACTCAAATCTTGTAATTCCTGCAAATTCACCGGACTATCATTGATAAAAGCTCTAGATTTTCCTGAAGGAAGTATTTCTCGACGAATAATAGTTTCGTTTTCATAATCCAAGTCATTGGCTTCAAAAAACGATTGTAAATTGTATTTCGAAATATCAAAATACGCCTCAATAACGCATTTCTCTTCTTTATTTTTTAGCGAAGTTAAATCGGCTCGTTTCCCTAAAACTAGTCCCATCGCACCTAAGATAATCGACTTTCCTGCACCCGTTTCTCCAGTTATAATAGAGAATCCTTTTGAAAAATCGATAGCCAATTTTTCAATCAATGCATAGTTTTTTATCGATAGCGATGTGATCATTTAAGTAAAAACTTGAAGGTTAACTTTAATATTTAATCGAACTCCATTTACTGGAATTCATTGGAGATACTCTATTTAAACTATCCACTAAATCAGTGATGGACAAACTAGGTCCTCCTGAAAATAAAGAAACTATTTCATCTGACTTAGCGTCAAAAAATACTCGCGTTAAAAAAGCATTGGGACGTAATGAATGTACTTTATTCAAACCTAATAAGGCCAATTTAATTTTTTCTTTAGCTACTTTCAAATCTTTGCTCATGCCATCCAAAGCCGTATTATAATTGAATGAAGCAATACGGACTTCGCTATAAGTAGGCGACAATAAATCGTTTATTAAAAAGTACCTGTTTTGATTCTCCTCCGATTGCGTCCAACCCTTATACCCGCCTTGCTGTGCTATATTCGCAATATTTTGAGCCACTTCTAATTGAGGAGTTCCTGATTGTTCTGCAAACGAATCTGCATCTAATCCTAAAATGACATTACAATAAAAAGAAATAACAGAAACTAAATTAGAATCAAACGAATTGGGATTGTAGATTAGATTTTCAAATTCAGTATATCTAAAATTAAAGTCTTTGTCGTTAAAATTAAAGATGGGTGTCGAAAAAGTGGAATCAAAAACCGGTCTTGAAGATTGTACCTGAATGGTTCCCGAAAACTCATCTGTACCACCAGACAAAAGCGTGATGTAAATAGAACAATTGATTTTCTCATTTTGCTTCATTACCTGCCCTGTCCAATCCGTTTTATTGACAAAATCGGTTAAAGCACTTTGCAATGTTTTATAAACCTGTTGATTGGGATTGGTCATTTTCTGAGCATTGACCGTAACAGTACAATTCAGCTGTTGCGATTGCACAACCGAACTCACTAGAAACAACAAGAAAATAATTATTTTACGCATGAAAATGAGCTATTACTTTAGTAAGAATATCATTGGCAACTGCTTCTTTTGATTTCAACTCCATTGGTTCAATGGAAAAATCCTTGTCGATGAAAGTTACTTTATTGGTTTCTTTTCGAAATCCAGCACCTTCATCTTGAAGCGAATTTAAAACAATCAAATCTAAGTTTTTTTTCTGAATTTTTAGCTTTGCATTTTCAATTTCATTTTCAGTTTCTAAGGCAAATCCAATCAAAAACTGATTATTCTTAACCGCACCCATTGCAGCTAAAATATCCGTTGTTTTTTCTAATTCAATAGCAAATTCCGCAGCTGATTTTTTTATTTTTTGCGAAGCTACCGTCTTGGGTCTATAATCAGCAACTGCTGCTGCTGCAATAGCAACATCTACTTGTGGAAAATAGCGTTGGCATTCGTCCAACATTTCTTGAGCCGAAACGACTGAAATCAACTGTATTGCTGAATGATGTACCTTACAATGAGAAGGTCCAGAAACTAAAATAACTGAAGCCCCTAATTGAGCCGCACATAAAGCGATATCGTAGCCCATTTTTCCAGAAGAATGATTTCCTATAAAACGGACAGGATCAATGGCTTCGTAAGTAGGTCCTGCTGTAATCAATATTTTTTTTCCTTTAAGAGGCAATTTACTTGCTATGTCTGCTTCCAAAAAAGAAACGATATTCTCTGGTTCAGCCATCCGACCTTCTCCTGATAAACCACTCGCTAATTCGCCACTTTCAGCAGGAATTATGGTATTTCCAAAGTCAGCCAAGGTTTTAAAATTAGCTAGTGTTGAAGGGTGTTTGTACATATCCAAATCCATGGCTGGCGCAAAATAAACTGGACATTTTGCCGACAAATAAGTCGCTAAAAGCAGGTTGTCACAAGTTCCTGATGCCATTTTTGACAATGTATTGGCGGTAGCTGGAGCTATGAGCATGAAATCAGCCCAAAGTGCTAATTCAACATGATTGTTCCATACCCCCTCTTCTTTGGATTGTAGTCCATCTTCAGCAGTGGTATCATTTGTGTCGTAAAAAGTAGAATAAACTGGATTTTTGGATAATGTCGCGAGAGTAAGTGGGGTGACAAAATCCTTAGAAGCAGGTGTCATGATCACTTGGACATGTGCACCTGCTTTTATAAAGAGTCTTACCAATGAAGCGGTTTTATAGGCAGCAATTCCACCAGACACTCCTAGCAAAATTTTCTTACCGTTTAAAACTGACATGGTAAATGTATTACTTATTGGAGTCTCTATGGTAGATTTTTCCGTCTAACCATTCTTGAACTGCTAAAGCGTGTGGCTTAGGCAATTTTTCGTAGAATTTTGAAACTTCAATTTGTTCTTTGTTTTCAAAAACTTCTTCCAAACTGTCGTTATAAGTAGCAAACTCTTCCAATTTCTCAGTCAATTCTTTTTTGATTTCAGAATTGATTTGGTTTGCTCTTTTAGCCATAATGGTTATTGCTTCATACACGTTACCAGTAGGTTCTTCAATAACAGTTTTGTTATATGTTATTGTATTTACTGGAGCATTCGTCTTTTTTAAATCCATGACTTTATTTTATTTAGTAAATTTTTGTAAATCTTTTTCGATGCGAGCTAACATTTCGTCCGCTTTTTGTTTGTATTTAGTATCTGCTTTGAATTTAATTAAATTAGCATAAGCTAGTTTAGCCACGTTCAAACGTTCTTGCATTTTAGCTGGTACACTATTAATTCCTAATTGATACGCAGAATCGTATTTGTAAAACAAAGCTTCTTCTTTGAAAGGTGTTCCTGGATAATCAGCAACAAAATTATCTAAGGCAACAATAGCTGATTTATAATCAGAAATTGTATTGTATCCTTTAGCATTTTCAAAAACCTTTTTCTCTATTTTTTCATTCATTTTACGCATTAAAGCATTTGCTTCAACCAAGTACTCTGAATTAGGATAGGTGTCAATAAAGTTTTGTAATTTCTCAATCGCTTTATTTGTATCTGCCTGATCCAAACTGTATTCAGGAGATAACATAGAATAACTTTTAGCACCTAAAAAAGCCGCTTCTTGTACCTTTTCACTTTTTGGATAACTCGATACAAAGCTTTCAAATTGGTAACCCGCTAAATAGTATTGTTTGGTTTTGTAGTACGATTGAGCAAACATATAAAACATTTTCTCTGCTTGAGGTTTTCCTCTATATGCCTGAGACATTTGCTCAAACAAACGGATTGCTTTATTGTATTTTCTAGCCTCATACATTTTTGTTGCAGACTCGAATTTAACGGCTACATCTTCGGATTTTAATGCTTTTTGGTATTCGTTACAAGAACAAAACAAAGCAATAACAAGTAAGAGAGATACTATTTTTTTCATTTTTTTACTTTTATTATGTTTACTTCAGATTGATATCAACCTGATATAAGCATACCGAAGTTAAGGTCGCAAATTTAGGTATTAATTTAGCGACTACAAAATATTTTTTGAGTTAAAAAAATGTGAAATAAATTGCCTTTATTTATTGCTTTTTCGAACAAATGAATCAATTCTGCTCGCTAGAGAATCATCCACTTTTACCAATGGCAAACGCACGGTGTTTTCAGCAATTCCTAACGACTGAAATACTTGTTTGATTCCCGCAGGATTTCCTTGTTCAAAAATCATGTCAATGCATTCAGACAATTGGTATTGAGTTTGGAATGCCTGATCTACTTTGCGGTTTAATCCCAAACGAATCATTTCTGAAAAAGCAGCAGGAAAACCTTGCCCAATAACAGAAATTACTCCAGAACCACCCGCTAAGATTAATGACAAAGCGGTCATGTCATCTCCAGAAATTACCAAGAAATCTTTTGGTTTTGTTTTTAACAATTGAAACCCTTGTACCAAATCTCCCGAAGCCTCTTTAATAGCAACAACATTTTTAAAATCAGTCGCTAATCGAACTACCGTTGCAGGCAACATATTACTTGAGGTACGTCCAGGTACATTGTACAGAATCACGGGTAGTGGGGATGCTTCAGCTACTGCTTTGAAGTGCTGATAAATCCCTTCTTGTGTTGGTTTATTATAATAAGGTGAAACTGAAAGAATGGCCGTAAATGCAGCTAAATCTCTGGTTTTTAATTCAGATACTACTTCCATTGTATTGTTACCTCCTACTCCTAAAACTAAAGGCAATCTCCCTTTGTTTGCTTCGACAACAGTAGTAATGACCAATTCTTTTTCAGCAGCTGACAAGGTAGCATTTTCGGCAGTTGTACCTAGCACAACCAAATACTCTATTCCACCGTCAATTGAAAAATTTACAATTCTAGTTAATGCCTCTGTATCAATTGAAAAATCAGCTTTAAAAGGGGTTACAAGAGCAACACCAGTTCCTATTAATGATTGCATATTACGATTCTATTTTGTTTAATATTTTTAAATATTTGAATAACTCATGAACAAAAACGGAATAATTTTCAGGTCTTGTTGTGATCATCAAATGATTGAACTTTTTATCTATAGCTGAAAATCCAACTTTAAATTGTGCTTTAGAATTATTAGTAATGAGTAGTAAAATAGCTTTTTCAATGGCATAATAACTAATCAATAAATCAAATTCAGTTTGAATAAATTCAGTAACAACTGTATTCTGAATCTCACCACTCCAGTTTACAATTGCTGAGCTAAAAGTAAATTCAGAAAACGATTCTTTATTATTTATTTGATCTCTGTAAACTAGTATTGTAATGTTATTTTGAGAAAACCCATTTGCGATTAACGCTTGAATCAACGCTTGTTTTTCTACAAAAACACTCTCATCTACTAACAATCCTACAGTTTGTATAGCATTAGTACTAGCCTGAGTGCTTACCTCCTGCCATTTACTTTTTAATTTATATTTTAGAAAAAAATTCTTTAAATAATTTAAAAACATAGTACATTTACCTGATTACAAAACTAATTAATAAAGTGGCATTAGAAATGGTAAAACTAAAAAAGTATAATCAATTTTTCAAACTTTTTGTTATATTTATAACATCATCATTGATTATTTCGTGCGCAAAGGCTAATTATCAATTAACTACGATTGAAGGCAAACGCATTCCTATCACAGAAAAATTAAGTCAAACGACTGAAATTGAAAACTATATCAATCCCTACAGAGAACATATTGATGCTGATTTAAGTAGTGTTTTAGCCTATAGCCCAGAAACTTTAGATAAAAGTGGCAGCACTTGGCAATCACAATTGGGTAATTTATTAGCCGATGTTACTCTTCAAGCTGGAAATAAAGTATTCCAATTGAGAGAAAAAAAATCAGTAGACATCTGTCTATTGAATAGCGGCGGTATTCGTGCTATTCTTCCTAAAGGAAATGTAACGGCGCGTACTGCATTTGAAATCATGCCTTTTGAAAATAGTTTGGTGGTGATTACTTTAAAAGGAGAACAAATTCAAGAATTAGTCGATTATTTTATTGCTACTAAAAAAGCACACCCTATTGCAGGTATCACTTTTACCATTCAAAAAAACAACAGCGCAAAAAATATTGTTATTCAAGGAAAACCGCTTGATTTAGCAGCTATTTATAATGTTGCTACGAATGACTATTTAGCGAATGGCGGTGACAATATGAATTTCTTCAAAAAAGGAATTCAAAAATATGATTTAGAATATAAATTACGAAATATCCTGATTGACTACTTCAAAGAAGTAGACACTATACCTGTAATCAAAGACATCCGTATTACTGAAGAATAAGTTCCAAAAAACAGAAAGATGAAAAGAAGAGATTTTATAGAAAAAACAGCAGCAGGTTCTGCATTTGTAGGATTGGGATTGTCATTGAGCAGTTTTAAATCAACTGATATAAAAAAGATAACTATTTTACATACTAATGACGTTCACAGTCATATTGACCCTTTTCCTGCCGATGATCCTCGTAATGCCAATATGGGAGGTGTGAGCCGAAGAGCTGCATTGATAGAAAGTATTCGTCAAGAAAACTCGAATGTATTACTTCTCGATGCAGGTGATATTTTTCAAGGAACACCGTATTTTAATTATTATGGTGGCGAATTGGAATTCAAATTAATGAGTATGATGAAATATGATGCTTCAGCTATTGGGAATCATGATTTTGACAACGGAGTAGAGGGTTTGCGCGCTCAAATGCCACATGCCACTTTTGAATTCATCTCAGCCAACTATGATTTTAAAAATACTGTGATGGATGGTTTTGTAAAACCCTATAAAATTTTCATCAAAGACGGAATTAAGATTGGGGTTTTTGGTTTAGGAATTGAATTTGATGGATTAGTAGACAAAAAACTATACAAAGAAACCGTGTACAACGATCCTGTTGAAATCAGTCAAGACATGGTTCGCATCTTGAAAAAAGAACAAAAATGTGACTTAGTGATTTGTTTATCACATTTGGGTTATAAATACACCAAAGAAGATGCAGACAAGATTAGTGATTTGAAACTGGCAGCCTTGACTGAAGATATTGATTTAATCATCGGTGGTCACACCCATACATTTTTAGATAAACCTACTATTGTCAAAAACAAAGCTGGGAAAGACGTATTAGTAAATCAAGTGGGGTGTTACGGAATCAACTTAGGGCGAATTGACTTCTATTTTGATAGCAACAAACAAAATATTGCGAAAGGAAAATCGATTGTGGTGTAATTCAAACGGAACTTTATGAAAAATTTCTTCAATATAAAAACCACTTGGACTAATGCCGAATTCATTCCATTGAAATTATGCATTGCTTCTGCCTATATTTTAATAGGAATCTATTTTGTTGATTTTTTTAAGGAATATTGGCAATTCGTCGCTCTTATTTTTATTATCACAGTAATTGTATCGGTCACCATGTGGATAAAAAAGATGCAACAAAATAATTAATCAATCATTGCTTTAAAATCCTCTTCTGAAATTATCGGAATATTGAGTTTATTGGCTTTGTCTAATTTGGCTGGCCCCATATTGTCACCTGCCACCACATAATCGGTTTTGGCTGAAATAGAACTTCCTACTTTGCCGCCATTATCCTCAATAGCTTGTTTTAGTTCATCTCTTGAAAATAAAGTGAATACTCCAGAAACGACAAAGGTTTTGCCTTGTAATTTATCTGTAGCATCTGGATTTATTTTTTCTACAATTTCAAATTGAATGCCGTAGTTTTTCAATCGTTCTATAATCATTTGATTTTCTTGATTGTCAAAAAAGTCAATGACACTTTGAGCTATACGTTCTCCTATCTCATCAACCAAAATTAAATCCATCAAACTAGCTTGGCGTAAAGCATCAATATTTTTATAGTGTTTCGCTAATTTCTTGGCTACTGTTTCTCCCACATAACGAATTCCTAAAGCAAACAACACACGCTCAAATGGAATATTTTTAGATTGCTCAACCCCATTTACTAAGTTCTCTGCTGATTTTTGTGCCATGCGTTCCAAAGGCAAAATTTGTTCTACCGTCAATTCATATAAATCAGCATAATTATGAACCAAACCATTATTGAACAACAAAGCCACCGTTTCGCCCCCAAGTCCTTCAATGTCCATAGCTTTTCTTGAGATATAATGTTGGATTCTCCCTATAATCTGTGGCGGACAACCATAGAAATTGGGGCAATAATGATTGGCTTCCCCTTCGCTTCGAACTAATTGAGTTTGACATTCAGGACAATGGGTAATATACTGCGTTGGTTCAGTAAATAAGGGGCGCTGCGCCAAATCAACCGCTATAATTTTAGGAATAATTTCTCCACCTTTTTCAACAAAAACAGTATCGCCAACACGAATATCCAATTTTTCAATTTGGTCGGCATTGTGTAATGAAGCACGTTTTACAATAGTACCTGCCAATTGAACGGGTTCTAAATTAGCCACAGGTGTAATTGCACCGGTACGACCCACTTGGTATGAAATAGAGTTGAGTCGAGTTGCTACTTGTTCCGATTTGAATTTATAAGCTATTGCCCATCGTGGTGATTTAGCAGTAAAGCCTAATTCTTCTTGGTATTGAAACGAATTTACCTTAACCACTACCCCATCCGTTTCATACGGCAAGTTATGACGATGTGTATCCCAATAATCTATAAACTGAAAAACTTGATCCAAATTACTTGCCAACTTTGCTTCTTTAGGGGCTTTAAATCCCCAAGCTCTAGCAGTTTCTAAACTTTCAAACTGCGAATTAAAAGGCAGTTGATTTCCAATTAAAAAATACAACAAACAATCTAAAGGCCTTTTGGCTACTTCAGTACTATCTTGTAATTTCAAGCTTCCAGAAGCTGTATTCCTAGGATTTGAATACGGAGATTCGCCTATCTCAATTAATTCCTGATTCATTTTTTCAAAACCAGCAAAAGGTAAAATAATTTCGCCTCGCACGTCAAATTTGGGAGGATAATTACCTTTCAGTTGCAGTGGAATCGATTTAATTGTCTTGATATTATTGGTTACATCATCTCCTTGAAAACCGTCACCACGAGTCACAGCTCGCTTTAGCTTTCCATTTTCGTAGGTAATACTAATTGACGCTCCGTCATATTTCAACTCGCAAGTATATTCCAAAGACACATCACCCAACACTTTTTGAATTCGTTTTTCCCATTCCAACAAATCTTCTTTAGAATACGAATTATCCAAAGAGTACATGCGATGTTCGTGAACTACCGTTTCAAAATTTTTAGTAATGGCACCTCCAACACGTTGTGTAGGAGAACTTTCATCAAAGAATTCAGGATGTTGATTTTCTAAATTTTGTAATTGGACCAATTTCAAATCAAACTCATAATCCGAAATAGTGGGTTGATCTAACACATAGTAATTATAGTTGTGTTGATTTAATTCCTCTCGTAAATTTTGAATCGTATTTTGAATGTCCATAGAAAATAAAATTGGCTATTTTAGTTTTTGAAATAGTGTACTAAAATAGCCAAATTAATAGAAATACCAATACAATTACGATTCAATAATCGAATTTATTTGTTGGTATAATTGTCCGTCACTTAAGAAAGCGCCTTGCTGAATTAAAGCAAATACAGACGCGTTTCGTTCTTCGGTAAATACTTTTTTACCTATTTTCATTTCAATAGTTTCGGTAAACATATTGTCACTCAACCATTGTAAGCCGTCTTTAGTTAAAAAATCAACCTCTGGAACCAATGATTTTAACACAATAGAATTGACATAGGTATCAAAACATTGGAAAAGAAAAATATGATTTTTAGAAAAATGTTCCAAATATTCCGCTTTGGTCAATACCCCTTCCCAAATCAAATCAGAAAAAACATCTAATTCTTGTTCCGCTACTTCGGGTTGATTTTCTTTAATAGTATCCCATTCCGCTTTATCAATCGATTGGCTCGCCAAAAAGTTGATGAACTCTGGGTGTAATTCTTCGAATTGTTCTTTGGTTAATCTTGAGTATTTCATATCATTAAGGGAACATTTTAAACTAGTTCCAAATTGTTAAAATATAAAAATGAGATTGCTTCGTTCCTCGCAATGACATTAAACAAAAAAATCCCGACTCACATCGGGATTTTAAAATATAAGTTAAGAAATTATGCTTTTTCAGCAACAATTTCGTAAGCTAATTCTACGATAACATCTCTGTGTAAACGAACTGAAGCAGTATATTTTCCTGTACGTTTAACAATTCCGCTAGTGATGAATTTTCTATCAATTTCTTGACCTGCATTAGCCAAAGCTGCAGCGATGTCAATGTTAGTAATAGAACCAAATAATTTTTCACCACCTGCTTTTGCAGTGATTTTAATTTCGATAGCTTTTAAAGTTTCAGCTAATGCTTTTGCATCTGCTACCACTTTTGCTTCTTTGTGCGCTCTTTGTTTCAAGTTCTCAGCTAATACTTTCTTTGCAGAAGGAGTTGCTAATTGTGCGAAACCTTGAGGAATTAAAAAGTTACGACCATAACCGTTTTTTACAGTTACTACATCATCTTTAAAACCTAAATTTTGAACGTCTTTTTTTAGAATCAATTCCATGTTGTTGTCCTTGTTATAGAAGTTAGGTTCTCTTTAGGGAGAAACCAACAACTGAGTTTAAATTATTTTAATAAATCGGCCACGTATGGCATTAAAGCTAAGTGACGTGCTCTTTTCACAGCAACAGACACTTTTCTTTGGTATTTCAATGAAGTTCCGGTTAAACGACGAGGAAGAATTTTTCCTTGCTCATTAACGAATTTCAATAAGAAATCAGCATCTTTATAATCGATATATTTGATACCTGATTTTTTGAAACGACAATACTTTTTAGTTTTGTTAGTTTCTATGTTCAAAGGCGTAAGATATCTGATATCTCCGTCTTTTTTTCCTGAAGCAGATTGTTGTAATGTAGCCATGATAATTAAGCTTTTTGAGATTTAAGTTTAGTTCTTCTTCTTTCAGCCCAAGAAATTGCGTGTTTATCTAAACTTACAGTTAAGAAACGCATAACTCTCTCGTCACGTCTAAATTCAGTTTCAAAAGCAAGTAATACTTCACCAGCAACTTTGAATTCGAATAAATGGTAAAAACCACTTTTCTTGTTTTGAATTTCGTAAGCCATTTTTTTAAGGCCCCAGTCTTCTTTCGATACCATTTCAGCTCCACGACTAGTAAGAAATTCTTCAAATTTGCTTACTGTTTCCTTTACCTGAACTTCAGATAAAACGGGATTTAAAATGAAAACAGTTTCATAATGATTCATAAATAATGTATTTATTTGTTAAATTGGGTGCAAAAATAATCAATTCTTTTATATATACAAGCGATAATTAGTTTTATTATATTTTCGTGTAAATATTCTCCTGCTTTTGTAATTTTTAAATAATTTTTAATTAAATTTAGTATTGATAATCAGTAACTTAATAAATTATGAAATTAAATTGTTTAATAATTGAAGACAGTGCGGTTCAACGAATGATTGTAGCAAGATTAGTTAACAATCATCCGCAATTAAATTTAGTAGGTGATTTTTCTAATGCTATTGAGGCGCGTAATTGTATGGCTATTCATTCTGTAGATTTAATTTTTTTAGACATTGAAATGCCCGTCATTAGTGGATTCTCTTTTTTAGAAGGACTCAAAACGAAACCGCAAATCATTTTTGTAACCGCTAAAGCCGAATATGCACTTCGGGCATTTGACTATGACGCCACCGATTACCTTCAAAAGCCAGTTGCTTTAAATCGGTTTGAAACCGCAGTGAAACGTGCTTTGCATTTACATTCTCTTGAACACGAGATTAAAGAAGATTCTGGAGAACATATTTTCATTAAAAGTAATCTCAAGAAATTAAAAATATTCACTTCTAAAATAAAATGGATTGAAGCTTTTGGAGATTACGTAAAAGTGGTTACTGAAGAAGGCAACAACCTGGTTCTTTCGACTATGAAATCATTTGAAAATAATTTAAGTAAAGAGAAATTTGTTCGAGTACACAAATCGTACATTATTAACATTGACAAGGTGGAGCGCTATAATAGTAAATTTGCTGAAATTGGTTCTTCTAAAATACCTTTGAGTCGACACAAAAAAGAAGATTTAATAAAAGCACTAACTTTTGCTTAAACAAAAACTAATAATAATCTACATTTATTGACACTTTTATTGCCCTATATTGCGGAACAGCCTCAAAACTATTTATTATTTTTTGAATTGTTTTTTTAGTACCTCCAATTGGTAAATTATGAGGGATTTTAATTAAAATAGTTCTTATATATTCATTTCTTATCCTACTAATGGGTGGTTCTTCGGGACCTAAAACAGGTAATGCTAAATTTTGACTCATTACTTGATACAACCACATCGCCCCTTCTTTCAACTTATCAAAATCACGATGTTTCAGTGTTAACTTAACTAACCTAAAATAAGGCGGATATTTATAGATCTGACGATCGTACAATTGTTCCGTATACATCCCTAAATAATCATTATTAGTCACTTGCTGGATTGTATTGTGATTGGGATTATAGGTCTGAATAACTACTTTTCCTCGTTTTTCAGATCGCCCTGAACGTCCAGAAACCTGTGTCATCATTTGAAAACTTCTTTCAAAAGCTCGGAAATCAGGATGATACAACATGGTATCGGCATTCATAATACCCACTAAACTCACGTTGTTAAAATCCAAGCCTTTAGCTAACATTTGGGTTCCAACTAAAATTTCTATTTCCTGATTTTTAAAACTATCAATAATTTTCTCAAAACCAAATTTTCCTCGGGTGGTATCCTGATCCATACGTCCAGTTTTGGCATTAGGAAAAATAGATAGTAATTCTTGTTCTATTTGTTCCGTTCCAAAACCTTTGGTAGCCAAATCAATACTGGAACAACTATGACAATGCGTAGGTTTAGCCATCGAATAACCGCAATAATGACAACGCAATTGATTCTTGTGTTTGTGATAAGTCAAACTCACATCACATTGTTGGCATTGAGGTACATTCCCACAAGTAAGACATTCAATTATTGGTGAATACCCTCTCCTATTTTGAAATAGAATCACTTGTTCTCCCAAAGACAGAGCCGTAGTTATCGATTCAATCAACGAATTACTAAAATGACCCGTCATTTTTTTACGGAAATAACTGTCTTTTAAATCTACCAATTCAATTTCTGGCAACTGCACTCTACCAAAACGCTCTGTAATTTCGACCAAACCATATTTATCGGATTGGGCATTAAAATACGATTCAATACTTGGCGTTGCCGAACCTAAAAGCACTTTAGCCTGATGCGAATGAGCCAAAACAATTGCTGCATCACGGGCATGGTACCTTGGTGCTGGATCTACTTGTTTGAACGTTTGCTCGTGTTCTTCGTCGACAATAATCAAACTTAAATCGGAAAATGGTAAGAACAATGCTGATCTCGCACCAATTACTATTTGTGCTTTAGGTGATTTTTCTAGGACTTGCCTCCACAACTCCACCCGTTCATTATTACTGTATTTGGAGTGGTATACCCCTACTTTGTCTCCAAAATAAGTTCGTAAGCGTCCAACTAATTGGGTAGTTAAAGCAATTTCAGGTAAGAGATACAGTACTTGTTTTCCTGTTGCTAGTTGTTCCTCGATGAGTTTAATGTAAATTTCTGTCTTTCCGCTCGATGTCACTCCGTGCAGCAAACACACTTCTTTTTCTGCGAATCGACCTTTGATTTCCTCAAAAGCGCGTTGTTGAGCGACGCTCAATTGCAAATCAGTTTCTTGTGCATTCCCCTCAAAATTGACTCTGTCTTCTTGAATAAGATACTCTTCTAGTATTTCTTTTTCAATTAGTGCTTTCACTATGGCTGAAGACGAATTAGCAACTTCTACTAATTGCTTTACCGAAATTGGCTTTTTCTCTACTGCATTCAACTGAAAATAAGTCAAAACCACCTCTCTTTGTTTGGCTGCGCTTTTAAGCATTTCCAACAAATCATTCAAACCTGAATTAGAATTGTATTTAGAATGCAAGCGAACATAACGTACTAATTTCGGTTTATACAATTCCTGAACTTCTTCTTGGAGCACCAAAATATTTTTGTCAATCAATTTTTGGATAACTGGAAAAATATTTTTCTTATTCAAAATAGCCGTTATATCCTGAATTTTTAACGAACTCTGTTGTTGTAAGGCTTGATAAATAAGAAATTCCTCGTCAGAAAGTAAACTTTCTTCCTCCACAACGGATGATTTTTGAGTAATAATCGTTTCGCTTTCTAACAATAACGCACTTGGCATGGCGCCGCGATACACATCTCCAATCGCACACATGTAATAACTTGCAATCCATTGCCAATGGGCAATTTGGAATTCGGTCACAATGGGTTTTTCATCCAAAATTTGATCGATTTCTTTCGCTTCGTATAACGTCGGCTCATTTTGATGTTTGTCAATGATAAGTGCTGTATACATTTTACTTTTGCCAAAAGGTACTACCACCCTCATTCCATTTTTCACAAAATGAAATTCGGCCTCAGAAACCTCATAAGTAAAGGTTTTAGCAAGAGAAAGCGGTAAAATTACTTCGACAAAATACATGGGTTGAATACTTGTTAGTTAACTCGATGCCAGTACTGAGTTCTTCCTAACAAAGAAAAACCTATATAACCACGAACCTTAAGCTTATCTTTTGATTCTAGAGAAATGGCGCATTTATACAATTTACCATTTTTAGGATCTAAAATTTCACCTGAAGTATATTCAGCACCTTCTTTAGACAATCCCTTTATAATGGTCAGTCCTAAAATAGGTTTGTTTTTATCTTCGCCAGAACACTTTTGGCACAGACTATTTTTATTGGCTACATCTAAAACTTCGACTACTTTGGCATACATTTTTCCCGACTTCAGAAACAGTTCTACAATCGATTTGGCTTCGCCTGTTTCGTCGTCAATAGTTTTCCATTTTCCAACTATGGATTGAGAATTCATAGTTATTGAAAAGAATAGTAAAAATAAAATGCAATAGTGTTTCATATGTAATTGATTTAGGATAATTGCGCCGCTTTTTGTTTCTTCAATTTAGCTATAGTAGCATTCAATTCGAACCCTAATAAAAGAATCATACAGTTGATCCAAATGTAAAACATTAAAATCAACAAGGTTCCTATAGAACCATACAATTCATTGTACTTTGAAAATTTGATTACCCAAATCCCAAAAAAGTACGAAGAAATAATAATTAATACTGTTGTAAAAACAGAACCAATACTGATGAAACGGGGTTTATGAAACTGCTTTGTTCCATAACGCAACAAAATCGAACTTGTGATTAAAATCATTAGAATTACAAAAGCATACCTTCCCATTTCTATCAAAGGGACTTGGTCACTCAACACGTCTTGAATAATGGTTTGCTGAATGATTACCTCAAAAATAACAATTGCAGCAACGGTAACTATCAATAGCACCGACAGCACCATTGAAATCCCTAAAGCTACTACATACTGTCGTAAAAAGCCTCGTTTTACCAATACATGTTTAGAAGATTCAAACCCACTAATTATTCCAGAAATTCCATTTGCCATCAAGAAAATAGACAATAAAAAACCTGAGGACAACAATCCTGAATGACTGTTATTCAAAATATCATTAATAATTTTATAAATAGCGTCATAGGTATTGGGAGGAACTCCTTCTTTTACAAACTCCAAAAAATCGGCTTGAAAACCTTGGATGGGAATGTATGGAATCAAGTTCAATATAAATAAAGCAAAGGGAAACAAAGCCATGAAAAAGCTAAACGCGACTGCGCTGGCGTGATAGGTCAAACCGCCCTCTACAATTCCAAGAATATACAATTCCATCAAATCATACAAAGATAACCCCTCTAACCAAGGTAATTGAATGCGTTGCAATACGCGAACTAAATTTCGCAGTAGTGGCAACTTTAAAAGCCTGCTTTCTATCTCTATCGACATATTAAAATGCTTTTAAACTTAAGTCCATATTAATCACTGAATGCGTCAACGCACCTGAGGAAATATAATCCACACCACATGCTGCATAATGACGAATCGTGGTTTCGTTAATATTTCCGGAAGATTCCGTTTGACATTTATTTCCAATTAAAGCCACTGCTTTACGAGTATCTTCATAATTAAAATTGTCAATCAAAATGCGATGTACACCATCACTTTTCAAAATCTCTTCAATTTCCTCTAAATCACGAGCTTCAACAATAATTTTTAAATCTAAATTATTGGCTTTAAGATATTCTTTTGTTTTGGCTATAGCCAAAGTAATTCCACCTGCAAAATCAATATGATTATCCTTCAACATGATCATATCATACAAGGCAAAACGATGGTTCTCTCCTCCTCCAATTTTGACCGCCCATTTTTCTGGAGCACGAAAACCTGGAGTCGTTTTACGAGTGTCAAGAATTTTAGTTTTTGTCCCTTCCAACAATTGAACGTATTGGTTGGTTTTTGTGGCAATAGCAGACATGCGTTGCATCGAATTCAACACCACGCGTTCTGCTTTCAAAATAGATTGCGAATTGCCCGAAACATGAAAAACTATATCCCCTTTTTCAACAAAAGTCCCATCTTCAATAAAGGTTTCCATTTTCAAATCAACATCCACATATTCAAATATCATTTTTGCAAAAGAGACACCCGCAATAATCCCATCTTCTTTTACCAATAGTTTAGCATTTCCATTCGCAGAAGCTGGAATACAAGCCAACGAACTATAATCTCCAGGACCTACATCTTCACGTATCGCATTGGCAATCAAAAGCGCTAACTCTTTTTTGAATTGGGAATCACTAATCATTTTTACCTTTTTTATGAATTGCTAAAGTAGCATATTTTTGGGGATTTAAAAATTTGAAGCTAGTATAATTGTCACTCTCTAAAAACAAAAAAAGGGCAACATAAAATGTTACCCTTTTCAATTCGAGAAGTATTTTTAGTTGTGTGTTTGTCTAGCCACTTCCCCGTGATGTAATATATCCAATCCAACTGTTTGATCTTCTTCGTTCACACGAACTGGAATAAATTTATTGATGATTTTAAATAATAAAACTGTAAAAATAAAGGCATAACTCGTAGCAAATAAAATGGCAACACATTCTTTAAACAACAGCATACCATCACCTCCAAAGAATAATCCATTTGGCACAAGAGCATTAATTTGGCTATTAGCAAAGAATCCCAGACAGATTGTCCCTATAATTCCACCCATACCATGTACTCCCCAAACATCTAAAGCATCATCCCAACCTTTATGTTCTTTGTATTTTACCGCTGCAAAACAGCCAACAGCAGCTATAATTCCAATAATAGCCGAAGAATAAATATCAACATATCCTGCAGCAGGTGTGATAGTTGCTAATCCAGCCACTGCTCCAGTCATTAAACCAATAAAAGTAGGTTTCTTTTTACCTGTATTCCATTCAATTAACAACCAAGTCACCGCTGCAAATGAAGCTGCAGTATCTGTATTTAAAAATGCCGAAATAGTTACCGAATTCACTGCCAACTCACTTCCTGCATTAAATCCGTACCAACCAAACCATAATAAAGCCGTTCCAATAGCAACTAAAGGAATATTGTTAGGTTCGTGCGATTTTTGACGTTTTCCAACAAAATAAACTGAAGCCAAAGCAGCAAAACCAGCCGTTGCATGAACTGTGATTCCACCTGCAAAATCAAACACACCCCACTCAGCTAACAATCCGCCACCCCAAACCATGTGAACGAAAGGATAATACACAAATATTTGCCATAAGATAAGGAAAACCACATACGATTTAAATGACACTCGATTGATGAATGCACCCGTTATCAGCGCTGGAGTAATGATAGCAAACATCATTTGGTAGGCTATAAAAATGTACTCTGGAAAACGTTTGTCTGACGAATACAAAGTGGATGGAGTAATCCCGTGATAAAATGCCTTGTTAAAATTTCCAATGATTCCAAAAAAATCATTTCCAGCATCCATCGTTCCGCTAAAACAAACTGAATATCCAAAAGCAAACCACAGCACAGTACTGATTCCCATAGAAACAAAACTTTGCATCATGATACTCAAAATATTCTTATTACATCCTAATCCACCATAGAAAAAAGCAAGTCCTGGTGTCATTAACATTACCAAACTAGTGGCAAGAATCATAAAAGTAGTTAAGCCTACATCTAACATAATTATCATTTTTAAAGTGTTGCGCAAAAATAAATAATCAACACAATATATTTTTTTCATTTTTTACGAAAATTGTGAAATTTTAAATTTAAAAACAGGGGTGTTACCAAAACAATTAACAAATCTTAAATTGAACCCCTTCAAAAAATAGGGTTATTATTAAAAGTCATTAAAAAAATCGCTACACTACATAATCTTTAAAAATCGATTTAACAATACAACGGCATTTTTTTATCAAAACCCTATCTTTGCCTTTTGAAATCAACACAATAATGAACATCAAACTCATCGCTATTGGCAAAACTGATAACAAAGCACTACAATCATTAATTGATGATTACACCAAGCGCTTGTCTTTTTATATCAAATTTGAATTGGATATCATTCCTGATATTAAAAACGTGAAAAACTTATCCGAAAGCCAACAAAAAGAAAAGGAAGGCGAATTGATTTTGGCTAAAATCACTCCAACGGATCAACTGATTTTATTGGATGAAAATGGAAAGAATTTTTCAAGTGTTGGTTTTTCAGAAGAATTACAAAAAAAGATGAATTCAGGAGTCAAGACCTTAGTCTTTGTAATTGGCGGTCCCTATGGGTTTTCGGATACCGTTTATGCTAAAGCGCAAGGCAAAATCTCTCTATCATTGATGACATTCTCACATCAAATGGTGCGTTTATTCTTTATCGAACAACTGTATCGCGGGTTTACAATTTTAAGAAACGAACCGTATCATCATCAGTGATTTACGAAGTACGATATACGATATTAAATGTACGAATTACGAATTCGTTTTTCAATAGATAAATTCTGCTTCAGAGACATTCTGTAAATTCAATTGTTGAATAGCTATTTTATACTGAATATACTCTTCAAAATTCATATTTTTATCAAAACCTAAACTAGTTCTACCTAAACTATTTTTCAATTTTTGAAGCGCATCGCCATTCTTTGAAAAATAAACAATAGAATCCGACTTTGGGCTTGTCAGTTTAAATTGCAACTTAGTGAATGGAATAAAAGCTAAATTTTTATGAACACTATCTGAGTACGAAAAATAATTCTCTGAAGTTTCACTTTTATGGGCGCTTCCCTCCTTTTTAGCCTGTAGTTTTATAATTTCTGGCACGACCAATCGCAAAGGCAAACGCTTATCAATATGAAAAATCCAATTAGTCGAACTAATCGAATTTTTCCTATTTACTTCTACCAAAGTATCTTTACCATTCGTTCTAAAAAACAAGTAAATAGACGAATAATCTTGAATGTCTTTAACAATCGAAATATCCGACTTAGGCAATAAAATCGTTGCATCTTTTCCGCAAGAAAACAAAACGAACAAGAGGATTAAACTTAAATATTTCATTTAGTTGATTGCATTAAATAAAGTGACACATTCCACTGCTTCTTTCACATCGTGAACCCGAAGGATATTCGCTCCTTTTAATAAGGAAACTGTATTTAAAACCGTTGTTCCATTAAGTGACTCTGAAGCATTACAATTCAGGACTTTATATATCATTGATTTTCTAGAAATACCTGCTAAAATTGGCAAATCCAATTGTTGGAACAACTCCATTTTTTGAAGCACTTCATAATTTTGTTCTACCGTTTTGGCAAAGCCAAATCCAGGATCAATAATCAAATCATTAATACCTAAACTTCTGGCAGCCGCAATTCGTTCTGAGAAATATAAAATCATTTCCTTGACCACATCCTGGTATTCCGTTAGCGATTGCATGGTTTGAGGATTCCCTCTCATGTGCATCATAATATAAGGCACATTGTGTTTAGCAATAGTATTTAACATAGTATCGTCTAATTTGCCTGCTGCAATATCATTAATTAAAGCTGCTCCTTTTAGAATACAAGCTTCAGCTACTTCAGAGCGAAAAGTATCAATTGAGATTAAAATTTGAGGAAACTGCTGTACGAGCAACTCAACAATTGGAACAATTCGCGCCATTTCTTCTTCGACAGAAACAAATTCGGCATTGGGTTTACTCGAATACGCACCAATATCAATAAAAGTTGCCCCTTCTGAAAGCATTTTTCCAACTTGAGCTATAATTTCGGCTTCATTTGTATACTTCCCACCATCAAAAAAAGAATTCGGAGTTAGGTTTAGAATTCCCATTACTTTAGGCTTCGTTAAATCGATAAGCTGTCCTTTGCAATTAATCGTCATTTCAATCTGGTTTTAAAGAGCTTGTTTTTCTTCTTTCAGAAAAATTATTCTTATTTTTGAAAAATTTTGAATACAAATATACATCAATAATGAAGAATACTTCACAAGAATATGATGCCGTTGTTGCGGTATGTCGCGATTTATTTACCAAAAAAATGAAAGATTACGGAAGTGCTTGGCGTATTTTACGATTGCCATCGCTTACTGACCAAATATTTATTAAAGCACAACGAATCAGAAGTTTACAAGAAAACGAGGTTCGTAAAGTTAACGAAGACGAATCAGGAGAATTCATCGGAATCATCAATTATTCTATTATGGCTTTAATCCAATTGGAATTAGGTGTTGTTGATCAACCTGATTTGGATGTGGAAAAAGCAACCCAATTGTACGATGCTAAAATCGCTGCCACCAAAGAATTAATGGAAAATAAAAACCATGATTATGGGGAAGCTTGGCGCGAAATGCGAGTGAGTTCTTTGACAGATTTGATACTTCAAAAATTACTTCGTGTGAAGCAAATTGAAGACAACAAAGGAAAAACATTAGTTTCGGAAGGAATTGATGCTAATTACCAAGACATGATTAATTATGCTGTTTTTGCATTAATTTTAATGAAATAAATCATCCGTATCTCAAATTCCTAAATTATGACAAAGCTCAAAAATAGTATCACCCAATTTTCAAGAATTTTTGTTGGAATACTCTTTATTATTTCAGGATTAATCAAACTGAATGACCCACTAGGTTTTTCATACAAATTGGCCGAATATTTCGGCGAACCTGTTTTTAACTTACCTTTCTTCGTCCCATTTTCATTAGCAATAGCGCTCTTTTTAGTTATTCTCGAAGTCGTTTTGGGAATTATGTTATTAATTGGTTTTAAATCAAAACTAACGGTTTGGCTTTTATTACTACTAATCGTTAAATTCACCTTTCTAACATTCTATTCTGCTTATTTTAATGTAGTTAAAGATTGCGGATGTTTTGGAGATGCGTTGCATTTAACACCTTGGCAATCGTTTACTAAGGATGTCGTTTTATTGTTTTTCATTTTGATTTTATTCTTTAATGTCAAATTGATACAACCTTTATTCAAAGCGCAAATTCAAAACACCTTATTTATCTTAAGCATTGGTTTGTGCAGTTTTATGGGGTATTGGGTGTTGCATCATTTACCAATCATTGATTTTAGACCCTTTAAAGTAGGTAACAACATTCAAAAAGGAATGGAAATTCCAGAAGGAGCGCCACAATCCGTTGTAGAAATGACATTTATCTATAAAGTAAACGGTGTTGACACTGAATTTACCGAAAAAGATTTAATGAAAATTCCAACTGGAGCCACTTTTGTAGATCGAAAAGACAAAGTAATTGTAGAAGGTTACGTTCCTCCTATTCATGATTTTGCTATGGAAAAAGACGGTTCTGACTATAAAGACGAATTGTTACAAAACCCAAAACTAGTAGTTTTTGTTACTTACGACCTAGCTGTTTCAAACAAAGATGGATTGGCTCAATTAGAAAGTCTAAAACAAAAGGCTACCGCAAAAGGGTACACGGTTATTGGAATGACAGGTTCAGCTCCAGAACAAATTGAAAAAACAAAAAAAGAATACGGATTTACATTTGATTTTTATTTCTGTGATGCAACCGCTTTAAAAACTATTGAAAGAGCTAATCCAAGTATCGTAATTTTAGACAAAGGTACTGTGAAACAAAAAGTACATTATAATGACATTCAAGATTTGAAATTATAGTTTGAAATTTCAGTTAATAAGTTGCTTATTTATTAACTATAACGTTATTGAAACAGGTGATATTCAATCAAAAACACGCTATCAATTGAGTTTAAATTAACTTTGCTACTATTTATAATGATGAAAAAACTAATTGCCTTACTAATCGCTTTTGCAACATTTTCTTGCACGAGCAACGCACAGAAAAAAACTTTTTCTACAATCGCTTTGTCAGAAACACTTTTGGCAACTGACGGAAGTCAAGTAGCTTTTAAAGACATTATCAAGAAGCAAGAAGGAAAAACTACCGTAATTGAAGTTTGGGCATCTTGGTGTGGCGATTGTGTAAAAGCAATGCCAAAAGTTAAAGAATTACAAGCGAATCATCCTGAAGTAGCTTTTACATTTATTTCGATGGACAAAACGTCTGATAAATGGAAAGCTGGAATTGAAAAACACGAATTGAAAGGAGATCATTATATGGCTAACGACCAAATGAAAGGTGTTTTTGGACAAGCCATTGATTTGGATTGGATTCCAAGATATATCATTTTGGATAAAACAGGAAAAATCATCATCTATCGAGCTATCGAAACTGATTTTGAACTCCTAAATACAACTTTAAACCAACTTAAATAAACTAAAAACTATTATAATAAATACAACTAAAATGAGAAAAAAGATTGTTGCAGGAAACTGGAAAATGCATAAAAACGCTGAGCAAACTGAAGATTTATTGAATGAATTGATTGCTAAAGTACCAACTGAAAGTACTGCACAAGTTATTGTTGCTCCTACATTTGTTAACTTAGCATCAGCAGTAGACCATTTAGAATTTACTACTATCGATGTAGCTGCACAAAACGTTCACCAAGCAGAAAGCGGTGCGTTCACTGGAGAAATTTCAGCTGATATGTTAAAAAGTGTTGGTGTAAATACTGTAATCCTTGGACACTCTGAGCGTAGAGCTATTTTCCACGAAACAGATGCTTTAATTGCAAGTAAAGTAGATGCTGCTTTAGAACATGATATGACTGTTATTTTTTGTTTTGGAGAAGAATTAAAAGATCGTCAATCAAACAATCATTTTAACGTTGTTGAAAACCAATTAAAAGATGGTTTATTCCACATTAATGCTAACGACTGGGAAAATGTTGTTTTGGCTTACGAACCAGTTTGGGCTATTGGAACAGGAGAAACAGCTTCTCCAGAACAAGCACAAGAAATGCACGAATTCATCAGAGAAACTGTACGTAAATCTTTCGGAAGTGATGTTGCTGAAAATGTTTCAATCCTTTACGGAGGAAGTGTGAAACCTGAAAATGCAAAAGAAATTTTCTCTAAACCAGATGTAGACGGAGGTCTTATCGGTGGAGCTGCTTTGAAAGCAGATGATTTTGTAGCTATTATCAACGCTATCTAAATTTTACTATTCCTATTCAAAAAGAGGTTTGTTCATTCAAACCTCTTTTTTTGTTTCTAGTAGTCGCATAACTGAAGAGAAAATGTACCTTTGCAAAAAAAACAAACATGTCAAATAGTTATATCGGATATCATTTTACCATTGAACCAAAAGAACTAGGTTCTGAAATTCTTATTGCCGAATTAGGTGAAAAAGCGTTTGAAAGTTTTACAGAAACTGAAACTGGAATTGATGCTTTTGTACAAAAAGATTTGTGGGACGATACTATACTTGACGATGTTTACATACTACAGTCTGAAGAGTTCAAAATCGACTATACTTATGAGGAGATTGAACAAGTGAATTGGAATGAAGAATGGGAGAAAAATTTCGAACCTATTGAAGTGGATGGGAAATGCCATGTTCGCGCTCCTTTTCATCCAAAAACTGAAGCCCAATTTGATATCGTAATTGAACCTAAAATGAGTTTTGGCACCGGACATCACGAAACTACGCACATGATGATTCAGCATTTATTAGAAATGGATGTGAAAGGTTTGAAAACATTAGACATGGGATGCGGGACTGCTATTTTAGCCATTTTAGCCGAAATGAAAGGCGCTCAACCTATTGATGCGATTGATATTGACAATTGGTGCTATTTGAACTCCATTGAAAACGCTGAACGTAACCATTGCAAACACATTAGTGTTTATGAAGGAGATGCCGCTTTATTACAAGATAAAAAGTACGACTTAATTATTGCTAATATCAATCGAAATATTTTGTTGAATGATATGCAATCGTATGTGGATTGTTTGAACCCTGGTGGAACTATTTTATTTAGCGGTTTCTACGAAGAAGACATCCCGTTTATAGATGAATCTTGTACTGAAAAAGGATTGACTTACGTTAAAAAATTTCAAAGAAACAATTGGGTTTCGTTAAAATATGTAAATTAGTGTTGTAATTACCAAAGTACAAAACCTACCTAAATGAGTACTAAAGAAAAAGTTAGAGAAAGAGTCAGTTTAAAAGAACAAACATCCGTCAATAATGAAATTGTGGTGTACAATGATGATGTCAATACTTTTGATCACGTAATTGACACCTTAGTGAGGGTATGTGATCACACTCCTGAACAAGCTGAACAATGTTCGCTAATTATTCATTACAATGGAAAATGTACTGTAAAAACTGACGTGTACGACAAACTTAAGCCACAGTGTATCCAGTTATTAGAAGCTGGATTAAGTGCTGAAATCATATAACAAAAAACCAAATATTTTCATTTTTATTACAAAACACATAGTTTTATTCTATATTTGATTAAAATTATAGGTGTTTATGAAAGAATATGCTACAGTTTTGTTATTTGCAATGCCTCTTTTTTTGGCATTAATAATCATAGAAAAAGTGTATGGTTATTATAAAGGTGAAGATACTGCTCCCACTATGGATTCGGTATCCAGCATCAGTTCTGGAATTATTAATTCCCTAAAAGATGTTTTGGGATTGAGTGTAACCCTACTTTCTTACGACTGGATGGTAAACAGAATTGCTCTATTCCATCAAGAACCCAACCTCATTGCGTATATAATTGGATTCATAGCTATTGATTTTTATGGCTATTGGTCACATCGATTGGCACATCAAATCAACTTTTTATGGAACAAACACGCTATTCATCATAGTAGCGAAGAATTCAATTTATCATGTGCCTTGCGACAAACTATTTCGAGTTTTGTCAATCTATTCACATTTTTATTAATCCCTGCTGCGGTATTAGGAGTACCTGCAAAAGTAATTGCGATTACCTTACCCATTCATTTGTTTTTACAATTTTGGTACCACACGAAACACATTAAAAAAATGGGTGTTTTAGAACAAATTATTGTTACTCCCTCTCACCATCGAGTTCATCATGCCATTAATCCAGAATACATGGATAAAAATCACGGTCAAATTTTTATTTTTTGGGACAAATTATTTGGCACCTATCAAGAAGAATTAGACAGTGTTCCAGCCGTTTTCGGCATTACTAGGCCAGCACAAACTTGGAATCCTTTCCGAATCAATTTTCAACATCTATGGCTATTAATCTGTGATGCTTGGCGCGCCGAAAATTGGAAAGACAAGTTCACCATTTGGTTTCAACCAACGGGTTGGCGTCCAGAAAATTTTGAAGAAAAATATCCTGTTGCCAAAATCACCAATGTGTATGACTTCAATAAATACGGAACACAATATTCTAAAACATTGATGAATTGGTCTGTTTTACAATTGTTTGTCACTTTAGCATTAGTGAGTTATTTATATCTTTCAATTGCACAACTAGATCTTCAAAATATTTTCCTTTACGGATTTTTCATTTTTATTAGTGTTTATAGTTATACCGAATTAATGGATACCAATAAATTTTCTTTGGTTTGGGAAAGTATTCGATTTACTTTCGGAATTGGGATTGTAACTTACATAGGAGATTGGTTTGGAATTGATCGTATTATTCCTTTCGGGACTTACTTGATTATGGGATATTTAGTGCTTTCATTACTAGTTAACGTATATTTTGTAAGCTTTGGATTCAAATCAGAAAAATTAGCTCTAGCCTAAATAAACACAATATGAAAAACAAATTATACTTATCTATCTACCTCGTTATAAGTGCTATTTACTTATTAATCACTGCATTTAACCAAGAAGAAATGGTACGAGTGGTAAAACCATTTTTACTTCCAATTTTACTAGTTGCAGTATATTATACAGAAAACTTTAGTACTAAAAAAATCTTACTAACAGCATTAACATTCTCATGGATAGGTGATGTTATTTTACTCTTCGCAGATAGAGGAGAAATCTATTTTATACTAGGATTAGTTGCGTTCTTACTATCTCATATCTTTTATATTGTACTCTTTAACAAGCAAACCATAAGCAAGACAATCAGCAATAAATTAAGTTTTGGAGCTGGAATTGGATTGATTGTGATCTATTTTTCGATGATGATTACAACGCTAGGGCCTAAACTGGGTTCACTTACAGTACCCGTAGTTATCTATGCTATAGTAATAAGCACCATGCTGTATTTTGCCCTCAAAGGAAGCTTTCAATGGGAAGCGATTCCGAATCATTCTGTTTTAATTGGCGCTCTATTGTTTATTAGTTCGGATAGTATTTTGGCATTTAATAAATTTTACAAGCCAATTCCTGCTGCTTCTTTATTAATCATGGTTACCTATTTACTAGCTCAGTATGGTATAGTCAAAGGAATCTTACACTTAAATCAAAAAAAATAGCATTCTCTTAAACTAAGAAAATGCTATTAAAAATTTTGTATATTGTGATTTAGTGTGGTAACTTTTCTTTAAAAAGACCATACAAAATAGTTCCTACCAAAGCGCCTATTAGCACCAAAATAACTGGAAAAACTCCTGCACCTAATAATATAAAAATTGGTCCTGGACAAGAGCCTACTAATCCCCAGCCTAAACCAAAAAGTATCCCTCCAATCCAATAACGAGCTGCACCTTTTTCTTTGTCTTTTATAACTATTGGTGCTCCGTCAATATCTTTTATTTTGTTTCTTTTAATGATTTGAATCCCTATCAAACCCGTTGCTATAGCAACCGAGATAATTCCATACATATGGAATGATTGAAACTGAAACATTTCATAAATACGATACCAAGATACCGCTTCAGACTTAGTCAGCACAATCCCAAAAATAAAACCTACTACTAAATATTTAATTAATTTCATCGTTAAAAAAGTAAGGGTAATAATAAATGAACCATAATCAATCCGCCAATAAAAAATCCGATAACCGCTTTTAAAGAAGGTAATTGCAAGTTGCTCAATCCTGAAATGGCATGTCCTGAGGTACATCCTCCCGCATAACGTGTTCCAAAACCAATCAAAATCCCACCCACTAGTAAAATCAAAATACTTTTTGGAGATTCAAAAATTTGATTCCCAAAAAGAACATCTGGAGCTAGTTTACCATTGGGAGCATCTATACCAAGTGCCGCTAATTGTTCAATTGTTGTTGGATTAATGGCAACGTTAGTTGGATCACTCATAAAATGCACTGCCAGAAAACCTCCTATCATCGCTCCTACTACTACTGTAAGATTCCATTTGTTCGCTTTCCAATCGAAGTTAAAATAAGCTACTTTTTTTCCAAGTCCAGACATCGAACAAAGAGACTCCAAATTGGATGACATTCCGAAATGTTTACCAAAATAAGTCAAACAAAGCATAATCATGCCTATAATAAATCCTGAAATATACCAAGGCCAGGTTTGAAAAAGGATACTCATAAATTCTGTATTTTTTGTAAAAATAGGAATTCTATTTGGCAAACAAAACATTTTATAGAGGCATAATTGTTGCTCAAAAGAATAAAACTGCTGAAGTTCTCATTATATTTGTATAACCAATTAAATTCTTGTACTATTTGTTTATTTAAACCTAAAAAAGAAAAATAAATACCAAAAATATTATGAAAAAAAGTATCCTAATTATTGCTTTATCAATACTACTAAACTCTTGTGTGAGTACTAGATCAACTTTAAAAAACGTAGATGATACAGCACCTGATTTAGTAGTAAACAACAATAACACCTTTGATATTAAACTATTTAGTACGGATAAAAAATACGGTTACGACAAAGATTACCCGATTAATATTTTTTATCAAACCAGTAAATCTGATGCTAATCAAGAACGTTTTCTGAATGCTTTGGCTGGTCCAAAAGGAGAAAAAATAACCTATTCTAAATTAGAAAGTTGTTGTCCCTTCCCTACTAAGCGAAGTGATATGGGAGCGGGTTTCTTAGACGTTTATGAACTAAAATGGGAAGGGCAAAAAAAACCTGTTCTTTTATACCTTAACATATACGAAAAAGGAATTGTAATGGTACCATTTGGATTACGCTTGAAAAACAATTAATTGATTCGTTTAACTGAAGTGCATCAAACTGATATTGGTTACAATTAATATTAATTTGTCATTTTGAGTTAAAAAAAATCCATTTTGTTACCTTTACACCTTTAAAATAAAACTATGTCAGTCGCAAAGAAAGATTATAAAAGAATAACCACAAAGTCCTTAATTGAAATGAAAGCCAATGGCGAAAAAATTTCAATGTTAACTGCCTATGATTATACTATGGCAAAAATTGTGGACACTGCTGGTGTTGATGTGATTTTAGTAGGTGATTCTGCTTCGAATGTCATGGCGGGACACGAAACTACTTTGCCTATTACTTTGGATCAAATGATTTACCACGCCTCTTCTGTAGTTCGCGCTATTGAACGTGCCTTAGTCGTTGTGGATTTACCTTTTGGGAGTTACCAATCAGACTCAAAAGAAGCCTTGCGTTCTGCTATTCGAATTATGAAAGAAAGTGGTGGACATGCAGTAAAATTAGAAGGAGGAAGCGAAATTAAAGATTCTATCAAAAAAATATTAAACGCAGGAATTCCTGTAATGGGACATTTGGGTTTAACCCCTCAGTCCATCTATAAATTTGGAACGTATACTGTTCGTGCCAAAGAAGATGCCGAGGCAGAACAATTAATTGAAGATGCTAAACTATTAGAAACCTTAGGTTGTTTTGCAATTGTATTGGAAAAAATTCCCGCTCATTTAGCTGAAAAAGTAGCCAAAAGCATTTCGATTCCTGTAATCGGAATTGGCGCTGGTGGAGGTGTTGATGGTCAAGTGTTAGTTATTCACGATATGTTAGGAATGAATAATGAATTTAGCCCTCGTTTCTTAAGACGTTATATGAATTTATATGAAGGAATGACTACTGCAATAAGTCAATATGTTGATGATGTTAAAACATCTGATTTTCCTAATGCTAGCGAGCAATATTAATTTAGATAGTTAGAAAATTCGATAGTTTAGATAGTTAGAAAAAATGCACCAATTCAAAAATTTAGAAATTTGGAAAAGAAGTAGGTACTTTTGTTCTAAAATATATGCTGTGACTTCAAATTTTCCAGATAATGAAAAATTTGGAATTACTAATCAATTACGAAGAGCTTCCGTTTCTATACCATCTAATATTGCAGAAGGTTCCTCAAGAGCATCAAACAAAGAATTTTCTAGATTTCTTGAAATTGCGATTGGTTCAGCTTACGAAATTGAAACTCAATTATTAATTTCAAACGATTTAGAATTTTTAGAATTTGACACCCTGAAAATTCTTTTATATGAGCTAGAAGAAATTATCAAAATGATATCAAAATTTAGATCAACACTAAAAACTTAACTTTCTAATAATCGAAAGCTCTAAAAATCTAAAATATCTAAATGAAAATTGTTTCTAACAAAGATAACCTCCAAATTCTTCATGAAGACAATCATCTAATTGTAGTCAATAAGCGTGTAGGAGATATTGTTCAAGGCGATAAAACAGGCGACAAACCTTTGAGTGAAGTTGTCAAAGAATACATCAAAGAAAAATACAACAAACCCGGAGAAGTATTTTTAGGCGTAGTGCATCGATTAGATCGACCAACTACCGGAATTATAGTGTTTGCCAGAACTAGTAAGGCCCTTTCTCGAATGAATGAACTTTTCAGTAATCGAGAAACTCAAAAAACCTATTGGGCTGTTGTAAAAAACAAACCAAATCCATCCAATGCTAAATTAGTGCATTACCTCAAAAGGAATGAAAAAAACAATACTTCAAAAGCACACCTAAAAGAAGTGCCTGATAGTAAAATAGCCAGTTTGGATTACCAAATTATCAAAGAACTAAACAATTATACTGCTTTAGAAATCAACCTTCACACAGGAAGACATCACCAAATCAGGGCTCAATTATCTGTTATTGGTTCGCCAATAAAAGGCGATTTAAAATACGGTTTTGACCGAAGTAATCCAGATGGAGGAATTCATTTGCACGCGCGAAAACTAACTTTCGTTCATCCCGTTTCAAAAGAAAATATTAGTATTATTGCTCCTACTCCAGACGATGTGATTTGGAATACCATCTAATTTTCAATCTCAAATAACGTTTATTGAATTATATAATTTATATTGCATACTAATTTTAAGTAGCGTTTGATATGAATTACAAAACCGACATTGGTTACCGAAAAGAAATTCTAACTCGTTTGTTAAATACTATCATCACACATGAAGATGAAATAATTAGCGCGCTACAGGATGATTTCAACAAACCGGCTTTTGAAGCAGTGGTTACCGAAACCAGTTATGTAATTTCAGATTTAAAATACACCATAAAAAATATTTCTCGCTGGGCTAAACCCAAAAGAGTTTTTCCCTTTGTTTTAAACATTCCTTCATCAGATTATATCTATAAAGAACCGTATGGAAAAGTATTAGTAATTGCGCCTTGGAATTATCCTTTTCAACTAGCATTATGCCCTGTAATATCAGCTGTTGCAGCTGGAAATCAAGTAGTATTAAAACCTTCAGAATTAACTCCAAGAACTGCTGAAATAATCGAAAAAATAATAGCTAAAACATTCGCTTTTGATCATGTCGAAGTAATTCAGGGCGACGTGCAAGTAGCTACTAACCTATTGGAACAGCGTTGGGATTATATTTTCTTTACAGGAAGTGTTGCTGTGGGTAAAATTATCTCCAAAGCTGCCGCAAAAAACCTAACTCCTGTTACTTTAGAATTAGGAGGTAAAAATCCTTGTATTGTTGACGAATCAGCTAATTTAAAATTGGCTGCCAAAAGAATTGTTTGGGGAAAATTCATCAACGCGGGTCAAACCTGTATTGCTCCTGATTATATTTTGGTTCACAAAAAGAGTAAATCTGATTTCATTCAATATTTAAAAGACGAAATTACTCTAGCTTATGGAGACAATCCAGAAGTTTCTCCTGATTATGCGCGAATTATCAATGCTAAAAATTGGTCACGATTAGTCGGAATGATTGAAGAAACGAAAGTACTTTTTGGTGGCCAATACAATAGCGAAACGAATTACATCTCCCCTACACTTATTGACGAAAGTAATTTAGAAAGTCTAATCATGCAAGAGGAAATTTTTGGTCCTTTACTTCCACTACTTAGTTATGAAGATGAAGCTGAAATCAATACTATAATTGCAAAGTATGAAAAGCCTTTAGCGCTTTATATTTTTAGCGAACGAAAGTCTTTTTGCAATACAATTATCGCATCACATTCTTTTGGTGGAGGTTGTGTGAATGATACTATGGTGCATTTCTCAAACAAACAATTGCCTTTTGGAGGTGTGGGACATAGTGGTATAGGAGCCTATCATGGTAAATTGAGTTTTGATATTTTTTCTCACCACAAAGGAGTAGTTAAAAAAGCGACTTGGATTGACTTACCTCTTCGCTATGCTCCTTATAAAGACAAATTAGCTTCAATCAAAAAAATATTGAATTGGATTTAAAATAATCCAAAAACAGATACATTGAATACTAAAAATAATTAGTTTTAATCCCAAATTAATAATACACAATGGAAACAATCAATCAAAAAATAGAAAACCTAAAGGCAAATGGATACGAATTGAAATTTGAAGATGTATTCAATAAAGCATTTGAAAATTATAAAAAAATTGCTCTTTACGCAGGACTTGCTATTTTAGTATTAGGTTTCCTATTGGTAATCCTAGCATCTATTGGGTTGGTTTCCATTTTTGGTGCCGAACATTTAAATCCTAATTCGATAAAACAGTTTGAGGCTAAGATGGTTCAACCGGAATACATTGGTTATCAATTTATAGTGGTGTTAGTAATCAATATTATTTTTAGTCCTATTAGTGCTGGATTCTTAAAAATGGCCGAATCAGCAAACAAAGATGTTGAATTTAAAATGCGTCAGTTCTTGTATTTTTACAAATGGTCGTATTTCAAAGAATTATTCATAGCTACTTTTATCATTACATTTTTAAGTACAGGAATCGATAGCTTTTTAGCTATATTTAAAATTCCAGTTGTAGGAGGAATGTTATCTTTTGTTATAGGAATCTTTTCGGTATTAAGTACTCCTTTAATTATTTTTGGTAAACAAAAAGCATGGGATGCTATCAAAACGAGTATCAGCTTATCAAGCAAACAATTTATGGTGCTTTTTCTACTTTTAGTAGTAGCCTTTTTTGGTTCTTTAGTTGGTTTAATTGGATTTTGTATTGGAGTCCTATTCACCATTCCTTTTAATATGTCAATGCAATATGCAATTTACGACTCTATTATTGGTATCGAAGAAGATACAATAGAACCTATCGAAATAGAAGAAAACTAACCCAACCAACCATCACGGTCTAAACTTCGATATTGTATGGCTTCGGCAATATGATTGGACAATACATTTTGCGCGTTTTCTAAATCGGCAATGGTTCGTGCTACTTTCAAAATTCGGTCATACGCACGAGCCGAAAGATTCAAACGTTCCATTGCGTTTTTTAATAAGTCTTTTGAGGTATCGTCCAAAGCACAAAATTCACGAATGTGTTTCGTACTCATCTGAGCATTGTAATGCAAATTAGGCATTTCTTCAAATCGAGCAGACTGGATTTCGCGGGCTTGAGTAACTCTTTTTCGAATTTCGACACTACTTTCTGCTTTTCTATCATCCGATAATTTTTCAAAAGGAACAGGAGTCACTTCGATATGAATATCGATTCGATCCAATAATGGTCCAGAAATTTTATTCATATAGCGTTGCATTTCGTGAGGCGAAGAAGTTTGGGGCGCATCTGGATCATTAAAAAAACCACTCGGACTAGGATTCATACTCGCCACCAACATAAAGGACGATGGATAGGTCACTGTAAATTTCGCTCTTGAAATTGTCACTTCCCTATCTTCTAAAGGTTGGCGCATCACTTCGAGAACATCCCGCTTGAACTCGGGCAACTCATCCAAAAAGAGAACACCATTATGTGCCATCGATATCTCTCCTGGCTGAGGGTAACTTCCTCCTCCGACAAGTGCCACATTTGAAATAGTATGATGCGGACTTCTAAACGGACGCTGGTTCATTAACCCTACCTCTTTTAGTTTTCCTGCTACACTATGAATTTTAGTGGTTTCCAAAGCTTCACGCAAAGTCATGGGAGGCAAAATACTTGGCAATCGTTTGGCAAGCATTGTTTTTCCAGCTCCAGGTGGTCCTATTAAAATAATATTATGTCCGCCTGCCGCTGCAATTTCCATACAACGCTTAATACTTTCTTGTCCTTTGACATCCGAAAAATCAAACTCTGGAAATTCCAAGGTTTTATAAAATTCAGCTCTCGTATCTATTTTTGTGGGGGTAATTGTTCCTTTCCCTTCAAAAAAGTCAATCACTTCTTGTAGATTCTCTACACCATATACATCCAAGTCGGCAACAATAGCAGCTTCATTTACATTTTGTTTTGGCAAAAAGAAACCTTTAAACCCTTCTTCTTTCGCTTTAATCGCAATTGGCAAAGCGCCTCTAATGGGTTGTAAACTTCCGTCAAGCGAAAGTTCTCCCATGATGATATACCGATCAATTTCATCACCTTTAATTTGGGAAGACGCTATTAGAATACCGATAGCCAAAGTCAGATCATAGGCAGAACCTTCTTTGCGCAAGTCAGCAGGTGCCATATTAATCGTAATTTTTTTTCCTGGCAAAGCGTAACCATTATTTTTTAAAGCAGCTGCAATTCGATAACTACTTTCCTTAATGGCATTGTCAGGCAAACCTACTAAATGATAGCCAATTCCTTTATCTATATTTACTTCTACAGTGATTGTTGTAGCATCTACTCCAAAAACAGCACTCCCAAAAACTTTTGTCAACATACCATCTAATCTTTTTCTAAAATTAAATAAAAACTACATACAATTTCAAACAAAAAGAGTTATGTTTTAAAATTTACTGATAATTTAAAATTAATACTTACAAACATACTTAATATAACAACTGTTAAAATTGAAAAACTGAACTCTACGAATACTTTTTTTTATACATTTAACAAATATTTAAATTCATGTTATGAAAAAAATACTACTTATTATCTTATTGGCAACACTACTGCCAAAAGCTCAGGCACAAAATTATTTCCCTAATAATGAAGGTGTTCAAAACAGAAATCAAAATTTAACAGCGTTTACCAATGCTAAAATTTATGTTACCCCTACCCAAATAATCAATGATGGAACATTATTGGTTCAAAATGGCAAAGTCATAAATGTTGGCACTAACCTCGTTCTTCCAAAAAATACAATTGTAATAAATCTTGAAGGAAAAACTATTTATCCTTCTTTCATAGATATTTACACAAGCTTTGGAATCGAAAAACCAAAAAGCTTAACTCCGATGTCTCGAGGAGAATTATATGATACAAAACGCGCAGGTTATTATTGGAATGAACATATTCGATCTGAAGTAAATGCTTTTGAGAATTACAAATACGATTCTGCTAAAGCAGAGGAATTCCTAAAAGCTGGATTTGGTGTGGTTGGAACCCATGTTCAAGACGGAATTGCAAGAGGTACAGGAACATTGATAGCCCTGAATAATTTTGAAAAAAGCAAACGCTTATTAGCAGCTAAAATTTCAAATCATTTTGGTTTCACCAAAAGCGCACTAAGCGCACAATCGTACCCTAGTTCATTAATGGGAATGATGGCATTACTTCGCCAAATGTATTTAGATATGGATTGGTATAAAAAAGGAAACTCTGACACTAAAGACATTTCTCTTGATGCCTTGATTGAAAATCAAAATCTAGTTCAATTATTTGCTACTGAAGACAAACTAAATAGTTTAAGAGCTTCAAAAATCGCAAAAGAATTTGGTCTTAATTATGTTTTAAAAGGAAGTGGAAATGAATTTGAACGAATTGAAGAAATCAAAAAAACCAATTCTAAATTTATCATTCCAATTAATTTCCCTGAAGCTTATGATGTTTCTGATCCTAATCAAGCCAATCAAATGGAATTGAAAGATTTTCGTTTTTGGAATCAAGCTCCCACAAACTTAAAAGTATTAGCCGATAATGGTGTAGTTTTTGCCTTAACCACTGATAATTTGAAAAAATTAGAAAATTTCAGAACTAACCTACTCAAAGCAGTCCAATATGGTTTTGATACCACCAAAGCATTGGAAGCTATGACTACAATTCCTGCTGCTATCATAGGTAAAAGCAATGAAATTGGTACTTTAAACAATGGTAGCCAAGCTAATTTCATTATTACATCTGGAGATTATTTCGACAAAAAAACTGTTATCTATGAAAACTGGGTTCAAGGAAATCGATTTGTGGTGAACGACATGACAGCGAAAGATATTCGTGGTTCGTATGATTTAACCATAGAAAATGAAGTTTTAAAATGGAAAATAGGTGGTGAAATAACTAGTCCGAAATCTGAAATTACCAATTCGGAAGGAAAAAAATTAAACTCTAAAATTACTATTGCTAATCAATGGTTAACCGCTGTAATCAAACCTGCTGATTCTATTAAGACAAATTTCATTCGTTTAAGTGCCTTTTTAGATACTAAACCCCAACTGACTGGGAAAGCAATTATTAAAGAAGGTAACGAAGTTATTTGGACTGCAAATAAAACGGCTGAATTTAAACCAGAACCTGATGCAAACAAAGAAGATAAAATAAACCCTGTACAGCCTGTTACTTTTCCAAATGTTCCTTTCGGGAATCAACAAAAATTAACCGCACAGACTTTATTGTTCAAAAATGCAACGATTTGGACAAATGAAAAAGAAGGCATCTTAGAAAATACAGATGTATTAATTAAAGATGGAAAAATTGCTGCCGTTGGTAAAAATTTATCCGATGCAACAGCTACAATAATTGATGCTAAGGGCAAACACTTAACTAGTGGTATTATAGATGAGCATTCACATATTGCAATTTCTAGAGGAGTTAATGAAGGTGGTCATAATTCTAGTGCAGAAGTTACTATTCAAGATGTAGTCAATTCAGAAGACCCTAATATTTATAGAGACTTAGCAGGCGGTGTAACTATTTCACAATTATTGCATGGTTCGGCTAATCCAATTGGAGGACGTTCTGCAATTGTAAAATGGAAATGGGGACTTTCTGTAGAGGAGATGTTATACAAAAACCAACCAAAATTTATCAAATTTGCTTTAGGTGAAAATGTTAAACAATCCAATTGGGGTAACATCAACCCTACTCGTTTCCCTCAAACCAGAATGGGTGTAGAACAAGTATTTACTGATTACTTCCAAAGAGCTAAAGAATATGACTTGGCATGGAAAAAATACAATAGCGCTAAAAAAGGAAAAGCACCTCGAGTAGATTTAGAATTACAAACCCTTGCTGAAATTTTAAACAAAGAGCGTTTCATCACCTGTCACTCTTATGTACAATCTGAAATTTTAATGTTGATGAACGTAGCAGAAAAATTCAATTTTAGAGTCAATACCTTTACACATATATTAGAAGGATATAAAGTAGCTGACAAAATGAAAGAACACGGTGTAGGCGCTTCTACTTTTTCTGATTGGTGGGCTTATAAATTTGAAGTAAATGATGCAATTCCTTTCAATGGACCTATCATGCATAATAAAGGTATTGTTGTAGCTTATAACTCAGATGATGCTGAAATGTCAAGACGTTTAAATCAAGAAGCAGCTAAAGCAGTGAAATATGGTAATATCTCAGAGGAAGAGGCTTGGAAATTTGTGACTTTAAATCCTGCTAAATTGCTTCATATTGATGACAAAGTTGGAAGTATTAAAGTTGGAAAAGATGCTGATGTCGTGCTGTGGAACAATAATCCATTATCTATCTATGCGAAAGCAGAAAAAACAATAATTGAAGGAGTAACTTACTATGATCTTCAAAAAGATGAAGAACAAAGAAAAGCAATTACCAAAGAAAGAAATATACTTATTGGTCAATTATTGGAAGAAAAAAACAAGGGAATGATTACACAAGAACCTAAAAAAGCAGAGCGCAAAGAATATCATTGTGACACGCTGGAATACTAGTAGTAAGATTCTCTTTATTCACAAATTAATTATGATAATTATGATACATAAAAAAATAGTTCTTTTAACATTGGTACTGAGTATATCATTTGTTAGTACAGCACAACAAACACCTGCTCCAAAACAAACAAAATCGATTTTAATCATTAATGCAAAAACACATGTTGGCAATGGAACCGTTATAGAAAACAGTGCGATTGGTTTTAAAAATGGTAAAATTGATGTAGTGACCATTACTAGTAATGTAGCTAAAGGAAATTACGAAACTATCATCGATGCTAAAGGGAAAGAAATCTATCCTGGATTCATAGCACCAAACTCTACTTTAGGTTTAGTAGAAATTGATGCAGTTAAGTCATCCGATGACGAATCCGAAATCGGAACCTTCAACCCACACGTACGAAGTATAATTGCATACACTGCAGATTCTAAAGTGGTAGAAACCGTTAGACCTAATGGAATTCTAATGGCACAGATCACACCTAGAGGAGGTTTGATTTCAGGCACATCCTCTATAGTCCAATTAGATGCTTGGCATTGGAGTGATGCCTTAATCAAAGAAAATGACGGAATACACATGGAATTTCCTTCAAGTTTTAAACGAAGTGGATCTTGGTTTGAACCAGGGACAATTGAACCCAATAAAGACTATACAACCCAAATCCAGGAGGTCAATAATTTTTTCGTTAATGCTAAAGCATATAATTCAACTGCTCCTAAAGAGCGAAATTTAGTTCTCGAATCAACCAAAGGATTGTTTAATGGAGAACAGACATTGTTTATTCATGCAGACGAAGCCAAACAAATGGTAGATGCTATTGAATTAGCTAAAAGTAATGGAATCCTAAAAATTGTTATTGTTGGAGGTTATGAAGCTTATAAAATAGGTGGTTTTCTAAAAACAAATCAAGTAGCTGTTTTATTAAAACGTGTTCACGATATGCCAGAAAATGATGATGACGATGTTGATTTACCTTATAAATTAGCCAAACTACTTACTGATCAAGGAGTAATTGTAGGATTAGAAAATAGTGGAGCACACGAAAGAATGGCTACTAGAAATTTACCTTTCTTAGCCGGAACATGCGCTGCTTATGGTTTAGACAAAGAACAAGCATTGCAACTAATTACTTCAAATACTGCAAAAATACTTGGTATTGACTCATTCTGTGGTACGATTGAAGTTGGCAAAGATGCTACGTTATTCATTTCTGAAGGTGATGCATTAGACATGAGAACTAATAAACTATCAGCTGCTTTTATTCAAGGAAGAGCCATTAGTTTAGAAACTCACCAAACAAAATTAAACGATCGTTATAAAGAAAAATACAATCAAAAATAATTCCTTTTAATTTTCATTAAGTATTAGAGCCAATTACAATGTAATTGGCTTTTTTTATGACACTAAATACCCTAAAATCTTCTTTGAAACCAAAATCTGTATTATCAAATTCAAAATATCCGATAAAAATTACGTTAAACCCTAAAAAATTATAGGTGTAATTTAATTATTTAATAAAAATGCACAATTACCCCCTATTTTTTTATGGGTCAATGTGATATTTTTATACTTTTATCAAAAATTTAAAATTAAAAGTTATGCGTAAAATTGTTTTAAGTGTGATTCTAATCACTGTTTTGGGACTTACTTTTTTCTCAAATTCTTTTGTTGTTGAATCAGCAAAACTAGGAGCTCATATTGTTGAATTAAAATTAGATACTGGAGACACAGCATGGATGATTGTTGCTTCTGCTTTGGTATTGATTATGACTCCTGCATTAGGGTTTTTCTACGGAGGTATGGTAGGAAAGAAAAATGTAATTAGTACGATGTTACAAAGTTTTATGGCTATGGTAATCGTAACTGTATTATGGGTATTAGTTGGATTTGGATTGTGTTTTGGTCCTTCTATAGGAGGAATCATTGGAGATCCTTCCTCTAACATACTCTTTAATGGAGTAAGTGCTAACACTGCTTGGGAATTAGCCCCAACAATCCCATTGCTTTTATTTGCTTTCTTTCAAGCGAAATTTGCCATCATTACACCAGCATTAATTACTGGAGCATTTGCTGAGCGTATTCGTTTTTGGGCTTACTTATTATTTATGGTATTGTTCATATTAGTAATCTACGCACCATTATGTCACATGACTTGGCATCCTGATGGATTATTCTTTAAAATGGGAGTTCTTGACTTTGCTGGAGGTACTGTTGTACACATGAGTGCTGGATGGGCTGCTTTAGCTGGTGCTATCTTCTTAGGAAAAAGAAAAGTTCAAAAAGTAAACCCTGCACGTATTACTTATGTATTATTAGGAACTGGTTTATTATGGTTCGGATGGTTTGGTTTCAATGCAGGATCTGCTGTAGGTGCTAACGGACTTGCTGCACAAGCATTAGGAACTACTACTGTTGCTGCTGCTGCTGCTGCAATGGCTTGGGTATTTTTAGATAAAATTTTAGGTCACAAATTATCTGCAATGGGAGCTTGTATTGGAGCAGTTGTTGGTTTAGTTGCCATCACTCCTGCTGCAGGATTCGTAAGTATTCCTCACGCAATTGCTATTGGTATCATTGCAAGTATAATCAGTAACTTTATGGTAATGAAATTCCCTAAAGGAAAAATTGATGATGCTTTAGATGTATTTGCTTGTCACGGTGTTGGTGGTATGGTAGGTATGCTATTGACTGGTGTTTTTGCTTCAAAAGCTATCAATCCAATTGTAGGTGATAATCAAGGGTTAATTTTTGGTGATGCTACTTTGTTTTTAATTCAATTAAAAGCATTAGTATTGGTATCTATCTTTGCTTTCTCTGCTTCTTATGCTTTATTCTTTATTGTAAACAAAATTACGCCTCTAAGAGTTAGTGAAGACAAAGAAGAATTAGGATTAGACATTACTCAACACGGAGAGTTCTTGTAATATACACTCTATTGATATTTTTTTTAAACACCCTAAAATTTCTTAGGGTGTTTTTTTATATAGAAAAACCGCAAATTATATAATTTGCGGTTTTTAAATATCTGATAATCATTCTTACTTCTTAAATTTTGCTATCCCTTCTTTTAGCCAAACCTCATATTCATCAATACTTACAAAACTTATAGTTGGCTGTTTCAAATTAAGAGAATTCCCTTCTAAATCAGTTAAAACATACAAAGGCTGTGTATTCGTTTTGTATGTAGAAATCATAAAGTCAGTCCATTTATCCCCAATAGTTTCAATACTTTCACCTGTCATTTTAGAAACTAATTGTTCGTTTTTAGGTAAAGCTCTTTTATCATCAACATACAACGAGATTAAAACTACTTGGTTTTTTAAAATTGTCAAAATACGCTCGTCAGACCAAACGTTATTTTCCATTTTTCTACAATTCACACAAGCATGACCCGTAAAATCCAACATAATAGGCTTGTTAACCGTTTTGGCATAAGCCAATCCTTTTTCATAATCATCAAAAACTACAATTTGGTGCGGTCCTAATTTAGCTCCATCAGGCAAAGCTGAAACAGATGCATTAGTAGTAACCGAGCTACCCACTATTCCTAAAGGACTTTCGCTATATTCCATTGGTGGTGGAAAAGCATTGATTAATTGTAAAGGTGCGCCCCATAAACCTGGAATCATATACACAGTAAACGACAACACAACCAATCCCAATGATAATCTACCTACAGAAATGTGCGACATTGGGCTATCGTGTGGTAAGGTAATTTTTCCAAACAAATACAAAGCTAAGGTTCCGAAAATAGCAATCCAAATCGCTAAAAACACTTCTCTTTCTAATAAATGTAATTGTAACACCAAATCAGCATTCGACAAGAATTTAAATGCTAGTGCTAATTCTAAAAAGCCTAAAACTACTTTTACCGTATTCAACCAACCACCTGATTTTGGAAGCGAATTCAACCAACCTGGAAACATAGCAAATAACATAAAAGGCAACGCTAAAGCCAATGAAAATCCTAACATACCCACTATAGGAGCAATCCCTCCCTTAGAAGCGGCCTGTACCAAAAGCGTTCCAACAATTGGACCTGTACATGAAAACGAAACGATTGCCAAAGCCAAAGCCATAAACAAAATTCCTATCATTCCTCCTCTATCGGCTTGACTATCCACTTTATTTGCCCAAGAATTAGGCAACATAATTTCAAAAGCTCCTAAAAACGAAGCTGCAAAAACAACTAATAAAATAAAGAAAATAAGATTGAACCAAACGTTGGTTGAAAGCGCATTGAGTGCATCGGCACCAAAAAGCCAAGTCACTAAAACTCCTAAAAACACATAAATCACAATAATAGCAACTCCATAAAAAATAGCATTTCTAATCCCTGCCGATTTTGTTTTACTTTGTTTAGTAAAAAAGCTTACAGTCATTGGTATCATTGGAAATACACAAGGTGTCAATAAAGCAGCAAATCCTGAGAAAAAAGCAATAATAAAAATAGACAATAATCCTTTTTCTGGAGCAGGAACTGGAGCAGGGTTTGTATCCGATTGGTTTTTATCCGAAACCTCTTTAATATTCAATACTGGAGTAGTTACAGGCTGAGCGGTCACAGTATCTATCAATAACACAGGGGCTTCTTCTTTTGATGAAGAAGGAATGATAAACGTGAAATTCTTCTCCAAATTAATACAAGCCTCTTTACACACTTGATAATTTAAACTCACTTCTACTTTTGCAAGTTTTGGATTGGTTAAATGAATCTCTTGCGTCAATTGAGCTTTCTTTTCAAAAAAAGTTTCGTTGACTTCAAATATATCATTGTACGCCGTTTTTGTTTTACTTTCTTTGGTTTTACCAATCAATTCAAAATTCCCTTTTTGATTTTTAAAAAGCACTTCTAACGGCAAAGAACCGCCTTCAGCTGTGAACTGCGAATACAAATGCCAACCAGTATCAATCATTCCATTGAACGTAAGCACATAGTTTCCATCTGCTTTTTTCTCAATTTGAGTAGTCCATTTAACTGGATTCAACAGCTGTGCATTTCCTTTGGCGAAAGCCAATAATACCACTAGTAAAACAATAATTTTTTTCATTATTCGATAGCTATTTTTAATATAGTTTTTGTTTTAGAATTTATTTTAAATCGTTCATCCTGACGAATACCAATCACCCAAACAATTTGATTGTCAGAACACAACAACCATATGTTTTCCTTGTCAATTAGGGATAACTTTTCATCTTTGAACAATTTACTCACTTTTTTAGATTGTCCATTCATTCCAAAAGGCTGAAAAACATCTCCTTCGTTCCAATGGCGCAATGTCAACGGAAACTGCAGTGTATCTTTATCTACAAATATAGCCGAATTGGATACAGTTCCCATCTCAGTTACATTCGAAAACAATAGATTTAAGGGAAAATTAACTTTGGTTTGGTTTTCTTCAATCAAAAATTCTTTTTCTGCTTTACTTTCTTGTAACGGGCTTAAAATCAAATATTCTCTATCTTTAACCAACCTGAATTGTGGTGCGAAAACTTGTTTACCCGACTGATTGGTAGCCAAATCATAAATATCGTCCCAAGCAGTAAAGCCAAATTCAGTTAACCATTGGTACAAATACGATTTGTAATTCGACAATTTCAACAATTGATTCAAGTCAAAGTAAATTTCATCCCCTTTTTCTTTGGCAACTTGCTGATACACCATAACGGCAGCGTCATCCACTAATTCTTTTGATTCTTGTAAATATCCCTGTGTTTTTTCGAAAGAACTCATGAAATTAGGATTCAGTTCTTTTAAAATCGGAATCAAATGATGACGAATTTTATTTCGCAAGTATTTATCCGAAGCATTGCTACTATCCTCTCTCCATTTTAAGTCTTTTTTCGCAGCATATTCTTCTATTTCTTTTCTTGTAAAAGGAAGTAAAGGACGAATAATCGTATCATTTTGGGCAGGAATTCCATTTAATCCGTCTAACCCCGTTCCTCTTGAAAGATTGATAAAAAAAGTTTCTAGATTATCGTCAGCATGATGTGCTGTCAGAATGTAATCGCCTTCTTGAATTTCAAGTTGCTCGTAAAACCAACTGTAACGCAACTCTCTTGCAGCAAGCTGAGTTGATAATTTATAATCTTTAGCAAAAGTCTCTGTATCAAATTGCGTAAATGACAGCGGAATATTGTTCTGGCTTGTATAGTCTTGAATAAATTGTTGGTCACCAAAACTTTCCAATCCACGCAATTGAAAATTACAATGTAAGACCATTATTTCATAATCCAATTGCTGAAAAAGATGTAACAAAACCATACTATCCAATCCACCGCTAACAGCAAGTAAGAGCTTCTTCCCTTTCAAAAAAGGAAAATGAATAGACAAATGATTTTGAAATTGCTGTAACATGCTCAAAAGTAATTAATTCATAGCAATTTAGCACAATACTTCATGCATCGCTTTGGCCTTAAGCAAACATTCTTCGTATTCTTTTTCAGGATTAGACAGCGAAGTAATAGCACTTCCAACTGAAAACGAGATGTATTTTTTCTCTTGGTTATACAGAATACTTCGAATCACCACGTTGAAATCAAAATTACCTTCTGGAGTAAAATACCCTATGGCACCACTGTACAATCCTCTTTTGGTTTCTTCTAATTCGTCAATAATTTTCATGACCGAAATCTTAGGAGCGCCTGTCATACTTCCCATCGGAAAAGTCATTCGTAATACGTCTATATTTGAATACTTATCATCTAATTTTGAAGTAATTGTGGAGATCATTTGATGTACTTGTTCAAATGAATAAATGACGCACAATTCTTGCACTTGAACCGTTCCTTTTTGGGCTGTTCGAGATAAATCATTACGAACCAAATCAGTAATCATAATATTTTCTGCACGTTCTTTTGGGTCGGAAGCCAAATTTGCTTTTGACTGTTCATCTTCAGTTTTATCCTGAAATCGTTTAGCAGTTCCTTTAATGGGTTGAGAAATTAAATGCTCTCCTTCCTTTCTCAAATACCGTTCAGGAGTAGCCGAAAGCAAATAGTGTTGATTGTTTTTAAAATACACCGCAAAAGGTGTTTGGGATATCGAATTCAGTCTTTCAAATTTTTCTAACGGATTAATGCTACTATTTTCAGCATAAAATTCCATACAAAAATTAGCCTCATAGATATCACCTCGATGCAAATGAGCTAATAGCGCATTCACTTTTTCAATATATTTTTCTTTTGAAATTCGAGGCTGAACACTTACAACCGAACTCTCTTTGGTTTCAATTGGATTACATTTAAGAATCGCATTCCAATCCTCTTCAACCTCATCGTCACACAAATTTAAATAGTGAATCGTGACTTGATCTCCTTTCAATAGAAATAATTTCTTGGGTTGAAAGAAAAACAAATCAGGGAAACCCAATCCATCAAAATTAGTGGATTGCAAGTTCTCACTGTCATTTTTTAAATCATAGGATAAATACCCAAACAACCAATCTTTTGTAGTTTGTTGGTATTGTTGTAAATCCTCAAACGCATTGTGATAATCGGTTTGAATTAGAGTAAAAGCATCTACAGCTAAAATAGCATCGAAACTTGAAAATTCTTGAGGATAATCATTGCTATCCATAAAAACAATCTCACGAAATTGTTGTGACCAATCCAATACTTGCTTTTTAAATACAATAGGATTTTCGATAGTTTTATGAATTAATGTTCTCAATATACTGTGTTTAGGATGTCAAAAATACAACAAAATTCATTGTTAAAAACGGAATATTAACCTAGAATACGGCCATTTTGAAATTATTTAATTGCCGTTTCATTTTGTATTTACAAAATGAGTAATTTTGAAATACTAACCTTAAAACCAAATAATTATGAAAATTGCAACTATTATTGTTCGAGTGCTATTAGGATTGTTTTTATTATTCGCTTCACTTTCTTACTTCTTTAAATTTGGAGAACAACCTACTCCAACTGGAGAAATGGCAGTCGTAATGTCTGGATTTATGGCAACCAAGTATTTATTCCCATTAGCAAAAGTGGTAGAACTACTTTCAGGATTGTCTTATGTTTCAGGTAAATTCATGAAATTATTCAATTTAGTATTACTACCCGTATCGGTAAATATTTTGTTTATCAATGCTTTTTTAGCTCCTGAAAATCTTCCTGTTGCATTAGTATTATTAGTTGGAAATCTATTTCTAATTTACGCACATTGGGATTCCTATAAAGTTTTATTTAGAGACTAGTCATTGTATTAAGACAAATAGTGTGTTTAATTTTTTTATTATTTAAAAAAAAAGATAAGACTGACGTTTGTCAGACTTATGTACAAGTTAGCGGTAATTATAACGAAAGATTTTTCTTATGAATAACATTTTTAAATTCTTAATTTTTATTGTTTTTATTCAGACAAGCTTTGCTCAAAACTTTGATAAAAAACTACTTTCAAAAAAGACAGAATTAAATCTGTCTTTCGAACCAAAAATGCGAGGAATAGAAAGTAATAATGTTGTCTATTACATTGAAAAAGATATTCAAACTTTGTCAGCTTACGAAAACGGAAAATTAAAATGGCAAACAAATATAATTTCAGTTTGTGGTAAACCAAGTGTTGGAAAATCAGAAATAAGAGTTATAAAACCTGAAACATATAAATTATTAATTGTTTTTGGAAAACATAGTTTTGCTGAAGTTGATATTAAAAACGGTAAGACTAAATATCTAGGTGCAGATTAAACAAACTTGTAAAATGACTAAAATTAAATAACGCCAATAAAAAAAATCCCAAACTCTATTAGAATTTGGGATTTTTATCCTTCAACAAGCTCAGGATGACACTATTTGATTTAAACGTGCAACGCTCTATTGTCTGTTGCAGCTAAAGCAGCTTCTTTGATAGCCTCCGCAAAGGTTGGATGCGCGTGTGACATTCTTGAAATATCTTCAGCTGAAGCTCTAAATTCCATAGCCGTAACTGCTTCTGCAATTAAATCGGCTGTTCTTGCTCCAATCATGTGAACACCAAGAACCTCATCTGTTTTAGCATCAGCCAAAATTTTCACGAATCCGTCCAAATCACCACTAGCTCTCGCACGACCTAACGCTTTGAATGGAAAACTTCCTGATTTAAATTCTACTCCAGACGCTTTCAATTGCTCTTCTGTTTGTCCAACAGCTGCAACTTCTGGCCAAGTATAAACTACTCCAGGAATTAAATTATAATCGATATGTGGTTTTTGACCCGCAATAATTTCAGCCACCATAGTTCCTTCTTCTTCCGCTTTGTGAGCCAACATAGCTCCACGAACAACATCTCCAATAGCATAGATGTTTGAAACTGAAGTTTGCAAATGATCATTTACTTCTACTTGTCCTCTATCAGTAATCTTAACTCCTGCTTTGTCTGCATTCAACCCATCAGTGTAAGGACGACGACCCACAGAAACTAACGAATAATCACCTTCTAAAGTGATAATTTCTCCTTTAGCATTCTCTGCTTTAACCGTCACTACATCTCCTGCTCTTTCTACTGATTGCACTTTGTGAGAGGTATAGAATTTCATTCCTTGTTTTTTCAACACTTTAGTCAATTCTTTAGACAACGAACTGTCCATTCCTGGAATGATTCGATCCATGAATTCTACTACAGAAACTTGCGCTCCTAAACGAAGGTATACTTGTCCTAATTCAATCCCTATAACACCTCCACCAATGATAACCAAATGTTTTGGTACTTCTTTCAAAGCCAAAGCTTCTGTAGAAGTGATGATTCTTTCTTTGTCAATTTTGATAAAAGGCAAAGAAGATGGTTTTGAACCCGTAGCAATAATGATATTTTTTCCTTCAATAGTTTCTGAAGTACCATCTGCTTTAGCAATTGCTACATGTGTAGCATCTACAAATGACCCTAAACCATTAAAAACAGTTACTTTGTTTTTGTCCATTAAGTAGTTGATTCCACCCGAAGTTTGATCTACCACCGCTTGTTTACGCGCAATCATTTTTTCTAAATTCACTTTTACATCACCAGAAAGTTCAATTCCGTGTTCAGCGAAATGAGCAATTTCTGAATAATGATGTGAAGAAGACAATAATGCTTTTGAAGGGATACAACCTACATTCAAGCAAGTACCTCCTAAAGTGGAATATTTTTCAATAATGGCTGTTTTAAAACCTAATTGTGCGCAACGAATAGCTGATACATATCCGCCAGGACCAGAACCTATAATGACTACGTCAAATGAACTCATAGTAATAGTATTTATTTTTTTAGTGATGCAAATTTAAGAAATTAAGTTTTGTTTAATGTTCAAAGTTTATGATTTTTTGTTACGAATTGTAACTCTTTTGTGTATCGGAGCCGAATTATTCTTAAAATAAAAACGTTCCGATTACAAATCAGAACGTTTTCATACTATTTCAACTAAAATTCTAGTCTTTCTTTATATTCAACTTACTATTTTTTCGGCTAAAGCCAAAATAAATCACAAGACCTAACAACAACCAAACTGTAAAATAAATCCAATTCCAAACACTCAACTCCGCCATCATGTACAAACAAGAGATCAAACCTAATAATGGAATTAAGGATAAATTTTCTTTGTAAGACCAAAACGCTAATCCAAGTAGGGAAATAATAAAAATCCACATCGGTATTTTGTGCTTGAACAAATCAAATCCGCTTTCGTATTTTATAGTATCTGAAATTGGTAAACGAGCTACGATTGCTTCATATTTTACTTGATCTTCTTGATACTGACTTAACAATGCTTCCACATCATTAGTCGATGGTTTGGATTCTAGTCCAACCAAGTATTGATATACTTTGTTTGTATCTTCTTTATCTAATGTCGTAATAATTGCTTGTGGTGAATTTACTTGAGTTTCATTAGTAAGAAATCCCATAGTGGCTTTGTTATTATAAGTAAATGCAAAAAATAAACCCAGTACTAAAGCTATTGGAAAAATATATTTAGAATTGACGTAGGGCGTTTTAAATTTCCCTCTCGGAATATCCGTTTTGTTTTGTAATACCAAAACACCCGCACATACCAATACGAAGGCAAACAAGGTTCCAATACTACATAAGTCGGTTACCATAGTTAAATTCATAAACAAAGCAGGAATTCCAACTACAAAACCTGTAACTATTGTTGCGTAAGAAGGTGTTTTAAACTTTGGGTGTACTCTAGAGAATTTTTTAGGTAATAATCCGTCTCTACTCATACTCATCCAAATACGAGGTTGTCCCATTTGGAAAACCAATAACACACTCGCCATCGCAATAACTGCACTTACCGCAATAATTCCCGACATCCATTTTAAATCTAATTTTTCAAATACAAAAGCTAATGGATCTCCTACATTTAGTTCGTTATAACTCACCATTCCTGTAAGAACAAGTGCAATTACGATATATAAAATAGTACAAATGATAATAGCCCACATCATACCGCGAGGTAAATCACGTTGTGGGTCTTTACACTCTTCAGCAGTTGTGGAAATCGCATCAAAGCCAATATAAGCAAAAAACACAGCCGAAACGCCTTTTAAAACACCGCTAATTCCATTGGGAGCAAATGGACTCCAGTGCGTAGTGTCAACATAAAAAGAACCCACAGCAATAACCAACAGAATAATACATAATTTAACAATTACCATCAAATTACCTGCATTACGAGATTCTTTCATTCCTCTGTATACCAATGCTGTAATCACAATGATAATCAACATCGCTGGTATATCTGCAACAAAATGAAAACCTCCAATTACTGGACACGAAGTCCAAGCAGTATAAGCATCCTGTAAATTAGAACTCAAATTATCAAAGGATTTTCCACCTTGCATTAAAGCTGTTGCATCCTTAAATCCATTGGACGCCGACAAATAATCCATTTGAATCCATTGCGGGAGTTCTATATTAGCCGTTCGAAGTAATCCTGTGAAATAATCACTCCACGAAATCGCAACAGTTATATTACCAACGGCATATTCCATAATCAAAGCCCACCCTATAATCCAAGCAATGATTTCGCCAAAAGCGACATACGAATACGTATAAGCTGATCCTGAAACAGGAACCATCGAAGCAAACTCAGCATAAGCAAAAGCTGCAAAACTACACGCCAAAGCAGTGAATAAAAACAAGAAAATAACCGCAGGGCCTCCATCGGCACTCGCTTTACCAATCGTACTAAAAATACCTGCCCCAACGATAGCTGCAATACCAAAAGCGGTCAAATCTCTTGCGGTTAAGTGTTTGCCTAAGGCATTGTGTCCGTCACTTTCATTTTGCTCAACTTGTTTCATGATATCATGAATCGTCTTTTTCCTAAACAAACCTTTTAATGCCATAGTATAATTGGTATTCAAATAGTAAACTAAAGTATCTATTATTGTATGCAAACTTAAAATTTCATTTTAAATAAAATCAATTATTTTAAACAAGATTTTAAAATTGTAACAGGATGTTGTGCTTCTCTGCTCGTCCCATCAAATATTTGGTGACGACAACTCGTTCCTGCCGCAGCAATAGCGACATTAGTATCTGTAGCTCTGATTTTTGGAAACAAAGTATCTTCTCCCATTTGCATACTAATTTCATAATGTTCTTCTTCGTATCCAAAAGACCCTGCCATACCACAACAACCTGAATTATAAATGGTAACCGTATTATTTTGAGGTAAATTGAGCATTGCAAAAGTAGCTTCTACTGAACTCAATGACTTTTGATGACAATGTCCGTGAATTTTAATTTCTCTCGCTTTATCAGAAAATTGTTCAGTACGAATTGCGCCTTTTTCAATTTCATTTTTGAAAAATTCTTCGATGGTAAAAACATGTTTTGCTAATTCTTCTGCACCAACTTTGTCATCTGCTAATCGAAGGTATTCATCTCTGAAAGTTAAAATGGCCGATGGCTCTATTCCTATCAAAGGCATTTCAGCCGAAACTAATTCTTTAAAAATATCCACATTGATATTGGCAATAGCTTTGGCTTGTTCCAAAAATCCTTTCGAAATAAAAGCACGTCCACTTTCCTGATGGTCTATGACCAAAACTTGGTAACCCAATTTTGTTAGTAATTCGTAGGTATCAATACCAACTGAAACATCATAAAAATTAGTAAACTCATCGCAAAATAAAAGGACATGACCATTAGGAAATGTTCCTTCTTCTAATTCTTTATGATTCTTATCCAACCATTTTTTAAACGTTTTGGGAGCCAAATGAGGCACTACTCGTTGCGGAGCAATTCCCATTTTCTTTTTTACAAAAGACAAGTTGGCAAACCAATTGGTCAATCTAGGTGTTAAACTCCCTAAATTATTCAACTTAGCATTGTAAGCAAATGTTTTATTTCGATTCGAAAAACCATGTACTTTTTGGTATTGGTATAAAAACTCCGCTTTTAACGATGCCACATCAACATTACTTGGACATTCGCTTGCACAGGCTTTGCAACTGACACACAAATCAAAAACTTGGTATAATTCTTCTTGGTCAAACTTATTTTCCTTATCCGAATCAGTTAAATATTGTCTCAAAGCATTGGCTCTGGCGCGAGTTGTATCTTTCTCATTTCGAGTAGCGCGATAACTTGGACACAAAGTTCCACCTGCCGAAGGTAATTTTCTACAATCTCCTGATCCGTTGCATTTTTCAGCTACTCGCAAAATCCCCATACTATCTGAAAAATCCTGAATAGTTTCAATTTCTGGTTCTACTCTACCCGATTCTACTCTCAAGTTTTCGTCCATTTTAGGTGTATCAGTAATACGTCCTCTATTAAAAATAGCATTCGGATCAAATGCTTTTTTGATGCGTTTCAGCAATTCATAATTACTTTCGCCAATCATATAAGGCAAAAACTCACCACGTACAATTCCGTCTCCGTGTTCTCCACTCAGGGAACCTCTATATTTTTTGACCAAAACAGCTACTTCAGTAGCAATTGTTCGGAAAAGTTTTAAATCTTCTTTCTTTTTTAAATTCAACACTGGACGTAAATGCAATTCGCCAGCCCCCGCGTGAGCGTAATAAATAGCTTCTTGTCCGTACTTTTTCATCATGGCAGCAAATTCAGCAATATAATTAGGCAAATCACTCAATTCAACTGCGGTATCTTCAATAGAATCAGCCGCTTTATCATCGCCTACAATACTTCCTAAAAGTCCTAGACCTGCTTTTCGCAAATCATTAATTTTATCAATGTCTTGTCCATATAATTTAGGCAAAGCATAGCCAAAATTATTTTTTTCTAAATCTGCAATTAAAGCATCCGCTTGTCTTTCGGCTTCCTCTAAAGAATCTGATGCCACTTCTAGCATGATGATCGCTTTAGGATCTCCCTGAATAAAAAAACTGTTTTTAGCCTGCTCTCGGTTGGTTTTAGTACAATTTAAAATGGTATCATCCATCATTTCACAAGTGTACAAATGATGTTTCATTGCTACCATTACCGCTTCCAAACTTTCTTGAATGGTATGAAAATGTGCCGCCACCATAATATTATGTGCAGGAGGTAAATCATCTACTTTCAGGGTAACTTCTGTCGTAAAAGCTAGTGTTCCTTCGCTTCCGCAAAGTAACTTACCTAAATTAATAGTAGTTTCTTTTCCTGAAAACAAATCGGATTTTAATAATAAATCAACCGCGTAACCCGTATTTCTTCGGTGAATTTCAGGTTTTGGAAATTCTTTTACAATTTCGTTTTGTGTTTCTGAATTGGATAGTTCTTCGTAAATGGTTTTGTAAATATTGTTTTCTAATGAATCTCCTTTGGTTTTTTCGATAAATTCAGCTGATGAAAATTCTTTAAAAGATGCTACAGAACCATCACTCAAAATGGCTTTGAGTTCTACAATCTTATCTCTAGTTACACCATAACGAATGGAAGTTGTTCCAGACGAATTATTTCCAACCATTCCGCCAATCATACATCGATTAGATGTAGATGTATTGGGACCAAAAAACAAACCATGTGGTTTTAAAAACAAATTCAATTCATCCCGAATCACTCCTGGTTGAACGGTAACTGTTTTGTTTTCTTTATCAAAAGAAACAATTTTGGTAAAATATTTAGAAACATCTACTATAATTCCGCTACCCACCGTTTGTCCTGCAAGAGATGTTCCAGCGGTTCTTGGCGTTAACGGAATTGCATGTTCATTGGCAAAGCGAACCAAGGTTTGGATGTCGGCCACCGACTTCGGTCTAGCTACGGCAATGGGCTTAATTTGGTACACCGAAGCATCGGTTGAATATATTGTTCTATGCAATTCATCAAAGAAAAGATCTCCTTCTAATGCATCTGATAATTGTTGTAAGGGTAGTATTTGTGACATTGTATTCAAATGTGATTACTGTGAATTCAGTATTGGATGACAAATATAAAAATTCTAGCGTTTTAAATCGAAGAGAATTAGAAGAATGACCCAAAGAGAAGAAAAGTAGTCCTAGCGTATTAAGAATAAAGAAATAATTTAGCATATTTGTCTACAATTAGAATCCATCGTTTCAATCCAAGTACTATGACTCCAAGTATAATTCTACTCATCATTATTATTTATTTTAGTCTATTATTCTACATTTCTCATACGGTGAGTAAAAAAGATAGTGGAAACGATGTGTTTTTTACTGCCAATAAAAACTCTAAGTGGTATTTAGTCGCTTTTGGAATGATTGGTACGGCCCTTTCAGGTGTTACCTTTATTTCAGTTCCCGGCGAGGTGGGTTCGCCTAACGGAGAACAATTCAAATACTTCCAATTTATCATAGGAAACGCGATTGGATTCATCATTGTAGCCAAATTACTTTTACCCCTCTATTACCGTATGAATTTGACTTCAATTTACGGATATATCGAACAACGAATGGGTTTTTATAGTTACCGTACAGCCGCATCTATATTTTTGATTAGTAGAACCATTTCTTCCGCCTTTCGATTGTATTTGGTGGTAATTGTATTGCAACGCTACGTATTTGATTATTACAATATCCCTTTTGCAGCCACTGTATTAATTTCGCTACTATTGATTTTTTCGTACACCTATAAAGGAGGATTAAAAACCATAATTATTACCGATACTTTACAAACTTTCTTCTTAGTAACTTCGGTATTTATGACCATTTATTTCATTTGTAGTAGCCTAGATTTAAGTGTTGTGGGTGCATTCGAAGAAGTAAAAAACAGCAACTATTCCAAAATATTTTTCCTTGATGATTTTATTGGAAGTAAATTCCATTTTGTAAAACAAATTTTAGGAGGAATGTTTGTTACCATCGCTATGGTAGGATTGGATCAAGATTTAATGCAAAAGAATTTAAGTTGTAAGAACATTGGCGAAGCCCAAAAAAACATGTTCAGTTTTACAACTATATTTGTAATTATCAACTTATTTTTCCTAAGTGTAGGAGCTTTGCTTTATATTTTCGCTGCCAAAAATAACATTCAAGTTCCTTTGGATTTAATAACTAACAAACCAAGAACCGATTTGCTTTTCCCAGAAATTGCACTGAATCATTTAGCCCTAATTCCAGCCGTTGTTTTCTTGTTGGGTTTAATTGCGGCTACCTTCGCTACAACCGACTCAGCATTGACGGCATTAACTACTTCTTTTTGTGTGGATTTTTTAGGAATGGACAAAGTGGAAAATAGCCAAAAAGAAAATCTAGTTAGAACCCGTCATAGAGTGCATTTTGCCTTTTCGGGAATTATGTTTTTTATAATTCTACTGTTTAATTCTATCAATGATAGTTCAGTAGTGGGAATGATATTTAGAGTTGCTTCTTATACTTATGGTCCGCTATTAGGGCTATATGCATTTGGCTTATTTATGATGGCAAAGAAAGTAAATGACAAATTAGTACCCTTCATTTGTTTACTATCTCCTGCTCTGACTTTTTTAGTTAATGAAAACTCTGTCAATTGGTTAGGTGGTTATGTTTTTGACAATGAACTTATTATTGTGAATACGCTTATCACTTTTACTGGGCTACTACTGACTAGCAAAACGGTAGAAAACAAATACCATTTTTAAATCCAAGCAGATGAATAATACTATTGAATCGCTTTATAAAATTGCGCAAAAAACCACACGAACTATTATTGGTTTGATGTCTGGAACTTCTTTGGACGGTTTGGATGTGGCACTTTGCGAAATTTCGGGTTCAGAAAAAGAAACTCGGGTTTCATTAAAACAATTTAAAACTATCCCGTATTCAGATGAAATCAAAGCTGAAATTCGCAAGGTATTTGCAAAAAAAACAATCAATTTCCAACACCTCGTTGTATTAAACGAATGGATTGGGATTTTGCACGCTAATTTAGTTTTAGATTGTTTGCAAGAATGGAATATCGCGCCAGCCGAAGTCGATTTGATCGCTTCGCATGGACAAACGGTAATGCACGCGCCAAAAATCTTACATCAACAGTCTCAATTTCCAAATGCTACTTTGCAAATTGGAGATGGAGATCATATTGCTGTTCGCACCGGAATTATTACCATTTCTGATTTCAGACAAAAACATGTTGCCGCTGGTGGCGAAGGCGCTCCTTTAGCTGTGTATGGCGATTATTATCTTTTTGGAAGTCCTGAAGAAAACCGAATTATGCTCAACTTGGGAGGAATTGCCAATTTTACTTTTTTACCAAAAAATCAAAATCCAGAACAGGTTTTTGTAACTGATACAGGTACTAGCAATACTTTGATTGATGCCTATGTAAAATTGAATTTTCCGGATTTGAATTATGACAAAGATGCTCAAATTGCGAAAAAAGGGAAGGTAAATCAAAACGTATTAAAAGCACTTAAAAACAATCCGTTTTTTGAAGGTTCCTTTCCAAAAACAACAGGGCCTGAGCTGTTTAATTTAGAATACATTGAAAACGCAAAAAGTCAAAGTCAAACCGAAAATCTTTCTATTGAGGATACTTTGGCTACACTCACCCGTTTTAGTGCTGAAACTGCCGCCGAAGGAATTGTACATACAATCAATCAAAGTGGACAATCTGCATCTAATTGTACCGTATATGTTTCTGGGGGTGGAATGCACAATCCGTTATTAATGGATTTTCTGAAGGAATTAGTTCCTTGTCATTTTAAAAACACAAACGACTTAGGCATTACAGGAGACGCAAAAGAAGCTGTTCTTTTTGCTGTATTGGCAAACGAAACCGTAGCTGGAGGCAAAACTAATTTTGGAAGTAGCAAAGGAATTCCTTCCATTCGAATGGGAAAAATCTCCTTCCCAGATTAATATTTTTTTAGCACAAAAACTATTCTAAAAAGTCTATTTTTGTATCCATTAAAATAAACCCCAAAATGATTCATTTCAAGTCGCTTACTTTTGCCTTTTTGTTTACCTTGATTTCGATAGGTTATAGTAATGCACAAAGTAACATTTTATATCCCAAAAACGAATTTAGAGCCGTGTGGATCGCCACTGTGGCTAATATTGATTGGCCTAAAAACAATACCGATAGTGTTGATAAAGAAAAAGCCGATTTTATCGAAATTTTAGATTCTTATAAAAAATTGAATTACAATGCTGTTATTGTACAAATACGCAGTAATGGCGATGCATTTTATCCTTCTGAATTAGCCCCATGGTCACGCAACTTAACAGGTAAAGAAGGGAAAGCACCTTCACCCTATTTTGACACTTTGGAATGGATGATTAACGAGGCCCACGATAGAGGTTTTGAATTTCATGCTTGGCTGAATCCATTTCGTGCAACATCGGGTTCCAATACTGAAATACTAAGCAAAAAACACGACTTAATTAAACATCCGGATTGGATGATTAAATATGCAGGAAAATATTATTATAATCCGGCTTTACCCGAAGTACAAAACCATCTCACTAAAGTGGTGGAAGAAGTAGTTGAAAAATACGATATCGATGCCATTCACTTTGATGATTATTTTTATCCTTACACAGTGGATGGTGAAAAATTTAATGATACTGCTTCGTTCAATAAATACGGGAATGGAGCTGATTTAGCCGACTGGAGACGTGCCAATGTCAGTGCATTTGTGAAACAAATTTCAACGAGTATTAAAAAAATTAAACCTTGGGTACAATTCGGAATCAGTCCGTTTGGTGTTTGGCGTAATAAATCGGTAGACCCAAGAGGTTCTGACACTCAAGCGGGACAAACCAATTACGATGACTTATATGCCGATCCTTTAGTTTGGATGGAAAACAACTGGGTTGACTATATTTTGCCACAATTGTATTGGAGTTTAGACCATCCCAAAGCATCCTACGCTAAACTATTAAAATGGTGGTCAGAAAACGCAAAAAATAGCGCAGTTTACATTGGCAATAGCACCTACAAGATTAAAGCCGATGCCGATAAAAAATGGGATTTGCCAACAGAAATTCCAAATCAAATTGATTACACGCGTACTTTTGGCAATGTACAAGGCAATGCCTTCTTTAGTGCCAAATGGTTTCTTAACAAAAACCAAGATGTAACTCAATTACTAGCCGAAAATCAATATAAATTTCCAGCGGTTCCTGCAGCAGTTCCTAATTTTAAAAAATTAGTTTTTGATGTTCCAAGAGTTACTAGCGTAATAAAAGAAAAAAATGAGTTGGTCATTACATTACAGCCTACTCGAAACAATGTTCGTTATGTTGTTTTTTACGGAACGGATACAAATTCAATGATCAACAGTGACGATCCAAGTCAAATCATTGATCGTTTTTTTATTCACAAAAACAATAATCGCTTATCTATTCGAGTTCCGATAAATAGCATTGAAAATAAATCAAAATTTGCTTTATCTTACATCGATTATTATGGTAATGAAAGTAAAGAAATCATTACACAACTACCTAAATCAGTCGTAAAGAATAATTAAAACACTAAAAAATGAAAGCAGAGAAAAACCCTTGGCTTTGGATTCCATTGTTGAACTTTGCTTCAGGTTTTCCGTATGCCATCATTATTTCAGTTTCAGTAATTATGTATAAAAACCTTGGAATCAGCAATGAAGACATCGGAATTTATACAAGTTTACTTTATCTTCCATGGGTAATAAAGCCTTTATGGAGTCCCTTTATCGACTTACATAGTACCAAAAGAAAATGGTTCTTGGGCATGCAATTACTGATTTCAATTGCTTTTCTAATTGTTGGTTTCTCCATTCCATTAAATCATTTTTTCATCTTAAGTTTGGCTATTTTTTGGGTGGCGGCTTTTGCTTCTGCATCGAATGATGTGGCTACGGATGGTTTTTATTTATTGGCATTATCCAAAGACCAACAATCCTTCTTTTTGGGAATCAGAAGTACATTTTACCGACTTTCAATGCTTACTGGTAATGGATTAATTGTTATCATTGGTGGCTATTTAGAAACCGAGTTTGGAGATAAATCAAAAGCGTGGTCGTATACTATGATCATTGTTGGATTATTAATGACTTTAATCACAGTCTACAATTTCTTAGCTACTCCAAATTCAGAAAATGAGACCACCTCCGCGGAATCAAATCAACACAAAGATTTTGTAACTGTTTTTACCAGCTTTTTCAAAAAGAAACAAATCGGATGGGTTTTAGCATTCATTCTTTTATTTCGTTTAGGCGAATCTCAATTAATGAAAATGTTAACGCCTTTTTTAATTGACGGAAAAGAAGTGGGCGGTATGGGACTGACCACCGAAGATGTCGGTATTATTTACGGAACTTTTGGTGTAATTGCATTACTTATTGGAGGTACTTTGGGCGGAATTGCCATCTCAAAACAAGGATTAGGCAAATGGATGTTACCCATGATTCTTATTATGCACTTACCTATTGTCGGTTTTATTTTATTAGCTCATTTTCATCCTGAAAATACACTGTTTATTTACTTGGCTGTAATCATTGAGCAATTCGGATACGGGTTTGGCTTTGCTGCCTTTATGATGTACTTAATTTATGTTGCTGAAGGCGAATCGAAAACCTCACATTACGCTTTGGCTACTGGTTTTATGGCTTTAGGCATGATGTTACCAGGCATGATAAGCGGTTATATTCAAGAATATTTAGGCTACGGCAACTTCTTCATCTGGGTGTTGTGCGCTACCATTCCTGGAATAATCATTTCCAGGTTTTTGGAATTTCCTGCTGAATTTGGAAAAAAATCAGAATCCAAGCATTAAAACGAGTATGACTTTAGAACAAAAAATAGGACAATTTTTCTTTCCTGCGGTCTTCATCAACGATACTGAAGAGAATATTCAAGCTACCGAAGCGTTGATTCGTAATCACAATATTGGTGGGTTGACATTTTTCCATAGTCGCGCCAGTGCCGCTACTAATTACGAAAGCAAACAGAAAGTGATTTTTAATGATGACAGTTATACCAAATTAAAAGAGCTTATTGTTCGCTATCAAAAATGTGCGACCACTCCTCTTTTAATGAGCATTGATGCCGAATGGGGTTTAGCTATGCGCATTGAAAAAACACCACAATATCCGTATGCTATTACATTAGGCGCTTTGCCTGAGTCTGAAATTGATTTGGTTTACGAAGTGGGAAAACAAATAGGACTCGATTTAAAAGCCGCGGGTATTCAGTATAATTTAGCCCCTTTAGCAGATATCAATAACAATCCAAATAATCCAGTAATTGGGTATCGTTCGTTTGGTGAAAACAAAGAGAAAGTGGCACTTTTCGCTTCGGCTTATCTACAAGGAATGTCGGATGCAGGAATTTTAGGCTGCCTCAAACATTTTCCAGGTCATGGAAATACCAATGTCGATTCACATTTGGGATTGCCTATTTTAAATGAAAATTTAGACCAATTGATGCAAAACGAGTTGTATCCGTTCATCAAAGGAATAGAAAATAATGTCGATTCAATTATGATTGGACATTTGGCAGTACCCGAATTAAACGATGGTAAAAACACTTCTGCAACCTTATCTAAAAATATCATTGAAAAACTACTGCGAAACCAGTTAGGTTTTGAAGGTTTAGTAATTTCAGACGCTTTAAATATGAAAAGTGTTTCTGATTTATATGAAACCAAAGGGGAATTAGAATGGGAGGCCTTTAATGCCGGAAATGATGTTTTATGTTTTGCAGAGCATGTCGCTGAAGGAATTCAAGCGATACTTAAAAACGCAACTCCTGAGCGAATTGAAGCTAGTTTTTCTCGAATTATGAAATGCAAAGAAAAAGTAGGAATTCTAAATGGCAACAACCTATTTCCAGACACAAATAGTAACAGTATAGACTTTTCAATCAGTTCCGCTTTGAATTCAAAAATTGCCGAAAACTGTCTGACTCAAATTATAACTGATAGTATTCCGTATCGAATTCAGGAAGCGAGTACTACTAATTCTTTTGCCCAACTAAGTATTTATAACGATGGGTTTGCTACCAAAGTGGCTCAATCGATCAACGCTCCTGTTTTTTCAATTACATCAGAAACACCAATTAATTTTATAAGTGAAATTGAAACTTATGAAACGTTGTTGATTTCATTATTTGTCCCAAAAGCAAAACCACTACATAATTTTGAAATAGAAGACGAAACGCTTACTTATTTAAGTGAATTATTGCAAACCAAGGATTGTGTTGTTTACGTTTTTGGCAACCCTTATGCATTGCAAGTCATACCCAACTTGGCTTTAGCCAAAGAATTTGTGATGGTATATCAAGATTTTGAAGTCTTTCAAGAAGCTGCCGCACAACAATTAATTCAAAAATTAGCTTGCAAAGGGAAACTTCCCGTTAGTATTAAAAGTTTGTAAATCAAAAACTTAACTAATAATTTCTTACAAACAATAAGAAATTATTATTACTTAATAAATATTAATAATTAAAATTTATTTCACTACCTTTATTTGTGGAGTACATTTGCATCAATAAATTTTTAACTTAAAAACAAAAAATATGTCATTAGTAGGAAAAAAATTCCCAAACATTGCAGTTGACGCTATCTCTGAAATGGGAGATAACTTAAGAATCAACATTTTTGAAGAAGCTACAAAAAACAACAAAAAAGTACTATTGTTTTGGTACCCAAAAGATTTTACTTTCGTTTGTCCAACTGAATTGCACGCTTTCCAAGCTGCTTTGCCAGAATTTGCAAAAAGAAACACTATCGTAATTGGTGCTTCATGTGATACTAACGAAGTACACTTTGCTTGGTTGAACACACCAAAAAATAATGGTGGTATTGAAGGAGTAACTTACCCATTGTTAGCTGATACTACAAGAAACTTATCTAATATTTTAGGAATTCTTGATGTAGAAAGTGCTGAATACAATGAAGAATTAGATACTGTACTAGTTAAAGGATCTAACGTAACATACAGAGCGACTTACTTAATTGATGAAACAGGTAAAATCTTCCACGAAAGTGTTAACGATATGCCATTAGGACGTAACGTAAATGAGTACTTACGTTTAGTTGATGCTTATACTCACGTTCAAGAAAAAGGAGAAGTTTGTCCTGCTAACTGGGAAGCTGGTAAAGACGCTATGACTGCTGACAGAAACAGTACTGCTGCTTATTTAGGATCTCACTAATAACAAAATTCAATTACACTATCAAAATACAATAACAATCTCAATAAGTTATTGAGATTGTTATTTGATAGTGCCATTGATATTAAAAAATCAAACTATGTTAATCGAATTAAACGAAGATACTTTACAAGACTTAGTATCCAAAAACGAAAAAGTGATTGTTCAATTTTCAGCTTCTTGGTGTGGGAATTGCAGAATTATGAAACCAAAATTCAAAAAATTGGCTTCAGAAAATGAGGCATTAACTTTTGTATTAGTAGATGCTGAAAATTCTCCTGAATCAAGAAAATTAGCCAACGTAAGCAACCTGCCTACTTTTGCCACTTTCGTAAACGGAAAATTAGTAAACGAAACACAAACCAACAAACAAGAAGTATTAGCCGATTTAGTAAACGAAATCGCTTAATTATACTTTATTTAAGAATACAAACACCTGAATACTATGAAATTACCTGTTATCAAACATTTGACTCAATTCATCGAGGAAAACGATCAAGATTATATCATTGAAACGATTGAAGTGCTAGAAGCTATGACTGAAATTCCTTCACTAAAAGATGAAGAATTAGATGTTATTGGTGAATTAATTTCTAACATGTATGGGGCGCTAGAAGTACAAAAATTAGTAAAAGACGGAGTGGATAAAAAAGAAGCTTTGAATACTTTTATGAAACGCGTTTTGGGTTCTATTGATAAGTAAATAGAATTCCTTAAATTAGGTTAAGAAATAACGTACTCGTATTGGGTGCGTTTTTTTATATCCCTATCCCATTGTTTCCTTAGTACTTTCCATAGAAAAAGTAACTCTGTAATCTAAAATTTGAATTAATTTTCATACTTTTGAAACTCAATTAAAAACACACATTATGTCAACTATAACATTAGGAGGAAATCCCGTGCACACCTCAGGTGAATTGCCAAAAATAGGCACACAACTAGCTGATTTTAAATTAGTAAAAAACGATCTTTCAATTGCTACCCTTGCTGATTTTTCAGGCAAAAGAGCAGTTCTTAATATTTTTCCAAGTATCGATACTGGAACTTGTGCTGCTTCAGTACGAAAATTTAACAAAACAGCAGCTAACTTAAACAATACTGTTGTATTATGCATTTCAAGAGATTTACCCTTTGCACAAAAACGTTTTTGTGGTTCTGAAGGAATTGAAAATGTAGTGAACCTTTCTGATTTTCAAAATGGAAGTTTTGGCAAAGCAAATGGTTTAGAAATTACAGATGGTGTTCTAACTGGTTTACATTCAAGAGCTGTGATTGTAATTGACGAAAAAGGAACAATTCTACACACAGAACAAGTGCAAGAAATTGCTGACGAGCCTAATTATGAAGCTGCATTAGCAGTACTATAATACTTGATTAATGGAATTTCAAAAAGACAATCGTTTTGTTTCAGGAAGATTAAAAAGTGTCACTTTTGCTTATAAAGGCGCTTTCAAATTAATTACGACAGAACACAGTGTCATGACTCAATTTTCTATAGGAATCTTGATGACAATTGCTGGGTTTTATTTCAACATTACTGCTACTGAATGGCTTTTCCAAGTCTTTGCCATAGGGTTAGTAATGAGTGTAGAAGGATTAAATACTGCTGTAGAAAAAATAGCAGATTTTATTCATCCTGGATACCACGAAAGAATTGGTTTCATTAAAGATATCGCAGCGGGTGCTGTCTTTTTTGCCGCCTTAACCGCTATCATTATTGGTTTAATCATTTACATACCAAAATTCTAACTAAGTACTTTTCAAATAAAAGAATGGCAAAGAAATCAAAAATCGATTCCGAAGTTACTGGAAAAAGATCTTGGAAATTATCGAAGCAATATAAAATTGTAATTGGAAGCCTTTTGGTTTTATTTTCAATTGCCTTATTGGTTGCTTTTGTTTCCTTTTATATCCATGGTCAAGCAGATCAAAGCGCTGTGGCTAAATTATCTGACCGAAATGTAGTGGTTGATAATTGGCTAGGGAAATTCGGAGCTTATTTAGCTGACATTTTAGTATACCAAGGTTTTGGTGTAGCTTCGTTTCTTTTCGTACGTCTATTTTTCTTAACGGGAATTTATCTGTTTTTAGGAATTCCTTTAGGGAAATTAAGAAACACTTGGTTTTGGGACTTGTTTGCCATGATTGTGGTTTCGGTAATTTTTGGATTCTTTGCTACTTCAGCACCAGAATTAGGCGGAATTATCGGGTATGAAATGAATTTGTTTTCGCAAGATTATATTGGAAAAACGGGTACTCTCTTATTGTTAATCTTCGGATTGGTGATTTATTTAATTTTTAAAATAAAAGTCTCGCCAGATTCCATTCATAATTTTATTGAGAATTCGAAAAAAGAAATTGAATCTAAAATAACTGCTAGTCCTGAAAAGTCTTCGGATAGCAGCTATAATTTAGAAGAATACGCTGTTCCTACTCCCGAAGAAGAAAAAGATGACGAATTAGATGGCATTCATTTAAAATCAACCACTTCACAATTCGAAATCAACAAAGAAGCTTTAAAACCAACGATTAGTTCGTCTTCTGAAATCAATTTAGATACGTTGCCAAAACCGATTGTTGAACCTGTTGTAACACAAGCTTTACCGACAACTACTCCTAAAGAGCCTACTATCATTACAACAAGTGATGAAGCTTTTGTAATTGAAAAAGCAGAGGAAGAAGATATTGTGGAAGAAAACTTAGCTTCTCGATTAGTAGCTGATTTTGGATTGTTTGATCCTACTCTGGAATTATCCAACTACAAATTCCCAACCATTGATTTATTAAAAGAATATTCAAGTGGCGGAATTACTATTAATCAAGAAGAATTAGAAGAAAATAAAAACAAAATTGTAGATACACTTCGCAACTACAAAATTGAAATTGCTCAAATCAAGGCTACCGTTGGTCCTTCAGTAACTTTATATGAAATTGTTCCCGAAGCAGGAATCCGTATTTCAAAAATTAAAAGCTTAGAAGACGATATTGCTTTGTCACTTTCGGCTTTAGGAATTCGTATTATCGCTCCTATTCCTGGAAAAGGAACTATTGGTATCGAAGTGCCTAATAAGAATCCTACGATGGTATCCATGAAAAGCGTCATTGGTTCAACAAAGTTCCAAGAGGCTGAAATGGAATTGCCAATCGCTTTAGGTAAAACGATTTCTAATGAAACCTTTGTGGTAGATTTGGCCAAAATGCCTCACTTATTAATGGCTGGAGCTACAGGGCAAGGAAAATCGGTTGGATTGAATGCGGTATTGACGTCGCTGTTATACAAAAAACACCCTGCCGAAGTAAAATTCGTTTTGGTAGATCCAAAGAAAGTAGAATTAACGCTTTTCAATAAAATTGAACGACATTATTTAGCCAAATTACCAGATTGTGATGATGCCATTATTACCGATAATGCCAAAGTAGTCAATACTTTGAATTCACTTTGTGTGGAAATGGATAACCGTTATTCTTTGTTAAAAGACGCTATGGTGCGTAACATCAAAGAGTACAACGAAAAATTCAAATCTAGAAAGTTAAATCCTGAAAATGGACATCGTTTTTTACCCTATATCGTTTTGGTTGTCGATGAGTTTGCTGATTTGATTATGACTGCAGGTAAAGAAGTTGAAGTACCTATTGCGCGTTTGGCTCAATTAGCCCGTGCTATTGGAATCCACTTAATTATTGCCACTCAACGTCCGTCGGTGAATGTAATTACAGGTTTAATTAAAGCTAACTTTCCTGCTCGAATTGCATTTAGAGTAACATCAAAAATCGATTCTAGAACTATTTTAGATACTCAAGGTGCTGATCAATTGATTGGTCGTGGGGATTTATTATATTCTAACGGAAATGATGTGGTGCGTGTACAATGTGCTTTCATCGATACACCAGAGGTAGAGAAAATTACCGAATTCATCGGTTCACAAAAAGCATATGCTACGGCTTACCTACTTCCTGAATTCGTGGGAGAAGAAACTGGCATTAATCTTGATATAGATATTTCAGAGCGTGATTCATTATTCAGAGAAGCAGCAGAAATTATTGTCAATGCACAACAAGGATCTGCTTCGTTGTTGCAAAGAAAACTAAAATTAGGATACAACAGAGCAGGTCGTTTAATTGATCAATTAGAAGCGGCTGGTATTGTAGGGCCTTTTGAAGGTAGTAAAGCACGTAATGTTAATATCTCAGATATGATGGCTCTCGATGAGTTTTTCAACAACGAACAAAATTAATACCCCAATGCAAAACAAGAATACTTTTAAAAACCTATTATTCATTACCTTTTTAATATTGAGCAGTACTTCTCAAGCGCAAGATAAAAATGCTAAAGCGCTTTTGGATCAAGTTACGAATAAAATAAAAAGTTACAGTTCCATCATAATCGACTTTAAATACTCGCTTTCGAATACAAAAGAGAACATCAATCAAGACAGCAAAGGGAATGTAATTTTAAAAGGGAATCAGTATGTTTTGAATTTTATGGGTGTTACCAAAATTTTTGACGGCAAGAAAACTTACACTATTGTTCCTGAAGATGAAGAAGTAACTATTTCAAAAGTAAATGAAAACGATAATGGCGCAGTAACTCCTTCAAAAATGCTTACTTTTTTTAATTCAGGGTACAAATACACTTTGGATGAACAAACGAATATAAAGGGAAGAAAGATTCAATATGTAAAACTAATTCCAAACAATTCAAAAGATCAGAGAAAAGAGATTTTGTTAGGTATTGATTCGCAAACTAAAAACATATACAACTTAATTGAAATAGGCCGAAAAGGAACTAAAACAACCTTGACTGTTAATTCTTTTAAAACCAACCAACCTTTATCAAAAAATCAATTTACCTTTGTGCAAAGTAAATATCCAAATTACTACATCAATAAATTAGATTAATTCCTAGGTGAAAATTCTTGATAAATACATTTTAAAAACCTTTCTGATTACATTTACTGTCGTATTTGTAATCCTTTTTTTTATATTCATACTACAAACGGTTTGGCTACTAATTGCAGAATTAGCGGGTAAAGACTTGGATTTTTCTATGATTATTAAGTTTTTATTGTTCTCTATGCCCCGCTTAATTCCACTGGTGTTGCCGTTATCAATACTCTTAGCCTCTATTATGTCGTTTGGAGATTTGTCTGAAAACTATGAATTAGCTGCGATGAAATCAGCTGGTATTTCAGTACAAAGGGCTTTGAAACCTTTAACTATTTTCATCACTTTTTTGAGTATTGCGGCCTTCTTTTTTGCCAACAATGTGATTCCTTATGCTGAATATAAATTCATCAACTTTAGAAAAAACATAGCACAAGCAAAGCCTGCCTTAGCCATCGCTGAAGGGCAATTTAGCGATGTAGGATTGTACAATATAAAAGTCAATAAGAAATCTGGCGAAAATGGCAATATTCTAACAGGCATTACCATTCATAAAAAATCCGATTTAGGAGATGGAAGTCGGACTGTAATCAAAGCCAAACACGGAAGACTAATTAGTAGTGAAAACTCAAACACATTGCAATTAGTTTTGAATGATGGTAATTATTATGAAGATATCGTTCCTAAAAATTATGAGGACAGACCTAAAATGCCTTTTGTAAAAAGTGCTTTTAAAAAAGACATTATCAATATTGACTTATCAGAGCTTAATAAAATCGATACTGATAATGAAAATATTACGAATACCAATACTATGCTTACTACTAGTGAGCTGAATTACACATTGGATTCCCTGAAAAAAACATTGAAAAACGAAGTGATTTCTTTTTCAGAAAATATCAATCAGCGAGTAGGAATACAAAAATCTACTCAACCCATCACAAAGCTAAAAATTAAAAAAAGACCATTCCAGACTCAGTTATTAAAACTCTTCACTCCTAAACAGCAATTGGATGTTTTAAACCTAGCTAATAGTAATTTGGAAAGTGTTAAATATTCTGTAGAAAATTCTAATACTGAATTTAAAACCAAACAAGAAAATATTAACGGACATTTAATTGCATTGTATGATAAATTTGTCATTGCATTTGCTTGTTTTCTTATGTTCTTTATTGGCGCACCACTGGGTGCAATTATCCGTAAAGGAGGTTTAGGACTTCCGGTAGTATTTGCTATGTTGATATTCATTTCCTTTCATTTTGTGAATACCTTTGGGAAAAGAATTTCAGAAGAAGGTGGCTTAAGTCCATTTGTAGGTTCGTGGATGTCTTCGTTTATTTTAACACCCCTAGCAGTGCTACTCACCTACCGAGCTACAAATGATATTGGACTTATCAACATGGATGTAGTATTAGCACCAATTCAAAAATTAATTAAAAAAATATTTCCTCCCCAAAACTAACAACAATGACAACAACAAAAATACAGCTCAATACTATAGAAGAAGCCATCGAAGACATTCGACAAGGCAAAGTCATCATTGTAGTAGACGATGAAAACAGAGAAAATGAAGGTGATTTCCTAGCAGCAGCTGAAAAAGTAACTCCTGAAATTATTAATTTCATGGCTACCCATGGTCGTGGTTTGATTTGTGCTCCATTAACTGAAAAGAGATGCAAGGAATTGGGATTGCACTCTATGGTTTCCAATAATACTGATCCTATGGAAACGGCATTTACTGTATCTGTAGACTTAAAAGGCAATGGGGTAACTACAGGCATTTCGGCAGCTGATAGAGCCAAAACCGTTATGTCATTTGTAAATCCGGACACTAAACCACACGATTTAGCTCGTCCAGGACATATTTTCCCTTTAATTGCAAAACAAGGTGGTGTTTTACGAAGAATTGGCCATACTGAAGCCGCAATTGACTTTGCTCGACTTGCTGGTTTTCAACCCGCAGGTGTAATCGTAGAAGTTATGAACGAAGACGGAACTATGGCTCGATTACCACAATTATACGAAATAGCTAAAAAGTTTGACTTGAAACTCGTTTCTATTGAAGATTTAGTGGCGTACCGTGTACAACACGATAGTTTGATTGTAAAAAAAGAAGACTTTGATATCGAGACTCGTTTTGGAACTTTTAGATTGCGTGCTTACGAGCAAACTACTAATAAACAAGTACACATTGCTTTGACTAAAGGGACTTGGAACTTGGGAGAGCCTGTATTGACGAGAATTAATTCTTCTCAAGTGAATAACGATTTATTAGGGACGCTTACCCACAATGCCGATCATCAATTGGACAAAATGTTCCAGACGATTAATGAAAACGGAAAAGGTGCGGTGATTTTTATCAATCAAGACATGCAGTCGATGAACTTATTAAATCGAATTGCCGAATTAAAAACATTACAAGCTGAAGGCGAAATGCAAGCTCCTCGCATTATTATTGATACTAAAGATTTTGGTATTGGCGCACAAATACTGCACGACTTGGATATTTCTAAAATTAGATTGGTAACTAATACAAGCCAAAGTAAACGTGTGGGCATGATTGGGTATGGTTTAGAAATCATTGAACACGTCAATTATTAGTTGGCTTTGTCAAAAATAAATTAAGTGTATTGTTTTCTAAATCAAAGAAAATGAAACAATTAAAAAAAGTAGCCTAAAATTGATGCATTTTTTATTCAAATAGATTTGCATAACCAAAAAAAGCCTTTATATTTGCACTCGCAATCAACAAATGATTGTTTCTTACTGGAGAAATGGCAGAGCGGTCGAATGCGGCAGTCTTGAAAACTGTTGACTGTAACAGGTCCGGGGGTTCGAATCCCTCTTTCTCCGCAACATTAAAACCGATTAGGCAACTAATCGGTTTTTTATTGCCTATTTAATACATCAAATGTCTCTTGGCATTATTCCTCCAACCAGCTTGGTTTTCGTAAGACACAAAAAATATTTTTAAGTCAGCTTGGTTTTCGTAGTCCACAAAGAAAATAGATTTATTGGCTTGATTTTGATAGTCGGTAAAAAACCAACGTCCATCATTTTGCCCCACTTGATTGGGATACTTTACTTTGTACACTTTTAAATCGGCTTGATTTTCATATTTGACCACCACTACTTTTACGTCAGCTTGATTTTGATAGTTGACGGAAAATACTTTTTGAGCTTTGGAAGAAACACTAAAAAATAGAATTAAAAGTACGCTATAATAAATCGATTTCATTTAAGTTCAGTTTTAAATTGGATTTAAAAATAAACAAAAATAGCTTTCGAAATCCGTTTCGTATATTTTTTGCCACTCCATAAAAAAGCAATAAATTAGCGCCATCAAAAAAATCACTTCAATTAGATGAAAAATACTGCTTTAACGCACATTCACGAGAGTTTGGGAGCTAAAATGCTACCGTTTGCTGGATACAATATGCCTATTCTTTACGAAGGGGTTAATGCTGAACACGAAATTGTTAGAACTGGCGTAGGCGTATTTGATGTGTCGCACATGGGAGAATTTCTACTTTCTGGTCCTAACGCTTTGGCTTTGATTCAAAAAGTTACTTCTAATGATGCAGCTACTTTAACTATTGGTAGAGCGCAATATTCGTGCTTACCTAATGCTGAAGGTGGAATTGTAGATGATTTATTGGTGTATAAAATGAAAGAGGACGAATATTTATTAGTAGTCAACGCCTCTAACATTGATAAAGATTGGGATTGGATCAGTTCTCACAATGATTTAGGCGTTGAGATGCAAAACCTTTCAGACGAGTATTCACTATTAGCCATTCAAGGACCAAAAGCGGTCGAAGCCATGCAATCCTTATCGTCTTTAGATTTATCTCAAATTGAATACTACCATTTTCAAGTAGGTGATTTTGCAGGAGTGAATGACGTGATTGTTTCGGCTACAGGGTATACTGGTGCTGGAGGTTTTGAAATATATTGTAAAAATGCCGATGTAGAGAACATTTGGAACCAAGTATTCGAAGCAGGAAAAGCATTCAATATCCAACCGATTGGTTTGGCTGCTCGTGATACTTTACGTCTAGAAATGGGATTCTGTTTGTACGGAAACGACATCAACGACACTACTTCGCCTTTAGAAGCAGGATTGGGTTGGATAACCAAATTCAATAAAGAATTTACCAATTCAGCCAATTTGAAAAAACAAAAAGAAGCGGGTGTAACCAAAAAATTAGTCGGTTTTGAAATGCAAGAACGTGCCGTGCCAAGACACGATTACGAAATTGTAGATGCCGCAGGAAATGCAATCGGGATTGTAACCTCAGGTACCATGTCACCCTCTATGAATAAAGGAATTGGCTTAGGATATGTGAGTTCCGAATTTAGTGGAGTGGATAGCGATATCTATATCCGAATTCGTAAAAATGATGTGCCTGCCAAAGTGGTAAAACTACCATTTTACAAAAAATAACAAGGATTGTGAAAACTGCAAAATAATAGTATTTTTGCAACGTTAAAAAAATATCAGAAATGGGAAGAGCTTTTGAGTTTAGAAAAGGGAGAAAAATGAAACGTTGGTCAGCAATGGCCAAAGCCTTTACTAGAATTGGTAAAGACATCGTAATGGCAGTTAAAGAAGGAGGACCAAATCCGGATGCTAATTCACGATTAAGAGCGGTAATACAAAATGCGAAGGCTGCTAACATGCCTAAGGAAAATGTAGAGCGTGCTATTAAAAAAGCAACAGAAAAAGATACTGCTAACTATAAAGAAGTTTTGTTTGAAGGCTATGCACCTCACGGAATTGCTCTTTTAATTGAAACTGCTACTGACAATAATAATAGAACGGTAGCTAACATTCGTAGTTATTTTAACAAATGTAATGGGACTATGGGAACGCAAGGTTCTGTGGAATTTATGTTTGATCATACCTGTAATTTCCGTATTCCAAAAGAAGGTTTAGATCCTGAAGAATTGGAATTAGAATTTATTGATTTTGGAGCTGAAGAAGTTTTTGAAGACGAAGACGGAATTTTAATCTATGCTCCTTTTGGAAGTTTCGGAACTATTCAAAAAGAATTAGAAAACAGAGGTCTTGAAATTTTATCTTCTGGTTTCGAAAGAATCCCTCAAATTACTAAAAAGCTAACTGAAGATCAGGTGGCTGATGTAGAAAAACTCATCGAAAAAATTGAAGAAGATGATGACGTGATGAACGTATATCATACTATGGAAGAGTAATAATTATTATTTTATTGGTTAAAGCCTCAATTAATTCAGATACAAACTCTCGACTACATCGAGAGTTTTTTCATTTGTATAGATACTAAAATAAAAAAGCTCCAGAAATTCTGGAGCTTTTTTTTATTACTTAAACTGTATTATTTTATAAATTCAATACGTTGAGCTTCTTCTTGATTAATACTGTCAAAAAATCCTTGTTCATTCATCCAGTCATCACTAAATACTTTACTCATATATCGAGAACCATGATCTGGAAAAATTGCAATCACATTACTATTAGCATCAAACTCTCCTTCTTCGGCATATTGTTTTATGGCTTGAAGCACAGCTCCTGAAGTATATCCAACAAATAAGCCTTCTGTTTTAGCTAATTCACGAGTAGAATGTGCACTTTCTTCATCCGTTACCTTCATGAATTTATCAATAATTTCAAAATCAGTAACCGATGGGATCAGGTTTTTACCCAAACCTTCTATTCGATACGGATAAATTTCATCTTTGTCAAACTCTCTAGTTTCGTGGTACTTTTTTAACACAGAACCAAATGCATCAACTCCTAAAATTTTAATGTTAGGATTTTGCTCTTTCAAATATTTGGCTGTCCCTGAGATAGTACCTCCTGTTCCGCTACAAGCTACAAGATGAGTAATCTTACCGTTGGTTTGTTTCCAAATCTCGGGTCCTGTACTCAAGTAATGCGCATCAAAATTAAGCTGATTGAAATACTGATTGATATATACTGAGCCTTTGGTTTCTTCGTGTAAACGTTTTGCAACGCTGTAATACGAGCGTTCATCATCTGCCGAAACATGTGCGGGACAAACATATACTTTGGCTCCCATAGCACGAAGCATATCAATTTTATCTTTAGATGATTTTGAACTTACAGCAAGAATGCAGTTATATCCTTTAATAATACTCACCATAGCCAAACTGAATCCAGTATTACCTGATGTAGTTTCTACTATAGTATCGCCAGGAGTCAATATTCCTTGTTTCTCTGCCTGCTCAATAATGTATAACGCTATTCTGTCTTTAGAAGAATGTCCAGGATTAAATGCTTCAACCTTAGCGTAGAAATTACCTTCTATACCTTCAGTTACTTTTTTTAGTTTAATTAGGGGAGTATTCCCAATTAAGTCTAAAACCGAATCATAAGCATTTATCTCTTCTTTCATAAAAAAAGGTGATTAAGGACATTTTTTGGATCGCCCTAACTTTGAGCAAATTTAACAATAAATTTCTAATTATTTTTTTATTTTCTCTAAATCTAACAAAAAAGCATATTCTTTTGCTAGTTCTTTAATTGCTTCAAATCGACCAGAAGCCCCGCCATGTCCCGCATCCATATTTGTATTCAAATACAAAACTGCATCTCCTTTTTTATGTGTACGCAATTTAGCTACCCACTTTGCTGGTTCCCAATATTGTACTTGCGAATCGTGTAATCCTGTCGATACATACATATTAGGATAAACTTGTTCTTTTACATTATCATACGGAGAATAGGATAACATATAATCATAATATTTTTTCGTATTCGGATTTCCCCATTCGTCATACTCCCCTGTAGTTAGCGGAATACTATCGTCTAACATCGTAGTCACTACATCAACAAATGGTACTTGAGCAATGACTCCATGATACAATTCTGGAGCCATATTAATAATTGCTCCCATTAATAATCCACCTGCTGACCCTCCTTCAGCATACAAATGAGCCGGAGAGGTATATTTTTCTTGAATTAAGAATTGTGAACAATCGATGAAATCCGTGAAGGTATTTTTCTTTTTCAATAACTTCCCATCCTCATACCATTGTCTTCCTAAATCTTCTCCTCCACGAATATGGGCGATGGCAAAAATAAATCCGCGATCCAACAACGTCAATCGTGTAGTTGAGAAATAAGGCTCCATAGTAACACCATACGAACCGTATGCATACAACAATAATGGATTAGTTCCGTCTTTCTTCAAATCTTTATGATACACTAACGAAATAGGAACTTGAGTTCCATCTTTGGCTGTTGCCCAAATGCGTTTTTCTATATAATTATTCTTATCGAATTTCCCTCCTAAAACCGCTTGCTCTTTCTTGATTTCTTTTGATTTCGTCTTCATATTGAAATCAATTACAGAAGAAGGTGTTGCTAATGACTGATAACTGTATCGCAAAACATCAGTATCAAAATCAACATTTGTAGTCGTGTACGCATTGTACGTTTCACTCCCAAAAGGCAAGTAATACTCCTCTTCCCCATTCCAAGGCATAATTCGAATATGATTCAATCCATTAGCGCGTTCTTCTACCACCAAATAGTTCCTGAAAATTTCAATATCTTCAATCAACACTGATTCTCTATGCGGAATAACTTCTTTCCAATGCTTTTTCTCAGTAGCATTTTCAGGAGTTTTCATCAACTTGAAATTGGTCGCTTTATCTTTATTGGTCAAAATATAAAACGAATCTCCAAAATGAGAAATACTGTATTCTAGTCCGCGAACTCTAGGCTGAAAGACCTTAAATTCTGCGTCTGGTGTATCTGAATTTAAAATTCGGTATTCTGTGGTCATGGTGCTTTCAGCGCCAATAACAATATATTTTTTGGACTTTTCTTTTCCTACTGACACATTAAAGGTTTCGTCTTTTTCTTCGTAAACCAAAACATCATCTTTGGAATCTGTAGTTAGCTTATGCTTGTAAATCGTGTCGGCACGCAGGGTTACTTTATCCTGTCTGGTATAAAACAGTGTTTGGTTATCATTGGCCCAAACCGAACCTCCAGTTGTATTTTCAATAGTATCCGAAAGGATTTCATTAGTCTCTAAATTCTTAATTTTTATGGTATAAATACGCCTTCCTACCATATCAGTCCCAAAAGAGGCGAATCGATTATCTGGACTAACACTTAAACCTCCTAATTGGAAAAAAGAATATCCTTTGGCTAATTCATTACAATCAAATAAAATTTCTTCCTTCGCGTCTAAACTTCCTTTTTTTCTAGAGTAAATAGGATAATCTTGTCCTTTTTCAAAACGAGTGATGTAATAATAACCGTTGTATAAATACGGAACTGATTGATCGTCTTCTTTGATGCGGCCTTTCATTTCTTCAAAAAGTTCCTTTTGGAAATCTTTGGTATGCGCCGTCATCGATTCGTAATAGGCATTTTCTTGATTCAAATAATCAATAACTTCTGGGTTTTCTCTGTCGTTTAACCAAAAATAATTATCAATTCGGATTTCGTTATGTTTCTTTAATTTCTTAGGAATTATTTTAGCTTTCGGAGCTTCAGGATTTACCGACATTTTAAGATCTTGTTTATTTAATGAAGGTACAAAAATAAGGTAAAGACGATAGAGAATTCTGCTATTTTAACTTTATTTTATTATGTAATTACAGTAGGAATGTGCTAATTTTGTACTTCAACTTAATAAACAGACACAAAATGGATTTAATGGGAATGATGGGTAAATTAAGAGAAACCCAACAAAAAATAGAAGACACTAAAAAAAGATTGGACTCAGTCCTAATAGACGAACAAAGCAGCGATGGAACTTTAAAAGTAACGCTAACTGCTAATAGAGCCATCAAATCAATACACATTGACGATGCCCTTTTAGAAGACAAAGAACAGCTAGAAGATTATTTGATTTTAGTCTTAAATAAAGCCATAGAAAAAGCAACTAAAGTAAACGAAGCCGAATTAGATGCCGTGGCCAAAATGGACATGCCAATGATTCCAGGAATGGACAATTTGTTTAAATAAATTAAACTATTCTTTTTGCAGGATATCCTGAGACAAAATCAACTACATTTTGTTTCAGGAAATCTTGTAAATGTGCCGAATTCAAATGGGTTTGGAAATCAGATTCCGAATAAAATCCTTCCCAAACAATAATTTGTTTTGCATCAGCAGTATTAGTATGCAGTTCAAATAAAAAATTACCAACTTCCAACTTGGTCTCAGCTTGTAATTGCTTCAACGCTTGAATTGCCAAATCAAAATCAACCTCAGGTTTAATAGCCAAGATGGCAGTGGAATAATAATCCGAATTGGGTTTTACAAGCGGTTCAATCAAATCCCATAAATTACCGTATAAATCCTGAAAAACAGCCACTTTGCCATACGATTCTTGTGTAGGCTCCCGAACAATTTGGATTTTATTAGTAATCAGATTTTGATATTCTCTATCAAAATTATCCGTATTTAGAAACAAAAAAACACGACCTCCCGTTTGATTACCAACAGCTTGTAATTGTACTTCATTTGCCGCTTTGGCTAAAAGCAAGCGACATTGCGAATTTTTTGGTGCAACAACAACCCAACGCTTGGTATCACTTAATACCGTATCTTCAATTAAATCAAAATGCAATTTCTGGGTATAAAAAGCAATCGCTTCGTCATAGTCTTTAACCACTAAAGTAATTTGGTTGATGTGATTTTCCATAGTTAAACTACTAATTTTTCAAGTGTTTCTATTACATACGTATGCATTACTTCTCGGTAATCCAAATGGGTTACAATGCGTAATTTACCTTGACCCATTGAACTAATCAAAATATTTTTTTGTTTTAACTTATCAATCAACTGGGATTCGCTCACTTGAGGTGCTAAAGAGAAAATCAAGATATTCGTTTCTACAGGCTCTACCGAAGCAACCCAATCCTTTTGTTCCAAAATAGCAGCTAATTCTTTTGCTCTTCGGTGGTCTTCAGCCAAACGCTCGATATTGTTATCCAAAGCATAAATTCCGGCTGCTGCCAAATATCCTACTTGACGCATTCCGCCTCCAAAAATTTTTCGAACACGCAAGGCACGATGAATCGTTTTCTTGTCAGCCAACAAAACAGAACCAATAGGTGCGCCTAATCCTTTGGACAAACAAACCGAAATCGTATCAAACAATTTTCCGAATTCTTTCGGGTCTTGATTTTTAGCCACTAAAGCATTCCAAATTCGGGCGCCATCCAAATGAAATTTTAAATTATGATCCTCACAAACTTGTTTGATTTGGCGTAAATCGTCTAGTTCATAACAAGCTCCTCCCCCTTTGTTGGTCGTGTTTTCTACACAAACTAAACTCGTCAACGGACTGTGATAAAACTCAGGATCATTAATTGCCGCTTTTACTTGAGCAGCTGTAATCATCCCGCGATTGCCATCCAATAAACAGCAAGAAACCCCGCTGTTAAATGAAACTCCACCACCTTCGTAGTTGTAAACGTGAGCATATTTATCTGCAATAAGTTGTTCGCCCGGTTGGGTATGCAATTTAATTGCCGTTTGATTCGCCATCGTTCCTGAAGGAAAAAACAATCCTGCTTCCATTCCGAATAGCGCTGCTACTTTCGCTTCTAATTCAATCACCGTTGGATCTTGCTTGTACACATCGTCTCCAACAACCGCATTGAACATGTATTGTAACATTTCGTGAGTAGGCTTGGTAATCGTATCGCTAACTAAGTTTATTTCCATTTTTATGTTTTTATAATGAAGGACGAACAATACTCGGATTGTCTTTTCTTAAAAAAGTCTTATTTTTGCCTCACAAAATTACATAATTTATGACAACTACCGAACAAATAAAAGGTATTGTAGAACGCCTTGGTGCGTTGAGGAGGTATCTTTGACGTTGATGCCAAATTAATTGAAATCACAAACGAAGAAGAAAAGACGTTTGCACCCGACTTTTGGAACAATGCCAAAGAAGCCGAAATTGTAGTTAAAAATCTGAGAAACAAGAAAAAATGGATTGAAGATTATAACAAAGCAGTCGCCTTGACTGATGAATTGCAATTGGCTTATGATTTTTACAAAGAAGGCGAACTTTCAGTAGAAGAATTAGACGAACAATACCATCTTACCGAAACACATATTGAGGGCATTGAGTTCAAAAATATGCTTTCGGAAGAAGGAGATAGCTTGAGCGCCGTATTGCAAATTACTGCAGGTGCGGGAGGTACCGAAAGTTGCGATTGGGCAGAAATGCTCATGCGTATGTACTTGATGTGGGCCGAAAAACAAGGCTATAAAATCAAAGAATTGAACTTTCAAGAAGGTGATGTGGCGGGTATCAAAACGGTGACATTGGAAATTGAAGGCGATTATGCTTTTGGTTACCTAAAAGGAGAAAATGGGGTACATCGATTAGTTCGTATTTCTCCTTTTGATAGCAATGCCAAAAGACATACTTCATTTGTTTCCGTATACGTTTATCCATTAGTGGATGACACTATTGAAATTGAAATTAACCCTGCCGATATTGAAATTACTACTGCACGTTCAAGTGGTGCTGGTGGGCAAAACGTTAATAAGGTAGAAACCAAAGTCCAATTGGTTCACAAACCAACGGGGATTCAAATTCAGTGTTCCGAAACGCGTTCACAACACGATAATAGAAACCGTGCCATGCAAATGCTTCGTTCTCAATTATACGAAATTGAATTGAAGAAAAAATTAGCACAGCGTGCCGACATTGAAGCCGGTAAAATGAAAATTGAATGGGGTTCGCAAATTAGAAACTATGTTATGCACCCGTATAAATTAGTGAAAGACGTTCGTAGCGGATTTGAATCTACTGATGTCGATGCAGTAATGAACGGAGAAATTGATAATTTCTTAAAAGCCTACCTGATGATGATGGGACAAAAAGAAGACGAATAAGCTTCATAATTACTCAAAATAAGGCTCCTCAACATTCTAAAAAAGAATAGTTTGAGGAGGTTTTGTTTTAAATAGTTGGTAATTCAAAATGAATTGAGTTTATTTGAAATCTATACCACCAAAAAACCAACCAAAAAATATGAAATCGTACTCTATTAACGAAATTAACGAAATACTTCAGGGAACTATTGTGGGATTAACCAACCCAACTATTACTGCTCCAGAACAATTAGACGAAGCTTCGGAAACCGAAATTTCCTTCATTGGACACAAAAAATACGAAAAGATTTGGGCTACTTCAAAAGCCTGTGCTGCTGTAGTCAACGAAGATATTAGCATTGAACCTGGAGACAATCGGGTATTTATCAAAGTGAAAAATGCTGATTTAGCAATGTCACAAGTGCTAGAACTTTTTGCTCCTCCGAGTCCTGTGTTTCAGATAGAAATCCATCCTACTGCTGTTATTGATGTTACTGCTACTATTGGAAAAGGGAGCCGAATTGGTGCCAATGTATATGTAGGACCCAAAACAACCATAGGAGAAAATACTACTCTTTACCCTAACGTAACCGTATTGGACGAATGTACTATTGGAAACAATACCGTTATTTGGTCTGGAACCGTAGTTAGAGAGCGTTGTCATATCGGTCACGAATGCATTATTCATCCCAATGCTACGATTGGTGCGGATGGCTTTGGTTTTAGACCCGACCCACAAAGAGGTTTGGTAAAAATTCCCCAAATTGGAAATGTAATCATTGGCAACGGAGTTGAAATTGGTGCCAATTCTTGTGTCGATAGAGGAAAATTCAGCTCAACTGTTTTGGGTGATGGCTGTAAAATTGACAATTTGGTTCAAATTGGTCACAATAGTAAATTGGGTCGTTTTTGCATCATGGCGGGCAACAGTGGATTAGCGGGTTCAGTAACCTTAGGCAACGGAGTGATCATTGGCGGAAGTGCTTCTATAAAAGACCACACTACACTTGGAGACGGTGCTATTGTAGGTGCCGGTTCGGGCGTTGTAGGCGATGTAGGTGCAGGCAAAACTGTTTTGGGTTACCCAGCCGTTGACGCAAGAGATGCGCTAAAACAATGGGCCATTTTAAAACGTCTTGTAGAAGATTCAAAAAAATAAGATTTTAATATTATAAAATTTTATTTGTATCTAAATAAATATAATCCCTACGGGACAGTTTAATACTAGTGAATTGAATGTAATCTTCTATTATAATTCATCGAAGTCCCGATAGGGACCAGATTTTGGTAATAAAAAATACGTATCACAATTCAAAAAGTCCCATAGGGACGAAATTTAATAGCATAGATTAATATCATCAAAGGAATAGTTAAATTCATTTGGTGATTTTGTATTTTAGCGCATCAATACTTGACAACAACTACAAATGGATTTGAATTTCAATAAAAACGAAGACCACAATAAGCTATTGCTTTCTGAACTGCGAAAAAAACTAGGCGAAGTAAAATTAGGCGGCGGTGAAAAACGCATCCAAAAATTACATGCCGAAGGGAAAATGACAGCTCGTGAGCGTATCGATTATTTGTTGGATACCAATGAAAAAAGTATTGAAATTGGCGCCTTTGTTGGTGAAGGAATGTACAAAGAACACGGTGGTTGCCCCTCAGGTGGTGTAGTAGTGAAAATCGGATACATCAAAGGGAAACAATGCATTGTGGTAGCCAATGACGCAACCGTAAAAGCAGGTGCTTGGTTTCCAATAACTGCTAAGAAAAACCTGCGTGCGCAAGAAATTGCCATGGAAAACCGCATTCCAATTATTTACTTAGTCGATAGTGCTGGGGTGTATTTGCCTTTGCAAGATGAAATTTTTCCTGATAAAGAACACTTTGGTCGCATTTTTAGAAACAATGCTTTGATGAGCAGCATGGGAATTACCCAAATTTCGGCAGTGATGGGCAGTTGTGTGGCTGGTGGCGCTTATTTACCCATCATGAGTGACGAAGCTTTGATTGTAGACAAAACCGGGAGTATCTTTTTAGCCGGAAGTTATTTGGTCAAAGCCGCCATTGGCGAAAGCATTGACAACGAAACTTTAGGTGGAGCAACAACGCATTGCGAAATCTCAGGAGTAACCGATTATAAAGCCAAAGACGACAAAGACGCTTTGGATAAAATAAAAAATATCGTTGATAAAATTGGCGATTATGATAAAGCGGGATTTAACCGAATCAAATCAGAAAAACCTGCTCAAGACGAAAATGAATTGTACGGCGTACTTCCAAAAGCGCGTACCGATCAATACGATATGATGGAAATCATCAAGCGAATGGTGGACAATTCCGAATTTGAAGCTTACAAAGAAGGCTACGGTCAAACGATTATTACGGGTTATGCTCGCATTGACGGCTGGGCTGTGGGGATTGTAGCCAACCAACGAAAAGTAGTCAAAACTAAAAATGGTGAAATGCAATTTGGTGGGGTGATTTACTCGGATTCAGCCGATAAAGCCACGCGTTTTATAGCCAATTGCAACCAGAAGAAAATTCCGTTAGTGTTTTTACAAGACGTTACCGGTTTTATGGTAGGCAGTAAATCGGAACATGGCGGAATCATTAAAGATGGTGCCAAAATGGTGAATGCCGTTTCCAATTCGGTGGTACCAAAATTCACTGTAATTGTTGGAAATTCTTATGGAGCAGGAAACTATGCCATGTGTGGCAAAGCCTACGACCCGAGATTAATTGTAGCTTGGCCAAGTGCTGAGTTAGCCGTAATGGGTGGCACACAAGCCGCCAAAGTATTGGCACAAATTGAAGCCAATTCGCTTAAAGCAAAAGGAGAAGAAGTCGATGAAGCTAAAGAAGCCGAATTGTTTGCTAAAATAAAAGCACGGTATGACGAACAAGTGTCACCTTATTACGCAGCTTCCCGTTTATGGACGGATGCCATAATTGATCCTATAGATACGCGTACTTGGATTTCGATGGGAATTGAAGCTGCCAACCACGCTCCTATTGAAAAACCGTTTAATTTAGGGGTGATTCAGGTGTAAAAAGAAAGGCTAGATTACTGTTTTTGTACGCACGGATTACTTCGTCAGTTCACTTCGTTCGTGTGCAAATCCGCGTTATCAGGTATGCACATTCCTACTGTTCATTTTATTCGGTTTTTTTCTTTAAAAATCCATCAATTTCATTTAAAAAATCAGGTGTTGAAGAAGGATAATTAGGAAATGAATCAACCATAAAAACAATCGATTTTAATGTATTGTCTATTCGATAATTAAGTTCGTAACGAAAAGAACTTTTTTTATTAATTGAAATAATACTCTCGAATAATATCTTTTCATTGTTTATTACCAAATACTTATTGCCCAAATAAATTTCTTCTAACTTTCTAAAATTAAATATCCACGCAAAACTAAAAATTAGAGTTGGAAAAAAAATCAATGACAATTTTTTTAATGTTAAATCAAAAATAGTGAAACCAAAAACCAATATTAATATGTTAATTAATAATATAATTGGTATAATTTTTTTTCGGAAGTATGTTGTTTTGCTTGATATTTTTTTCATAATATTAAAATTTAATTCCCCTCGCTGGTGCGAGCGTCTCCCCCGCTACCGAGCGAATCCTTTCGCGTGGTCATAAAACCCAGCTGCGCAAAGTCTCCTGACTTTGAGCCTTTACTAAAAGTGATTTAAAATCTATTTCCCCACACTTTGGTCTCTAATGATTTTTCCTGTAGCCGTTTGTTGGAACTCAGGAATAAATACAATTTCTTTCGGTCTTTCGTATTTGTCCAATGCCTCAAAAATAGATTCTTCTATTTTCATGGGTTCACCTTCCACATACAAAACTAATTTTTCTCCTAAAAGTTCATCGGTTTGTCCGTATACAAAGAAATGTCTTGGAATTAAAGTTGCCAACTTTTCCTCGATTTGCTCTGGAATTAATTTAATACCACCACTATTAATTACGTTATCAAAACGTCCTTTCCAAACAAACTGCGTATCTGAAATCAAATCAACCAAATCATTGGTTACAATTTTTTCACCACTAATTTTATGGGCGTCAATGACCAAACAATGCCTGTCATCAGTAGTGACTTTTACATTTGGCAAAACCGTAAAAGCGGACTCTCCCACTCGTTTAGCAGCGATGTGCGTAATGGTTTCAGTCATGCCGTAGGTTTCGTAAATCTGAGACGTTATGTTAACTAATTCGCGTTCTAAAGTCTTATTCACTTTGGCACCACCAATAATTAACTTCTTGATTCGGTGCAAGTGGTTCAACGAATTTTTAGCTTGCAAAGGCACCATGCCACAGAAATCAAAATTTCCCTTCACTCCTTCTAATGGATGTGAACTAGGTGCGACAAATTCCATATCCAACCCTAAGATAAACGCTCTCACAAACATCATTTTACCCGCTACATAATCCGTAGGTAAACAATGCAATACTTTTTGCCCCGGTTGTAAACCAAAAAAATCACCTGTAGCCAAAGCCGAATTGACCATTGCTTGCTTGTCTACACGAATAATTTTAGGTGTTCCTGTTGAACCTGAAGTATTGATTTCTAAATACGATTTAGAGTCAAACCAGTCTAAAATAAAAATTCCTAATGGTTTTTCATAAGCCGATCCTTCTTTAAGAAAAGAATACGCAACTCGTAATAAATCGTCTTTAGTGAAATTAAAACCGTTTAATTTAAACCTGTTGTGAACGTTTTGGTACGTCAAATTATCCATCGTATAAAAATTTAAGTATGATTGTTTTAGCTAATTTTTCCTGTTAGTTTTTCAGTCCAATTTTCCCATTGGTAGCGCTTTGCAAAAAGCACCACTAAGGTAGGAAAAATAATAAAAACCGGCAATAATACCTCTAAAGAATTACTCGGATTGGAAATATCTTTCAATACGGCATAGGTTTGAAAAGCAGACCAATCGGAAGTGACTAACAAAGCACCTATAAAATTATTGGCAAAATGAAAACCCAAAGCCAGTTCCATACCATCATCCATTAAGGTAAGGATTCCTAAAAAGAAACCTGTACCTATATAATAAATCAAAATACTATAGCCCATTTTATCGACTTCGGGATTCGCCAGATGTAACAATCCGAAAATTAAAGAAGTCATCAGTAAGGGAAACCACTTGTTGTGGGCTAAATTCCCAAAGCCTTGCATTAAATAACCTCTAAAGAATAATTCTTCGCAACCAATTTGAAAAGGGAACAAAACTAGTCCTATTCCAAATAATATTAAAAAAGGGACTAGCTGAAATTGAACCACAAAATCTTCTGGATTAAGAAAATAAAATACTGCAGTACTAGCTATGGTAAAACCTGTCCAAAGTGAAAAAGAAAAAAAAACTCTTTTCCAGTCTATTCTTATTCTGGAAGTAATAATAGACAATAGTGTTTGATGGTGTAGATTTCGAAGTACAAAATAAATTCCTAAAAACACAAAAACAAACGAAAACAAAAGTAGGAACAACGTCCAATTAGGTTCTAAAAAATGCATGATTGCTGCATTAGAATTAGGATATGTCTTTTTGTTTACCAAAGTTTCATACAAAACACCCATCAAAAGTGGTAACTGACCAATTAATGAAGCACCAAAAATCAGTACCGACCCAAAAAGGTATTTCCAAAATTTATTATCTGAATGTATTCCTTGTTCTATAAACATAGTAGTGGTTAAAAGATTCTTAGCTCTAAAATACGTTTTTAATTTCAATTTGCTTTACTTCGCGAAAATTTTAAAAAAGATGATACAAATATACCATAACCCACGTTGTGGGAAGTCTAGAAATTGTCTGGCTTTTGTGACCGAAAAAGAAACCGAAGTTGAAATTATTAAATACTTAGAGACGCCTCCTAGCAAAGAAGCATTAATTGATTTACTTCAAAAATTGAACTTAAAATCCATTCAATTGGTTCGTGTTAAAGAAAGTATTTGGATTGAACAGTATAAAAACAAATCCCTAAGCGACGATGCTATCATTGAAGCTTTGGCCGCGCATCCTATTTTAATTGAAAGACCTATCGTTATAAAAGGAAACAAAGCCATCATTGGAAGAATTCCAGAAGAGGTGGCTCAATTCATTTAAAAAAAAAAGCCGCTTTAACTTTTTTTTATGATTTGCCTAATGTAACCTTTTAGGCTTTTCATAGTCTAAAAGGAATAACTAAAATCATTATTGATGAAAAAAATAAATGCGATTGCATTAATAGTACTGTTTTTAAGCAGTATACTAAGTTTTGGTCAACAAGCACCAATTGTAAAAGCCAAATTAAAAATAACCGGAAAAGTTATCGAAAAAACAAGTAGACAACCTCTAGAATACGCTACGATTACGCTTAGATTGCCCAACAATCCAAAAGCAGTATCTGGTGGTATTACTAACGCTAAAGGAGAATTTTCAGTTGATATAAATCCTGGAATCTACGACATTACGGTGGAATTTATATCTTTTAAACCTACCGAAATCAAAGGAAGAAATATTGAATCCAATACTAATATTGGAACCATTCCTTTAAACGAAGATGCCGCACAATTAAGTGAAGTGGTGGTTCGTGCAGAAAAAACAACTGTTGAAATTAAATTGGATAAAAAAGTTTTCAACGTTGGAAACGACTTAATGGTTAAAGGAGGAACAGTAAGCGATGTTCTTTCGAATATCCCATCGGTTTCTGTAGATGTGGAAGGAAATGTGAGTTTGAGAGGAAACGATAATGTAAAAATCTTAATCGATGGTAAACCATCCAATGCCATTAACATTACCGAAGCCTTGCGTATTATTCCGGCTGATGCTATTGACAAAGTAGAAGTGATTACCAATCCATCGGCGCGTTATGATGCTGAAGGTGGTGGCGGAATCTTAAATATTGTTTTGAAAAAAGGAAAAAATCAGGGTTTAAATGGAACTTTCATTGGCACCGGAGGTATTCCTGACAACAATGGATTGAGTGGAACCGTGAACTACAAAACTAAAAATATAAGTTTGTTTACTACACAAGGATACAGCTTTAGAAGTAATCCTGGGAATATGACCAACGAAACTACTTATTTAAACACGGATAATTCAATTCGAAATTACATTGTTGAACCAAGAGATAACAAACGTTACGACAAAGGATATAATGGAAATTTCGGAATCGAATTAGCGATTGACAAGAATACTTCTTGGACTAATACCATCAACTACCGTAAAAGTAATGGCGACCATACCGATTACGTATTACAAAATTATTACACAGGAGCTCATGCATTTGATTATACTATCAACCGTACTAATCAAGAAGATAATTACAGTAACAACTTAGAATACACCACTAATTTTACCAAAAATTTCAAGAAAGAAGGACACAAGTTTAGTATTGATGGATCTGTATCTTCCAATGATGATAATACTACTGCAGTAGTTACAGCAACTAGGGCTAGTAGTAATCCATTTAGCATAGACAATACCGTCAACAACCAAAAGCAAAACAGAGTTTTGGTTCAAAGTGATTATGTGTTACCTTTAGGGAAAGGAAGTCAATTTGAAGCAGGTTATAGAGGTAATTTTTCTAAATTATCAACTGATTATCAAGTAAAAAATGACGGTGTTATCAATCCTAATTTCACTAATGTATTGGATTATATAGAAAAAGTAAACGCTTTTTACACTCAATACGGATTCAAACAAAATAAAGTATCAGTCCTTTTAGGAATGCGTTACGAAGATTCGAATATTGAAATTAATCAATTAGCAACTAATAGTTTCAACACAAAGAAATATGGTAACTTTTTTCCAAGTGCCTTCTTTACTTATGAGATATCAGACAAAAGTAGTGCTTCTATTAGTTATAGCAAACGAATTGAAAGACCTAGAGGTCGTATGATCAATCCATTTAGTAATTTATCGAGTAACATCAATATATTCGTGGGGAATCCTGACTTAAATCCATCAATGACAGATGCATTAGATTTTGGCTACATCAAACGTTGGTCTAAATTAACATTGAGTACTTCATTGTATTACAACAAAACGACTGATGTATTCCAATTTGCTCGTAGAGAATCAGGTAATTTTATCAACGGGACACCTGTGATTATAATGTCTCCTATAAACATAGCAACTGAATTCAGAACTGGATTTGAGTTTACCCTAAATTATTCTCCATACAAATGGTGGAAATTAAACTCTAATTTCAACTTCTTCCAAAGTGACACCAAAGGTGATTTTGTATATACCAATTTTAACAATGTAGTAGTAACCCAAAATTTTGACAAAGTTGCTAGTTCTTGGTTTAGCCGTTTATCCTCAAAAATTACTTTGCCAAATAAAATTGACTGGCAAACTAACTTAATGTACATGGGACCACAAAATAATGCTCAAGGTAGAGTTTTGGGTAATTTCAGTGCTAACTTAGCTTTCAGTAAAGATGTTTTAAAAGACAAAGCTACTATAGCCTTAAATATAAACGACGTTTTCAATGGTAGAAAAAGAATTATGGAAACGTATCTTCCTGGCGTATTGAGTTCAAGAGCTGAAATGCAGTGGAGAGTAAGACAAGTAACTCTATCTTTCACTTACCGTTTTAACAAAGCTAAAAACGAAAGAGAAAAACAACCAAAGAGAATGAATGATAACGGAGGCGAAATGGAATTCCAAGGATAATACAAACTGACTGCCTGAAAAGGCAGTCTAAATAGTTCATAAAAAAAGCTCCGAAATTCGGAGCTTTTTTATTATCAAACAATCAGATTAAACTGATTGTTCTTCTTTCTTTTTTGCTTTCTTTTCTTTGTAAGCTTCCCAAGAAGCTCCACCAACCCAGTAAGACACGAATCCAACTAAGAAAAACATTAGCCAGAATCCCATTGTCAAAATGGTTAAGAAAAGTAAAAAGCCTAAGTACTGTGAAAAAGTAAACATATTTTCCGGAATTTGTTTGTATACAGGTACAAATGTAAGTTTATTATTTTGGCCAGACAACAAAAAATAAAAAAACTAACCAATCTATTTTTACTAAAGCTTAAAAATCAATTTAACATTTTGATTTACAAACATTTTGGTTACTATTAATACACTTTGACTTTTTGTAGTATGCCTTGTGGATCTCCTTTAAAAAAAGCGGGGATAATTTGTTCCAATACTTGTTTACCAAAGGCTTCGCTAGACTCTCGAGGGAATTCAACTTCTAAATTAGGAACAGCAGTCACTACAATAGCTGCTGGATGAAACACATCTACTTCCCTATTTTCGTTAGGCAAATAGCCATAAAAAGTCTCTTCTTGACTAGATTGACGTAAGGTACAGGCTAATGAATTGGAAGCTTCTGGATGTAAATCAGCAACAACTCTTAGTTTACAATCTTTAGCATTTAGTAACTCTTGAGATAAAACCACTGCTTTTCCTTCCATTTGAGAATCTGCAATTATGATGTCTGAAACCTTTGTAAAAGGTGCCAATTCATTCGAATCTACATTCTCTATCACAGTAAAAACAGCCTGAGCATAATTTTTTACCAAAAATTCGTCTTCTGACACTTCCTTTATTTTCATTGCCTTCATAATTACTTTCACGCCCGAAACAATTGCTTCAGTTCCGATAACAGTAATTTTTAAAGGAGGTAAAACGGGACGTTTCAAATACGTAAACAAGCTGCTTTGGTCCAAGAAAGTCGTTACACTAGGCAACTTGAACAATTCAAATTTAATTCCAAAAGCACGAAAAGCATTATAGGCGCCTACCAAACCAATTGTATTTTGAAAACTATTGGTTTCAATCATGACTAAATAATCGTAAACCTTAACTTTTAATTCTCGCTTTTCGTTATCATTCAAATGATTAGTAGTAGTGCCTAAAAAAAAGTAGGCCTTATTAGGTGCTAAATCAGCTACAGGAATTGGGTTAATCCCCATTAACACATCACAATTAGTTGCATCTGCAACTACTGCTATGCCTTTTGCTGTATATTCTTCATCAGTAAAAATTCGAGTAGAGGAACTCTCGACTTCAAATTGAGCTTGTGAAAAATCATCTTGCAATTGCTCCAATAAGGCTGGAGAAAATACAACTCTACGATCCATTGGCTCATTTATTTCTTTTAAAATTCCGAATTTCATACTTATAAATGCTGTTAATTGATATACTTATTGTACTGTTTTATCTTTCGCAAAAAAGAACAAAATCTCATTTTGACCCTATTTTGAGTTAATTTTTAATTCCAATCAAAATGATACTTGCTGGCATCCAGTACAATACAACTTTAATAACATTGAATTGTGGATAAAAAGTTACTGATAATCGAAAAAAAGCTTCGTAAAAGCAATGTATTCAATATATTTGTGACTCAAGTACCACTACGAAAATGAACTATTTTAAGAAAGCAAATATACTACAAATACTGGTTTTATCTCTTGTTTTGAGCTCTTGCGGCAAAGGCAAAACAGAATCAGACATCAAAGACTCCGAACTTCCTGAAAATGAACTTCCTAAAATGAAACCTTACACCAATGAGGAACCAAAACTTAGTGAAGATTATATTAAAACAACCCGACAAAAAATTGCTCATTTTTATAATAAAAACTGGCCTGGAAAAAGTGCGAATGGCGCGTTTTTAGTTGCTAAGAATGGACAAATTATTTTTGAAAAATACGATGGGTTAGCTAATTTTAGTAAAAAAGATAGCATTACTCCTAATACTCCTTTGCACATTGCTTCTGTAAGTAAAGTATTGACCGCAACGGTCGTTTTAAAATTAGTCAATGCTAACCGACTGAATTTAGATCAGAAAGTCAACGTGATTTTAAAAGAATTTCCTTTTCCAGAAGTGACCGTTCGAATGCTATTGAACCACCGAAGCGGATTACGTAACTATGCTTATTTTACCGACAGAAATGACGGAGTTTGGGACAGGCACAAGCGATTGACTAATCAAGACATATTGACACTTTTGGCTACCAAAAACATTGGGTTGGAGTCTAAAACCAATACCCGTTTTGCATATTGCAACACTAATTATGCTATGCTGGCTCTTATTATTGAAAAGATCACTAAAAAAAGCTACAAAGAAGCTATGACCGAGATGATATTCAAGCCACTAGGCATGAACAATACATTTGTTTTTGACTACGAAAAAGACAAAGACAAAATCGTTCCGTCATACAAAGCCAACCGAGTGGAAATCGGAAAAGATTATTTAGACGAAGTGTACGGCGATAAAAACATCTACTCTACTGTGCGTGATTTATTAAAACTAGATCGCGCTAGAAACAAACCTGGATTTTTAGAACCTGCTTTATTAAAACAAGTTTATACGGGATATAGCAACGAACACAAAGGAAAGAAAAACTACGGTCTAGGAATTCGAATGGTCAATTGGGAAACGGGACAAAATTTTTATTTCCATAACGGGTGGTGGCATGGCAATACCTCAGCGTATATCACACTACAAAAAGAACATGTGACTATTCTTGCTTTGTCCAACAAAATGAATAAAAGCACCTACAACGTAAAAAAATTAGCGCCCTTATTTGGAGATTATCCATTTGAAACAGATACGGAAGAATGATTTGATTTACGATATACGATGTACGATTTGAAATACCCAAATCAATTCGTTTTATCCCTAAAAAAGATTTACCTTTGCCACTCGGTTTTTGGAACGGTTATTGACTATTCTAAAACAACATGGGGTCGACTGGTTTTGACAGCAAGTCGAATTGAAAAGTAAGCAGGTCGAGAACTGAAGTAATTCTCGTTAATAAAAGGCTTCACACTTTTTACACGGCGAAGGAAACTACGCTCTTGCTGCATAATCTGAATTATAGTAAGATTAGCCTCGTCCTACCAGGTAGGAAAGCAGGATTCTCCTCAAAGGCTTTGGTTTATAGCATTTGATCTAGGGGAATCGTAAATATAAACCTAGAGTATTGTATGTTTCGGGCGGTACTTGAAAATTAAGAGACTAAGTGTTTTGTGGCTGTTTCTGGCCTAGCAAAACATCGAAAATCCAATCAGGAAATAAGCCTGTAGAAAGCTCTTTAGTTGCTTGTTTGGACCCGGGTTCGATTCCCGGCGACTCCACAAAAAAAGTCCTGATAACATCAGGACTTTTTTTTATAATTAATCAATTGTAAAACTGCATTGGATTTGTGTTCCTTCACCGAGTTGGGTAGTAATACTTAAATTAGAATTCACCTTTTCAGCTCTTTCTTTCATGTTCTTCAAACCAATGCCTTGGGTTGTAACTGTATTTAAATCAAAACCTTTCCCGTTATCCGAAATTAACAAATCTATCGTTTGTTTGTCTTTTATAGAAATCACTACCTGGCATTCTGAAGCCTCAGCATATTTAGACACATTAGACAACGCTTCTTGAATAATACGATAAAGAGTGATTTTAATTAAACCCGAAACCGACTCCCAATCTATCATCGGATTACAATCAAGATTAAACCGAGTAGTACCCATTTCATCGGCTTGTTGAATACAATTAAGCAGCAACATTTTAAAATCAAAATGAGGGTCTATTTCTTCTGTTCGTAAATCATGTGTTATTTCGCGGATTTCATTTTCTATAGCATGAATTTCTTCGATATATTTCTTTCTTTTCTCTTTAATGTCTATCTCGTTACTCTCATTTAGTGTTTTCAAAACCAAATGGACTCCTAACAATTTATTGGTTACACTATCGTGTAATTCCTTTGAAATCCTGTTCTGTTCAATCACTTTTGTATGATTTAAATCTATTTGATACTGTTGCATTAACTCAAATAATTCTATCTCTGCTGATTGTAACTGGCTTTGGAATTCCAATTCTTTTCTTTTATTCTTCCAATATCTAAAAACTAAGATTCCCATGAAGAGTACTATCAAAATAAAAGAACTTATGAGAAGATATAAATTATTCTTAGTCAAAATCTTATTTTCATCTTCAATTACCGAAGTTTCATAAGCTATTCGTGCATATTTATTATTGACTTTTCTTTGCGCTTTAGCTAAACTATCTGTCAATTGAATTATTTTCTCTTTATAATAGGAATCTTGATTTGGGTCTGCTCTAGCTAATAATTCATAAATCAATTTTATTTCATTATTGGCTTTGATTTTTTTACCTGAAATTAATGATTCCTTCAAAAATTGAAGAGACTTAGCTGTGTCTTTAATGGTTAAATAATAATCGCCTAATGTGATTGACTTATATAATATAGTCGTCTGATTACCATGTTGTAATGAAATATTAAAAGATTTATACAACATCGATTCTACTCCATTTAAATTACCCTTTTTCATCATTGAAGAACCTAAATTACCCAATACAATTGCATAATCGTTAGGCCATCTATTTTCTAATTCTTTATTCAACAAAGGTTTTAAAATCTCAATAGATTTACCGTATTTATGCATTTTATCATACATATTGGCAATATTAGAAGCTATAGCCACATCACAATTAGAATAACCGTTATAATCAATTCTAGCTTCACGAGCCATGTTTAACTGATTTTTAGCTTGTTTAAAATATTCAAGAGCAGTTTCATAATCTCCTAGATTTTCTAAATTACAGCCCATCAAATTATACACTGTATAAAGAAGTTGATGATTTGAATTTGATTTCAATAACTGAAGTGCATTTGAGAGTTCTATTTCACTTTGCAAATAATTCCCTTCATAAAATAAAATATATGCTTTATTGAAAATCATTTTTCCTACATTCTCTTCATTTCCAATTATTTGAAACAATTTTTGAGCCTTCTGATAATAAAAATACGCACTGTCCTTATGATTTTGTTCATAAGTATCGCCAATAAAACTATACGATTTTGCTATATTTAATGTGTCCGATTTATCTTTTGCAATTTCAAGAAGATCTCTACTTATTTTTAATGATTTCGGAAAATCATTGATGTAATAATACTCCGTAGACAAATCAAAAAGATACTGTACTCCTTGCTCGTTATTAGGAACTGTTTCAACAACTTTATAAAGCGAATCTAAAAATTGCTTTTTTTGTTTTCCCAACAATTGGTTGTACTCATTATAAGGAAAAACAATAGTCTTTGAGCTCTTATTATCTTTATTATAACAAGAAGACAAACTAATTATGAATAGGACGAAAATGTATTTTCTCATGCTTTATTTCTTTACCAATTACAACTTCCCTAATCGTTGCATTATAAAAAGAACCACAATAGGAATAGTCAATAAGACAACCATTAAGGTGTGTTCTACTAACAATTGAGGTTGTTCCATTAGTGTGATTACATAGCCGCCAACAGCCCCTCCAAAATGGGCTGAATGTCCAATGTTATCGTTTTGAGATTTCATTCCGTAAATAGAATACAGCAAGTATAAAATTCCAAAAAGATAGGCCGGAATAGGAATCACAAAGAAAAGTCCTAACATCATATCGGGTTGTAATAAGATAGCCGAATACAACACTCCCGTAACTGCTCCAGAAGCACCTACGGCTCGATAACTGTAATTATTTTTATTAAAAATATACGTCAATAGATTCCCGAAAATTAAACTTCCCATATAGATTAGAACAAAAGTCCAATTCCCTAAATACGCTAGAACTAAAGGGGCAAAAAACCAAAGTGTAAGCATATTAAATAGCAAATGGGTCATGTCAACATGCAAAAATCCAGACGATAGCATTCGGATCTGTTCTCCTTTTTGAATACTTCCTATGTGGAATTCGTATTTTCTAAAAAAAGACAAATCGTTAAATCCTTTATAGCTCATCAAAACTGTAACAGCGATGATTCCAATTAGTATCATATTCATATCACTTCATTTATAGTGAATGGTAAAGATAATGATTCGGATAAATTGACCTTGTTCTTCCGAAATTTAAATTCACATTTTTTTTTGAATTATATTTGCCAAAAATAACTGCATGCAATTTCTGATTTTTATAATAAGCTTTCCTTTACTTTGGATAATCTCAATACTCCCATTCCGAGTATTTTATTGGTTCTCAGACCTAGTTTATGTGCTTGTATACTATATAGTAGGCTATCGAAAAAAAATGGTTCGTTATAACTTGTCTATTGCATTACCGCATTTAAGTGAAAAAGAACGATTACAAATCGAAAAAAAGTTTTACCATCACCTTTGTGATATGTTTTTGGAAATGATTAAAACCATGTCTATTTCGGCTGAGGAAATGAACAAACGTTTTACCATTACCAATATCGAGTTAATCAAAGAATACGAAAACAAAGGAAAGAGTTTGATTTTATTGGCTTCGCATTATGCCAGTTGGGAATGGTTAATTTCTATTAATAGCCATATGAAATTCAAAGGAATTGGGGTCTATAAAAAAATTGCCAATCCTTATTTTGATCGGTTAGTGCGAAAAATTCGGGCGAAATATGATGCCGAATTGGTAACTACTTTTAATACAATTCCTTATATTTCTGATAATGAATCCAAAGGAGTTCAAGCACTATATTGTCTTGCTAGCGACCAATCTCCCAAATTGAATCGCGCCTTTCATTGGCAAAAATTCATGGGGATTGAAGTCCCTGTTCACACAGGAGCCGAAATGCTTGCTAAACGATATGATTTGAATGTACTTTTTGTTGATGTACAAAAAGTGGGACGTGGATTTTATGAAGCTACATTTATCCCAATCGGAGAAAATGTAACTCAAATCCCTGATTTTGAAATCACAGATACTTATTTAAAACTTGTCGAAAAACAAATTTTAGAAGCTCCCGAATACTATTTTTGGACGCACAAAAGATGGAAACATCGTAGATAAAAAAATCCCCTTTCGTAACGAAAGGGGATTTTTAATTTAAATGACTTTGGGATTAGATTCCCGCAATTACTTTTATTTCATCAATGATACGTAACGCTAACACATCCGCTTCTTGTTGCGAAGGAGCTTCTGTGTAAATACGGATAATCGGTTCTGTATTGGATTTTCTCAAATGCACCCATTCTGAAGCAAAATCAATCTTCACTCCGTCAATCGTGGTAATATCTTCATTCTTGTATTTCTCAGTCATGGCAACTAAAATAGCATCCACATCAATTTGAGGAGTCAGCTCAATTTTATTTTTGCTCATATAATATTCTGGATACGAAGCGCGTAAAGCAGAAACCGTCATTTTTTTGTTTGCTAAATGTGTCAGGAATAATGCTACTCCTACCAAGCTATCACGTCCGTAATGCAGTTCAGGATAAATGATTCCTCCGTTTCCTTCACCACCAATGATGGCATTATTCTTCTTCATTAACTCTACTACATTCACCTCACCTACAGCACTGGCTTCGTAACTTCCTTTATGCGTATTCGTAACATCACGCAATGCACGAGACGAAGACATATTAGAAACAGTATTGCCCGGAGTTTTACTCAACACATAATCAGCACAAGCTACTAAAGTATACTCTTCTCCAAACATTTCTCCATCTTCAGAAATGAAAGCCAAACGATCCACATCTGGATCTACTACGATTCCAAGGTGAGCTTTTTCTTTAACAACCAATTCTGAAATATCGGTCAAATGTTCTTTTAAAGGTTCTGGATTGTGTGGAAAATGTCCGTTAGGCTCACAATATAGTTTTACTACCTCCACACCCATTAATTCAAGTAGCTTGGGAATAATAATTCCTCCTGATGAGTTCACACCGTCAACAACCACTTTAAATTGAGCTGCTTTTACAGCATCGACATCCACCAAAGGTAAATTCAACACCTCGTCAATATGAATATCCATATAGGCATCGTTTTCTAAAATCGTTCCTAATGAATCAACGTCAGAAAAATCAAAAGCTTCCGCTTCGGCAATTTCTAAAATTTTCTCGCCTTCTACTCCATTCAAAAACTCGCCTTTTTCATTCAATAACTTCAAGGCATTCCATTGCTTTGGATTATGAGAAGCTGTCAAAATAATACCCCCGTCTGCTTTTTCTAAAGGCACCGCTACTTCAACCGTTGGTGTAGTGGACAGTCCCAAATCTATCACATCAATTCCAAGTCCAATTAATGTATTCACAACCAAATTATGAATCATCGGGCCTGAAATTCGGGCATCGCGACCAATTACCACTGATAATTTTTCTTTTCCAGAATAGTTCTTTAACCAAGTCCCATAGGCCGACGCAAATTTAACAGCGTCAACTGGCGTCAGATTATCTCCTACTTTACCTCCGATTGTTCCTCGAATTCCTGATATTGATTTTATTAAAGTCATCTAAATATGAATTAAATTTTGTTTAGAAATACAAATATAAAAGTTCGTATTTAGCAAAACGACATTATTACTACCTTTTTTCTTAAAAATGAAATTCTTTTATGAATTGAACTTTGTATATTTGAAAAGCAACAATCCAAAAACACTATGAATTTCCTTGCTCACATCCATCTTTCTGGCGAAAATGAATTCATCAAAATCGGCAATTTTATGGCCGATGGAGTTCGTGGCAAGCAATATGAAAATTTTGCTCCTGAAATTCAAAAAGGAATTTTGCTCCACCGAGCTATCGATACCTTTACTGATGCACATCCAATATTCCGACAAAGCACTAAAAGATTGCATTCGCGATACCACCATTATGCTGGAGTTATTGTTGATCTATATTACGACCATTTTTTAGCTAAAAATTGGCCCACTCATTCTGATGAAGGATTAGAAAATTATGCTGCCCGTTTTTACCAATCATTGCTCGACAATCACGCTATTTTGACTACCAAAACGCAGCACTTACTTCCGTATATGATGGAACACAATTGGCTAGTAAGTTACCAATCGGTACCTGGATTAGAGCGAATTTTGAGTCAAATGGATCACCGGACGAAAAACCAATCTCAAATGCGGTTTGCAGGAGAAGAACTCGTTGCACACTATGCTATTTTTGAAGAAGAATTCACCTTTTTTTACGAAGAATTACAGTTATTTGCAAAACAAAAATTAACTCAATTATGATACTAAAACGAAGCTATTTCAGTCTTTTGGCACTTGTACTACTTACCCATTTTGCATCGGCGCAAACAGGATTAGTGGCAGATAAAGCCATGGTGGTTTCAGCTCGAGAAGAAGCTTCGAAAATTGGTGTTGCCATCATGAAAAAAGGCGGCAATGCCTTTGATGCCATGGTCGCTACAGAATTAGCTTTGGCGGTAGCCTACCCCTATGCTGGAAATATAGGTGGTGGTGGATTTATGGTGTATCGAAAAGCAAATGGCGAAACTGGAACGTTAGACTATCGAGAAAAAGCACCTTTGAATGCTTCTAAAAATATGTTTTTGGATAAAAATGGAAATCTAATTAAAGGAAAAAGTACTGCTTCTCCATTAGCTATAGGTGTTCCTGGAACTATTGCAGGTGTATTTGCTGTTCATGAAAAATTAGGCTCATTGCCAATGGCAGAAATTATGAAACCTGTAATTGAATTGGCAGAAAAAGGAGTTATTGTTACTCAAAAACAGGAGAAAAGTTTGAACGATTACCGGACTTCCATTATAAAAGCGAATGGAGAAAACACAAAATTTGCTGCTATTTTCAAACAGAATGACACTATTAAATATCCTGCTTTAGCCGAAACACTGAAACGCATTGCTACAAACGGAAAAGAAGAATTTTACAATGGAAAAACGGCTCGAAAACTGGTTCGTTATTTCAAGAAAATTGGAGCAATTATCAGTAAAAAGGACTTAGCGCAATACGAAGCTAGATGGCGCAATCCATTAGAATTTGGATACAAAAATTTAAAAATCATAGCAATGGCGCCTCCAAGTAGTGGCGGGATTTGTTTGGCTCAAATCATGAAGATGATTGAACCATTTGATTTGGCAAAAATGGGTCATAATTCTCCTGAAGCCATTCAAGTGATAGTAGAAGCCGAACGAAGAGCCTATGCTGACCGAAGTTTCTATTTAGGCGATCCTGATTTTGTTCGAATTCCGCTGAAAGAGTTAATGGATAGCAATTATTTGAAAGAGAGAATGTCAACTTTCAATGTAGATAAAGCCACTTTATCCTCTGATATTAAAGAAGGTAAAGTCAATTATGCCGAAAGTACCGAAACTACGCATTATTCCATTGTAGATTCGTTTGGAAATGCCGTTGCAGCTACCACAACTATTAATGATGGTTTTGGATCCAAATACTATTGTGACGAATTAGGCTTTTTCTTGAATAACGAAATGGATGATTTTAGTGCCAAACCCGGCGAACCTAATCTATTTGGATTAGTAGGTAATGAAGCTAATAGTATTGCCCCTCAAAAAAGAATGTTGAGTTCTATGACGCCTACTATTGTTGAAAGAGACGGAAAACTATTTATGGTAGTGGGTTCTCCTGGAGGTTCTACTATTATTACTTCTGTATTACAAACGATTTTGAATGTGTCCGAATATCATTTAAGCATGCAAGAAGCAGTCAATTCGCCTCGTTTTCATCATCAATGGTTACCCGATTTAATTACATTTGAACCCAAAGCTTTTGATACAAAGACTTTAGATGTATTAAAAGCTAAATCCTATTTAATCAACGAAAAAACAACACCTGTTATTGGTAAAGTGGATGCTATTTTGGTTTTACCAAACGGCAAACTCGAAGGAGGAGCTGATTTTAGAGGAGACGATACCGCTGTTGGATTTTAAACAATACTAATGAACTTTATAACCGAATTAGAAAATACATTTGCTGCGAATGCCAAAGCAGAAAATGCTTTGCCCATGGCAAAATACATGAAAAACTTGTTCCCTTTCTTCGGAATCAAAACCGATGAAAGAAGGGCGATTTTTAAATCGTTATGCAAAAAACACCAAACTGAAATTAATAGCAATGTTAGAGCCATAGGATGGGAATTGTTTTTAAAAAAGGAACGCGAACTTCAGTATTGTGGAATCGAAATACTACTGAAAAATTTAAAGAACAACTACCAAGTTGAAGACATTATTTGGATTGAGCAATTGCTTACGACCAATTCTTGGTGGGATAGCGTGGATACGATTTCTAAATTTATTTTAGGTGATTATTTACAACAGTTCCTGAATGAAATCCCAACCGTTATAAAACGATTTTCAACCGCTGAAAACATGTGGCTGAATCGCAGTGTGATTCTATTCCAACTAGGCTATAAATCAAAAACCGATTTTAAATTATTGCAATCACTTTGTATTCAACACAGTCATTCAAACGAATTTTTTATTCGAAAAGCAATTGGTTGGGCGCTTCGAGAATATGCTAAGACTGACCCAGAAGCAGTTCGGGAATTTGTATTACAATCCAACTTAAAGCCTTTAAGCAAAAAAGAAGCATTAAAAAATATTTAATTGTAATTTAGCCGGCTGAAAACCCCACCTATGTTAAAAAATGCTTTACATCGATTAGAACAAACTATTGCTTGGTCCAGATCAAAATTAGGCGATAAGCAATTCATCTTCTTATCAGCGGTTTTGGTTGGAATCTCAGCTGCGTTTGCGGTAATTGTACTTAAAGCTTTTGCGCACTGGGTATTCACTTTTTCTACTTATGTAAGTCGGATTCTAAAATTAGGTTTTTTCAATAGTATTTTACCTATTATCGGGATTCTATTAACGGTTTTTGTAATCAAAAAATTCTTGAGCGGAACCATTCAAAAAGGCACTTCGCAAATTTTATATGCGGTCGCAAAAAAGGCAAGTATTATCCCAAGAAAACAAATGTATGCGCAAATCATTACCAGCTCTTTAACCGTGGGTATGGGTGGTTCTGCAGGATTAGAAAGTCCCATTGTAATCACAGGAGCAGCCTTTGGTTCTAATTATGCACAGAAATACAAATTAAGCTACAAAGACCGTACTTTACTTATTGGCTGTGGAGTTGCCGCTGGTATTGCTGCCGCGTTTAATGCTCCAATCGCGGGAGTGTTATTTGCTATCGAAGTCTTACTCGTTGATGTGAGTATATCTGCCTTTACCCCAATTATGATTGCTGCGGCAACTGGAACTTTGGTTTCGGTAATTGTATTGGATGAGACCATTTTACTTTCGTTCAAGCAACAAGAAGATTTTAATTATCATAACATTCCATTTTATACGTTTTTAGGCGTTTTCACAGGTTTAATTTCCATTTATTATTCTCGGAATTTTCAACGAGTAGAACATTTCTTCAGTCGGTTAAAATTAGGTCCTTATAAAAAAGCGCTTTTTGGTTCTACCCTTCTAGCTGTTTTAATTTATGTGTTCCCAACTCTTTTTGGCGAAGGATATGAAAGCATCCGAATTTTATCCGAAAATGATCCGGGACAATTATTAGAAGATACTTTATTTAGTGGATTTAGAAATAACAGTTGGGTACTTTTACTCTTTGTAGGTTGTACCATGATGCTTAAAGCTTTTGCTACAGGTTTAACCATTGGTAGTGGTGGAAATGGAGGTAATTTTGCTCCTTCGCTGTTTTTAGGATCTTATGTTGGTTTTTTCTTTTCGAAGTTGATTAACCTAATTGGATTAGCCAAATTGCCCGTGAGTAATTTCACTTTAGTTGGAATGGCAGGTATATTAAGTGGTTTGTTTCACGCGCCATTAACCGCCATTTTCTTGATTGCTGAAATTACTGGTGGATATAACTTAATGATACCATTAATGATTGTATCATCGATTAGTTTTGCTATTTCAAAACGCTTCGAAAAACATTCAATGGATGTGAAAAATTTAGCCAAAAAAGGACATGCTTTTACTAGCAATAAAGATGCGAATGTACTTTCAACCTTAGATACAAATTCCATTATTCAAACGGATTATTTGACGGTTTCACCAAATGAAAACCTTGACAAATTGGTTGATCTAATTTCTAATTCTACTCAAGTTGTTTTTGCCGTTGTCAATTCAGAAAATGAATTAGTAGGTATAGTCTATTTCAATGACATCAAAGAGATTATCTTTAATACCTATCGTGTCAAATACACTCAAATTAAAGAAATTATGACTGCTCCTAAAGCAATTCTTACTCCTGAAGATAGTATGGAAGTAGTGATGAATCAATTTGAGCAAACCAAAGTCGCCTTTTTGCCGGTACTCAAAAACAATAAATACTATGGCTTTATCTCAAAATCATTAGCCTTAGAAGCGTATCGTACCAAACTAAAATCCATGACTATAGAATAACGATCTGGTCCATTAGATTTTAACTTACTATTACAGCATCTATTTAACATAAACTTCGCTTGTGTTGTACCAAAAGAATAAATCAAAATAGTAACTTTGCTTTTTGCAAAAATTATGTTAGATAAAGACAATACTATTGAAGTTCAAGGCGCGCGCGTTCACAACCTTAAAAATATCGATATTTCAATTCCACGAGAACAGTTAGTGGTCATCACTGGACTTTCGGGTTCTGGGAAATCGTCTTTGGCTTTTGATACCATTTATGCCGAAGGTCAACGCAGATATATTGAAACATTCTCTGCTTATGCTAGACAATTTTTAGGCGGACTAGAACGTCCTGATGTGGATAAAATTGACGGACTTTCGCCAGTAATTGCTATTGAACAAAAAACAACTAGTAAAAGTCCGCGCTCAACAGTAGGAACTATTACTGAAATCTATGACTTTTTGCGTTTGTTATACGCTCGTGGGGCTGATGCCTACAGTTATAATACGGGTGAGAAAATGGTTTCCTATTCCGATGATCAAATCAAAGACTTGATTATTCAGGATTTTACAGGAAAACGAATCAATATTTTAGCTCCTATTATCCGTGCTAGAAAAGGACATTATGCTGAGCTCTTCCAACAAATCACCAAACAAGGTTTTTTGAAAGTGCGTGTGAATGGAGAAATTCAGGATCTAGTTAGCGGAATGAAATTGGATCGTTATAAAACCCACGACATCGAAATTGTAGTTGATCGAATGGTTATTGAAAATACCGAAGACAACCAAAAACGACTAGCCGAAAGTATCAATACCGCCATGCATCATGGCGAAAATGTATTGATGGTTTTAGATCAAGATTCTAACGAAGTACGTTATTTTAGTAGGAATTTAATGTGTCCTACAACGGGTATTTCCTATCAAAATCCAGAACCCAACTTATTCTCTTTCAACTCTCCAAAAGGTGCTTGTGCGCATTGTAATGGACTGGGTACTGTAAACGAAATTAATCGTAAAAAGATAATTCCTAACCCGAAATTATCCATCAAAAATGGCGGATTTGCTCCTTTGGGCGAATACAAATCGTCTTGGATTTTCAAGCAATTAGAAATCATTGGTGAAAAATACGGTTTCAAATTAACCGATGCGGTGGAAACCATTTCGGAAGAAGCCATGGAAATGATTTTGAACGGTGGCAAAGAAAAATTCACCATCAATTCAAAAGATTTAGGAGTTGCACGAGAATACAAAATTGATTTTGAAGGAATTGCTCATTTCATCAAAAACCAACATGACGAAAGCGGCTCAACAACGATTAAGCGTTGGGCGAAAGAATTCATGGACGAAGTAAAATGTCCGGAATGTGAAGGTTCGCGATTAAAAAAAGAAGCGCTTTTCTTTAAAGTAAACGATAAAAATATTGCCGAATTAAGCGATTTGGATATTTCAGATTTGACAACTTGGTTTCAAGAATTGGAAAGTCATTTGTCTGACAAACAAAAAACAATTGCGTCTGAAGTGATTAAAGAAATCAAAGACCGATTGGATTTCTTAATGAATGTTGGCTTAAATTATTTGGCGTTGAGCCGAAGCTCCAAATCCCTTTCGGGTGGTGAAGCCCAACGCATCCGACTGGCGACACAAATTGGTTCACAGTTGGTCGGTGTATTGTATATTTTGGATGAACCGAGTATTGGTTTGCACCAAAGAGACAACGAAAAATTAATTCATTCTTTGGAACAATTGCGTGATATTGGCAATTCCGTTTTAGTGGTTGAACACGACAAAGACATGATTGAACGTGCTGATTATGTGATTGACATTGGCCCGAAAGCAGGGAAATTTGGTGGCGAAATCATCAGCCAAGGAACACCTGCTGCCATTTTAAAAAGCAATACGATTACTGCGCAATTTATGAATGGCGATATGAAAATCGAAGTTCCTAAAAAGCGTCGGGAAGGCAACGGAAAATTCTTGAAACTAACAGGAGCAACAGGAAATAATTTGAAGAATGTGTCTATCGAGCTGCCTTTAGGTAAAATGATATGCGTGACGGGTGTCTCAGGAAGTGGAAAATCGACTTTGATTAACGAGACCCTCTACCCTATTTTGAACGCCTATTATTTCAACGGAGTAAAAAAACCACAACCTTACAAAAAAATTGAAGGTTTAGAACATATTGACAAAGTCATTGACATTGATCAAAGTCCTATTGGGCGTACGCCAAGGTCTAATCCGGCTACCTATACCGAAGTATTTTCGGAGATTCGAAATCTATTTACGATGACTTCCGAAAGTATGATTCGTGGTTACAAAGCAGGTCGTTTTAGTTTTAATGTCAAAGGTGGTCGTTGCGAAACCTGTGAGGGATCAGGAGTGCGAACTATTGAAATGAACTTTCTACCCGATGTGTACGTAGAATGTGAAACCTGTCAGGGTAAACGTTTTAACAGAGAAACTTTGGAAATTCGTTACAAAGGAAAATCCATTTCAGATGTGTTGAACATGACGGTAGACGAAGCGGTTCCTTTCTTTGAAAATATTCCTAAAATTTACAGAAAAGTCAAAACCATTCAAGAAGTAGGATTGGGATATATTACTCTGGGTCAGCAAAGTACAACACTTTCAGGTGGCGAAGCACAACGAATCAAATTAGCTGGAGAATTGTCTAAAAAAGACACCGGAAATACCTTTTATATTTTAGACGAACCTACTACTGGATTGCATTTTGAAGACATTCGAGTGCTAATGGATGTTATCAATAAATTAGTCGATAAAGGCAATACGATTTTGATTATCGAACACAATATGGACGTGATTAAACTGGCGGATTACATCATTGATATAGGTCCTGAAGGCGGAAAAGGCGGCGGACAATTAGTTGCCAAAGGAACTCCTGAAGAAATCATAAAAAATAAAAATAGTTATACTGCACAATTTCTGAAAAAAGAATTAGTTTAGTAATTGATAAATCTAGCCCTGATAGCAGCGGCATCCTTTTTAAAGTAGACTGAGGCACTCGAAGGCTACTTTAAAAAGATACAGCGGATAGCAGGATTAAGCTCCAAAAAATACAAAAAATGAGACTACAAGACTTTGATAATGATGAAGATAAAGTAATTCAGGACAAACTGAAACAAAAAACATGGAATGAGATTCGTACCAATGATAGTTGGGCGATTTTTAAAATCATGTCGGAATTTGTGAATGGATACGAAACTATGGGGCGTATAGGTCCTTGTGTGACCATTTTTGGCTCTGCCCGAATTCAACCGGAAGATCCGTACTATCTACTAGCTGAAAAAATTGCTTATAAAATCAGTAAAGCGGGTTATGGTGTGATTACTGGTGGTGGTCCAGGGATTATGGAAGCAGGAAATAAAGGGGCGCATTTAGGTGGAGGTACCTCTGTAGGATTGAATATTGAATTGCCTTTTGAACAACATTACAACCCGTATATCGACCGAGATAAAAATTTGAATTTTGATTATTTCTTTGTTCGAAAAGTGATGTTTGTGAAATACTCGCAAGGTTTTGTGGTAATGCCAGGAGGCTTTGGCACCATGGACGAATTATTTGAAGCTATAACATTAATTCAAACTAAAAAGATTGCACGTTTCCCAATTATTTTGGTCGGTACATCGTTTTGGTCGGGTTTAATCGAATGGATAAAAACGGTTTTAATAGAGCGCGAAAAAACAGTTAGTGCCAGCGATTTGGATTTATTTAAAATTGTAGACACCGAAGAAGAAGTGGTAGCGGTTTTAGACGCATTCTATAAAAAATACGACCTAAGCCCTAATTTTTAAAACCGAGTGCTATAGTATTTGATTTGGAATCAGTTCATCACTTGTATCCTTTACTTAAAATTTGACGATTGAAATCATTTCTAAAAATAGTATTTTTTCTACTGATAGTATTAGCTTCAAATAAGCTAGTGGCTCAACATCGTTCTAATATGAATGTGGAGTTAAATCCTGACACTAAAACGCTTAGTATTCAACAGGAAATTACTTTTTTTAATCAGTCCAATGACAGCATCAGTTCAATTGTATTAAACGATTGGAACAATGCCTATTCTGATAAAAATACGCCTTTAGGGAAGCGTTTTTCTGACGAATTTTACAGAGGTTTTCACTTAGCGAATGAAGTAGAGCGTGGTAGAACTTCAAATCTAACCATTTTGAATGAGGAAAAATTATTTTTGTCTTGGCACAGAACAAAAATCAACCCGGATTACATAACGGTTGATCTAAGAGAAAAATTGGCTCCCAATCAAAAAGTAACATTATACCTCACTTACTTTTCAAAAATACCAAGTAACAAATTTACTAAATACGGCTATGCTCCCAACGGAGATCTGAATCTTAAAAATTGGTTTTTAAGTCCCGCACGATATGAGAACAAAGCCTTTGTTAAATATAGCAATAGTAATTTAGACGATATTGCTAATGGAATTTGTGACTATACTATCCATTTTAAAATTCCAAAAGGGCTTTCTTTAACCACAGATTTGAATGTGGAGGAACAAACAGAGGATAAATCACATTCTGATTTCTTATTAAAAGGAGAAAACAGAACCGATTTTAGTGTGTATATTGAATCAAAATCGAGTTTTAATAGTTATCGTAATGAATTGAATGAGGTTATTACCAACATCAGCAGTACTCAATTAGATGCTATTCAAAAAATCATTATCATTAATAGAATAGCTAATTTTACTAATGATTTCATTGGAGTTTATCCCCACCCAAAAATTGTAGTTTCTCAAACTAATTACGATCGAAATCCTTTTTACGGATTGAATCAGTTACCTTCCTTTTTGAACCCATTTGAAGAAGATTTCTTGTTTGAAATCAAGTTTTTAAAAACCTATTTAGACACCTATCTAAAAAACAGTTTGCATCTAGACCCTCGGAAAGACAATTGGATTTACGACGCCTTACAAATGGATGCTATGATGAAATATATTGAACAATACCATCCTGAAAGTAAGATGTTGGGTAGTGCTTCTCGATTCAAATTGCTAAAAAGTTATAATATAACGAATCTGGATTTCAACAAGCAATACAGTTATTTTTATATGCTAATGGCTAGAAAAAATTTAGATCAAGCCCTAGGAATTCCTAAAACCAATTTGATCAAATTTAATGAGCAAATTGCTAGTAAATACCGCGCTGGATTGAGTATTTCATTCTTAGATAGTTATTTAGAAAATAATATTGTAAGTAATAGTATTCATCAGTTTTACGAAAAAAACAAGAAACAACAAGTCACCAATACCGATTTTGAATCTATTCTAAAATCAAATACTGACAAAAACATCAATTGGTTTTTTTCTACTATTGTAAATTCTCGTGAATTGATAGATTATAAATTTTCTAAAGTTTCCAAAACAAAAGACAACATAACATTTTCTATAAAAAACAAAACTGAAATCCCTATACCTATTCCGATTTACGGACTTAGAAACGATACTATTGTTTTCAAAAAATGGCTTGATATCAAAGAATGCGATAGCACCTTTACCATAGAAAAAAAAGGAGCTGATCGAATTATTTTAAACTACAAAAACGAAGTCCCTGAATACAATTTACGGAATAATTGGAAAAAACTAGATGGTTTTTTTCCCAATAATCGTCCAATAAAATTCGTGTTCATGAAGGATTTAGAAGACCCTTATTATAACCAGATTTTATATGTTCCCTCTTTGAACTATAATTTCTATGATGGTCTTTCTCCTGGGTTACGACTACACAATCGAACCATTTTAGACAAACCTTTTTTGTTTGATCTTGGTCCTTCTTATTCTACAAAGTCCAACACTTTTACTGGAGGTGGAGCATTCGTAATCAATCAAAATTACAGAAATAGTAATCTTTACAACGTTAGGTATACAGTAACAGGTTCTTATTTTCATTATGCTCCCGATGCTAGTTATTCAAAAATAACACCTAGTGTGGAGTTCCGTATTCGCGAAAGCGATTTTAGAGACAATCGAAAACAAGCTTTCCTCTTTAGACAAGTAATTGTAAATAAAGAAAAAAGTAATCTATTGGACGGAAGTGATGCTTCACTCGAAAATTATTCGGTATTTAATGCTCGATACTACAACACTAAAACCGAATTAACTCAGCATTTCAATTTCAATTCGGACTTTCAATTTTCTAAAAATTTTGGAAAAGCAATCACCGAGATGGGGTACCGAAAATTATTTGAGAATAATCATCAAATCAATTTACGTTTGTATGCTGGTTTCTTTCTGTATAACACCACTCATTCTGATTACTTTAGTTTTTCATTGGATCACCCAAGTGATTATCTTTTTGACTACAACTATTACGGAAGATCTGAAAGTAAGGGATTCTTTAGTCAGCAATACATTGAAGCAGAAGGTGGTTTTAAATCAAAATTAAGCACTACGTATGCTAATCAATGGATGACAACTTTAAATGGGAGTTTCAATATCTGGAATTGGATTGAGTTGTACGGAGATATGGGACTTATTAAAAATAAGTATCAATCTCCTCAATTCGTATACGATAGCGGTGTTCGGCTTAATTTAGTTACGGACTATTTCGAATTGTATTTTCCTGTTTACTCTTCTAACGGATTCGAATTCAATCAAAAAAATTATAATGAAAAGGTTCGATTTGTAATCACCTTCTCGCCTAGTACACTTATCAATTTATTTAACAGAAAGTGGTTTTAATAATTTTCGATTTATCCGACTTAAATTACATTTTATTTAACAAATTACATTTTTACAAACAATAATTCAACAAAAAACTATAATTCGTTAAAATGATTAGAAAAAACAAAATTTAATTATTAGACTAATTATGAAAATAAGTAGTTTTTAATTAGATTTGTACATTATGTCATCCTTTTCAATTATGATAAAAGAAAAAACGAATACAACGTTAACGTTTGAAGACTTCAAGACTGAAGTTTTAAATGACTACAAAATTGCTATTACTAGCAGGGAATGTAGTTTATTAGGACGTAAAGAGGTACTAACTGGAAAGGCAAAATTTGGGATTTTTGGAGACGGTAAAGAAGTTCCCCAATTAGCAATGGCTAAATCTTTCAAAGATGGTGATTTCCGTTCTGGTTATTATCGTGATCAAACGTTCATGATGGCCATTGGAAAATTAACCATAAAACAGTTTTTTGCAGGTTTATACGGTCATACGGATTTGGATTATGAGCCCATGTCTGCAGGAAGACAAATGGGTGGTCATTTTGTAACCCATAGTTTAAATGAAGATGGCTCTTGGAAGAATTTAACTGAACAAAAAAACTCAAGCTCAGACATCTCCCCTACGGCGGCACAAATGCCACGCCTTTTAGGATTAGCCTACGCTTCAAAAATATACAGACAAGTCCCAGGCATCACTAACGCTGGTAATTTTTCTAACGAAGGAAATGAAATTGCATGGGGTACTATTGGCAATGCCAGTACCTCTGAGGGAGTTTTCTTCGAAACTATAAATGCAGCTGGTGTATTACAGGTACCCATGGTAATGAGTGTTTGGGATGACGAATATGGTATCTCTGTTCATGCAAAACATCAAACCACAAAAGAATCTATCTCTGAAATTTTAAAAGGATATCAAAGAGAAGAAGGTACTAATGGATTTGAAATCTTAAAAGTAAAAGGTTGGGATTATGCCGACTTAATTGCTACTTATGAAAAAGCAGCTGATTTAGCTCGAGAACAACACGTTCCTGTTTTAATTCATGTATCTCAACTAACTCAACCGCAAGGTCATTCAAGTTCAGGTTCTCATGAGCGATATAAAAGTGCTGATAGATTAGCTTGGGAAAAAGACTATGATTGTATTCGTCAAATGCGATTGTGGATGATTGCTATTAATATCGCATCGCCAGAAGAACTTGACGAAATCGATGCTACCGCTAAAAAAGAAGTTCTCGAAGGGAAGAAAGAAGCTTGGAAAGAATTTATTGAGCCCATCCTAAACGAACAAAAAGAACTATTATCACTACTTGAAAGAGTAGCTGAAACGAGTCAAAATAAAACCAAAATACTTCAACACGTTTCCGTTTTAAAGAATATTAAAGATCCTTTAAAGAAGGAAATAGTAAGTACAGCTCGTAAAGCTTTGCGCTTGTTGATTAACGAAAATGGAAAGAACGAAGTAGCAAAATGGATTCAAAATTACACTGAAGTAACTCAGAAAAAATTCAGTAGTCATTTGCATTCCGAATCCAATGCTAACATTTACTCTGTAGAACCAATAGCACCTAAATACAACGAGAATACTATAGCTGATACGGATGGTCGAATGATCTTAAGAGACAACTTCGATGCTTTGTTTACCAAATACCCTGAAGCTTTAGTTTTTGGCGAAGATGCAGGAAATATTGGCGATGTGAACCAAGGCCTAGAAGGCATGCAGGAAAAATACGGAGAATTACGTGTTACTGATGCTGGCATAAGAGAGGCAACGATTATAGGTCAAGGTATAGGATTGGCTTTAAGAGGGCTTCGTCCAATTGCTGAAATACAATACTTAGATTATTTATTGTATGCTATTCAAATTTTAAGTGATGACTTAGCTACTTTACAATACAGAACTTTTGGACGACAAAAAGCGCCCTTAATTATTCGTACTCGAGGTCATCGACTAGAAGGTATTTGGCACTCTGGCTCTCCAATGGGAATGATTATTAATGCCATCCGAGGAATTCACGTTTTGGTACCTAGAAACATGACACAAGCGGCTGGATTCTACAATACGCTCTTAGAGTCGGATGAACCAGCTTTGGTTGTAGAATGTTTAAATGGATACCGATTAAAAGAAAAAGCTCCTTTGAATTATGGTGAATTCAAGACACCCATCGGAATTGTTGAAACTTTAAGAGAGGGAAAAGACATAACTTTAGTTTCTTATGGTTCTACCTTGCGATTAGTAGAACAAGCGGCTAATGAATTAGCTGAAATTGGCATTGATTGTGAAGTCATCGATATTCAATCTTTATTACCATTTGACATCAATAAGGACATTGTAAAAAGTATTGCAAAAACCAATCGTTTATTAGTAATAGACGAAGATGTTCCTGGAGGAGCTTCGGCTTATATACTGCAACAAATTTTAGAAGAGCAAGATGCCTATTCTTATTTGGATAGTAAACCGCTCACCCTTACATCAAAAGCGCACCGACCTGCTTATGGTACGGATGGTGATTATTTCTCCAAACCTTCTGCAGATGATATTTTTGAAAAAATATACGCAATGATGAATGAGATGAATCCTGCTCAATTTCCAGATTTATATTAATTTTAATGCTAACTATAAATTAAAAAGGCTACCAATTTGGTAGCCTTTCTTATATCTGGAGAACACTTATTGCATATCGTAAAAACGGCTATTATTACCTCTTCTGTTTTTCTTAAATGGATTGAAATCAAAAGTCACATATAACTCAAAAGTATTATACGTAGTCCCCCCTACTTTTTTACTTCCAATATCAAAGGAATAATTAGCCCCTACTTCAATTTCTTCAATAAAAACACTCAATGAAGTTCCCATTTGTGAAACTGAAAATCCATCGTATTTATTAAAATGCTCATTAATTCCAAAAGATATATTTCCTAGTATAGCTTCTTGGTACAAATCAAATCGCGTTTTTGCTCCTTGTTTAGAAAATGAATTAAACAAATACAAGTACGAATTCTCAGGCAAAAAAGTACTTTGCCCATAAGGATTTAAGTCTTTTTCATAACCAGATTGAAAGGACATGAACATGTCTTTTTTATTACTAGCATTACTATTAAAAGAAGTCTCTGGACTATTAATGTGTTTCAAATTAAATCCAAAAAACATATTCCGATTATTATGAACTACTGCTCCAGCACCGATATCCAAATAATTAATCTTGTTATCAATATTAACTGGATCTCTAGAAACCCCTGCAATATAACCTGTCAATACATTGATTTGATCTTCAAAAACTAATGAAGAATAATCTAGTCTACTATTTCCATACCCTACCGATATTGAGGGATTAAAAGTCCATTCATACGATAATTGCGCTTTATAGATATAATGCAAATTGGCCTCTGTTACAGAATATCCCAATTGACTAATCTTGGTCGAATTAACATCTAAAGCCAATGAAAAATCATTATCTGCAAAATAATGATTGGCAAAACCAAATCGATTTTCAATCTTACTCCCCTCGTTATACCCCTCAGTACTATAAATAACACCTGCTTTAGAGGAATCCCCAAAACCATAGAAACTTGGATTGATGGTCCCCATTACTTTATTCTGATTTTTCATAGTAAAGTCTTGAGCAGAAGTAATTTGAACAACAACAAGTGCAAATAGTACATATATATATTTAATTCTCATAATCATTTTATTTAATAAGCATGAATTGACCTTCTTTCTCAATTATTTTATCATTGATGGTTTTAGCCATAATGTAATAACGGTAATTACCATTCTTTGGTTCTGAATTTACTTTTTCAATTCCGTTCCATCCCCAATCCGTAGGAAGCGAAGCGGTATCAGAACTAACTTCATAAATCAAGTTACCCCAATTATCATAGATATACATACTCACTTCTTTTAATCCTAACAATGAAGGTCTAAACAAATCATTGATTCCATCATTATTTGGTGAGAAAGCAGTTGGTAACATAATACCTGCGCCTTGACCTACAGTTAGAATTTCAGTAATAGAACGTGAACAACCAAATTTATTATACACTGTTAAGGTTACTGGATACAATCCGTCAATAGCATAGGTATGGAATACTGTAGTGATACTTTCTCCTGAGCTATTTGGATTGATATCTTTTGGATTGTAGAATACTTTATAAGGACTATTATCTCCAAAATCCCAAACAATATGATCGTATTCGACAGGAATATTTGATGCCGATAATCCATTGGTAAATTGTACACTTTCATTAACTGACACAGCTCCATAAGTAGTTAAATTATGAGAGGTATAATTTAATTGAGGATTTACAATATTCGTATTAATAGTTGCTGTATCCCAACAATTTTGACTATTCATTACTTTGATAATTCCTGTTGGAGTGGTTGGATTTGAAATAGATAATTCATAAGCATTATTTCCTAAACTCAAATGAGAAACTATTACGTTATTATAATAGAATGTAAGATTGGTATCTAAGCTAGACACGGTAATCCTAACTTTTCCAGAAGTATTAGCACACAAATTCTCGTCTAAACTTACCGAATCAATATGTAATGTGCTAAAATCTTGAATTGTGAATAAATAAGGTTCAGTAGTGCAATTATTACTATCTGTTACTGATAGATAATACAATCCTGCTTTTAGATTACAAATATTATAATAATTATTATTTGGAGGCACCACCGTATTTAATACTTGTGATGAAGGATCCAGATATTGTAACATAAATCGAGTATAAATACCACTTCCACCTGAATAATTAAAATTAGCGCATCCTAGAGCCCCATTACAACTTACATTTGTTGTCGATACTAAAGCAATGTTTATTGGTTGTGCTGGTAATACCGTATAGGTTTTCGTTGGTAATGGGCAACCTACTGCATCAGTTCCTGTAAGTGTATAATCACCCGCTACCAAACCTGTAATACTTGTTAGATTTTGTTGGAATCCATTTGGACCGGCCCAATGAACGGCATACGACCCATTCGAAGAAACTCCACCAATGATTGTAACTGAAATACCTCCATTACTTGAAGTACTACAAGAAACATTAGTAACTATTTCATTCGTTATAAACATTGGAATAGACACTTTTAATACACCGGTTTTCACCACACTGCATGGTAATGAAGTGATGGTATAATTAAAAACTCCTGCTTGAGTAGGTGTCCCACTAATCACAAGCTCTCCTGTAGCAGGTGTAAATGTAGCTGCAACTCCTGCTGGCAATCCCGCAACAGTAGCCCCTGTGGCTCCAACTATCGTGTATTTTATAGGATTGATTGGAGAGTTAAAATTAGTCTGACAAAGTGTTTGCAAATCAGTACCAGTAGCCGATGTCAAATCAATTGAAACCGCTGAGTTCACATTAGAAATAGTAATGTTTTCCGTTTTAGAGCATCCTGATGTAGTAATCGGAATTGTAAATGTTCCGTTAACTGTTGGATTTCCTTGAATAGTATATACACCTGTAAGAACATCACGCGAAATGGTTACTCCCGTAGGTAAAATTGGCGCAATAATTCCTGTCGCACCCCCTCCAACACTAAATCGTATTGGCACAATTGGTCCATTCAAACATACCGCTTGATTCAACGTTGTTGTTGCGCTTAAGAAAGTAATTATAGCAGCAGGTTTTATATCCAAACTAATACTAGTACTTGCCGAAGCACTACATCCACCTTGCGTAGTAATTACATAATTCTGAGGTAAACTTGTAGCTACTGTTGGAGTTCCTGATATTGTAACTATACCATTAGTGGTATCTACACTAGCTGTAACTCCATTAGGCAATACAGGATTAACAGTTACACTAGTAATTCCTGAAGCAATTGTGAACACTACAGGATCAATTGCATTATTAATACAAGCTGTTTGATTAGTATTACCAGACAATAAACTTATAGATTGCACTGGATTCACTTTTATCACTCCTACGATACTATTGCCACAACTTGTAGAAGATGTAATGGTATAAGGAAATGAACCACTTTGTGTTGGAGTTCCTGAAATAATTCCTGTTGCCGAATTAAATGAAAGCCCCGTTGGTAAAGTTCCTGTTAAACGTAACACTTCTGAAGAAGGTGATATCGCATATTTAATTGGTGTAGACAAAGTAGTTCCTACGCATAATGTAGGATTTGGATTCCCTGAAACCAAACTAACTGTTGCATTTTGATTAATTTCAATATTTCCAGAATAGGTAGTTTGATCACAAATTCCATATGATTGAATGGTATAAGTAAAATTGCCAACATCACAAGATGTTCCTGAAATTGTCAGAACATTGGACGCGATAGACCAAATAAGTCCTGTAGGTGCATGTGGAGAGAAAGTAACATCACCTCCGGTAGCTCCTCCTCCAAGACTATATGTTATAGGTTTAATAGCTGAACAAGCACATACTTTCTGATTTACAGTTGTTGGAGTCAACACCGTAATTGTATCATTAGCATTAATAGTTAATGTACCTCCAAGAGTACTATCGCAACCATTTACTGAACCCGCTGTATGAATTACATAATTAAACACCCCTGTAGCTGTTGGACTTCCAGAAATAGTAAGGGTATGAGATATTGAATTAAACACCCCATTAACTCCTGTTGGTAAATTAGTAACATAAGCACTTGATGCCGATCCTCCAATTGTAAAAACTGCTGGATTCATCGCACTATCTTGACAAAGTGTTTGACTAACAATCATGCCGCTCTGAGGAACAATCGTACCCCCTTGTTGTACGTTGACATATGCTTCACTAGGTAAAGTAATGGATGTATTCAAACAAGTTGACGGACTCGAATCTCTAACACTTAAAAGAGTAATCGTATAATTACCCACAGTTGTTGTAGGAATGGCTACTGAAACTGTACTACTAGATGCTGTTGTTGACACAGTTTGAACTGCTCCCGAATTAATTCTGTATTGGAATACATAAGGAGGAGTCGCATTAGATCCTGTGAATGTAATAATAGGTTGAGTATCATTTTGACAAACCGTATAATTAGTCAATCCTGAAATTGTGGCCGAAGGTAAAGGATTAATTTTAACGACTACCGGTTTAATATTTGAACAACCATTAGCATCAGTTCCTTTAATAAAATATGTCCCAGAAGTAGCTATTGCAGATGGATCAACAATTCCTATGGTTGTAGCATTATCATTCCAATATCCGTAAGTTAATCCTACACTTGAACCTGAAGTAGTATTTGTAATATTAACTGTATTAGGAACACAAACTTCAGCTGGATTAGTAACTATTAATGTAGGTAATGGATTTACAGTAACTACTGCACTTCCTGTTTGCATTTGTGAACAAGTGGTAGTGCTGCTATCGCTGACACTAACTAAATTATAAGTATAAATCCCAACTGTATTGGTTGGTACTGTAATTGTAGCTATTGAACCAACTGATGTAATAGTTTGATTTGCCCCTCCATTGATTGTATAAGTAAATGTGTACGGAGCTGTTCCATTAGATCCAGAAAAAGTAATTGTAGGATTTGCACTAGAAGTACAAACTGATCGAGTACCAGAAATAGTTGCTTGTGGAGATGGATTCACTGTAATTACGGCAGAACCTGTTTGGTTTTGCATACAAGCCGATGAACTTGAATCTTGAACACTCAATAAATTATAATTGAATACACCTGATGTTACAGTTGAAGCCTGTAATGTTACACTATTTCCTGATGAAGTAGTTATAATTTGAGGTGTCCCTCCATTAACAGCATATCTAAATGTGTAAGGAGCTGTTCCTCCACTACCCGTAAAGGTAATTAATGGACTAGCACTATTACTACAAATTGTAGTTGTTCCACTTATTGTTGCAGATGGTAACGGATTAACAACTACCGTAACCGATTTTATGTCATAACAACCGAAAGTATTAGTAGCTTTAATATAATAGGTACCTGAGCCAGATGTGGTAGGAGTTGTATATGGGAGTGTTGCTAAAGCATCTTTCCAATAGGTATAAATTAATCCCGAATCTGAACCAGTAGTTGTTGCTGTAATATCTACTGTATTTGGTTCACAAACTGCTGCAGGCTGATTAACTACTAATACGGGGATTGAATTAACAATAACAGTTGCTGTACCTGTTTGTAATTGAGAACAAGTAGTAGTGCTTGAATCTTGTACACTGATCAAATTATACACTTTAGTTCCTGATGCAGCAGTCGAAGTAGTTAGTGAGACTGTATTTCCAATACTACTAACAATGGTTTGATTGACTCCTCCATTAATAGTATAGGTGAAAGTGTAAGGAGCTGTACCATTAGCACCAGTTAAAACAACTAACGGATTAGTATCATTTTTACATACCGAAACTGTTCCTGAAATTGAGGCTGTTGGTAAAGGATTGACTACTACAGACAAATCAATGGTTTTAGAACAACCAGAACTATTAGTAGGTAGGATAATCTTATAAATCACTGTCTTGCTAGATGATGTTGTATTAGTTAACACTTCACTAATTGAACTAGTTCCAGAACTAGCTGACTCACTTATTCCAACAACAGATGCACGTGTCCAGTTTATCACTCCTGATGTAGTTGTAGTAGGAGTATAATTAAACGTAGTTCCTGAACAAATGGCTACTGGATTTGCTGAAGAAGTTAAACTTGGTATTGGTTTAACCGCAACTGTTACAGTTGCTACATTAGAACAAGCTGTTGGATTAGGACCAGTGATAGCATATTGATAAATTACATTAATAGGATTTGAAGTAGTATTAACCAACGTCTCATTAATATTACCATTACCAGAAGCAACTGGATTAGTTATTCCACTTTGAATAGCTCTTGTCCATGCAAAAGAAGTGCCAGTGGTTGCCGATGTTGGAACATAGGTAAACATTGAATCACTACAAATTGCAGCAGGAGTCAATGCACTAGACAAACTAGGTTTGGCAACCATTGTAATTGGGTAATTCGATGAAACAGGACCTGCACCGCACGCATTATTAGCTATAACACTTAAGTTTCCTGAGGTATCATTGGATTGATAATTAACTGTAATTGTATTTGTTCCTGTCAAGACCGTACTTCCGTTTGGAAGTGTCCATGAATAACTAGTAGCTCCTGGTAATGCCAAAGCAGTATATTCTACACCTATAGTCCCTTCACAAACCAATTGTTGTCCACTAATAGTAGTAGCTGTAGGAAGTGCATTTACAGTAACTGCAAATGTTGATATAGAACCATTACCACAACCATTCGATCCAAAAACAGATACATTTCCTGAAACAGAACCTATTCCATATCGTACTGTAATAGTATTGGTATTTTGACCTGATACTATGGTTGCTCCTGATGGAACTGACCAATTATAACTTACCACACTTGAATTAACTGGAACGGTATAAGTAATTGTTGAACTTGAACTTTGACAGATGCTATTTCCAGCACTTGAAGTTACAGGTCCTAAATTAGGAATAGAACAATTAACCGTAAGAGTAACTGAGTCTGAATTAGTACTTGTACTACATGCTCCTACTCCATTTACAGTCAAAGTTAAAACCTCAGAAGTACAATTGTTACTAAATGAATTATATAAAACCGGATTTCCTAATGTAAATGTACCCGAACCAGAAGTAGTCCAATTCTGAGTGCCTCCATTAGCAACAATAGTACCTGTTATAGAAAAAGCATCAATTGGTTGGCCTGCTATATAACAAGTTGTACCACTTACACCTGCTTCAACAACAGGTAAAGCCTGAATATTAACAGTTATATCTTCATATACTGCGGTAGTAGATGGACATCCTAACTTTGGACTAACATACAAACGAACCACTGCCGTTTTACTAGTTGTTTCAGTTGTAGATAATCCTGATATATACCGGAGTTAAAGGCGAACCAGAGTTAGCAATTATGCTACCTGGTCCACTTTGTACACTCCAATTCACAGATTGATAGTTTGAAGCTGTACCCGCCAATGTTATTTGTGGTGTATTAATACACATTTGAATATCACTTGCTGATACAGTTGGTTTTTTAACAATATCTAATCGTATAACACTTGTATTAGATGGACAAGTAGAGTTACTTGCTCCTGTCAATTTTAAATAGACATAACCTAAATTAACATCATCCGAACTCGGAATATATGTTGGATTCAAAGATGTTGCATCTGAAAATGATCCTGCTTGGTATGAAACACTCGAAGTACCTGTACTGTTTTGCGCACTAATCCAACTTAAAGTGGCAACATTATCGGCAGTAGCTTGTGATAATACAAATGAACTTCCTTCACAAATAGAAGCATTAACTCCAGCATTAACTCCAGTTCCTGGAGCAATAGTTAATTCCATAGTATCAGCTACTAAACTACCACAAGAAGTACTCGCCACTTTCAATGTAAGATACACTTTTCCTAAAGCAATATCTGCAGGACTTGGGGTATATGTAGGATTAACTGAATGATTATTTGAAAAAGTACCAGTAGCTGAATTTACACCATTAGCATCTCTATAAGCTACCCAAACCAAATTAGACGACAAATTGTCGTAATTAGCAGCTGTTGCATTAACTAAACTGTAGGATGATGTTTCACAAATTGTTGCATCTGCCCCAGCATTAACTGTAGGCTGAGGAGAAATAGTTACCGTCATAGTATCTACTACTTCCCCTAAACAAGGACTAGGATTAGTCGCATGCAAGGTCAATGTGATAACTCCTGTTTCATTAGTACCAGGTAAGTATTCAGGGAATAATGTATTTATGGTTGAAGCCTTTATTGTCCCAGTACCATTTTCTGTCCAGTAATATGAAGTTGCTGTGGTAGAGGCTCCATTATTTACAATTATCGAATTACCTTGACATACTACAATATCGGTTCCCGCATTAGCATTTACTTTAGGTTTCAAATTTACTTTGATTACCTGCGAAGCTGTTGTTGAACAACCGCTAAGTGGTTGAGCTGTAACGGTAAGATTAACAAATCCGTTAGCTATTTCAGCAGTTGTTGGAGTAAAAGTTGGCGTTTCGGTAGTTCCATTAGTTATTGTGCCTAAAGCACTTAAACCTGTTGTATCTGACCAACTGATTGATGCCGAATTATTGACCGTAATTAGATCGGGTAATGTAAATGTTTCTCCACACATTGTGACTTCAGTTGACGAAGCTTGAATACTAGGATTTTGATTTACGGTAATTACCATTTGATCTGTGACTGCCACTTGAGAACAATTGGCATTTGGCATTGCAGACATTGTTAAAGTCACTGTTGACAAATCATTAGACCCTAAGGTATAAGTAGGTCGGATTCCTCCGTTTGAATTAGCATAATTAAAGGTTCCATTTCCTGACGTTGTCCATGTAACTGTACTATAATTAGTTGCAGTTGCGCCAGATAAACTCACCGTACTTGATTGACAAGCCGTTTGGTCTAAACCTGCAAAAACTTGAGGTTTAGAATACAAAGTCAAGGTCATAGAATCAACTACTTGAGAACATCCATTAGTTCCTGCAGCGGTTAAAAATAGGGTAACAGTATTTACTCCCGAAAGATTTGAATAATCTGCTGGATTTGGGATGTATTTTGCTTGTAGTGGATTGGTAGTAGTTTGAATATTTCCTGCTCCATCTGTCGACCAGGTATAATTAGTTCCATTAGAAGCAGTTCCTGATAGACCAACAAAAGCAACTCCTTCACATGCCGTTTGATTCACCCCTGCATCTACAATAGGCATTGGAAAAATTGTAATTGTTACCGTATCAGAGACTGGCGTTGGACATTGTGAACCACCTTGAACTGTTAAAGTTAAAGTAACTGTACCCGAAGCTCCTGGATTTGGAACTATAACTGGAGTTAAAGTAGTTTCTGTTCCTGAACGAATTGTTGCAGGTCCACTAATTACCCAATCAAAGCTTGTTCCCGATGGAACACTCGCGCCAGAAATAGTATGAATAGAAGATTGACAAATACTAGCATCTAAACCAGCATTGACTATCGGACTAGGAATAATAGTAACTGCTACCTCTGAAAAAACATTGGTACAAACCGAATTTAAAGCCGTAGCTGTTAGTCGTAAAGTTACATTACCTGACTGAGTTAGAGTAGGCGTATATATCGTTGCAGGAGTCGAATTTGGAGCAAAACTACCAATTCCGTTTGACGAAGTCCAAGTTAATGCACTATAATCGGATGCTGTTACTTCTGTAGCAGTTAAAGCAAGTGTTTGGCCTTGACAAATAGTTCTAGAAGAAGGACTTGTAACTACCGGTTTTGGTATAATTGAAATCGTTTTAGAGGCAACAGCATTGATTCCACATTGACTGTAACCTGTAGCAGTAAGAGTCAATGTTACATCACCTGTTTGACCAGGAGTTGGATTGTATGTTGGATTCAAACTATGAATAGTACTAGAATCTAAAGTACCAGGCCCTGTTGCAGACCATGTTATAGCCGAATAGTTTGTAGCTAATGCTTCACCATTCACTACAGTGTAAGGTACTCCCTCACATATAGAAACTGCTGATCCTGCACTAGCCGTTGGTTTCTTTAAAATGGAAACTACCATTGTATCGATTACTTCAGGACAATTGGAATCACTTATTCCATGAAAAGTTAAAGTAACTGAACCATTTAAAATATCAGCTGCGCTTGGCTGATAGGTTGTTGCTGCCGAATTTGCATTAGCAAATGTACCTGAAGAACTACTTGTCCAAAATACACTTGAAGCATGGGTTGAGGTACCTGTAATAGCTACTGTACTTCCTTCGCAAATCGTTTGGTCAAGACCAGCATTTACAACTTGTTTCGGATCCAAATTCAATATTATAAAATCAGTTACTGAACTCGAACAAGGAGCAAGAGCAGTTGCTGTAACCGTCAATGTAATAGGAGTTCCTGCTGCTACCTCAGCAGCACTTGGTGTATAGCTTGGATTTAAAATTGAAGGATTACTAAATGTCCCTCTATTAATACCTGAACTAGAACTAGAACTCCAAGTAATTGTTCCTAAATTTTGACCAGTCACACCCGTTATTGCAAACGCTTCTCCAGAACAATTATGTCTAGACTCAGTTCCCGCATCAAGAACAGGTTTAAGCTGTATTGTAACCGTTTTAGTAGTGGTTGCAGAAGAACAAACTGGATCTCCTACAGCTGTAAATCGTAATGTAAAATTAACCGTATCATTAGTACCTGGAGTATATAAAGTGTTTGTTGTATTTGCATTTATAAAAGTCCCATTAGACGTTCCAACAGTAGTCCAAAGCACCGAAGTTTGATTTGTAGCTATTGCAGTTGCTGTAAATACATCGCCTTGGCATAAAGTAGCAGTTGGCGCTGTTGAAACAGTCGGTGCTGGCTTAATCGTTATGGTTATTTCTTTATAGTCAGTTAATGCACACAATGCATCTGATTGAGCTAACAACCTCAATTTGACAGGAGTATTTAAGGCCAAATCAGCAGCTGAAAAATTATAAGTTGTTACTAATGCAGTATTATCTGCAAAAGTACCTGTACCAGTTGTTGTCCATAAATAAGTGGTACTAGCTGTTGTATTGGCAACAGAATTCCCATTTAGCGAATATGAAGTTTGTGTATTACAAATTGTATCTACTAATTTTCCAAAAGTCACTAAAGGTTTTTTCATCACATTCAATGTGAATTGAGACGTAGTAATTTCAGTACATGGTGAATTGCTTGCTACACTAGCCTCAATAATCACAGTAGTACTAGATACATCAGGAGTGTATATAGGAGTAGCTGTATTAATTCCAGATAGTGTTCCTGAACCAGAAACAATTCTCCAACTAATAGTTGCAGAGTCATGATTAGCAAAAACTGCATTCAATTGTTTTGGAGTATTCTCACAAAAAGTATAATTAGCTTGAGTAGTATCAATTGTAGCTTTTTTGGTAATATTTACTCGTATAGTCTTAACAATTGGCGTAGCACAAGGATTTATTGGAGTTACCGTCAATGTTAAAATAGCATAACCTGCAGCAATATCAGCTCCCGATGGTCTATACACAGGTGTAAAAGTCGAAACACCTGAAAGAGAGCTTGGATCAGTTGTTGTCCATTGTACCGAAGCAATTGACGTTGGATTAATTACATTAATCTGACTCAATGGTACTTGATAAGTAGCAGTTTCACAAATGGTAACTTCAGTTGGATTAACTGTAATTACTGGATTTTTAATAATTAAATGTTCAATAGTAGATGTAACTGTTCCTACGCAAGGAGTAATGGCATCAGCAGTTAAGGTCAATAAAACCCTTCCGCTAGCAATTTCATTTGGACCTGGAGTATATTCAACTACTCTAGTTGTTCTTGAGGTGGTAAATTGGCCATCTCCTCCATTATTACTCCAATTGATATTGGTCACGTTAGTGGTTATGGCGTCAGAAGTCGTTAGTATACTTCCTTGACAAATGGTTTGAGAAGCACCTGCATTCACAATTGGTTGACGTTGCACTGGAATACGAACTGTCTTTACAACATTAGTACTGCAAGGTGCATTAGGCGTTGCAGTGATTGTAACATCGATATAACCATTTGAGATATCCGTTGCACTTGGTGTCACCAAAGGCGTTAATGAAGTCGCATTAGAAATAGTAGTTCCAGTCGTTGAAGTCCAAACAAAAGACAAAGCATTAGCAACTGTAGTTCCTGAAACCAATATATTAGTAGCATCTTGACAAATTGTAGCTTGAGGAGATACTATATTTACAATTGGAGATTTAACCAAACTAACTACAGTTGTTGTAACCAAAGGAACTGCACAAGGTGCAATTGGATAAGCTGTCAGTGTTAATGTAATTGGTGAATTTTGGACATCCAAAGCTGTTGGTGTATACGTTGGATTAATAGTATTATCTACGTTAAAAGTTCCCGTTCCTGATGTAGTCCATCTCAAACTACTAATAGTATTCATAGTAGCTGTAGCAGTCGTAATTGTAAATGGCAAATCACATTGTGTTAGACTAGGTCCGGCACTAGCCACTGGCTCGGTTATAAAACTTAAAACAAATGATTTGGATTGTTCTGTAGCACAAGGACTAACAGGCATTACATACATGGTCAATGTAACAGAACCATTCGTCTTATCAATATTTGATGGTATATAAATCGGATTTTTAGGGTCTGAAGTAGTGGTAAATGACCCTGTTCCACTTGATGTCCAACGTATTGATCCCGCCAAAAAACTATTCATTATAGTGGTGCCACTAATAGCATATTGATTGGCACTCTTACAAATAGAAGCACTAGATACTGTTGTGATTACAGGTAATTTTTGAAAACTTATGATAACATCATTGGTAACTGGTGCTTGACAAGAATTTCCATTGACTGTTAAGGTCAAAGTAACTGAACCACTTGCTAAATCTACTGAAGATGGTGTATATACCATTCCGTTTAAAGAAGTCGGATTCGCAATTGTTCCTGCACTTACGTTAGATGACCAAACCACATTGGCATAATTAGCTGCCGTAGCTGTAGTAGAAATATAGGTTGCATTTTCACAAATAGTAGCATCTGGTCCTGCATTGGATACTGGCTTTTTGATGAAGTTTAAAATAATCGTATTAGTCGTAGATGAATTACAATTAGATGGAGTTCTAGATGCTGTCAAGGTTAACGTAACAGAGCCACTAGAAATATCCGCTGCAGATGGAATATAGGAATTCGCTGAACTCGTATTTAATGGCGATGGGGTTGTAAAAGTTCCACTGCCTGATGTTGTCCAAACTAAAGAATCATAATTAGTTGCCACTATACCCGAATAAGAACCAATGCCCGAAATAGGTACTGCAACTCCAGCATCAGAACAAATATCTTGTGTTGAATTAACTACGGTGATTCTAGGAATTTTATTAATTATCAAAGTCACCTCTGCAATAGCATCTAAAGTACATGGTGAATTTCTTTTCGCAGTTAGGGTTAATTTTACCGAACCATTATTGATATCATTCGCTCCCGGTGTATAGGTTGGAGATAACGTATTACCTCCTGTAAAACTTCCTCCTGTATTTGAAGCTGTCCACTCTAAACTTTCATAATTAGTCGCACTGGCGGAGTTTACTGTATAAGTGCTTCCCTCACAAATTTGTGGATTAATTGCACTAATACTTGCAGTTGGTTTTGGAATTATCGTAACTGTAGTTGTAGCAACTGAAGGTACAGCACATGGAGATTGTGGTTGCGCTGTTAATGTAAAAGTAATCGTTCCTGTATCTGATGCTGAAGAAACATAGTTGGGTGTCAAAGTGGTTGTATTGTTAAATACACCACTACCTGAACTTTTTGACCAACTTACTGAACCATTATTTGGAGCTAAACCGGTAAGATACACGGTTTGTCCTTGGCATATGGTTTGAGCTGTTCCTGCATTGGCAACGGGATTTTTTCTTATTGTAACTGTCATCATACTTACTGCATCAGTACAATTTAGTTTTTTACCTCTTAAAGTAAATGTAACAGACCCTGTTGCAATATCTGTTGGACTAAAAGTATATGTTGGGGCTAATGCGTTAGGATTATCAAGAGTTCCAGATCCAGTATGTGACCAAACTACAGAATCTGTAAAGGTTGAAGAACCATTTAATACATACGATTGTTGTGTCTCACAAATAGTAACACTTGACCCTGAACTAACGGTTGGTGCTCCATTAATTTTGTAAATAACACTATCCGTAACATTAGGACCACAACCATTACTTGGAGTAACGGTAACGGTAAAAGTCACATTCTGATCTCTATCTAATGTAGATGGTATATATATAGGAGTTGCAGTAGTAATCGTTGAGTTTACAATACTTCCTCTACCATTGTGAGACCAAGAAATCGTTCCTGCGTTTTGAATATTCGACGAAATATTAATCGGTCCCTCACAAACTATTTGATCTGCCCCTAAATTAACCGTTGTTTTATCAATGGTAATTTTTAAATCTTTGCTAACAATTGTATTACAAGGATTTTGTCCTGTAACATTTAAACGTATAATAACAAACCCATTGGCAATACCAATAGAACTCGGCGTAAACATCGGATTCAAACTACTTGCATTCGCCAAACTACCGCCATTAGCTGGTATTACTTCCCAATTATAAGAAGCATATAAATTAGCAATTGAAGCAATAATGGTTTGATTAGTTGCTGTTTCACAAATACTGATTTGAGGTGCGCCAGTAATACTAATTATAGGCAAAGGCTGAACTGTTATTTGAACACTATTTGTTTTAGAACACCCAGTTACTGAATTGGTCTCTGCTAGAGTATAAGTGGTATTTGCTGTCGGAGTTACTGATGGATTAGCAACAGTAGAGGTAAAACCCGATGGATTGCTTGACCAAGAATACGTATTTCCAGTTACAGCACTAGCTCCAAGATTCACTACATCTCCTTCACAAATGGTTCTGTTAGAAATCACAGTTGCAGCAGGAAGTGGATTTGTTGTTACCTCAAATTGATCTTGAGTAGAACAACCTGAAGCCGTATTCGTTACCGTGTAAGTAAAGACCTGAGTTCCTACACTATTAAATAAAACAGAAGACAAATTAGTAGTACTTGAGTATCCTAAATTAGATGTCAACGAATAGGCTTGACCAGCTACAAAAGCATCTCCAAAGGTTCTAGTACTTCCAATACAAATTTCTTGATTAGGAAAATCGGTAACTACAGGTGTGTCTTTTACTTGAATAGTAATTGCATTAGAAAATGAAGAAGGACAAACCCCATTCTTAACTTCAACTCTGAACTGTGTTGTTTGAACCAATGCTGGTGCCGTAAAAGTTGTAGCCGTTGAAGCAATATCAGACCAAGTTACACCGTTGTTTGTTGATTGTTGCCATTGCACCACGTCTCCTAATTTGCCAGTAAGATTCAATGCCCCTCCAATTACATTTTTACAGATACTTGAATTAATTGCTGTTAAAGTCCCTCCATTAGAAGGAGTCGATACTGCTATATACGCTGGTGTTGAATAAGAAGTAGAGCTTCCACTTTGAACCACAGCTCTGTAATATAGGGATGCGGTTACATTGGTAGCAGTAAACGTTGCATTTTGTACATTGAAATCAGTCACATTAGTTGAAAAATCACTAACCGTAGAAGATTGCCATTTTAAAATAGTTCCTGTATACCCCGCAGCAGTTAGAGTTGTTGAATTTACTCCTGAGCAAACGGTTGTGGTTCCCGAAATGCTTCCTCCTACCGAATCAGCGAAAACAGAAACGGAAACCGCTGTTCTTGATACACTTTCACAACTATTAACCTTTTGAGCAGCATAATACGTACCTGTAGTTAAGGGTGCTGAACTCGCATAAAGTGAACCTCCAGAAAATGAATTATACCAAATTGGAGTTCCTGAACTCGTAATCAATAAATCTCCAACTGTTTTATTTTGTGAAGCTAAAAAAGTTTGTGCAATTGCTGAAGGTGCAGTTGGCAATGCATTCACAGTCACTAAGACTTGATCGGAATTAGAACATCCATTTGTTCCAATTCCAGTTACAGTATAAGTTCCTGTAGAAGACGGTACAAATGAAGTGCCATTAACAACTCCATTATTCCAGGAATAACTTGTAGCTCCACTTCCAGACAATGTAACCGAATTACCCGAACAAACTGTTTGATCAATTCCTGCATTAACTGTAGGCAAAGCGTTGATAGCTATTAAATAAGGAGCAGTAGTAACTTCTGAACATCCACCACTTTTCACAATCGCTCTGTAGTAAGTTGGAGTAATCAAAATCCCTGGATTTAATGTCAAGGAAGTGGAATTAATATCTGTCCAAGTGGAATTATCCGAAGAAGATTGCCATTTCACTACCGAACCAACATTCCCATTTAAAGTCAATGTTCCAGGGGCAACTCCATAACAGACAGCAGAAGGTCCTGATATTGTTCCTGCTACACTTGAAGGCTCAACAGATATAGTGAAATTTTTTGAATCTCCAACACAACCTTCGTAACTTGGGGTGATAGTAAACAGTGAAATTATCGTACTATTTGAAACATTTGTAGTCACAAAAGAAGGTATTGGTGATGTAGTATCACTAGGAGTTGACAATCCAATCAAATTTGCATTTGTTGCACTCCAAGTATACGATGTACCTGAACCATTTAAAGGAGAACTGGCTGTTAAATCAATAGTACTAATTGTTGTTCCTTTACAAACTTGTTGTGAGGGAATTGTATTCAATATTGGTTTTGGATTAATAGTAATAACATATTCTTTAGTTATCCCTGAACAACCATTAATGGATGGTGTAACTTGTATAGTACTAGAAATAGGTTGATTGGTAGTATTTATTGCTGTAAAAGTTGAAATAGTTCCTGTCCCACTTGTAGCTAATCCAATGGCAGCATTTGAATTCGTCCATGAAAAAACTACACCTGAAGGAGTACCTACTACATTTACCGCCGGAACTGTTGAACCCACACAATACGACACATTAGGCAATACACTTGAAATTAGTGCTGGCTTATAGTTAAATGTATCCACAGATAATACCCCATCAACATCAATCACTCCTGAAGAAATTCCACAAGGAATTATAACTTGCAATTCGGTAGAGGAAACAAATTGAATAGCAGCACTAGACAAAGTTGTTGTTCCAATTTTAACAATCGAACCACTAGTAAAATTAGTTCCAGTAATTGTCACTGTCGTACCCGCATATCCATCAACAGGAGAAAACGACGTAATTGTTGGAACTAGTGTGCGTGTATGTATTGGGTTTGATTTTAATTCTAATTCCTTTGAAAAAGAAGGAACGCTAACTAATAGGCATAGAGCGATTAGAACAGATTGAAACATGTGGGGATTTTTCATACTATTTTTCATAATTTAATTGTAAAGAAGATTATGCTATAACAAATTTTCTTCTTATAATTTTTATGTGTTTAGTCACTTAATTTGAGTTGAAAAAAGTCCCTTTAAAGAACTATCTTAACTTCAAATTTAGCCAACAAACACTATAATTCAACTAAATTACTTTTTATGGATGGTAGTACCTTATTTTTTACCACTGATTAAAAAAATAGTACGTATAAATTAAAGTTTTTAACATTTTTTTGTTAATAACTCTAAACAAAAAAAGCGCCTTATTTTTACAAATAAGACGCTTTAATTTTGAAAAAATCAGACTATAAAATATAATCTGTATTGATAAAATTAGACTCTTTACTATTCAATAATTCTTGTAAAATGGCATTGTTATAGTCGTTGTCTTTGGAAGCAACAAACGTTCTAATAGAGAACGAACGCAACGCATCATGAATACTCAAGGTTCCTACTGCAGAATCTTTACGACCTGTAAATGGGAATACGTCAGGCCCTCTTTGACAAGAACTGTTCAAGTTTACTCTACATACTAGATTAACTAAAGTATCAATCAGTGGTGCAATGGTTTTAATGTCTTTTCCAAACAAACTCACTTGTTGTCCGTAATTGGACTCCGCCATATCATTCAATGGTTCTTGAATATCTTTGAACGAAATTACCGGCACTACTGGACCAAATTGCTCCTCATGATACACTCGCATATTTTTGTTAACAGGATACAAAACTGCTGGAAATATAAAATTGTCGCTATGCTCCCCTCCTTTTGCATTCAAAATTTGAGCACCATTCGATTTTGCATCGTCAATTAATTCCTGAATGTAAGCTGGTTTTTCTTTTTCAGGAAGTGGTGTCAATAGAACACCTTTTTCCCATGGATTACCAAAAGCCAGCGCATCCACTTTAGCAGCAAAACGAGTATTGAACTCTTGTGCAATCGATTCGTGAACGTACAACACTTTCAAAGCCGTACAACGTTGACCATTGAATGACAACGAACCAGTAATACATTCTTGGATAGCCAAATCCAAATCGGCGTCTGGTAAAATAATAGCTGGATTCTTCGCTTCTAATCCTAAAATCAAACGCAATCTATTTTTATTGGGGTGTTGGTCTTGTAAAGCAATCGCTGATGTACTGTTTCCAATCAATGCTAAAACGCCTACTTTACCTGATTTCATTATTGGCGAAGCCACTTCTCTACCTCTACCGTAAATAATATTGATAGCTCCTTTTGGAAAACTACTTCTAAATGCTTCTAATAGTGGTGACAATAATAAAACTCCGTGTTTCGCCGGTTTAAAAACCACAGGATTCCCCATGATTAAAGCAGGAATCAATAACGAGAACGTTTCATTTAAAGGATAGTTGTACGGCCCAAGACACAAAACAACTCCCAAAGGTCCTCTTCGAACCATAGCATGAATGCCTTGCACTTTACTGAAATGCGCGCTTCGACTGTTTAATTCTTTCAAACTATCAATCGTGTCATAAATGTACTCTACCGTTCTATCAAATTCTTTTTCAGAATCACCAAGGGTTTTTCCAATCTCCCACATTAATAATTTTACTACTTCGGCACGAGTTTCTTTCATTTTAGTAACAAAATCTTCCATGCACTTAATACGATCCACTACCTTCATAGTAGGCCACAAACCTTGACCGTTGTTGAAGGCTAAATCAGCCGCTTCAACTACTTCCAAAGCTTCTTTTTCTCCCATAGCCGGAATTGTTCCTAACAAAGTAGGCGCATATTCTGCCGTAGAAGAAATAGTGGAATAAACCGGTGTAGTTACTCCAGTCCATTTTTTTAATTCACCATTAACTAAATAGGTATCTTGTGTTAAAGGTGAGGTAATTTGAAATTCTTGAGGAATTGTACTCATAGTATGTTGTTGTGTTGTTATAGTAAATTAGGGTGATTTTTGTACAGAATTAAGGCTCAACAATATCGCCGTCCCATTCTATAATACCACCTAATAAGTTGTAGGTGTTTTCAAAACCAAGTTCGTTCATAATTGCACATGCATTAGCGCTTCTTGCTCCTGAACGACAGTACACATAATAATTTTTAGATTTATCCAAAGTTTCTAAATCAGCTACAAAAGCTGGACCTTGATGAAAATCATAATTAATTGCGTTTGCGATAAAACCTTCGTTGAATTCCATTTCGGTTCTCACATCGAGTATCACAGCATTTTCGTCTGACTCGTATTGAGCAATCCAATCTTCTTGTGTTAAATTCATAGCAAAATATTTTTTGGTAAAAATACGACGTTTTTATCAAACAATAAATCAACACATTGTGAATTAAATAGTATTTTCAAGAAAACGTTTGCGAATAATCATTCTATCCCTCAAATTCTGATTTTATCGAAAAAAATCAAGAAAAATGGATAAATTAAAGTAGATTTAAAAATTATTTAATCTTCAATTAATATGCGTAATTCAGACGCATAGATGACAAAAATAGATTATTTTAATCAAAAAAATGCTGTATTTTTACCTATTCAATAAAAACAATCAATCCCAATAATGGACGATGTAATAAAAAAGACCTTTCCTAGTTTTTCAAACGACTTAATCGCTGATATTGAAGCCAATGATTCTATTCAAAGCTTCAAAACAGGCACGATTATTATGAGAACGGGACAATACATAAAAAATACGGTACTAGTGACCAAAGGCAAAATCAAAGTCTATCGTGAGGGCGAAGACGGCGGCGAGTTTTTTATGTATTATTTACAGCCGGGTCAAGCCTGCGCCATTTCTATGGTATGTGCAACCAAATCAGAAAAAAGTCAAATCATGGCTAAAGTCGTAGAAGATGTAGAACTGATAATGGTGCCGCTATCCCTGATGGATCAATGGATGATGAAACACAGAAGTTGGTACGAATTTGTTATTGGTACCTATCGCAGTCGTTTTGAAGAAGTATTAGAAGTCATTGACAGTATTGCCTTTAGAGCGATGGACGAGCGATTGGAATTTTATTTAAAACGTCATGCTGACGCCTGTGGGTGCAAAGACTTAAAACTTTCACACCAAGAAATTGCCTCAGAATTGAATACTTCTAGAGAAGTAATTTCGAGATTACTAAAAAAAATGGAGCAACGCAACCTATTAAAATTACATCGAAATCACATCGAATTGCTAAAATAAAAGTACAATTGTGACAAATGTTACAATCATTCCAATTCTAAAGTCCAACATTTGCAATAAAAATAACAGATGGAATATTTAGGCTATTTTGCTTCGATTATTATTGGACTTTCACTAGGCTTAGTTGGAGGTGGTGGTTCTATTTTAACCATTCCTATATTAGTTTATTTGTTCAAAATCGACCCGGAACTAGCCACTAGTTATTCCTTATTTATTGTTGGGATTACTGCCGCTTCTGGCTGTGTGAGTCACTACAGAATGGGAAATCTACAAATCAAATCCGCTTTGTATTTTGCTATCCCTTCTATCTTTTCCATTTTAATTATTCGTGAAGTTATTTTTCCTCAAATAGCCGAAACACTTTTTTCAATCGCATCGTATAAAGTGTCTAAAAGCTTCTTGATTATGGTCGTCTTTTCGGTATTGATGATAATTGCTTCCATTTCCATGATTCGCAAAAAAACAATTACAATACAAGGCAGTAAAACCAATTATGCTCAACTCGCCATCATTGGTTTTTTTATCGGAATTATCACTGGATTTCTAGGTGCGGGTGGCGGTTTTTTAATTATTCCAGCCTTGTTGTTTTTTGCAAGGTTACCCATGAAACAAGCCGTAGGCACTTCATTACTCATCATTTTCATTAACTCCAGCATTGGGTTTGCAGGTGATTTGTACATTGGAACACCCATTGATTATTCGTTTTTATTGATTATTTCAAGTATTGCTTTTGTGGGAATGTTGATTGGAACCCAAATTTCAAAACGAATTGACGGTAGCCAACTCAAACCTATTTTTGGTTGGTTTATCCTTATTATGGGTCTCTATATTATTACCAAAGAAATTTTCTTAAAATAAATTCGTAAGTAACTAAAGTCACTATAAAAATCTACAATCTGAATTACCTTTGTAATTGAAAAAAACAGGAATTTTACCATCATGCAAATAGAACAAATTTATACCGGATGTCTAGCTCAAGGCGCGTATTATATCACTTCTAACGGAGAAGCGGCTATTATTGACCCTTTGCGCGAAGTCCAACCGTATTTGAATCGTTTAGAACGCGACAAAGTCAAATTAAAATACATATTTGAAACCCACTTCCATGCCGACTTTGTTTCGGGACACGTGGATTTGAGTAAAGCTACGAAAGCGAAAATTGTGTACGGTCCAACGGCTAAACCCGAATTTGAAGCCATTGTTGCCCAAGACAACCAAGTTTTTGAAGTAGGAAATATCAAAATAAAAGTATTGCATACTCCTGGGCATACTATGGAAAGTACTACTTTTTTATTGATTGACGAAAACGGAAAAGACCACGCGATTTTCTCTGGAGATACTCTGTTTATTGGCGATGTGGGTCGTCCTGACTTGGCTCAAAAAGCCGCTTCGATGACCCAAGAAGAATTAGCAGCTACTTTGTTTCATTCGCTTCGCAATAAAATCATGACGCTGGCTGATGATGTGATTGTGTATCCCGCTCATGGTGCCGGAAGTGCTTGTGGAAAGAACATGAGCAAGGAAACGGTTTCTACTATTGGTAACCAAAAAGCGACGAATTATGCCTTGAGAGCCAATATGACTGAAGCCGAATTCATCAAAGAAGTTACGGATGGTTTATTGCCTCCTCCTGCCTACTTTGGAATGAATGTAGCCATGAACAAAAAAGGATACGAAAGTTTTGAAACGGTTTTAAACCATGGAATGCGTGCTATTCCTGTAACTCAATTGGAGTTAATGATGGAAGAAACCAAAGCGTTACTTCTAGATACTCGTAACAATGCCGATTTCAGCAAAGGATTCATCCCGCAATCCATCAATATTGGAATCGATGGCGATTTTGCTCCTTGGGTAGGCGCTTTAATTGCCGACGTGAACCAACCTATTATTTTGGTTACCCCAAAAGGTCGCGAAGAAGAAACCGTAACTCGTTTGAGCCGTGTAGGTTTTGACAATCTCATCGGACATTTAGAAGGTGGCTTTGAGGCTTGGCAAAACGCCGGTCACGAAAAAGATACTGTAAACCGAATTTCAGCAGAAGAGTTTGAAAAACAAGTAAGCATTGGCGAAAGCAAAATCATAGACATTCGTAAAAAAAGTGAATACGAAGCCGAACATATTGAAGACGCGTACAGCAAACCTTTGGCGTACATCAATGAATGGGTAAAAGACATCAATCCAGAAGAACATTTCTTTTTGCATTGTGCAGGCGGTTACCGTTCTATGATTGCCGCTTCTATTTTGGAAGCACGCGGTTTTAGAAACTTTAGCGAAGTAGAAGGTGGATTTAATGCTATCGCAAAAACCAAGGTTCCGAGAACTGATTTTGTATGCCAAAGTAAAGTTTTAAAATAAAACACCATGGACGATTTAAAATGTTGTGTTACTTCTTGCGAAAAACCCTTAGACCAAGCCTATTGGGATGCCCAATACAAGGCTAAGGCTACGGGTTGGGATTTAGGAACCGTTTCCCCTCCTATCCAAGAATTTATTGACACCATCCAAGAAAAAAATAGCGCTATTTTAATTCCTGGCGGAGGCAACTCCTATGAGGCAGAATACCTGTTACAACAAGGATTTACGAATATTACCGTGATTGATATTGCGCCTACTTTAGTGGAAGTGTTACAACAAAAATTTGTCAATCACCCTGCTGTAAAAATTATCTTAGGCGACTTTTTTGAGCATCAAGGACAGTACGACTGGATTATTGAACAAACTTTTTTCTGTGCGCTTCCGCCAACGATGCGTCCCAAATACGTTTGGAAAATGCACCAATTATTAGCGCCTAAAGGAAAAATTGTCGGACTACTTTTCAATCGCGATTTTGAAGAAGGTCCTCCTTTTGGCGGCAATAAAGTAGAATACATCAATCTGTTTTCAGGAGCTTTTACTATTCAAAAAATGGAAGTTTGTCCTAATTCGGTGGCACCAAGAGCCAATTCCGAATTGTTTATTGAATTAGAAAAAAATTCAGCCGCCGAAGTTCATTTGTACGCCTTTGAAGGCATTACTTGTAGTGGATGTAAAGCTACTGTTTCTGAAAAATTAGCCGAAATAGATACAGTAATGAATGTCAACATGAACACTGATTTTACAGAAGTGGTGATTGCAAGCGAAAAAGAAGTTGCCTTACAAAAATTGCAAGACACGGTTTCCTTTGACGAAAAATATAAAATCATTAAAGCCAATTATTAATTCACTCTTTATGAAAAATTTACTTTTAACCAATTGGCATTTAATGCGTTGGGTACGCCTCGCTTTTGCCATTTTCCTTTTCAGTCAAGCCTATATTTTGAGAGAATGGGCATTTGTTGCCTTTGGTGCTTTCTTCTTGATTCAAGTAATTTTCAATATGGGTTGTGGTGCCAATGGTTGCGCAGTACCCTATTCAAAAAAATAGAAATTATGAGCTCTTTTAATGACATTATACAATCAGATCAACCCGTTTTAGTAGACTTTTTTGCTACTTGGTGCGGACCTTGCCAAATGTTAGCGCCCATTTTAAAAGAAGTGAAAGCCAATCTAGGCGAACGCGTTTCCATTATTAAAATTGATGTAGATAAAAACCAAGCCGTTGCTGCACAATACCAAGTGCGTGGCGTGCCAACGATGATTTTATTCCAAAACGGCAAACCATTGTGGCGTCAATCAGGGGTGATGTCTAAAGAAGATATCATCAAAATCATTGTAGAAAAAAGCAACTAATGACTAAAAAAGCTATACTCCTAACCGGTATCGGAATAGCTATTGGCGCACTTGCCGGTTATGGGTATTATTACTTTGTGGGCTGTGCTTCTGGCACTTGCGCCATTACTTCAAAACCACTCAACGCCACACTGTACGGAGCCGTGATGGGTGGCTTACTTTTTAATATGTTTGTGAAGGATACTAAAAAGTAAATCTTCTTTCGCAAGGTCTATTTTACAAATTGTAAGGTAAAAATCAATATATTTGAAATCAATAAAGCGATATACACCTTCGCCTATCTACCCGATAATGGGTGTATATGCGAAGGTTTGTGTCGCATATATACAAGTTAGTGGTAATGCGCGAAAAAATTGTAGAATTCAGTAATATATGGCTAAAATTAGACTGTCAAAAAAGAAAATTGTTATACTATCAATTGTTTGCGTAGTGTTATCTACTTTCTATCTTTTTTATGTAAATTTAGAGAATTCGATATTGGAATATTATTCTACGAACTGGGTTTCGAAATCCATAACTGAATCAAAATCAAAAGGAGCTTTTATAAAAGAATTAAGTTGTACACCCAATAAAATTGAAAAATATGGCTTAAAGATTGAATTTAATAAATGTTGGATTGAAGAACAAACAAAACTGGAACATTCGTATCTGTTTTTTAGTAAATTTAGCAGAACTGGAAAGTATCGCTTCTGTTTTAACCTCAAAGAAAAATTCCCTGACAGAAATGCTCTTTCCTATTTCTTTGTAGATGAGAAAGGAAAATCATTTGCAATGAGTAGTTCAGGAAATATAGAAACTTTCAGTACTTCAATAAACAAAAACAGAAAAGAACAAATTAAAATTAACTTTGTTAAATCATTTAAAGAACCTGAAGATAAAATTATAACAGTAAATGTCAAATAAGTCCCTACTACCGTGCTAATCTCCCCGCTAGCGCGAGCGTCTCGCTCGTGATGTCAAATAAAACCCCCGCTACCGCGCGAAATGAAATTCAGCGAAGCTAATCCTTTCGCGTGGTCAACATCGTAACTATTTTATACTAATTTAGAAAACAAACTACACCCTCCCCTTCAACTCCTCCGCATCAATATCGCTATGCGAAGCATCATAGATTGATTTGCCTTCTTTAATCAAAAGCAATTGTGGTGATTGGTGGTACACCTCAAAACGAGTCGCAATCTCATTTGAAATATCTCTGTGATTTAGTAAGTCTAAAAAATACGGAGTGACACTGCCTTCCAAATCAAATTCATTCTCAAATTGTTTTAACGCCATGCGGCTAATACTACAACGCGTGCTGTGTTTAAAAATCGCAACCGGTTGTTCATGAGAAAGATCCATTATTTCGTTCAACTGACCCAAATCAGTCAATGCAATCCAGTTGATTTTGGAAGTGTTGGTGTTTTTATTTTCTGAATCTCCAAAAATAGAGTTGAATAAAGTCATTTTGTCGTTTTTTAAGTCATTTTGTCGTCCGTAACCCCTTGATATACGTCAAATTGTCGTATATTTAAGAGTGGAATAACAATTGACGATTTTTATGCGAAGTTAGTTATTTAACCCTAAATAATAATTTAAAAAAAGACAAAAATGAACATCAATAAATTTACCACCAAATCACAAGAGGCCATTCAACTTTCGCAACAAATCGCGCAAGGATTGGGTCAACAACAAATCGAAAATGAACACCTATTCAAAGCACTTTTAGAAGTCGATGAAAATGTGACGCCTTTTTTATTGAAAAAACTAAACGTGAATGTGTCGCTTTTCAAACAAATAGTGGAAAGTACCCTTCAGAGTTTCCCAAAAGTGTCGGGGGGCGATATTATGCTCTCCAGAACGGCTAATACCACTTTGAACGAAGCCGAAATTTTAGCCGGAAAAATGAATGACGAATTCGTTTCGGTAGAACATTTGGTACTCGCTATTTTTAGTTCCAAAAGTAAAATTGCCCAAATTCTAAAAGACCAAGGCGTAACCGAAAAAGGGCTAAAATCCGCCATTGACGAAATGAGAAAAGGAGAAAAAGTAACCTCTGCCTCTGCCGAAGAAACCTATAATGCTTTAAACAAATACGCCAAAAACCTGAACGATTTAGCCCGAAGTGGCAAACTCGATCCAGTAATTGGTCGTGACGAAGAAATTCGTCGTGTACTACAAATCTTAACCCGACGTACCAAAAACAACCCGATGCTTGTGGGCGAACCTGGTGTGGGTAAAACCGCCATTGCGGAAGGTTTAGCGCATCGAATTGTAGACGGCGATGTACCTGAAAATTTGAAAGATAAAATTATCTTTTCACTCGATATGGGAGCCTTGATTGCGGGTGCCAAATACAAAGGAGAATTTGAAGAACGTTTGAAATCAGTGGTAAAAGAAGTCACTTCTGCCGAAGGTGATATCGTACTTTTCATTGACGAAATCCACACTTTAGTGGGGGCTGGTGGTGGCGAAGGTGCCATGGATGCAGCTAATATTTTGAAACCTGCTTTGGCACGTGGCGAATTGCGTGCGATTGGAGCCACCACTTTGGACGAATACCAAAAATATTTTGAAAAAGACAAAGCGCTCGAAAGACGTTTCCAAAAAGTGATGGTAGAAGAACCCGATACGGAAAGTGCCATTTCTATCTTGCGTGGTATCAAAGAAAAATATGAAACTCACCACAAAGTACAAATCAAAGACGAGGCGATTATTGCGGCAGTGGAATTATCCCAACGCTATATTACCAACCGTTTTTTACCAGACAAAGCCATTGATTTAATGGACGAAGCCGCTTCTAAATTGCGTATGGAAATCAACTCAAAACCAGAAGAATTAGACGTTTTGGATCGAAAAATTATGCAATTGGAAATCGAAATTGAAGCCATCAAACGCGAGAAAGACGAAAGTAAGTTAAAGGTTTTAGGCATGGATTTGGCCAACTTGAAAGAAGACCGCAACGAGATATATGCCAAATGGAAATCGGAAAAAGATGTGGTCGACAACATTCAGGCTGTAAAAACAGAAATTGAAGATTTTAAATACGAAGCAGAACGCGCTGAGCGTGATGGCGATTACGGAAAAGTAGCCGAAATTCGTTATGGAAAAATCAAAGAAGCCCAAGAACGTTTGGATGCTTTGGTGAAACAATTACAAGAAAATCAATCGGGAACTTCCCTAATCAAAGAAGTCGTTACCCGTGAAGATATTGCCGAAGTAGTAGCTAAATGGACTGGAATTCCGGTAATGAAAATGCTTCAAGGCGAAAGAGAAAAACTCTTGCGACTAGAAGATGAATTACACAAACGTGTGGTAGGTCAAGAAGAAGCCATTGAAGCGGTAAGTGATGCTGTGCGTAGAAGTCGCGCGGGTTTGCAAGATATGAAGAAGCCTGTTGGGACCTTCCTATTCTTAGGAACAACGGGGGTGGGAAAAACAGAATTGGCGAAAGCCCTAGCCGAATATTTGTTTGATGACGAAAACGCCATGACCCGTATCGATATGAGCGAATACCAAGAGCGCCACTCTGTTAGCCGTTTGGTGGGTGCGCCTCCGGGTTATGTAGGCTATGACGAAGGCGGACAATTGACCGAAGCCGTGCGAAGAAAACCCTACTCTGTAATCTTGTTAGACGAAATTGAAAAAGCACATCCGGATACGTTTAACATCTTGTTACAAGTGTTGGACGAAGGGCGTTTAACGGATAATAAAGGTCGTCTCGCCGACTTCAAAAACACGATTATCATCATGACGTCGAATATGGGTAGTCAAATTATTCAAGATACTTTTGACAACTTGAAAGGAAGTGTTGAAGCGGCTACAGAATCTGCTAAAGTGGAAGTGTTGGGCTTATTGAAACAAACCGTACGTCCGGAATTCATCAACCGTATTGACGAAATCGTAATGTTTACGCCATTGACCCATGCTAATATTGCGCAAATTGTAGGGTTGCAATTAAAATCGGTTACCAAAATGTTGGCGCAACAAGGCATCACCATGGACGCTACTCCCGAGGCAATTGACTATTTATCGCAAAAAGGCTACGATCCGCAATTCGGAGCTAGACCCGTGAAGCGTGTCATTCAAAGAGAAGTATTGAACCAATTGTCTAAAGAAATTTTAGCTGGATCTATCAAGACTGAAAGTATTATTCTTTTGGATGCCTTTGACGGACAATTAGTCTTTAGAAATCAAGGAGAATTGGTTTCTTAATTAAAAATATAATCCATTTAGGTTAGAAATTTTACGTCAGTTCGAGTGATTTTCTCCCGTCCCGAAACGTCGGGATCGGGAAGAAAATTGTATCGAGAACAAGTGAAATTTGATTAAAAACGATTCTCGATACATTTTTTGTTCCATTTCATTACACAAAAAACACTCGAAGTGACGTTTTTAATTATTAGTTCAAACAAGTCAGCAGCCCAAACTTAATTTAACAAAAAAGCGAGAAAAATAAATTTTTTTTCGCTTTTTTATATTGGGATAATGGAATAACCTTTATATATTTGTCAACACATAAACAGAATATGAAAACGAATACAAACAATACTTGGTGGTGGAACAATTTACGTCAGTCGTCGTGAACAAAGCTCCTATAGTATAACTATCAATATAAAAGGCTTGTCATGACGACAAGCCTTTTTTCATATCTGCTTTATGCTTTTGATAACATTTTAAAAATGAATAGTTTGAAATCTTTTATTTTAAATACCCAATACAAACAAATCCTAGCCGACACGATTACGCCGGTAAGTGTTTATTTGAAAATACGCGATAAATTCCCGAATAGCTTGCTTTTGGAAAGTAGTGATTACCACGGAAACGACAATAGTTTTTCGTACATCTGTTGCAATCCAATTGCGTCTATCAAAATTGAAAACGAAACTATTTTCAAAAGTTATCCTGACGGAAGTACTGAGAAAATCGCTATCGATTCGTCAACCAATATTCCTGCGGTAATTCAGGAGTTTTCAGGACAATTTGAATCGGAAAAGAATGATTTCAAATTCATTAATAATGGCTTATTTGGTTACATTTCGTATGATGCGGTGCGTTACTTTGAAAAAGTAAGCATTGCTAAAAAAGAAAACAGCAACACCATTCCTGATGTGTATTATGCGGTCTACCAAAACATCATTGCCATCAACCATTTCAAAAACGAGGCCTACATTTTCTGCCATAGTTTGGATGGAAAAAATAACATTGCCGAAATCGAACAATTACTACAATCCAGAAATATTGCTTCGTATTCATTTTCGAAAGACGGCGAAGGTTTTTCTAATTTAACCGACGATGAATTCAAGCACAATGTAGCTTTGGCTAAAAAACATTGTTACCGAGGTGACGTGTTCCAATTGGTTTTATCTAGACGTTTTACACAAGGATTCAAAGGAGACGAATTCAATGTGTATCGTGCGTTGCGAAGCATCAACCCTTCTCCATACCTCTTTTTCTTTGACTATGGCGACTTTAAAATATTTGGTTCTTCACCCGAAGCCCAAATAATTGTAAAAGACCGAAAAGCAGAGATTCATCCGATTGCGGGAACCTTCAAAAGAACAGGTGATGATGAAAAAGATGCGGTTTTAGCCAAACAATTATCCGAAGACAAAAAAGAAAATAGCGAACACGTGATGTTAGTCGATTTGGCTCGAAATGATTTAAGCCGAAACGGTCACGATGTCAACGTAGAAAAATACCGAGAAGTACAATTCTTCTCGCATGTGATTCACTTAGTGTCCAAAGTTACGGGGCATCTTCATGATACAGCTTCGACGATGCAAGTAGTAGCCGATACTTTTCCTGCGGGAACCTTGAGTGGTGCGCCAAAACATCGCGCCATGCAACTGATTGAAGATTACGAAAAAACCAATCGTAACTTTTATGGTGGTGCTATTGGATTTATGGATTTCAAAGGCAATTTCAATCACGCGATTATGATTCGTACTTTCTTAAGTAAAAACCACCAATTGCATTGTCAAGCTGGTGCTGGAATCGTAGCCGATTCAGATGAAGAAAGCGAAATGCAAGAAGTGTACAACAAATTAAGAGCCTTGAATACGGCTTTGGATTTGGCAGAAACAATTTAATACAAACAGAATGAAAAAGATACTAGTCATAGACAATTACGATAGTTTTACTTATAATCTAGTGCACTATTTAGAAGACCTAGATTGCGATGTAACCGTCTATAGAAACGATGAATTTGAACTGGATGAAATTGCTCATTTTGACAAAATTTTATTATCACCAGGACCTGGGATTCCTGATGAAGCGGGTTTGTTAAAACAAGTAATTCAGCAATACGGACCTACTAAAAGTATTTTTGGCGTATGCTTGGGACAACAAGCTATTGGCGAAGTATACGGCGGAACGCTTTCGAATTTAGATAAAGTCTATCATGGTGTAGCTACGAACGTTACCAAAGCAGTCAATGACGAATTGTTATTTGAAGGATTGGAGAACGAATTTGAAGTGGGACGTTACCACTCTTGGGTGGTAGATGCGAACTTACCGGATAGTTTGGAAGCGACTTCTTTTGACAAAAACGGCCAAGTGATGTCGCTAAGACACAAGACTTACGATGTTCGAGGAGTTCAATTTCATCCAGAAAGCGTCTTAACGCCTAACGGAAAAAAAATGTTAGAAAATTGGGTGAAAAGTTAGATAATTAGATCGTTAGACGATTAGATTTTTAGTTTAAACAAATTGCTCAAACATAGCTAACGGTTTCAACCTTAATGATTAAAATTGGAATTGAATAGAACAAAGAAAAATCTTTGTGCCTTAGCGCCCTAGCGGCAGAAGAAAATAAATAAAAATGAAAAACATACTCAATAGATTAATCAATCACGAAATGCTCTCGAAAGAAGAGGCAAAAAACGTCTTGGTAAACATCTCGAATGGTGAATACAATACGAGCCAAATTGCCTCTTTTTTGACCGTATATATGATGCGAAGTATTAGCATCGAAGAATTAGCGGGTTTCCGTGAGGCTTTATTGGATTTGTGTATTCGTGTCGATTTATCAGGCTATAATACCATCGATTTGTGTGGAACGGGTGGCGATGGAAAAGACACGTTTAACATTTCGACTTTAGCTTCTTTTGTAGCTGCTGGAGCGGGAATCAAAGTGGCCAAACACGGAAATTATGGCGTTTCGTCTATTTCGGGATCGAGTAATGTGATGGAAAAAATGGGAATTAAATTCAGTAATGATTCCGATTTCTTAGAAAAATGTATGGAAAAAGCAGGTATCTGTATTTTGCATGCACCGCTATTCCACCCTGCTATGAAAAATGTGGGGCCAATTCGAAAAGAATTGGGCGTGAAAACCTTCTTCAATATGTTGGGTCCTATGGTAAATCCAGCCTTTCCTCAAAATCAATTAGTGGGCGTTTTTAATTTGGAATTGGCTCGAATGTATGCGTATTTGTATCAAAACACCGATAGAAATTTCACGATTTTACATTCGCTTGACGGCTATGATGAAGTATCCTTAACCTGTCCAACGAAATGCATTACCAATACGAAAGAGGTGATGCTGACTCCAGACGATTTTGGTGTTCGCCTTTTGTCTCAAACCGAAATTGAAGGGGGTAAAACCATTGAAGAATCGGCACAATTATTTACTGATATCATTTCAGGAAAAGGAACCGAAGCTCAAAATAATGTGGTCTGTGCCAATGCAGCGATGGCTATTGCTACGGTAACACAATGCAGTCCGTTAGAAGGATTTGAATTAGCGAAAGAGAGTTTATTCTCTGGAAAAGGATTACAATCGTTACAGGTTTTACAAGAACTGAGTAAATAAACACAGATTGCACCAATTGACACAGAACAAAATATAAAGTAAACATAATTTTTAAACTTTGCGCCTTTGCGCCTTAGCGGCAAAAAACAATGAACATACTCGATAAAATCATACTAGACAAACGAAGAGAAGTAGTACTCAAAAAATCGATTATTCCAGTTTCACAATTGGAGGCGTCAGTATTTTTTGACAAACAAACTATTTCGTTGAGCCATAATTTACGCAATAGTAACTCGGGAATCATTGCCGAACACAAACGTCGTTCGCCATCCAAAGCCGAAATTAATTACGGCTTTACGGTGGAAGAAGTGGTCAAAGGCTATGAAACTGCGGGGGCTTGTGGTATTTCTGTTTTAACTGACGGGAAATATTTTGGTGGTTCTTTGGACGATTTGTTATTGGCGAGAGCTTCAGTAAACATCCCGTTATTGCGAAAAGAATTCATTGTTGACGAATACCAAATTCTAGAAGCTAAAGCCCACGGAGCTGATTTAATTCTGCTAATTGCTGCGGTGTTGAGCCGGGAAGAAATCAAAAGTTTGTCTGAATTTGCACATCGTTTAGGATTGGAAGTCCTTTTGGAAGTCCACAATCAAGAAGAATTAGAAAAATCGATTATGCCAAGTTTGGATATGATAGGAGTGAATAACCGAAATTTAAAAACCTTTGAAGTGAGTTTGGATTTCAGTAAAGAATTGGCTGCTCAAATTCCGAACGAATTTGTAAAAGTATCCGAAAGCGGTATTTCGTCTATTGAAGCGATAACCGAATTAAAACCTTTTGGTTACCAAGGGTTTTTAATTGGAGAAAACTTTATGAAAACGAATAATGCCGGGCAAGCGGCTAAAGAATTTATATCTCAATTAAAATAAATGAACACAGATTACATAGATTTTTTAATTTAATAATGCTATAAAATCAAAAATGTTACAGAACACCTCAAATACAAATTCATTATCAACTCCCTCTCCTTTGGAGAGGGCTGGGGTGAGGCTAAAAATCTGCGGCATGAAATACCCTGACAATATACTCGAAGTAGGATCACTCCTACCCGATTATATGGGCTTTATATTCTGGAAAAAGTCGGCGCGCTATTTTGACGGAACAATGCCTACTTTACCTCAAAGCATCAAAAAAACTGGGGTATTTGTCAACGCAAGTCAAGAAGAAATTGGATCAAAAGTAACCCAATACGATTTACAAGCAGTTCAATTACACGGACAAGAATCGGTGGCTTTTTGCAAAGAGTTAAAAGAATATTTCGGAAATGCAATTGAAATCATCAAAGTATTTTCAGTAGATTCAGCATTTGATTTTGACCAACTAAAACCTTTTGAAACGGTTTGTGATTATTTCCTTTTTGACACCAAAGGGAAATTGCCAGGAGGCAACGGAACAACTTTCGATTGGAAAGTACTCGAAAACTATTCGTCAAAAAAGCCCTTCTTTTTGAGTGGAGGCATTGGAGTAGACGAAATCGATTTGGTCAACGAAATACTAAAAACCGATTTACCCCTATTTGCTGTTGATCTAAATAGTAAATTTGAAATCGAACCTGGATTAAAAAACACAAAACTACTTAGTAGTTTTAAACAAAAAATAAACTTTTAAAAAGTACATACAATGAGCTACAACGTCAACGAAAAAGGCTATTACGGAGAATTCGGAGGAGCATACATTCCGGAAATGTTATACCCTAATGTAGAAGAATTGCGCCAAAATTATTTAAAAATAACAGCTGAACCGGAGTTTCAAGCTGAGTTTGACGCTTTGTTGCGGGATTATGTAGGACGACCAACACCTCTTTACTTTGCGGCTCGTTTGTCTGAAAAATACAATACTAAAATCTACCTCAAAAGAGAAGATTTATGCCATACTGGAGCACACAAAGTCAATAATACTATTGGGCAAATTTTATTAGCCAAACGATTGGGTAAAAAGAGAATCATTGCCGAAACAGGTGCCGGTCAACACGGAGTAGCCACAGCAACTGTTTGTGCTTTAATGGGACTGGAATGTATTGTCTACATGGGCGAAATTGACATCAAACGTCAGGCACCAAATGTAGCTCGTATGAAAATGTTGGGAGCCGAAGTGCGTCCTGCATTGTCAGGCTCAAGAACACTAAAAGATGCTACCAACGAAGCGATTCGCGATTGGATTAACAATCCAGTTGATACGTATTACATCATTGGATCTGTGGTAGGACCCCATCCTTATCCTGATATGGTAGCGCGTTTCCAGTCGGTAATTTCGAAAGAAATTAAAAGCCAATTATTAGAAAAAGAAGGTAAAGAAAATCCAGATTATGTAATTGCCTGCGTAGGCGGTGGAAGTAATGCTGCTGGAGCCTATTACCACTTTTTAGACGAAAAAAACGTGAATATTATCGCTGTGGAAGCGGCTGGTTTAGGAGTGCATTCAGGTGAAAGTGCTGCTACCTCTGCTTTAGGGAAAATTGGCGTAATTCACGGAAGCAAAACCTTGTTGATGCAAACTCCTGACGGGCAAATTACTGAACCCTACTCTATTTCTGCAGGATTGGATTATCCGGGTGTGGGGCCAATGCACGCGCATTTGTTTGCATCAGGAAGAGCACAATTCATTTCTATCACTGACGAGCAAGCTATGAATTGGGGATTGGAATTATCAAAATTAGAAGGTATTATTCCTGCTATTGAAAGCGCGCATGCTTTTGCCGTTTTAGACGAAATGAAATTCAAACCTAATGATGTGGTTGTGATTAATCTTTCGGGACGTGGCGACAAAGATTTGAATACTTATATTGATTATTTTAAATTGTAAGAATTTACGATATACGAGGTACGATATACGAAGTACGATATTGAATATATGATATAAAATATAACTCCTTAATTTGACATTTAAAGCCCCCAAATCTTATGAAAGTAATAATGCTAAGACGAACTAAAAAGTTTGCTATTGATTGTTGGATTCTTTGTAGTAAATTACCTAAAACTAGAGAATACAATGCTTACGTAAACCAACTTATTCATTGTTCAAGTTCAGTTGGTGCCAATTATAGAGCAGTACAAAGAGCTAAATCTGCCCCAGATTTTATAAATAAATTAAAAATTGTTGAAGAAGAAGCTGATGAAAGTCATTTTTTTCTTGAACTCATTCAAGATATTACAATGAAAGAACAAATTGGATTGAATTCGGAAATTGAATTCCTTTTAAAAGAAGCCAATGAAATTACAGCTATCGTTGTATCATCATTAAAAACAGCTAGAATTAATAATTCAAAATAACAAAATATACTATACGAACAATCGTAAATCGTATATCGTAAATCGTAAATACAATGAACAGAATCAATCAAAAATTACAAGAAACTAAAAAAATACTATCGATTTATTTTTCAGCGGGATATCCTAGCTTGAATGATACGGTACAAATCATTCAGGATTTAGAAAAAAGTGGTGTGGATATGATCGAAATTGGTTTGCCATTTAGCGATCCTTTGGCAGACGGTCCAACCATTCAAGCGAGTTCTACACAAGCCTTACATAATGGAATGACAACTCAAGTGTTGTTTGACCAATTGAAAGACATTCGTAAAACGGTGTCCATTCCTTTAGTGATTATGGGATATTTTAACCCAATGTTACAATATGGTGTGGAAGAATTCTGTAAGAAATGTGCCGAAATTGGTATCGATGGTTTAATTATTCCTGACTTACCTGTAGATGTCTATGCAGAGCAATACAAAGCCACTTTTGAAAAATACGGACTCATTAACGTGTTTTTAATTACACCACAAACGTCTGACGAACGCATCCGTTTTATTGATAGCGTATCTGATGGATTTATTTACATGGTAAGTTCAGCTAGTGTAACGGGATCACAATCGGGTTTTGGAAACACACAAGAAAGTTATTTCAAGCGTATTGCCGAAATGAATTTGAAAAACCCTCAAATCATTGGATTTGGAATCAACAATGCCGAAACTTTTAATCAAGCGACTCAATTTGCCAAAGGTGCCATTATCGGTAGTGCATTTATTACACATTTAACGGAAAATGGCACAGGAAAAATTGAAGAGTTTGTGAAAGCGATACGCTAATAAATTCATATTAATTTTATAAAGATCCTATTGAATTTCAATAGGATTTTTTTTTATATTTATTCATTAAAAAATATTCTTAATATGAAAAATATATTATTCTTAATAATCGTTCTTATATCATTCCAATCATACACACAAACAATAACAGATCAGTTATCTAAAATAATTACGTTAGAAGATGCTAAAAAATTTGCAACAGAAAATCCTAATTTTGAAACTGAGCTTATAGAAATACAACCTGAAATCGATTCAACCTCTTTTGCTAGAAATTTTACAGAATATAAAGTTGGCGACATTTTATCAGATAACGAATACTTTTATAAAATACTTTTCGAAACAAAAGTTAAATCTTTTAGGGTAAGTTATATATTTCTTGATGCTAATAAAATTTCGATTAAAGAAATTGAAAAAATAAGAACTAAAATTTTGCAAGATTATAGAAAAGGAGTCCCTTTTGTAACATTAGCTAATAAATATAAAATGGACAACAGTAAAGATGGAGATTTAGGATGGTTTTCTGAAGGCATGATGGTTCCTGATTTCGAAATAGCTATAAAAAATCATAATCAAAATGATATTTTTAAAGTTAATGTACCTACCGAAAAATGGTATTATGTCGTTTTAAAAACATATAAGGATAAACAAATAAAAAACTTAAGTGTACTTAAAATAAAAAATATAAAATAACCCAATGACATTTCAAAGAACGACATCTGACGATAGTAATTTTATACATTTAGTAGCTTTACTTGACGAAGATTTAGCTATTAGAGATGGTGAAGATCATGCTTTTTATGCCCAGTTTGATACTTTGGATCATATCAAAAATAGTATCGTTTGCTACCATGGTGATCTTGCTGTTGGCTGTGGCGCATTTAAGCCTTACAATTCAACTACCGCTGAAATAAAACGGATGTTTGTGCATCCTGATTTTCGAGGACAAGGCATTGCAACTGCAATACTGAACGAATTAGAACGTTGGGCAACTGAACTACAATATACCAATTGTATTCTCGAAACAGGAACTAACAACCCCAATGCTATTCAATTATACAAAAAGACAGGTTATTCCGTTATCCCTAATTACGATCAATACGAAAATGTGACTACTAGTATTTGTTTAGGCAAAACAATCGTATAATTCATTTTTTAATCTTCCAGTCACCAAAAGCTGAAAAACTTACACACTTAATCGTTTGTTAAAATGATGTTAAATACAAATTAAACAGTTGTTTAATTAAACAGTTGTTTAATTTTGTTTCGGTAAAAAAATAGTGGCTTTGAAAAGCAATTTCAACGACAAACAAATTCAGATTTTAAAAGTTGCCGAAACCTTATTTGCAGAAAAAGGTTTTGATGGCACCTCTATCCGTGATATTTCGAAGGTAGCCAAAATCAACATTGCCATGATTTCGTACTATTTTGGTTCCAAAGAACGACTTTTAGAATCGCTGTTGCTTTACAGCACCTCGGATTTAAAATCGCAATTGGACCAGTTAATTCACGAAGAATTGGAACCAATTGAAAAAATCAACAAGTTAATTGAATTGTACATCAATAGAATTAATAACAACAAAGGGATTTACCGCATTTTACATTTTGAATTCTCTTCTGAAAAAAGAGAAAAAAGTTTAGCCGCTTTTTCAGAACTTAAAAAAGAAAATTTAAAAACCCTGGAAACTATTGTTCAAGAAGGACAGCAAAAAGGAATATTTAGAAAAGACGTAATTGTTCCCTTGCTCACTCCTACCATTCTGGGTACTTTTTTTCATTTTCAAATGAATAAATCATTTTTTAAAGAAATAGTACAATTGAACACAGAGGAGGCCTATGAAAATTACATTAAAACACATTTAACACAACACATTCAACAAACCATAAAAGCGTTACTCATATATGAAAATTAATCGATTCCTGCTCTTTGGACTATCCGTATTAGGGATAACTGCAATAGACGCACAAGAAAAAAGAAGTTTAACACTCGACGAAGCCGTTCATTTAGCTTGGGACAAAAGCAATGAAGTGGGATTGGCGAATGCCAAAGTAAGCTCTAAAAAATACGAGTTACAATCCGTAAAGAACAATCAATATCCTGATTTTAAAATTTCGGGGCAGTACCAACGATTGGCTAATGCTTCTATCAATTTAAAATCAAATCAAAATAATTCTTCTGCTGCTGCTCTTCCAGTAGTAGATCAATTAATGATTGGTCAAGCTAATGCAACACTTCCTGTTTTTGCAGGTTTTAAAATGCAAAATAATATTCAAATGCATGAAAACCTGTATGAAGCCGAAACTGCTACCGCCTCTCATACCAAAGAAGAAGTAGCTATGAAAGTGATTAATTATTATGCTAGTTTATACAAAGCACAAAAAACGGTTGCACTTTTGAAAGAAAATCAAAAACGAGCAGAACAACGCGCGTATGATTTTGGTGAACTAGAAAAAAATGAAATCATAGCTCGAAATGATTTATTGAAAGCACAATTGCAAGTATCTAAAATCAAATTGTCTATTGATGAAGCTACCAATAATGAAAACATCATCAACTTTCAATTAATTACTTTATTGAAACTCCCTGTGGGAACCCAACTAGAAATTCGTGAAAGTGATTTTGCTAATTTTAAAATGGATAATATTCCAACCAATGAGCAACCTGCTTTGGAAAACAGAAAGGATTTACAAGCCATTCAATTGCAAGGAAAAGCAAGCAAATCGAATATTAAAATGGCAAAAGCAGCCTACTATCCTTCTATCAACCTCATCGGTGGATATATTGCATTGGATTTAAAAAATGTAGTGACCGTTCAAAATGCAATGAATTATGGTTTGGGAGTATCCTATGATTTGAGTTCTATTTTTAAAAATGGTACTGCTGTGAAATTGGCCGAAAGTAAAGCCACTGAAATTCAAAACTCAGAAGCCATGCTAACGGATTACATCAAAATTGAAGTTCAAAAAGCAATCGAAGAATACCACTTAGCGATCCAACAAAACGAAGTGTATGGACAAGCTGTGGCACAATCTTCAGAAAACTACCGAATCATCAAAGATAAATACGATAATGGCTTAGCCGATACCAATGATTTATTAGAGGCCGATGTGGAACAACTAAGCGCCAATATCAATAAAACATTAGCTAAAGCCAATATCATCCAAAAATACTATGCCTTACTTAACGTAACTGGCCAATTAACCAATACTTTCACTATTTCAAAACTATAATCGACACCTGACATGGAAAAGAAAAATACCAATAAAAAGTTCATCACTATATTTTTAGCATTAATCATTGTAGGTGGTTCTTACGGAACATACAAATACATGCATGCACAATCTCACGAGCTAACAGATGATGCGCAAATTGAGAAAAAAATGAATCCAATTATCCCAAGAGTTTCTGGATATGTGGATAAAGTATATGTAAAAGACAACGACTTTGTAAAAAAAGGAGATACGCTATTTACTATTGATCAACGAGATTTTAAAATCAAAATTGAAGAAGCTAATGCTGCTTTAGTAGCTGCCGAAGGTAGTTTTGAAGTATCCAAAGCCGATATTAGTGGTGCAGTAGCAAGTATTGCAGTTTCTGATGCTAACGTACAATCAGCAAGTGGCAATATCGAAGCGGCAAAAATTCGTTTAGGTCGTCTAACTAGTGATTACAATAGATACAACAATTTGTACAAAAATCATTCGATTACTAAACAACAATACGAACAAGCTTTGGCTGCTAAACAAGAAGCAGAAACGCAAGTACGTATCTTGCAACAGCAACAAAAAGCAAGTAGTTTCCAAAAATCAGTGATTGAGGCCAAATCAAAAGTATCTAACAAACAAACTGAAGTTGCTGCGGCTAACATCAAAAGAGCGCAAGCACAACTTGAAGCAGCTAAATTAAATTTGTCGTATACTGTAATCACTGCAGCTATTGACGGACAAGTTTCTAAAGTTGATATTCAACCAGGGCAATTGGTACAAGCAGGACAATCGTTGTTCCAAATTATCAATAACGCTTCGGCCTGGGTAATTGCTAATTTCAAAGAAACACAATTGAACAAAATGGTCGAAGGACAAAAAGTAACTATCAAAGTAGATGCATATCCTGACTATGAATTTCAAGGAACGATTACTTCTTTTTCTCCTGCAACAGGAGCGCGTTTTTCATTGCTTCCTCCAGATAATGCGACTGGAAACTTTGTAAAAACCATCCAACGTTTGCCTGTGAAAATTAGTTTAGACGAAACTAATGATTCTAAAAAAATAAAATTATTACGTCCGGGAATGAATGCGGATGTTGACGTACATTTAAAATAAAATGGTGCAAGCTGACGATTTAGTAGAATACGGTTATAGACGAGTAATTATCACAATTACAGCGGTACTTTGTGCTTTGCTTGAAATTGTAGATACCACTATTGTCAATGTGGCGCTGACCAACATGAGAGGAAGTCTTGGTGCTACCTTAAATGATGTAGCCTGGGTAATTACTGCTTATGCCATTGCGAATGTAATTGTGATTCCGATGACGAGTTGGCTTTCGCAACAATTCGGAAGACGAAATTATTTTGTGGTATCCATTGTCATTTTTACTACTGCTTCTTTTTTATGTGGGAACGCAAGTAATATATGGGAATTGATCATTTACCGATTCATTCAAGGTTTAGGAGGTGGTGCGCTATTGGTAACTGCTCAAACGATTATTACCGAAAGTTATCCTGCTGCTAAACGCGGTATGGCACAAGCCATCTACGGAATGGGAGTTATTGTTGGCCCTACCTTGGGACCACCATTAGGAGGTTATATCGTTGATAATTTTTCTTGGCCTTATATTTTTTACATCAATATTCCCATTGGAATTGTGGCTGCTATTTTAGCCTTCACTTTCGTGAGAAGTCCAAAATACGGTGAAAAATTAAAAGCACATCAAGTGGACTGGTGGGGAATTTTATTCCTTATGAGTTTCATTGGTTCGCTACAATACGTTTTGGAACACGGCCAACAAGACGACTGGTTTAACGATACTACTATTTTAGTTTTGAGTATTGTATCCGTTGTGGGATTGTTATCCTTTGTGTGGCGAGAACTCACTTACGAACACCCCATTGTCAACTTAAGTGTTTTGAAAGATGGAAATCTCCGAATAGGAGTTGTGATGTGTTTCATCCTCGGATTTGGTTTGTACGGTTCGACCCTAATTATTCCTATTTACACCCAAGCCATTTTAGGTTGGACAGCTACCGATGCCGGTTTACTTCTGATTCCTGGATCAATTACCACTGCAATTATGATGCCTATGATTGGTAAAATGATTCAAAAAGGAGTGCCACAAGGCTATATGGTAGGCGTTGGTTTCTTAATATTCTTTTTCTTCACCTTCATGATGTATAGTCGCATGACGCCTGATACGGGAGTAGAACATTTGTTCTGGCCTTTAATCTTGAGAGGAATTGGTTTAGGATTACTATTTGTACCCATTACTACCCTATCGCTTTCTACTTTGAAAGGAAGAAGCATTGGCGAAGGAGCGGCATTTACAGGGATGATGCGCCAGTTGGGAGGATCTTTTGGTATTGCGATTATTACGACTTACATCACCCGATTCAGTCAAGAACACCGAGTGAGTTTATTGGCGAATATCGACCCAACAAAAACTAATGTGCAACAACGTATTGCTATGCTTCAAAGAGGATTTATGTCGAAAGGATATAGTAGCAATGAAGCCTTGAAAAAAGCCTATCAAATACTCGACTATTCAGTTATGAAACAAAGTACCGTTATGGCGTATATGGATGTTTTTATGTATCTCGGAATCCTGTTCCTTTGCTGCATCCCGATTATTTTATTAATCAAAAAAGGGAAAAATAAAATCGATCCTGCCGAAGCGATGCATTAAAATTTTTGATTTCAGAGTGACGACTTTTGATTTTAGATAGTAAATCAAAAGTCGTCACTCTGCTTCATAAATCTTAGAACTTATCTCGTAAATACCAGATTATTTCCTTTCGATAAATTAGCGTCAAACTGATAGCCTTCATAATTGAAACCTTTTAGGTCGTCGATAGTTTCAGCATTGGTATCAATAATGTAACGCACCATCATACCCCTAGCCTTTTTAGCAAAGAAACTTATCATCTTCAATTTGCCGTCTTTGTAGTCTTTAAAGTCGGGCGTTATGACAGGCACTTTTAGCGCTTTAGTATCGACAGCCGAAAAATATTCATTGCTTGCCAAGTTCACAAACAACTCCCCTTTTTTTAGTTCTTTGTTTAAAGAATTGGTTACTGTAGTTTTCCAAAAATCATAGAGGTTTTTGCTTTCGCCAATAGGCAATTTAGTTCCCATTTCCAATCGGTAGGCTTGCATCAAATCCAAAGGTTTTAAAACACCATACAAACCTGATAAAATGCGCAAACGCTCTTGCAATACATCCAACTTTTCCATCGGAATTGAATAGGCATCTAAACCCGTGTACACATCACCATCAAAAGCATACACCGCAGGGCGCGCATTAGAGCTATTAAAAGGCGTTTTCCATGCTTTATTGCGTTGCCAATTCAAGTCGGCCAATTTATCCGAAATCGACATTAATTGCGATAATTCAGCAGGTGATTGCTGTTTTAAAACCACTTGCACTTTTTTGGACTCTTTTAATAAAGCAGGCTGAGTGAATTGAGCCGTTGGCAATTCTTTGTCAAAGTTCAACGACTTAGCTGGGGAAATCACTATTTTCATGATAAATGAGGTTTACTGTGCTGATTGAATTGGATTCAAAAGTACAAATTGAAATACCGAAAATCAAACTTTGTTTTAGTCCAACTCAAAACTTTTATTATTTTTGATATTCAATAATTCTGTTATGGCAAAAACAAAACCCAACGACATCGAAGGAGTCAACCAATACATTGCAAACTTACCAATGGAACAACAAATCGCTTTAGAGCGTGTGCGCCAAATCATCAAAACTACCGTTCCCGAAGCACAAGAATACTTGAGTTATAAAATGCCTGCTTACCATTTTCATGGTATGATTGGTGGTTTTGCTGCCTTTAAAAACCATTGCAGCTTTTTTCCTTGGGATTCTAAAACCATCGACGTTTTCAAAGACGAATTAACTGGTTTTAAAACCTCTGCAGGTACCATACAATTCACTACAGACAAACCACTTCCAGAAGAATTACTCCAAAAAATACTACGCTATCGTGTGGCGGGTAATTTAGAAAAGGAGAAATAGTTTTTTTGCCACGGATTGCACAGATACTTCGTATTGGATCCGCTAGAATCAGTAACATCCGTTTAAAATCAGTGTGCCAATTGTTTAATTGTTCAATTAACGAATCGGTACATTTTCAAATTGAGTATTTGTTACATTAAAAAAATTGGTAAAAAACTTCAAATTTCAATTAAAATGTAGTTACTTTGTAATAACTTTTTAAGTATTCAAAATTATGGAAACGGCAATAATCAAAATTGGAAACTCCAAAGGGTTGCGATTAAGCAAAACTATTTTGGAAAAATACAACATCAAAGACAAAGTAGAAATTATACTTGAAATGGGGCAAATCGTTCTTAAACCTATTGAAACTCCAAGAAAAAACTGGGACGTTTCATTTGAGAAAATGCATCAAGAAGGAGATGATACCTTATTGCTTACTGATGTTTTTGACGACGAAGATTTTGAAGAATGGAAATAGTACAATATGCAATAGTTCTCGTAAATCTAGACCCAACATTGGGCAGTGAAATTCAAAAAACCAGACCTTGTGTGGTTGTTTCACCCAATGAGATGAACAAACACTTAAATACCATTATCATTGCTCCAATGACCTCTAGTTTGAAAGAATACCCAACCCGAGTAGCAGTGAATCATAATAGTAAAAAAGGAATGATTGCACTTGACCAAATTAGAACCGTGGATAAAAAAAGAATACTAAAAGTCTTGGGTAAATTGAATAAATCAGAAATTCAATCTACTAAAGAAGTTCTTAAAGAAATGTTAGTAGATTAATTTGCTTATTGTTCTTAGCTATCCTACTGCACTTTTGCAGGTATAATAAATTTTAGCCACGGATTGCACAGATACTACGGATTTGATCCTTGTGCCAATTGCCACATTGATTCATTTTCAAATTTTCAAATTAAACAATTTTCAAATTGAGTATTTTTTTAATTAAAATAAATTCTTACATTTGAAAAGCCCCTGTAACTACCATTTGACCCCAAATCGAATCTCCCTTACAGATTGCCTTTTTATTTTTATTTATAAAATTAGATCAATACAGAATTAATTTGACTAATAAGTTTCACTAAAGAGCAACTTGTTGTATATTTGCAATGAATAAACATCCTAAAATCCGAACTGTAGTATTTTACAAAGACTACTTTAGAACTTTTTTTAGTTTACAACGAGAGAAAGTTCAAAAGAAAATTATTTGGACTTTAGAACTTATTCAAGAATTGGATAAAGTGCCTGAAACGTATTTAAAACATCTTGAAAATACTGATGGGCTTTATGAAATTAGAATACAACAAGGAAATGATATTTTTAGACTTTTTTGCTTTTTTGATAAAGGAAAGCTAATTGTTATAGCCAATGGTTTTCAAAAGAAAACACAAAAAACTCCTAAAAAAGAAATTGAAAAAGCATTAAAAATTAAAGCCGAATATGACAATGAAAAAGAATAAGCTACAAACACTTTCAGAATTCAAACACGAGTTCTACGGAAACGTAGGAACCGAAAAACGTATTGCTTTAGAAGAAGGTTATCAAGAATTCAAATTAGGGGCTTTAATTCACGAAGCCCGAATAGAAAAAGGCCTCACCCAAGAACAATTAGCCGAGAAATGCGGTACAACCAAATCCTATATCTCTAAAATTGAAAACAACATCAAAGAAGTTCGTTTCTCTACACTACAAAAAATTGTAGAATCAGGTTTGGGCGGAAAATTAGAATTGAATATTAAGTTGTAATTTTTTTTTTGCCACGGATTCCAAAGATTAAAAGGATTGAATCCTTGTACCAATTGCTACATTGATTCATTTTCAAATTTTCAAATTTTCAAATTAAACAATTTTCAAATTGAGTATTTGTTACATTAAAAAAATTGCTACATTTGAAAAACCCCTGTAACTACAATCGGCTGAAATTGGTTTCATTTACAGATTTTATGGAATTCAAATGCAAACACCTACAACTGTTTGGCAACAATCAACTTTGGTAGTTTTGATTTAAAATAATACAACTATAATTGAGTATATCCATCCAAAAAACAGTTAGCTTCTCTCATTAAAAGAGCAAAAAACTGAGCATATAAAGAAGTCACAAGCAATTATCGCTAAAATCTAAAAAAAAGACACAATCGAAATGAAAAAAATATTAATCTGTTTAGCTATACTAATTGGTTTAACTTCATTTAAGACTGTTGGAGTTAGAACTACTCATTTGACATGCAAATCTGAAACTGGAAGAACAGAATTTTACGCAGAAATTGAAGATATTGATAGCAAAATCAAAAAAGCCGAATTAATAATTGATGGAGAAAAAATTGAATTTGCAAATGAAGTTAATTCTAATATAATTTTTGATTCCAAAAACGGAGTTTTTACAATGTATCTTCAAAGTAAAAATCAATCAAAAAAAGACTTCATAAAATATAAATTTTTAAAATTTTGGGCAATTCCAAAATCTTTTAAAATAATTCAAGAAGAAAGTGATAAAGGAAAATATGAATTTAAAGCTAAGATATTTTCAACTGATCCAAGAAAAGGAAAAGATTCAACACCAGAAATAGAATTGAATTGTATATTTGAATATGAAATATAATAACTGCTTGTAACAGCGGTTTCAAGAAATGGCGAGGCTCGGGATTTATTTGGAAAGTAAAGGTTTTTAATTTAAAGTTTTATTTATATTTTTGATGGCTTGATCTTGGTTCATCGCCACTTCATGAAGTCGCGATACGTTACCAATAATTTTTATCCGCGCGCGAAATTCAATTCGACGAAGTCAATTCACGTATTAATAAACAAAAAGCCCCAAATCGGGGCTTTTTCTATTCTTCTTCCGCAGTATGCGATTTAGAGTAATTTCTCCATCGTTCCAAACAATCCTTGAAGTCGTCTGGCAATTCGGTATCAAAACGCATCATTTCGCCAGTATTAGGGTGAATAAAGCCCAAGGTTTTGGCGTGTAACGCTTGTCTTGGCAACGCCTTGAAACAGTTGTCTATAAATTGTTTGTATTTGGTAAACGTAGTGCCTTTCAAAATCAAATGACCGCCGTAGCGTTCGTCATTAAACAGTGGGTGTCCAATGTGTTTCATGTGGGCTCTAATCTGGTGCGTACGTCCTGTTTCCAGTTGGCACGAAATTAAGGTCACATACCCAAAACGTTCCAAAACTTTGTAATGCGTAATCGCAGGTTTCCCAATTTCTGGGTCATCAAAAACCGCCATTTGCATGCGGTCTTTCAGGTGTCGTGCTAAATTACCCTCAATAGTTCCGGCATCATTGGCGACATTTCCCCAAACCAAAGCCATGTATTCTCTTTCGGTCGTTTTGGCTTCAAACTGTTTGGCTAAATGCGTCATAGCTGCTTCGGTTTTGGCAATAACCAATAAGCCCGAAGTATCTTTATCTATACGATGCACCAATCCTGGGCGTTCGCTGCTGTTCATGGGTAAATTCTCAAAATGAAACGCCAAAGCATTCACTAAAGTTCCGGTGTAATTCCCATGACCAGGATGCACGACTAACCCAGGCTCTTTGTTGACCAACAACAACGCCTCATCTTCATACACAATATTCAACGGAATATTCTCAGGCAATACATGATTTTCAAAAGGTGGATGCGACAACATCACCTTAATCACGTCAAACGGCTTCACTTTGTAGTTGGATTTTACAATTTCGTCATTGACAAAAATGTTGCCGCTATTCGCCGCATTCTGAATTTTATTGCGGGTTGCATTGGGAATCAATCCCATCAGGTATTTATCAATACGCAGGAACGCTTGCCCTTTTGGGACTTCAAACTTAAAATGCTCAAATAATTCGTCTTCTAAGTCGAAGGATTCAGTATTATTGCTCATTTACAGGTGCGTCTATGGTTGGCGTAGCGGAACTATCTTTTTGAGTTTGCTCTTCGTAACTCATTTTTCCATCTCCTAAAACTAAGTCAATTTTAGACGATTTCAACACACGTTCACCTGGTTTTAAATTACGCCCTTTGTAACGCATGGCTAATACCATATCTTTTCCCATGTTAGGCTCATACGTAATCGTTCCTTCTTCTAAACCAATGGCTTTTAAAGTTGGTACTGCCTCACGGTAGGTTTTATCAATCAAATCAGGCAATTTCACTGAAGAATAACCCGATGCGTTAATTTTGATGTATACTTTTCTGCCTACTTTTACTTTTGTTCCCGGCAACGGATCTTGTTCTACTACTGTAAATTTTGGATAATCCCCTCTAAAATCAACACTATCCAAGAGTACGTAATCCAAATCCAACTCGTCCAACTTGTCTTCCACTTGCTCTTCAGTCAATTTACTCAAATTCGGCACTGCAATTTCATGTCCGTGATCGGTAGTAAAAGTCAACCAATGCATAAACAAATAACCTAAAACCGCAATAATAGCAATAGCAGCCAAAATCTGACCCACAAACACCCGACTAGTTAGATACTTACGTAAACTCATAAATTTATTTTTAGTAGGACACAAAGATAAACCTATTTCGTTTCAAAAAAAATGATAATTTTGTTTAATAGTTGGTTGGAGCCATTTCCCGCTATCCGCTATATCTTTTTTTTTAAGGCTTCCAGCCTTTCAAAGGCTGGAAGCCTTAAAAAAAAAGGATGTCGCTTTTATCGGGGCTAGAGTAAACGTTCAACAGCTATTGAAATTAAAAAAGACTAAAACCATTTTAAATGAAAAACATTGCCATCATCATGGGCGGCTATTCTAGCGAATATAAAATTTCACTAATTAGCGGAAACGTCGTATACCAATTCTTAGACAAAACTAAATTCAACGGATTTAGAATCCATATTTTCAAAGAAAAATGGGTCTATGTAGATGCCAATGATGCCGAATTCCCTATCGATAAAAATGATTTTTCAGTAACCGTTGACGGAAAGAAAATCACTTTTGATTGCGTTTTCAATGCCATTCACGGTACACCCGGCGAAGACGGATTAATGCAAGCCTATTTCGAATTACTAAACATACCACAAACGGCTTGCGATTATTACCAAGCCGCTTTGACCTTCAACAAACGCGATTTACTTTCGGTTTTAAAACCCTATGGTATCAAAACAGCGACTTCGTATTATTTGAACAAAGGCGATCTAATCGATACCGAAGCCATTGTAGCCAAAGTAGGTTTGCCTTGTTTTGTAAAGCCTAACAAAGCTGGTTCTAGTTTTGGAATTTCCAAAGTAAAAACCGCTGCCGAATTGCCAATTGCCATTGAAGTAGCCTACAAAGAAGATAACGAAATCATCATCGAGAGTTTCTTAGATGGTACCGAAGTTTCGGTGGGAGTGATCAATTACAAAGGTAAAATTACCGTGTTACCAATCACTGAAATTGTGTCTGAAAATGATTTCTTTGACTACGAAGCGAAGTATTTAGGCAAATCGCAAGAAATTACTCCGGCTAGAATTTCAGACGAAATGACTCAAAAAGTGGGAGAAATTGCCAAACGTGCCTACAAAGCATTAAAAATGAAAGGATTCTCTCGTTCGGAATTCATCATTGTGGATGGCGAGCCACACATGCTGGAAATGAATACCATTCCCGGTTTAACCACGGAAAGTTTACTTCCACAACAAGCGAAAGAAGCTGGAATTTCATTAGAAGATTTGTTTTCTAATGCAATTGAATTGGCTTTAGCCTAAACCTTACACCATGAGAAAAGCCATATTTCCAGGTTCCTTTGACCCAATTACTTTAGGTCATCAAGACATCATCAACAGAGCCTTGCCTTTGTTTGACGAAATTGTGATTGCTATTGGTATCAACGCAGATAAAAAATACATGTTTTCTTTGGAAGAACGAAAACGATTCATCGAAGAAACCTTCAAAAATGAACCTAAAATTTCGGTAATCACCTACGAAGGTTTAACTATTGATTTGTGTCATAAAATCAATGCTAACTTCATTTTACGTGGTTTGCGAAACCCTGCCGATTTCGAATTTGAAAAAGCTATTGCGCACACCAACAGACGTTTGTCTAAGATTGAAACGGTCTTTTTATTAACGGCTGCCAAAACTTCGTACATCAGTTCGAGTATTGTACGCGATGTGATTCGCAATCATGGCGAATACGAACTATTAGTTCCTGAAGCCGTAAGAGTCAATAAGTAATAGCACCAAAATTTGCGAAAAGCGCTATTTAGCCTTACTTTCGCCAAAAAAAATCAACAATGAGTTTAGATAGAGAATTAAACAAACGCAGTGGAGGTCAATGTGAATTGTGCGCCGCTACTGAAAACCTAAAAGTATATACCGTTTTACCTACTCAAAAAGGGGGAATTGACGAAAGCGTTTTTGCTTGTGCTACTTGTATTGACCAAATTGAAAATCCGGAAAATGTAGATTTGAACCACTGGCGTTGTTTGAACGATAGTATGTGGAGCGAACAAACAGCGGTTCAAGTAGTGGCTTGGAGAATGTTAAGCCGAATGCGTGCTGCGGGTTGGCCACAAGAATTATTAGATATGATGTACCTTGATGAAGATACTTTAGCCTGGGCGCAAGCCACTGGCGAAGGAGAAGACGACGAAAACAAAATCATTCATCGCGATAGCAATGGTGTCATTTTGGAACACGGCGATTCTGTAGTGCTAATCAAAGACTTGAAAGTAAAAGGATCAAGTATGGTAGCTAAACAAGGAACTGCGGTGCGTAACATCCGTTTGGATCATGAAAATGCCGAATACATTGAAGGAAAAGTTGATGGGCAACAAATTGTAATCATCACGCAATACGTGAAGAAAATATAATTTTCAGTTACAACTAAAATAAAAAAACGTCTTGAGGAATCAAGACGTTTTTTTTACTACTTCATAAATCGTACTTCGTAATATCGTAAATCGTATATCTTACATCGTATATCCAATATCGTAAATCGTACATTGAATTATTCTTCTTTCTTAATCACTTTTCGCGCCACTTCAATTTTAAACTTCTTCCCTTTCATTTTTTCGTCTCTTACATTATGAAGTAAGTCTTTTACTTTATTGAATTTCACTGCTGCAAACGAAATGAAATCTTTGACCTCAATCAATCCTAAATCGCCTTTTTCTAATTTCCCTTTTTGAGAAAAGAAACCCACAATATCAATCTTATTCAGTTTGTTTTTCTTTCCGCCACTGATATAAATCGTTTGAAATTCAGGAGGTTTAGGTAAAGTTGTTGCCGAATCTACTTTCAACACATCCATACCGTAATCTAAATAATCAAGTTTTTTCTCCGATTCGTGCGCTACTATATAGGCCATTCCCGAAGCTTGCATACGAGCGGTACGCCCATTGCGATGTGTAAATTCGTCTTCTTTTAAAGGCAAGTGATAATGAATCACGTGTTTCATTTCGGGAATATCCAATCCACGTGCCGCTAAATCAGTCGTAATTAAATAGCTCACACTTCCATTTCTAAATTGAATCAAAGCACGTTCACGTTCGTCTTGATCCATTCCACCGTGATAATAAGTGGCATAGATTCCTTTAGTATTTAAAGTGTCGCTAATACGTTCTGCCGCATCACGATGATTACAAAAAATAATAGCCGCTTGCGATTTCAACGAACAAATCAACTGAAACAAGGTGTTAATTTTATCTTTCTCTTTAGAAACCACCATTTTCATGCTCAAATTCGTCTCCTCTTGTGTCTCAGGAATAAAATCCAAAACAGTAGGATTAACCACACGAGTGTATTTTGGAATCTCAATATCTGAAGTCGCCGACACTAAAACGCGTTTGTTCAGTTTGGTTAGTTTGCCAATGATAAACGACATCTGTTCGTGAAAACCTAATTGTAAGGATTTATCGAATTCATCTAAAATCAAAGTTTGGATTTTATCCACTCGAAAAGTGCCTCGATCAATATGATCCGCGATTCGACCTGGAGTTCCAATCAAAACAGACGGTGGATTACTTAAGTTTTTGATTTCAGTATCTATAGAGTGACCACCGTAACAGGTATTTACTTTGTAATCGGTTCCCATTTTTTTCCAAACCTGTTCGATTTGCAATCCCAACTCACGAGAAGGAACTAAAATTAAACATTGAACTGAAAGTATTTCGGGTTGTAATAATTCAAAAATAGGCAATAAAAAAGCCAATGTTTTTCCAGAACCTGTTGGCGAAAGCAATAAAACATTGTTATCGTTTAGAATGGCATCTTGAGCTACTTCTTGCATTTCATTTAGACTTTCAATGCCTAAATTCAAAAGAATATTGTTGGAATGGTGTTTTGTATTCATGGCGCAAAGATAGTGCTTTGCTTTGCGAATAAGAAAACCCAAGTCTTTATTTGATTGTTTTTCGTTGCTAATTGTAAAAAAGCTACATTTGATATTTATAAAAACTACCAAAAATGAGATTTTTAACGACGCTTTTATTCTTGTATTCCTTGACTATTTTGGCACAAAACAATACTAAATACGACACCTATTTCGAAAAAGGAAACGGCAATCAATCGGCTACTTATCAAGAAACTATTGCTTATTACCAGCTACTCGCACACGATTTTAAGACCATTAATATTCAAGAAATGGGACTGACAGATAGTGGCGAACCGTTGCATATCGTGACGTTTAACGCAGATGCCACTTTTGATTTTGAGACTATTCAAAAAAACAAAGCGGTATTCTTAATCAATAATGGCATTCATGCAGGAGAACCTGATGGTATTGACGCTTCGATGCAGTTCTTTAGAGATTTGGCTTTAGGCAAATTAAAAGCACCTAAAAACACTGTAATCGTCTGTATTCCTGTTTATAATATTGGTGGTGCCTTAAACCGAAATAGTTCGACAAGAGCCAATCAAAATGGTCCAGAAGAGTATGGATTTAGAGGTAATGCTCGTAATTATGATTTGAATCGAGATTTCATTAAATCGGACACCCGAAATACAAAAAGTTTTGTGGAAATTTTTCACAAGATCAATCCCGATGTTTTTATTGACAACCACGTGAGTAATGGTTCTGATTACCAATACAAACTAACTTACATCATGACTGAACCAACTAAATTAGGGGCTGTATTAGGTTCGTATTTAAGAAACGAAATGATGCCCAGCCTGGTAAAAGATTTACAAAAGAAAAAAATTGAAAGCACACCTTATGTAAACACCTTTCATGAAACCCCGGACCAAGGATTTGCACAGTTTTTTGATAGTCCACGCTATACAACAGGTTACACTTCGCTGTTCAACACGATTGGATTTGTACTCGAAACGCACATGCTAAAAAAATATGCCGACAGGGTAAAAGTAACGTATGAATTCATGAAATCTACTTTAGAATTCACCGATACTAATTATTCCAAAATCAAGCAAGTTAGAAAGGACAACGAAGTACAATTTCAACCCAACAAAAACTACACTTTGCAATGGGAAGTGGACAATAGTGCAAAAGAACCTTTCTCTTTTTTAGGCTATGAAGCAGGTTACAAAAAAAGTGAGGCCACTACGGGTCAACGTTTGTTTTATGACCGAACTCATCCGTTCAAAAAAGAAGTGCCGTTCTTTCCACAATACAAATCCATAAAAGAAGTAACCATTCCTAAAGCGTATGTCATTCCGCGTGGTTTTTGGCATGTAATCGAACTCTTAAAAAGCAATGGAGTTGCCTGTCAAACTATTCAAAAAGATACTCTGATTGAAGTAGAAAGCTACCGAATTGCAGATTTCAAAACTGCAACTTCGGCTTACGAAGGACATTACAATCACCGCAATACAGTGGTGCAATCAAAAACTGAAAAACTAGCTTTTACCAAAGGGGATTACATTATTCCAACACAACAAAAAAGCATCAAATACATTTTAGAAACCCTAGAACCCGAAGCTATTGATTCATTTTTTAATTGGAATTTTTTCGATGCTATTTTACAACAAAAAGAAGGTTATTCGGATTATGTTTTTGAAGATACCGCAGCGCAATTGTTGAAAGATAATCCTCAACTAAAAAGGGATTTGGAAACAAAAAAACAAAAGGAATCGGAGTTTCTAAACAATCCTAAAGCGCAATTGGATTGGATTTACAAACAGTCCGTGTACTATGAAAAGGCGCATTTACAATATCCTGTATATCGAATTAATAAATAATATCAAATCACGTTAACTATTTACTGAAGCGTTATCGTTATTTTTATAAATTCCCCACTTGAATAAATTAAAACCAATAAAGGAACCAAAAGTGAACCAAAAAAAATAATCAATAATTTTAGTTGGAATCCAACTATCAAATAACAAATCGTTTAATATGTCAGAGACAAGCCCTATTACAAAAAGAGATGTCAGAGCATTATTACAAAATTTGATTTTGGTAAATTTCATTATTTAGTTTTTTTCTTAAGAGTAAATTTCATTATTTCTGATAACAAATAAAAAATAATAGTTAAACATCCTAATGCTAAAAATGGAATTATATTTTTAATATAATCATCAAAAAATCTAAGTGAAATTAGAATTAATATCCCTAATATGGCAGACACATTGGATAAACGATTCCAAAACACTAATCTTTTCATAATATTTTTATTTTAATAAACACCACTGCGGAAGTATCTTGACTTTGAGCTAACCTAAAATCAAATATAATAAAAATTATGTTATATTTAGATTCCGAAATAAATTCGGAATGACAAATTTTGTAGATTTAGAGAACCTCTTCTTCAAATAATAATTTGATATTTTCATAGGAATTTTTCAAGGCTTCTTTGATTTGCAATGGACTCAGCCAAGCTACTTTCTCAATTCCTTCCTCGGCTTGACCCACCAATGTGCCATCGTAATCCGAAGTCATTTCAAACCAATGCGTAATTTTAAGTCGGTACTTACCATTGCGTTTGAATACGTGATAGGTCTTTTGAAGTTTTTTAGTCACTTTTAATTTGCCCACACCCGTTTCTTCTTCCACTTCGCGCATGGCGGTGTCTTCAATCTCTTCGCCTTTATTCGTTCCGCCTTTAGGTAAATCCCATTTCCCATTTCTAAAAATAAAAAGCACCTCCCCTTTTTTATTGTAAACCAAGCCACCACCAGCTTTATTTACAGGGATTTTCTCTTTCAAAGTCTTCAAAATTTCTTTTTCATCAGGATGATAGAGATAGGCTTTTTGAATTTTATTTTGGAAAATTTTTACAATAAGCTGTTCGATGTCAATACTTTCTAACAAAAACAATTGAAAATCGGTCTCCTTAGAGATATGATTTGTCAAAAAAAGTGGTTTGTCGTTCACAAAAACTTTATACATTTGCACTATGATTTTTAATAAAGAAACAGCCGAAAAAACAGCCGAATTGCTTTTGCAAATAAATGCAATTAAATTGAATCCAAGAAATCCTTTTACATGGGCTTCTGGATGGAAATCGCCAATCTATTGCGACAACCGCCTAATCCTTTCATTTCCAGCCATCCGAAATTATGTTCGCGATGAGTTTGCCAAAAATATTGAAAAACAATTTGGTAAACCAGATGTTATTGCAGGAGTAGCTACCGGAGCCATCGGAATTGGTATCCTTGTTGCTGAAAGTATGGGATTGCCTTTTGTATATGTTCGTCCAGAACCTAAAAAACACGGAAGACAAAACCAAGTAGAAGGTTTTTTACAAAAAGGTCAGAATGTAGTGGTTGTGGAAGACTTGATTAGTACTGGAAACAGCAGTTTACTTGCTGTAGAAGCTTTGAAAGAAGCGGGAGCTAACATCAAAGGAATGGCTGCTATTTTTACTTATGGATTTGATTTAGCCGAACAAAATTTCAAAAATGCTAATGTGGAATTATACACTTTAAGTAATTATGAAAACTTATTGAACTTGGCTGTTGCCAAAACCTACATTACCGAAGAAGAACAACAAACCTTAAGTGAATGGAACGTGAATCCATCTACTTGGAATGTATAATCTATACCTCTACAAATGAATTTAGAAAGTCCAAAAGTTAGCGTTCAAAAATCAGCTCAAGAGTTGTTTAGTCTATTGTCAGAAGTGAAAAACTTCGAACAGTTAATGCCTGAAAATATTGCTAAATTTGAAGTGATTGGTGCTGATGCTTTTATTTTTGGTTTAAAAGGAATGCCTGAAATCAAATTAGTCATTAAAGAAAAAGTCGCTCCAAGTAAACTCGTATTAGGAGCAGCAAGCGATAAACTACCTTTTACATTGACTGCTTCAATTGACGCAGTTACTGAAAATAGTTCAGATGTAAAGCTGGATTTCGAAGGAGAATTTAATGCGATGATGGCAATGATGATCAAAGGACCTATCCAAAAATTCATCGAAACATTGGTAGAGAACATGCACAAATTATAATATCTAAATAATTGTATAAAAAGGGCTGTAATTGATATTACAGCCCTTTTTATTAGTACAACATCTGAATTTCTTTAATGTCAAATTCGGCAACTGAATCGTCTTCTAACAACACCTGTAGCCTTCCAACAGGAGATATTCCTTGAATAATCCCCATGAATTTTTCCTCCTTTTGATTGGTAAACGGCATGGGTTCCCCTTTCTTAAAAAGTAAATCAACAAATTGTTGACGCAAGGAAGTCGGATTTTGTTTACTCTCTTCTACATTAGCTTCTAGTTGAGTAACAATCGCTGAAAGTAATTCTTCCTTATTCAATTCGTGTTCCACAACAACTGCTAAAGAAGAAGCCTTCGGCAGTCCTTCAAAATTAGTTTGGTTCACATTGAGCCCTAGTCCCACTATAGAAAGTATGGTTCCGTCACTCTTAATGCTATTTTCTATTAAAATACCACCTATTTTCTTATTAGCTGACAGAATGTCGTTTGGCCATTTAATACTTAAATTAGGAATATTTTGTTTTTTTAAAGCAGTAATAACTGCTGTAGCAACAGCGATATTCAAATTAAAAATCTCATTAATTTCAGACAAAAAATCTTTAACCAAGATACTCATTATTAGATTTTTACCCACTTCCGAGTTCCACACTGCCCCCATTTGCCCCTTTCCTTTAGTTTGGTTTTCGGCGGTGACCACAGTAAAGTTTTCAAGATCTTCTTTATTGGATAATCCTTTAAGAAATTCGTTAGTGGAATCTATGGCATCGAGTTTGATTAGTTTCATAAAACTATTTTTTGCAGCACAGAACTTAATATTCTGTTAATGGTTCAAAAATAATCACAAAAAATGGTAACTTTACCAACTTATATTAAAAATAATTCATGGCGAAAAAGACTATAAATAATGATGTACTCATTGCTAACATCATCAAAGGAATCGAAGAAGTAAAAGGAAATGATATTGACATCTTAGATTTAAGAGAAATAGACACCGCAGTTTGCGATTATTTCATCATCTGTAATGGAACCTCGAATACTCAAGTTAACGCCATTGTAAGCTCCGTACAAAAAACAGTTTCAAAAGAATTGAAAGACAAGCCTTGGCATGTTGAAGGGACTGATAATGCCGAATGGGTACTGATGGATTATGTAAACGTAGTAGTTCATGTTTTCCAAAAGCATATCCGCGAATATTACAATATTGAAAGCCTTTGGGGAGATGCAAAAATCACTACAATCGAAAACAAATACTAAAGAAAAAAACGAGTAATGGCGAATAATAATCCTAATCCGAATAAATTTAAAGTAAGTCCTTGGTTAGTTTACACAGGAATTCTTCTTATTTTTCTTTTCATCAGTTTTGCGACTGGTGGAAGTAATTTTGAGGAACCTGCCCAATTAACTTCGTCCAAATTCAATAATTTACTTGAAAAAGGACAGATTGAAAAAGTGATTGTATACAATAAAAGTGAAGCTGAAGTATACTTAACAGCTGCCGCTTTGAAAGATAAATCAAATTCAAAAGTTGCTAAAGATGTTTTTGATCGTCCTAATGCTGGACCTCATTATACATTGGAAATTGGTAACGACCAAATCTTCCAAACTAAATTAGAAAAAGCGGTTGGAGAAGGGAAATTGAAAGATTTTAACTTCTTACAAAAAAGCAATTGGACTGATATTCTTGTTAGCCTCTTGCCAATTATCGTAATCATTGCTGTTTGGATATTCATCATGAGAAGAATGTCTGGCGGTGGTGCTGGTGGTGGCGGACAGATTTTCAACATTGGGAAATCAAAAGCCAAACTATTTGACGAAAAAACAGATATCAAAACTACATTTAAAGATGTAGCTGGTTTAGAAGGAGCTAAAGAAGAAATTCAAGAAATTGTAGAGTTTCTTAAAAATCCTGAAAAATACACCAATTTAGGAGGTAAAATTCCCAAAGGAGCCTTATTAGTAGGCCCTCCAGGAACAGGAAAAACCTTGTTAGCCAAAGCTGTAGCCGGTGAAGCACAAGTACCTTTTTTCTCTTTATCAGGTTCTGATTTCGTAGAAATGTTTGTAGGTGTAGGAGCCTCTCGTGTTAGAGATTTGTTCAAACAAGCTAAAGAAAAATCACCTGCTATTATCTTCATTGATGAGATTGATGCCGTGGGTAGAGCAAGAGGAAAAAACAATATGTCAGGCGGTAATGACGAGCGCGAAAACACCTTGAATCAGTTATTAACTGAGATGGATGGTTTTGGTACCAATTCAAATGTAATTGTATTAGCTGCTACCAATAGAGCTGATGTATTAGACAAAGCCTTGATGCGTGCGGGGCGTTTTGATAGACAAATTTTTGTTGACTTACCGGACATTCGTGAGCGTGGAGAAATCTTTAAAGTACATTTAGCTCCTTTGAAAAAAATAGAAGGATTAGACGTTGACTTTTTAGCCAAACAAACTCCTGGTTTTTCGGGTGCTGATATTGCTAATGTTTGTAACGAAGCAGCTTTAATTGCTGCAAGAAACAACAAAGCTGCGGTTGATAAACAAGATTTTTTAGACGCTGTTGATAGAATCATTGGTGGTTTAGAAAAGAAAAATAAAATCGTAACTCCTGAAGAGAAAAAAGCCATTGCAATACACGAAGCTGGACATGCAACTGTTAGTTGGATGTTAGAACACGCTGCACCACTTATCAAAGTAACTATTGTTCCAAGAGGGCAAAGTTTAGGTGCTGCTTGGTACCTTCCCGAAGAACGCTTAATTGTTCGTCCAGACCAAATGTTAGACGAAATGTGTGCCACTATGGGAGGAAGAGCTGCTGAAAAAGTAATCTTCAATAGAATTTCTACCGGAGCATTAAGTGATTTAGAAAAAGTTACACGCCAAGCAAGAGCTATGGTTACGGTTTACGGTTTAAATGAAAAAATTGGAAACGTTACTTACTACGATTCTTCTGGACAAAGTGAATATAGTTTTTCAAAACCTTACTCTGACGAAACTGCCAAAGTAATTGACGAAGAAATCTCAACTTTAATCGAAGGGCAATACCAAAGAGCCATTCAAATTTTAGAAGAAAACAAAGAGAAATTAAATCAATTAGCGGATATCTTAATCGAGAAAGAAGTGATATTTAAAGACGATTTAGAAGCTATTTTTGGGAAAAGAAGCTTTGATGAAAACTTAGAAGAAGTAGTCTCTTAATTTTAAATTATCAATTATTAATAAAATCTTAATTCAAAAATCACTTTTGAATTAAGATTTTTTTATCTTTGAACGTTTTCAAACACTATTTTTAAGTAGCTTAAATCGAATATGAGTCTTTTTAAAAAATTTTTTAGTTCCAGTAATCCCGCTTCTGAGGAAGATAAAGACAATGAACAAAGCCAATTCCTGCCTGAAGTAACGATGGCTGTTGACGAAGCTTTTATTTACCATTTTAAGAAAAATGGCGGGAAATTTATATACTGTGAGAACAAAAAAGAGGTAAGCGAACAATTTGAAAATATATTAGAAGAAAACGATTGGTTTGAAAATGAAGTTTTGTGTTTTGACCCTGCGCTTTTTGATTTATTAGACGAAAATAAATTACCCTACGAAAAACCAGCAAACCCAACTTTTCTTTTAGCTAGTTGCGAAAATTTAATAGCTGAAGAAGGTTCTATATTATTTTCTTCGAAACAAATCAAACAACTTAAACCTAACGATTTACCCGTAAACATTATTGTTGTTGCAACAACAAGTCAAATACTACTTACTAAAAGTGACGGTATGGGGGCAATTAAAAAGAAATACGAAAGAGACTACCCTACCAACATTACTACCATAAAATATTTCGAAAAAGCTAAAGAAGAAGACTTTACTCAATACGGAAGTGCAGCTAAAAATCTTTACTTATTGCTTTTAGAAGATCTTTAAGATGAATGAAACACTCAAAAGATTGATCTCTGGTGTAATTTACATTACACTTTTAATATCCTGCATCCTTTATTCGACTGAAAGTTTTATTCTTTTATTTGGAATTTTCATGGTAATTGCGACTTTTGAATTTTGCAATTTGGTAAAAATCAATACTCTTTTACCACTCTCTTTTGTGACCTTGTCTTATTCAATCATTAGTTTAGTCAGCTATTATGAAAAGGAAACTAATGATTACCTTTCTAATCTTAGAGAAAAACAGATTGAATTAGGTATCGATATTGAGCAATTAAATATAGTCCTTTTAATCATTACCCTTCTAGTATTCATAAAATGTCTTGTTTTTCTATTTGACAATAAAGAGCAGACCATTACGAGACTTTGGAAATACTTATATCTAATAGGGTACATACTTCTCCCTTTTATTTTTATTGTAAAAATTTCCTTTGGAATAAACGATTACAATCCAAAAATCATCATAGGCCTATTCATCCTGATTTGGACCAATGATACTTTTGCTTATTTAGTTGGAAAGTCTATTGGGAAAAATAAATTATATGAACGCATCTCACCTAAAAAAACAATTGAAGGTTTTATTGGAGGAGTCGTATTTGCTGTTTTTGCGGGTTATTTGATTTCGAAATTATATATTAAACCAAACCCTAATTTTAGTGATAAATCCATTTTAATTTGGACAATGATTGCTTTAATAGTAGGTGTTTTTGGAACCATAGGAGACTTAATTGAATCCAAATTTAAACGTATCGCTGAAGTAAAAGACAGCGGTAAAATTATGCCAGGTCATGGAGGCATACTAGATCGTCTAGATAGTGTTATATTTGTAGCACCAATTGTATATTTATTTTATCAAATTTTATCTTATGTTTCATAAAGAAGGAACTCCATCAATTTTACTAGGTACTTTTATCACTGCAATTGTTGTATTAGCAAGTGACAGTCTAATTGATACGGATTGGATCAAGATGACAATCAAAATCATTACCCTCATCTTTTTAATCATTATTTTACAATTTTTCAGAAACCCAAAACGTACTTTTATCTTAAATGAGGATCAAATTCTTTCTCCAGTTGATGGAAAAGTAGTGGTTATTGAAGAAGTATATGAAGGTGAATATTTTAAAGACAAACGTTTGCAAGTTTCTATATTCATGTCGCCTATCAATGTGCATGTTACTCGTTACCCTATGGGAGGTCTTATAAAATTTAGCAAATACCATCCTGGCAAGTTTCTTGTCGCTTGGCATCCAAAAGCTAGTGAAGAAAATGAAAGAACAACCATCGTTGTAGAAAACCAATCATTTGGCGAGGTATTGTACAGACAAATTGCTGGCGCATTAGCCAAGCGAATTGTAAACTATGCTCAAGAGGGAATGCAAGTAATTCAGGGAACGGATGCCGGTTTCATCAAATTTGGTTCGAGAGTAGATTTATTTTTACCTTTGGGAACACCAATTAATGTAGTATTAAATCAAAAAGCCATTGGCGGAAAAACAGTTATTGCAACCAAAGCGTAATGATTGAAAATGATTTAGATAAACGATTTAGTGAAGCCGTTGAAGCCGCTTCTGAAATGACGCAAGCCTCTTTGCCTCAAGATGTACAATTGCGCCTGTATGCTTATTATAAACAAGCTACTTTTGGTTCTGCACAATACAATCAATCGGAAAATTTTGACTTACGAAATGCTTTCAAAACCAATGCTTGGATGCAAATTAGTCACATTTCTATCGATGAAGCTAAAGAGCAGTATATCGAAATCATCAATTCTTTATTGAAAAAATAAACTCGTTATGAAAAACAACTTTTTCAAAGCAACTTATTTACTTTTATTTTTCGTTTTGTTTTCTTGTAACAAGAAAAAATTAACTGAGGTAGTAGAAGTTCCTTTACCAAGCGCTGAAGAAAAAATCACTATGGGTATTCCAGATGATGTACAAGCTAATGACGGCTCTTTCCAGCTAGAAAAACTAGGTTTTGGTTACGATGCCTTAACTCCTAATATATCGGCTATTACATTAGAAAATCATTATTCTAAGCACTATCTATCCTATACGAATAAGTTGAATGAAGCTATTGCAGGAACGAATTTAGAAAATCTCACTATTGAAGAAGTAGTATCACAATTAGACACCAGTAATGAAGAGTTAAAAAACAATGCAGGAGGTTACTACAACCATTCTTTATATTTTAAATGTATTGGTGCTAAAGCAGCGGGGCAACCTAAAGATTCTCTAGCAGCAGCCATTGATAAAGACTTTGAATCATTTGATAATTTCAGTACGCAATTCAAAGGAGAAGCTACAAAACTATTCGGTTCAGGTTGGGTTTGGCTAATTGTAGATCGTTCCGGTAAATTGCAAATTACAAGCACTGCTAATCAGGACAATCCTTTAATGAGAAATGCCAAAGTACAAGGAAAACCAATTCTAGCCTTAGACGTTTGGGAACACGCGTACTATTTGGATTACCAATACAAAAGAAAAAATTATATTGACGCCTTTTTCAATACCATCAATTGGAGAAAAGTAGAAGAAAATTACGAAGAAGCTATTGCTAAATAGGACTCAATTTTCACTTCAATTGATAAATAAAGGACTCTAATGGTTGGATAGCAATTTGCACTTTCCCCTGTCCGTGAACCACTTCTAAAGTCAAAGCACTATTTTGATACAACTGATCAACAATCGTGTATTTCCCATCTTTTAAATGCCATTTCTGAATTATATCCTCTGGAATTTTTAATTCAAAATGACTGGTATGAACCGCTGAAAAATTAGACACAACAATCAATTTCTCTGCGTCTGTCCAACGCACGTATGAATATACTTCTGGGTAATACCCTTCTGTAGCATAGCGATTCAATCCGTGAATTTCTTGAAATTCGCCCATTAATGCCGAACTTTTCAAAGTAAAATTAAGCAGTCTTTTGTAGAAATCGCGCAATGCTTTTTCTGAAGATGACAATTGCCCTCCGTCAAATTTACCCTCATTCATCCAACGTTGATGATTTGGCACCCCTACATAATCAAAAATAGATGTTCTAGAATGAGTCCCAAAACCTCCATTTTCATTTCCTGCCTCGCCTACTTCTTGTCCAAAATAAATCATCGTTGGTGACGTGCTTATTGTAGCCGAAACTACCATTAGCGGTTTCCCTTTTTCAGCCGAACCCGCAAACTCAGGACTAGCCAAACGCTGTTCGTCATGATTATCTAAAAAATGTAACATGTGATGCTCAATATCTGCTAATCCTTTTTGGATATCGGTAATTGGGTCGGTCTGACTTCTACCTTGTACAATTTCTTTTAACTTGTCATACAATTCCACTTTATCGTACAAATAATCCATTTTCCCTAAATGAATGTAATTTCGATACTCTTTTGGATTGTACACTTCTGCTAATAAAAAAGCATCTGGTCTTTTTACTTTGATAGCTGAATTCATATAGCTCCAAAACTCATACGGTACCATTTCTGCCATATCATAGCGAAAACCATCTACTCCTTTGGCTAACCAATATTCGGCAATAGCACGGAATTTTTTCCATGAGCTTGGTACATCTTTGTCTTTCCAAAAATCAAAATGTTCTTGACAACTTTTACTTTCAAATCCTGCTGGAAATGTTGCAAAATCTTTAGTTCCATCAGGGCGAATTCCGTAATTTACTTTTACCGTTTCGTACCAATCGTTTTTATCTGGTTTTGCTAAACGCGAACCATTTCCAGTCCACTTTGCAGGAAATTCTTCAAATTTACCATCAATCAAAGGATTCACTTCCCCATTTAAAGGAGTAATCCCATCAGGCAATTCAAAACGAGTATTAGGAATGTAATAAAAATTATTGTTCTTGTCATATTCTACCAAAACATTATCGTCTGCTCCAAAATCACGTACCCCTTTAGGATTGTTTTTGCCCTCGTATTTACGCGCAACGTGGTTCGGAACAATATCAATAATCAATTTCAAACCAGCTTTGTGCGTACGCGCTATCAAATCTTCAAATTCCTGTAATCTATTGACTGGATCGACTGCCAAATCAGGATTTACATTGTAATAATCTTTTACGGCATACGGCGAACCTGCTCTTCCTTTTACCACTTCTGGATCATCATTTGAAATTCCATATTTTGTATAATCGCGAATAACGGCATGATGCGGAACTCCAGTATACCAAATATGACTCACCCCTAAATCTTTGATTTCTTTCAAAGCTTTATCTGTAAAATCATTGAACTTCCCTACCCCATTTTCTTCGATGGTTCCCCATGGTGTATTAGTGGTGTTGGTATTTCCAAATAATCGTGTAAAAACTTGATATACTACGGCTTTTTTTGCAGGGATATTGGTCATTTTTTGAGTATTACTTTTTTTAGTATTGGTTTGCGCTCCTGATTGTAAAGAAAAAACTAAAGCGGCAATAAAAAGAATTTGTTTCATAAGATTAGCATTGAAGCGTATTGACAAATATAATTATTTTTAAGACATCGGCAAGAACGACTTTTGTTAGGAATAAAACAGTTCCTTATCAGTTTATAAATATTTCATAAATACCCTTGTGCTTCATACAATTTGATTAATTTTATGCCCAAAATAATTAGACTTGAAAAAACTACAATTTGCACTCTATTTTGCGTTGTTTTTAGTACTTGCGCCAAAAGCAATTGGGCAGGCTCCTAAGAAAATAATGATAGAACAATCTGATTTTGCAGACAGAAACCAAGTAGAAATTCCAGATGCAATTTTACTTACTGGAAATGTACGCCTGAATCATGACGGAGTGGTTTTAACCTGTAACAAAGCGTATTATTTTCAAAAAGAAAATTACATCAAAGCCTTTGGAAATGTTCAATTGGTTCAAGGCGACACCCTTTTCTTAAATAGTAAATATGCAGAGTATAGTGGTAATGTAAAAAAAGCATTTGCTACTGGCGATGCTGTAATGAGTTCTCCTGAAGCTACTTTAGTTACAGATACCATCAACTTTGACAGAAATACACAAGAAGTTTTTTACAACACGAAAGGGACAATTACCAACTTACAAAACACCTTAGTCAGTAAGTCTGGTAAATACTTTGTACCCGAGAAAAAATTTCAATTTTTAACCGAAGTAACAATTACTAATCCGACTTATGTAATTAAATCCAATCATTTGGATTATTACAGTAATTCTGGACATTCTTATTTATTGGGACCTTCCACCATTACAAGCAAGGCCAATTTCATTTATACTGAAAAAGGATTTTACGATACCAAGAAAAACAAAGCCCATTTTCTAAACAAGTCTTACATCAAATACGACGATCGAATTATTAGAGGAGATAGTTTGTATTACGACAGAAATAAAGAATTTGCATCGGCTTCTCGAAATGTAAAAATCACCGACTCCATCAACCGAGGTATTGTCAAAGGGCATTATGCCGAAATGTACAAGAAAAAAGATTCGCTTTTTGTAACCAAAAGAGCTATCGCTATCAACTTTGTTGAAAATGATTCGGTTTATATTCACGGGAAAAAATTAATGGTAACTGGAAAAGAAGGCAACCGAATTATTCGCGCTTTCAATAATGTGCGTTTTTTCAAAAAAGACATGAGTGGCAAATGCGATTCGATACATTCGAGTTCCAAAATAGCACTGACCAAATTAATTGGGAATCCAATACTTTGGAATGGGGAGAGTCAAATTACTGGAGATGTAATGCACCTCATTGGCAACAACACCACTCAAAAACTAGACTCGCTCAAAGTACTCAACAATACGTTTCTCGTCTCTAAAGACACACTTGGAACAGGCTATAATCAAATCAAGGGGCAGAATTTGTTTGGAAAATTTGAGGAAGGGAAATTACATGATGTAGATATCATCAAAAACACCGAAGTCATTTATTATATGCGAAATGACGCACACGAACTCATCGGTATTAATAAAAATAAGAGTAGTAAAATCAATATTTTATTTAATAAAAATGAGGTCGACCAAATTACTTTTTTCACACAAGTGGACGGCGACTTATTTCCCGAAAAAGATTTACCTGAAAACGACAGAAAATTCAAAGGATTTATTTGGCGAGGCGAAGAACGAATTCAATCCAAAGATGATATTTTTCCTCCTGAAGAGAATGAAGACAATGAAAAAATTGCCCAATTAGCCAAAGCGCAAAAGGACAAAAAAAATGTCCCAATGAAGGTGCGAAAAGAAACTTTGGATTACGATAAAAAGAAGAAAAAATAGCCTTTGAAAAAGCAATTGCAAAAATCAATTACAATGTCAATTTTAAGTGCAATTAAATCATATTAAAGTGAACCACGATTTTATACAATACCAAGCACAAACATCTCCCTATCCTTTAGGAATGGAAGTATCACATGCTGTAGGATCGTACATTTACGATACTAATAACAAAAGCTATTTGGACTTTGTAGCTGGGGTTTCGGCTTGTTCATTAGGACATCAGCACCCAAGAGTGAATCAAGCGATTAAAGACCAATTGGATTTGTATTCGCATGTGATGGTGTATGGCGAATATTCACAAAGTCCAGCGGTGGAGTATTGCAAACTGATGGCATCTCTCCTGCCCGCTCCTTTAGATAAAACCTATTTAGTCAATTCAGGGACTGAAGCAATTGAAGGAGCGCTAAAATTAGCACGTCGGGTTACAGGTCGCAGCCAATTGATTTCATGTCATAATGCCTATCATGGCAACACCATGGGTTCGATGAGCGTGATGGGATTTGAAGAACGCAAACAAATTTTTCGCCCTTTAATTCCAGATGTGGAATTCATTACTTTCAATAACGAAGCTGATTTAGAAAAAATCACAACAAAAACAGCGGGTATTTTACTTGAAACTATTCAAGGTGGTGCTGGATTCATCCAACCTGAAAATGATTTTCTTAAAAAAGTTCGCCAACGTTGTGACGAAGTTGGCACCATGATGATATTAGACGAAATTCAACCCGGTTTTGGACGTACGGGAACACTTTTTGGTTTCCAAAATTACGATGTCGTTCCTGATATTGTAGTCATGGGAAAAGGTATGGGTGGCGGAATGCCTGTTGGTGCATTTACAGCTTCAGCAAGTAGGATGGATTTATTGAGTAACAATCCGAAGTTAGGACACATTACTACTTTTGGCGGACATCCTGTCATAGCGGCAGCGTGTTTGGCTACCTTGAAAGAAATTACTGAAACTACGCTGATGGCAGATGCATTAGCCAAAGAAAAACTCTTTCGATCACTCTTGGTACATCCTTTGATAGAAGAAGTTAGAGGAAAAGGATTGATGTTAGCCGCAATGACAAAAAGTGCCGATATTACCAATGAAGTAATTCTGAAATGCCAAGACAAAGGCTTGATTTTATTTTGGTTATTATTTGAAAGTTGCGCTATACGAATTACGCCTCCATTAACTATTTCTGAAGAAGAAATACGAGAAGGATGCGCTATTTTATTAGAAGTAATGGACGAGGTAGCTCAAAAAAAGTAGCCTTATTCAACCTTGCTTTTTGTTAATTAAATTGTTCACAACAATTCTTGCTTTTTCTCGCATAACAATTCTATTTTCCTAATTTTATTTAGGCCAAATTCAAAAACAAAACAGCATGCAATTAAGCAACGAAGAAGAAGATTATAACTTATCTCTTTCCAAATTTGAGTCGATGTTAAAGACCAATAAAGTCTTGTTTTTTGATTCAGAGGAATTTGAAGAAATCATCCTTCACTATATCGACACGGGTAAGACTTCTTTAGCTAAAAAAGCATTGAAATTAGCCTTAGAACAACACCCTAAATCTACCGGATTAAAGCTAGTTCAAGTTGAGATGTTAGTCTACGAGGACAAACTTGACTTGGCCGAAAAAATGCTTAATGAGTTGTATGCAATTGAGCCTAACAACGAAGAAATTTACATCCAAAAGGCCAATATTTGCTCCAAAAGAGATCAACACGAAAAAGCGGTTGAACTCTTAAAAATAGCACTTCAATACACTGATGATTATGCTGACGTCTATAACTTGATTGGTATGGAATACCTTTTTATGGACAATTTAGAAATGGCAAAAGACAGTTTCATCAAATGTTTGGAAGAAGATTTAGAAGATCAATCGGCTCTATATAATGTGGTATATTGTTTTGAGTTTTTGGACCAAAACAAAGAAGCCATCGACTATTTGAATCAGTACATTGAAAAAAATCCGTATAGCGAAATTGCTTGGCACCAAGTGGGACGTTTACATTACGGATTGAAAGAATATGAAGAAGCCATTCGTGCTTTTAATTATGCTACTTTAATTGATGACGAATTCATGGGTGCTTTTATGGAAAAAGCAAAAGCCTTAGAACGTTTAAAAAGATACTCAGAAGCGATTGAGAGTTACGAAAGAACCATTGAATTAGATGATGCTACATCGTATGCTTTACTTCGTATTGGAAAATGTCACGAAAGATTAGGCAACACAGCTTTAGCTATCAAATACTACAACCAAACAGTTCATGAAGACCCACTTTTAGACAAAGGTTGGATTGCTATCACGGATTTTTATGTTCGTGAGAAAAACTATCAAAAAGCCTTGTTTTACGTTAACAAAGCCTTGGCAATTGACAACCAAAACCAATTGTATTGGAAACGTTATGCCACCATCAACAAACAAATGAACTTCTTTGAAGAAGCTGAATTTGGTTACCGTAAAGCAGTTGAATTTGGAGACTATCAATTAGACACTTGGTTGTTTTGGGTGGATATCCTTCAATTCTTAGGAGAATTTGATAGTGCCATTCAGACCTTGCTACAAGCCACTGAATATTTTCCAGAAGAAAATGAAATCGAATACCGCCTTGCAGGATTGTACTTTATGGTTCAAGACTCAACCAAAGCCAAATTTCATTTGAGCAATGGCTTGCGTTTGAACTTTGACAACTACATTCTTATTGAGGATTTGTTTCCAATGATTTGGGAAGAAAAAACAGTACAAAACTACATAGCCAAACACAAAAAATAAGCATGACATCTATTAAAAAACGTTTCGGTTTACTGGGCCGAAACATCAATTATTCATTTTCTAGAGGCTATTTTACCGAAAAATTTGAAAAAGAAAAGTTAGCAGGATACACTTACGAAAACTTTGACATTCCTACCATCGAATCTTTTTTGGAAATTATCAAGAATAACGAGCATTTAAGCGGAATGAACGTAACCATTCCGTACAAAGAATCTGTAATGCCATTCTTGGATAAATTATCGAAAAAAGCGACTAAAATTGGCGCAGTTAATACAATTAAATTTACTAAAAAAGGCAAGCTAAAAGGTTACAACACCGACTATTATGGTTTCCAAAAATCATTAGAACCTTTGCTTGAAGCACATCATAAAAAAGCTTTAATTTTAGGTACCGGTGGCGCTTCCAAAGGAGTTGCTTTTGCATTAGAAGAATTAGGAATTGACTATACTTTTGTTTCTAGACAGTCGAGCGAAACCGTTTTAGGTTACAATCAAATTACCGATTTAGTTTTTGACGAATACCAAATTGTAATTAACTCCACCCCTGTGGGAACAAGTCCCAATACTGATGCCTATCCAGAAATCCCGTATGAATTTTTCACCAAAAAACACATTGCATACGACTTGATTTACAATCCTGCCGAAACCCAATTTTTGAAAAAAGCACAACACCAAGGTGCTAAAACGAAAAACGGATTGGACATGCTTATTTTTCAAGCAGAGAAAGCATGGTCAATTTGGAATAAATAAAATCATACTATACTCCTTTTGTAACATCTCATCTTAGCTCTAATAGATACGACATTCTGTAAAGACAGGGTTTACCGGCACAAATACAGCGGATAGTAGAACACGAGCGAAACTAACAGAAGGATTAAATAGCTTACAAAAAAAGCACTAATTTTAGCGTAAAACGATGATAAATAAGGGATTTATTTTGTAGTTCAAAAGTGGTTTAGTATCTTTCGACTTGAATAATTTAGCAACCTTACACATTGAAAAAATGTTAGAAGAAAAGAATGATAACCTGCTTAATGCAGATGGAAATGGAACTGATTCTATAGAATCGACAACAGCAGCAGCAGCACCAATTGAAGCGACTGAAATTACTACTGAACCAGTAGCTGAGGCGCCTATTGCCAATGTTAACCAAACTATTATTGAGGCAATTGCCGATACCAATGCCGAGGAAAGCGAAGACGTAAGTTTAAAAGAACGTCACGATATTCCAATGCAAGATTACGATGCTTTATCAATGGAATCACTTGTGGACGAATTAAACACTTTAGTCACTAACGAAAAAGTGTTGTCTATAAAAGACCACGTTGAGGAGATCAAAAAGGCTTTTTTAGCCAAATACAACCACCTTATAGAGGAGAAAAAAGAAGAGTTTCTTGCAGAAAATCAAGATCCAAACGAAGAATTTCAGTACCACTTTCCTCTTAAGTCTAAATTTGATACTATCTATTCTGTTTACAGAAACCATAAAAACGAACACTTCAAAAACTTACAATCAAGTCTGAAAAATAATTTAGAAAATCGTCTTGCTATTGTTGAAGAGTTGAAAGAATTGATTAATCCGCAAGCCAATATTAAAGATATTTTAAAACATTTTAATGATTTAAGAGAGCGTTGGAAAAATGCAGGACCAATTCCAAAAGACAAATACAACCACGTTTGGAACAATTATCATTTTCATGTAGAAAATTTTTATGATTATTTACATCTAGATCGTGAAGCGAGAGATATTGATTTCAAGCACAATTTGGAACAAAAACAAAAAATTGTAGCTCGTGTTGAAGAGTTAATTCAAGAAGAAGACATCAATAAAGCATTCCGTGAATTGCAAGATTTACACCGCATTTGGAAAGAAGAAATCGGACCTGTATCAAGAGAACACCGCGAGGAAATTTGGAACCAATTTAGCGACTTAACCAAGCAAATGCACGACAAACGTGAATTGTTGTTTGAAAAACTTAGAGGCGCTGAAGTTGAAAATCTAGAAAAGAAAAAAGAAATCATTGCTCAAATTGAAGTGTTGGCAACTGAAAAAGTAAATGCCCACGCACAATGGTTAGCTCAAATAGAAAAAGTAGAAGCTTTAAGAGCGGCTTTCTTTGCAGCAGGTAAAGTTCCTGCAGAGGTAAACGAAGCCACCTGGACTGCTTTCAAAACGGCAGTTCGTAACTTCAATTCATTTAAGAATTCGTTTTACAAAGACATCAAGAAAGATCAAAACGATAACTTGAGTAAGAAACAAGCCTTGGTAGCCAAGGCCAAAGAACTACAAGAAAGTACTGACTTTGCTTCTTCTACTCCAATCATGAAACAAATTCAAGAAGAATGGAAGAAAATTGGTCATGTACCAAGAAAACATTCTGATAAAATCTGGAAAGAATTCAAGGACGCTTGCAATCATTATTTTGACAAATTAAAAGAGCAAAAAAACGAAGAAAACGGTGAAGAAGTAGCTGCTTTTGAAAACAAAAAAGCCTATTTGGAAACCTTGAGAGCATTTCAATTGACAGGTGATCATAAAACCGATTTGGACGGAATTAAATTGCATATTCAAAACTGGAAGGCGTATGGTAAAGTTCCGTTTGCAAGACGTCATATTGAGGGAAAATTCAATAAAATATTAGATGCACTTTTTGAAAAACTAAGTTTGAGTAAAAAAGATTCGGATATGATGCGTTTTGCTAATCGTATGGATCAATTGTCTGAAAGCAATGATAGCCGTAAACTAGAAAGTGAAAAAATCTTCTTAATTCGTAAAATTGAAGAAGTTCAAAATGAAATATTCCAATTAGAGAATAACATTCAATTTTTTACCAATACTAAAAATGCCAAAAAAGAAAATTCAATTGTGTTAGAAGTTCGAAAAAACATCGCCATACACAAAGAAAGCTTGGAAGTGTGGAAAGAAAAATTGAAACAATTACGAAACCTAAAACAGGAATAGTTTTTACCCTTACACCTAAAACCTCAATTCAAAAGATTGAGGTTTTTTTTATGTAAAAAAATAGCTAGGCTGATATTTATCATTTTAATTCGTTGAAAGTCGGCTTACTTTTGACATTCAAATGATGTATTATGACTAATTCGCTATTACAAAAATACAATGTTCCCGGCCCTAGATACACGAGCTATCCTACAGTCCCGTATTGGAATGAGCGTGATTTTACTTATGCCATTTGGTTAGAAACACTCCGAAAATCATTCATCGAGAGTAATTCAACCGAAGGTATCAGTTTATATATTCATTTGCCATTTTGCGAAAGCATGTGTACTTTTTGCGGATGCAATAAACGCATTACCAAGAACCACGAAGTAGAACATCCTTACATTCAAGCGATTTTGAAAGAATGGGCTTTGTATTGTGACATTCTTGACGAAAGACCAAATATTAAAGAAATTCATTTGGGCGGAGGAACTCCAACTTTCTTCTCTTCTGAAAACTTAGAAGCTTTAATCCTTGGGATTTTGGCGAAAGCAGATAAAGCTCCTGATTATGAATTTAGTTTTGAAGGACATCCTAACAACACTACTAGAGAACAATTACAGCAACTCTATGATTTAGGTTTTAGACGCGTGAGTTTTGGCGTTCAAGATTATTCAGAAAAAGTACAGAAAGCCATTCATCGTATTCAACCGTTTTTGAACGTTGCCAAAGTAACTTTATGGGCAAGAGAAATTGGTTATACTTCCATAGGACACGATATAATTTTTGGTCTACCTTTTCAAGAAAAAGAAGATGTAATTGACACTATTGAAAAAACCAAGTCGTTACAACCCGACCGATTGGCGTTTTACAGCTATGCACACGTGCCTTGGATAAAAGGAAATGGACAACGTGGATTCAATGACGAGGATATCCCAAAAGACGATAAAAAAAGAGAATTATACGAAACAGGGAAGCAATTACTTTATGAAAACGACTATCACGAAATTGGGATGGATCATTTTGCTTTGACCTCTGATAGTTTATTCCAATCCTTTGAGGTTGGTAAACTTCACCGCAATTTTATGGGATATAGTTCCTCTAAAACTCAATTAATGATTGGGCTAGGCGTTTCTTCCATAAGTGATAGTTGGTATAGTTTTGCACAAAATGTAAAAACAATAGAAGAGTATTACCAAATTTTAGATACTAATCAAATCCCTGTTTTTAGAGGTCATTTATTGACCGATGAAGATTTAACTATTAGAAGACATATTCTGAATTTAATGTGCCAATTTGAAACCACTTGGAGCAATAAAAAAGATTACTTTAATGAGATTCCTGAAATTGTATTGCAATTGAAAGAAATGGAAAAAGATGGTTTAGTTCATTTTATACCGGATGGAATTCAAGTAACAGAGGCAGGTAAACCTTTTGTTCGGAATATCTGCATGGCATTTGATTTGCTATTAAAACGAAAAGCTCCTGACACCGCATTATTTTCGATGACTATTTAGGATAACAAAAAAGCACACTTTTCAGTGTGCTTTTTTGCTATAGCTAGCTGTTAACTAACTTTTAATTATCGAAACTAATTCATCTTTCATAAATAGTAGATTTGCCTTTAGCTGATGTAACTGCTCATCTGTAACAGTTTCTACTCCTGTATTGATTCGGTGAATTTCATGTTCTAACTCGTGATACTCATCAAATACTTTTCTGAAATGTGCATTTTCCAATTTCAACTGATGAATTCTATCTTGGTACTCTGGCAACTCGTGTAATAAATCGTGTCTTTCCATTTTTATATCAATTTTAAATTTTATTCATTTCTAATGACAATTGGGTGTTTCTTGTACAAATAAACTGGTATTAGCTGGTGAAATATAAGGTATCCCTAGGCCTAATCCACGTAGAATAAATAAAATACCGATAGCTACTCCAACATACGGAATTGCTTTTTGAACTTTATTGCGAAATGAAAGTGTCATAAAAGAATTGAGATAGGTAACACTACTCATCATAGGAACCGTACCTAATCCAAATAATACCATATACAAAATTCCAAAAGGTACGCTTTGCATTGCAATGGCTCCAAATAGCGCCACATATACCATCCCACAAGGCAAAAAACCATTCAATAACCCAATAGTAAATAACGATTGATAACTTTTATTTCTAAACTGTTTTCCTAAAGTTGTTTTAATCTTTGAAATTAATCGGAATACGGGTTTTGAAAAATTATACTTTGCTAAAACACTTTCGGGTGTCAGTATGGTAATTATCATAGCTATACCAATAAATAGGGATAATTTTTGTTGAATTCCTGCAAGGAAAAATCCTTTTCCTACCAAGCCAAAAAGTAATCCAATAGAAGCATACGCAGATAAACGACCTAAATGATAGGTAATGATTTGGGTTGTTTTTTTGGTTGGGTTGGCTCTATCTACAGGAATCATCATAGCAATAGGACCGCACATTCCAATGCAATGCAAACTACTGATTAAACCAAAAATGAAAGCCGAATACAACATACTATTCTAATTAATATAAATCGTTTCTTTAGTTAAATACGATTTCCCTTCGTATTGCCATTCCATATTAATATCCCAACGGCCACCTACCAAACTTTTTTTAGGTATGAGCAAAGTTGGACTAGAAATCGAAATTGGAACTTCGAAATCTAATTTTTTGTTAGATGGTCTGTAAAGGGATACATTTCCTTTTATTTTATTGGGAACAAAAGTATCTGGAAATGTAATTACAACACCTTCTGGAGTTACAACTACCTTTGGTTTATCTGCCAAATCCTGTGCGTTTTGACTGCGTTGCATTTCTTTTCCAAATTGTGCATCGTGTTTGTAATATTCCTCAACTACCAAATCATTATCGTATTTTGAATTGGATTGTACCTCAAATACAAAATACAAGATAAATGCCATGAATAGTGCAAATGCAATTACAATACCTGTTCCCCAATTGATTTTCATTGTCTTTTTGTTTTAAATTAATTAATCGAAACTTCTTGGACTTAAAAAATTAGTCGTGGCTGTTTCAATTTTTGTATCTCCGTTATACACTTCTATTTCTAATTTAGTTTTGTCGGTTTCTAACAGATATTGATTGATTTCAATAAATAAGGTTCCGCCATTCATCCCTTGTCTTGGTACTTTAAAATCTTGTTGTCCTACTACTTTCAAACTTCCTTTAATACCCACTAATTTAAAGTGAATATCCTTAAACTCATCATTGGTTTTATTAATGATTTTGAACGTGTACACATTGCTAATATTGTCTCCTTTGTGTTGGTACAACTGACCTGGCAATCGGAGAATTGAAGCTTCCACATCGGTTCTTAAGAATAATAAACCTGTCAATACTCCAACCAAAATGACTAAAACAGCAGAATAGCCTTTCATTCTAGCAGTAAATACAAACTTGGATTTCTTTTCGATTTCGTCTTCAGAAGCGTACCGAATCAAACCTTTTGGTAAACCAACACTTTCCATTATGGTATCACATTCATCAATACAAGCGGTACAGTTTACACACTCTAATTGTGTCCCATTCCGAATATCAATTCCTGTTGGACAAACATGAATACATTGATGACAATCAATACAATCGCCTTTTCCTGTTGTGGCGCGGTCTTCATTTTTGTTGAATTTAGCTCTTCCAGATTCTTTTTCGCCTCGAACAAAATCATAGGCTACATTAATCGATTTGTTATCCAAAAGTACACCTTGCAATCTTCCGTAAGGACAAGCGATAATACAAACTTGTTCTCTAAACCAAACAAAAACAAAGTAAAATACTCCTGTAAAAATGAGCAACGCAATTAAAGTGCTTAAATGACTTTCGGGACCATCTTCAATCATTTTGAATAATTCGTCACTACTAATCAAGTATGCCAAAAATACATTGGCAATGAAAAACGAAATAATTAAAAATACGAACCATTTCAATCCTTTTTTTCTGATTTTTTCGGCATTCCATTCTTGTTTACTCAATCGGATTTGCGCTCCTCTATCGCCTTCTATCCAAAACTCTATTCGACGAAAAACCATTTCTAAGAAAATCGTTTGTGGACAAATCCAGCCACAAAAAATTCGCCCAAAAATGACGGTGAAAAGAATAACAAATACAACCCCAACAATCATGAACATCACAAACAAATAAAAATCTTGTGGCCAAAATGGAAATCCAAAAATATTAAAACGACGTTCTAATACATTGAACATCATAAATTGGTTACCATTCACTTTAATAAATGGATTGGCAATTAGAATAGTCAATAAAAAATAACTTACCCATTTTCTATATTCATAGAATTTTCCCGAAGGTTTTTTAGGAAAAATAAATTTTCTATGTCCGGTCTCATCAATAGTTCCGATACTGTCTCTGAAAGATTCGTCTGGCAAATTTGACATGGTATTGTAATTTTAAAAGACCAATTTCAAAATCGAAATTGGTCTTTTAGTTAGTGCTATTATTTTGCAGGTGCTGCAGTGGCTTCTTCTACCCAAATTTCACCATCTGGTGCTTTTGGATCTTTTGGATTACTTCCTTTCAAAGAGATAACATAACTAGCTACTTTTTGAATTTCTTTAGGTTTCAAAGTCCCTTTCCAAGCAATCATTCCTTTACCATCTCGACCACCATTAGTTATAGTATGGAACAAATTTTTAATTCCTCCACCTAAAATCCAATGATCATCCGTCAAGTTAGGTCCAATTTGACCTCCTGCATCGGCTCTATGACAAGCCACACAATTAGTAGTAAAAATGGTTTTCCCTTCAGCTAATGCAGCGTCATCAGTTAATAACGTTACTGTTTTTTCGTCCATTAAATCGGGAGCCGTTTTCATGTACTCAGCCACTTCAATCTTAGCCTGAGCCATTTCTTTCTTCAATTCCATTTCTTGGTTATCAGCGCCCAATATTTCAAAACGAATCAAATAAATAGCTGCAAAACCAATACAAGCATAGAATAAATAAATCCACCAAGGTGGTAAATTATTGTCTAATTCTTTAATTCCATCATAATCATGATCCAATAAAAGTTGTCCTTCATTTTCAATTGGTTCTGATTTAGTCAAAGCTTTCATCATTTTAGCATACCATTGACTGTCTTTAAAGCCAATTTGAGAAACTTCTTCTAATTTTGCTTTTTGCTCTTCAGTTAACAACTGATAAGTGATTTTATCAATCGCGCTTATCGTAACTTCTATGGCTATTAAAAGAAATAGAAACACGAATAAGAAAACAGAAACCATTGGAAACTTGATAAAAGCAGGTCTATCTCCAGAGTCAATAAAAAACTCCATTGCACCAAAAACAGCAAAGAAGATAAGAGGAACTCTTACATATACGGGGATTAATTTTTTCATTTTTAAAAAGTTTAAAAAATTATAATGATTGATTGTCATTCAATGGAATTTGGCTCATCTCTTCGATTTTTTCTTTCTTATAAGAGAAAACCCAAAGAGCTAATCCTACAAAAAATAAAAAGAAAATTAACAATGATAGTATTGGATAAATCGCAACTCCCGCGATGGTTTCCATATTATGTTTTATTTGTTCAAACATGGCGTACTCTATTATTTTTTTACTTTAATATCCGTCCCTAGTCGTTGAATATAAGCAATCAAAGCAATGATTTCTCTTTCGTTCATTGGAACAAATTTTTCACCTTTTGCTGCTGCTTTTTTCTTGCTATCCTCATAACTTTTTACAAAGTCAGGATCGTTTTTCAAGCTCTCTTCAATCTGAATTGCTTGAGTTCTCAAGTCTTTTGTTGCATTGGCTACTTGAGCTGGAGAATAAGGTACTCCAAGAGTAACCATAGCTTCCATTTTCTTTTGAGTCTTAGAAATATCCATTACCTCATTATCAAATAACCATTTGTATCCTGGCATAATAGATCCTGCAGATATACTTTGCGGATTCCAAAAGTGATTAAAATGCCAATTGTCATTGTATTTTCCACCAACTCTTAACAAGTCTGGTCCTGTACGTTTTGACCCCCAAAGGAATGGATGATCGTATACAAATTCTCCTGCCTTAGATTGTGGTCCATAACGTTCTACTTCACTACGGAAAGGACGAACTGATTGTGAGTGACAACCTACACATCCCTCACGAATATATAAATCACGACCTTCTAATTCAAGAGGTGTATAGGGTTTTACGCTAGCAATAGTAGGAATATTTGATTTCACCATAATCGTCGGTACGATTTGGATAATACCTCCAATTAAAATAGCTACAGTCGCTAAAATGGTCAATTGAATAGGTTTTCTTTCCAACCAAGGGTGGAATTTTTCGCCTTTTAATCTTCCACTACTGATTTGTTGTAATTCAGGTGCTTCTGCTAATTCATCCTCAATAGGTTGCCCCACTCGTACTGTTTGAATAATGTTATATACTAATACTAACATTCCTGTAAGATACATAGTCCCTCCAACTGCTCTCATCCAATACATTGGCATAATTTGAGTTACCGTTTCCAAGAAGTTCCCGTAAGTTAAAGTTCCGTCTGGATTAAATTGTTTCCACATAGAAGCTTGTAAGAAACCTGCAACATACATTGGAAGTGCATATAATATAATCCCTAAGGTTCCAATCCAAAAGTGGAAGTTAGCTAGTTTAGTAGAATACAATGCCGTTTTAGTCATTCTTGGGATTAACCAATAAATCATCCCAAATGCCATAAATCCGTTCCAAGCTAAAGCTCCAACGTGAACGTGAGCAATAATCCAATCTGTATAATGCGCAATGGCATTTACATTTTTAAGAGATAACATTGGTCCTTCAAAAGTAGCCATACCATAACCTGTAATAGCCACTACGAAGAATTTCAATACGGGTTCAACCCTAACTTTGTCCCAAACTCCTCTAAGTGTCAACAAACCGTTAATCATACCTCCCCAAGATGGAGCAATTAACATCACTGAGAATACAACTCCTAAGTTTTGTGCCCAAGTTGGTAATGCTGAATACAATAAATGGTGTGGTCCAGCCCAGATATAGATAAAAATTAAAGACCAAAAGTGAACAATAGAAAGTCGATACGAATACACCGGACGATTAGCCGCTTTAGGAACAAAATAATACATCAAACCTAAGAATGGTGTAGTCAAGAAGAAAGCTACTGCATTATGTCCGTACCACCATTGTACCAAAGCATCTTGAACTCCTGCATAAACAGAATAACTTTTCATTGCAGAAATTGGCAATTCCAAACTATTGAAAATATGCAATACTGCAACTGTTACAAATGTGGCCAAGTAAAACCAAATAGCAACATACAAATGACGCTCTCTTCTTTTTATAATGGTTCCAATCATATTAATTCCAAAAACAACCCAAATTAAGGCAATTGCAATATCAATTGGCCATTCTAATTCGGCATATTCTTTTGAAGTACTAAACCCTAACGGTAAAGAAACGGCTGCAGCAACAATAATTAATTGCCAACCCCAAAAGTTTAAGTTACTCAAAAAGTCGCTAAACATTCTTGCCTTTAACAATCGTTGCAGTGAATAATAAACCCCCGCAAACATGGCATTACCCACGAAAGCAAAAATAACTGCATTAGTATGTAAAGGTCTCAATCTACCAAAACTCAACCACGAAATTCCGTCGGTGATATTGGGAAAAAGAAACATAATAGCTAGAATAAGTCCAACTAACATTCCCACCACACCAAAAACAATGGTTGCGTAAAGGAATTTCTTTACAATTTTGTTGTCGTAATAAAATTGTTGAATTTCCATAATTAAATTTGTTTTTCTTCTGTTGTTTGTACTGATTTATTTGAGGTTATTTTAAGCTCATCGTCAAAAAGCATTCTGACAGATGGCGTGTAATCATCATCGTATTGTCCTGTTTTTACTGCACGTATAAAAGCAATAAAAAAACCTATGGCTACTAGGATACTAATCGATATTAATAAATAAATGACACTCATACCTTAAAATTATGTTAACAAAGTTAGTTGTAGCAGTTCTCAAAAAATATGACATTTATCATACTTATTCTTTTCTATTAAATTTAATCAAAAAAAGAATGCAAAATACTTTTATTTTCTATCCACTCTTTTGGCATAATAGTTACTCATCAAGGTCACAAAACTCACTATCGTAATGGTACTCAAGGGCATAATGATTGCTGCCACAAGAGGTAATAAGTTTCCAGTAACCGCAAAAGTAAGTCCGACAACATTATATAGTAATGACAATGTAAAACTCATTTTGATCGTGGTTATCGCCTTTTTAGCAAGCTTTAAGAACGAATGAAGCTCTTGAAAAACACTCGCATCTAAAATGGCATCACAAGCCGGAGAAAAAACATTGACATTTTCTGAAATAGAAATCCCTACATTACTTTGTGCCAAAGCGCCAGCATCGTTCAATCCATCACCCACCATCATTACATTTTGTCCTTGTTCTTGTAAGTTTTTAATGAATGCCAATTTTTGTTCTGGTTTTTGGTTGAAAATTAATTCGGTTCCTTTGGGTAATAGTTGTTCCAAAGCATCCCGTTCCCCTTCGTTATCACCAGACAGAATTTTTATAGTATACTGTTGACTCAAATTAGCAAATAGTGTTGCTAATCCTTCTCTGTATTGATTATTGAAAACATATTTCCCTAAATACGTTTCGTTAATTTTAATATGAACCGAAGTGTTTTGAATTACATTTTCTTCTGACAATCCTACGAAAGAGGCGGAACCTAATTGAATGGCAATTTCGCTTATTTGAGCCTGAATTCCTTTTCCTGTAATTTCGTCAAAAGCACTTACTTTAAGTTTTTTGGTTTCAGGCAAAAAATCATACAACATTCGACTCAAAGGATGATTCGAAGCTCGAAGTACATTTTTTATAACAATTAATTCGTCCTCAGAAAGTGGTTGCCCTTCATACGAAATATTTGATTTTTTATTGGTCGTAATAGTTCCCGTTTTATCAAAAACAATGGTATTTACTTTGGCTAACTGTTCGATAACCAAAGCGTTTTTGAGATAAAATTTCTTCTTACCAAGAATTCGCAAAATATTACCAAAAGTAAAAGGAGCTGTCAATGCCAATGCACAAGGACAGGCCACAATCAACACTGCAGTAAACACATTGAACGCCGTATTGGCATCTTTAAAAATCCAATACCCAAATCCTGCAAAAGCGATTAAAAGTAAAATGGGTGTGAAATAACGCGAAATTTGGTCGGTGATGGTTTTGTGTTTTTGTTCCACATTTTTTTGGAACACATCGTTACTCCAGAGCTGCGTCAAATAACTTTGAGAAACCGAGTGCAACACTTCCATTTCAATCATCTTACCTATTTGCTTTCCGCCTGCAAATACTTTGTCCCCTGATTTTTTAGTAATCGGAATAGCTTCACCTGTAACAAAACTATAATCAATTTCGGCTGTTTCTGAAATCAAAATGCCATCCACTGGAATTAATTCTTGATTTCGAATCAATAATCGGTCGCCTTTTTCTATATCATAAATAGGCACACTTTCTTCTGAATCCCCTTGGATTCGAGTAATAGCAATAGGAAAATAGGATTTAAAATCGCGTTCAAAGCTCAAGAAGCTATAGGTTTTGATTTGGAACATTTTCCCTAAAAGCATAAAGAAAACTAAGCCTGTCAAACTATCAAAAAATCCAGACCCATAATCCATCACAATGTCTACGGTACTTCGCACAAACATCACAATAATTCCTAAAGCAATTGGAATATCAATGTTGAGCATCTTGGATTTAATGCTTTTGTAAGCCGAAACATAATAACCACTTGCAGAGTATAAAAAACTAGGCAATGACAAAGCAAAAATCAACCAACGGAAAAACCCGCGGTATTGGTCCAACCAATATTCTTTTACCTCAAAATATTCTGGAAAAGAAAGCAACATGATATTTCCAAAACAAAAGAATGCCACGCCTATTTTATAAGTCAAACTTCTGTCTACGTTATTTGAGCCTGCTTCGTAGTTTTCTAAACTAATATAAGGTTCGTAGCCAATAGCGCTCAATAAATAGACAATCTCTTTAAGCGAAACTTGTTCTGGTTTGTACGTAATTCGGACTTTTTTCTCTGGAAAATTAACTTGAGAGCTACTTATACCCTCTTGAAGACGCTGTAAATTTTCCAGAATCCAAATACACGAGCTACAATGTATATGAGGAATGTTAAGTGAAACAATAGCGGTTGCATTCTCTTCGAATTCCAACAATTTTGAAACAATACTTTCATTATCTAAAAAATCATATTTACCATTAATATCTTGCGGACTAGCTCCAGGAGATTTCTCAAAATCATAATAACAAGTCATGTCATTGAGGCTAAAAATTTCGTACACTGTTTTACAACCCGTGCAACAAAATGTTTTGTCATCAAAAACAATCTCCTCTGATTTTACAATATCTAAACCGCAATGGAAACAATTTTGTGTATCCATACTCTTTGCTCATTTTACCTGTGACAAATGTCACTCTTTGTTAGCATTAAAAATATGACATTTGTCATAATAATCATTAAATTTGTAGTTCAATAAAGTCCCTACTTCGTATTATGAGTAAATGTGAACAATGTATTGTTAGAGAATTCAGCTCTTTGAAGGCCTTAAATAAAGACGAATTAGTCAAATTGTCTGAATGTAAGGAATCCTACACTATCAAAAAAGGCGATGTCATTTTTGAAGAAGGAGAAACTATCAATGGCATTTATTGCATTAAAGACGGGGTGTGCAAATTATCAAAGCTAAGTACCAATGGTAAAGACCACATTGTAAAACTGATAAAAAAGGGAGAGTTATTAGGGCAACGTTCTATTATTAGTGACGAACCCGTGAATCTGAGCGCTGTTGCCTTAGAAGATATGGAAGTGTGTTTTATTCCGAGAACTGAAGTAATGGGATTTTTTGATAAAAACAATCAGTTTTCTATGAATGTCATGAAAACCATTTGTGGCGACTTAAAAGAAGCCGACGACCATTCAGTTACTATGGCACAAAAAACGGTAAAAGAACGCCTCGCCGAAACCTTGTTGTATCTAGCCGATACCTTTGGAAAAAACGAAGATGAAAGTCTAAAAGTCCAATTATCTAGAGAAGAACTCGCCAGTATGATAGGCACCGCTACCGAAAGCTGTATTCGTTTACTTTCTGATTTCAACAAACTAGGTTTAATTGAGTTAGCTGGTAAAAAAATTACACTCAAAGAAATCGGGAAATTGAAAAAAATGGCGGAGTAATTTTTATAATTTTTTTGCCTCATTCCAAAACACATCCATTTCAGCCAAAGTCATATCCATTAAAGGTTTACCAAGTTCTACAGCTTTAGTTTCTAAGTATTGAAAACGGGAAATGAATTTTTTATTGGTGCGTTCCAAAGCATCTTCGGGGTTGATGTTTAAAAAACGGGCATAGTTAATCATAGAAAATAATACATCGCCAAATTCAGCTTCCATTTTATCTTGATTACCATCAGCTATCTCAACTTGCAATTCTTGTAATTCTTCTTGTACTTTATCCCAAACTTGATGTGGCTCCTCCCAATCAAATCCCACTCCTTTTACCTTATCTTGAATTCGGCTCGCTTTGACTAAAGCCGGTAACCCTTTCGGCACCCCCTCTAAAACGGATTTTTTTCCTTCTTTCAATTTGAGTTTTTCCCAGTTTTGTTTTACCTCTTCTTCATCTTTCACTTCGACATCTCCATAAATATGAGGATGGCGATAAATGAGTTTTTCGCAAATTTCATTGCACACATCAGCCATATCAAAATCTTGAGTTTCACTTCCTATTTTGGCATAAAAAACAATGTGCAACAACAAATCCCCCAATTCTTTTTTGACTTCAGTCAAATTATTATCCAAAATCGCATCACCTAATTCATAGGTTTCTTCAATAGTAAGATGACGTAATGTTTGAAGAGTTTGTTTTTTGTCCCAAGGACATTTTTCACGCAAATCATCCATGATAGTTAACAATCGATCGAAAGCCTGAAGTTGTGATTCTCTTGAGTTCATTTTGAAATTAGGTTTTGGTAAAAATAAAAAAATCCTGCTAAGGAATTACTTCAGCAGGATTAAATATAGGTTAAAAACAATTACGCTTTAGTAGCTTTTGCTTTTTTAGGTTTTTCTTCGGTAACAGATTCTTCTTTGCTTGATGCTTTAGGAGCTTCATCATTGACTAATCCTTTAGCTTGAAGTAAATTGTACCAATTCAATATTTTTTTGATATCAGAACCATATACTCGTTCTTCATCATAATCAGGTAAAATTTCTTTGAAGTAAGCAGCTAAAGTTGCAGCATCTTCTTTATGAGAAATTGCAGGACCATTTTTTTCTTTTTTAGCAATCGTATTTAATATTTCAGCTAAAGGTTTTTCAGCTTCATATGTGTAAATCGAAATTTCTGACAGCAAACTTACATTCGCTTTTAAATTTACCGTGATTTTTTTACCATCCAATAATGACTCGGCTACAAAACCTGTACGTGTTTGAATTTTTAATTCGTATAAACCTGGTTTACCAGAAATTGCTAATATTTTTTCAATATTCATTGTATAAATTTTAATTTAATTATCTTCCTTTTTTACCAAAGAATTTCATTCTATATTCTTGAAATGTCTTTCCTTCGATGATATTTTTTAATTTTTTCTGAATCAAACGTTTTTTCAAAGAGGAGATTTTATCTGTAAATAAAATACCTTCAATATGATCGTATTCGTGTTGAATTACTCTGGCTATTAGTCCGTCAAAAACTTCCGTTTTCATAACAAAATCTTCTTCACAATATTCTATTGTGACTACTGGATTTCGGTACACGTCCTCACGAACATCTGGAATACTTAAACAACCTTCGTTAAAGCTCCATTCTTCACCTTCTTCTTTTAGAATTTTAGCATTGATAAAAGTACGTTTGAAACCATTCATCTTTTTTTGATCCGCTTCAGACATATCCTCATCATCACTAAAAGGAGTGGTGTCAATCACAAACAAACGAATAGGCAATCCTACTTGTGGCGCTGCTAATCCAACCCCATAAGCATTGTACATAGTATCGTACATATTGGCTATCGTTTCTTTCAAATTAGGATAATCAGGCGTAATTGCCTCTCCTACTTTCCTTAAAACGGGATCACCATAACCTATAATTGGTAAAATCATTTTTGTTGTATTACGTATTATCTATTATGAATTAAGTGATTTTTTCTCTTAATTTCGAGTGCAAAAATAGTAAAAATAGAGCGTGTTTTAATCGGATTAAATAATTAATTTATTTTTAAGTTAAGAGAGTTTAATAAGAGTAAAAATTAGATTTATTTACATAGACATAAATATAGTGAAATGTTAAATATTTTGTTTTATTTTTAGTAATTTTAATCTTAAATATTTTTATTTAATTCAAAAAAAATGAAAAAACTAATCTTAACAGTATTAACTATTATTTTATTTTCTTGTAATAGAAATGACGAAAATATAATTGATTTAAAATCTAATACAAACCATTTTATTAGTCAAAAGAGTGTAGAAAATTTATTGAAAAATTCAACTTTTAAAACAGTTTTCTATAAATCGAAGACAACTGGCAAAATTATTAACAAACAGATTGAAGAAATAGAATCTGTAACAAGCGGTAAAAATATTGTTTATTATATTGTGAACTATAAAAGTGGAGGATATTTAATTATTGCTGCAGATGACAGAATAAATCCAATTCTTGCAATGTCAGAAACTAATAGTTTTGATTATGACAAGGCAAAACAACAAAATGGAATTAGTTTTTGGCTTGAAGAACAGGCTAATGCTGTAAATTATGTTAGAAATGAAAATATTGAACAACCAATTGAAATTAGAAATGCTTGGAATAGCTTATCCAGTATTGTATCGCCAGATCCTACATCAGGATCTACTACAACATATATAAATGCTCTTCTCTCTACCACTTGGGGGCAAGGAGCAACATATAATGACTTCACTCCTATTGGAACTTGTGGCACCCATACACTCACTGGATGTGTTGCCACTGCAATGGCACAAGTGTTAAAATTTAATCAATATTCAAATACAAATAATTATAACTGGTCAATGATGCCAGATTCTTATGGAACTAGCGAAACTTCGAGACTTATGTCTGACATTGGAATTGCTGTTTATATGCAATACGGATGCTTTGTTTCTGGCGCATATGACGACTACATTCCTTATGGGTTTTCTCATTTTGGATATACTAATGTAAGAAAAACAAATAGTTCTATTAGGAACTGGATTGTAAATGATTTATCTCTTAATTGACCAGTGATCTTGTGTGGTGGAGGTAATGGAGAAAGACATTGTTGGGTATGTGATGGAAACTATTACCATTCTGAATGGAACGAAAACGGTGGGTGGTCAGTAGAATTATTCCACATGAATTGGGGATGGGACGGAGCTTTTAACGATTACTTTTTATTATCAAATTTAAGCCCCGTTTCAAATTACAATTTTAATAGTAATCTTATTTTATTTTACGGTATTCATCATTAGTTCAACTTTAATAAAAATTATAGATTTATGAAAAATTCAATTCTTTTATTAATTATACTTGTTACATCCCTAAGTTGTACAAGTAGTGATAAAGTTATAAATATGAACAATAGCACAATCGATACCGCTATATATGTATATTTAAATAATTCAGACGGAGTAAATATAATTGGCACTACTAATTTTAATAATGAATCAATTAAAGTATCCTACGTAGCACCTGCTCCCTCAAACAAAAAATTTTACTATTTAGATACTGATATACAAGGGCGTAAGTTTGTGAAAATTTTATTGAATTCAGGCTCCGAAAATTCAATGGAAAATACTACAACTGAAACTATTATCGAATGGAATTCTATTAATTCGGATATATTTAAAGCTGAAATTATTAAAAATAAAGCTGAAAATTATATAGGTATAGGAAAAGTATATTTAAATAACCAGTTAGTTTGTCCAGATAGAGATCATAGAATTATTACAATAATTAAATAATAATAAAATAAAAAAGCATCAAAATACTATTTCGATGCTTTTAAATTCTGTATCATTGATTTAGTTCAATTTCAATGTTTCAGCGGTGTTTTTTCTAACTTCAGCTAATAAGTCTGCATTAAAATTCAAAGCTTGTCCATACGAAGGAATCATTACTTTTAATTTAGACTGCCATTCCTTAGAATCCATTTTGTCTTTGAAACATTTTTGTACCACGTCTAACATTACTGTTACCGCAGTAGAAGCTCCTGGAGAGGCTCCTAATAAAACGGATAAAGTTCCATCATTAGTGGTAATTACTTCAGTTCCAAACTCCAAAATCCCACCTTCTTTTTCGTCTTTTTTAATTACTTGAACTCGTTGACCAGCGCGCTCTAACTTCCAATCTTTAGATCTTGCATTAGGAACATATTCGCGTAATGCATCCATTCTGTCTTTTGGTTTTTGACGTACTTGCTCAATCAAATACTTGGTAAGCGGTATATTTTTTATTCCTGCAATTACCATTGGAATAATATTATCTGTCTTGATAGACAATGGCAAATCTGAATACGATCCGTTTTTAAGAAAACGTGTAGAGAATCCAGCAAAAGGACCAAAAAGCAATTGTTTTTCGCCATTAATCATTCTAGAATCAATATGAGGAACTGACATCGGCGGAGCGCCAACGCTTGCTTTACCATATACTTTAGCTTCGTGTTTAGCAATCACTTCAGGATTGGTACATTTTAACCATTGTCCACTTACAGGGAATCCACCATATCCTTTTCCTTCCTGGATATTGGCATTTTCTAATAACGGCAATGAACCACCACCAGCACCTATAAAAATAAATTTTGGGTACACTCTTCTTTTTTGATTGGTGGTTAAATCTCTGACTTTGATTCGCCAAGAACTATCTTTTCTTTGTTTCAATTTTCTAACCTCATTATTGAAATGCATACTCACCCCTTCTAACGATTGTAGGTAGTTGAACATACTACGAGTTAGTTCGCCAAAATTAACATCGGTTCCAATATCCATTTTAGTCGCTGCCATTGGTTCAGTAAGATCTCTACCTTCCATCACTAAAGGCATCCATTCTTGAAGTGCTGAAAATTCAGTACTAAAATCCATTTCTTTAAATAACGGATTGGATTGTAAAACTTCAAATCTCTTTTTCAGGTAGGCAACATTTTTTTCTCCCCAAACAAAACTAAGATGAGGAACACTTTTTATAAAATTTTCAGGAGAAACTACTTTGTTTTGTTGCACTAAATACGCCCAAAACTGTCTTGACACCTCAAAAGATTCAGCAATACTAATGGCTTTTTTAGGACTAATTGATCCATCAGCTGCTTCTGGTGTATAGTTCAATTCACAAAAAGCAGAATGACCCGTTCCAGCGTTATTCCAAGCATCAGAACTTTCGCAAGCAGCATTATCTAATCTTTCGTATATTTCAATAGTTAAATTAGGTTGTAATTCTTTCAAAATTACTCCAAGAGTGGCACTCATAATTCCAGCACCTATAAGGATTACATCAGGATTGGTTCGAATTGTAGTATCGGACATGGCTCTAAAATTTTAAGGTGCAAATATACTCCTTAATAATGCAAAAATCATTATAAAATTATAACAAATTTCAAGCTAAACGTAAGAAAACAAACAGATTATTAGTAGGCTAAAAAATCTAGTTTAAAACATTTTTCTAGTTAAATAATCTTGTAACATTATTGTGGCCGAAATCTCGTCAATTAGCCCTTTGTCTTGGCGTTTCTTTTTACTCAAACCACTATCAATCATCGATTGGAATGCCATTTTAGAAGTAAATCGCTCATCTACCCGAATGACTTTCATGTCTGGAAAATGATTGGTAAAATGAGTCACAAAGCCTTTAATAATAGAAGCACTTTCAGATGGCTGTCCGTTCATTTGCTTTGGTTCACCAATGAGTACCGCTTCTACATTTTCTTTTTCAAAATAGGCTTTCAAAAAAGTAATCGCTGTTGCCGAAGGAATTGTTGTCAATCCTGAAGCAATAATTTGCAACTCATCAGTAACTGCAATTCCTGTACGTTTTTGTCCGTAATCTATAGCGAGTATTCTTGGCATCAACTTATTTCTTAAATTATAGTGTGTAAATTTACTAATAATCAATATATACCAAAGCAATTATATCTCACAAATAAAATATAAAGTTCGAATTGTTTGAACCAAATTCAACTTTTGACAATTGCACAAAAAAACTATCTTTGTAAAAAATTAATACTACTATAATGAATTCATTACAAACAACAATAGAACAAGCTTGGGAAAACAGAGCTTTATTACAAGAAACTACTACAACTGATGCTATTAGAGAAGTTATCGAATTACTAGATGCTGGAAAATTAAGAGTTGCTGAGCCTAAAGGTGATAGTTGGCAAGTAAACGAATGGGTAAAGAAAGCAGTAGTAATGTACTTTCCTATTCAAAAAATGGAAACTTGGGAAGCTGGAATTTTTGAATACCATGACAAAATGGAATTGAAAAGAAACTATGCCGAAAAAGGAGTACGTGTGGTTCCTGGAGCATCTGCTCGTTATGGTTCATACATCTCAAGTGGAGTTATCATGATGCCAAGTTATGTAAATATTGGTGCTTATGTTGATGAAGGAACAATGGTTGATACTTGGGCTACAGTAGGAAGTTGTGCTCAAATAGGTAAAGATGTTCACTTGAGTGGAGGAGTTGGAATTGGAGGGGTTTTAGAGCCTTTACAAGCTGCTCCAGTAATTATTGAAGACGGTGCTTTCATAGGTTCTCGTTGTATTGTAGTAGAAGGAGTTCATGTTGGTAAAGAAGCGGTTCTTGGAGCTAACGTATGTTTAACTGCATCTACCAAAATTATTGACGTAACTGGAGATGAGCCAAAAGAAATGAAAGGATTTGTTCCTGCACGTTCTGTGGTAATTCCTGGAAGTTACACTAAAAAATTCGCTGCCGGAGAATTCCAAGTGCCATGTGCTTTGATTATTGGAACTCGTAAACCTTCTACTGATTTAAAAACGTCATTGAACAATGCGTTGAGAGAATACGACGTAGCAGTATAAATATCTTATTTTGACAAAAAATAAAATCCTTGTAATCCAAAAAAAACGTATTGGTGATGTTCTCACCAGTACGATTTTATTGGAAGCATTACGAGAAAAATTTCCAGAATACGAACTTCATTATTTGATTTACGAAAATAGTGTTGCTGTAGTCGAAAACAACCCATTCGTTGATAAAATTATTATCATGAATGAAAAGGATCGTAAAAACAAATTAGGCTTTTTTAAGTTTTTATTTCAAATACGAAAAGAAAATTACGAGATAGTTGTAGACGCTTATGGTAAACCGAATAGCGTAATCCTAGGTTGGTTTTCGGGAGCTAAAAAAACCATCACTTTTGATAAAATATACTCCAAATTACTATACACACATCCTATAAAACGAAATCAAACTTCATTTTCAAATGCAACCAAAGCAATTGAGCATAGAATGAGATTGTTATCACCATTGGGCATTGATTTTAAAGTAATAAAGCCCAAAATATTCATTACAGAAAACGAAATTAGTACTGCTAAATCAAAGTTAGAAAAAGCTGGAATAACACTTTCAAAACCTCTTGTGATGATTAGTGCTATTGGCAGTAATGATAGTAAAACGTATCCAATAGCCTACATGGCAAAAGTAATTGATACAATTGCTGATGAAAATGATATTCAGATTCTGTTTAATTATTTTCCATTTCAAAAAGAAGAAGCCCGTCAGTTGTACTTATTGTGTACACCCGAAACTCAGGCTAAAATCAATTTCGATTTTTATGAAGATAATCTGAGGGACTTTCTTGCTATCACTTCACTTTGCAAAGCACTCATTGGGAATGAAGGTGGCGCTACGAATATGGCAAAAGCATTAAACATCCCTACTTTTACAATTTTCTCTCCATTAGTAATAAAAAATGACTGGAATATGTTTGAAGATGGAAAGCAAAACATTTCTGTACACGTAAAAGATTTTGAATCAAAATTACCATCTACTGCTATTGACGATTTAATTAAAACCAAAGAATATAAAAAACTACAATCCGTTTTTACCCCCGAATTATTTGAAGATCAATTAATCAATTTTATTACTTTAAACGATATCAAAGGATGCAAATAGGATTTGAAGCAAAACGCGTTTTTTATAATAAAACAGGATTAGGTAATTACAGTCGGGATTTGATTCGGATTGTATCAGACTGTTTTCCTGAAAACAAGTATTTTCTTTACAATCCAAAGAAATCAAAAGAAACTCTTTTTGTTCCAAACGAAACCAACGTTTTTGAAAAAAATCCTCGAACTGCTTTTTATAAAAAATACTATAATCTCTGGAGACAAAGAGGTGTTGTAGCTGATTTAGAAAAAGATCAAATACGAATATTTCATGGTCTTTCAGGAGAATTACCATCTGGACTACAGTCAAAAGGAATTAAATCAATTGTAACCATTCACGATTTAATTTTCATACGATACCCTCACTTATATTCTTTTTTTGACAGAAAAATCCATTATCTCAAATTTAAAAAAGCAACCCGAAATGCCGATTTAATTCTAGCAATAAGTGAGCAAACCAAATTGGATACTATTCAATTTCTTGGGGTTGATCCATCAAAAATCAAAGTGATTTATCAAGGATGTAACGCTGTTTTTAAAACTTATTTTTCAGACGAATCTAAAAAAGAAGTAGCAGAAAAATACCAACTCCCTGAAAAATTCGTACTAAATGTGGGAACTATTGAAGAGCGAAAAAACGCTTTAACTATTGTAAAAGCAATCAAAAACTTAGACGTAAGTTTAGTTTTAATTGGAAAAGAAACCAAATATACAGCTCAAATCCACAACTATATAAAAATCAACAATTTAGAAAACAGGGTGCATTTCCTTAAAAATGTATCAGCAGAAGAATTAGCTATTATTTATCAATTGGCAAGCGTCTTTGTCTATCCTTCTATATTCGAAGGATTTGGAATTCCTATTATCGAAGCACTATTTTCAAAAACACCTGTGATAACCAATAAAAATGGTGTTTTTCCAGAAGCAGGAGGACCTTCATCATTGTATATTGAACCGTTTGATGTGGATGATTTAGAACAAAAAATTAATCAAGTGCTTACTGATGCAACTTTATCTAAAAATATGAGAGAAAAAGGATTTGAATTTGCACAAAAATTCAATGATGAGCTCATTGCACAACAAATTATAAGTTGCTACAAAGAATTGTCAAAGTAAGATTTATTTCAACTTTAATTTTTTCTTCAATGCTTGTTTTCTTCTGAAGAAATCATAAAACTTAGTCGTTTCTTCCCATAACCCATTTGCTATTTCGGTTTCGGATTTCAGCTTATAATATTTAGAATATTCATTAGCAATTATAGCTGCAATTTCTTTTTGAGGACCTAATTTTCTCATATTATACATTCTAGTCTGGAATGGCATGTCATGATGAAACTTCATTCGATTCAAGTCTACTAAAAAAAAGTGATAATTACCCTCTTCATCTACTTTGACTAATGAATTTCCTTGGGAATGGTCTAAAAATTCTATTCCTTTTTCGTGCAACTGAAAACTAAATTTAGCAATTCCCCTAATTAGTTTGTCACGATCTAATCCTGGCGAATCACGAAAAAGACTAGTGTAAAGAAAATCGGGATTTAAATGTTCACATATATAATAACTATCCTTTAAACCTAACCAATTTGAATTTTCATGATACGCAATCGGCCTTGGTGTTCCAATCCCCTTTTCTAATAATATTGAAGCATTTTCAAAAGAACGTCTTGCCTTTGATTTTCTGATATATTTATAGATAAAACCTTTAATAAACGAAGGAATCTTAAACGATTTAATGTTAATAATTCCTCCTTTATAGTCAAAGATTTTTATTTTATTTCTTTTGCCTACAAAACAATCTTCGCCAAGAGATTCAAAATTATTGATAATATGAAACAGTTCTTCGTTCATAAACAGGATTTAATTTAATATGCTAATTGAGTTGATTTTGCTCGATAAATGTTCTAAATGTAGCGAACTGGTTTTTATTTTGCTTCAACCAGATGATGAAATCATCTAACCGTTCTGCCATTTTATGCCCCGAATTTTTTGATACATAACTTGGAAAATTATAGGCTTCTTTATTATCTAAATCCGTAAATTCCCAAGGATGGAAATAAATATTCAAATAACCATCATTTTTCAAAGTCCATTTTGCCAGAATTTTATAAACCCAAAGTGGTAAATTATGAAATGACAACCAGAACAAAGGGAATCTAATTATGGGACTAACCGATGCGGGAATTTGCCACACTCCTTCTTGTTTGAAAAAAGTTCTTGGTTGATCAAAATTATTATATCGACCAGGTAAATAGGTTGGATTAATCGATGAATTGTATCGGTATCCAGCTTTGTAAATTTCTTTTTCGTCAACAGGCTGCATTCTTGGCATTCTGAATCCGATAATTTCTGCATTTGATAGTTCTTCTAATTTCTTCTTAGAATTAACCAAATCAACCACGTCAAAGGAACTATGATAATATGTATGAGACGCTAATTCATGACCTTCATCAACAATTCTTTTTAATAGTTCCGGAATATGAATCGCAAAAGTAGCAGTTGAAAAAAAAGTGGCTTTAACTTGGTGTTTTTTTAAAATATCCAAAATAATCCTTGTACCAATAGTCGAAACTCGAATTTGATCTTCAAACGAAATTTCTCTATTGTATTCAAAAGGCATGTCAAACTCCTCTATATCAAAACTTAATAAAATCATTGATAGTTCGTATTTTTTACTAAATAGTTAGGTCTCCCTTTTGATTGCATGAAGAGTTTACCAATGTAAATCCCGATTATTCCTAAAACAATCAAATTTAAACAACCAAAAAATACAATCGCGGTAATTACAGATGCCCAACCTGAAATTGGATGTCCAAAATAAAGACTATATCCTACATAAATAGAAAAGAAAATAATAGAGAATACAGACAACCCTAGACCTAAAAAGACTGCAAAATAAAGCGGTCGTGTACTAAATGAAGTGATGCCTTGTATGGCAAATCGAATCATTTTTGAGAGGGTGTATTTACTTTTGCCAGAGTACCTTTCTTGCGGCATATAATCCACCGCAAACTGACTAAAGCCTACCCAATTAATAATCCCTCTAATGAATAACTCATTCTCAGTAAAATCCGAAAAAACCTCAGCCACCCTTTTATCTATCAATCTAAAGTCAGCCGTACCAGGTTCGAACTTAATCTCTGATAGCTTATTCATCAAACTATAAAACCATTTAGATGTTTTATTCTTGAAATATGAAAGTGATTCTGTTTCGGCTCTTACTGTATACACTACGTCATATCCTTCTTCCCATCTAGCAATAAGTTCTGGTATTAATGCAGGTGGATGTTGCAAATCGCCATCCATTGAAATTACGGCATCCGAATTTAATTTAGCATAATCAATTCCTGCTTTTAAAGCATTTTGATGTCCAAAGTTTCTTGAAAGTTCAATATAAAATAGATTGTCTTGATTACGTGCTAAATTTTTTAATTTAACAATAGTACCATCTCTACTTCCATCATCAACAAATAGTATCTTAAAATTATAATTCAAAGAAACAATCACTTCATTAAGAGACGATAATAATTTCTCAATGTTTGATTCTTCATTATAAGACGGAATGACTATAGTAATATTTTTCCTCATTAAATTTCTATTTTGTTCTGATTCGAATTAAAAAATAGCATTTCATAAATGATTCTACCCCAAATTAATACACAAGGTAACGCTTTCAAAGCATAAGGCCTAATATAGGTTTCTCTTAAGAATCTTGGAACAATATCCGAAGGAGAAAAACTAGTTAGAATCATGGCAAAGATAAATAAAAACCAAGTGGTTTTAGAGATTGGTTTTTCTTGCAAAACAAACCAAATAGCTACTCCTACAAAGGCAATGATATACGTTGGACTTTCTGAACCAGAACTAAAAATAACCGTAAAAATTAATACCGAAGCCAATAATAGTAATCGGAATTTTTCATTGGAATACAACTTTAGACGAAGGTAAGGTAACCCAAAAAGAGCTAGTCCAGGTATCAAGAATAACAGATTTGAGAGCTCGGGAGCATGAAATATTCGTCTAAACATTCCCATAACTGAAATATCTTGCATCGAATCTAAACCAGCGTTTTCGTTGTTTTTTTCTACCAGTCTAAGCATCCATTCTTTGTAACTATTTAAGATAAACTCTGGAGACGAAATAAGCATTGGCAACCCAAAAAACACAAGGGACCAAAGTAATAATGAAAGTATGAATTTTGGTTTATTTTTTGAAAAGAAAAAGAATGCTAAACCAACCACACCGTATAACTTTATAAATGTTCCCAATGCGATACAGAACGCTGCCCAAATGTCTTTTTCTTCAGTAATATAAACATAACTAAGAATAATTATGGCTGTCATAATAGGATTAAACTGAAAGCCTAAAATTGCAGTTAGAAATTCATGAAAGCAAATCCAAAGAATTAAATTCACTTTTTGAGCATCTACTGGGATTTTAGTTATGGCATACACTAAAACTGCAGCGTTGAACACAGCCCAAAGTGGCATTCCAATACTATCCGGTAAAACTGCAAAAGGAGCAATAAAAAGGCTAAAAATGGGCCCGTAATGATTCCGGTCAAAATACAACTCTGGATAAAGACCATACAACGATTTTTTCTCAATAGTATGAAAAAAAACATGCTTAAAAATCAAATAATTATTATATTTCCCTATAACAAACTGCTTAATAGCTGCTACTAAAGCAACTACTAACCACAAGCCAATAATTATTTTTCTGTTTTTAAGAAAACTAAAATTCATTATTAATAAATTTAAAAATCACTTTTACAATCTAAAATATTTGAAAATTCCATTAAATGAACTAACTAATTCCTAGTCAATTAATTTAATTAAAAATTTCATTCGCAAAAATACTATATTTAAAGATGTATTTAATTTTATTTTCCTAATTTGTAGACTATATTTGCTAAATATTTTTTTGAGATAAAAACCAAACTGTTTATGCTAATAACAATAATAAGTTACGATGAATGGAAACTAAATTCTGACATCATTGTGAATCTTCAAAAAAAAGGACATACTGTAAATCATATTGATTTCAATCAGTTTAAATACAAATACCCTAATTTTTTATTTAAAATATATAACTTTTTTTTAAAATATGCTTTTAATATAAATTTAAAACATATTCATTTTGGCAAAAAAATCATTGAAAAATTGGATTCAATGGACAAAATTCAAGATGTTATATTAATTACAAGAGGTGACTATATTGATGCTAAATACATTCTTAAAATAAAGCAATATTCAAAAAAATCAATAGCATATTTCAACGATAATATTCGAAGATATCCCAAAATAATAAAAATAATTCCATTATTCGATCAAGTCTATTCATTTGAAAAAAGTGATTGCGAAAAGTATCAATTGAAATTTATCACAAATTGGATTTGTGATTTTCCCGAGATCACAGATACTCCTCAAATAGCAAAATACAATGTCTTTAATATTAGCACGAAAGACAATAGACAAAATACTATCAAAAGAATTGCTAACGAACTCAAAAACAATACTATTAAATCGAAAATCATTATTTACAATAAGACGAAAAATAAAAAAGAAGCTAATATAGATTACATAACCAACAAAATTCCATTATCGACTGTAAAGGAATACATAAAGCAATCGGATGTTTTACTTGATGTAAATAAAAATGGACAAACAGGATTGACTTTTAGAGTTTTTGAAAGTTTAGGATGGCATAAAAAATTAATTACTACTAATGAAGACATCAAAAATTATGATTTTTATAATCCAAATAACATATTAGTCATTGACCCAAAAAAACCGATTATACCAATTTCATTTTTTGAAACTGAATATGAAGAAATTCCATCCCATATATACAATAGATATACACTAAATAATTGGGTAAATACAATTTTTGAATTAGAAAATCATTAAACATAATAATTAAAATTCAATTAGATCCTTAACATGCCTCCTATCAAAAATAAACAATTCAAACAATATACTTTCTTTAGTAAAAGTATGAATATAAAATATTTTTTTCTAGCTCTAGTATTATGTACCTCTAAAGTAATTTGTCAAAACATCCCAATTGGGGCCATTGATTTAGCCGAACAAAGAGCTCGAAACGAACAGCTATTAGGAAAAGGAGACTCCTTAGTTTCTTTTACAATGAGGCCTTTGACACAAAATGTATCCTCAGATTTTCAAAACAAGTTTGTATTTCATTACCTACCTGTCAATCTCAAACAACAATACACTTCTTTTGCGCCAATAAGTCGAAATGATGGGGCTATGATACCTGCTAAAGGATATCAAACCCATTTTAAAGCAGGAATTCAAGCTAGTTATGGCGCGTTAGAAATCCGGATCAACCCTGAATATGTGTATGCAGCAAATCGAAATTTTGAAGCTTTCCCTACAACCGAAACTAACAATATTAGATTCGCATATATTAGTTATTTAAATCACTCGGATATTCCTGTTCGATTTGGAGACAAAGCCTATCACTATTTGGGTTGGGGACAAAGTAGTGTTAAACTAAACTATAAAAATATAGCTATTGGGGTTTCTACAGAAAATTTATGGTGGGGACCTGGACTGTACAACTCTTTAATAATGAGCAACAATGCTCCAGGATTTTTACATTCCACCATTAATACCAGAAAACCAATTCAAACTTTTATAGGAAGTTTTGAAGGACAATTAATTAACGGAAGACTCGAAAATTCAGGATTCGACAATCCAATCGAAGATTATATTGTTGATGGAGTAAATTATAAAATTCCGAAGCAATCTGAATGGAGATACCTGTCTGGATTGTCTATTAACTACCATCCCAAATGGGTCCCAGGTTTGTTTGTTGGTTTGAACCGTGTTTTTCAAATTTACAATACCGATTTAGGAAAGCAATTTACTGACTATTTTCCAGTCATAATTCCCTTTCAAAAAGCAAACTTAAATAATGAAGATGCTAAAAACAGGGATCAATTAGCCTCTGTTTTCTTACGTTGGGTAATGAAAGAATCGAAGTCTGAAATTTATGTGGAAAGTGGCTGGAATGACCACTCCTCAAATCTTTTAGATTTATTTGATTCTCCATCTCATTCAAGAGCTATTTTATTTGGATTTGGAAAAATATTCATGTTAAACTCAGATAATGATAATTATTTGAAATTTAATTTTGAACATACTCAATTACAACAAAGTGCAGACAGAATTGTTAGACCTGCTGGTGCTTGGTATGAACACGGAAGTGTTCTTCATGGCTATACACAAATGGGGCAAGTTATTGGGGCGAGTATAGGCCCAGGAGGTAATTCGCAAATCTTAGATTTTAGTGTTTGGAATAAAAACAAAGTATGGGGAATTCAATGTGAAAGATATGCCCACAACTTAGATTTTTATTATGATGTTTTTAGTGACTACAATCGAAAATGGGTCGATTTGAATTTAAACACTTATACCTACAGACGTATAGGGAATATAGGTATTCAAGCAAAATTAAATACCTCTTGGATGCATAATTATCAATGGCAATTGGACAACAATAAACTGAATATCCAAATTCAGTTTGCTTTGCAATATCATTTACAATAATAAACTAAACCAATTTAGATGGACATCAATCAAGAAGTTTTCAATGCGTTTGAAGTAATTAAAAACGGAGGAATTATACTCTATCCTACTGATACTGTATGGGGAATTGGTTGTGATGCTAGCAATCCTGAAGCGGTGGCTAAAATATACCAACTCAAAAAAAGAGCTGAAACTCAGAGTATGATTTGCCTAATGAATGGAGAAAAAATGATGTACACTGTTTTCAAAGATATTCCAGAAGTAGCATGGCAAATTTTAGATTTATCTGAGAATCCTACCACTTTAGTCCTTGATAATCCGAGAAATGTAGCGCCAAATTTAATCGCTCCTGACCGTACCTTAGGTATCCGATTAGTGAAAGAACCTTTCTGTTTTAAATTAATGGAGCGAATGAAAAAACCTTTAGTTTCAACCTCGGCGAATATATCGGGGCAACCCACTCCAAAATCATTTAAAGAAATTAGTCCCGAAATTATAAAAGGTGTGGACTATGTTGTAAATTTGGCGCACGAAAAAATAGCAGGAAAACCTTCTACCATAATTAAATTAACGAGCGATGCTCAGGTGAAAATTATTAGAAAGTAATACAATATAATTTGAAAATTTGAGAATTTGAGAATGTAGTATAATTTTCAAATTGATTAATTTTCAAATTCTCAAATTAATAGATGAATCATAAATCAGCCTTACATAACAAAATCTTCGAAGTAATTGCCAAAGCTTCACAAGAACTCCAAGTAGAAAGCTACGTTATTGGTGGGTTCGTGAGGGATTTTCTTCTTGGAAGAGATTTCAAAAAAGACATTGATATTGTTGCCGTAGGTAGTGGTATCGAATTAGCATTAAAAGTATCCGAGTTACTTCCTAAAAAACCGAAAGTACAAGTATTCAAAACCTATGGTACCGCAATGCTCCGTTTTGAAGATACTGAAATCGAATTTGTTGGCGCCCGAAAAGAATCCTATCATTTTGAGAGTAGAAATCCTGTTGTTGAAAACGGCACTTTAGAAGATGATCAAAACCGTCGTGATTTTACAATAAATGCCTTAGCATTATCCTTAAATTCAAATACGTTTGGAGATTTAGTAGATCCATTCAATGGAGTAAATGATTTGGAAAATAAAATCATTAAAACACCACTTGATCCAGACATCACCTACTCTGATGACCCTTTGCGAATGATGCGTGCGATCCGTTTTGCAACTCAATTGAATTTTGAAATTGAAGAAAATTCACTAGATTCTATTACCAAAAATGCAGAACGAATTAAAATCATTTCAGGAGAACGCATTGTGGATGAATTAAATAAAATTCTTTCAACCGAAAAACCTTCTATCGGATTTTTATTATTATACAAAACGGGACTTTTAGATATCATTTTACCTGAATTAACTGCTTTGAATCAGGTCGAAGAAATCGAAGGTCATACGCATAAAAACAATTTTTATCATACGCTTGAAGTGGTTGATAATATTTGCCCGAATACGGATGATGTGTGGTTGCGTTGGTCCGCTTTATTACACGATATTGGAAAAGCACCAACGAAACGCTTTAACAAAAAACAAGGTTGGACGTTTCACGGACATGAATTTTTAGGTGGGAAAATGGTCAAAAAAATCTTTGAAAGACTACACATGCCGTTGAATCAAAAAATGAAATTTGTTCAAAAAATGGTCATGATGAGTTCCCGACCTATAGTCCTAGCTGAAGATATCGTAACCGATTCTGCTGTGAGACGATTGGTATTTGATGCAGGAGAAGATGTTGATAATTTGATGACGCTTTGCGAAGCCGATATCACCACTAAAAACCCTGCAAAATTCAAAAAATACCACAATAATTTTGATATTGTCCGCAAGAAAATTATTGAAGTAGAAGCTCGAGATCACGTTCGTAATTTCCAACCTCCTATTTCTGGAGAAGAAATTATGGCGATTTTTGATTTACAACCTTCTCGCGAAATTGGTACATTGAAAGAAGCGGTCAAAGAAGCTATTTTAGAAGGCGAAATACCTAACGAATACGAAGCTGCCTATAATTTTGTTTTGAAAAGAGCTGAAAAATTAGGATTAAAAAAAGTAAATTAAAAATGAAAAAATATTTTCTTCCATCGGCAAAGACAGCTCTAGTTTTAGTGTATTTAGTTATACTAGCTGGTGCATTAGTCCGAATGACAGGTTCAGGAATGGGATGTCCAGATTGGCCAAAATGCTTTGGATATTACATCCCTCCTACTGAAGAAAAAGAATTACTCTATACTGTTGGAAAAGAATATTCAAAAGGACAAGTTATTATTAAAAATGAAAGTCTTTTAGTGGCTAAAGACCATTTTGTTGCTCCAAAAAATTTTGAAAGTACGCATTGGGAAAAATACACTAAACATGATTACGCTATTTTCAATCCATTACACACTTGGGTAGAATACCTCAACCGATTAGTTGGGGCATTAGCCGGTATGGCTTGTCTAGTAGCTTTGGTTTTCTCTTTCGGTTTCTGGAAAGAAAACAAAAAATTGATTTTCTATTGTTTACTCATTTGTTTTTTAATGGGCTTTCAAGCTTGGTTAGGAAAAACAGTCGTAGATTCTGTTTTGAATCCGTATAAAATCACCACTCACATGTTGGCTGCATTGCTAATTGTAGCGGTTCAATTGTATGTCATTTATTCCGTTCAAGAAAACAAAAAAATAAAAACCTTTGATAACGAATTCAAATGGGTTTTATATGCAGCATTAGGATTAACTGTTGTTCAAATCATTTTTGGAACACAAGTTCGAGAATCAGTTGATGCCATTACAGAATTAGGTTTACCCAAAGAAGTTTGGATACAAAATCCCAAGGGCGGTTTTTATACTCACCGAAGTTTTTCAATTTTAGTGGTTTGTGCCAATGCGTTTTTGTTTTGGCGAAATAGAAAACTTACTTTAGGATTTGACAAAATGAATTGGATAATAGGATTGCTTTGCATCGAAATCCTATCAGGTATTGCAATGTATTATTTTAACTTCCCATTTGGCTCTCAGACCATTCATATCGCAATGGCTACCCTACTATTTGGCTTACAACTCTATTTAATATTAGAAAACAGCAAAAAACATTCTAACTAATTACACCGACTATAATGTCACAATATCGTCTTAACCATAATTAATGTCAAAACTAGCTGCCCAAGATAAATTTATTGATTTATCGGATTATGGAAGACCCTTTGGAAAATTACTTGCTAATGCGCTAAAGAATACCCGCTTTACTCCTATCCACGTTACACTTTTGTTTGGAATTGCTGGACTAATAGCAATTTATTGTATTCTTAATGAATACTATTTATGGGCAGGTTTTTTTATCGTTTTAAAATCGGGAATTGATGCGGCTGATGGCGAATTGGCTCGCTTAAAAAATACCCCTTCTTATACTGGTAGGTATTTAGACAGTGTATTTGATATTATATTGAATTTTCTGTTTTTGATGACGATTTGTTATGTGTCAAAAACTTCTTTTGGGCTGACATTAATTGCTTTTTTTTGTATCCAATTACAAGGTACTTTATACAATTACTATTATGTAATTCTTCGAAACAAATCGGTGGGTGGAGATACTACCAGTAAAGTTTTTGAATATAAATCTCCGAGAGCTTTGCCTGGAGAATCACAAAAATCAGTTGATATCTTGTTCCGAATTTATACTATCGTGTACGGTGGATTTGATAAAATTATTCACGCTTTGGATAATGATGCTTACAAAGTCAAAACCTTTCCGAATTGGTTTATGACTTTAGTGTCTTTATATGGATTGGGTTTCCAATTACTGATTATCGCCGTGCTTTTACCATTGGGCCAAATCGAATGGGTCATTCCGTTTTTTATAGCGTATTCTGTTTTGATTTTTATTTTGATTGGGATTCGAAAAATCTATTTCAAATAATTAACCCAGCCAATCTTTAAAGTCCGCAACGCGTTCCCGAGCCACAATTACTTCTTCGCCCTTATAAGTTGGCAAACTAATTTTTAACCTCGAATTAGAATAAACTTGAATTTCTTTGACTGACTGCATTGGGATAATAAATTTTCTACTAATGCGATAAAATTCTTTAGGATTCAATTCGGCTTCCACAATTTCTAAACTACTGTCAATCAAATAATCACGATTGTCTAGCGTATGAATATAAGTTCCTTTGTTTTCGCTATACAAACACTCGATTTCAGCAACATCAATCACTTTGAGTTGTTGCCCTATTTTTACGGAAAAACGTTTTCTATATTCTCTTTCAACTGGATTGACAAGCATTCTCTTAATGGCTTCAAAATCTAAACTTGAAATGCCATTTATTTGAAATTGATTTTTGAATTTTGCAATTGCAGTAGCCAATTCCTCCTCGTCGATGGGTTTTAATAAATAATCGATACTATTCAATTTGAAGGCGCGCAAGGCATATTCATCATAAGCAGTTGTAAAAATCACGGCACTTTTGATATCGATTTGTTCAAAAATTTCAAACGACAAACCGTCTGACAATTGGATATCCAAAAAAATCAAATCGGGTTGCGGATTGCTTTGGAACCAAACTAAGGATTCCTCTACCGAATGCAATAATGTAGCAATTGAATAGCCTAGTTTTTCTATTTTTCGCTGTAACAAACGTGCCGCTGGTTTTTCGTCTTCGATGATGATGATGTTCATTGTAAATCCATTTCAAAATTCAACATTCGTTATTCAATATTCGATAGTGAGTTACTCCCACTTATTTACATTTTGCTCTTTTTCCATCAACTCTTTTATTTTACGTTCTTCCCAATCTTTCCCAAGAATAAAATACGGAACAAAAGTAGCCATTCCGTGAGCTAATAAACCTATTCCCCATCCAAATGCAGTAAAGAAATTTTTGAATTGAAAATAACTTTCTCCTGGGCTAAGATTTTGGATATTAATAATAACAATCATACTATTAATAACCACATACACAATGGCGTGTGTATAAAATCCTTTTAATTTTTTAACTTTTTTTACCGCTTCTTCGTATTGAATTTGGTCTTTATTTATAATTTCCATAGTATTTAAGATTATTATTCCCAGTTATGCTTCTTTTCTTTGTTTATTATTTCTTGTATTTTTCGTTCTTCCCACGATTTTCCGTAACCAAACACTCCAAATGCGTGAAAAGACAATCCCAATCCCCAACCCAACATGGGGAACCAAAACCATTGAAATCCCCAATAGGTGAAATAATTTGCTAATGCCAGTGAAGGCACTATAATACAATAGGAAGTTAAATTCCCATAAAATCCTTTGAGTTGTTCTACACGTTTTTTAGCTCGAGCATACGCCATATCTTCTTTTGTAAAGTTAGTTGATTTCATTTTTGAAATTTGTTTGGTTAAGATAGGTAAATACACTTTGAACGATTTTTCGTCTTGGACAATTTTAACTTTTCGCTCGGTCAATAACGCATAGCGATTGACAATATTTTGCAAACCAACTCCTTTCCCGTCAGTAAGCACTTCTTTCTTTTGCCAATTATTTTCGATGACCAATTGATTGTCTTCAACACTAATTTTAATATGCAACGGTTTTGAACTACTCACAATATTGTGCTTGATGCAATTTTCTAATAATAATTGAAGTGAAAGTGGTACTACTTTAGCATCCGCATTAGTATTTTCAGGCAATGCGTACGAAATACTATTCTCAAAACGCATGGCTAATAATTGCATGTAAATTTTGGCGAAAGCCAATTCTTCTTCAACAGCCACTAATTCTTTATCCTTTTGTTCTAAAACATAGCGGTAAATTTTAGATAACGAAGTCGTAAACTTTTGTGCGTTTTCGGGATTTTCTTCAATCAATGAACTCAAGACATTCAAGCTGTTAAACAGAAAATGAGGATCAATTTGATTTTTCAAACTTTCAAATTGCGCATTGGCAGTAGTGGCTATTATTTTTTGTTCTTTGACTTTGGTTTCTTGTAAAGCTTTGTAAAAATAGAAAGCATGTATACATAATGAAACAATCAAAAAAATCACCACTGGAATAAGGTACGAACTTGCTTTTTCATTTTCAATATAAGTTGTAAATGATTGCTTTTCAACAATAACCTCTTCAAAAATACGCAACAGAAAAACCACAAAAAGTGTGATACAAAAAGTACTTATAAACCCTACAATTAATCGATTGACTGTAAAGCGATTGTTTGCATAAATAGTGTCCAACAAAATAAATACCGCAGCATTAGCATAATATAAACTAAAACCATACAGCATGGTATATCCAAAATTCACCCAAAATGAATCATTTAAGGAAATAGTTACTCCAACTAAATACTTAATAAGTAGCAGAGCAAAAAATATACTTAGCGAAATCACAAGTGCTCTAGGAAATTCCTTTATTAATTTATCAATCATCTCTTTTGTATTAAAATAAAAGTTGTTGCAATAAGGCAACCAAACTTAAGGTTAATAAAATAACTATTCGGATCATACTTTTGTTTTTTGATGAAGCAAAGTTGCACTAAAGAAGTATAGCATAAAAATAAGAAAAACCGAATTGTCAAAAAACGAAGATGAATTGTAGATTGTTTATATTTACAGCACTAGAATTTACTTTTCATGAAACCAGAAAAAGAAAAAATAATGGACGGAAAACCTTATCCATTAGGTGATTTAGATCTTAAAAAAGACCGCCGGAAAGCCAAAAACTTATTACATCGACTGAATGTTACGGAATACCGAATGACAAGGAATGCGCGATTGATTTTGGAAGAATTACTACCCAATGCAGGTTCTAACCTATACATTGAACCTCCATTTTTCTGTGATTATGGATACAATATCTTGTGTGGAGACAATGTGTTTTTCAATGTGAACTGTGTCGTTCTCGACGAAAACAAAGTAACTATAGGTTCTAATGTGCTTTTAGGTCCCGGAGTCCAATTGTACACCGCCTCTCATCCGCTTGAAGCGCAAATGCGTCGCACTCATAAAATTTCAAAACCTATCTCGATTGGAGACGATTGTTGGATTGGCGGTAGTGCCATTATTTGTCCTGGGGTAACAATTGGCAATGGCTGCGTTATCGGAGCAGGTGCTGTTGTGACAAAAGACATTCCCGATTATTCTATGGCATTAGGCAATCCTGCCAAAGTGATTAAGAAATTAGAATAAAATACTCCCATTCAACTATTTAAAATCTTTTCAACAAAACGTAAATCACAATTCGTAATTAGTAATTAATAATTTACCTTTGAACTTTCTATAAAAACAACGATTATGGTTTATAAATTCAGAGTAATTCTAGACGCAGAAGAAGATATTTTCAGAGATATTGCAATACTAGCTGAAGATACTTTAGAAGATTTACACAATGCTATCTTCAATTCATTTGGATTTGACGGAATGGAAGTAGCTTCTTTTTACACTTGTGACGATACTTGGAATCAAGAAGACGAAATTCCAATGTTTGACGCTGGTGATGTTCCAGGAGAGCAAACTGTAATGAGTGATTACAAATTATCGGATCTGTTAGATAAAGAGAATACTAAAATTATCTATGTGTATGATTTTATCAATATGTGGACTTTCTTAGTAGAATTAGCTGCAGTTGAAGAACCAAAATCGGGTGCTATTTATCCTGAAACAATATTTTCTCACGGAGAAATGCCTGACGAAGCTATTGAGAAAAATTTTGAAGCCGATATGCACGATGACATCTACGGTGAATTTGAAGATGATTTAGATGAAGATGACTTAGATATGTTTGAAGGCGACGACAGCTTTGAAGACTTCGGATACGAAGAAAATTGGAATTAGGCCTCTCCCCAACCCTCTCCAAAGGAGAGGGAGTTTATATCAAATTAAAATAAAGACTGATACTTTTTGCTCTTTCTAAATAAAAATTAACTTAAAAATACTGTCCAGTTCTTGACACCTACCCTTCGGGGAGGACGGGAGGGGCTAAAGCTATGATTAACTTATTCAACACCCACATTGATTCTCTTTCTATACACCGCGTAGGAAACAAGAGCCGCAACGAAGCTATTTTTTTATCGGAACAACTCTTTAATCTCAATGATGAAATTGTTCCGTTGATAAAGGAATTTTTCTTTAAACCTTTTAGAGAAAAAGAAGAAAATTACTTTCAGTTTGCGCACGAAGTGGATTTGGATTACAATGAAATGTACAAATTTGCCTCTCAAATTTTCGAGAATCCGTCGAATGTTCATGAGGTTTCAAAACAAATTACTAAGCATTTATTTGAGCAATCCAATCATCCTCACATCAAGAATGGTGAAGTGTATGTTACCTATTTAACCAACCTCGCTATTGACAATAATGTAGTCGATGCAATTGGGATATTCAAAAGTGAAATTCAAGCGGATTTCTTGCAATTTGAAGAAAAAGACACCCACCTTGAAATGATTTTACAACACGGGGTAAGTCTGAATAAATTAGACAAAGGATGCTTGATTTTCAATTACAAGAAAGAAGAAGGATATAAAATCCTAACCGTAGATAGTAACCGTTATGATGCACGTTATTGGCTAGAACATTTCTTATCTGTAGATGCTTTCGAAGATGAAAATTACATCACTAAAAAGTATTTGAAATTCTGTCAAGGCTTTGCTAAAGATGTTGTTTTTCCTGCCGAAGACAAAAAAGAAGAAGTCATGTTCATGAATCGTTCTGTGAATTATTTTGCCAAAAACGATCAATTTGAAGAAACTAATTTCTTAAACGAAGTTTTAGATAATCCCGATTTGATTCCTGAATTCAAAAACTATAAAGTAGATAAGGGAGATAAATACAGTATTGAAGATATTACCACCTTCCCTATTGCCAATGCAGCGGTTTCTGATGCGAGAAAGTCCATCAAAAACGTGATCAATTTAGATACACACATCCAAATCAAAATGGATTTCATTAATCCTGAAAGTGCTGAGAAATTTGTAGAAAAAGGCTGGGACGAAGAAAAGCAAATGTATTATTACTTGGTCTATTTCAATAAAGAAGAGAAAAATTAAAAAAAATCCCCGATGAGTATTCATCGGGGATTTTTTTTAGATCAATATGATTTAAACGGATTGACATTTTTGAAGTTTCGGGTAATGTACTGAAATGACGCATGCATAATATTACCCATCGATTTGGCTTTTTTGAAATTCAAATCATTGGTGTACCTATACAATTCCATTTTTAATTGCTCTAAATGCTCTGGGGTCGACAGCTTATCATCTCCCATAATTTTCAACAGACGCTTGATTCTATTTTCGGCCGAGTGAATTCTTTTAGCCAAAACAGAACGCTCTTCATTTTTATATTGGTTGATAGAACTTTCTTGTAATTTGTCTTTTACCAATTTCACCATAGGATAATTCTCTTTAAAAAACTGAGGACGGTACACTTTAAAATTTCCTTCATAACATTGTTGGTCAAAGTCAATGGCGCGAATTCTATAGACTACTTGGTCAAAATCATGAATTGGAATCACCACATAATTATAAGCACGCATATCACCAAGTAAACGAATCATAGAACGTTCGTTGAACTTCACAAACTCTTTAGCTATTTGAGATTTTTCCGTTTCGGTACAATTCTTCAAGTGATTATTGATAAATACATCCCCCGCAATTCCCATAATATGCTCTTCGATTAAAGTATCTTGATGAACCAAAAAGTTGATTTTATCAGGCGATAAAATGTGCTCTAATTCCAAACCGTAAACGCGAGAAGCATCCGCTTTTTTTACATAAAAATGGGTATAGTTATCATTAAGTACGTTTCTTACTTTAATTCGGAAAGGCTTTGAATTCCCAAACGTACAATAGTCAATGGAATCAACATTTAAAAATTTAATAATCTCTAGATTTCCATCAGAGTGCAACAAAGAATAGATTTTTTTGAGCGTTAAATCAATTTCTTCTCGCTCAAATTCATTGTAATATACTCGAATCCACAATGTGTCCCTATCCTCTTTGTCATAGACATTAATAGAGCCTGAAAAACGCAATAAATCATCATAGGATATAGGGAATTTAGAAATTCGATCAAATCGTTCGAGATAATCTAATAGTGCCTCATTAATTGGATAAGACGGCTTTTTAAAAATCATCAAAGGTTCTTCGCTCATTGGGAGTATATTTATAACAAATTTACTGAAATTTTTGCTGAAAAATAATTTTTGGTTTCCTTTTCCGTTAGTACATCCAAAAAGAGATTTATAGTATCTTTGTTTTGTTATGAGTAGGATAAAAATCGTATTTATTATTATAGTATTTTGCTGCTTCCCAACCTGGGTTTCGGCACAATCAATAATTGTAAATGATAACCAAACGGCTAATTCCTTAGTACAAAAGTTAACCAATAATAGTTCTTGTATTGGAGTATCAGGTGAAATTGCAAAGGGAGAACCGAATAGTAACTCGAAAAACAGCTATGGCACTTTTGACTCTAATGGCAGTACTTTTTCTTTACCTTCAGGAATTGTTTTAAGCACTTGGTCTAGTAAAAATTCTGAAGGACCTTACACTAACCTTGGAGGAGGCACTAATTGGTTGGGAGACTCGGACATTAATTCCGTTTTAGACATCAATTCAAGAAATGCAAGTTCACTAGAATTCGACTTTATTGCTCAAACCAATTATTTAAGCTTTAATTATATTTTTGCGTCCAATGAATACATAAAAGATAATCCCTGTAAATATTCAGATGGGCTTGCTTTGCTAATTAAAGACTTAACAACTTCAGGCTCTTATAATAATTTAGCTGTCCTACCTGACGGAACAGCCGTTTCTTCCAATAACATTCATCCTGCAATAAATTATTCGGACACTTTTACTAACACAAAATGTGATGCGAAAAATGAATCTTTTTTTGGATTATTCAATACTACTAACCCAAGTTTAAGTCCTTTAAATTATGCTGGTCAAACTTCCAAATTAACTGCTAAAACAATTTTAATCATTGGTCATACTTACCACATTAAATTAGTGATAGCAAATGATCGAGATAATGACAATAACTCGGCTGTGTTTGTTGAAGCAGGTAGTTTTACTTCTAAAATAGATTTAGGAAAAGACCGATTAATCGCTGATAATACGGCTATTTGTAATGGAGAAACTTTTGAAATTAAAACCAATATGTCAAGTACTGGATATACTTTTAAATGGTACAAAGACGGCTTGACTACTCCTTTAACTGGAGAAACAAATCCTTCACTCATGACAACCCAAGCAGGCACTTATAAAGTTGAAGCTACCGATTCAAGTGGATGTAATTTTATTGGTGAAATCAAAATTGAATATACAACAGGAATGGGTTTAAAAGACGTAGCTCTTGCTAAATGCGATGATAATGGTACTGGGTCGGCATTCTTTGACTTGACTTCATTGAATACAATAATTACTAATAATAACCCTGATACTACTATTTCCAATTACTACGAAGACAGTAATCAAACCATTGAAATCACAACTCCAACCGCATTCGAAAAAACCAATTCAGGTGACCAAACAGTATATGCCAAAGGGGTTAATTCAAAATTTAGTTGCACAGAAACGGCTCAAATTACACTAAAAACACTCACGAGCAATCCTGTCCTAGGAAATCTACCCTCACCTGTCATTAACGAATTTGCAGGAGGAAAAAATTCTATTGAACTAATTACTCCTTCAACAAATACCACATTTGAATTTTCAATAGACGGAATCAATTACCAATCCAGCCCTCTTTTTTTGGATATAAGCAGAGGAAATTATATCGCTTACATAAGAAACCGATCGAATTGTGACTATGCCACTTACCCATTTACCATTTTAGACTACCCCAACTTTTTCACACCAAACGGAGATGGTGCCAATGATGTATGGAAAGTAGATGGTTTAGATTCATACCCCCTTGCTACAATTTATATTTTTGATCGATATGGTAAACTCCTCAAGCAAATGGATGCCAATTCTGTAGGTTGGAATGGAACTTTTAATGGCTACCCTCTTCCAGCTACTGATTATTGGTTTCGATTAATATTAAATGACAATCAAGTTGTTAATGGACATTTTAGCTTAAAAAGATAAAAGTATTTTTGCTATTTTTAGCAAATGAAAAAAATACCACTACTTTTCATATTATTGTTATCGCTAAATTGTCTTGCTCAATTTAGTAAAACACATTATATACCACCATTAACAACAAATAGTAATGCTGGGGTAACTCCTCAGGATCATTATATTTACATTTCTACTCCAAGTATTTCAAATATTAATTTTAAAATAATTCAGATTGGAGGTACAACAATAACAGGTACTGTAAGTAAAAGTACTCCATACATTTATTCAATTGGATCTGGCGAAAACACACAATTATTTGTACCCAGTTCTAGTACTGGTTTAGTAATTAACAAAGGTTTTATTATTGAAAGTGAAGGGTTAATCTACTCGAGTATTAGAACTAATGCTGGTAGTGGAAATCAAGCTGGAGGATTAGTTACTAAGGGTGTTAGTGCCTTTGGTAAAAGATTTAGAGCCGGTGCCATGTTAAACTCTTCAAATATAGTTGGGTTATTAAACTTTTTTTCGGTTTTAGCTACAGAAAATAATACTAGCATTACTATTTCTAATATACCTAATGGAACGTTATTAGCCAATGGAACCACTTTTAATGGTCCTTTCACAATAAATTTAAACAAAAACGAAAGTTATATTCTAGGTATAAATGGAAATATAGGAGGTAATATTATAGGCGCTTTAATAGAATCTAATAAGGATGTTGTTGTAAACAGCGGTTCTTTTGGTGGTACTAACGATCCCTCGACAGCTTCTGGAGCTGGAAGAGATGTCGGTTTTGATCAAATTGTCGGGTCGGATAAGATTGGTAAAGAATACATATTCATTAGAGGACAAGGGACTACTGTATTAGAACGTGTTTTAATAATTGCCGATGAAGATAATACCGAAATTTATGCCAACGGAAGCACTACTCCTATCACAATAATTCAAGCAGGTCAAAATTATATTTTTGATGGTAATGCATTTGTAAACAATAATTTATATGTAAACACTACTAAAAAAGTCTTTGCCTATCAAAGTATTGGAGGGACAGCTTCAAATGCAAATCAAAATTTATTTTTTGTTCCACCTTTGAATTGCTCTACACCAAAAATTGTTGACAATATACCGCAAATCAATAGGATTGGAAATGTAAATTATGATGGCGTTGTCAATGTAGTTACTGAAAATGGAGCATCTGTATTAATAAATAATTTACCAATTGGTGTAAATCCTATCACTATTACAGGAAATCCTGATTTTGTTTGTTATACCGTTAATGGTCTTTATGATGATATTGCTATTAAATCAACAAAACAAGTGTATGTTTCATATTATGGAACAAGAAGCGCTGCAACTTATGGTGGCTATTATTCTGGTTTTGATATCAAACCAGAACTTACTATTCAAAATACTACAACAATTTCAGGAAGTTGTTTACCTAATATCACCTTAACAACTACTCCTGATCCAGATTATACTTTTCAATGGTTACAAAACGACACTAATATTTTAGGCCAAACCTCAAACTCGTATATTCCATCTACCCCTGGTTATTATCAAGTTAAAAGGAGTATTCCTAATTGTAATACCAACAATGTATCTGACAAAATCCCAATCAGCAATTGTCCAACTGACCTCGATAATGATTCAGTTGCCGATAACATTGATGTAGATAATGATAATGATGGAATTTCAAATTGCACAGAATCATTTGGAAATTTAGGTATAGACCTTAGTGCAGCTAATATTACAAAACAAACCTATTCAAATACATTTTCAACTAATATTGCAACATCATCATTAAACAACTCCGCTGTTATTACCCCTTTTATTGGTAGACCAAATGGAGATTTTATAAGCGAAGTTCCTGCAGGAAAAGGGAATAGTTTAGAATATAAAATCAATTTTGCTAATCCTATTTCTTTAGCTTTAGAATATGTAAATACAGCTAATAGTGCTGACTTAATTAACTCAGACAGCGAATTTATTATCAAATCAGATATAAACAAAACGGTAACAGTATTGAATCCAAACAATCAGTTATTGATCGATACTAATTATGATGGGATTTATGAGAGTGGTGTTACTCAATATTCTTCTTTTGAAATACGTTTTAGACTCAATAGTAGTACACCCCTTGCCGCTGGAACAGGAAAGTTTAGTTTTCAATCGTATTTAACCTCTTCCCTTACTTTTATCCATTCCAACTTATCAGATACGAATAACAACAAAGCTACTTTCTCAATAAAAGCTACTTGTATCCCTAGAGATTCTGATTTAGATGGAACTGCTGACCAATTGGATTTAGACAGTGACAATGATGGTATTACAGATATAATTGAATCACAACCCAACACAGCTGTTAACTCATCTAATTTAGACACTAACAAAGATGGACTTTATGATGTTTTTGGTTCAGGCACAGCCCCTTTAGATACAGATAATGATACTGTTTTTGATTATTTGGATTTGGATAGCGATAATGATGGTATTTATGATAAAGACGAATCAGGAACCAATTCTATTAATCAAGATATAGACAATGATGGGATTAAAAATTACAGAGAATTAGACAGTGACAATGATGGCTGTTTTGATGTAATCGAAGCAGGCTTTTTAGATCCTAATGGTGATGGAGTTTTAGGAAACACATCTCCTGCGACCATTAATACTAATGGAGTTGTAACAAGCGGTACGGGTTACTTAAATCCTAACACGAATTACATCACAGCTGCTCCAATTAGTATAAATACACAGCCTCAAATTAATCCTACTTGTGAATTGCAAAACACTTCTATTTCGATTGTAGATAATGGAGGAAATACATATCAATGGGAACAATCTTCTGATGGTATCAATTGGAATAACCTTTCAGATAATACTACTTATTCTGGAGTACGGTCCAACACATTAAACATTAATCGAGTAAGTAACTCAATGAATGGTTATCACTATCGTGTTCAACTAAGTAAAGTTGGTAATAGTTGTGGATTACTATCGAATGTAGCTACTTTAACTGTATATCCTTTACCATCATTATCACCAACCATAGATTTAAAACAATGTGACGATAATGCAGATGGAATATCTAACTTTAACCTGACAGAAAAAAATAATTTTATTTCTACTAATGCGGTAAATGAAACATTTACGTATTATACTTCTCCAATTGGAGCTCAAACTAAAGACAATGCTACATTAATTGCTAACCCAATTGCTTATACTAGTAATTCTAATAGAATTTGGGTAAGAGTTGAAAATGCAAATGGGTGCTTTAGTACTTCAGAAATGAATTTAACCGTTTCATCCACACAAATTCCATCTACTTTTAAAAGAGAATTTAAAACCTGCGATGATGCAATCAGTTCAATAAGTACCGATACAGACGGAATTTCTAAATTTGATTTTAGTAGTGCTACAGCTGATGTTCAGCAATTTCTAATTCCTCCTTTAACTAATTATGCTATAAAATATTACCGCAATGAGGCCGATGCATTAGCGGAAACCAATGAAATCATCAATACCACAAATTACAGAAATATCGGATATCCAAATGAACAAGAGATATGGATAAGAGTAGAAAGTATTTTAGATAATTCGTGCTTTGGTTTAGGACCGCATATTAAATTAATTGTAAATCCAAAACCAAATATTGATACTAATGAAGATGGACACGACAATAAGTTAGTATGCTCTAACTTACCTTCTTTCTTTGTAGAGCTTAATGCTGGAATTACCGATGGTACTCCTACTACGAATTATTCTTATGAATGGAAAAAAGACGGAGTAATATTAAATTCAGAAACTAATTCAACATTAAATGTAAATTCAAATGGAACTTATTTAATTACCGTATCAACACCATCAGGATGTTCTAGAACAAGAACTATTCAGGTTACAGCTTCAGATATTGCTACTATAAATAGTGTTACTATTGTTGATTTAACAGATAATAATTCCGTCACAATAAATGCTTCGGGAAAAGGAATTTATGAATACAGTCTAGACGCTCCAGTTGGTCCGTTTCAAACATCCAACTTATTTGAAAATGTGGCTGCTGGTATTCATGATTTATATGTTATTGACACCAATGGTTGCGGAACGATTACAGAAACCGTAGCTGTAATTGGTGTACCAAAGTTTTTCACCCCTAATGGAGATGGATTTAATGATTTCTGGAATGTCAAAGGAGTAAATAACATCTTTAATTCTAAATCAATTATTTACATTTTTGATCGATATGGAAAATTATTAAAACAAATTCTTCCTTCAAGTCAAGGTTGGGACGGAACGATAAATGGAGAACCTATGCCAGCTGATGATTATTGGTTCACAGTAAAACTAGAAGATGACCGAGAAGCAAAGGGACATTTTAGTTTGAAACGATAATACTATTAATTAGTTATACTACAACTATTTGTCTAAATTTGAATTTGCTTAAATACATGAAACCAAAGTTTTTACTTTTAGTTGTAATTCTTATATCTAGTACTTCTTTTGCTCAGAAAGAAGCTGCTAATTGGTACTTTGGTGATATGGCTGGTTTAACATTCAATTCTGGATCTCCAGTTGCGCTATTAAATGGTCAATTAATTACACGAGAAGGTTGTGCTAGTATTTCTGATAAAGATGGTAATATTCTTTTTTATACTGACGGGTCAAAAGTATACAATAAATTACATCAAGTAATGCCTAATGGGTCTGGTTTACTTGGGCATGTATCAAGCACACAGTCTGCTATTATTGTACCAAAACCTAAAAATCCTTACATCTATTATATCTTTACAGTAGACCAACCTCTAGCAGAAAATGTTGATGAAGACCTACTAAATGATGAAGATCCTCCAAATAATGGTTTAAATTATTCACAAGTCGATTTAAGATTGAATAATGGATTAGGAGATATTGTTACTACTGAAAAAAATATTCATTTAATTACTTATGATCCACAAAACACCGAAGAAGTAAAATTTAAATGTTCTGAAAAAATAACTGCAGTACAACATGGTGACGGAATCTCGTTTTGGGTTATTACCCATTTTTTAGATAATTTTTATGCATTTAAAGTAAGTACTACTGGGGTAAATAAAACACCTGTAAAAACAAACACTCCAATGAATGTACCTCTTGGTGGATATCATTCCAATGCTATTGGCTACCTAAAAACTTCCCCAAACGGAACAAAATTAGCTATCGTAAATTCTTCTTTAAAAACCAATAATGAGTTAGGTCCAAAAGGAGAAGTGAGGAGAAATACAGGTGCTGTTTGGCTATTTAATTTTAATACTTCAACGGGTACAATTAGTAATGGTATTGCTATTTTAAGTGGTGCAAACCCATATGGGGTAGAATTTTCTGCAAAATCAAAAAAATTATATGTAACCACAAATCTATTTAATTCAGAAGGAATTAGTCAAGGTAGTTCGGTATTTCAATACAATTTAAAAAGTGACAACATTATTAGTTCGAAAATTGAAATTACAAACTCATACCACGTAGCAGGTGCCTTACAACTCGCAATTGATGAAAAAATATACCGATCAGGCTATTCTGTTTCTCAAGATGGCTATGACAAGCTTTCTGTAATCAACAATCCAGAATCAGACGGAACAGATTGTAATTATATCCAAAATCAAGTTGATTTAAAAGGACGTAAAACCTATCTAGGATTACCTCCTTTTATAACTTCATTATTTCTTTATTCATTTAATTATGAATTCAATTGTGTAGGGCAAGCTACACATTTTTATATCAGTTCATCAGAAACAACTGATAGCGTACTTTGGGATTTTGGAGATGGAACTACATCAACCGATAGAAATGCATTTCACACTTATCTCACTCCTGGAGATTACAAAGTATCTCTTATAAAAACAGTAAATGGAGAAAATAGAGAACCTATTGAAAAAACAATTACCATATATGAAATTCCTAAAACAACGATTACTCCGTATAAACTGATTCAATGTGACACACAAGACTCTAATCCAACCGATGGATTGGCAACTTTTAACTTAGCCCTCTCGAGTAACGCTCTAAGTATTGGACAAAAAGAGGTTCAGATATATTACTACAAATCTATATTAGAAGCAAATGAAGATACAAATAATCTAAATTCATTAAACTTAATTTATCGCAATACGATTCCAAACGAAGTAGTGTATGCCAAAATAGTATTACCGTCTGGATCGTGTTATAGTATTCAAACTATAATTCTTCAAGCAAATAGAAATATATCTATTTTACCTGTTTCTATACACGAATGTGCTAATTCTGATGGTAAAGCTGAATTCGATTTGGAAAAAAAAACAATTCAAATCCGTAGTGAATTGAATCTCCCACAAAATGTAATATTTACATATTTTGCTAGTAAAAATGATGCTGAATTGGGGACTAATCCCTTAGCAATAAAATATATTTCAAATTCGAAGACACTTTATATTAGAGCCGAAAATGAAGACGGGTGCTTTGGGACGGGCCAATTTGATATTATTGTAGATCAAAGTCCATCTATTCAATTAAAAAGCTCTAAAATACTTTGCGAAGGAGTAAATAATTCTGTGATTTTAGATGCTGGAATTATTCCTCCAGCAATTGAAAATGATTATTCCTATTTATGGAATACTAATGAAACCTCTGCTACTATTAGAGTCAATCGAGAAGGAAACTATAATCTTGTGGTTAAAAATAATTTTAATTGTACTGCAACTCGAAATGTTACAGTTATTCTTTCAAAACTAGCTAGAATTAATTCGCTAAAAATAAAAGACCTACAAAAAGAAAATCAGGTTTTTATTATTCTTGACAACCCCACTTCCTATCGATTTAAAATTATTTTTGAAAACGGAACAGAGACTACCTTCCAAGATGAACCAATATTTGACAAGGTACCTGGAGGTCTACATCAATTAATTATTGACAACAAAGATGGATGTGGAGAAATAAATTCTGAATTAGTAATTTTAGAAGCACCCTTATTTTTTACCCCCAATGCAGATGGATATAATGATTTTTGGAATTTAAAGGGTACAAATGGAACCTATGCGATACAATCTACAATTCACATATACGATCGTTATGGCAAACTAATCAAAGAAATAAATACCTCTAATCAAGGTTGGGACGGAACCCTAAATGGGGAACCTATGCCAGCAGATGATTATTGGTTCACAGTAAAACTAGAAGATAACCGAGAAGCCAAGGGACATTTTAGTTTGAAACGATAACTAAATCGTGTATTGATTTCAAAAAGAAAACCACCAATTTTCATTGGTGGTTTTTCTATAAATGAGATTCTAATATCTTTAGATTTTAAATCTTTTTCTATCTGTTTCTGTCAAATAAATTTTTCTCAAACGAATACTTTTTGGAGTTACCTCAACGTATTCATCTTTTTGAATGTATTCCAAAGCTTCTTCTAATGAGAAAATAATTGGTGGAATAATTCTTGCTTTTTCATCATTTCCAGAAGAACGAACATTCGATTGTTTTTTTGCTTTCGTTACGTTGATACACATATCATCGCTACGAGAGTTTTCTCCAATTACTTGTCCTTCGTAAATTTCATCATTTGGATTAACGAAGAATTTACCACGATCTTGTAATTTATCAATAGAATAAGGAATCGCTTTTCCGTTTTCCATAGAGATTAACGAACCATTGTTTCTTCCAGGAATTTCACCTTTAAAAGGCTCATATCCAATATAACGGTGTGACATAATCGCCTCACCTGCAGTAGCAGTAAGCAATTGATTACGCAATCCGATGATTCCACGAGATGGAATATTGAATTTAATAATCATACGATCGCCTTTAGCTTCCATTGAAAGCATTTCTCCTTTACGAATAGTAACAAATTCTACTGCACGTCCAGAAAGATTCTCAGGTAAGTCAATAGTTAATTCTTCGATTGGCTCACATTTTTTACCATCAATTTCTTTAATGATAACTTGTGGTTGACCAATTTGTAGTTCATACCCTTCTCTTCTCATGGTTTCAATAAGAACAGACAAGTGCAATACACCTCGACCAAAAACCATAAACTTATCAGCCGAATCCGTTTCACCCAACTTCATCGCTAAGTTCTTCTCTAGTTCTTTTGTTAATCTTTCACGGATATGACGAGAAGTAACAAATTTACCTTCTTTACCAAAGAAAGGTGAATCGTTAATAGTAAACAACATACTCATTGTTGGCTCATCAATGGCAATTGTTTGTAATGCTTCTGGATTTTCAAAATCAGCGATAGTATCACCAATTTCAAAACCTTCAACACCAATAATAGCACAAATATCTCCCGCAATTACTTGTTGTACTTTTTTACGACCTAGTCCTTCAAAAGTATGTAATTCTTTAATTCTTGATTTTAAAATAGTTCCGTCTCTTTTTACTAAAGAGATTGGCATACCTTCATTTAATATACCTCTTTCTAAACGACCGATTGCGATACGTCCTGTGAAAGAAGAAAAATCTAATGAAGTAATAAGCATTTGTGGAGTTCCTTCAGAAACTTTAGGAGCAGGCACATTAGCAATTACCATATCTAATAATGGTTCGATGTTTTCTGTTTGATTTTTAAAATCATCAGACATCCAGTTATTTTTAGCTGAACCATACACAGTTGGGAAATCCAATTGCTCTTCAGAAGCTCCTAATTCAAACATTAAGTCGAATACTTTTTCGTGAACCTCTTCTGGAGTACAGTTTTCTTTATCTACTTTATTAATAACCACACATGGTTTTAATCCAAGATCAATTGCTTTTTGCAATACGAAACGTGTTTGTGGCATTGGTCCTTCAAAAGCATCTACCAATAGACAAACTCCATCAGCCATATTTAATACACGCTCTACCTCACCACCAAAATCGGCGTGACCAGGAGTGTCAATAATGTTGATTTTTGTTCCTTTATATACAACAGAAACGTTTTTTGAAGTAATTGTGATTCCTCTTTCACGTTCTAAGTCGTTGTTATCAAGGATTAAGTCACCTGTATTTTCGTTGTCACGAAATAATTGACAGTGATACATAATTTTATCAACCAAAGTCGTTTTACCGTGGTCAACGTGGGCAATAATTGCAATGTTTCTAATAGATTCCATCTGTGATTTTTAATGGGTGCAAAGGTACACTTTATTTTGAGATAAAAAATTGTTTCTGTTTATTACTTAAAATCCAGAAACTAATCCATAAAAAAAGCCTCCTAAAAAGGAGGCTTTTACTATCTTCAATTGTATTTAATTACAATTTAGCAACGTGTTTAGTTAACTTAGATTTCAAGTTAGATGCTTTGTTATCATGAATGATATTTTTCTTAGCTAACTTGTCAATCATAGAGATTACAGCAGATAATTTAGATGAAGCATCTGCTTTATCAGTAGCTAAACGCAACGCTTTAATTGCATTACGAGTAGTTTTATGTTGGTATCTGTTTAATACTCTTTTCTTTTCGTTACTTCTAATTCTTTTTAAAGCTGACTTATGATTTGCCATTTGTTGTATATTTTAAAATGTAAATAACTAATTAATATATTAGAAATAAAATCAGAAAAACCTCCCACAATTAATTTTTCAATCAATCACTTCAGTTTTAACTAACAAAACAAATAGAGGAGACACCAAAACTTGTTTTATAAAACCATTTCAAAACTAATTTGTAGTCCGTGGGGGAATCGAACCCCCCTTACCAGGATGAAAACCTGGCGTCCTAACCGATAGACGAACGGACCAATTTCCTTCTAAGCTCAGGAATGCTTTAGCATTAAACAGTTTTTGTAGTCCGTGGGGGAATCGAACCCCCCTTACCAGGATGAAAACCTGGCGTCCTAACCGATAGACGAACGGACCTCAATTCTGTAATGCGGATGCAAAAATACAACTATTTTTTAGACGCACAAGAGTAGATGCGAAAAAAAATACTTTTTTTTAATAGGCTTTTGCAAACAACACTCTACCAGCAGATTCCATACCTGTTAAAACACATTTTCCCTGCTCTTCTACTCTATCTAAAGGGATACAACGAATAGTTGCTTTGGTTAAATCTTTGATTTTTTCTTCTGTTGCAGCAGTACCATCCCAATGTGCAGATATAAATCCACCCTTATTTTCTAATACATCCTTAAACTCTTCAAAAGAATTCACTTCAGTAATATGATTTTGTCTGTAATCAATCGCGCGTTGGAACAAGTCATTTTGAATAGTTTCTAATAAATCATTAATGTAATTAACAATTCCGTCTTTAGCCACTACTTCTTTACTTAATGTATCTCTTCTAGCGACTTCAAAAGTTCCGTTTTCCAAATCTTTAGGACCTACTGCAATACGAACAGGCACTCCTTTTAATTCCCATTCAGCAAATTTGAATCCTGGTTTTTGTGTAGTTCGATTGTCAAACTTAACCGAGATTTTTAATTTTTTGAATTGCGCCATCAAATCATTTACTACTGCAGTGATTTTCTCTAACTCTTCATCTGACTTATATATAGGAACAATTACCACTTGTATTGGTGCTAAGTTAGGTGGCAATACTAATCCATTATCATCAGAGTGCGTCATTACCAACGCTCCCATCAATCGAGTAGAAACTCCCCAAGAAGTTCCCCAAACATATTCTTGTTTTCCTTCTGCATTAGCAAACTTAACATCAAATGCTTTGGCAAAATTTTGTCCTAAAAAGTGAGAAGTACCCGCTTGCAAGGCTTTACCATCTTGCATTAAAGCTTCAATACAATACGTTTCATCGGCACCTGCAAAACGCTCTGTTGGCGTTTTCAATCCTTTTACAACTGGAATAGCCATGAAATCTTGAACGAAATCAGCATACACATTCATCATTTTTTCTGATTCTTCAATAGCCTCTTGACGTGTCGCGTGAGCCGTATGTCCTTCTTGCCACAAAAATTCGGCAGTTCTTAAAAACAAACGCGTTCTCATTTCCCAACGCACCACATTAGCCCATTGATTAATCAACAAAGGTAAATCACGATACGATTGTACCCAACCTTTGTAAGTTGACCAAATAATAGCCTCACTTGTTGGACGAACAATTAATTCTTCTTCCAATTTAGCATTAGGATCTACCATTAATTTTCCTGGACGATCTTCATCAGTTTTTAATCTGTAATGAGTAACAATAGCACACTCTTTAGCAAATCCTTCAGCATTTGTCTCCTCAGCCTCAAACATGCTTTTAGGAACAAATAAGGGAAAGTAAGCATTTTGATGTCCCGTTTCCTTAAACATTCTATCTAACTCTGCTTGCATTTTTTCCCAAATAGCATATCCGTAGGGTTTTATTACCATACAGCCTCTAACCCCTGAATTTTCGGCTAAATCAGCTTTAACAACTAGCTCATTATACCATTTTGAATAATCTTCTGATCGCGTAGTAAGGTTCTTACTCATATTATATAGTTTGGCACAAATTTTGTTTTCTTCTTTATTAACTAAATAGTTTGGCAAAACTAACTATTTTTGTAATGTGCAACAATAAAAAAACCTACAGATATGAAAACTAATTTTATTTCTTTCCCAATGCCCTCTCTTAATTCCATAATTGGTTTTTTAAGCATTTTCACGATCGCTTCTTGCGGTTCATACCAAAACAGTTCGTATTACGATACTGATGGTATTTACGGAAATAGTGATTCTAAAATCCAGAGAAGAGTAACTCCAAGTGAATCAGGTACAGCTTACCAAAATTACTTTAGTTCATTACAAGATGCTAATGATAGTACCGCTATTTTTACAGATGTGTCTAGCTATAGTAATTACAACAATCCTGCTGACCAACAAAACAACTCAAATTACGCTAGTTGGGGAAGCAACTCACAAGATATAAAAATCAATTATTACCCAAGTAATTGGGGATTGTCTTTTGGATTTGGTTATCCTCATTACAACTACGGATGGGGGAATTCATACTACGGATGGAACTCTCCTTACAGCTATTGGGGTAATTCCTATTATGGATGGGGATATCCAGGGTATTATGGATATAATTATTACCCAATATACGGATGGGGTTACCCAAGTTATGGATACGGATATAGTTACGGACACTCCTATAGAGGTGCAAATTATTCTTATAATTCTAGCCGAAGAGGCTCTTATTACAATAATAACCTGAATCCTTCAGGAAATTATATAGGAAGAACTTCTACACAATATCCATCTCGTTATTCAGCTACAAATAGCTATTCTGATAGTAATAGAAATAATTACAACCGAATGAGTACTACTCCAACTTTTAGTAGAAATAGCACATCGAATTTCTTGTACAATAATAGTGTAAGAACAAGAAATTATAACACCGACAATACTAGTCAAAATTATAACCCAACCAGAAGTTATAACCCAAATCGCAGCAACGATAGTTATACTCCTGCAAGATCATACACCCCAAACAGAAGTAACGACAGCTATTCTCCTTCTCGATCTTCAGATTCCAACTATAGTCGTTCAAGCGGTGGAGGTTCATACGGTGGAGGTGGATCCTATGGAGGTGGCGGTGGCGGAAGAAGAGGTGGAAGATAAGCTTTACCCCCTTCCTGAATTAAATTAATATAATCTCAAAACTCGTTATCATGAAAAAATACATATTCCTTATATTAGTTGGATTTTGCGCTAGCCAACTTCAAGCTCAAGAAATAAGAGACGCTTTACGATATGCACAAGACAATATTACAGGAACGGCTCGTTTTAGAGCCATGAGTGGTGCTTTTGGAGCATTAGGAGGTGATTTATCTGCCATCAATGTAAATCCTGCGGGTTCGGCTATTTTTTCTAACAATCAAGTTGGGCTTAGCTTAAGTAATAATTCAATAAGCAATAACTCCAACTATTTTGGAGAAAAAACAAAACAAACTGATAATTCATTCGATTTAAATCAAGCAGGGGGAGTTTTTGTTTTCCAAAACCAATACAGTTCTAGTAATTGGAAAAAATTCTCCATAGCTATCAACTTTGAAAACACTAGTAATTTAAATAATTCCATTTTTTCTGCAGGCACCAATCCAACACATTCTATTGATTCTTACTTTTTATCGTATGCCAATGGGATTCCGTTAAGTGTTTTAGAAAATTCAAATTATGACGAATTAGGACATGGTGCGCAACAAGCTTTTTTAGGCTATCAAGCCTACGTAATTAATCCTGCAAGTACAAATTCTACTAATACTATTTACAGCTCAAACGTACCATCAGGAGGAAATTACTATCACGAGAACGCTATTACTACAAAAGGATATAATGGTAAATTATCTTTCAATGCCGCTACTTCGTATAAAGACAAACTATACATAGGAATTAACCTGAATTCGCATTTTACCGATTTCAGACAATTATCTCGATTTTACGAAGACAATAATGCTTCATTGACTCCAAGTTATACCATTTCAAGATTACAATTTGACAATGAATTGTACACTTATGGGACAGGCTTTTCTTTTCAATTAGGAGCCATTGCCAAAGTAACCAATGAATTACGATTAGGATTAGCTTATGAATCGCCTACTTGGTATAGACTAAGTGATGAATTTACTCAGAAACTTATAGGAGTGAGTGCGAACACTTCGGGCGAATTAGCTCCTGATGTAGTAAATCCGAATGTAACTAATTATTACGATCCATATAAACTACAAACACCAAGCAAATGGACTGGAAGTATGGCATACGTATTTGGTAAAAAAGGATTGATAAGTATTGATTACGCATTAAAAGATTATAGCAACACTAAATTTAAACCTGAGAACGATACTTATTTTAGAGGCTTAAATAGCAACATCAATTCTTTACTAAGCAGCACGAATGAATTACATATTGGAGCTGAATACAAAATTGAAGCTTGGAGTTTAAGAGGCGGTTACCGTTACGAACAAAGTCCTTATAAAAACAAAACAACCATTGGAGACTTAACAGGTTATTCTACCGGTATAGGCTATAATTTTGGAGGAACTAAACTGGATTTATCTTATGCTACTTTCAAAAGAGATACTAAGCAAGGATTTTTTGATCAAGGCCTGACCGATGGAGCTGCTATCAATACAAAAAACAACACCGTTACGCTGACACTTTTGTTTGAGTTATAAAATTTAATTCCTAATTGAAATATAGAAACATCTTGTACTGAAAAACAAGATGTTTTTTTTAGCCCTGATGGAAGCGGCATCCTTTTTAGTGAGGGCCTTAGTTCGAACTAAAAAGATACAGCGTACAGCAGGAGTAAACGCCATAAAAAGCCGAAAGATTTATGCTCCTAAAAATAAAAAACGTAATTTTGCCCACCTTTCAAACTATTGAAAGCCTACTACTATGAGAACGAAATCTTTAAAGAAAAATAAAATCAATGTAATCACCCTTGGATGTTCTAAAAACATCTACGATAGTGAAGTTTTAATGGGGCAACTTCGTGCTAGCGGCAAAGAGGTTGAACACGAAGCACCGGAAGCCGAGGAAGGCAATATAATTGTAATCAACACCTGTGGTTTTATTGATAATGCGAAAGCAGAATCAGTCAATATGATTTTAGAATATGCCGATAAAAAAGAGCGTGGATTAGTAGATAAAGTTTTTGTGACCGGATGTTTATCGGAACGTTATAGACCCGATTTAGAAAAAGAAATTCCAAATGTGGATCAGTTTTTTGGAACAACTGAATTGCCTCAACTTTTGAAAGCTTTAGGCGCTGATTATAAACATGAATTACTAGGCGAACGTTTAACTACAACACCAAAAAATTACGCTTATTTAAAAATTGCTGAAGGTTGCGATAGACCCTGTAGTTTTTGTGCTATTCCGTTAATGAGAGGGAAACACGTTTCGCAACCTATTGAAAAATTGGTTAAAGAAGCCGAAGGTTTAGCTCGAGATGGTGTTAAAGAATTGATTTTGATTGCACAGGACTTAACCTATTACGGACTTGATATTTACAAAAAAAGGAATTTAGCCGAATTGTTAGAAGCTTTAGTAAAAGTAGAAGGAATTGAGTGGATTCGTTTGCATTATGCCTTCCCTACTGGTTTCCCAATGGACGTTTTGGAAATCATGAAACGTGAGCCAAAGATTTGTAACTATATTGACATCCCTTTGCAACATATTTCAGATTCCATCTTAAAATCGATGAAACGCGGAACAACACAAGCTAAGACCACTCAATTATTGAAAGATTTTAGAGCCGCCGTGCCTGGAATGGCTATTAGAACGACTTTAATTGTAGGTTATCCTGGTGAAACCCAAGAGGACTTTGAAATTTTGAGAGATTTTGTTCAAGAAATGAAGTTTGACAGAATGGGTTGCTTTGCTTATTCGCATGAAGAAAACACCTCAGCTTATTTGCTAGAAGATGATGTTCCAGATGCTATAAAACAAGAACGTGCCAACGAAATTATGGAATTGCAATCGCAAATTTCTTGGGATTTGAACCAAGAAAAAGTAGGACAAACTTTCAAATGTATCATTGATAGAAAAGAAGGCGGCCACTTTGTGGGAAGAACCGAGTTTGATAGTCCCGACGTAGATAACGAAGTATTGATTGACGCTACTAAGCATTATCTAAAAACAGGCGAATTTGCCACCATTAAAATTATTGAAGCAACTGAATTCGATTTGTACGGAGAACCGGTTTAAATTATAATTATCTTTTATTATATTTGATTCTAAATTAATTTGTTATGAAAAATAAAATCAACTTACTTGTCATTCTTTTTGTATTATTTTCATGTAATTCAGTCCTAGCTCAATATGGAGGTTATGGTGGTGGCTACGGTGGATATGGCGGAGGTTATGGTGGAAGAATGAACCAAATGGGAGGCATGGGAGGTATGAGAGGTATGAATCACGAGCCTTCTAAACCAAAAGAAATACCCGTTGAAGTGACTGTGAGCAAAATAATGGAGAAAATTAAACCCGAATTAAAACTAGATGCACTACAAGAAATTGCAGTCGCTAATATTTTAACCGAAAGTTTGAAATCTCAAGCTGCTATTATTAAGCAAGAAACGAATCAAGATGACAAACTAAAAGAGATTAAAACTCTTTCTGAATTAAACGATGCTAAAATTATGCAATTGCTAAATACACAACAAAAAGAAAAGTACAAAGCAATGCAAGAAGAGGCTAAAAATCCAAATCAATCCAAAAGAAGAAAGAAAGACAAAGAAGTAAAAGAAGAAGCAAAAGAGGAATAATCTATTTATCAAACGAAGACTAGATGAAAAAATACTGGATTTACCTTGCAGCAATTGCAACAATTTATTCCTGCAGCTCTAATCCGTATCGATTAAGTGATAAATCGTATAAAAAACAACTCAAGAAATTTCAAAAAACACTTGCGAACACTCAGTCTAGTCCTTTACAAAACGGCACTAGTCCCGAATGGATTAGCACAGTTAACTTTAACCTTCGCAAACCCAATTTCATTATAATTCATCATACCGCTCAAGATTCTCTTCAGCAAACATTAAAAACATTCACGTTAACCAGAACACAAGTTAGCTCCCATTATGTAATTAGTGATGATGGGAAAATAGTTCAAATGCTAAACGATTATTTAAGAGCTTGGCATGGTGGAAATGCCGTTTGGGGGAAAAATACTGATATTAATTCTGCCTCTATTGGAATTGAATTAGATAACAACGGCAGCGAACCTTTTTCAGAAGCTCAAATAAGCAGTTTATTGGATTTATTATCAAGATTAAAAAAAGATTATAACATTCCTGCTCAAAATATAATTGCTCATTCTGATATTGCACCTACACGAAAATCAGACCCTAGCGCTTTCTTTCCCTGGAAAACCTTAGCTGATTTAGGATTTGGGCTTTGGCCTGATACCAATATGGAACAAGCTCCTGAAAATTTCAACATTGAACAAGGGTTGCGAATAATTGGTTACGATACCCGTAATCTTTCTTCGGCAATTAAAGCCTTCAAATTACATTATATCCAAACTGAAGTTGATGATGTATTAGATGAAAAAACCATCAATACTATTTATTCTATTTACAAAAAACAGTAAAATCCGTTTACAATTTACACCAAAAAAACTGCCCAAACACTAAAAGTATCTGAGCAGTTTCTTACTATTTAAAACACATTGTTTCTAGGAAACAATAAACACACAACTTTATTTTCTATTTAAAAACCATATACCATTGCTACTGCAAACTGAGAAGCTGACTTGGTAACCGCTCCATTAGATTGGAAGAATTTTTGTTGAGACGCACTATCCAATCTGATTTCTGGAATCAAAGTCAAACTACCAGATTTCAAGTTAGCTGATAAAGTAAGTGCAGTAACTGAACCATTACCAACTCCACTATAATCACTTGATTTTTTTGCTTTAAATGACTCCGCACGTAAACCTAATCCAAATGAACTAGTAATCGCATACGATGGATACAATGCTAAACCTGTATAACCAGTACCACTTACAGTTCCAGAAAAATCAGCAGCATTTAAACCTAACTTGAATTTTGGCGACATTTGGTAAGCAGCAGTCAAATCAACAATAGTACCACTTTCAGATCCAGTCAACAAGTTGAAATAAGCCGTAAAGCCTTCCGCTGGAGTAACTGACAATTGTGCTCCAAAAGCATTTAAACCAAATTTAGGTGTTGCTTGGTAGGTATTCCATTGGTCATTAAACAAACCAACCATCAAACCAACTTTACTTGACACCGCATAATTCGCTTTAATTCCAGCATTTTGAAAAGGTCCGTTAGTGAACAAATAAGAAGTAGAATAGTTATAATTTCCTAAAGGAGAGATCACTTCATATCCAATAAAAGTTCCCATATATCCTGCTGTTAAACTTAATTTATCTGACGCAGCATATGTAGCATACAAATTTTGAATATGGAATGATTGACCATTTACGTCAGGAATAGATTGTCCTGCTCCTCTAGGTCCAAAAGATACTTCACCTACAAAAGAAGTCTTTCCTGTTTTTTTCTTTAATGCAATATCAATCATACCTAAAGAAAGTGAGTTCTGATCTGTAGCAAAACTTGTTGGGATATTAGCAGTTTTTGCAAAATCATATTTCCAGTATGCATCAGCAGATCCTGAAATTTCTAATGGCGTGTCTTGTGCAAATGCAAATGTACTTGTTAGTACTAAGGCTAAAATGGCAATTACTTTTTTCATGTTTAATCGATTTTAATTTAATATTTAATTTATTAAGAATTAGAAGTAAAAACAACTTTGTAAAATAGTTCTATTTAACTCTATCAACAAAGAATAAATTATTTCTTTTTCCTGAAGCAAAACTATCGACTTTTATCAGCATAAATGACAAAATGATAAATTTTATTCAACAAAAAAAGCATTTTTACCATATTGAAAATAAAATTCGCAAAAAATAGAAATACACAATTCAAAACCAGTTTAAATTATGATATTAATAACACAAAAAATCAAACACCCCTATTAATTTTAGGGTATTTAAATAAAATATATCTTAAAAATATGTTTTTTGGTCTTTTTTGAATGCAATAAAAACATAAACCCCCATTTATTATATAGTTTAAATTAAAAATTAAATTTTAACTTTTAAACAACATAGTGATTTTAACACATAAAAAAACCACCTTATAAGGTGGTTTAAATATTCACAATCTTGAATCCTATAAAGGAATATTGCCATGTTTTCTTTTTGGTGTTACACTCACTTTATTCTCTAACATACTAAACGCCTTTATCAATTTTTTGCGAGTATCTTGCGGTAAGATTACTTCGTCTACAAATCCTCTTTGCGCAGCTGTATAAGGGTTAGCAAACAAATCAGCATACTCTGCTTCTTTTTCTAATAATTTAGCCGCGGGATCTAAAGCTTCGCTAATCTCTTTCTTAAAGATAATCTCACTAGCTCCCTTAGCTCCCATTACTGCAATTTCGGCTGTTGGCCAAGCAAAGTTCATATCGGCGCCAATATGCTTAGAGTTCATCACATCATAAGCACCACCATATGCTTTACGAGTGATTACAGTTACCCTCGGCACAGTCGCTTCACTTAAGGCATACAATAATTTAGCACCATGTACTATAATTCCATTCCACTCTTGATCCGTTCCTGGTAAAAATCCCGGAACATCAACCAATACTAATAAAGGAATATTAAAACAATCGCAAAAACGAGTGAATCGAGCCGCTTTAATAGAAGAATTCACATCCAAAACACCCGCCAAAATCATAGGTTGATTCGCAATAATTCCTACACTGCGTCCACCAATCCTTGAAAATCCCACAATAATATTCTCTGCAAAGTTTTTATGAATTTCAAAAAAAGAGTCTTCATCGATAATACCTGAAATCACTTCGTGCATATCGTATGGTTTATTAGGATTGTCTGGAATAATAGCACCTAATTTTTCTCTCAATTCATCTTTGAGTTCGTACGCTAAATTCTTTGGCGTCTCTTTATTACTTTGAGGCAAATAACTCAACAAACGCTTAACATCTTCTAAACACTCTACATCATTAGCCGAAGTACAATGCGCCACCCCTGATTTAGTTGAATGAGTACTAGCCCCTCCCAATTCTTCCGAGGTTACGGTTTCATTAGTTACGGTTTTAACTACGTTGGGTCCAGTTACAAACATATAACTAGTATCTTCTACCATCATGGTAAAATCAGTCATCGCTGGCGAATAAACTGCACCTCCTGCACAAGGCCCCATAATAGCTGATATTTGCGGAATTACTCCTGAAGATTGTACATTTCTATAAAAAATATCAGCATAGCCTCCAAGCGATCGAACACCCTCCTGAATTCGAGCTCCACCTGAATCATTCAATCCAATCATAGGCGCACCTACTTTTAGTGCCATATCCATCACTTTGCAAATTTTCTCAGCATGTGTTTCAGACAATGAACCTCCAAAAACAGTAAAATCCTGAGCAAAAACATAGACTAAACGTCCATTAATATTTCCATACCCCGTGATAACACCATCTCCTAAATACACTTCTTTTTCTATACCAAAATCAGTCGTACGGTGTGTGACCAACATTCCGATTTCTTCAAACGAACCTTCGTCCATCAAATAATCAATACGTTCTCTAGCCGTTAATTTTTTATTTGAATGCTGTTTTGCAATTCTATTCTTTCCTCCGCCCAAATGAGCTTCGGCAATTTTATCGTTTAAGATTTTTATTTTAGATTCCATACTTTATTGAATTGGTAAGCGTACGATTTTTTGATCCTCAAAATATTGTTGTAATGCTACCATAGCAGCGATTTGAGCTTCTTTTTCGGATTGAGCTTTCAGTTTTTCAACACTATAATATTTCTTTACAAAATGAGTGTCAAAGTTTCCTGAACGAAATGCTTCGTGTTCAAAAACAAATTTTCCAAAAGGCAAAGTAGTTGAAACTCCTTCTACTTTATAATTATCAATAGCTTGAATCATCGTTTGGATTGCTTCTTCACGAGTCGCCCCATAAGCAATTAACTTGGACAACATGGGGTCGTAATAAATAGGAATATCCATTCCTTGTTCAAATCCATTATCAACACGAACTCCCTCGCCGGTAGGCAATTGATACACATCCAAATGACCTACACTTGGTAAGAAATCATTCAATGGATCTTCGGCATAGACACGCAATTCTACTGCATGCCCTTTGATTTTTAAGTCTTCTTGCTTGATAGACAATGCTTCCCCTCGAGCTACTTGAATTTGCATTTCGACCAAGTCCACTCCCGAAATAATCTCGGTTACTGGATGCTCAACCTGCAAACGCGTATTCATTTCAAGGAAATAGAAATTATTGTTTTCGTCCAATAAAAATTCTACTGTTCCCGCTCCTAAATAATCGCATGATTTAGCTACTAAAACAGCCGCTTCTCCCATTTGTTTGCGCAATTCAGGCGTTAATACTGATGAAGGAGCTTCTTCAATTACTTTTTGATGGCGACGTTGAACACTACATTCTCTTTCAAAAAGATAGAGTATATTTCCGTGACTGTCCGCCATTACTTGAATTTCGATATGACGCGGCGAAGCCACATATTTTTCGATAAAAACAGAACCGTCTCCAAAAGCCGAAATTGCTTCACTAATCGCTCTGTCCATTTGAGATTCAAAGTCAGCTTCTTTTTCCACCACACGCATTCCTTTTCCGCCACCTCCAGCAGAGGCTTTAATTAAAATAGGGAATCCTATCGAAGTAGCTACTCCTTTTGCTTTTTCAACATCTGTAATCGCTTGATCGTAACCAGGAACCATTGGAATATTGTAATCTTTAACCGCATCTTTAGCAGCTAACTTACTTCCCATAATTCGGATTGCTTTGGATTTTGGTCCAATAAAAATGATATTATTTCTTTCAGCTTCTTCTGCAAAATCAGCATTTTCACTCAAAAAACCATATCCTGGATGAATTGCATCAGCATTCAATGCCTTAGCAACTTCTATTATTTTATTTCCTAATAAATACGATTGATTGGATGGTGCTTCACCAATACAAACCGCTTCATCAGCATATTTTACATGTGGTGCATTTCTATCGATTGTTGAATAAACTGCAACCGTTTTTATACCCATTTTTCGAGCTGTTTTCATTACTCGAATTGCTATTTCGCCTCTATTGGCAACTACTATCTTCTTCATAATTTACTCGAATTCAATTAATAATTGTCCTTTATCTACGGCATCTCCAACTGCTACCGAAATAGACTTAATTACACCATCACGTGGTGACAGGAAACTATTTTCCATCTTCATAGCACCAAGGATAATTAAATTGTCATTTTCTTTCACTTCTTGTCCAACCACCACACTAATTTCTAAAATCAATCCTGGCATAGGTGCTTTGATAGCATTGACTTGTTTAGCCAATCCTGTTTCAAATCCCATTTCTTTAATCAAAATGTCCAAAGGATTTGCAATAGCTACAGTATAACTATTCCCGTTGACTACAACAGTATACTTTTTTTGATTAAAATCAGCCTCAGTAATAGCTGCTTTGAAAGAGGTATTTTCTTGTAAAATGTGAAATTGATTCAATCCCACGCTTACCGCATCGAGTTGCGAAACACTTTCTTGGTCCATATCAAAATGGAAAGTGTCGTTTACATTTATTTTATAACCAATACTCATAGGTGTATTTTTTTATTGGTTGTAAATGTATCTATTTATCTAAATTTTATTTAGATTTCAACATGTATCTTTGCTAAATTGATATACTTTTGGTAAAAAAAGTAGAAATACTACAAAACTACTAAGCCAAACTCTTTTAAAGTAAGAATTGGTTTTGAATACCAAAACAATTCAAAGTCTTCTAATTCACTTTCAAAATCAACTTTTAGTTCTTGAAGTTGCGCTACTTTTGCATTAGCAACCGAACAATTTTGGAGCGTTCGTACAAGCCACTCTCCTTCTTTCTGTGAGGTTTGGATAGTAAATGTTTCTTTTTTGTGGTAAAAAGTCAAGCTCATCATTTCCCAAGAGTTGCCTTTTTTTGTTTTGATAAAGGATTCAACGACGGGCTTTCCGCCCAACCAAACTACTTTAGCATTGGGTTTACTACTAAAATCGGATTTTTCGTCCAATGCATCATAAATGAAATCAGGATGTATAGTAGTCTTAGGGATTTTAAAATCAAACCAATCTTGTAAATCGTAATCCAAACAAATGCCGTGCATGAAGTTGAATAGTGATTTCTTCAAACCAAAACTAAATTGTTCGTGATCTATTCCAGTAGAATCGGTATAATTAAGGTCATTGTTTGCAAAAGTTCCTACGGCATCGGTTGCTTTGGTTACACCAAATTTTTCAGGATACATTCCCACTGGACTATGTTCTGTCATTGCAAATTGGTGCCAAAATCCGGATTGCAACACGCCCACTTCAAACAATTGACGTACCATTTCTAAACTATCGACGGTTTCCTGAATGGTCTGTGTTGGATAACCATACATTAAATAGGCGTGAACCATCACTCCTGCTTCGGTAAAATTGCGGGTTACTTTGGCAACTTGCTCAACCGTTACACCTTTATCAATTAAACGTAATAATCGATCGGAAGCAACTTCTAAACCTCCCGAAACAGCAATACAACCCGACGCTTTTAGTAACAAACACAGGTCTTTGGTAAAGCTTTTTTCAAAACGAATGTTCGTCCACCAAGTTACCGCTAATTTTCTGCGAAGAATCTCTAAAGCTAATTCTCGCATCAAAGCAGGAGGAGCGGCTTCGTCCACAAAATGGAAACCAGTTTCACCAGTTTGAGCCATCATTTCTTCCATTCGGTCGCACAAAACACCTGCAGCAATGGGTTCATAGATTTTAATATAGTCTAACGAAATATCACAAAAAGTACATTTGCCCCAATAACAGCCGTGCGCCATGGTGAGTTTATTCCAACGCCCATCGCTCCACATTCGGTGCATCGGATTCACAATTTCAATTACTGAAATGTATTTATCCAAAAGTAAATCAGAATAATCAGGTGTTCCCACTTGGGATTGTTTGTAATCCGGTCGAGAGGAATTATTTTTATACACCACTTGTCCGTTTTCCAACAAAAAAGTGCGTTTGAATTCGGTATTTAGTCCTGATTCTATATTCTCAATAATCAATTCAATCGGCAATTCGCCATCGTCTAAAGAAATAAAATCGAAAAAATCAAAAACCCGAGGGTCAGATAACGAGCGTAATTCGGTATTGGCAAATCCACCACCCATCAAAATTTTGATTTCAGGATAATTTTTTTTAATCCATTGCGCGGAGCGAAAAGCAGCATATAAATTACCCGGAAAGGGAACTGAAATTAAAAATGCGGTAGGTTGAATCGTTTCTATTTTTGCTGCCAAAATCGAAAGCAAAACAGTATCAATATATGTAGGCTCTTGTTGTAAAGCTTGGTACAATTCATCAAACGAATTGGCAGATCGCCCCAAACGTTCAGCATAGCGACTGAATCCAAAATTAGGATCCACACATTCTACAATAAAATCGGAAATATCTTCAAGGTACAAGGTAGCTAAATGCTTGGCCTTATCTTGGGTTCCCATAGTACCAAAAGCCCAATCCAATTCTTCTAATTGCGCAAAACGAGACGCTTCTGGCAGAAAATCTTCTTGACAAATTTGCAGTGCCAAAGTAGGGTTCTTTCCCTGTAGAAATGCAACAACCGAATCTATAGTTTTTACGTATTCGTCTTGTAAGGCAAAAATACGTTTGGCGTTTTCCGAAAGCTCTTGTTTTTGAAATTTAGAATTGGAAACCTGAAACAAATCTTGTAGTCCTTTTTTCGAAAACAAAGCTAAGATGACTTCTATTCCTAAATCAGCTTGAACCGATGCTATATTTTTGGTATTCAAAAAACCTTTGATATAAGCCGTTGCTGGATACGGCGTATTCAGTTGTGTAAACGGTGGCGTAACAAGAAATAGTTTTGTTTTCAAGGGGATTGTTTTGGAGAACAAATATCGTTCAATAAAATACGATTATACTAAAACTGATGCTCTTTTTTACTAATGACCAACAATGAAATCACAGAAATAACGGCAGCGGCAGAAAGATAATACCCCACAAAGTCCAAACCATAATTTGTCGCAATCCAAATGGCAATCATGGGAGCAAAAGCAGCACCTATAATTCCAGCTAAGTTAAATGTTAAAGAAGCACCTGAATAGCGAACTGTTGTTGGGAACAATTCCGAAAGAAAAGTTCCAATGGGTCCATACGTAAATCCCATCAAAGACATGCCTAAACACAAAAAGAGAGCAACTAAAATTGTGCTTCCTGAATTTAAAAACAAAGAAAAGAACAAGCCAAAAACAGCAATAGCTGCCGAAGCATAAATTAACATCTTACGACGCCCTATTTTATCAGCAATTACTGCTGAAATAGGAATAAATGCTGCAAAAAACAGAACCGAAAACAATTGCATTAAAAGTGCTTCTTTATTTGAAAAATGCAATTCTTTAGTATTCCAATTCAACATAAAAACCGTCATTAAATAGAAAACCACAAACGTAGTCACCGCTGCAAAAGTCCCAAAAAACAATTCTTTTCGGTAGGATTTTAAAAGTGCTAAAAATGGAATTTTAACTTCTTCTTGCTCTTGTTTTGCGTTTTCAAATGCTACTGTTTCAGTTATTTTCAGACGGATGTAAAATCCAACCAAAACTAATAATGAACTAGCTAAAAAAGGAATTCTCCAACCATAATCCAAGAAATCTTCAGAACTCATTGTATTGGTCAACAATAAAAAAGTACCTCCTGAAAGTAGTAAGCCTATTGGTGCCCCTAACTGTGGAAACATTCCGTACCAAGCGCGTTTATGAGGTGGTGCATTTTCAATAGCTAATAAAACAGCTCCTCCCCATTCTCCACCTAGACCAACACCTTGCCCAAAGCGACACAACATTAATAAAATAGGAGCAACAATGCCTACACTAGCATAACTTGGCAAAAAACCAATACTCACTGTCGAAATTCCCATGGTTAATAAAGCCACCACCAAGGTTGTTTTTCGTCCAATTTTATCTCCATAATGCCCAAAAACTGCCGAACCAATTGGTCGCGCAAAAAAGGCTATCGAAAATGTAGCCAAGGATTGCAAAACCGAAGTAGTACTGTCTGTTCCTGGAAAAAACAATTGTGGAAAAACTAATACCGCAGCATTAGCATAAATATAAAAATCAAAAAACTCAATCGTAGTTCCAATTAAGCTTCCAAAAAGTACATGTTGTAAGGAATTCTCTGGTTTTGATGTAGCATTCATTTAATTTGGTAATTATTAGTTTTCAATAGAGTATAAAAATGCTACTATTTTTCGAAAGCCGCAACTATTTAGTTCCAATATTTTTTTAGTATTTTTACTCCAAACAAAACCCAATATGCCAACTGACTGTATATCCTATCAAAATTCAGGCTATTTCTCCACGTTAATAAAAGATTATTTAGATCAAAAACCGAATCTAAGTAGGCTATACAACAGGTTTCCAACAGCTGCCAATTTTGAAGCACAAATCCTTGAAAAGGGAAATAACTACAATCAGGGAAACCGAAAAATATTGGTTACCGAATTACAAAAGCAATATAAAAACACAACTACTTCTAAAGCAACCCAAAATAATATTACCGCTTTAGGACAATCCAATACGTACACTATCACTACAGGGCATCAATTGAATTTATTTAGTGGTCCCTTGTATTTTTTATACAAAATCATTTCGACTATCAATTTGGCTACGGAACTAAAAGCGAAATATCCAAATTCAAATTTCGTTCCCATTTATTGGATGGCTACGGAAGACCACGACTTTGAAGAAATTAATTATTTCAATTTCAAAGGCAAAAAATTTCGTTGGAACAAAATCAGTTCAGGTCCTGTTGGCCGACTATCAACTGAAGGATTAGATGCTGTTTTTGAAGTTTTTTCTCAAGAGTTAGGTGCGAGTATCCATGCACAAAAAATCAAAGAGTTATTCCAAAAATCCTATTTAGAGCATTCCAATTTGGCTGAAGCTACTCGGTTTTTAGCTAACGAACTTTTTAGTGAGTACGGTTTAGTGATATTAGACGCTGATGCTGCCGATTTAAAACGCACTTTAATTCCGTACATCAAAGACGAACTAGATAACCAAACATCGTTCAAAGAAGTTACTGCAACTATTGAAAAACTAAACGAATTTACTATTCAAGTTAACCCTCGTGAAATCAATTTATTTTACATTGAAAATGACTTGCGTGAACGAATCATTCTTGAAAATGGCAATTATAAAGTAAACCATACTGATTTATCTTTTTCAAAAGAAGAACTATTTCATTTAGTAGAAAACCATCCTGAAAAATTTAGTCCTAACGTTATCTTACGACCTTTATACCAAGAAGTACTACTTCCTAATCTTTGCTATATTGGTGGTGGCGGTGAAATTGCGTATTGGTTAGAACTGCAATCTTTTTTCAATGCTGCAAAAGTTAGTTTTCCAATGCTTTTGGTTCGTAATTCAGCAGTAATAGCAACTGAAAAGCAACTAAAAAAAGTAGCTGCATTACAATTATCTTGGACTGATTTGTTCAGTAAACAAGAGGATTTAGTCAACAAAAAAACGAAGAAGCTTTCTGAAATTAATTTGGATTTATCTGATCTTAAAGAACAATTGAAAAAGCAATTTGATGCATTGTATACTATTGCGAAGCAAACCGATAATTCCTTTATGGGAGCTTTAAAAGCACAAGAAATCAAACAAATTAAGGGAGTAGAACAGCTAGAAAAACGATTACTCAAAGCCCAAAAACGAAAGTTATCCGACGTTTTAGAACGTATTACTCAATTGCAAAACGAATTATTCCCCAACCAAGGCTTACAAGAACGTCAAAGTAATTTTTCTGAATTCTATTTAGAAAATGGAGAGACTTTAATTCCTGCTTTGGTAGAAAAACTTGAACCTTTAGAACAACATTTTGAGATAATAGCGGTTTAAAATTTAATAAATCACCCAACCCTTAATTTAATAATTTCTATTTTTAGATTGATTTTGTTACAGAAATAACAAAAAAAGTAGTATTTTTGAAATCCAAATTTATAATTACACAAAAAAATGGCAACAAACAGAACTTTCACCATGATTAAACCCGATGCGGTTAAAAATGGTCATATTGGAAACATATTAGCAATGATTACGAATGCGGGATTCAAAATTGTTTCTTTAAAATTAACACAATTAACCGTAGCTGATGCTCAAGCTTTTTATGCCGTACATAGCGAACGCCCTTTTTATGGCGAATTAGTAGAGTTCATGTCAAGTGGGCCAATTGTTGCCGCAATTTTAGAAAAAGATAATGCTGTAAGCGATTTCAGAACTTTAATTGGCGCTACCAATCCTGCAGAAGCAGCTGAAGGAACTATTCGTAAATTATATGCTACTTCTATGGGAGAAAATGCAGTACACGGTTCAGATAGCGACGAGAATGCAGCTATTGAAGGTGCGTTTCATTTTGCAGGAAGAGAGCAATTTTAATTTAGAAAGTTAGATTTCTTAGATTATTTTAGAATTCTTAGATTATTATAAAAGAGAAACCCACTTCAATGAAGTGGGTTTCTCTTTTTATCTAACTTTCTAACTATCTAGAAATCTAATTTTCTAAGTAATCTATCTCAAAACTACATCTTTAATCACCTCTCGTTGTAGCTCTTCGTTAATCATGGTTATAATCTTCGATTTGCCGTGACTTAATTCCTCTCGTAAAACCGAAGAAGTTAATTCTACATACAACGTATTTCCTCTTAAAGCTACATTTTTAGTGTAACTATTCACCCCATTTCCCATTAGATTTTGCCAAGCTTCTTTTACATCAATCTGATCCATTCCAGGCTGCAATTTATTCACTTGAATAATTTGCTTTAAGACGTCACCAACGGTACTTTGATTACTTAGTCTTTTTGCCATCACCCAAAATATTTATAGCCGTTGCTTTCTTGTAATGGTATTCTTTTTTTTGAGCATTTAGCAGTACTAATTCGTCTGCTGTCAAAGCGATAATCTCTTCGGTATATTTCATATACGGCGTAGCATAATCCAAATAGGTTTTATCCTCTTGAAAACGAACACTTACTTTTTCAAAAGTGTCATCAACTAAAAAGGTGCCATCCAGTTGGGGAGTTACTTTTTTTCGGATACCTTGATTATTTTTATCTATCTGGAAATAATCATAGTTTTGATTCGCTCCGTACTGTTTGTCTTCGCCTTTATCAAAAACTACTTTTTCAATTTCCCAATACCCATTAATTTTAGGGATATCAGCAGACTGTATTTTTTGCTTACAGCTTACAAAAACGAAGGATATCAATAGAACTTTAAATAGATGCTTCATGCTGTTATTTTTTAGAATTAACTCTTTTATATAAGCCTAAGAAGAAAAAAACCAATCCTAATACCAATGACAAATAATAGACAGGAACGCTTTGCTCACGAATTACATTCGCCAAAACAAAACAAATAATACTAATGAAATAAAAAGTGATAGGACTTAACTTTACGAAAGAACTCATAATCTATTATTTAAAAAAACTATCTACAAACTCGAATTTATTGAACACTTGCAAATCTTCTATACCTTCCCCCACTCCAATGTATTTCACCGGAATTTGAAATTGGTCTGAGATCCCTATAACCACACCACCTTTGGCAGTACCGTCTAGTTTAGTAACCGCTAACGAAGTTACTTCTGTGGCAGCGGTAAATTGTTTAGCTTGCTCAAAAGCATTCTGACCTGTCGAGCCATCCAACACTAATAAAACATCGTGCGGAGCATCACCCACTACTTTTTGCATCACCCGTTTTACCTTAGTCAATTCGTTCATCAAATTTACTTTGTTATGCAAACGTCCTGCGGTATCAATGATAACAATATCAGCATCTTGAGCTACAGCAGATTGCAAGGTATCAAAAGCTACCGAAGCCGGATCACTTCCCATATTTTGTCTCACAATTGGCACACCTACACGATCTGCCCAAATTTGCAATTGGTCAATCGCTGCTGCGCGAAAAGTATCTGCCGCACCTAAGACTACTTTATGTCCTGCTTTTTTGAATTGGTAAGCCAATTTTCCAATAGTAGTAGTTTTACCTACTCCATTTACACCCACTACCATTAACACATACGGTTTGGTTTGTATTGGAGTAACAAATTCAGTTGCCTCACCTGAATTGGTTTCAGATAGCAAGCCTGCGATTTCTTCGCGAAGAATCTGATTCAATTCACCCACGCCTAGATATTTATCTGCAGCAACGCGTGCTTCAATACGTTGTATTACTTTCAATGTGGTATTCACACCCACATCCGAAGAAATAAGGATATCTTCTAAATTATCTAAAACTTCATCATCTACTTTTGATTTTCCTGCTACCGCTTTGGATAACTTTGAAAAAAAAGTGGTTTTAGACTTTTCAAGGCCTTTGTCTAAGGATTCCTTCTCTTGTTCGTTAAGACTCTCCTCCTTCTTATCAGAAGAGAATATTCTTTTGAAAAAACTCATATTTCAGTATTTTAATAAGAATGATTTGGGATTCGAAAATGGATTTAATTTTCGAAGGGTAAATATAGAAAATAAAAAAGCTACTTCCGAATGAAAGTAGCTTTTCTATATACTGTGAAAGTAAATTATTTCTTTTTCAAGAATTCATCAACTGCTTCAGGAGCCATAATAGATTCAACGAATGTATATGCACCAGTTTTTGGAGATTTAACCATTTTGATGGCTTTTGATAATCTCTTTGAAGCTGTTTGTAACGATGCTACGGTTTTCTTTGCCATGATTCAATGTTATTTGAAATTTAATACTACCTACAAATGAAATCACCTGAGATGGTATCTAATCTCTAATTATTATTTAATTTCTTTGTGAACTGTTACTCTTTTCAAGATTGGATTAAATTTTTTAATCTCTAATCTATCTGGAGTATTTTTTTTGTTCTTAGTTGTAATATATCTTGAAGTACCTGCAACACCTGTTGTTTTGTGCTCAGTACATTCTAAAATCACTTGGATTCTGTTACCTTTCTTTGCCATCTTGCTATCTATTTATTTAGGAAAAGATTATTTAATAAATCCTTCTGACTGTGCTTTTTTCAAAACAGCAGCAATTCCATTTTTATTAATTGTTTTTATCGTAGATGCTGCTACTCTAAGAGTAATCCATCTATCTTCTTCTGGAAGATAAAAACGCTTTTTAACTAAGTTCACAGAAAATTTTCTCTTAGTTTTGTTCATAGCGTGAGAAACGTTATTTCCTACCATCGCTCTTTTACCTGTAAGGTCACAAACTCTTGACATTATTCTTTATCTTTTATCGTTATTCAAAATCAGGGTGCAAAGAAAAGAAAAATAAACGGATCAAACAAAAAAATTAAGGCACATTTTTTAAAATTTCTTTTTGTAGCATTTCTAAACTCTTAATCACTGCTCTATCTATCACTTTTTCACGGGGTTGACCAAAATTAAATTCTTCCACAATTACACCTTTTGGTGTTGCCAAAGCAATACAAACCGAACCTACTTCTACATCTGCGTCGCCTTTTGTTGGTCCGGCATTTCCTGTCGTTGCAATGGCGTAATCGGTTTGCATTATTTTTTGCACACTCAAAGCCATCGCCGAAGCCACTTCCTTACTTACCACTGAATGTTCAGTAATTAGCGCTTCCGAAATTCCTAAAACATTCATTTTAACTTCGGTTGCATACGAAACTATACTTCCTTTAAAATACCCCGAAGCACCAGACACAGAGGTAAGTAATTGCGCTATTTTGCCTCCTGTACAACTCTCTGCCGTAGCAATAGTTTTATTTTTCTCTTTTAGTAGTCTCCCAAGAACTACCTCTAAAGTATCTTCTTCTTCAAAACCAACTATAATATCGTGAATAATAACATCTAATGATTGTACATTTTCTGCAATAGCCTCCTCTAATTGTTGCTTATTCGTTCCTCTAGCTGTCAATCGTAAACGAACACGACCTGGACTTGGCAAATAGGCTAATTTAATACATTCCGGCAATTGGTTTTCCCAAGCCTCAATGCGTTCTGCTACATGACTTTCTCCTTGACCATAAGTCAAAATCGTTTTGTGTACTATATAAGGTCGTTTGTACTCTTGAACCAATTTAGGAATCACTTGATTTTCTATCAAATACTTCATTTCATAAGGAACTCCCGGAAGCGAAACAAACACCGTATTGTCCTTTTTAATCCACATGCCTGGAGCTGTACCCACCTGATTGTGCAACACGGTACATTTTGAAGGAACCAAAGCTTGGTCTTTATTGATTTGAGAAGCTACACGACCTAAGGCGCGCTCAATCAAATCAATCACATGATTTTCTACAGCTGTATCTCGAATTAAAGTATCTTCAAAATACTCACAAAGGGTGTGCTTGGTAATATCGTCTTTTGTAGGCCCTAAACCTCCTGTAATAATTACAACTTCGACTTTATTTTGAAGCGAAGCAAACGTATCTAAAATATGTTGCTTATTATCTGAAATAGAAAGCATTTCGTGAGTTTCAATCCCAATTTTATCCAAAGACTTCGCTATAAAACCCGAATTAGTATCGACAATTTGACCTATCAAAATTTCGTCTCCAATAGTAACTATAGCTGCTTTCATATTTGAATTGATTTACAAATTAAAGTCTTTCTTAATCTCTTTAATAGCGTCTTTAACTTGTGATTTTACACTTTTGTAGGTTTCTTTGATGTTCTTTGTTTTCCCTTCGGCTTTTGCCCAAGCTTCAATTAACACCAACTCTTCAAAGGCTATGTGCATGCCCATTAAATCGAGTGTTGGTTTTATTTTGTGCGCATAAGCATACACTTGTTTGTGTGATTCCGATTTGATTCCTGCCTTAATTTCCGATAAATCTTTCGGAACTTCATTGACGAACAGAACCAATATCTGATTCACAAATTCAGTATCATTTTCGGAAAGCGCATATACTTTTGAAAGGTTATAGTGTAAAGCCATTATTTTACTTGTATTCTAAATAGTTGTTGTCCTTCTAAATACCCTTCCAAAACATCGTCAGGTTGCACTGCTGCGACTCCTTCTGGAGTTCCTGTAAAAATAATATCGCCTATTTTTAAGGTAAAAAATTGAGACACATACGCCACCAATTCGTCGATTTTCCACAACATCAAACTGGAATTTCCTTTTTGTGCCACTGCCCCATTTTTGATTAATTCAAAATTGACATTTTCTAAAGAAGCAAATTGTTCTTTAGAAACAAATTCACCAATTACTGCCGAACCATCAAATGCTTTTGCTTTCTCCCAAGGCAAGCCTTTATCTTTCAATTTAGCTTGTAAGTCCCGAGCGGTAAAATCGATTCCAACACTAATCTCATCATAATATTTATGAGCAAATTTAGGTTCGATATACTTCCCTACTTTATTGATTTTTACAATCAATTCAATTTCGTGATGTACATCATCTGAAAATTCTGGAAGTACAAAAGGATGTTGTTTCAATACAATAGCCGAATCCGGTTTCATAAAAACAACAGGCTCTGTTGGACGTTCATTTTGTAATTCCGCTATATGATTGGTATAATTTCTACCGATACAAATAATTTTCATAATTTGGATTTAATTTCTAAAAATCAACTCGTTTTATTTAGTATTCAATTTTCTCAACTTAATAGCCGTCAATACTTTTTTGGTATACAAAGGAAAATCTGCATTTTGAATCCAACTAAAATAACCGGGTTCTGTTTCCAATACCTTTTCAACTTTAGCTCCCTTGTGTTTTCCAAAGGTAAAAACTTCTTCTCCGTCTTGATCAAAAGCAATCATTCCTGCAAAATCAGCAATCTTTTTTCGAGTTGTAAACTCAGAAAGCGTTTTCATGTCATTTTCCAATTCAGGATAACGATCCAATTGTGCTTTTAAAATCTCATAAGTTGCCATGGTATCTGCTTCAGCAGAATGGGCGTTTTCAAGACTTTTTCCACAATAAAATTTCAATGCTGCACTTAAGGTACGCTCTTCCATTTTGTGAAAAACCGTTTGCACATCAACTGAAACCCTGTTTTTCATATCAAAATCTACTCCTGCACGGAGCATCTCTTCTGCCAACAACGGAATATCAAAACGATCTGAATTGTATCCTGCCAAATCGCTATCCTTAATCATATTTTGAATTTGGCTAGCCAATTGCGCAAAGGTAGGCTCGTTCGCTACTTTTGCATCATCAATTTTATGTACAGCTGTAGATTGTGGCGGAATCGGAATCGTAGGATTCACTAACCAGGTTTTGCTTTCCTTATTCCCATTGGGAAATACTTTGAAAATTGAAATTTCTACAATTCGGTCTTTTCCAATATCAATACCTGTAGTTTCAAGGTCGAAAAAGCAAATTGGTCTATTGAGTTTAAGTTCCATTTATTAATTTTATAAGATTACAAATATATCAATTTGTAATGAATGTAATTTAAAAAAGAAAACCCTTCCAAAGACCTGCTCCGAAAGGGTTTATATTATAGTAAGATAACCTGATTATATATCCGTATCTATATCAAAAGCTTCTAAATAGTCAGCAACACGTTTTACAAACATTCCTCCTAAAGCGCCATCCACCACACGGTGATCATAGCTATGAGTCAAGAACATTTTTTGGCGAATCCCAATAAAATCCCCTTCAGGAGTTTCAATTACTGCAGGCACTTTTCGAATAGCTCCCAAAGCTAAAATCCCTACCTCAGGTTGATTGATAATTGGCGTACCAAAAATACTACCAAAAGAGCCGATATTCGTCACCGTATATGTACCACCTTGAGTGTCGTCTGGTTTTAGTTTACCGTTTTTAGCACGATTCCCTAAATCGTTTACCGCTTTAGCCATGCCTACCAAATTCAATTGATCTGCATTCTTAATAACGGGAACTATTAAATTTCCATTAGGCAAAGCCGCAGCCATTCCTAAATTGATATTTTTCTTTTTAATGATGTAATTTCCATCAACTGAAATATTCATTCCCGGAAAATCTTTCAAGGCTTTCGCCACCGCTTGCATAAATATTGGAGTAAAAGTCAACTTCTCACCTTCTCTTTTTTCAAAAGTAGATTTTACTTTATCTCTCCATTTTACAATATGAGTTACGTCTACTTCAATAAAGGATTGAACGTGTGCCGATGTTTGCAACGAAGCCGTCATATATCCTGAAATCAACTTACGCATTCTGTCCATTTCAACAATTTCATCTTCGCCATTAACAGATACCGGTACCGCTTGTGTACTTGGAACTACAGTTGGTGTTGGAGCAGATTGATTAACTGTTGGTGATTTTGTTCTTCCAGCTACAAACGCTAAAATATCTTCTTTGGTCACACGACCTTCTTTTCCTGAACCTTGAATATTCTCTAATTCAGCTATAGAAAGACCTTCTTCTTTGGCAATATTTTTCACTAAAGGAGAATAGAACTTTTCAGTCCCTTTAAAATCAACCGCAGAAGCAACAATGGCGTGAGCCACTTCTACTTCCTTTTCAATTTCAGCCACCGCTGCAGGCACTTCTATTTTTTCAACAGGAGTTGCACTGTTTTCTGAAGTAGCTTCTGTTTCAATAATAGCAATCGTTTGTCCTACTTGAACCAAATCATCTTTAGCAAATAATTGTTCTACCAAAACCCCCGAAACTTCGCTTGGTACTTCGCTATCGACTTTGTCTGTAGCAATTTCAAGTACAGCATCATCGGCTTCAATTTTGTCGCCAACTTGTTTCAACCAATTCGTGATGGTTGCCTCCGCTACACTTTCTCCCATTTTTGGAAGTTTCAATTCAAATCTTGCCATAATCTTAACGTAAAAGGTGATTTTGATTTTCTGATTGCAAAATTAGGAAATATTTTTAGTTTTAGATACGATTAAATCAAATAAACACCATCCTAAAAACCTTTTTTATTAGCACTAAAAACAATTAGAAAATCATTGTTTCGCTTCAAAAGATTACTTTTGCAAAAAAATTACATCTGTGAATTATTTATCTGTCGAAAATATCTCTAAATCTTTTGGAGAACGCACCCTTTTTGAAAACATTTCATTTGGTATTAACAAAGACCAAAAAATAGCCTTTATTGCCAAAAATGGTTCTGGAAAAACTTGTATTATGAAAATAATCAACGGTGAAGACGAACCCGATTCTGGGCAAGTGGTGGTTCGAAAAGACATCAAAATGGCGTTTTTATCACAAGACCATAATTTACAAGATGAATTAACCATTGAAGAAAGCATTTTTGCTTCGGATAATGAAATTCTGAAAGTAATTGAACAATATGAAAAAGCCTTAGAACATCCAGAAGACGAGGAAGCCTACCAAAAAGCGTTCGACAAAATGGATCAGTTCAATGCTTGGGATTTTGAAACCCAATACAAACAAATTCTGTTCAAATTAAAACTAGAAGATTTTAAACTGAAAGTAAAAAACCTTTCTGGAGGTCAGAAAAAACGTCTGTCGTTAGCCATCATTTTAATTAATCGTCCTGATTTATTGATTCTTGATGAACCTACCAATCATTTGGACTTAGAAATGATTGAATGGCTTGAAAGTTATTTTGCTAAAGAAAATATCACCTTGTTTATGGTAACACACGACCGTTTCTTTTTAGAGCGTGTTTGCAATGAAATCATCGAATTAGACAACGGAAAACTATACCAATACAAAGGAAATTACTCGTATTATTTAGAGAAAAAAGAAGAACGAATTGCTTCTGAAAATGCGAGCGTGGACAAAGCCCAAAACCTATTTGTAAAAGAATTGGAATGGATGCGTCGCCAACCCAAAGCAAGAACAACCAAATCCAAATCGCGTCAAGATGATTTTTACGTGATCAAAGAAAAAGCCCAAAACCGACGTCGAGAAAACAAAGTAGAACTCGAAATCAACATGGAGCGCATGGGTAGTAAGATTATCGAGCTACACAAAATCTCTAAAAAATTCAAAGACCACGTAATCTTGGATAATTTTAGTTTTGATTTTCAACGTGGCGAACGTATCGGGATTATAGGTAAAAACGGAACAGGAAAATCAACTTTCCTCAATGTTTTGACAGGAACATTACCTTTGGATAGTGGAAAAGTGATTAAAGGTGATACTATTAAAATTGGGTATTACACTCAAAGCGGCATCAATCCAAAACCAGGTCAAAAAGTAATTGACATCATCAAAGAATATGGTGAATACATTCCGTTAGCGAAAGGAAAAATCATTTCGGCAGGACAATTATTGGAACGTTTCCTTTTTGATAGAAAAAAGCAGCACGATTATGTTGAAAAATTAAGTGGTGGCGAATTAAAACGTTTGTATTTATGTACCGTTTTGATTCAAAATCCGAACTTTTTGATTTTGGATGAGCCAACTAACGATTTGGATATTGTTACTTTAAATGTATTAGAAAGTTTTCTTTTAGATTACCCAGGCTGTTTGATGGTTGTTTCTCACGACCGCTATTTTATGGACAAAATTGTAGACCATTTATTTGTGTTTAGAGGCGATGGGGAAATTGAAGATTTCCCTGGCAACTATTCTGATTTCAGGGCCTATGAAGACAGTGCCGATGTAGCCCAAAAAGAAGAAAACAAAGCCGAGAAAAAAGATTGGAAACAGAATAACCCAACAGGAAATTTGAGCTTTAATGAGCAAAAAGAATATCAAAAAATCGAGAAAGAAATCAAAGATTTAGAAAGTCAAAAAGTCGCTATTGAACAATTGTTCTCTGATGGAAAAGTAGCCGATGCAGACATTGAGAAAAAAGCGAAAGACTTAGAAGAAATTATCCAAAAAATAGAAACAAAAGAAGAACGTTGGTTTGAACTTTCGGCTAAAATAGAATCGTAGTAATCACAAAAAATGATATTCCGTATAAAATCGTATTTACAATTCCTTTGGCACTCCAAAAACGAACACGGAGTACACTCGCCTTTTATATTTCTTTTGCTTACCCAATGTTTTTATAACAAAAAAATAAAATTACCCGCAGCCACTTTGTCGCAATACAAAGGAGCCAACTCCAAAAAAAGTCGATTATTATATACGATTATTCAGTATTTCAGTCCTAAATCCATTTTGATTATTGGACCAACCACTTTCGAAAAAGAAGTTATCGCGTTAGCAAATCCAAAATCCACTATTGATATTGACATTGTTATTGACATTGACAATGCTATTTACAACTGCATTTATTTCAGTTCCAATAATTATTCAGCAATAACTCCCGAAACCATTGAACAACTTGTATTGACTATTGAAAATGATAGTTTTTGGATTTTAGAAGACATTCATGCCAATGCTGCCTCAGAAATGCTTTGGCAAACCCTAAAACAAAATCCGAAAGTAACTGTTACCATTGATACTTATCATTTTGGTTTGGTCTTTTTCAGAAGAGAACAAGTCGAAGAACATTTTATCATTCGCGCATAATTCTAATTTGCTGTAACAAAATTCATTTTACTACTACTTATGGATTTATTCAAAAGTGTTTTGTACTTTTAAATCCGAATTCAACGAATTTTAATTCCAACTACAACAATGGCAAATCCATTAATCAAAATAACTAACATCAAACGTGATTTCGTTCTTGGTAACGAAATTGTTTATGTTTTAAAAGGTATTGATTTACAAATCAATAAAGGAGAATATGTAGCTTTAATGGGGCCTTCTGGTTCTGGGAAATCCACTTTAATGAATCTTTTAGGATGTTTGGATACGCCTACTTCTGGTACCTATATTTTGAACGGAAAAGATGTGAGTCAGATGAAAGATGATGAATTAGCCGAAATTCGCAACAAAGAAATCGGTTTTGTTTTTCAAACGTTCAACCTTTTGCCAAGAACAACTGCTTTGGACAACGTGGCTTTACCGATGATTTATGCAGGATATTCTAAATCGGAACGAAACGAAAGAGCAACTGAAGTTTTGAAACAAGTGAATCTTGCCGACAGAATGGACCACCAACCCAACCAGCTTTCGGGAGGTCAAAGACAACGTGTAGCCGTGGCAAGAGCCTTGGTAAACAAACCGTCTATCATTTTGGCCGATGAGCCAACAGGAAACTTAGACAGTAAAACGTCGGTTGAAATCATGAAATTATTTGGAGATATTCACGCTAGTGGAAATACCGTTATATTAGTCACTCACGAAGAAGAAATTGCGGCTTATGCCAATCGTATTATTCGTTTACGTGATGGATTGATTGAAAGCGATACCTCTAAATAAACCGTTTGATATGAAAATTTACACAAAAACGGGAGACGGAGGAATTACAGCACTGTTTGGAGGAAAAAAAGTTCCAAAAGATCACGATAGAATTGAAAGCTATGGAACTGTTGATGAATTAAACTCTTATATCGGATTAATCAGAGACCAAGATATCGATTCTCATTACAAAACAATTCTTATCGAAGTACAAGACCGATTGTTTACCGTGGGCGCTATGCTCGCCACTCCACCTGAAAAAGAATTACTAAAAAACGGAGAACCACGCTTACAAAAATTAGGAATCATAGCATCAGACATTGAATTTTTAGAAAACGAAATTGATCGTATGGAAGAAACACTTCCAGCTATGACTCATTTTGTTTTACCCGGCGGACATACTACCGTGTCATATTGTCATATTGCGCGATGTGTTTGCCGCAGAGCAGAACGTCTTGCGGTGCATTTAAGTCATAACGAAGCGGTTTCTGAAATTGCAATTCAATATTTGAACCGACTTTCTGACTATCTTTTTGTCTTGGCACGAAAGTTGTCTAAAGATTTAAACGCTGAGGAAATACAATGGATTCCTAGAAAATAGTTGACTATTCGTACTTCTCATTTTTAAGTAGCCTAGCAACTAAAAAACAAACAAAAAAACGTTCTTAACTTTTAATAAAAATAAATCATTTTTTACTTGCCTTTTTCAGTAAAAAATTTATTTTTGCACTAAACTAAATCGACAAAAGATGTATTGGACATTAGAATTAGCATCTTATTTAAGTGATGCGCCGTGGCCTGCTAACAAAGACGAACTTATTGACTACGCTATTAGAGCAGGAGCTCCATTAGAAGTAGTAGAAAACCTTCAATCTATTGAAGACGAAGGTGAGATATATGAATCAATGGAAGAAATTTGGCCAGATTATCCTACAGACGAAGATTACCTTTGGAATGAGGATGAATATTAAAAAATAAACCAAAGAAAAAGTCTCAAAAGAGGCTTTTTTTTTGGTTAAATTAGACATTTACAAAACATACAGAAATACAAACAATATTATGAGTTTCATAAATAGCATTATTAAAATCTTTGTTGGTGACAAATCACAAAATGACGTTAAGGCTTTACAACCTTATCTAACCAAAATCAAAGGATTTGAAAGTAGTTTGATGGCATTGTCCAATGACGAACTAAGAGCTCGTACCGCTTATTTTAAAGAAAGAATCAAACAAGCTCGCGCTGAAAAAGATGCTAAAATAGCGGCTCTTCAACAAGAAGTAGAAACCATTGAAGACATCGACAAAAGAGAAGATATCTATGTGGCTATTGATGCTTTAGAAAAAGAAGCCTATGATATTTCTGAAAAAACATTGATGGAAATTTTACCGGAAGCTTTTGCTGTGGTAAAAGAAACCGCAAGACGTTTCAAAGACAATACCCAAATTGAAGTTACTGCTACGCCAAAAGACAGAGAATTCTCTGCTACTAAAACCTACGTAACAATAGAAGGAGAAAAAGCCATTTGGGCTAATTCATGGAATGCTGCCGGTAAACAAATTACTTGGGACATGATTCACTACGACGTGCAGTTGATTGGTGGAATGGTGTTGCATGAAGGAAAAGTTGCCGAAATGCAAACAGGAGAAGGAAAAACATTAGTTGCCACGCTTCCTATTTACTTGAATGCATTAACTGGAAACGGTGTGCACTTGGTAACCGTAAATGATTACTTGGCAAAACGTGATAGTACTTGGAAAGCGCCTTTGTTTGAATTCCACGGAATGACTGTTGAATGTATTGACAATTACCAACCTAGTTCTGAAGAAAGAAAAAGAGCCTACGATGCTGATATCACGTACGGAACCAATAACGAATTTGGTTTTGACTACCTAAGAGATAATATGGCACATTCGCCAGAAGATTTAGTACAACGCAAACACAACTATGCGATTGTCGATGAGGTGGATTCTGTTTTGATTGATGATGCTAGAACACCATTGATTATTTCTGGGCCAGTTCCGCAAGGAGACCGTCATGAATTTAATGAGTTAAAACCAAAAATTGAGAACTTAGTTAGTTTACAACGTCAATTAGCGAATGGATTTTTGGCAGAAGCCAAAAAATTAATCAAAGAAGGAAACACTAAAGACGGAGGATTCCAATTATTGAGAGCCTACAGAAGTTTACCAAAAAACAAAGCTTTGATTAAATTCCTTTCTGAAGAAGGCGTAAAACAATTGCTTCAAAAAACCGAAAATCAATACATGCAAGACAACAAACGCGAAATGCATTTGGTTGACGAAGCCTTGTATTTTGTGATTGAAGAAAAAAACAACCAAGTAGAATTGACCGATAACGGAATCCAATTCTTATCTGGAGATACAGATTCAGACTTTTTTGTCCTTCCAGACATTGGAACGGAGATTGCTGCTATCGAAAAACAAAAATTGGAAGCCGATGCAGAAGCGGAAGCTAAAGAACGTTTGTTCCAAGATTTTGGTGTAAAAAGCGAGCGTATCCATACTTTAACTCAGCTTTTAAAAGCCTACACTTTATTCGAAAAAGACGTAGAATATGTAATCATGGACAACAAAATCCTGATTGTAGATGAGCAAACAGGTCGTATTATGGATGGACGTCGTTATTCTGACGGATTACACCAAGCCATTGAAGCCAAAGAAAATGTAAAAATTGAAGCGGCTACACAAACCTTTGCTACTGTTACCTTACAAAACTACTTCAGAATGTACAACAAACTGGGGGGTATGACAGGAACTGCGGTGACTGAAGCGGGAGAACTTTGGCAAATCTACAAATTAGACGTTGTTGAAATTCCAACCAATAGAGGAATAGCGAGAATTGATAAAGATGATTTCATCTACAAAACCACACGTGAAAAATTCAACGCTGTAATTGAAGATGTAACGGAATTATCTAAAGCAGGAAGACCCGTATTGATTGGAACTACCTCTGTTGAAATCTCCGAATTGCTAAGCCGAATGTTGAAAATGAGAGGCATCACACACAATGTGTTGAATGCTAAAATGCACAAACAAGAAGCACAAATCGTTGAAGAAGCAGGAAAACCAGGAGTTGTAACTATTGCTACCAATATGGCAGGTCGTGGAACCGATATTAAATTATCTCCCGAAGTAAAAGCTGCCGGAGGTTTAGCCATCGTAGGTACAGAGCGTCACGATTCACGTCGTGTAGACCGTCAGTTACGAGGTCGTGCAGGACGTCAAGGAGATCCAGGAAGTTCTCAATTCTACGTTTCGTTAGAAGACAACTTGATGCGTTTATTTGGTTCTGAAAGAGTAGCCAAAGTAATGGATAGAATGGGATTACAAGAAGGAGAAGTAATTCAACATTCGATGATGACCAAATCCATTGAACGTGCGCAGAAAAAAGTAGAAGAAAACAACTTTGGAGTGCGTAAACGTTTATTGGAATATGATGATGTCATGAACGCACAACGTGAAGTCGTGTACAAACGTCGTCGCCATGCTTTGTTTGGAGAACGTCTTAAATTAGACATTGCCAACATGCTATATGACACTTGTGAACTAATTGTATCTGAAAACAAAGTGGTTAATGATTTCAAAAACTTTGAATTCGAATTAATTCGTTATTTCTCGATTACGTCACCAGTAACCGAAGCGGAGTTTGCTAAATTATCAGATGTTGAATTAACAGCTAAAATTTACAAAGCCACTTTAGAATTCTATACCGAGAAAACAGAACGAAGTGCTAGAGAAGCCTTCCCTATTATCAAAGGAGTTTATGAAGACAAAAACAATCAGTTTGAGCGCATCGTAGTGCCTTTTACAGACGGAATCAAAACCTTGAACGTAGTAACTGACTTGAAGAAAGCCTACGAGACACAAGGAGCGCAATTAGTGGCTGATTTTGAAAAGAACATCACCTTGTCTATTGTGGATGAAGCTTGGAAAAAACACTTGCGCAAAATGGACGAATTGAAACAATCGGTTCAATTAGCCGTTCACGAACAAAAAGATCCATTGCTAATTTACAAATTAGAAGCCTTCAACTTGTTCAGAGCCATGCTTGACAATGTGAACAAAGACGTGATTTCGTTTTTATTCAAAGGCGATTTGCCAGCGCAACAAGCACCAAAGATTGAAGAAGCTAAAGAAATTCGTCAAAAAGAAAACTATAAATTGAGCAAAGACGAAATTCCGAACAGCGAAAACCTAAACCATGAGGCAGGCGAAACTCAACAACGTCAAGTAACCGAAACCATCGTGAGAGACATGCCAAAAATCAATCGTAACGATACCGTAACGATTCAGGAAGTCGCAACGGGTAAAACCGAAACCATGAAGTACAAAAAAGCAGAAAGCTTAGTCACTTCAGGTCAATGGGTAATTGTGAACGACTAATCGTTTAACTGTTCTATAAATACTGGGTGTCTAAAAAGTTTTTATTGGTCATGCTGAACTTGTTTCAGCAGCTATAAATAACTTTTTAGACACTTTTTTTTGTGCTTTACTTTTTGGTAGCAGCTATTGCAGTTCCTGAACACGACTTGTCCCGCTATCCGCGCTACAAGGTAGCTTGCTACTATCGGGGCTAGCAAACCCATTTATTTTTCAAAACATATATTTGGATTACAAACAAATTTTCCTACATTTGGAAAACCCTGTAACTGCACTCGACCCCAAATCGTTTTCTCTTTACAGATTTTATTAATTAAACAATTACAAGCGATTGTAACCATTTGTATGGGCAACATGCGTATATAAACAAGTTAGTGGCAAGTTAACGAAACCTATCTATGAAATACACTCTTGAAGAAATTTATGCCTTGGTTGGAAAGCAAGATAAAACTGCAACTGTCTCTTTCAGATACAATAGTGATTCATATAAACTTTATGGACAACACGTTACTGTAGTTTTTGTTTATACTCAGAAAGAGCGTGAAGAACTAGACAAAATACTTGATTTGAAAGAGGATTTCATTAGAAATGGTTACGTAAAAGCGAGGTATTTAGGCCGCGATTTATCCGAAGAATTGACAGCTAAAATTTTAACAGAAGGAATAAACTCAGAAGACATCACGGAAATTCTATACTTCATTCATTCAGAAAAAAACACGTTCCATTCTAAGGAAAAAAGAACTATAAAAACTATTAATATTCCTATTACATTACAAGAAAACGGAAAAGATTTTGACTGGATATATGGTTTTCAAAAAAGATTAGTAAAAGACAATATTGGATTTTCACCATATGAAAAAGCATCTTATCTAGCTGCAAAATATTATTACGAACCTAACAACATAACTGAGGAAGAAAAACAAGAAGTTTTTGAGAATGAGAATCAACTTAAAGAAGAAATTGAGTGGCATTATCTTTACATAAAATACATGAGAAAAGAGATTTCACCTGAAGAAGAAGAAAAACTTTCAATATTACTTAGTAAAAAGAAAAGGAAATCGTTTTTATTGCTAGACAAATATCTAATTGAAGCAGGTAGCAGTGCAAAAAAGTTGAATGAAAAGAACTTGGAAAAGGCTGCTGAAATATTTGAAAAGATAATACACTTTAAAGACAAAAAGCTTAATTCTTCAGGTAAAAAAGCTATTTATATTAACGTAGAAGGCTACTTGCATATTTATATGCGTCATGTTGAAGAAATGAAAGTTACTAAACAATTTGAAGATAAAGATAACTTTCAATGGAAAGAAGAAGATGTTTTTACAGTCATAAAACATGTCATACAATCCGCTAATGATGATATTCAATCTTTTTTTGAAAAGAATCCAAACGGAAGATATAGTAAATATGGAGATCAAAGTCTCTATTTTGAGGGAGATTATTATACTTTCCATATTGAGAAAGATGGCAGAATTAGCACTTTTCACAAAAACAAGAAAAAATAACCTGCCACTAACAGCCGTTTGGCGAGATTGCGAATTTTTTGGTAAATACACGTTTACATTTCGAAAGAAATTTTATTTTTAACAGAAAATAATCGGTTCCGAAGTTCGCAACTGATGAGAAGCGGCGGAACGTTAGCAACAATGTTCAGAAACTATAATTTAAAAACATGAATAAAGAATTAAAATTTGAAATTTATTCAACAACTGCTATTTCATTATTATTAAGTATACCGTATTACTTGTTTTCAGAACAAACTTTAGAGAAATATACTTATGACATAATGATTTTAATAATATTTATAAGTTTATCTGTTGGTCTTTTTATCAAATCAAAAAGTACAAAACATACAATTTTATTAAAGCTATTTTCAATATTTATTTTTTTTCACTTTGTCTTTTTCCCTTTTGTTTATGTTTATTTATTAAATACAAATCCCAACAATATAAAAATAGAGAAAGATGTATTAGATTCAGAAATAATAAGTAGTTACGATAATATAGATGAAATTTATGGGCGAACTTTATTGGAAAAAGAAAAATTAATTAACAATATTTTACATAATGAGAAAGATTTTATAAAGGTTAAAGTAAATTCCCTTAAACTAAATCAAATGCTCATTTTAAAAGAAAATATTGCTGTTTTAAATTACAGTTTTGAAACAAAAGGCAAACATCCAAGATTTTTTGAAACTTTTTTTTTCTATAATAAAAAAGGTGAATACATTACAGACTTAAAAATAAGAGATGAAAATATATTAAACATTGAAAATCTTTTAAAAAATGAGCTCATCAATGTTAGAAAATTACAATCTTTGAAAAAGAAAGAAATTGAACAGGTAAAAACTCATAAATTTTGGTCTTACAAAAACATTCTACCATATTCAATAAATATATTTTACACAAGTAACTTTGTTCCTAAAAGCAAAATTTCCAATATAGTTTATTTCATACACAACACCTTTATTTTTGTTATAATTTTAAGTTTAATAATTGGATTTTTGCAAAACTTTTTCACAAATAAAATTAATTAAATAAAGCACTGTTGCTAACAGCAGTTTGGCAAGATTGCAAATTTTGTTATAAATCCAAATTAACATTTAGTTATAAACATATAATTTTCAAAAAATAATTCGATATATAAGTGTAAAACAAAGTCAAGTATTGAGTACGTTGATAATAATTATAAAAAAAAAACGATATAAATAATAGTAAATCAAATCGATGGGAAAAAAATTAACGGTTTATATGATTGATGGTACTGAATACGGTCCAAGATTTAGCGAAATTGGAAATTGGGTCGGTAAAGCAGTATATTGTCCAAGATCTTCTATTCAGAAAATCATTAACAGACCAGAATTTGATAATCCAGGTATTTATTGTTTGAAAGGTGACCCTTTAGATGAAGCTTTCCAAGAAAAAATTTATATTGGTGAAGCAGAAAATATAAGAAACAGATTAAAACAACATTTAACTGACTCCAATAAAGATTTTAAAGAATTAATATTTTTTATTAGTAAAGATGAGCTGTTAACTAAGACTCAAATTAAATATTTAGAATCCCGATTAATTCAACTAGCAATAGAAGCAAAAACCGCTGAAATTGACAACGGAACTTCTCCAAGTTTGCCTACTTTACACGAAGCAGATATATCTGATATGGAATATTTTCTCGATCAGATGAAATTAATGCTACCTGTAATGGGTTTCAGATTTTTAATTTCATCAACAATTAAACAATCAGAACATCAAGATATAATTGAAACGTCGAAAAATGAAACTTTGTATTACATTAAAACAAAAACTTTTAATGCTACAATGTTGGAATCAGATAAAGGTTATATTGTATTAAAAGGTAGCGAAGCAAAAAAAACACTTTCAGATTCCACAACCGAAACATATACAAACTTGCGAAGAAAACTTATTGAAACTAAAATTTTAGAAGAAGTAGGCGATAAATATATATTTGCTGAAGACGCCATTTTTAATAGCCCAAGTTCAGCATCAAATATGGTTTTGGGAAGAAATTCAAATGGGTTTACAGAATGGGTAAATGAAAATGGAAAAACATTTAAACAAATTCAAGAGTTACTGAACCAATAACCACAACAACAGCCGTAATGATAAATTGGGGGTTTAGTCCTTTATTTAAAGTTTGGTTTTCAATTACAAAACCAAATCAAAAACTCTTCAAATATTAGAAAAAATAATGCCACTGAGATGAATTAAATAAGTGTATGATGAAAAACGAGATAATTGTATACCGCCCCGATGAATTATCAGAACATATCGAAGTCCGATTGGATAAAGATACGGTTTGGCTGAATCGCCAACAAATTGCATCTCTTTTTGGACGAGATATAAAAACAATTGGCAAGCACATCACTACTATTTTTACTGAAGAAGAACTTCTGAAAGAATCAACTGTCGCAAATTTTACGACAGTTCAAATGGAAGGGAATAGAAAAGTGGAAAGGCTGATAGAAAACTACAACCTGGATGTAATTATCTCCGTGGGCTATAGAGTTAAATCTAAACAAGGCACACAGTTTAGAATTTGGGCAACCAACGTTTTACGAGATTATTTACTGAAAGGCTATGCCATCAACAACCGCATGAACCGAATGGAAGACAGCATAGAAAACATACAAAAAAAATTATACCAAATAGATTTTCAGCTCAATACGCAACTTATCCCTACCCAAGGTATTTTTTTTGAAGGACAAGTCTTTGATGCTTATGAATTGACTTCCAAAATTATTCGCTCAGCAAACAGCAGTATTGTATTAATAGACAACTACATCAATGAAGATACCTTATCTCATTTGAGTAAAAAGAATGAAAAAGTGAAAGCAGTATTGCTGACAAAAAATAATTCCAAAACAACTTCCTTGGATGTTAAGAAAGCAAATGAACAATATGGAAATTTTGAAATACGGTATTTCGAAAAAAGCCACGATCGTTTTTTAATCATTGATAACCCCTGCTACCGCGCGAAATGAAATTCTGCGAAGCTAATCCCTTCCCCTGCTACCGCGCGAATCCCTTCGCGTGGTAATTAGACACAACTCATTAATTCCTAACTACAATATCGTCCCTACGGGACTTCTTTTATTTCTATTCTATAGGTTTTACCAAAATGCAACTCCTAACGGAGTTAATCAAAAAGATATACAATCAACTAATAGCGTAGCGATTCAATAAGTCAAATCCCGTTAGGGATGGTATATTGGTAACAAAAAAAAACCCGTTTCGTTAGAAACAGGGTTTTTAAAAAGACTCGAGGCTTTAGCCGAATAGGCAAAGCAAAGGCGACGAACCGAGCTCTTTAGTGCGAACACGTCGTACCTATAAACAAAAAAACTCCAACTTTTTCAAGTTGGAGTTTCATAAAGAAAGGCGACGACATACTCTCCCACATAACTGCAGTACCATCTGCGCAGGCGGGCTTAACTACTCTGTTCGGGATGGGAAGAGGTGAGCCCCGCCGCAATAACCACCTTAAGAAGTTATAATTGCTTTGGGCAATTT